>CAVVQC010000001.1:0-153922 GCA_963750275.1 uncultured Chloroflexia bacterium
ACCAGGATCGACGCCCGACACCAGAAGAAAAAGGAACCACCCGCGGCGAATTGGACCCCATACCGCGGTCGCTCTGACCGCCGTCGGAAAACGAACACAAACGTGTGTCCGTCATCTCACTCTACTGGAGGCTTGCTAAATGGCAAGAGTCAACGGGAGCGTTGCTGAGCTTCCGCCGATCGTTAGTGCTGATCGGCAGGTATCATCGAACATCGGCATCGGGCGGACGAACCTATTCTCGCATTCCGACCGTGCTCGAGATGCCGAATCTCGTCCAGGTCCAGATGGAGTCGTTCGAGTGGTTCCTCCGCGAGGGGCTGCGCGAGCTGCTCGAGAGATCTCGCCGATCACCGACCACCACAAGAAGATGGATTCTCCATCTTCGATCCCCGGTTCGATCCGCCCTGGCAGCGAATGCCGAAGGGGAAGAGCAGGGATCGGGCGAAGATCGACCCGCGCGTCGTGCGAGGTCTAGTGCCGCGAGCGCGACATGACCTACGCCGCCCCGTTGCGGGTGTCGGCGCGTCTGGTGATGCAGGAAACCGGCGAGATCAAGGAGACCGGACCGGACGGCATCTTCCTCGGCGACTTCCCGATGATGACCACCGACGGCACGTTCATCATCAACGGTGCCGAGCGCGTGGTCGTCTCGCAGCTCGTGCGCTCGCCGGGCGTCTATTTCGATCGGGATCCCGATCCGGCAACGGGCAAGCTGCTGACATCTGCCAAGCTGATCCCGAACCGCGGGGCCTGGCTCGAGTTCGAGACCTCGAATCGCGACATCATTTCGGTCAAGGTCGACCGCAAGCGCAAGATGCCGGTCACGATCCTGCTGCGCGCGCATTGGCTATCGAATCCGACGAGATCTGCTGGAACTCTTCGCCGACGTCGATACCGAGCGAGGATCGCCGCTACATCCAGGCGACGCTGGAAAAGGAGCCGACCAAGAGCAAAGACGAGGCGCTCATCGAGCTCTATCGCCGCTTGCGTCCCGGCGATCCGCCGACGCGCGACAACGCGGTGCAGATGCTCGAGAACCTGTTCTTCAACGACCGCCGCTACGATCTGGCGCGGGTCGGTCGCTACAAGCTGAATCAGCGGCTGCACTCGGACGACCGCGATACTGAGCGAGAGGCCTCGCCAGCGAATCCTGACCAAGGAGGATCTCGTCGAGATCATTCGCGAGATGATCCGGCTCAACAACGGTATGGGCGAGCCGGACGACATCGATCATCTTGGCAATCGCCGCATCCGCGCGGTCGGCGAGTTGATCCAGATGCATGTGCGCACCGGGTTCCAGCGCCTGGAGCGCGGTATCCGCGAGCGCATGACGATCCAGGATCCGGAGACGGTGACGCCGCAGGCGCTGATCAGCACCACCCGGCCGGTGATGGCGGCGGTGCGCGAGTTCTTCGGTGGCAGCCAGTTGTCGCAGTTCATGGACCAGACCAATCCGCTGGCCGAGCTGACGCACAAGCGGCGCCTGTCGGCCCTCGGACCCGGTGGTCTTAGCCGCGATCGCGCCGGCATTCGACGTGCGCGACGTTCACCCGTCTCACTACGGCCGGATCTGCCCGATCGAGACGCCGGAAGGTCCGAACATCGGTCTGATCGGTTCGTTGGCGACCTACGGCAAGATCAATCAGTACGGCTTCATCGAGACGCCGTACCGGCGCGTGATCTCCACGATCTGTCCTTGAGGATCCCGATGATCGACCGCTGGTCGGTCAGATCCTGCGCGAAGATGCGGTCGATCCGGAGACGGGCGGTACGGTCGTCGGTACAAAAGGCGCGACGATCGACGAGCCGACATGCTGGCGACCATGCAAGGAAGCCGGTGTCCAGCTGTGCGCATCAAGCCGGTTGCGTCGCACATCATCGACTACCTCTCGGCCGACCGCGAAGAGCAGCGTGATGATCGCCCAGGCGAACACCGCCGCTCGATGAGCACGATCCGCATCGATTCCGGAGAACGTCGACGGTGCGGCACGGCGGTGGTCACCGCTTCCCGGTCATTCCAGCGAGCAAGTGTCCAGTACATGGATGTTTCGCCGAAGCAGGTCGTTTCGGTGGCGACGGCGCTGATTCCGTTCCTGGAGCACGACGATGCCAACCGCGCGCTGATGGGCGCGAACATGCAGCGCCAGGCAGTGCCGCTGCTTCGACCGCAAGCGCCGATCGTCGGCACCGGCATGGAGTATCAGGCGGCGCGCGACTCCGGCCAGGTGGTGGTCTCGCGACATAATGCTGAAGTGGTGGATGTCAACGCTCGCGCAGATCAAGCTCGTGGACGATGACGGCCGAACCCACATCTATCAGCCTGCAGAAGTTCGTCCGCTCGAACCAGGACACCTGCATCAACCAGCGCCCGAGCGTTCACCGTGGTGACCGGGTCACGGTCAATCAGATTCATCGCCGACTCATCGTCGACCGAGAATGGTGAGCTGGCCCTGGGTCAGAACGTGCTCGTCGCCTTCATGCCCTGGGAGGGTGGCAACTTCGAGGACGCCATCCTGCTCAGCGAGCGCCTGGTGCGCGACGACGTCTTCACCTCGATCCACATCGAGAAGTACGAGACCGAAGCGCGCGACACCAAGCTCGGACCGGAAGAGATCACCCGCGACATCCCGAATGTCGGCGAGGAAGCCTGGCAGACCTCGACGAGAGCGGCATCATTCGCATCGGCGCAGAGGTACGCCCGAACGACATCCTGGTCGGTAAGGTCACCCCGCGTGGTGAGACCGAGCTGAGCGCGGAAGAGCGACTCCTCCGCGCAATCTTCGGTGAGAAGGCGCGCGAGGTGAAAGACACCTCACTGCGCGTGCCGCACGGCGTCCACGGCAAGGTCATCGACGTGAAGACTGTTCCGCCGGGACGAGAACAGCGATCACGAGCTGCCGGCGGGTGTCAACCAGATGGTTCGCGTCAGCGATCGCGCAGAAGCGCAAGGTCTCCGAGGGAGACAAGATGGCCGGCCGCCACGGCAACAAGGGTGTGATCAGCCGCATCCTGCCGATCGAGGATATGCCCTACTTGCCCGATGGCCAGTCGGTCGACATCATCCTCAACCCAATCGGTGTGCCGTCGCGCATGAACCTCGGTCAGGTGCTGGAAACGCATCTCGGCTGGGCGGCACAGCGACTCGGCTTCCGCGTTGCAACGCCGGTCTTCGATGGCGCCAAGGAAGAAGAAATCCGCGATGCCCTGATCGAGGCGGGGCTCCCGCCGGACGGCAAGGTCGATCTCTACGACGGCCGCACCGGCGAAAAGTTCGATCGCCCGGTTACCGTCGGCATCATTTACATGTTGAAGCTTGCTCACCTGGTGGAGGACAAGATCCACGCCCGGTCAACTGGTCCGTACTCGCTCGTCACTCAGCAGCCGTTGGGTGGTAAGGCGCAGTTCGGCGGGCAGCGCTTCGGAGAGATGGAAGTGTGGGCGCTGGAAGCATACGGCGCGGCTTACACACTTCAGGAAATGCTTACCGTCAAATCCGACGATGTCGTGGGTCGCGTCAAGACCTACGAGGCCATCGTCAAGGGTGACGAGATCGGTGAGGCAGGGGTGCCGGAATCGTTCAAGGTTCTGGTCAAGGAGCTTCGCTCCCTCGGACTTTCCATCGATGTCATCAACGAGAACGAAGAGACCGTCGACTTCACGGAAGACACGTCTCGCGATCTCCTGTCGAACCTCGACCGTATCAATTTGAGTGGGTTCGAACGATCCGAGGGATAAATTCCCTTCTCGGAACATCGTTCACCCCGTCGTAGAAACGTCACATTTGGCCGCCGGGAGTTGGAGTATTGGCCCTCCCGGCGGCAACCTGGAAAGGTTCGCATCTATGTCAGACACCGCGTTTCGAGAAGCGACGCAGACATCAGAGTCGTCATTCGGCTCCAGCGAGCGCCAGTCCCGCGGATTTAGCCGTGGAGACCGTCGTGATCGTGGTCGCGTTCTTGACGTGAATAATTTCGATGCGATTCGAATCAGCCTTGCATCGGCTGAGTCGATTCGTGGTTGGTCGTATGGGGAAGTCACCAAGCCAGAGACCATCAACTATCGAACTCTCAAGCCCGAGCATGGGGGACTTTTCTGCGAGCGTATTTTCGGTCCAACCAAGGACTGGGAGTGCTATTGCGGAAAGTACAAGCGCATCCGCCATGCCGGCACCGTATGTGACAAGTGCGGTGTAGAAGTCACACGTGCCAAAGTTCGTCGCGAGCGCATGGGCCACATCGAGCTCGCCGCTCCGGTCGCGCACATCTGGTACGTCAAAGGCACCCCGAGCCGCCTTGGTTTGCTGCTCGATATCTCTCCGCGCAACCTCGAGCGGGTGCTCTATTTCGCTTCGTATCTGGTCACTCATGTCGATACCGAAGCGCAGGAATCCGCCATTCAGGAAATCCGTGACGTCCATGAGGAGTCGGTTGAAGAGCTGACCGAAGGCGCCAACGGTGAGCTCAAGGAGCTGGCCGAGTCGACGGGCACCGAGATTAAAGTGCTCACCGAGGGTGAGACGCGATCGACCAAGGACGTCAAGGACGAGAAGAAGAAGGCGCTTGCCGCGCTCAAGCGCGAGCACACGACGCTCACGAAGAAGCTCAAGTTGCTCGAAGGTGGCGCTGCAGTTTCTGCGTATACCTATCGAGGCGTGACCATCGTCGAGCCGGACGAAGCTATCAACGAGGATCGCTTCGCCCTCCTGGACGAGACCTATTTGAATGAAAAGACGCGCATCGAAGAGACCGCGGATTACAGCGCATCGGGTGCTGAAGCCCTGGCAGACGCCGGAAAAGACCTGGCCACGCAGGAGCTCGAAGCCGCGCAGCAGCGCATCACCGACCGTTTGACCGAGCAGGTTCGCGAGCTCGAGCGTGAGCGGGACGACGCAATCCGCGCCGTTTCCGATCTCAAGCTGCTCCAGATCCTCTCAGAGACCCAGTATCGCGAACTGCAGGAGGTTACCCCTGCCGGTGTATTCCGGGCTGCCATGGGAGCTGAGGCGGTCTACGACTATTTGGTCAACTCCCTCGATCTCGATCAACTGGCAATTCAGTTGCGCGACGAGATGCAGGCGTCTTCAGATGCCAAGCGCAAGAAGGCAACAAAGCGTTTGCGTGTAGTCGAGGCTCTGCGCAAGAGTGGCAATCGTCCTGAGTGGATGATCTTCTCAGCGCTGCCGGTCATCCCGCCCGAGCTCCGACCGATGGTCCAGCTCGACGGTGGCCGTTTTGCAACCTCCGACTTGAACGATCTCTACCGCCGCGTCATCAACCGAAACAACCGTCTCAAGCGACTGATCGAGCTTGGCGCGCCGGACATCATCGTTCGGAACGAGAAGCGCATGTTGCAAGAGGCTGTCGATGCGCTGATCGATAACGGCCGCCGTGGCCGCGTAGTTTCCGGTTCCGGAAAGCACAAGCTGAAGAGCCTTTCCGACATGCTCAAGGGCAAGCAAGGCCGTTTCCGGCAAAACTTGCTCGGCAAGCGCGTCGACTATTCCGGACGTTCCGTCATCGTGGTCGGACCAGACCTGGCCCTCGACGAATGCGGACTGCCGAAGCGAATGGCGCTCGAGCTCTTCAAGCCATTTGTCATGCGCAAATTGGTCGATCATGGGCATGCCCATAACATCAAGGCCGCCAAGCGATTGGTAGAGCGCGTCGATCAGCGCGTTTGGGAAGTGCTCGAAGAGGTCATACAGGACCATCTTGTGCTGCTCAACCGCGCTCCGACCCTGCACCGCCTTGGTATCCAGGCGTTCCGCGTCCGGTTGATCGAAGGTTCAGCCATTCAGTTGCATCCGCTCGTCTGCACCGCGTTCAACGCGGACTTTGACGGTGACCAGATGGCGGTTCACGTGCCGCTTTCCAAGGCTGCACAGTCCGAGGCCCGGGCTCGCATGCTTTCGGTTCGCAACCTGCTTTCGCCGTCGAACGGTGAACCGATTGTCTCGCCGACGCAGGACATCGTGCTTGGTTGTTATTACATGACCAGTGAGCGCGACTACGAGCAGGATCTGCTCAACGGTACCCTGCCGAAGGGGTACGGAAAATTCTTCGGTTCACTGGAAGAAGTTCAGCTAGCCTACGACCTGGACGTAGTCGATCTTCAGGCGACGATTCAGGTGTTGACCGATCGCGATGCGGGCGAGTCCAAGTTGATCGAGACGACCGTCGGTCGGGCGATCTTCAACCTCGCACTGCCGGTGTCGCTGGGCAAGTACTACAACCACACTATGGACCGGAAGCAAGTCCGCAAGGTGGTAGCTGATTGCTACAAGCACTTCAGCGATCCGTTCGACACGGCAAACGTCGTCAACGAGATCAAGAAGGTTGGCTTCAAATATTCCACCCGCGGCGGCATGAGCATCTCCGTGGAGGACGTGACGCAGTCGCCGATCAAGGCCGAGTTGGTTGGTATCGCTGAAGAAGCCGCCGACAAGGTCGACCGGCAGTACAAGCGCGGTCTCATGACCGAGGATGAGCGCTTGCGCGAAATCGAGGCGATCTGGAACAAGTGCCGCGACGACCTGCAACGGGACATCGAGGAGCGCCTTAAGGGACAGAACGCGGTCTACATGATGGCCGACTCTGGCGCGAAGGGAAACATGAACCAGATCAGCCAGATGGCTGGTATGCGTGGCCTCGTGCTCGATCCGCAAGGCAAGATCGTGGAAATTCCCATCAAATCGAATTTCCGCGAAGGTCTGACCGTGCTCGAATACTTCATCTCAACGCACGGCGCCCGTAAGGGATTGGCCGACACCGCGCTCCGAACCGCCGACTCCGGTTATCTGACCCGCCGGTTGGTTGACGTGGCGCAGGACGTGATCATCAATATTCAGGACTGCGGTACACACCACGGTCTCCTTATCGAATGGACCGATGGCGAGGGCAAGCCCATTTCGCCAGAAGACTTCCGTGGGAAGATCATTGGGCGCATCCTGGCGTCACCGGTCTACGATCCGAACACCGGTGAACTCATCGCGGATACCGGAACTGAGCTCGCCGATCTTATCGAGCAGGAGGATGGGTCGAACCGTGACCTGGTCGCCGAAGTCATCGCGACCGGCGAGAAAGTGCACGTTCGCTCCGTGTTGACCTGCGAAGCGGTTCACGGTGTCTGCCGGCTCTGCTACGGTCGCAATCTTGCGACCGGAAACATTGTCGATTTGGGTGAGGCAGTTGGTATCGTCGCTGCCCAGTCGATCGGCGAGCCGGGCACGCAGCTCACCATGCGCACCTTCCACTCTGGTGGTGTGGCGCGTGCCGACATCACCACCGGTTTGCCGAGAGTCGAGGAGCTCTTCGAGGCGCGGCAACCGAAGGCATCCGCTCGCCTCGCCGAGCGCGAAGGAATTGTCACGTTCGAGCAGGCGGATGACGGTCGGAAGCTGATCATCAGCAGCACCGAGCAGGATTCTCACGCGCACGTGCTGGGAGACGGTTGGCAACCGGCCTTGACCGATGGTCAGGTCGTTGTGAAAGAAAAGACTGCGATTGCGGAAGGTCCGGATGGTTCGAAGAAGTACTCGCCGATTGACGGCATCTTCTTCCTCGACGGTCGCACGATCTACATTCGCAACGAACACGAGGAGCGGGATGAGTACCCAGTACCAATCTCGTACCACGTCTTCGTCGAAGATGGCGATCATGTCCTCCCCGGTCAGCAGCTGACCGATGGGGCAAAGGATCCGCAGCAGGTGTTGTTGACTCGCGGTCGCGAGGATGTTCAGCGCTACATCATCGATGAGGTCCAGAAGGTCTACAAGTCGCAAGGTGTGTCTACCAACGACAAGCACATCGAGGTGATCTGTCGGCAGATGCTCCGCAAGGTCAGCATCATCTACCCGGGCGACACCGATTTCCTGCAAGACGAGCGGATCGACCGATTCGAGTTCAACCAGATCAACGAGGACATCCTCGCGCAGGGTGGTGAGCCAGCGACGGCCATGCCGGTTCTGCTGGGTATCACCAAGGCCTCGTTGGAGACCGATTCCTTCCTCGCGGCGGCTTCCTTCCAGGAGACGACGCGTGTGCTGACCGAGGCTGCCATCAATGGTAAGGTCGATCAGCTGCGTGGCTTGAAGGAGAACGTGATCATCGGCAAGCTGATTCCGGCTGGCTCGGGCTTCTTCGGCCCGGCCTCGGCTGGAACGAGCGATCTGGATGAGGCGAACCTCACGAACATGATCGATGGTGGCACCGTTGCCGTCGTCGAGCCGGCCGAGGAAGAGGATCTTCAGGATCTGATGACTGGCGGACTCATCGCCGGAACGAGCGACTCCAACGGCGAAGTGGGCGAAGGCGATCTCGCGGGGTTCCAGTCATGGACCCCTGAAGAGGACGCAACTTCGTAGCCACTCGTTAACTTCATCTGATCGGACGAAGAGTCGCCACCCACGGGTGGCGACTCTTCACTTATTGAAGCGTGGTCCCATCTTGGACCGTGTCCGAACTGGGTAGTCCGTTCTCTTCATTCTTGCTAGAATCCGCGGAACGAACAACAAATAAACCCCCGCGTGTGAACGAGCGACTGACGGCGTCTACCCCGAGTTTGGCCGCGTTGTCGCCTGATCCATGAGATTGCGTGTTGCGACCTCAGCCACCCGGGTTCGATGTGGAGGTCGTTTCGATGCGGTCGCTCGCTCCTGGTTCTCGGCTTCTTGGATTAGTTGGCGCCCTGATCATTCTGCTCCCGCTGCTTGTGCCGCTGACGCCTACAGAAGTGGTACTGGCCGCGCAAACTGCCACGACAATCGCAGCACTCAATTTGCGAGAGCAGCCGTCGACGTCTTCATCCATCCTGCTTACCATCCCAAATGGCGCAACTGTTGAGCTTACCGGAGCGCCGATCGGAGACTGGTATCCAGTAACTTACGACGGCTCGGCCGGATACGCATTTGGCCCGTATCTGCAATCCTCTGTTCCAATAATGGGTCCGGGGGCCTCTGCGCGTGTGCGTGTTGCACTCAGCCTACGCGCAGGGCCTGCGACCACGTACGCACGATTGGCGGTGATGCCTGCAGGAACAATTGTGGTGATCACTGGGGAAACTCAAGACGGCTTCTGGCGCCTTGCCTACAACAACACGATGGGCTGGGCTTCGAGTCAGTACCTCACGCTCGTCGAAGCACTTCCGTCACCGTCTCCTGCACCTACCATCACGCCGATCTCAACTCCAAATACCGGCGTCACCCCGATCGTCACGGTTTCCAGGGCGCAAACCAATGCGCGGCTCAACCTCCGATCAGGAGCGGGGACCAACTTCCCCGTGATTACGATCATTCCTCAGGGCGGGGTCGTCGATCTGCTTGGGAGTTCGCTGTCGGGATTCCAGCAGGTAAGTTACGGGGGATATTCCGGTTGGGCTTATGGCACCTACCTTCAACCGCTATCCGTCGGCGACTCGGTGACCACGACCACTGCGAACGTGAATCTACGCCAGGGGCCGCACACGGCCCAAGCTGTCATCCTGGTGATCCCGGCCGGCAGACAGGTCGTCCTCACCGGTGCCGTTGCGGCTGGGTACCATCAAGTTCGATATAACGATGTCACCGGTTGGGTTAGTAGTGCCTACCTTGCTGGGACCGGAGTTCCGCCTGGAGCTGCGCCGCTCGAAATACCAGTCCTGATGTACCACCGCATCGCCTCGACGCCTGGGCTCTATCAAGTCACAGAGCAGACGCTGCGAAATCAGATCGCCTGGCTGGCGGCCAATGGATACACGTCGGTCACGCCAGATGACATCATGGCGTACCTCACGAATGGGAGCCCGCTCCCCGCCAAGCCCATCATGATCACCATCGACGACGGCAATTCATCGGATGTCCTTTTCAAACAGATTCTCGACCAATACGGTTTTGCTGGCGTCTGGTATTTAACCGGACCTGGACTGCCATATTCTGAGGCAACCATTCGATCCATGGACGGATTGGGGCAAGTCTGCGGTCACACTGTCGCTCATGCCGACCTGACCGGATTAGGCTACGCGGCCCAGTTAACCGAAATCCGATCCAATAAGCAATATCTCGAACGGATCGTCGGTCATCCCTTGACCTGCTTTGCCTATCCATATGGGGCGTACAACCAGACCACGATGGGAATCGTTGCGGATCTTGGGTTCACCAATGCCGTAGACGCCTGGGGCGGACCACTCAAGTTCACTCCAGCGCTCGACCCATACCATTTGACGCGCATCAACCTCTCCGGCTACTACACCCTTTCGGAATACATCGGGCTTGTTAGTTGAGACAGCGCTGTGCAGGGCCGCTCAGATGCATGAGCAAGAGTTACCAGTGACCCTTATGTGCCTGGATCAGCGCGATATTGACTTCGATCGGCTCCAGATTCCCCAGTGACCGAGACGAACTCGCGTCCGATTCCATGCTCTGGACGTGCCCCACGCGGGGATTCTCAGATTGTGACTGCCCGCTTTAGACAGTGTGAGTGGTTTTTGTCATAAGGGAACGCTCCAAGGGTATACTGGGGCTCAACGGACGTTCCGAGTGTAAAAATGTTATTTACCTTGACGCGGATGTTGCCAGCACGGTAGAATCTCCCGCTGTGGCCGCCGAAAGGCGGTCATGTCGTGAGGATTTGCAGCCCGTATATGTGCGGGGTGCCGAACCTTGCCGGGCGAGTGGCGCCGCAGCTGCGGGCAGATCGTTTCCGTAGAGCACGGTATTGGCAAGCCGCTTGTCTGTAATAGGAGTCAGTTGTGCCGACGATTAATCAGTTGGTCCGGAAGGGCCGGAAGAGCGTCAAGAAGAAGACCAAATCGCCAGCGCTTGGGTTTACCAACAATGCGCTTGGTCGATATGCGGGTCGTACCCGTCGTTCTCAGGGGGCTCCCCAGAAGCGCGGCGTTTGCACCCAGGTCAAAACCATGACGCCCAAGAAGCCCAACTCCGCGTTGCGTAAAATCGCCCGTGTGCGTCTTTCCAATCATATGGAAGTAACGGCATACATTCCGGGCGAGGGTCACAATCTTCAGGAGCACTCGGTGGTGCTGGTGCGTGGCGGCAAGGTCAAAGACCTTCCCGGCGTTCGCTACCACATCGTCCGTGGAACCCTGGATACCCGCGGTGTCGAAAACCGCAAAAACGGACGCTCGAAGTACGGAACCAAGGCGCCAAAGAAGTAGCTCGAATTTCGAGCTTCGGTTCCACGTGTGGAACCCCTCTGGTGACTCTGCGTACGCAGAACTGAGACGACACGACTGAGAAAGCGGAACGACGCAGATTTGCGTCTACCGCTTTTTCGTCTGATTACGAGACTGTGAGAAGTACGACGTCGCGCCGGCTGGTCCGGATCGAGCGACAGGAACCAATCGGAGGCGAGAGAGAGCTATGCCGCGTCGGACCAAGATCGAGCCGCGAGTACCGGTGCCAGATTCGAAATACCAAAGCGAGCTGGTTTCCCGGTTCATCAACAAGCTCATGGAGCGGGGCAAAAAGGGTCTCGCTGAGCGCATGATGTACGACGCCCTCGCCATCGTCGAAGAGCGCTCTGGGCGGGGTGCGCTCGAAGTCTTCGAGCAGGCCGTGACCAACGCCACTCCGTTCCTCGAGGTCAAGCCTCGTCGAGTCGGTGGCGCTACCTACCAGGTGCCGGTCCAGATCGAAGGACGCCGTCGCCAGAGTCTGGCGATTCGCTGGATTCTCACGTCGGCACGTGGCCGCTCCGGTCGCACGATGACTGAGAAGCTGGCCAACGAACTTTTGGATGCTGCCAACGGGCAGGGCGCCACGATCAAGCGGCGCGAAGATACGCATCGTATGGCTGAGGCGAACCGCGCCTTTGCTCATTACCGCTACTAATTCAGGAGCGGAAACCTTTTGAAGCGCGCGAGCAGGACAGTCCAGACGCAATGAGTACGAGCACGGCAACCTTGCCAGCACACCATCAAAATTTGTCGCTCACGAAGACGCGAAATATTGGCATCATCGCTCATATCGACGCGGGCAAGACGACCACCACCGAACGCATCCTCTTCTACACCGGTCGCGTGCATCGCCCGGGTGAAGTGCATGAAGGCGCCGCAACCATGGACTGGATGGTCCAGGAGCGCGAGCGCGGCATCACCATCACCTCTGCCGCCACGACCTGTATGTGGAAAGATCACACGATCAACATTATCGACACGCCCGGTCACGTCGACTTCACGGTCGAAGTAGAGCGATCATTGCGTGTCCTGGATGGCGGAGTGGTGGTCTTCGACGCCGTCGCCGGTGTCGAGCCGCAGTCCGAAACCGTCTGGCGTCAAGCCGACAAATATTCGGTGCCGCGCTTCTGCTTCATCAATAAGATGGACCGTACTGGCGCGTCATTCGAACGAACCCTCGAGATGATCGTCGATCGTCTCAAGGCCAAGCCGGCTCCCGTGCAATTGCCGATCGGAGCCGAGGCGGCGTTTCTCGGTGTGATCGACCTCATCGAGGGCTACGCCACGATCTACCACGATGATCTCGGTCAGAACATCGAAGTCGTCGCAATCCCGGCCGAATTGGCTGAATCAGCCGCAGCCGCACGTCGTACGTTGGTGGAGCTTATTGCCGAAACCAACGAAGACATGATGGAGCGCTACCTGAATGACGAGGAGTTCACGAATGATGAGCTCCGAGCCGGTCTTCGCGCTGCGACCCTCTCTGGGCAGCTGGTTCCGATCTTGTGCGGTTCCGCGCTGAAGAACAAGGGCGTGCAGTCGATGCTGGACGCCATCGTGAACTATCTCCCCTCGCCGAACGATATTCCTCCGGTCACGGGTATCAATCCGAAGACCGAAGAAGAAGAAATTCGCTCGGTTGACCTGGGCGAGCCGTTCTCCGGTTTGGTCTTCAAAATCCAGGCCGATCCGCATGTTGGCAAGCTGGCCTACGTCCGCATCTACTCTGGCAGCCTCGAGTCCGGTAGTTATGCACTCAA
The DNA here is from genome assembly GCA_963750275.1 of uncultured Chloroflexia bacterium. Lineage (GTDB taxonomy): Bacteria > Chloroflexota > Chloroflexia > Thermomicrobiales > UBA6265 > JAMLHN01. Next base: position 12,930 of record CAVVQC010000001.1, read on the forward strand.
TTCGACCAAAGGTGATCGTGAGCGTATTGGCCGCCTGCTGCGCATGCACGCCAACACTCGCGAGGAACTGCAAACGGCGAAAGCCGGCGATATCGTTGCGATTATCGGTTTGAAGGGTTCCTTCACCGGAGACACTCTCTGCGATCCTGCAAATCCGATCGTTCTCGAGTCGATTGTCTTCCCGGAGCCGGTCATCTCGGTTGCTATCGAGCCGAAGACTCGTGCTGATCAGGACAAGATGGGCGCCGCGCTCAGCCGCCTGGCTGAAGAGGATCCGACCTTCCGCGTTCGCACGAATGATGAAACCAGTCAGACACTGATCGATGGAATGGGTGAACTCCACCTCGAAGTAATCGTCGACCGTCTCCTGCGCGAATTCCGTGTCGACGCGAACGTAGGTCGCCCTCAGGTTGCCTTCCGTGAAACCATCACGGTTCAGGTGCGAGCCGAAGGCAAGCACATTCGCCAGACCGGCGGTGCGGGACAGTACGGTCACGCCGTCGTGATCTTCGAACCTTTGGAGCGCGGCAGCGGCTATGTCTTCGAAGATAAGATCGTCGGAGGTTCGGTTCCTCGCGAGTTCATCGGTCCGATCGACCAAGGTATTCGCGAAGCGCTTGTTACTGGCGGACAGGCGGGCTATCCGCTTGTCGATATCAAAGCCACGCTCGTCGATGGCTCGTATCACGATGTCGACTCGAAGGAAATTGCCTACAAGATCGCTGGTTCTCTGGCGCTCAAGGAAGCCGTTCGCCGTGGCAAGTCGATCATTCTCGAACCGATCATGTCGGTCGAGGTCAACACGCCGGAAGACTTCATGGGCGATGTCATCGGTGATCTCAACTCTCGCCGTGGACAGATCCAGGGCATGGAAATGCGCTCGGGTGCTCAGGTTGTGAGGGCGTTTGTGCCGCTGGCGCAGATGTTTGGATACGCCACCGATCTCCGGTCGGCTACCCAGGGTCGCGCAGTCTATTCGATGGAATTCGAGCATTACGCTCCGTTGCCTGCGAGTCTCCAGGAGGAGATGATCGCTAAGGTCCGGCGCGTCTAGTCAACATTGGATTCGAGCCGCTCGGGCGGTTTTCGAAACGAAAGGAACCTGATAAGTGGGTAAGCAGAAATTCGAGCGCAACAAGCCGCATGTCAACGTTGGGACGATTGGGCATGTGGACCATGGCAAGACGACCTTGACCGCGGCCATCACCAAGACGCTGGCGTTGCGGGGTGAGGCGACCTTCCGGTCGTTCGACAGTATCGATAACGCGCCGGAAGAGCGGGATCGTGGCATCACGATCGCCATCTCGCACGTCGAGTACGAGACCGACAAGCGCCACTACGCGCACGTCGACTGCCCCGGGCACGCCGACTTTATCAAGAACATGATCACCGGCGCGGCGCAGATGGACGGCGCGATCCTGGTGGTCTCGGCGCCGGACGGCCCGATGCCCCAGACCCGCGAGCACATTTTGCTGGCGCGTCAGGTGGAAGTGCCGGCCATGGTGGTCTTCCTGAACAAGGTCGACATGATGGACGACCCGGAGCTGCTGGAGCTGGTGGAGCTGGAAGTGCGCGAGCTGCTCTCCAGTTATCAGTTCCCCGGTGACGACATCCCCTTCATCCAGGGCTCGGGGCTGGCCGCGCTGCAAAGCGACAGCAAGGATCCGGAGTCGCCGGAGTATGCGCCGATCTGGGAGCTGATGAATGCGGTCGACGACTACATTCCGACCCCGGAGCGGGCGATCGACCAGCCGTTCCTGATGCCGATCGAAGACGTCTTCGGGATCAAGGGACGTGGCACGGTGGTGACCGGGCGGGTGGATCGTGGCATCGTCAAGGTGGGCGATGAGATCGAGATCGTCGGGTTGGGCGTGCAGCGCAAGGTCATCGCGACGGGCGTAGAGATGTTCCAGAAGACGTTGGACGAAGGCGTGGCCGGGGACAACGTGGGGGTGCTGTTGCGCGGCGTCGAGCGGGAAGACGTGCAGCGCGGGCAAGTGCTGTGCAAGCCGGGGTCGATCAAGCCACACACCAAGGTTGCGGCGGAAGTCTATGTCCTGGGCAAGGAAGAAGGGGGACGGCACACGCCGTTCTTCAATGGCTACCGGCCGCAGTTCTACATTCGCACCACCGACGTCACTGGCAACATCATGCTGCCGGAGGGCGTCGAGATGGTGATGCCGGGCGACAACATTCAGATGACGGTGGAGCTGATCACGCCAGTGGCGTGTGAGGAAGGCTTGCGGTTCGCGATCCGGGAAGGTGGCCGCACGGTCGGCGCCGGGGTCGTGACCTCGATCATCGAGTAAATAGCGTAGCAACGGTTCACAGGCAGGAGCAAGGAATGGTCCAGCGGAAACAGGCTCAGAAGATCCGCATTCGGCTGAAAGCCTACGATCATCGAATTCTCGATCAATCGGCGGCAAAAATCGTGGAGACTGCGGAATCGACCGGAGCGAAAGTGGCGGGACCAGTTCCTTTGCCAACCCGCATCGAGAAGTTCTGCGTCATTCGGTCGCCGTTCATCGATAAGGATTCACAAGAGCAGTTCGAGATTCGCACTCACAAGCGTTTGATCGACGTACTCGAGCCGAGCGGCAATACGATTCGTGCGCTGATGCGTTTGAATCTGCCGGCCGGTGTTGATATTGAGATCAAGCTGTAGTTCGTAACGCGTAGTTCGAGATCTTTCGAAGTTACGCTCTGAAGGTTCGTGACGGCCACGGGGCTGCACGAACATCCTGGCATCAGGAGAGAGCCAATGATTCAGGCAATGGTCGGAAAAAAGCTGGGGATGACGCAAGTCTTCGACGAAAGCGGCATTGTTTACCCAGCAACCGTCATCGAATGCGGGCCCAATGTGGTCACGCAAGTGAAGTCGGAAGAAAAAGACGGATATGAGGCAGTTCAGCTCGGTTTCGGTCTGGACAAGCGCCTCAATCGCCCGGAACAAGGGCATCGCAAGGCGAGCGGCTTTCAGTCGCGCAGCCTGCGCGAAGTCGAGGCTGATAGCTACGATGACCTCGAGGTCGGCCAGGTATTCAAGGCCGATGTGTTCAAACCTGGACAGCTGGTTGATGTGACCGGCACCTCTAAGGGGAAAGGTTTCCAGGGTGGCGTCAAGCGGCATGGTTTCGCTGGTGGTCCAAAGACGCACGGTCAGTCTGACCGACTGCGCGCGCCGGGTTCCATCGGTTCGAGTGCCACGCCGGGTCGTGTCTGGAAGGGCACGCGAATGGCGGGCCGGATGGGCAACGACCGGGTGACGGTCCTGAGTTTGGAAGTGCTGCGGGTCGATCCCGAGCGAAATCTGTTGGTGGTCAAGGGTTCAGTCCCGGGACACAACGATTCGCTCGTCATCATTCGAAACGCGGTCAAAGCCGGCACCAAGGCCTAGCTGGGACACCCTGAGGAACGATGATGAAACACGAGATTTTTGACCTTTCAGGTAAGAAGAGCGGCGAGATCGATCTGGACGAGTCTGTCTGGGACATCGAACCGAATATTGCTGTAATGCACCAGGCACTGGTGAGACAGCTCGCGAACGCCCGCGTCGGCACGGCTGACACCAAGACGCGCGCCGAAGTGCGTGGTGGTGGCCGCAAGCCGTGGCGCCAGAAAGGCACCGGTCGCGCGCGACAGGGTTCCATTCGCGCACCGCACTGGGTTGGTGGTGGTGTGGCCTTCGGGCCCCATCCTCGCAAGTACACCCAACGAATGCCGAAGCGGATGCGCCGATTGGCCGTGCGTTCGGCCCTTTCAGCCAAGCTGCGCGATGGACGGGTGACGTTCGTCACGAATCTGGCGGATATGGAACCGAAGACCAAAGCGGGGTTGGAAGCTATCAAGCATCTGCCAGAAGCGCGTTCGGTCCTGTTCATGTCATCGGTGAAAACTGAAAACATCGAGCGGGCAACCGGCAACTTGCAGGATGTCAAAACGATCCTCGCCAGCTATGCCAATGTCCGGGATCTTTTGAAATACGACCGTGTGGTTATTTCGGTGGATGCTGTGCCGCTAATCGAGCGTTTTCTTGCGCTTCCGGTTGATGGTCGTGAGCCGAGTGTTTGGAAACAGGCGCGGTTGGCCGCGGCTGAGGAGGCTGCGAGCTAACCATGGCCGAGATTCGTATGGAGCGCGTGTTGCGACGCCCGCTCATCACTGAGAAGAACACCCGACTAATCGAGGAGAACAATCAGTACTCCTTCGAGGTCGACCCAGATGCAAACAAGCCGCAGATCCGCGATGCCGTTGAAAAGACATTCAACGTGCGCGTCAAGGCGGTTAACACGTTAAATGTCAAACCGAAGCCGAAATCACGATACGCGTCGCGTAAAGGCGGCCGCATCGTGGGGCATAAGCCAGGCTGGAAGAAGGCGATCGTGACCCTCTATCCGGGTCAGAACATCGACATCTTCGAGCAGGTCTAGGGACCCGGGAAGAAGGAGCCAGATCATGCCAGTTCGCAAGTACAAACCCACTTCCCCGGGCCGCCGCCAGATGAGTGTGAGCGGCTTCGACGAGATCACCAAGACGAAACCGGAGAAATCTCTCCTGTTGCCGTTGAAGCGGACCGCCGGGCGTAACAACATCGGACGCATCACCACTCGCCACCGCGGCGGTGGCGCCAAGCGTTTCTATCGCATTGTTGACTTCAAGCGGGACAAGCTTTCGGTTCCCGCGAAAGTCGCCGGAATCGAATACGACCCAAACCGCTCGGCGCGTATCGCACTCCTGCACTATGTGGACGGTGAGAAGCGCTATATCATCTCGCCGGTCGGCCTGAAGGTCGGTGACATGGTGGTCGCCGGACCAGACGCCCCCATCCGGACTGGAAATGCCCTGCCGCTCCGGAACATTCCGGTCGGTTCGCAGGTGCACAACATCGAGCTTCGCATAGGCGGCGGCGGCCAGCTCGCTCGCTCAGCCGGTTCGTCTGCCCAGCTCATGGGTAAGCAGGAAAACTACGCGGTGCTCCGCATGCCTTCGGGCGAAGTGCGGCGCGTTCATATCAACTGCATGGCCACGCTCGGCCAGGTCGGAAACGTCGATCACGAGAATGTCGTGATCGGTAAGGCTGGACGCAATCGGCACAAGGGGCGGCGGCCAACCGTTCGCGGATCGGTTATGAACCCGCGCGACCATCCGCATGGTGGTGGTGAGGGAAAGGCGCCGATTGGTGGCCAGCCCAAAACCAAATGGGGTAAGCCCGCGTTTCAGCGCACGCGTAAGAACAAGCGCACCGATTCCTTGATTGTCCGGCGACGTGTCACCGGCAAGGGGCGACGACGATAAGCAGCCGGTGGCGGCCACGAGCGTTTGGAGCTCCTGGCGACGGAGGATCAAGTGGGTAGAAGTTCGAAAAAAGGACCATACATCGACCACAACCTTCTCGAGAAGGTTGCGCTGATGAACAAAGCTGGAGATCGCAAGGTCGTGCGCACCTGGGCGCGCGCCTCTCAGATTTTCCCCGATATGGTGGGTCACACGTTCGCCGTGCACAACGGCAGGCAGCATGTGCCGGTCTATATCACTGAGCACATGGTGGGTCACCGGTTAGGTGAATTTGCGCCAACTCGCACGTTCCGCGGTCATGGTAAAGACGCTGACCGACGGGCGCGCCGCTAACGGTCTCGCACGAGAGGATTGCAGAGTATGGAAGTCATTGCGAGTCTACAAAAGGTGCGCGTCTCACCAACCAAAGCCCGGTTGGTCATCGATTTGTGCCGTGGCAAGAAGGTGAGTGAGGCTCAAGCCCTCATGCGCTTCATGCCGAATAAGACTGCATTCGAGGTCGAACGGCTCCTGAAGTCGGTCTCAGCGAACGCGGAAAACAACTACGACCTCGACCCGGACGATCTCTGGATCAAGGCCATCTATGTGGATGAAGGTCCGTCGATGCGCCGCTTCAAGGCCAAGGCCCGTGGGCGTGTCGGTCGCATCCAGCGCCGCACCAGCAAGATCACGGTCATCGCCGAAGATCGAGGAGATCGATAATGGGACGAAAGGTAAATCCAGTTGGTTTCCGGCTGGGTATCGTTAGCGACTGGGATTCGAAGTGGTTTGCCGAGCGCAATTACACCGAGCAATTGCATGAGGATCTCGCCATTCGCGAGATGATCATGAAAGACCTCACCCGTGCCGGTATCTCGCGCATCGAGCTCGAGCGCTCGGCCAATAAGGTCGATGTGACATTGCACACCAGCAAGCCAGGTATCGTCATCGGCAAGCAGGGCGCTAATGTCGAGCGGATCCGACAGCAACTGGAGAAGAAGTTCTCCAAGAAGGTGCACCTGAAGATCGAAGAGATCAAGGTGCCCGAAATCGACGCCACGTTGATCGGCGAGAGCATTGCCGAGCAAATCGCACGGCGTGTTTCCTATCGCCGTGCCATGAAGCATGCCGTTCAGCAAGCCATGCGCCGAGGTGCCAAGGGCGTCAAGATTCGCCTCTCCGGCCGCCTTGGTGGCGCCGAGATGAGTCGGTCTGTGGTCGAGATGGAAGGTCGCGTACCGCTCCATACTCTTCGCGCCGATATCGATTTCGCCGTGATTCACGCGCACACGACCTATGGCCGCATTGGCGTCAAGGTCTGGGTCTACAAGGGTGACGTGCTCCCTGAGTCCCGCCGTTCCAATGCCGCTCTGGCCGCGGATCTGCTGGCTCTGCCAGTGCGAGACTAGAAAGGGACTTTGTCATGTTGATGCCAAAGCGAACAAAGTATCGAAAGATCTTCCGTCCGCGGAAGGTACGGGGCAAAGCCCAACGCGGCTCGACCATCGCATTCGGCGAGTACGGTCTTCAAGCGATGGACAATGCCTGGATCACCGCCCGGCAGATCGAATCTGGTCGTCGAGCCATCACGAACTATTTGAAGCGCGGTGGTAAGGTCTGGATTCGGATTTTCCCAGATAAGGCAATCACTCAGAAGCCAGCCGAAACCCGTATGGGTTCCGGAAAAGGCTCGCCGGAGTACTGGGTGGCCGTGATCAAGCCGGGCCGCATCATTTACGAGGTCTCCGGCGTGTCGCAGGATCAGGCCCAGGAAGCGCTCCGGCGCGCGGCCATGAAGATGCCGATCAAGTGCAAATTCGTGACTAAGCCTGAAGTCGGAATTGGCGAAACGGTCGAAGACGAGCTCGCGTCTTAGGCCGGGAGAAAGAATTATGAAACCTGCAGAAATGCGATCGATGACCGCTGACCAACTGAGCAAGCTGGAAACCGATCTCCATGTGGAATGGCGCAACATGCGCTTCCAGGAGTCGGTGGGCCAACTTACGAACAACGCCCGAATTCGCACCATCCGCAAGGATTTGGCACGCATCCTGACCATTCGTCACGAACGGGTTCTCGATGCGGAACTCGGTAACTAAGCGACGAGATCTGAGGAACCACTGATATGGCTGAGGTAGCTGAGAAAACGCGAGACGTTGCCCCACGAACCCAAAAGGTAGGGCGCGTTGTGAGCGACAAGATGGATAAGACAGTGGTGGTTGCGGTCGATTACGTCCGCCGGCACCCGCTGTATCACAAACGCATCACTCGGACGAGCAAGTTCCAGGCGCACGACGCCAACAACGAATGCAAGACCGGGGATATCGTCCGCATCGAGGAGACGCGGCCGATTTCGAAGAACAAGAACTGGATCGTTCGCGAGATTGTCGAGCGCTCGATTCAGATTTAGGAACACGCAGTGTCAACCGGGAGCCTTGGGCGTTCCGGCAGAAAGGGATCATCGAGGTGATTCAGCCACAAACCCGGCTTCGGGTAGCTGACAACAGCGGCGCCAAAGAAATCATGTGCATCCGCGTGCTCGGCGGCGCTTCCAAGAAGTACGGGCGCGTTGGTGACACGATCATTGCGTCAGTCAAGCAGGCGCAGCCAAATTCCGGAGTCAAGAAGGGTGATGTCGTTCGCGCTGTCGTCGTTCGTACGGCTCAGGAGTACGGCCGACCGGACGGTAGCCACATCAAGTTTGATGACAACGCCGCCGTACTGATCAATTTGCAGGGCGCACCACGTGGAACTCGCATTTTTGGGCCGGTAGGCCGTGAGCTCCGCGAAAAGCAATATATGCGCATCGTTTCGCTTGCGCCGGAAGTGCTCTAGGCCCGTTCGCCGAGCCAGCGACAAGAGGTAGGAAATTCGATGAAAAAGATTCGGCGCGGCGACGAGGTCGAAGTGATCTCCGGTCGCAATAAGGGCCAGCGCGGCACGGTCCGCATCAATTTGATAGACGACGATAAGGTCATCGTCGAAGGCGTCAATATCGTAATCAAGCACGTCAAGCGAGGTCGCGCCCGACAGGCCGGCCGTATCGAGGTCGAGGCTGCCCTTCCAGTGGCGAAGGTGAAGCTGGTTTGCCCGAGTTGTGGCAAGCCCTCACGCGTAGGCATCCACGCCGGCACTGATGGCAAAAACGTGCGCTATTGCAAATCTTGTGAGAAGGACATCCCCCGGCCTCAGGATTAGGCCGCCGGCGGTATCCCGTTCGAGTGATGGATTCGCCGGTTCGTTAACCGGTAAGAGGATTCGAAAAAATGGCGAGACTGAAAGAGAAGTATCGGGCGGAAATCGTTCCCGCGCTCATGAAAGAGTTCGAATACGACAACGTCATGCAAGTACCGAAACTCGAGAAAATAGTCGTCAACATCGGTCTCGGCGAAGCCGTCCAGAACGCGAAAGCGATCGATGCCGCCGTGGGCGACCTCACCCAGATCGTTGGCCAAAAGCCAGTGATCACCAAGGCCAAGAAGTCCATCGCGGCATTCAAGCTGCGCGAAGGAATGCCTATTGGCGCGATGGTCACGCTGCGTGGCGAGATGATGTACGAGTTCCTTGACCGCCTGGTTGCGGTTTCCCTGCCGCGTATCCGCGACTTCCGGGGCATCTCACCGAATTCGTTCGATGGCCGCGGGAATTACACGCTCGGTGTCCGGGAGCAGTTGATCTTCCCGGAGATCGATTACGACAAGATCGACCGAACCCGCGGGCTCGAAGTCACGATTGTAACTTCTGCCAAAAACGATGATGAAGGGCGACAGCTTCTGGCTAACTTTGGGATGCCATTCGCCCGCACCGAGCAGCAGAGCGCTGCGTAAGCTAAGGGGAACCAATGGCAAAGAAATCGTGGATCGTCAAATCCCAGCAAGAGCCGAAGTTTTCGGTCCGACATCACAACCGATGCCAGCGCTGCGGACGCAGCCGGGCATACATGCGGAAATTTGGCTTGTGCCGAATTTGCTTCCGTGAGTTGGCCTCATCCGGCAAGCTGCCCGGTGTGACGAAGTCGAGTTGGTAGGGACGATCCACTCCCAGTAACTGGAGAACAAGCATATGGCAGTCAACGATCCCATCAGCGATATGCTGACCCGAATTCGAAACGCCGGCATGGCCCGTAAATCGGAAGCTATCATGCCGTCGACGAAGGTCCTGGTCGCAATCGCCAAAATCCTCACTGAAGAGGGCTACATCGGCGGATACGAAGTCGTCGAACAGCGACCGCAGGATGTATTGAAGATTTCCTTGCGCTACGGCGCAGATAAATCGCACTCGATCCGCGAACTCAAGCGAGTCAGCAAACCGGGCCTGCGCATTTACGCCGGCAAGGATGCGATTCCCCGCGTCAAGAGTGGACTCGGTATTGCAATCGTGAGCACTCCGCAGGGCGTGTTGACGGGTTATGAGGCTCGGCGGCGAGGAATCGGCGGTGAAGTCTTGTGTACGGTCTTTTAGGGCCGGCGCTGGAGTTCTGAAATGTCTCGAATTGGACGCAAACCGATCGCGATTCCCTCGGGCGTGAAGGTAGATATCGCCAAAGGCAATGTCATCACCATCAATGGTCCCAAGGGTGAGCTGAGCTATTCCGCTCCGCCGGCGCTTGGCATTGAGCTCGAAGATGGCACGCTGATCGTCAGCCGCCCGAACGATGCACGCGAGAACCGCTCGTTGCATGGTTTGTCGCGGACGCTGATCAATAATATGGTCGTCGGGGTTACTGATGGCTACCGCAAGAATCTGGAGATCCAGGGCGTCGGATATCGCGCCGCCATGGATGGTAAAGATCTGGTGCTCAACGTTGGATTTTCTCACCCGGTTCGCTTCAATGCGCCGGATGGCATCTCTTACGCGCTCGATGGCCAAACTAAAGTGGCGATCAGCGGTATCGACAAGCAGGCGGTCGGTGAAGAAGCCGCTCGCATCCGCCGCGTGCGTCCGCCCGAACCTTATAAGGGGAAAGGCATTCGTTACGAGGGCGAAGTTGTCCGCCGCAAGGCCGGTAAGGCCGGTAAGGCGAAGTAGTTTTCACGTCATACGGAATAGGGTGGTCCTGAGCCCAAGCCAGGACGCCGGTAGCACAAGCCGGAACACCGGGAGAAAGCAGCAAGCATGCGACTCAAGTATCGAAAGGCACTCTCACCGCGAAAGCGACGTCATGTTCGCGTTCGTGCCAAGGTGTCGGGGACCGCACAACGTCCTCGTCTGAATGTGTTCCGCTCGTCGGCCCACATTTACGTTCAGCTCGTCGATGACGTTGCCGGTCGCACCATTGCTGCCGCCAGCGACCTCGAGCCAGCTATCCGCGAAAAAGGTGGTACCAAGTCAGAGCGGGCAACCGTGGTTGGCACCACTATCGCGGAGCGGGCAAAGGAAGCCGGTGTGACTGCCGTGGTCTTTGATCGCGGGGGCTTTCTCTATCACGGCCGTGTAAAGGCCGTCGCCGAAGCCGCTCGACAGGGTGGTCTGGAGTTCTAGCAGCCAGGGCGGCAATTGGCGCTTGCGCCAGCGGACCGGCCGAACGGAGCAAAATATGGATCGAGATCAAAGAAATTCACGTCGGCGCGGCGACGATCAGGATGGTGGTTCCGAGTTCGAGGAGCGCGTCGTTCAGATCAATCGCGTCGCCAAAGTAGTCAAGGGCGGTCGTCGCTTTGCCTTCGGTAGCCTTATCGTTGTCGGTAATGGCAAAGGACAGGTCGGGGTAGGCATGGGCAAGGCTCGTGAGGTCCCCGATTCGATCCGTAAAGGTGTCGAGCAGGCCAAGAAGACCTTGATCACGGTGCCGCTGGATGGTTCTACCATTCCGCACGAGGTCACCGAGAGCTACGGCGCATCTATCGTGCTGCTGAAGCCAGCCGCGCCCGGTACCGGTGTGATTGCCGGTGGTCCGGTGCGAGCGGTACTCGAAGCGGCCGGAGTTCGTGACGTGCTCACCAAGTCGCACGGCAGTAACAACCCGGTCAACGTGGCTCGCGCAACGATGAAGGCTCTTCAATCGCTGGAAAACACTGGCGATATCGCTCGGCGCCGGCATCGCAAATATGAGTTGCAGCGCTACCGCAAGGCCGCGCCTGACACCGCCGGGAGCAACATCTAATGAAAGACGTCAAGAATGCCGAGCAGGCGGATCTTATTAAAGTAACGCTGGTTCGCAGCCTTATTGGCCGACCCCCTGATCAGCGCATGACCGTCGCCAGCCTCGGGCTGCGCCGGGTCAATCAGACCGTTGAGGTGGCGGATAATCCGTCGACCCGCGGAATGCTCGTCAAAGTGCGTCACCTGGTAGTTGTCCAAGAAGGCGAAGCGTAATACCGACCAGGAGCGTTCGATTCGCTCGCCTGGAGAAAAGAGACAGACGATGCCTATCAATTTGAATGATCTAAAACCGAACGAGGGTGCCAACAGAGGACGGAAGCGCCTTGGGCGTGGCATCGGATCCGGTAAGGGCAAAACCTCGGGTAAGGGCCATAAGGGCCAGAACGCTCGCGCTGGTGGTGGCGTTCGACCGGGATTCGAGGGTGGTCAACTCCCGATCCAGAAGCGCATGCCGTACCTGCGTGGCTTCACCAACATCTACGCGACTCCGTGGGAGATCGTGAACCTCGATACCATTGCAGCCCTTGAGCTCGACGGACCAATCACGCCGGAAGCGCTTATTTCCGCGGGTGTGGTGCGCGGTCCTGAGTTCCCGGTCAAGATTCTTGGCCGCGGAGAGTTCTCTGGCAAGATCGAGCTCCACGCCCACGCCATTTCCGAAGGCGCCAAAGAGCAGATCGAGAATGCTGGCGGCACCGTCACCATCCTCGAGCGCAATGACCGTTGGATCACCGCTCGCCCGCGCAACCGCAAGCTGTCGATCGATCGTGACCTCAAGGCCGCCCGACTCGGTAAGGTGGGCGGTCCGCAAAAGCGGAGCGACGTCACCAACGCCGAATAGTTATTAGGGAGCCGAAATGTTCGATGCGGTAACGCAGGCATTTAAGATTCCAGATCTCCGGCGGAAGATTTTCTTCACGCTGGGGATTCTGGTGCTCTTCCGTATCATTGCCAGCATTCCGGTGCCCGGTGTCAACCGTAACGGCCTGGCAGACTATATCGAGGGCAATCAGCTCCTCGGTATGCTCAACCTCTTCTCCGGAAGCGGCCTGCGCAACTTCTCGATCGTTGCGCTTGGGGTGTATCCCTATATCACGGCCTCGATCATCATGCAGCTCCTGACGCCGGTTATTCCCCGGTTGAACGAGCTGTCGAACGAGGGTCAGCAGGGCCGAAACAAGATCAACCAGTACACCCACTTCCTGACCGTTCCGTTGGCTCTCCTGCAGGGCTACGGCCAGGCACTGTTGTTTTCGCGCACCAGTGTTGGTGGAGAGCCGATCCTCTCCGATTTTGGACTCTTCCATCGTGATACGTTCCTTCCGAGTGCGGCATTGCTGCTGACCATGACGGCCGGCACCATGCTTCTCGTCTGGATGGGCGAGCTGATCACAGAGTACGGAATCGGAAACGGCGTTTCGATCATCATCTTTGGCGGTATCGTCGCCAGCCTTCCGCAAGCGGTCGGCGGCCTTCTTACCAGTGGTTCGACATCCCAAAATTTGATCGGAACCGTCTTCTTTGTGCTCATCGCACTTGGTACCGTGGTTGGCATCGTCTACATCAACGAGGGCCAGCGCCGGATACCGGTCCATTACGCCAAGCGCATTCGAGGTAATAAGCAGTACGGTGGCAACACATCCTTCATCCCGTTGAAGGTGAACTCGGCGGGAATGATCCCGCTGATCTTCGCGGTCAGCATCATGGTGATGCCTGGTTTGATCGCCAACTTCCTGGCCAGCTCGAACCGTGACTGGGTCCGGACAGTTGGAGGCGATCTCCAACGCTTCTTCAGTCCGAGCAACGTCTGGTATCAGGTTGTGTACTTCTTGTTGGTGGTGGCCTTCACGTACTTCTATACGATGGTCGTCTTCTATCAGCAGAAGATTCCCGAAACGCTGCAACGACAAGGTGCATTTGTTCCTGGTATTCGCCCGGGTAAGAACACTGCGGTGTATTTACAGCAAGTGTTGCAGCGGATCACGTTGGTCGGAGCCCTCTTCCTTGGCACCGTGGCCATCATGCCGTTCATTGCCACGCAGATCACCGGGATTCAAACCTTGTTGATTAGCGCTACTTCGATCCTGATTGTGGTCGGCGTCGCAATCGACACCATGCGCCAGCTCGAGGCGCAGCTGATGATGCGCAACTACGAAGGCTTCATTCAATAGGTTCGCTCTGGGCGCCTGGCAATCTGCCGGGTGCCCGCGCAACCGAAATTGGAACACGGATTTCACGCATGAATATCATCATGATCGGCCCCCAGGGCTCGGGCAAAGGAACTCAGGCCGACCTTTTGGGGCCAAAAATCGGAGCCGTCAAGCTCTCCACTGGCGACCTCTTCCGTGCAGAAATCGCGGCGCAAACTCCGCTGGGGTTGAAAGTTAAGGAAATTCTGGCGGCCGGCGATCTGGTCGAGGACGATATCACGCTGGCCATCGTCGCTGAGCGACTAGATCAGCTCGCGTCCGACGGGGTTCATGGAGTCATCTTCGATGGCTTTCCGCGCACAGCCACTCAGGCGGTCGGACTCGATCTTCTCCTGGAACAACGGGACCAGAAGATCGATGCCGTTATCGAACTTGCGGTGCCGGAAGAAGTCCTGGTCGAGCGCATGAGCGGTCGCCGCGTCTGCACAAATTGCGGTGCGGCGTATAACCTCGCCTTCCAATCGACCCAGGAGTCGGGCATCTGTGACAAGTGCGGCGGCGAGTTGGTACAGCGCCCGGACGATATGCCAACCGCGATTCGTAAACGCCTCCAGCTTTATAACGACCTCACAAAGCCACTGCTCGACTTCTATGAAAGCCGCAGACTGGTAACCACGGTCGACGGAAACCAGCATGTCGAAACTGTTCAACAGACGATCGTCGATGCCGTCTCGGCAGCGACGATCAATCAAAAGGCCTGATCCTGCTATGGCCATCACGATCAAGAACGAGCGCGAAGTCGAGCTCATGCGTCAGGCCGGCCACATCGTGGCCCTGGCGCATGCACGCTTGCAACCCGCTGTCGTTCCTGGTGTGACGACGAAAGATCTGGACGATATCGTCCGAGAGGTTATCGAGGAACACGGCGCTGTGCCTACGTTCCTTGGACATCTTGGCTTCACGGGCCGGATCTGTGCGTCGATCAACGAAGAAATTGTGCACGGAATTCCGGGTAAGAAGACCCTGCGAGACGGCGACATCATCTCTATCGACATCGGAGCCACGTACGGAGGGTACATCGGCGATTCCGCATGGACCTATCCCGTCGGAATCATCGACGCCGAGTCACAGCGACTTCTGGAGGTTACAGAGCAGTCGCTCTATCTCGGTATCGAGCAGGCTGTAGCGGGTAATCGGCTCGGCGATATTGGACACGCCATCGAGTCCTACGTCACTGAGCAGCGATTCGGTATGGTCCGCGAGTATGGCGGCCATGGGGTGGGGCGGCAGATGTGGGAAGAACCGCATGTGCCTAACCACGGCCAGGCTGGTACCGGGGTCCTGCTGCGCGAAGGGATGACAATTGCTATCGAACCCATGGTCAACATAGGGGGCGATGAAACCCAGCAATTGGACGACGGCTGGACCGTCATCACGCGAGATCGCAGCCGATCCGCACACTTTGAACATACGGTTCTGATCAGGAACGGTCCGCCCGAGATCTTCACGAAGCGCGTGGCGGTTGTGGTATGATTTCCTGTCTTGCGCACGCGCCACGCGTGCGCTCTTGGTGCGTCTGGGCAGTTCATTTCGATAAATCGAGGGCAAATTGCCCGGCCCCGAGTGAAACACGAGAAAGTTGGTAGTTCGATGAAAGTTGCTGCATCTGTTAAGCGACGATGCGATAAGTGCAAGGTAATTCGGCGTCACGGGATTGTCCGTGTGATTTGTCCGAACCCGAAACACAAGCAGCGTCAGGGCTAGTCGCTCACTACGAGCGTTAGAGGAACGAGCGATATGGCGAGAATTTCCGGTGTCGACCTTCCGCGTGAGAAGCGTGTCGAAGCTGCGCTTCCCTATATTTACGGTATTGGTCCGCACACCAGCCGAGTTCTGCTCGAGCGTACCGGGATCAGTCCGGATACCCGTGTTCGCGATCTGACCGACGATGAGGTCAATCGCCTTCGCGAGATTATCGATAAGGAGTACCGCGTCGAAGGCGATCTTCGCCGCGAAGTCTCACTCAACATTAAGCGGTTGATGGATATTGGGTGTTATCGCGGTATTCGCCACCGGCGCGGTATGCCTGTGCGCGGCCAACGCACCCGCACAAATGCGCGCACCCGCCGTGGACCGAAGCGCGGCATTGGTATTCGCAAGAAGTAGTCGTCGCCCGCCTGATGGCTGGGCTGGATTAAGAACGAGCTGGTAGAGGAGAAACGACTGATATGTCTGAGCGTCGACGATCGGGAGGGGCCGCCAAGAGCGGTAAGACACGCATTCGGCGGAGAGACCGCAAGAACATCCCTCGCGGTAAGGGCTACATTCGAGCCACCTTCAACAATACGATCGTCACCCTGACAGATCCGGCCGGTAATGTCATCGCTTGGTCGAGCGCCGGGTCGAATGGCTTCAAGGGTTCTCGCAAGAGCACTCCGTACGCCGCCCAGGTGACCGCCGAGCAGGCAGCGCGGAAGGCAATGGAGCATGGGCTTCGCCAGGTCGATGTCTACGTTACGGGCCCTGGCTCGGGGCGTGAGATGGCGATCCGGGCCCTGCAGGCTGCCGGCGTGCAGGTCGTCTCAATCACTGATACCACTCCAATTCCGCATAATGGTTGCCGGCCTCCCAAGCGGCGCCGAGTCTAGGAAAGGTCGCTAAGAGGAATGGCTCGATATACAGGACCAGTGTGCCGGCTTTGCCGGCGTGAGGGCGTCAAGCTCTATTTGAAGGGCGCTCGTTGTGACGGGCCGAAATGCCCGATTACCAGGAAGTCACCCCCGCGCAACTATCCGCCAGGGCAGCACGGGCAGCGTCGTACGCGACGTCCATCGGAATATGGCCTCCAGCTTCGCGAGAAGCAGAAGGTGCGTCGCTATTACGGCGTACTCGAAACGCAATTCCGCAAGATTTACTCACAGGCTGTCCGCAGGGGCGGCGTGACTGGCGACAACCTGCTGCAGCTCCTCGAGTCGCGGCTGGATAACACGGTCTTCCGCATGGGCTTTGCCGATTCTCGGCAGCAGGCGCGCCAATTGGTTCGCCATGGTCACTTCACGGTGAATGGCCGCAAGACCGATATTCCTTCATACCAGGTACGCGCCGGCGATGTGATTTCTGTGCGTACGGAAAGCCGGAACCGCGAATATTTCTCTACTGCCACTGATCTGCTGCAAAGCAAGCAGGCTCCCGAATGGCTCTCGGTCACTCCGAACGAACTCAGCGGTCGTGTGATCACGCTGCCGGGCCGGGATCAAATGGAGATCCCGCAGTTCAACGAAGCGCTCATCGTCGAGTACTACAGCCGCTAATACCCATTCGCCCCGCTGGACCACTAGGGTCCAGCGGGGCGACATCTGATGCTCGCGAGCGATCTACTTATCTTTAAGGAGGCAGTTCCCATTGTTGGAGCGACCTGGATTTACAATTGAAACTGTCGCCGAAGGCGAGAATTACGGCCGCTATCGCGTCGAGCCGCTGGAACCTGGTTACGGCACTACGCTTGGGAACGCCCTCCGTCGAATTCTGCTGCGGTCGTTGGAAGGCGTGGCCATTTCGCGCGTACGCATCGACGGCGTGTGGCATGAGTTCTCGACGGTTAAGGACGTCCGCGAAGATGTCACTGAGGTTGTGCTGAACCTGAAAAAGGTTCGCTTGCGCCGTGTTCAGGATATCAATGGCGACGTGCGCGCGCATTTGTATGTGCGCGGAGATGGTACGGGCGACCGGATCGTGACGGCCGGCGATGTCGCATGGCCGACCGAGGTCGATGTCATTAACCCTGATCAGGCAATTGCGACCCTGACCTCAGCGGATGCCGTACTTGATGTGGATCTCTGGGTGAATCGAGGCCGTGGCTACCGCGAAGCGGAGTCGCAGGAAACTTTCGCCCTCGGGGAGATTCCTATCGATGCAATCTACACCCCGATTCAAAAGGTCAACTACGTCGTCGAAAACACTCGCGTTGGGCAGCAGACGAACTTCGACAGCTTGATCCTCGAGATTCTGACGGATGGGACCATCGAACCCGACGATGCGCTTTCCGAAGCCGCCCAAATCCTGGTCGAGCACGGCAAGGTGTTCGCCGAGTTCAATCGTGCACCATCTGCAACCGAAACGGCATCTGGCCCAACGATTCCGGAAGAGGTGCAAAACACCCGCCTGACCGATTTGGGGCTGTCTCCGCGCGTGACCAATGCGCTCCGCAGCCGCGGTATCGAGACGGTAGGGCACGTGCTCTCCATGGACGCCGACACGCTCATGTCGATCCGCAACTTTGGCCCGCGCTCCTTTAATGAGCTGCGCGACAAGCTAATCGAGTATGGCTACTGGCCGGAAGACGCACAGATCGGCGGGGCTGCCGCAGCGATCGACACTGACGATGAGGACATCGACGATATGGCCGCCGCTTTGCGGGCGCTTCAGGAGCGCGGCATCGGCGGCGACCTGGAGGACGAGGAGTAATTCCATGCGACACAGAAAGTCTGGCCGTAAACTCGGTCGTAATCCAGCACAGCGCCAGGCGCTCTTCCGTCAACTCGCGATCTCGATGATCCTTCACGAGCGGATCACGACCACTGAGGCCAAGGCGAAGGATCTTCGTCCGGTGATTGAGAAGCTGATAACCATCGCGCGCAAAGACTCGCACGCGAATCGTCATCTGATCATGACCAAGATCGACAATCCGCTCGCGACGACCAAGCTCTTCGAAATCATCGCGCCGCGATATGAATCCACACCCGGTGGATATACCCGCATCTCGAAGTTGGAGCCTCGTCGCGGTGACGCCGCGAAGATGGCGCTGATCGAGTTTGTCGAATAAGAAGCGATTCGACGTTCCGGTCGTCGGAATCATCCGCATGCGGGTGAGCTACGATGGCCGGAAATTCGTCGGGTCGCAGCGTCAGGAGAGCGTGCGAACCGTTCAGGGAGAACTGGAACGAGCGCTCGAGGAGATTGCCGGCAAGGCCATCCCAATTCATCTTGCAGGCCGCACGGATCGCGGTGTGCATGCCGCCGGACAGGTGGCCAGCTGTTCCCGCGAGGGAATCCGGGTTGATATCCGGCAGCTGCCGAAAGCGATGAATGCCCATCTCGGGTTGGACATCGCGGTGCAGGAGGCGCAACTGGAGCCAAAGGGTTTCCATGCGCGATACTCTGCCTCCTGGCGCGAATACCGGTATCGCATCTGGGCTGGAACCCGCCAGCCGAACGCGGATGGGTATGTGTGGGTCTTTCCCCAACAACTCGACCTCGTTCGCATGGCGGACGCAGCCAATCGCATCGTCGGGGAGCACGACTTCGCGGCATTCGCATCGGGAGGCGAAGGCGTCCCGTGGTCGAGCCGTAAAGATCGCCAACATGGATCGACTCGTATTGTGCAGATTTGCACCGTACGGGAACGAGAAAGCTGGTGGGGCGCAAACCGGAAAGAAGGGACGCTAATCGACGTCCGAATCGTGGCGAATGGGTTCCTGCCACGTATGGTTCGTGGAATCGTGGGAACCCTGATCGAAATCGGGCGTGGCGCACGTCCACCGGAACTGATCGATGAGTTGTTTATCGCAAAGGACCGGCGCTTAGCGCCAAAAAATGTCCCGGCCGAAGGGTTGACACTCTGGGCGGTCGGATATGAAAACGAGCAGCCGGAGGCCTAGCGGAACCGGCCGAATGGCCGGCTTCGAGCCGGGGAGTCAGGAAAAGAAGATGGAACGCAGAACCTGGTCGCCGCGAGCGAGAGATGTACATCACGATTGGTATGTCGTAGACGCAGAGGGTAAGACTCTCGGTCGCCTTGCCACCGTGATTGCCAGTACCTTGCGCGGTAAGAACAAGCCGACCTTCGCCCCGCATATGGACATGGGCGATTACGTCGTCGTTATCAATGCCGACAAGATTGCAGTCACCGGCAACAAGGAGCGCGAAAAGCTTTACAGCCGCCACTCTGGTTATCCCGGCGGTCTCACCCAGGTTTCGCTGCGCGACATGCGTCAGCAGCATCCTGAGCGCATCATCAAGTTCGCGGTGAAAGGGATGCTCCCGAAGAACGCTCTCGGTGAGGATCAGCTCAAGAAGCTGAAGGTCTACGCCGGCTCGTCTCATCCGCACGAAGCCCAGCAGCCAAAGGACATGGCCGTCTAGGCCGGTAAGGGAGTCATCATATGGTTGATACCAAGCAACGTTATCTCTATGGAACTGGGCGGCGTAAAGAAGCAGTCGCCCGCGTTCGGATGTATCCGGGCAGCGGATCGATCCAGGTCAATGGCAAGGAAATGACAGACTATTTCGGTGGTCGCGGTCTGCTCCACATCACCGTTCTGCAACCGCTCGAGCTCACTCAAACCACTAACTCCTATGACGTCATCGTCAAAGTAGTTGGCGGCGGCACCTCTGGTCAGGCCGGAGCGGTTCGCCATGGAATCGCACGCGCCCTCGCGAAATCGGATGACGAGCTTCGTGGTCCGCTCAAGAGTGCTGGTCTCCTAACTCGAGACGCCCGCGTCAAAGAGCGCAAGAAGGTCGGCCTCAAGCGAGCTCGCAAGGCACCTCAGTACACCAAGCGATAATCTCGCTGCAGTACATCGCATCCAAACGAGAAACGGCGGCGCCGAAGAGCGCCGCCGTTTTTTTGTTCAGCTAGAACTGCACGTCGACTGAGACAGAATGTGCCATTGGGCGCATGCGCACGATGTCTCGAAGAAGAAGAACTCGACGCTACTCGAATTCCACGGGAGCGGAGATCTCAGTCGTAAATTCTCCGCTGGAAGAAATCCGCGAAAACTTCCGTACCACCCGGCCGGTTGCATCGCGGCAGAACGCTTCGACGGTCCGCTCGTTGCGCCAGTGCCACCAGGGAACTGGCGTTACCAGGCTGATCATTCCGTCGTAGCCAAGCTCAGCACACGACGACAATGCACGATCGGTCAATGATGCCCGGAAACGACCATCCAACGTTCCCGCGGTATTTCCAATCCTCAGCAACCGGAGAGACGACATCATCCGGTAGATCGATGCCTCGGTTTCCCACAGCCAATCAACTTCTCGGCTGAGATCGAGCGCGATATCGATATCCCATTCCGAAGCCTGCATGCGCAAACCGCCAATCTGGCTCAGATGGGCTCGAACTCCATTTGGGTGATAGGGACGCACGGCAATGGCAACCCGGCACTGCTCACTGGTCAGTTGTCGCAAACGGATAGCGGTCGCAACCTGGGTGGCAAGATCGTCCCGAGATCTCCGGTCGGGACGATCGATCACCACCGTGGGGCGACTCCCGCCTTTCAAACGGACCGGGCCAATCTCCTCGATCTCAGAACTTTTTAGGTAGGGAGCATCGGCAGGAACCCAGACAGTGCGAATACGATCCGTCTCATCCGCTGGCACCGAACTCCATCGCTGCAGCTTCGTGCGGAAAGAACCGTAGTTGTCCAGATCGATGCCGCTCAACGGCAATCGGCTCCCAATCTCCATATACGACGTTCCGGAAAGGATCGGGCTACTGGAGGTAGAGAGCAGGAATTGTGGTGTCGAGAGGTAAGTCATCGGAGTTCGTGCTATTCAATGAAGTCGGTTCCGAACTTGATGTTTTTGATTCCAACCGATGATACCACCGCATTGGCTGCGTTCTTCGTCATCATCACGAGATGACGGCATCGAGAATTGCCTGTTCCACCGCCAGCTCTGCCGCGAGGCAAAGCGCCATCGTCGTCATCACGTCGCATGGACCCCGCTGTAGACCGCACGTGAATATCGCATCACCATCGACCGCTGTATGGCACGGTCGAATCATGCGCGCCATGCCATCGTGTCCCGCGATGGTCATCCGCTCCAGGGTTCGATGGTCGACTGCGGCATCGGTGACCAGAACTCCGATAGTGGTCGACTCACGCCCTTCTCCCGGCAGGCGCGCTTGTAACAGCAGCGAACGCATGTCAACGCGCGTATCGGGAGTAATGATCTCTCCCGCCGCGTTCACGACCATGTAGGCAGAGACTGTACCGGCCGCGCACGTGACCGAGGCAGCGCCGAATCCGCCTCGACCCGGTTGCAACTCCGGATGAATCGTTCCCACGCGTGCTCCGACGCCAGCGCCGACCTTCCCACGTTGGATCAAATCTGGTGAGACGGCCGCCAGGCAAGCGGTGTAACCGTCGTCAGCGCGAGGTGAAATCGGGGCTCCAACCGCGAGATCGAAAATGATCGCCGCCGGAACAATCGGAACCGGTCCGGCTACGGTCGGGAATCCTCGCTGGCGCTCCTGAAGGAAGCGCACCACGCCGTCGGCCGCGCTCAGTCCGGGCGCGCTTCCACCGGCAAGGAGAATGGCGTCGACAGCTCGGACGGATGCGCTCGATCGCAGCAAGTCGGTTTCCCGGGTACCGGGCGCGCCACCTCGAGCTTCGAAGGCGGTTGGCACCAGGCCGTCGAAAAGCAGGACAGTGCATCCAGTGAGTGCCTCGTGGTCTGTCCAGTGTCCGATCGAATACGTTGCCCGCTGGCTCATGAGATTGAGATCTCCATTCCCGGCCACGCGATCTCGACCTGGCCGCCGAATGCCGCACTCGCGTCTTCCAGCAATCGATTTGGACCGAGCTCGTCCCAGGTGTGCGTCAGAACCAATCTCTTTGCATGGCAGGTCTGCGCCAACCGGCCGGCTTCCTGGGCTGTCAAATGTCCTCTTTCGATTGGAGACACGTCACTTTTTAAAAGGGTCGCTTCGCAGACCAACGCAGCCACTCCCTGGAGAAACGCAGCCAGATGGGTGACCGGGCCCGTATCCGAGCTAAAGCCAATGGCCGATTCTGACCCGACCCGCGCAATCCGCATTGCCCAAGCCGGCATGGCGTGATGAGCCGGAGCGAAGTCGATGGAAATTTCGCCCAACAGGAGCGAATCGAACGGGTTGTACTCCGCGGTCGAGTAGACCTGATCGAAAAAGAGGGGAGAGTGATGATCCAGATCCAGGGGAGCCGCCAAGCTGTCAAGGATTTCGGCACCACCGGGAGGAAGCCACAGGGGAATGCGCCCATCGAACGGTTCGGGTGCATACCGGTACGCTGCCCGTAAGGTCACCAGATCGAGAATGTGATCCAAATGCATGTGAGAGATGATGATGGCATCGAGGTCGCGCACGTCCAGCGAGCGCTTCAATTCCTGAACCGTGCCAGCACCGCAATCGATGAGTACCTTGGTGACTCCCGATTGCACCAGGTATCCACTACATCCCGATCCGGCATTCGCTCCCGCAGCAGCACTTCCTAATACGGTGAGTTTCATGGCCGCTTCGCCTCCTCGGCCAGTGCAACCCCATCGTCAAGATGATCGCAATCGTTCGCGAAGACCACTCGGGGATTTCCGTCGATTACTTCGACGAGCGATAGTGAGCAATTCCGTAAGCTAAACGTACGCCATGCGTTGATAGGATGACCGGTCGCATAGCGGAGATACCCACCGATGACCGCGCCGTGCGCCACCACGATAACGGTCTTGCGAGCATGCTCTTCGGCAATTGCCGCGAAGGCTCCCTGAGTTCGCTGATAAAACTCATGCATATGGTCGCCATTTGGCCAGCGCAGCGCCGTATTGTGCGGGTCGAGCATTTGCAGCGCGATATGGGGATGGTTCTCCTCGACCTGTGCCACGGTTAGGCCTTCGAAGTCGCCGAAATGCACCTCGCGGAGGTCGGGAGATTCCTGGATCGACAATCCGGTGAGGTTCCCGATGGCAGTTGCGGTCGATCGCGCCCTGACGAGCGGACTCGACACGAGCGCGTGTGCGTCGATTTCTTCGGCAACCCGTCGAGCCACGAGCTGCGCTTGCCGTTCACCGGTTGCGTCGAGCGGCAAGTCGGTCGAGCCGCTCAACAGCCGAGCGGTGTTGGCCGACGTCTGCCCATGTCGCACAAGTACCAGTCGGGTGGCGGGAGGCGACATCTCAGGACGCTACCTTCGCGTTGACGGCAAAGAAGTCGCAGATATCCGTCATCATGCACTGGGAACACTTTGGCGCTCGCGCGGTGCAAATCTCCCGACCATGCCTGATCAGATCGACATGAAACGCGAACATGGTTTGGCCGTCCGCGGGCAAACATGCCTCGTACACATGCTGAATACCAGCGGCGCTCTTCTCCCCGTTTGTGGTTCCAATCCGCTTGCTGACACGTTCGATATGGGTATCGACAGGTTGTGCCGGCATCCCGAGTGCGAACAACAACACGCAAGAGGCGGTCTTGTCTCCGATACCGCGCACGGCAGTAAGCTGCGACCGTGCCTCCGCTACCGGCAATGAGGCCAGCGAGTGCAAATCGGCGTCCCCAAACTCGCGCAAAGCTGCCTGGATCGTGTTTGCCTTCTGGCGCGGCAGTCCGGCGAACCGGATTGCATCGGCGACTTCTTCCATCTGCGCATGTTCGACCGAGTTCCAGGTTGGAAATCGTGACCGCAGCTCGACATACGCCTTGGCTGAGCTCACATCGGTCGTGTGTTGGGAGAGAATCGTCTGCACCAGCTCACCAATTGGGTCTCCGCTCGGATCTATGCCAGGATGACCATAATGCTCACCCAGCCTTGCCCAAACAGCATCGATTTTTTGGCAAGCTTCTTCCGATATGGGTCGTGCAGATTTCATCCTTCGATTGTACGGGAGTTGAACGATGTACCCACTTCTAAAGCGCATGGAGGCGCGGTTCTGATGTTCGGCACTGCATTCATGTCGTAAGTATCTGGGTTTCGAGGTGCAACGCTTTGCGAAGTGTTCTGAGTTGGCAATTGCTGGCAGATTAGAGAAATATGAGCCGATGGCGGCAACGCGAACTGCGCTCGACGAACCACAGCGGCATGATTCGTTGCAGTTTCTGAGGAATGCCCGTATCCTTGGATCTCAGGATGCAGCGGGAGCAGCCCGCCCTCGCAAACTTCGAGCAATGTTGTACGTGGTTGCCGCGTCCCGGTCGTCGATCGAACCGAGGTGCGGTTTTTTGTGCGCACGGAATCCCCAGTGTCAAAACTTCCCGGATCGATAGTCATACGTAATGGCCGCGTCGTTGACGCTGGTTCTGGATTCGACGGCGCTGCCGATCTTCTTCTGGAGAATGGTCGTATCGCCGCCATTGGTTCGATCCCGACCGGCTCGGGTGATTCGGAAATCGATGCTGAAGGTCTGGTGGTTACACCGGGCCTGATCGATATGCACGTCCATCTCCGCCAACCCGGATTCGATAACAAAGAAACAATCACCACCGGCACAGCGGCCGCTGCTGCTGGCGGCTTCACGACGATCTGTTGCATGCCGAACACGCGGCCAACTCTGGACTCCCGGGAATCTCTCGATCTGCTCTACGAGAAGATCGCTGCCGAAGCCATTGTCAATGTCCTACCGATTGCGGCAATTTCCGTCGGGCGGCTTGGCATCAAGGCGGTTGATTATGCGGAGGTGGCCGACGCCGGCGCCATCGGTTTTTCCGACGATGGCGATAGTTGCGACGATCCTGGCATCATGACCGAAGCCCTCGAGGCGAGTAAAACCCTGCATCGTCCTGTGATGGTCCATTGCGAAGACAAATCGCTCATGGGCGGTTCCTTGCATGAGGGCGACGTTTCCTCCCGTCTCGGGTTGAAGGGTCTTCCAGCGCTCGCTGAGGAAAACATACTGGCGCGCGACCTGGAGCTCACCGCCAAAACGGGCGGATGGCTTTACGCCCTGCACGTCAGCACCGGCGCTGGCATCGACATGATCCGTCAAGCCAGAGCCAGTGGTGTCCACGTCACTGCTGAAGCGATGCCACATCATCTCCTCATGACGGATGAATGGGTTGCAGGGAGCCGCCGCTTTGTCAATGTGGACGAACCGGCGGGTAATCAGGCTGAGCCGGCCCACCCCAATACCAAGGTGAATCCACCGCTTCGACCGCAACGCGATACCGAGCTCTTGCTCGCAGCCATCGCCGATGGGACGTTCGATATTGTCGCCACCGACCACGCGCCGCATGCCGCTACGGATAAAGTTCGTGGACAATTTCAGACCGCCGCGTCTGGGTTGAGTGGCCTGGAATTCGGCCTCCCGATGATGTTGGCGCTCATACGAGCTGGTCGTCTTAGTTACCTCGATCTTGTCCGTCTGATGAGCTACAACCCCGCTCGTGTGCTTCGTAGTGATCGAGGTCAGCTTGCCGTCGGGGCACCCGCCGATCTCACGATTTTTGATCCGAACGAAGCGTGGCAGGTCGATGCTGCCAAATTGCGAACAAAGAGCGCGAACACGCCGCTGCTCGGTATGACCTTACAGGGCCGAAACCGCTATACGATTGTCGATGGGGAGCTGCGTTTTGCCGCCTGATGCCACTGTGAACGGAACCCGATATCTCCCAGCCTGGGATGCTGCACTTGCCCTGGCGGATGGAACGATCTTCCGTGGCCGCGGCTTTGGCGCTGATGTCGACTCCGATGGTGAGGTTGTCTTTACCACCTCGATGACCGGTTATCAGGAAGTCTGCACCGATCCTTCCTTTGCTGGACAGATCGTCTGCATGACCTATCCGCTCATTGGGAACTACGGTGTCAATGCAGCAGATTCGGAATCTCGCCAGCCCTGGATCTCTGGCCTGATCGTGCGCGAGCTTTGTAGCCTGCCGAGTAACTGGCGCTCAGAGGGAACGCTCGACGCGTATTTAGAAGAGAACAAGATTCCCGGCATTTACGGTATCGATACCCGTGCCCTTACGCGCCACATCCGTACGAGTGGCGATATTCGCGGTGTGCTGGTGCGTAAAGCCAAGGGCGTCTCGGACGACGACCTCATCGAACGGGCACAATCGGCACGCCTTCCCGGCGATTGGGATGTGGTTGGGATGGTGGGCGACGACCATGTTCAGCAGTATGGGATTGGGTCTGGTCCGCATATTGTCATTGTCGACTGCGGTGTCAAATTTAACATCGTCCAATCACTGGTCGACCGTGGGGCACAGGTTTCGGTCGTTCCCTACGGCACCCCCTTCGCAGATATTCAGGCGCTCTCGCCCGATGGCATCGTAGTTTCGCCGGGACCGGGTGATCCCAAGAATCTTGACAGCGGACTGGATGTCGTTCACGCGACATTGGATGCCGACATTCCCTACTTCGGTATCTGTCTCGGGCATCAACTCCTCGCTCGCGCCATTGGCGCCGACACCGGCAAGCTGAAATTTGGACATCGCGGTGGCAACCATCCCGTCAAGGATCTCCGCACCGGTCAGGTCTCAATTACCGCGCAAAACCACGGCTTCTACGTCGATGGCGCGACCCTGCCTGTATCAAAGGAATGGGAAGTCGCGATCGTAAATCTCAATGACCGCAGTGTTGAAGGCTTGCGCCATGCCAGCCTGCCAATCATTTCCGTCCAATTCCATCCCGAGGCCTCACCTGGCCCATGGGATAGCAGCAATCTCTTCGACGACTTTCTAACTATGGTGAGGACAAGAAAAGCAGCGTGAGTACCGAGATTCGCAGCGTCCTTGTTCTGGGTTCGGGGCCGATCGTTATCGGTCAAGCCGCTGAGTTCGACTATGCCGGCACGCAGGCGTGTCGCGCGTTGCGCGAAGAGGGGATCCGCACGATCCTGGTCAACTCCAATCCGGCTACCATCATGACCGACGAGGATGTCGCCGATGCGGTCTACATCGAGCCGCTCAAACCTGAGGTCATCCGCCGCATCATTCAACGCGAGCGCCCGGACGGCCTCCTGCCCACCCTCGGCGGGCAAACCGGCCTGAATCTGGCTGTCGAAGTCGCCGAGCTCGGCATTCTCGACCGCTACGGGGTAAAGCTTCTCGGCACCCAACTCTCTGCTATCAAGCGTGCTGAAGATCGCGCGCTATTCAAGGCGATGCTTGCTGAGATTGGTGAGCCGGCAGTCGACAGCGCCATCGTTCACTCGATCGAGGAAGCGTACGCATTTGCTGAGATCGTGCCTCTGCCGCTTGTCATTCGCCCGGCGTTCACGCTGGGAGGCACCGGCGGTGGTGTCGCCACCACGCCAGAGGAACTCGATCGCATCGTGGCGAGCGGTCTCAATGCCAGTCCCATCAATCAAATTCTGCTCGAACGCGATCTCACCGGATGGAAAGAGATCGAGTACGAAGTAATGCGGGATCGCCTGGATACCTGCATCACCATCTGCAATATGGAAAACCTCGATCCCATGGGTGTCCATACCGGCGACTCGATTGTCGTGGCTCCTTCCCAAACCCTTTCCGATTACGAGTATCAGATGCTTCGCTCGTCGGCGCTCAAGATCATTCGGGCGCTCGAGATCGAGGGCGGTTGCAACATTCAGTACGCACTCGATCCCGATTCCTATGACTATTCCGTTATCGAAGTCAATCCGCGCGTGAGTCGCTCTTCGGCTTTGGCGTCCAAGGCGACTGGATATCCCATCGCGCGTCTCGCGGCCAAGATCGCCATCGGCAGAACCCTCGATGAGCTCCGTAACGCGGTCACGGAAAAGACCACCGCCGCATTCGAACCAGCGCTCGACTACGCTGTCGTCAAGATCCCGCGTTGGCCATTCGATAAATTCGTACGCGCCGATCGCACGATTAATACACAGATGAAGGCGACCGGTGAGGTCATGGCCATCGATCGCTCGTTCGAAGGTTCACTGCAGAAAGCCGTGCGCTCACTCGAAGGTCACGCGCGTGACCTTGCGTGGGTCGACCCAAAATGGACTCCGGAACACATCGAGGGATTGATCCGAAAGCCAAATGACTTGCGCCTGTGGGCCGTTATGGCAGCGTTGCGCGCTGGTACAACGGTCGCCACAATTCACGATTGGTCGAAGATCGATGAGTGGTTCCTGGAGAAAATGCTTGGGCTCGTCGAAATCGAGCGAACCATCGCCGCAACGGAAGACGATCTCGATCCGGAGCTTCTCTGGACCGCCAAACGTGCAGGTTTTAGCGACCGGCAAATCGCGACTTTGATCGGGAAGTCAGAGCAAGCTGTTCGCGAATACCGCATTGGCCTCGGCATGACGCCCGTCTACAAGATGGTGGATACCTGCGCCGGGGAGTTCGAGGCGTCCACTCCATACTTTTATTCAACCTACGAGGAAGAGAACGAAGCGACCCCGATCGAGGGCGAACGCGCTTTGGTTATCGGATCCGGGCCAATTCGGATTGGACAGGGAATCGAGTTCGACTACTGCTCGGTTCATGCGGCTCGTGCGTTGCAGAACGCTGGCGTCGCTTCCATCATGATCAACTCGAATCCGGAAACTGTCTCGACTGACTTCGATGCGTCTGACCGGCTGTACTTCGAACCGCTCGATGCGGAAAGCGTCGATTCGGTCATCAAGCATGAGCGTCCCAATGGCGAGGGGGCTGGGCCGCCGGTCATCGTCCAGTTTGGGGGCCAAACCGCCATTAATCTTGCCGAGCCGTTGACCGATCGCGGAGCTGAAATTCTCGGCTCATCGCAGGATTCGATCGATCTTGCGGAGGATCGTTATCGTTTCGAAGCTTTTCTTCGCGGATTAGGGATTCCGCAGCCGAACGGTGCTGCGGTAACCACGCTGAACGATGCGGAAGCGGTGGCCGAGCGCATCGGATACCCAGTGCTGGTGCGACCCTCCTACGTTCTCGGCGGTCGAGCAATGGAAGTTGTCTACAGCTCGGAACAACTTTCTCGATATATCCGCAACGCGACTATGATGACAAGTGATCGGCCGGTGCTCGTCGATAAATATCTTCTCGGGAAAGAGGTCGAGGTCGACGCCATTTGTGACGGCACGGATGTCCTGATCCCCGGGATCATGGAGCATATCGAGCGTGCTGGTGTGCATTCCGGTGACTCGTTTGCGGTCTATCCTGGGATCAGACTCTTTCCGGCCGAAATCGAGACGATCGTCGACTACACCACCCGCATTGCAATCGCAATCGGGGCTCGCGGACTCATAAATATTCAGTACGTCATTCATGGCGGACGGCTCTACGTGCTGGAAGTCAACCCGCGATCGTCGCGCACCGTTCCATTTATGAGCAAGGTGACCGGCGTTCCCATGGTTCGTCTCGCCACCAACATCATGCTTGGCAAGACTCTGGCGGAACAAGGCTTCCCCGGAGGTCTCTGGCCGCGCCAACCGCTCGTAGCCGTCAAGGCGCCAGTTTTTTCAATGGCCAAGTTACGTGGTGTAGAAGTCAACCTTGGTCCGGAAATGAAATCGACCGGCGAAGTCATGGGCATCGATCGCAATTTCGACTCTGCCTTTTACAAAGCGTTGATCGGCGCAGGACTTTCGCTGCCACCGCAAGGCTCGATCCTGATTTCGCTCGCGGATGAGGACAAAGCCGATTCGCTCGAGATGATCAATTCGCTCGTGCGACAGGGCTACAAGCTTTACGCCACAGAAGGCACTGCCGCCATGATCGAGCGTGCCGGTATGCCTGTTCAAATGGTGACGAAACGCATCGGTCGTGGTAAACCAGATGTCGTCGATGTCATTCTATTGGGGGTTGTGGACGGAGTTATCAACACGCCCGGGCCCGCAGACAAAGAATTTCTCGATGGGCTGGAAATCCGACGCGCCGCCGTAGAACGGGGAATCCCTTGCATTACCTCGATCGACACGGCCCGGGCTATGGTGGGAGCGATGGAACGAGCCACCGAGGTGTATACCGTGCAACCAATCACCGCGTATCGTGAAACGGGAACCGGCTACTAGCAGACCAACGCGAATCAGGAGGCAAGGGGTATGGTCCAGAAGGTCCTCTATGGCATGCTCATTCTGGTGCCGATCACCATTGCACTCCATTTCCTTGGCATCGGCGGGCATTCACTCATCTTTGTCCTGAGCGCGCTTAGCCTCATTCCACTTGCAGGTGTCCTGGGCACCGCCACCGAAGAAACGGCAATTTATACCGGTCCAAAGGTTGGTTCGTTTCTCAACGCCACGCTCGGGAATCTTGCTGAGCTGATCATCGCATTCGCTGCCCTGCGGGAAGGCTTGAATAGCGTCGTTCGCGCCAGTATCGCTGGATCAATCATAGGCAATATTCTGATCGTTCTTGGGGCTTCGCTGCTGGTCGGTGGACTCAAAAATGGCATTCAAACCTTCGATCCGCGAGAGGCGTCCACCAACGCCACGATGATGACATTGGCGGTCATCTCGCTCGTGGTTCCCGGCCTCTTTTGGTTGACCAACGCTGATGGAGTACGGCTCGATTTGCATGACGCCGAGCGGTTGAGCGACGGAGTCGCCCTCATTATGCTCATCGTTTACGCAGCCTTTCTCTACTTCACACTCTTCCAAAAGGGAAATTCCAAACGCCGTTCCAGTCACGAAGAAAAGGCGACCATGTCGTTGCGGTTGGCTATCGGGTTGCTGGTTGGCGCCACGATCGCCGTAGTGATCATGAGTGAAATCCTTGTCGGAGTGCTGGAGCCCACCGCCGAGTCGTGGGGTTTGAGCGATATCTTCATCGGGCTTATCATCGTACCGCTGGTTGGCAATGTTGCGGAACACCTGGTAGCGGTAAAGGCCGCCTACAACAACGATATGGATCTCAGCCTGGGCATAGCGCTGGGTTCCGGTTTACAAGTTGCGCTCTTCGTAGCGCCAGTACTGGTACTTGTTGGAGAGCTCATCAACAAACCCATTCCTATGGTGTTCAATGCCTGGGAGTTAATTGCACTGATTGCGGCGGTGCTTCTGGCAGTCACCATCTCGCAGGACGGCGAGTCGAACTGGCTCGAGGGCGCACAGCTCATTGCGGTATACCTGATTTTCGGCACCGCATTCTATTTCGCAGGATAGGGAGCGATGACAGTCGATCTCGAACAACTTTTTGTCGACGCGGGCGCACTTAAGCAGGGTCACTTTCTGCTTGCCTCAGGTAGACACAGCGACCGCTATCTCGAAAAGTTCGACTTGTTACGAAATCCGGGTGCAACCTCTGAGGTTCTCGAACCGCTCGCTGCACAACTGCGCGGCTGGGAAATCGATGTCATCGTTGGTCCGACGACCGGCGGGATACTGCTCGCGTTCGAGCTTGCGCGTCAACTTGGATTACCAGCAGCCTACGCAGAACGCAGCGGTGAAGGGCTCTCCGGCAGGGAGATCAAACGCAGCACCGTTTTTGAAGCGGGAAGCAAAATTTTCGTCATCGATGACATCTTGACGACCGGTGGATCGGTTGCCGAGACGCTCAATGCGCTCAAGGCGCACTCAGTGGACGTGGTGGGTATCGCGGTGCTGGCAGATCGCAGCGGCGGCTCAGTTCAATTTGGCGAGATTCCGCTAATTCCGTTGCTGTCGCTCGAAATCACGAGCTGGACCGCCGACGAATGTCCACTTTGCGCCGACGGGATCCCACTCGTCAAGCCGGGTTCGACGGTAGCGAAGTAGGTCAGTGGTCAGCAGATTCGTTTGCGTGGTCGATCCGTGCGCGCAGCGCATCTCGTTGCATCATGAGGTCATCGAGACGTTGCTCGATCTGCGCCAGTGTTTCCGCACGTGGCCGAGCAACATACTCATCCCGGAGCTCGATGAGCATCTGCGACAGGCGACCAATGGTGCGCACGGTATGCACCGGATCGTCTTCTCTGGACGGAACCGAATAGCCGGTCATACTCGCTCCTCGGCGTGCGTGTATTAGCTCTTATTCACCAATAAGAGCATATCCTGCTCGGAGAGAATTGGCACGCCGAGCTCCTTCGCTTTATCCGCTTTACTGCCCGCATCTTCTCCCGCAACCACAAAACTGGTCTTTTTCGAGACTGATCCGGCGACGGAAGCGCCCAGGTTTCGCAAGAGTCCTTCGGCCTCGCCGCGGGAAAGTGTTTCCAGGCGTCCGGTCAACACGAAGGTTTTGCCGGTGAGCGGGCCAGGCTCGTCCGCTTCCGGTTCACCGTCCGACATGCTCACTCCGGCAGCGGCAAGCTTTTCGATCACCTTCTCATTGCTTGGATCTGCAAAGAAATCGATGACGCTCTGTGCGACGATCCCGCCCATCCCCGGTACTTCGAGCACTTGCTCCAGGGTCGCCGTCTGCAAGTTGGGAATGGAGTGAAATCGCTTCGCGAGCATTGCCGCATTACGCTCGCCAACATGCGGGATTCCGAGTCCAGCCAAGAGTCGCGAGATCGGTCGCGTTTTCGATGCATCGACCGACTTTCTCAGATTTTCGGAACTTTTTTCGCCGAGTCCTTCGAGGTTCGCGACAAGTTCCCAATCGAGCTGATAGATGTCGCCGAAGTCGTGAATCCATCCCAGGTCGACGAAGCGATCCGCCAGCTTGTCTCCCAGTCCGACGATATCCATTGCGCCTCGTGAAACGAAATGGTGCAGACCTTCGCGGATGCGGGCCGGGCACGCTGAGTTGGGGCAGTAGCGCATCGCTACGCCTTCATCTCGTTTAGTCGGCGTCGCGCAGACAGGACACAGTGCTGGCATAGCGAAGGGAACTTCGTCGCCAGTGCGCTTTTCGGTGATCACCTTGACGATCTGGGGGATGACATCACCGGCGCGTTGGACCACCACCCAATCGCCAATGCGAATGTCCTTACGGGCGATTTCGTCCTCGTTGTGCAACGTTGCCCGCCGGACGGTTACCCCGCCAATGTTGACCGGAGACAGGAACGCAGTCGGGTTGAGGGTTCCAGTTCGACCCACGGTGACGACGATGTCCTCGACCTGGGTTGTTTTCTGGATTGCCGGAAACTTGAACGCGGTTGCCCAGCGCGGTTCTCGCGAAATGATACCGATCTCATCTTGAAGGTGAACCGCGTCGATCTTCGTGACAACGCCATCTATCTCGAAGTCGAGGGCATCGCGACGATCCAACCACCATTCGCAACGCGCCCAAACCGACTCAATCGATTCGTGTCGTTCTGGATCAGGTGCGGTTTCGAACCCATACTGGATCAACATTTGCAACGTGTCGTAGTGACTATCAGGTCGGGGGAATCCCTCGAGATAGCCGATGTCCCACGTGTAAAAACTCAGCGGTCGCTCTTTCGTCTTGCGTGGATCGATTTGGCGCAGACTTCCAGCGGAAGAGTTGCGCGGATTCATAAACGGCTCACCGCCTGATTCCAGAATGCGCGTGTTCAGGGCCTCGAAATCCG
This sequence comes from uncultured Chloroflexia bacterium, assembly GCA_963750275.1. GTDB lineage: Bacteria > Chloroflexota > Chloroflexia > Thermomicrobiales > UBA6265 > JAMLHN01. Next base: position 46,552 of record CAVVQC010000001.1, read on the forward strand.
ACTTCCTCATATACACCTCACCGCGCACTTCGATGCGGGAGGGAACTGGATAGTCGGCAGATTCTTTCAGGCGATAGGGGATGGTCTTAATCGTTTGCAAATTAGCCGTTACGTTTTCGCCGACGTACCCGTCTCCCCGGGTTGCCCCAACCTCCAGAACACCATGCACATAGGTGAGCGCGATGGCCAGTCCGTCGATCTTTGGCTCAGTGACGAGCGTCATCTCCTGGCGGCCAGCCGCGCGCTGGGCACGTCCATACCAGGCGTCCAGGCTTGCGCGATCGAACACGTTACTGAGAGAGAGCATTGGTACAGGATGTATGACTTTTGCGAATACTGATTGCGCCGGCGCGCCCACCCGTTGGCTGGGCGATTCGGGAGTCACGAGCTCCGGGTTGGCGTCCTCGATGCGTAGAAGTTCGCGCATTGCCTCGTCGTAATCGGCATCGGAGACGGTTGGTTGATCGAGGACGTGATACTCATAGCTCCAACGGTCGAGGTCCTTTCGGAGGATTTCGAGCCGCGCGCGATCGGCCTGATCATTCATCTGGTGCTTCCTGTGGACACCGGCGGGGCCTGAATCGGTGGTGTATAGTGAACGTACGATACGAACAGACATTCTAGCATGGTGCTGTTCCCCGGCAGCCCACCGATCATATGATGAAGCCCCGTCGAGACCCCCGACAACGTCCCATTCCGAATGTCGAGCTACAAGGCGAATCGATGGATGCTCGTCTCTTTCTGTCGCAACGCGCCCGGGATTTCGTGACGGCATCGGGCGGGACGGCGCACGAAGATCTGCTCATAGGACACATCTTCGGCTCAACACGCACTCCGGAACTCTGGCGCGCGCTCTTCTATGCGGTCATGCGGGAGACGCCCGAGTTACGAGTCCGCGGCGACCGGGAGTGGGTGCTTTCCGCAGGAGCGCCGCAGATCGACATTGCGTTTCCAGATTTCGTTGCACTCGATGTCGAAACCACTGGATTGCGCCCTGCTTCTCATCGTGTGATCGAGATTGGCATGATTCGCTATTCGGCTGGAGAGCCATCCGAGCGCTATCAAATGCTTTTCGATCCCGAACGAAAACTGCCTGCCTATATCACCAAGCTCACCGGGATTCGCGACGCCGATCTGCGAAGCCAGGACAAGTTTGCCAATCACGCGTTGAAGATCGAAGAATTCCTTGGTGATTCCTTGATCGTGGGACATAACGTCGGTTTCGACATTGGTTTCGTCAATGCCGAGCTACGCCGGGCTGGGCGCATGCCATTGGTGAACGATCGAGTCGATACGATGGCATTGGCCATGCGGTATATCCCTGATTTGCGGCGTGCGAGTCTGGACAAGGTCGCTTCTGCTCTTGGTCTCGCGCCGCGCAAATTGCACCGGGCGGAAGGGGATGCCGAGCTGTCCGCGCGAGCCGCCCTTGTCCTCTTTCGGATTGCGGCGGAGCAAGGGGACGGGTCACTCGACGATCTCAAGTCGACTTCTCGCATGCCGGAAACTCGGCCGCGGGACGGGATCGGACGTGGACGCGCATTACTCGATACTGAATTCCTGAAGACGATTCCCTCCAAGCCGGGCGTGTATTTGATGCTCGATTCCAACCGTCGCGTGATCTATGTCGGCAAAGCAAAGGACTTGCGAGACCGAGTGGGGTCGTATTATTCCCAGCCGCTTGGATACACCCGCAAGATGGATGGCCTGCTCGAATCGATCGCTTCGATCGACGTGCGAGTGGTTGGCAGTGAGCTCGAAGCGCTCATGCTGGAATCGCAGCTCATCAAACGGTATCAACCCAAATACAACAAGGTGATGCGCTCGCACGAGCAATATCCCTACATCAAAGTCGATCTCTCATCGCCTTGGCCGCGCATTCTACTGGCTCCCGAATGGAAGAATGATGGATCGCGCTACTTCGGCCCGTATCGCAATCGCGGTGCATCCCGGCAAGTGGTCGATCTGCTCAATAAGCACTTTCAATTGCGAACCTGCACACGCTCTTTTAAAACTGCCCGCAGTTACGGATCTCCCTGTCTCAAGCTCAGTTTGAAACAGTGTCTTGGGCCATGCGCCGGGAAGGCCGATCGAGAGATCTATACCCAACGGGTGCGGGATTGTGTGCAATTCCTGGAGGGCGACGATGCGCCGTTGCTCCAGCGTATCTGGGAACAACTCGAGACTGCTGCCACGAATGGCGATTTCGAGCAGGCCCGCCGGCTCCGGCGAGACATTCAAACCCTGCAGTCGGTATCTGGCGTCCACCGCGCGATTCAGGAGATGGAGCGCCGGCCGACACTGCTGTTAGCTCTGCCGACTCAGGATCCCGATCGGTTGGAACTGTGCCTGGTCGTGGGTGGGCGTATCTGGAGCCGGACCGGTATCGGGCGGCGCGAGTCGATCGATCGTATCCGAGAGCGTCTCGTCGTTTCGTTCGAGCGGTGGGAGCGTTCCGGACGGTTGCAGGTGGATGCTGCCACGCTGGATGAGGCGTTCATTCTGGATCGCTGGCTCAATAAGCATTGGGGACATCCGTCGATGCTCTGGATGGCAGACCGTCAGTTACCTGATCAAGCAACGCTGATGGCGTGGATCGATGGCGCATTCGAGACTGATTTCGAACGGTGGACACCACCTGTGGATGCAGGGGAGGACATCGTGATCGACATTCAGCATGGCGAGACGCGAGTTCCGGAAACTCATGATGGTTGGATGCCGCCGCATATGATCGAGGGCGATATCCAAAGCTTCTTCGGATAGCCGCTGGGCGATTCGATTCCCGACGTTCCGTCGATCGTTGGCTATACTCGGGTCCGACCCCGCGCATCGTGCGCACCTGTTCGATCGGGAGTGACCATGTCCGTTCTGTCTGAAGTCGCGGCCGAAGTTCGGGTTTGCACGCTCTGCGAGCTTTCCCAGAGCCGAACGAATGCAGTTCCTGGCGCGGGACCCGAGAACGCCGAAGTCTTCTTTATCGGTGAAGGACCGGGGTGGCAGGAGGACCAGCAGGGACTGCCGTTTGTCGGCGCCTCGGGCAAGTTTCTTACTGAGCTGATTCAGCGAGCCGGACTCCAGCGTGAGGAGGTGTTCATCACCAATGTGGTGAAATGCCGCCCACCCGGGAACCGCGATCCGCTTCCTGACGAGATGGAGGCGTGCTCGCCTTATTTGAACCGGCAAATCGATGCCATCAATCCGCTGGTGGTGGTTACGCTCGGACGCTTCTCGATGACGCGCTACTTTCCGAACGAGCGTATTTCCCGTATTCATGGGCAGCCGCAAACGTTCGGACGCCGGACGGTTGTGCCTATGTACCATCCTGCTGCCGCACTTCATCAGGGTTCGTTGCGCGGCGCGATCGAGCAAGATTTCGATCAACTGGGCAAGATCATTGCAAAGGCTCGATCGGAGCGAGACCGGGAGAATGCTCCGGCACCCAATGCCGATCCGGCGCATGAACAAATCAAACTCTTTTGATGCCTCTATTTTGTTTTGACTTCCCCGCGTCCGATGACGCGGGTTCTGTTTTGCCCGACGGGAGGGCGCAATCGTGAGCGATGCGGTAAAGCTGATTTTTCTCGGTGGACAAGCCGAGATCGGCCGGAATATGTTCGTCCTGGAGCACGACGACGATTTGATCGTGGTCGATTGCGGAGTCGGATTCCCTGCTCTCGAGCACTATGGCATCGATCTCGTTTTGCCAAATTTCGACTATGTCAAAGAGCATGCTTCGAAGTTACGCGGCATCTTCATCACGCATGGACATGAAGACCATATCGGCGCGCTCTCCTATTTACTCAAGGATGTCAAGGCGCCGGTCTATGCCACCCGCTTCACGTGTGGTCTGATCCGTGAAAAGCTGAAAGAAGCCGGGCTTCTGAAGGAAGTCGAGCTGATCGAGTTCGATGTCGATGGCGACGAAGTGCTTGAGGGCGGAGTCTTCAAGCTCGAACCCTTTCGGGTCACGCACAGCATTCCCGACTGCGTCGGTTTTGGTATCAACACGCCCGCGGGTTTGATCGTGCATACGGGCGATTACAAGCTCGATCCGACACCTCCCGACGGTCATGTCACGAATCTCGATAAGGTGCGCTCGTTTGCCGAGCGAGGTGTGCTGCTTTTCATTTCCGATACGACCCACATCGAGTTCGAGCCGTGGGTGCCTTCGGAGAAGACAGTTGGCGAAGCCTTCGAACGCATTTTCGACGGCGCGAATGGGCGAATTTTCGTAGCGACCTTTTCATCGCATGTCGCTCGAATGCAGGAAGCGGTCGATGCGGCTGTCGCTCGAGACCGCAAGGTTGCCTTTGTGGGCCGCGGGATGCAGAACGTGTCGCGAATTGCGCGTGAGCTCGAACTGCTCAAGATCGATGACGAGCAGATGTTCGATCCGCGCGATTCGATTCACTACCAGGACGACAAGCTCTGTTTCATCGTTACCGGGAGCCAGGGAGAGCCAGGCTCAGCACTCAACCGGATGGCGCTGGGCGAGCATCGCGATGTGAAGATCGAACCCGGAGATACGGTGGTGGTTTCGGCGCACCCTATTCCGGGAAATGAGGTCGCGGTCTACACGATGATCAACGAGCTCTTTCGGCTTGGGGCTGATGTGGCCTACAGCGCACGCGAGACAGTGCATGTCTCCGGTCATGGCAGTCGGTCCGAGATTCGGGAATTGATGCGTACGGTCAAGGCTCGCTTTCTGCTGCCGTTCCATGGCGAAGAGCGGATGTTGGTCATCTTCGAGGAGATGGCGGTGGCTGACGGGTACGATCCGTCCGCGGTCACCATCTCGCGAGTGGGCGAAGTGATCCAGATCACGCCGGATAGCGTCGAAGTCATCGACTCGATTCCCTGTGAGCCGGTCTTTGTCGATGGTTCGCTGGTTGGCACAATCGACGAGGTGGTGTTGCGCGATCGGCAGACGCTTTCGGGTGACGGAGTGGTGACGATTGTGGCGACGGTTGACGGTGAATCGGGCAAGTTGATTGCCGGTCCCGAGGTGATCAGCCGCGGGTTTGTGTATGCGCAGAACTCCCCTGAGCTGATCGAGCAGATCCGGGAGAGGTCGGAAGGGATTCTGCGCGAATTCGCTGGCAATAGCGCGCAGGATTCTGCGGGGCTTTCGCGCCAGCTGCGGAATAACATTTCCGCCTTTTTGCAGAAGCAGACCGGTTTGCGGCCGATGGTGTTGCCGGTGGTGTTGGAGTCCGAGTAGGCCAGTTTTTGGCACCTTTTTAGACGCCTCCGCTTGGTACGTCTGTGCGCTGCATCGCCCTGGGCTAAAGCCACAGGGCTACCGAACCGAAGTCCCTGCGGGACTGAGCACGAGGTTGCTGGCGAGATCGGGTCTTCGCTTCGGCCGCGTCGTGCCCGGTGATCAGCGGGAACGTGGAGAGATATTCTGTCTCGAACACTTTTGTTTTTACGATTAGGCGGTGGGATCGACCGTGACGCTCTGCAGAGCCGGGATCCAGCACCGGGTGTGGATGACGGGTAACCAGCCCGGGCACGATGATCTGCTGCCCAGGCCCGCGCTCCTTGCCGAACGTGCCGCTTGTTCGTATATTAGCACATATGTTCTTTTCGTGTCAAGTAGTGTTTCGTGCCGAATTATGGGGTTCTTTTTTGAGACTTTGCGGGCGCACGTGTACGTTGTATGGTGGAAGTGGAGTATTGCGTCTGGAAAATGCCCGGTTCGAATTCGTGGGGAGTTCGGTCATCGATGAAATTTCACATCCTGCGCTGCTTGTCACTTTGCTTTTTGATTGGCGGGGTTTCATCGCCGGCCGCTGGTGCGCAAATCGCCTCGCCTGAGGCGGCTCCGCAGAGCGAGCAGTACACGCCCCTCGTGCCAACGGTCCCGTCCCCGCCGCAATGGGTTCCTGGGACGGATGGCAAGATCCATCTCGTATACGAGCTATTCCTTACGAATGCATTCCCTGTGCCGATCGACGTTACCTCTGTCGACGTGATCGATCAGTCGAGTGGGCAATCCATCACCGTCCTAGAGGGGGACGCTCTGACCGCTGCGACCTCCTTGCTGGCATCGCCTTCCGCACCAACGGTAACTGTCCCGTCCTCTGCCATCGGGGTTGTGTGGCTTGATATCCCTCTGGACTCCCAGGCGGACCTGCCGCAATCAATCGCTCACGTCTTGACAGTCCGGGTTCCTCCGGGACTGCCAGTTCCTGAGACCATGACCATGACCGGTGCCCTGACGACGGTCGACCAGCGCGCTCCAGTCGTCATCGGATCGCCCCTGATGGGACCAAACTGGGCCGCAATCGGTAGTTGCTGCGATGGCCCACACCGCCGGGCGTACCAGCCTATCGATGGGGAGCTCTGGCTTTCACAGCGATTCGCCATCGATTTCAATTTGCTCGATAGCGAGAACCGAATCAGTTTCGGAGACCCAGTGCGAAATGAGAGTGTTGCGGGGTATGGCCAGCCGGTCATCGCGGTCGCGGATGCCACGGTCGTCCAGACACTCGATGGACTTCCCGATCAGACTCCAGGCAGCCCGCTCGTGGACATTTCGCTGGCAACCGCTGACGGCAACTATGTCATCCTGGATCTTGGTGATGGGACGTACGCCTTTTATGCCCACTTGGTGCCGGGAAGCGTTGCCGTGAGCGTTGGAGATACGGTCACGAAAGGGCAGATTATTGGCAATCTGGGAAACACGGGCAGTTCCGACGGTGCGCATCTGCACTTCCACATGATGGACGGTCCATCCGCTCTGGTTGCCAATTCTGTACCCTATGTTTTCGACCGCTACGAATTGACGGGTCAATTGCCAGCACTTGCAGAACTGCTCCCGTACTACGAAGAACAACGCTCGCTTCCAGTCGATCCATCTAACGCGGGTCCACAAATGGACACGTTTCCTCTTGGTGGCAACGTTATGGACTTCGAGTAGACCTAACGGTAGTCTGCACCTTCAGGCATTCCATACAGGTGATTGCCAGTGCAACCGGCGCTTGCCTGCCCCGATAACCGTTTCTATTTTCTATCTCGCCCTATCTGGCGACGATACGGCTGCGGGTTCGTAAAACGGGACATGCAACTCTTTGAAGCAAATTTCGTTCGTCGGCATTCCACGATCGGGCTTTGAGCTCACCAGTTATCGCGATGAAGCCTGCGAGCTCTTCTCAGATAACGCGCATGGCCTGGGCCAGTGTCGTTGTGAGACGTTGCCATCTCGTTTTTGATGCCGACGGTTACCGGTAGTTGTGCGAGGCGGGTTCCAGTTTGCGAGCAGGGGTGGTGGGTGTGTCGATGATGTCTTCCATCGAATCGGGCGCCGGGGCGTGGAAGCTGGTGCGGGCGCCTTCGAGCGCTTCGATGTGCTGGGCGATGATGTTGATGACGCCCTGGGTTTTTTGCAGCTTCCCTTTGATGATGAGGAAGGGTTCGCTGCGCACGAGGGTTCGCTCCTGCAAATAGAGGTCGAGATGGACGATGGCGTTGATCAGGCCGACCTCATCTTCCAGCAGCAGGAAGGTGATGCCTTTGGCCGTGCCGGGACGTTGCCGGCAGACGACCAGTCCGGCCAGCTCGACGGTGATCCCGTGCGGTAGTGCTTCCAGTTGTTTGGAGGTGACCAGATGCTTCGGTAGCCGGGTACGCAGCAACCCGAGCGGATGGTAACGCGGCGACATCCCGATAATGTCGTAATCGGCGGCCATCTGTTCCCATGGACCCATCGGCCGTAGCTCCACCCGATCCTGCTCGACGGGGAGTGGCAGTGCGAGCTGGCGGCCGGAATCGGCTTTCTTCGCCATGCCAACCTTACGGGAGGGGATGAAGAGCCCGACCATCCAGAGTGCTTCCCGTCGGCCGATGCCGAAGCGGTCGAAGGCGCCGACCATGATCAGGTTCTCGATCGCTTCGGTTGCCAGCGGTACCCGGCGGATGAAATCGGCCAGCGAACGGTAGGGTCCGTTCGCGATCCGCTCCAGCACAACATTGCGGGCGGTTTCTTCTCCCATCCCTTGCACATAGCCGATCCCAATACGGATCTTGCCGTTTTCGACCGTGCAGCGGAGCGAGCTCAGCTCGATATCGGGACCGAGCACGCGTTGCCCATGTCGTTTGGCGTCATTGATCAGGACATGGTTGGGATAGAAGCCCATCGGCTGGTTGTTGATGAGGGCGCAGAGGAACTCGGCCGGGTAGTAGTACTTCAGCCAGCACGATTGATAGGCGAGCACCGCAAAAGCAACCGCGTGCGCTTTGGGGAAGCCGTAACTGGCAAAGCCCTGGAGTTTGCGGAAGACATCCCGGGCGACCTCATAGGAGACGCCGCGCGCTTTCGCGCCATCCCGGAACTCGTCCCACATCTTCAACATGGCTTCGGCGGAGCGTTTGCGGGTCATGGCACGGCGAAGGGAATCGGCTTGGCCCGCCGAGAAACCGGAGAGCGCCATAGAGACCTGCACGACCTGTTCCTGGTAGAGGATCACGCCGTGGGTTTCCTCCAGCACCGGGATCAGGGAGGGATGGTCGTAATGCGGTTCGACCGGCAGGAAGCTGGTGCGCGCGCGCTGGCGGTGCTCAACATAGGGTTTCACCGCGCCACCGATGATGGGCCCGGGACGCACGATGGCGACCTGCACCACCAGATCCTCCAGTTTCCTCGGTCGGGTGCGGGGAAGCATCTGGATCTGGGCGCGGCTTTCGATCTGGAAAACGCCGATGGTGTCGCCTTCGTTGATCATCTGGTAGATCAGTGGGTCTTCGAAATCGATACGACTGAGATCAACCGGTGGTTTGCCTTCCCTGGCGATCAGCTCCAGGCATTCCTCCACCAGTGAGAGCATGCCCAAGGCCAGGAAGTCGATCTTCACCACTCGTGCGTCCTCGCAGGAGTCCTTGTCCCATTGCGCCAGAAAGCGTCCTTCCATGGCAGCGGGCTGGACTGGCATCAAGCGGCTGATGGGGGAAGAGGAAATGACCATGCCGCCGACATGCTGGGTGACATGGCGAGGGAAACCGCTGAGCTGGTCTGCCAGCTCGATGAGATAGCACCAGGGCGGAGCGTCCTTGCGATTGGCATAGCCGGGAATCCGTTCCAGCTCGCTAGCCAGATCTTTGGCTGAGCGTGGCTCGCTTAGCTTGGCGATCTTATCGAGCTCTGGCAGTGGCAAGCCGAGCGCTTTGCCGACATCGCGTACCGCGCTGCGTAGCTTGTAGGTGGAAAAGGCACAGACCAGGGCGGCGTTCTCATGCCCGAACTTCTCGTAGACCCGTTCGATCAGCCGTTCGCGAATCTCGCGGGGAAAGTCGAGATCGATATCGGGAATCGAGTTGAGCTCTTCATTCAGGAAACGACCGAAGAAGAGGTTGTGCGAGATCGGATCGACATGCGAGAGCCCGATCAGATAACAGACGATCGAGCTGACGGACGATCCGCGACCTCGTCCCGGTGGCAGATTGGCGATGGTACGCGGGCTCTTGCGGCCGCGCACCTCGAGCGCGATCTCGGCTGCCAGGATGAGCAGGTCGCGGTACAGGAGGAAGAACCCGGCCAGCTTGTGCTTGGCGATGATGCTCAGCTCTTCTTCGATGCGGCGGATCGCCTCGGTTTTGTCGCCCGGATAGCGAATGTGCAATTCGTCGTAGCAGACTTTGCGCAGGTAGTCGTCCGGATGGGAGCCGTCCGGGGATGGGTAATCGGGAAAGACATAGGCGAGATCGTTGGCAAGATCGAACTTGCGGCAGCGTTCGGCGATGGCGATGGTATTGGAGAGTGCTTCGGGCCATTGATGAAAGAGTTGGGCCATCTCCTCAGCGGAACGGAGATAGAACTCGCCGTTGGGGCGGCGGAGCTGGTGGGAATTGTCCAGGGTGGTGCGGTGATGGATGGCGACCAGCACGTCCTGCAGCCGGTGACGGTCAGGGAGGTGATAGTGGACATTCCCGGTGGCGACGTAGCGCAGGCCCAGCTCGTCTGCCAGGCGGACGAGGGTGCGGATGCGTTGGGCATCGCCATGGACTTTGTTGTGCTGCAGTTCGACGAAGACCGAATCGCGGCCCAGCCAGCCGATGTACTGCTCCAGCAATGTCCGGGCGGCGAGGAGATCGCCGGCGTCGACCAGTTGGGAGAGCTTGCCCAGGCGGCAACCGGTCAGGAGGATGATCCCTTCGCCCCAGGTTCCCAGCAGCTCGGGATCGAGCCGGGGTAGGCGTTCTTCTGCCCGGTAGTGCGGATACGGCTTGCCGATGCCGCGCAGGGAGAGATCGAGCCCGCCGTCTTCTTCGGCAGAGAAGGTCAGGCGCTGGATGGGGGAGCCGGGTGGCAGACGATGGGCTTCGGTGATGAGCTGGCAGAGATTGGCATAGCCGGTGTAGCTCTCGGCCAGCAGGGTGAGATGGGTTTCGTCGGTGAGGGTCATTTCCGCGCCGGTGATGGGAAAGATGCCGGCCGCGTCGGCGGCCTTGGCGAATTCCATAGCGCCATAGATGCCGTCGTGATCGGTGACGGCGAGGGCGCGATAGCCCAGTTCCTGGGCACGCCCAATCATCTCCTCGGGGAGGGAGGCTCCATCGAGAAAGGAAAACGCGGTATGCAAATGGAGCTCGACGTAGTCGGTAGCCATCGATCCAAAGACGTTGCAATGGGAGTGTTCGCCCAAGGTTGAGACCGTGGGCTCATCTCCCTGCTCGAGACGGTATGTGCCTGGTTCGTTGCATTCGTTTTGCCATGAGGGCAACCACAGGAGGTTGCCCCTACCGGTTTGCGGAGTGGCGGGTGTTTGTTTCCGCGCGTCGTCTCACCTGGTGACGCCGGAGAAGAAGGTTGGTAGCCGATCCTGAGCGGACTCCCCCGAGAACGGTCAGGATGGGTTGGTTTTTGCGTTAGGCAATCTCTTTCTCGTTGGGCCGGGTTGTCGGTAACGCAATGGCGGCCTGCGGTCGCTGGCGGGCACAGGTCCCGCCACTACGAATCGAGATGCCAGACTACGGGCGGATGAGCAGCCACAAAGGGCTGGGGCCGGGTAGCTGGTGGATTCAATACGACTGTTCGAACCAGAGGCCCGATTCGCCGTCCAGAAAGATGGTGCGGGCGGGGCCGTGCGTCAGGCGGACCCGAAAGTAGTGCCGTTGCAGCCGGTCTCGCCACCATTCGTCGTCGATCGACCATTCCTCCTCGATGGTTGCGATCTCGACCCGGTTGCCGCGTTTGTCGGTCAGGCCGATTGGACGGCCGCGCGCGGTTTCCACCGTGACCGCGCGTGGCATGTTCAGGGGTCGTAGTTGATGAGGGCGTATCTCCGTTCCGGAATTCTTGACCATGGTTCGATCTCCACGACGCGATAGAGCGGGGATTCGCCATACCGCTGCTTGAGCTGGCGGATGGACTGAGCGATCGGCGCGGTCCGTTTCGGTTTGAGAAAAGGCAGCAGTTGCTGGCGGGTGGTTTCGGAGACCAGCCCGATGAGCTGGAGCACGATCCGTTCGGCAGCTCCTTGCAGTTCCAGATCCTGCAAGCGGTGCCCGATGATCTCGATGATGCGCTCGGCGCCGGCAGGGTCGCGAAAGCTGAGGGATTTCTCCCAGGAGCGGTTGTCTTCGATCAGGACGTGCAGCTGCGCCTGGCGTACGTTGCGGTGTCGCATTTCCGGGCGTCCAAAGGCGCGTTGCACCAGTTGTCTGATGCCGAGCAGCAGCATCTCCCGGCTGGTGGAAGGAGCGGGAAGGGTGATGGCTTCGATCACGCTTTCTGGTCGTTCGATCGGGATGACGGTCAGATCGTCCTTGCCGCTGGCCAGCTCCCAGGCGCGGCGGCCCTCCTTGCCAAAACGCGCCTGCAGAGCGGTCATGGGGAGGGCGGCGATCTCGCCCATGGTGCGTAGCCCAAGCCGCTCCAGCCGGGCGATTGTCTTCGCGTCGATGGGGAGCCAGGCAGTGGGGAGGTCGTCGAGAAAGGCGGTGACGACGTCGGGAGCAATCAGGAGGGTGTTGCCGGGATGCGATTTGCGGGCGGCACAGAGCGCGGTGAACTTGCCTGGCGCGATGCCGGCACGGGGTCGCAAAACAGGCGGGATCAGGCGCAAAAGGCGGACCGCAGCGGATTCGGGTGACGCATCATGACGTTGGAGACCATGAAGATCGACATAACAGCAGCCAGGCGGTCCGGGCTCGATCGACGGGCTAAAGGTTTCGAGGGAGCGGAGAATGTCGTCGAAGACCTGGGCCTCGCGCACCGGGTTCGGTTCAATGAAGATGGCCTCGGGACAGAGGGCGGTCACTTCCCGCAGCAGCATGCCGGGCCGGATACCGCGACGGCTTGCTTCCGGGGTACAGTCGTTGACCACTGTGCGGCTATTGGGTGGCGACGTGAGCACCAGCGGCAGCCCATCGAGCTCTGGTTGATCGAGCAACGATATGCGCAAGGCGAAGTGAGGAACGATAAGCGCGGCAACTGGCATAGGATATCTCCCAAAGGCACGTCGAGACACCGAACAAGCGTGCGGGACTCGCCGTCTACATGCGGGCAGGAAGATTGATCTGTCGGGAGATATAGAACAAATGTTCTATATAGGCAAGGGGATATATCCGGTCATCGTAGCGCCGGCATACGGACAATTGCCAGAAGTGTCCGTACACCTTGTTCGGAGATAACGTCTGAAAAGGCGCGAGCGTGAGACGAGCCCGGAGCGTGGACACTCCCGCAGCGTCACGATGGAGCTATGCGAGCGTTGCCTTGGGAATCACCTGCTGCAATGCAGTGAATGTTCCGCTGATATCGCCAGGCACCGACTCCACGAACAGGGTTGCAGGACGTTCGTGCAGCATCTCCAACATCACGGCGTAAAGCTCCTCGATGGGCTGCGCTCCCGGCGCCTGCTGTAGCTGGACGGCATCCTGATGGTTCTGGTCATGCGAGTCTTTGCGGGCCGCGAACCGCGTTGCCGCCTCCTGCGGGCTGCTCACCAACGCAATCTCCACGAACCGGCCGCCCGATTCGTTGGCAACGCGCTCCAACTCCAGGATGAACGGGAGGCGAAAGAGAAACTGGGGCACGATCACCTCATACCCTGCCACCAGATGGGAGTGGACCATTGTCAGCGCCAAACGACGTGCGGCCATTCCGGCGGCGACAGGGTCGTCGCTCCATCGACCAAGCTGTCTGCGCAAGGTGTCGATATCGAGCAGCAACGCCAGCGGCTGCTCGTCGATCAACATGCGTGCCAACGTCGACTTCCCGCTGCCTGGGGCACCATTGATCAAGATGAGCCTTGCCATTGACGCCTCCTTCGAGCACGCGCGTTACTCCACATCAATGGAGCATCACGTTACCGATCGCTGACAGCATACCGGGCGAGCACCCGGTGCCGGATCAGCCATCGACAACGGATAACTGTGTCGTCTCCACGACCATCGGCGAATTCTGGCAATCGAAAATAAAGATAGAACTGTGAATCGTCTCAGGCGACAACGCGGGAATAACTGTCCGTACACCTTCCGGGTGACTGAGAGTCATGCTATAGTCTCGGGATAGAGTGTACGTACACTGGTTCGCGTTGGAACGGACAAATCTGTTCGTAAATCCGCTGACCGGAACAGGCAATTCCCCATGGCAACTACCTCGCGTGCTCGAACCCAAAGCCGCGCCGCTACGACGGCACGCAAAAGGCCGGCAGCTCAGCCAGATCCCGGTTTGCGTGAGCGTGCGCGCGATCGTTGGGACGCGCGTTTCGGGAGCCAGTTCCTTTCGGATGACACGCGGCGACAACTCATGGGCGCTGCTCCAATCGCGCTGGGCCTGATCTTCACATGGATTCTCCTGAGCCATGGACGTGATGGACGTCTCACCGGGTGGACCTACGATGCTCTGCGGGGAATAGCGGGTGACGGCGCATTCCTGATTCCGCTCTTCCTGATCATGTTTGGTACCAAAGTGGTGCTCGATCAGCGGCACCCCCTGCCCACCGGAGCACAAGTGGCGGGCGGCGCTTTGCTTGGCGGATCGCTGTTAGCACTGCTGGCATTCGCCGGCGAAACCAAGCGGATCGGCGGCGGGGTGATCGGGGACAACCTTGCGCTCTTGCTGAACCACTATGCGCCTGAGCTGGTCTGTGCGCTGCTGTTGTTCCTCTGCGGTATCGCTGGGGTGTTCCTGCTCACGCGTACCGATCCGCGTCGCTTCTATGGCGATTTGAATGAGATTTGGCATCGAATCCGACCAGCGGCCACCATTTCTCCGGAACCGGTTGGGATTCACAGAGACGGCCGCGTTCGTGCCGGTCCCGCGACCCAGCAAAGCGCCGTTCGAAAGCAAGCCGTTCGACAGCAAACCGCTGGAGCAGGCCGCGCTGCCCGCGCCGATGCCGCCGGTGATCAATTTGCCGAAGGCGTCGGACAAGGCTGATTCCAAAAAACCGAAACCGGTTCAGCCGAGCAATGCCAATTTGCCGCTTCCTGATCTGACGCAGCTCAAGTATTACGAAGGGCACGAAGTCGATACCGTAGAGCTGGGCAATAAGGCAACCCTGATCGAGGAAACCCTGGCGAGCTTCAAGGTCGACGCGCATGTGCGCGAAATCAATCCGGGACCAGCGGTCACGCAGTACACGCTGGAACCAGGATCCGGAGTGAAGGTTCGCCGAATCACCGAGCTTCAGAACGACCTCGCGTTGGCGCTGGCGGCTCCGAGTATTCGCATCGAAGCGCCAGTGCCAGGTATGGCTCGGGTGGGCATCGAGATTCCGAACGACCAGGTGACGACGGTTGGGTTGCGCGAGACGCTCGAATCGACCCAGTTCACCAAGGGCAAGGCAAAGCTCCCGGTGCCGCTGGGTCGCGATGTCAACGGGCGCTATGTGGTGGGCGACCTGACCAAGATGCCGCATCTCCTCATCGCCGGGGCCACGGGCTCAGGCAAGAGCGTCTGTCTCAACGAGATCATCTCGACCTTGTTGCTGACCAAATCGCCGGATGAGGTCAAGCTGCTGATGTTCGATCCGAAGATGGTCGAGCTGACCGGCTACAACGGTGTGCCGCATTTGCAGTGCCCGGTCGTGACCGATATGGACAAGGTGGTTGGCGCGCTGCGACTGGTCGTGAGCGAGATGCAGCGCCGCTACGATGTCTTCTCGAAGGCGGGGGTGCGTAATCTCGACGGTTATCGGATGAAGGTGGCTGATGAGCCGAACGCCGAGCGCGTGCCCTACCTGGTGGTGATCCTGGACGAGCTGGCCGACTTGATGTTGACGTCGCCCATGGATGTCGAGGGGTTGATCCAGCGTTTGACGCAGATGGGACGCGCTGCCGGGATTCACCTCATTCTGGCTACCCAGCGGCCGTCGGTGGATGTGATCACCGGCATCATCAAGGCGAATGTGCCGGCGCGTATTGCATTTGCCGTGTCATCGCAAACTGATAGCCGGGTCATTCTCGACATGCCAGGCGCGGAACGTCTGCTGGGGCGGGGTGACATGCTCTATCTTCCGCCGGATGCGGCGAAGCCTGTGCGTATCCAGGGCGCCTTCATCGAAGACAACGACGTGCACCATATCGTGGGGCACTGGCATGCCGTCACGCCGATTCCGCAATATGCGGAGGAATGGCTCAATCTGCCCAGCTCGTCCGGCACGGTGAACGGTGAGGGTGGGTATGAGGATGACCCGTTGATGGAGAAGGCGCTGGCGGTGGTGCGTGAGCAGGGAGTTGCCTCTGCCTCGATGCTCCAGCGGCGGTTGCGGATCGGGTACAACCGGGCTGCGCGGCTGATCGAGCAGATGGAGGAAGACGGGGTCATCGGGCCCGCAGACGGTATCAAAGGTCGTCCTGTCCTCGACATGGACGTATAATTCGTACACCTGTTCGGGTCGAGTTCGACTCGCTTCGTACCAGGCCGAATCGTTCCGAAAGGGCCAACTTTGTCGTCATCGTCCACAGGAATTGCCGTCAAACCAGTTTCCGATCTCATCGAAGAGCTCGGCCGGTTGCCAGGTATTGGCCCGAAATCCGCGTCTCGGCTCGCGTATTCGATCTTGCGCGGTCCGCGCGAAGAAGCAGTCGCGCTGGCCGAAGCAATTCTGACCGTGAAGGAGCGCGTGTTCTTTTGCTCGCGCTGTTTCAACATCACCGAAACCGAGCCTTGCGCAATCTGCAAGGACACGTCCCGCGACCCGATCATTTGCGTCGTAGAGGAGCCGCTCGATGTGCTGGCGCTCGATCGCACTGGACAGTTCCGGGGCAAATACCATGTGCTGCACGGAGCAATTTCTCCGATCGATGGCATTGGCCCGGGGAAGCTGCGCATTGCGGAGCTGATCGAGCGGGTAAAGACCGAAAAGCCCGAGGAAGTCATTCTCGCGACGAATCTCGATATGCCGGGGGAAGCAACCGCTTCGATCCTGCATAGCATGCTGGTCCCGCTCGGTGTGCGCGTCACCCGCCCGGCAACGGGCCTTCCCGCTGGAGGCGATCTCGAGTACGCGGACGATGTCACGCTTGGTCGAGCGTTGGCAGGACGACGCACGCTTTAGCCCGCCACGCGCGAATTCCCCACGTTTGCGCACATTCCATTACGTTTCAAAATTTGTTCGAAGGTATTCCCGGTCGTAGAATCAAACCAATGCAATCATCTTCACGTCATTCATCCGCTACCCATCTACAGGCGCTCGGACGAGCCCGGGATGGCGAGTATGTCTCTTCCCCGCAGAGTTCTTCCGTCGTTCCGACCCCTCGGAGCCCGGAGGCCGCCCCCGAGAATCGCCACTTTTCGCTGTCTGTCCGGCAGGCCAGATTTACCGATCTGCCGGCAATTGGGCGAATCGCGCGTGTCTATCCGCTTTACCAGCCACAGCTCAGCTTGAGCGGATATAACGCGCCCAGCTCCGTGGTGGCATCGCGGATGCCGAGATCATCGGAGCGACCGGTTGTCATGGTGGCTGAGTCAAACCATGAAATCATTGCTTTTGCTGATTTCAAACCATCACTCCCGGATCGCAGGTGGAATTTGCAGGCGCTTGGCGCCTCGACCGGGGTGTATGACCCCAGTCCGGTATGGGAGGAAGTCCTCTCCGCGGGAGTGCGTCAGGCGGGCATGAACGGGGTCAAGCGCCTCTATGCGCAGGCGACCGCGGGCACCACCGCCCATATCGCCTTGCGCGGCGCTGGATTCGCACCGTATTCCACCGAGACGATCTATGTGGCCGATTCGCCGCGAACGCTTGGTGCTGAAGTGTCGATGCGTGAACAGGAACCCGCGGACACCTGGGCGATTCACCAGCTTTATAACGCCTCGGTCCCTCGCGATGTGCTCTATGCCGAGGCGTTGACCTCGCACGCGTGGGATATCGCTAATTCGCGCCGGCTGGGAGCGCAGCATATCAGTGGTTGGCTGACCGAAGACCATTCGGGTGTGAGCGCCTACGTTCGCGTGCTGAGTGACGCTGGATCGCACGGCATCGAGGTCACCTTTCCACCAAATGCGGTTAAGCAGGGAGCCGCGTTACTCGATGCCGTTTTGCGCAAATTGCGCCTCGAAAAGCGAATCAACCGCGTCTATATCAGT
Source organism: uncultured Chloroflexia bacterium (assembly GCA_963750275.1). Classification (GTDB taxonomy): domain Bacteria; phylum Chloroflexota; class Chloroflexia; order Thermomicrobiales; family UBA6265; genus JAMLHN01. Next base: position 64,088 of record CAVVQC010000001.1, read on the forward strand.
ATTCGTGGCTATCAACAGGAAATCGAACCAACGCTGGTCAGACTGGGTTTTGCCCCGGGTCTGACTCAGGACCTACTTAGTGCGTTATACGGCAGTTCAAATCCGTGCTGTGACGACGGAGGCGTCACCTCAGCACATAGAGCTTGGCGATCGCGTGCCGAGCCAGGCACCTTCAATCTTGACCGCGAACCCCACCAGGGGAAGGTCCGAATGAGCCGAATTGCACCGTATGGCTGGATGTTGTGGCCTGTCTGGTCACAGCGAAGGAGCATCGATTGAGTACACAGCAAGAATCAGACGTAGCTTTCGAGGAATACACAGTCACCGAGCATGAGGTCACCGATAATCTGGACGACCTTCTTTCGGTACTGCCTCCCAGAGTGCGCGATGGCGTTCGCGAACTCACTGCGGATGGTTCGCAAGGAAGCCTTATCGAGATCGTGATGGATCTCGGCCGGCGTGCCGAAGCCCGCTTTCAGGACGCTGAATACGACGTTGGTGATGCCGACGTCACCGAGACGATCTCGAATACGTGGCCGAGCGGATCGGCCATTTCGGCGAGGACAATCGCGCCGGGATCGAGCGCACGCTGCACCGCATCTCGGCGATCCGCAACCGCACCGGCGAGATCGTCGGCCTGACCTGCCGGATCGGGCGCGCGGTCTTCGGCACGATCGCGATCATTCAGGATCTGGTCGAATCGGGCGAGAGCATCCTGATCCTCGGCCGGCCCGGCGTCGGCAAGACGACGATCCTGCGCGAGACGGCGCGCGTGCTGGCCGACTCGCTGCGCAAGCGGGTGGTGATCGTCGATACCAGCAACGAGATCGCCGGCGATGGCGATATCCCGCACCCGGCAATCGGGCGGGCGCGGCGGATGCAGGTGCCGACGCCCATCGCGAACAGCACGCGGTGATGATCGAGGCGGTGGAGAACCACATGCCGCAGGTGATCGTCATCGATGAGATCGGCACCGAACTCGAGGCGCAGGCGGCGCGCACGATCGCCGAGCGCGGCGTGCAGCTGATCGGGACCGCGCACGGCAACACCCTCGAAAACCTGATGCTGAATCCGACCCTCTCCGATCTGATCGGCGGGATCCAGTCGGTCACCCTCTCCGATGAGGAGGCGCGGCGGCGGGGCACGCAGAAATCGATGCTGGAGCGCAAGGCCCCGCCGACCTTCTCTATCATGGTCGAGCTGGTGGGACGCGAGGAAGTCGCGGTCCATCGCGATGTTGCCCAGACCGTCGATGCCATTTTGCGTGGAGCGCCCGTACGGGCGGAGGTACGCCGCCGCGCGGCGGATGGCACGCTGGCCATCGAATCGGCAGAAGAGCTGCGGCGAAGTCCGGCGCAGCCGCCGTTGCGACCGACGACGACATCGACACGCGGGGACGCATCGAACGGTTTAGGACGTGCGGCCAAGCAGGCTCCTGTGATTCAGGAAATCGCCTATGAGCTGCCAACTGAGCCAGAGGCGCCCCGTCATTCACATCTGACCGTTCTTCCTTCGGTGGGCGCATTCTCGTTCCCGGGGCGGGGTACGCCAACAAAGCCGGTGCGCATTTATCCGTTTGGCGTCAGCCGTAATCGGTTGTCTGACGCTATCGATCATTTACGGGTGCCCGCCATCATCGTGCGTGAATCGCGTGAGGCCGATGTGGTCATGACGCTCAAGAACTATTTCCGCACGAAACCCCAGCCGATTCGAGATGCGGAAAATCGCGGGACGCCGATTTACGTGCTTCGCTCGAATACGTCGGCGCAAATGGAGCATGCCTTAACCGCACTGCTGCCGCCACCGATCGAGCAGGAGGAGCTGGTCGTCCCGCTTGCGCCGCCGCCCGTGGCCGCTCCGGCGGCTCCGCGATCAGCCACGTCGGCAACTCGCCGGCCTTCCGGAAGCGGCGTGGCCGCTGCGCTGGAAGAGACAGAAGACGCCATCGGTGCGGTGATCAGCGGGATGCATAGCATGGTGCTGGCGCCACAGACGAAATACGTGCGCCGGTTGCAGCACCAGCTCGCCGATCGATACAACATCGGTTCGCGCAGCAAGGGGAAAGAACCCAATCGGCGTGTCGAGCTTTACCGTGAAAGCGCCTTCTAGGTGCGGCGAGGCGAGTTCATCGCATTCGAAGGGATCGACGGTTCCGGAAAGACGACGCAATCGCGCATGCTCGCTGAGCGCATTCGCAACGTCGGCCGGACCGTCGTTCTGACCCGAGAGCCCGGCGGCACGCCGATTGGCGAGGCCGTCCGGGCGCTGCTCTTCGACCGAAACCTGGGAGATTTCCAGCCGCGGACGGAGGCGTTGTTGCATAGCGCCGCGCGTGCGCAGCATGTCGCCCAACTCATAGGTCCGGCAATCGATCGCGGGGAAGTCGTCATCACCGATCGCTTTATCGATTCGACGCTGGCCTATCAGGGAGGTGGCAATCAACTCTCGTTGGTCGATCTCGAATCGATTCAGGCGTTCGCGGTGCAGGACGTCTATCCGGACCTGCGGATCCTGATCGATGTGCCGCCGGAAACCGGTTTAGCGCGCCGACTGGCTGATGCCGCGCATGTGAATCGGATCGATGAAGCGGGTCTCCTGTACCATTCACGGGTTGCGGAGACGTTCCGCCAGCTTGCTTCGGTCCATCCTGAGCACTGGTTTATTGTGGACGGATCGCTTCCTGCCGACGAGATTACAACGCTCATCCTGACGGCGGTACGGAACCGATTTGCCTCTTTGAGCGATATCTAGAGAGACCAGTGCGTTGCAGCGTTACTGGAATGATTGATGAAGCTTGCCGTCCTTCAAATCAAAGGATCACGCGCGGATGCCGTGGTGCAGGGGTTACTGCAACGCGGATTCGTGGTCGATGTCGTTAGCGAGGAATCGTTTCGCGGTGAGCAACGTCGGACGTCGGCGTTTGTGCCGGTTCAGGAAAGCTACTTGCCAGACTTGTTACGCTTCATCGAGGAGCAGGGGCTTGCGGTTGTCAAGATGACAAATCCGATGCTACCGCTTGTCGATCCAGGCGAGTATCATGTGAGTAGCCCCGTACCGTCACTCGATGGCGGCGCAACCGTGTATATCCTCAATCTGAGCCGGTACGAACGTATCCGATGACCGGCCAGATCGACAACGGGGCACACCCCTTCGGAGTTCCAATTTGGAAGAGATCCTAGCCAGGTCGGTACAGGTTTTCCTGGCCCTTGTGGGGGGATACCTGATCGTCCTGTGGTTCGCCCTGGTGGTTTGGACCTATCGAGATATTGGCTCGCGTAGTCAAAGCGTGGTCACGCAGATTTTCGCAACGCTCCTGTCGTTGCTTTTTTTCGTGCCCGGCGCGCTCCTGTATCTCCTGATGCGGCCGCGGACCACACTCGATGAAGCATTCCAGCGTTCTCTGGAAGAGGAGTACCTGCTCCAGGACATCGAAGAAGCTGCGCTCTGCGCGTCCTGCCAGCGACCGGTTTCGGACGATTACATTCTTTGCCCGCACTGCCAGGCGAGTCTCAAGCAACCATGCACCTCATGCAACCAGCTGATCAAAATGGGATGGCCGGTTTGCCCTTACTGCGGCTCGGACCAGAGTGAGCAGTCCATTTCCATCCGGGAGCGTGTCGAACCGCCCTCTGAGCGGTACCTGGAGCGTGGGTCGCGCACCTTCCGGCAGGTGACAGCCCCGACCATCAGAGAGATCTTGCCGCCGGAGCCTGAGCTCGACGTTGGTTACCAAGCCGAACTGGCGTCAGTGGTAACCGAATCTGAAATTCAGACGGGTTCGATGTCCGATGACGAAGGTGAGCCGATCCGGCTCTTCGATCGCAAACGCACTCGTGCCCGGAAACAGAAAGCTGACAATGGCACGGGCCCAGCAGTGGACATTCCAACCGATGTCTCAGACGAACTCAAGGTCACGGCGAATGACGCGGCAGATGAAGATGCAGCGCTGATCGCCCAATTCGTGGCAAACGGTAATGGAAACGGCGTGCACGATTTCGATACGATCAGCGGTTCTGCCGAAGTCGTGGAGGAGGTCGTCGAAGCTCCGACAGAGGATGTCGACGCCGAAGTTGTGAAGTCAGGTTCTTCCAGCCGATAGATCTTCGCAGCTGCCGGTGCAAGCTGCGATCGTTCCTCTTCGGACATGGCCGCCGAACTTCCCCTTCAACGATTGCTCACAGACGTTGCACTACCTTATGCATGCCAATGGCTCCATGAGGGCTATCGGCCCTGATGCCTCCATCCCTGGAACAACCGTTATCTCTTCGGTGAGCTGCGCTGGCTGTCGATCGATTCCGGGACGCGAAGGGGTTCCAGCTCGGGCCTGATGCGGAAATTGAACTTCGTTCGAAATGCTTCGTAAAAGTCAGTTTCCCCGACCGAAATCAGCCGACACAGATTCTCACCACGACGGACGCGCACAACGTCGTCGGGCGCCAGTTCGCCGGTGACCCGGCCATCCAGAATCAACGTGGCGTCATAGCGAGATTTGAAAAGTAGATCGATCTTTGCCGACTCAGCGACCACCATGGGCGTCCGAATTGGCGAATGGCAAGAGATCGGGACGATCGCGAATCCCTTGACGCCTGCGGTCAAAATTGGGCCACCGGCAGCCATGCAATAGGCAGTGCTTCCCCGCGAGGTAGCCACGATTATTCCATCGCCTGGGAACGTATTGACGTAATAACCGTCGACGTAGAGCTCGATGTCGATCATTCGCACGCCACTGCGGATCACAACATCGTTGATGGACCAACCTTGATCTTCAGTGCCGTAGGTACCATGGATGGTTGCGTTGAGGGTTGAGCTTTCCTCGATCGTGAAATTCCCCGAAATAAGCGCATCGAGCGCGCTTTCCCAATCGTCGCGTTCGACCTTAGCCAGGAATCCCACTTTGCCGAAATTGATGCCCAAAAGCGGCGTGTTGGGGTAGGCCTTGGCCGCTCGCATCATCAAACCGTCGCCGCCGAGGACCAGAATCGCATCGACCTGCTTGGCGGCATTCGGGGAAAGCTCGCCTTCCAGCACCAACGGGATGCCAAGCTCCTGAACTCGTTGTTCGATTTCTGCCGCAAGCTGATGCGCTTCCGGTTTGCTCAAGGCGGCAACCAGGCCGAGCGCCTTTGGCGAGACAGCAGGCGATTCGATCATCGCGGAATCAATTTCCTTCCTTAGCGGTTGCCCACGGGGGTGTCAGGTAGTCCGTGGAGTCTTGATCGGGTTGATAGCGGTAGAGGCGAGCGGGGCGATGCGAACCGTCCCGCCGGGTCGAACCGGTAACTGTCAGAATGCCCAACGCCGACATGCGGCGGCGAAAGTTGCGCTTGTCGAGCTTGCGCCCGAGCACTGTTTCATAGGCAGATTGCAATTCGCTCAGTGTGAATTCTTCAGGCAGCAGGTTGAATCCGATGGTGGTGTAGTCAAGCTTGGAGCGCACGCGAAAGAGCGCGTATTCGAGGACTAGCGCATCGCCCGTGCTGAGACGGTCGAGCGATCCGGCTCGTTCCCAGCGACCCGAGCGAGGATCTGCCAACCCCTCTGGGCTGCTAATGAGGGCCACGTAGCTCACCACGATGCGCCAGATACCCGATTCGACCACCGTAAGGGTATAGAGCTGCTCCATATACTGTGCCGCATCGCCGAGGTGTAAGCGAAGCGATTCGCTGGCCTGAAGATCGATCGACTCGAGCCGGCTCGGGGCTGATCGTGGGAGTTGCTGAATTCCGTCGGCCCGGTCGAGCAGCACAAAGAGCTCATCGCCAGCAATGGCAAAGGTTGCAATACGTACATCGACCTCTGGCGCGGCGAACGTCGCTGAAGCCGCGCTGTCTCTCATGACAATTGATCGATCCTCGAGCGTCACGCAGGCTCCATATCGCGATCGTGCACCGCGCACGTCGCTGACGTGCCCTAGTTTACGCGTGCTAGTCTTGCGAGGATTGCGGGAAATGGAGGAGTTCGAACGTGACTACTGCTGGGATGATTGAAAATGGCCATGTTGTGGCCGTCGTGCGCCTGGACAACCTGTCCAAAGCGATCGATTTGACCAAGGCCCTGGCGGCGGGTGGTGTCACCTCAGTCGAGTTCACCTTCACTAATCCCAAAGCTGCGCACGTCATCACGACCGTGCGAGAGGCGGTCGGAGACGATGCCTTTATCGGCGCTGGCACCGTGCTCGATGCGGAAACCGCGCGCATCGCAATTCTGGCCGGAGCGCAATATATCGTGACACCCTCATTCCGACCGGAAACAATCCAGATTTGCCGACGCTATAGTGTTCCGTCACTTATAGGCGCGTTCACGCCGACTGAAATTCTGACTGCGTGGGAAACCGGGGCCGATTTTATCAAGGTCCATCCGGCCAGTCTCGGTGGCCCGAAATACTTCAAGGATGTGTTGGCACCATTTCCACATATCAAGTTGATTCCGTCCGGAGGAGTGACACTCGATAACGCCGCCGATTTCATCAAGGCTGGGGCGGTGGCGGTCGCACTTGGAAGTGCGTTAGTCGATCCGAAGGCCATCGACGCGGGTGATTGGAATGCCATCACGACGCGCGCACGGTCACTTCATGATTCTGTCGTGGCCGCCAAAGCGAGCTAAAGCGATTGTACGCAGGAGTTGAAAAGCCACCGGAGCGCACAACTTTCGCGTCAGGTGCGTAGGACTATGACTGACGACTAGTGTTTCGCTCATATGTGGGAACGAGCGCTATTGAGCTATCAGTCTCGGAACATCCCCGATGGACGCTGATTCCTCTTTCGGCAGAACGGAGTTCGCCGCAGCAAGCGCTTGTTCGGTACTCATTTCCGAGAGCACGATCTTCTGCACGATCCCGTTTTCATCTATGAAGATGTGGGTCGGGAAGTTATAGATCGGGTAGGTTGGGCTGGTGAGGGACCGGTCTGGGTCGAGCAAAATGTCGAAGGTGACACCGTTCAGCTCTGCGAAGTTGAGTGCCTCCGACGGCTTATCCCCCAGACTGACTGCCAGCAGCGTCAAGCCGCGAGGTCCCAACTGTTCGTAGGCCGCTTGAATGTCCGGCATTTCTGCGCGACAGGGTGGACACCAGGCTCCCCAGAAGTTCAACCAGACTGGTTGCCCACGGAAATCGCTGAGATGAACAATCTCGCCGGCCGGGCTAATCGCGACAAAATCGGGGGCCTGGTCTCCAACTTTGGGCAGGAGTGACGTATTTATTCCGCCCTTGCCGACATCGCTGAGTCCGGCACGGCCGGCAACGAACCAGGCGAGTACGAGAATCCCCGCGGCGATCGCCAAACCCATCAACGCTTGTTTGCTGCGCCCAGATGGTTTGGTTGGTTCGGATGCCGGCGAGACCTCGTCGTCGCGCGCTGGAACGTTAATTGACTCCGCCATACGCGTGCAAACCACCGAAGAAATAATTGCCGTAATAGGTAAAGCCAACCGCAATGAAGCCGATGATCAAAATGATCGCGCTTCGCTGACCGCGCCACCCTCGGAGGGAACGGGTGTGCAGGTAGACACCGTAGACGAGCCAGGTGAAGAGCGCGGCGGTTTCCTTGGGATCCCATGACCAGTAGGCGCCCCAGGCCTGGTGTGCCCAGACGGAACCGAGGATCAGCACCAGCGCCAACATAGGGAAGCCGACGGTTACGGCACGGTAGCCGATGTCGTCGAGCATATCGGCACTGGGTAGCCATGAGACGTTTTTGCGGAGTTGAACGAGGAAGAGGATTGCAGCGGCGAACGAAACCGCGAAGGTGGCGTACGCGATGATCGCCGCAGAGACGTGCACCGTCATCAGGGGGCGATTCTGCAGCGCGGGATTGAGCGCATCGACTTCGCGCATCCGGGGCGGAAGCGACCAGAGATAGAGGCACATGCCGAGCGCGAGCGTCATCACGATGGCACCGAGCTGTTTCACTTCATAGAAACGCTCGAAAAGCATGTAGGCAAATGTGAGCACGAAAACGAACGCGAGACTGAACTCGAACATATTCGAGTAGGGGCCGCGATGCGACGCGATCCCTCGAGTAAGCACGGCGAAACCGGCGAAGACCGCAGCGAACCATCCGAAGAGGGTCGCAAATCGGCCTGCGCTGGCCGAAGGAGGCCCGAATTCAGCGGACGCCCCGTTGACGGTCATGCCGGCGGAGGTCGCCAGGGAGGTGCGACGCAAGCGGATGAAGCCAACGCCGTAAACAACATAGGAGACCCAGGCAGCGGCAACGGAAACCGATGCTGCGGCGAAGAGATAAAACGAGAGTCTGACCATTCCTTCCATGGGTTTGTCCTTTGATGAAATCCCGGAAGCCTTGCGCTCCCCAGTCGAGAAAGTCTACGCCGTTTCAGGCAGCGGTTTGTCACCCGGTTTGGTAAATGGATCGGTCCGTTCGCGAATCGAGAACTCAGTGCCGAACTTTCCGGAGAGCACCGTCACGGCGTTGCGGAAATCGCGCTGACCTGACCAGTCGCGCTTCGCAAGCGGCGCCATGGCAACCTGGGTCGCCCCATCCGGGCCGTTCTCATCGAACATGGCACGAATGCGGCGATGAGGGAAATAGAACGTGACAACCAGTCCACCCACGAGCAGGAACGCGGCTGTCCAAAAGATCGGGATTCCAGGGTTACTCGCTACCTGCAGGAGCGTAAACCGACTCTCGCGCACGAACTCGATGTTGAGTCCGTTGAGCTCCTGCGGCTGCCCTTGAACCACCACGCCATCGGGGAGCTGGGAAGACGCGTTTGGCCCGGTTTCGCGGACTTGCACATACATCTGTCCACTTTCGAGGTTGAGCGTATCCAGCATGGGAGCGTTCGGCCGATCTTCGTCGGGCGCAATCACATTGACCTGCATGCCAACCTGAGGCAGATTGATGACGCCGGCTGGAGCATCGGGATTGGCCGAGGAACGATAGAGCCCAAGCTCGGTCGAGTCATCGTAGAGCACGCGACCTTCGGAGTCGGTGATCCGGAATTGCGCGGACTGACCGTAGCTTGTCTGATACAGGGTCGTCGACCCGTACGTCATTGGATTGTTGACGGTGATCGACTCGCGCTTGACTTCATCGCCGTTTTTGTACAGGATCAGATCGCTCTCAAAGCTGGCTGCGGTGCCGTCTTCGCGGTAGCTGTCACTGAAATGCGCCAACTTGACGCTCAGTCCGGTGCCATGCCCGACATCGCGGACCGATCCTTCTGGAATGACGAATTCGTTGTCCCGGAAGCCATACCGCGCGCCGACGATGCCTCCGATCAGGATCAGAATGAGCGCCAGATGAAACGGGAAGGTGGCAAGTTTTGCCCATCGGTTCTTGTCAGCGTAGACATGCGTGGCTTCCCCATGCTTTTCGATCAGCACGCGATAGCGCTTCTTCTTGAGGGTCGCGGAATAGTCGTCGACGGCTTTGTCGATTGATTCCGGCACCGTCGCAGTGGCCGAGACCTCGGCATTGCGGATGAATCCCCGCGTAGTGGTGATCGTCGGCTCTTTGATCGTGCGCCAGATACCGGGTGCGCGATTCATGGTGCAAACCGTGATGGCAATTGTCAGAATTGCCAGAATGAGCATGAATGGGATGGAATGAAAAACGTCCCACGAATACCAGCGATCGACGATACCCTCGGTGACGGGAATCCCATCAGCGATCCAGCGCGGCACCGAGCTCCCTCGTAGCGTTCCGATGAGCACAAGGACTGCGAGAATTGCGATCTCGACGACAGCTGCGCGAACGGAACAGAAGAAACGCCAAACGCGATCGACCAGGGTTTCCAGCGGGTTGTTGCGGAAGCTGCGTTTTTCGAGTGTGGCTTGCGCCATCAGGGAATCCTCGTGGGTAAAGAGAGGCCGTCGGACGGGTTCAAATCGTTGGTTCCCATGGTGTCCAGGGCACGACCGCGGCAATGCGGACAAAGAGTTGTTGGTAGATGCCCAGCAACATGATCGCCCCTACGGCCACCATGATGCCACCGGAAACTGAATTCACGGCGGAGAGATGCCGACTCATGCTTTTGAGCATGCGCGACGTCGTGCCGAGTGCAGCAAAGAGCAAGAACGGGACAGCGAGACCAGCGGAGTACGCGACGAGCAGCCAGGTCGCGCGAAGTGTATCGCCTTGACCCGCGGCCATCGTAAGAATGGCGCCGAGGATAGGTCCAACACAGGGGGACCAGCCAGCTCCAAACGTCGCACCAATGACGAACGACGACGTCACTGACCCGGTTGATTCCGTCACGTGCTGGAAGCGCCGATCACGTCCGAGCAATGGGAGACGGATCAAGCCAAGCTGTTGCAGGCCAAGTAGCAGTAGCAGGGCCCCGCCGATGCGGACCAGCCAGTAGCGATTTCTGGCGACGATCTCTGCCGTCGATACCAGGGAACCAGCCGCCCCAAGGGCGATTCCCATCGCGATGAAGATGACGGAGAACCCTGCGACGAAGGCAAAGGCATTACGGAAGACAAGATGGCGGTCGATGGTGGGGCCCGTCACGGAGACCCCAGCAATGTGGCCGAGATAGAGCGGAACAAGCGGCAGAACGCATGGGGACGTGATCGAGAGCACCCCAGCCAGGAATGCCGCGAGCATGGAAACGTTACTGGACATGGGGATCGATCACGCTACTGTGAACCCGTTCAGCCGAAGCGCTCGGAACCCTCCGGAACGCCTCGGTGGAGTGGACAAAATGGTACCATTGACCGGTGAATGACGCCGTCAGCGACCCTACTATCACCCCTTCCAGAACTTCCAGCCGCGACCGCATCTATCGGACCGAAGCGATCGTCCTGAGTCGTTTCGATTTGGGCGAAACGGATCGGATTTTTACGCTTTTGACGCGTGACCGAGGGAAGATTCGTGCGATTGCCAAGGGTGCTCGACGTCCGACCAGCAAGCTTGCTCCAGCGCTGGACTATTTCAACCGATGCCGCTTCATGCTCAGCCGCGGGCGCGAACTCGATGTGATTACCTCGGTCGAGGTGATCGAGCGGCGCGAAACCCTTGGTGAGCGAGTGACCGCTTTTTCGCATGCAAGTCACCTCGCCGAGCTCACGGGACGCCTGGTACCAGAAGGTCAGGATGTTCCGGAGGTCTACCAGCTTTTGAGCGCGGCGCTGACCGAACTGGATCTCCCAGGCGAGCCCTGGTTGCTGGCGCGATGGTACGAGATGGCTCTGTTGGCGGTGACCGGTTATCGGCTCGAACTGTATCGCTGTGCAAGCTGCGGGAATGATTTGTTGGCCGAACCGAACATGCTCGGGATCCAGACCGGTGGCGTGCTCTGCCCGAACTGCTGGCCGAATGATCCCAACGGTCGCGTCATGTCGGTCAATGTCCAGAAGATTCTGCGCTCCCTCGATCGAAATGGGATGGGAGAGGTGCGGCGGATCACCGTCGATCCAATTCTGGCCAATGAAATCGAAGCGACGTTGTCGATCTATATGCGTTCGATCGCTGAGCGTGATTTTTCCAGCCTGAAAGTTTTGCGCGAGATACGCGAAACAGCACCTTATTTCGAAGTCTGATCTCGCGCGACAGTGCGTTCAAGCGATTGCGCTTTGCGCCATTTGGCGACTTCCGCATGATGGCCGCTCAAGAGCACCGGTGGCACGGCGAGTCCCCGGTATTCTGCCGGGCGGGTGTACTGCGGGTATTCCAGCAATCCGTCCTGATGTGATTCTTCAAGAATCGACGCGTCGTCGATGACTCCAGGGATCAGGCGCGTGACCGCATCGACGATCACCATGGCTGGTAGCTCGCCACCGGTCAGTACGTAATCCCCGATCGAGACCTCTTCTGCATCAGGAGCTCATTGACGCGGGCATCGATGCCTTCATAGTGTCCGCAAATCAGCACTACTTCCGCTTCATTTTTGAGTTCCTCAGCGAATCTCTGATCGAAGGTCCGTCCGCCGGCGTTGGTAATCAGTATGCGCGCGGGACGACCGGCCATAGTTGCTTCGACCCCTTCGACGATGGGCGGCGCCATGAGCACCATGCCGGCACCGCCGCCGTAGGGTCGGTCGTCGGCGGTTCGATGGCGATCGTGGGTCCAATCGCGGAGATCGTAGATATCTATGTGTACCTTTCCCGCGTCGATCGCGCGGCGGATGATGCTTTCGCCGAAAGGGGCGGTGAACATCTCCGGGAAGAGGGTGAAGATCGAAAAGTGAACGGTCATCTGGTTGGAAGAAGCGCGACGAGTGCCGGTGCGATTCCACCCATCGACTGGACGATCAGATCTGGCATCAGTTCCGGTGAGGGCGCTTCTTTCGCGCCGGGACGCTGGTACCAGGCGGTGCGCATTCCCGCACCCGAAGCCCCACCGACGTCGAATCGCAGGGAATCGCCAATATGCAATGCGCTCGATGGACTTGCGTTGAGATTCTCCAGGGCGGACCAGTAGATTTCTGGCCGGCTTTTGTAAAAACCGCACGATGCGGAGGTGGCGACGTCGTCGAAGGAATCGAGTATTCCATACCGATCGAGTGACCAGAGCAGGAAGTCATGGTGTACGGCACTGGAGACGACCCCGAGCTGCAGGCCCTCGGCGGCAAGCGTTTGGACAGTGGCCACTGCGCCTTCGACCGGGCGAGCGAACCGAAATGCGTCACGCATGATGGCGTCGAGCGCAATGTCGATGGCATCCCAGGGCAGGATGAACCCGATGCGCTCCAGAATCGTGCGTACGGCCCGGTCGGCTGGCAGCTCATGGCCGTGACCATGGATCGCCTGCCTCAGCTTCCGGTATTCCGCGTCGGCGCTCGCGATCACCGCTTCCGGTACCTCGATCTCACCGACGTCCTGCCAGTAGCGCAGGACATCACTCACGAGCGTGCGAATCTCTATCTGGAACCATTCGTCGCATTCAATCAGGGTGTTGTGGAAGTCGAAGGTGATGGTCTGCGTCACTGGCTAGGTCTCCTGGGAGGGGCGGCAACGGCCCGAATGAACAACGTGACAATTGATGGATCGAATTGCGTTCCCGACGATCTGAGGAGCTCGGCGGTTGCCTCCTGGTGAGACATGGTAGGTCGATACGGGCGCCAGGAGGTCATTGCGTCGTACGCGTCAGCCACTCCAATCAGGCGTGCGCCGAGCTCGATCTGCGGGCCATGCAGGCCGTCGGGATAGCCATGGCCTTCATGCCGCTCGTGATGATGACGCACGATCGGCGCGATCGACCCGAGAATTTGCGAGCACGCGAGATACGCAGCCCCACGCGCCGGATGCTCGCGCATCTCGATCCATTCCGCGTCTGACAGCGGGCCGGGTTTGCGTAGCGTCTCGCTCGAAATTGTCAGCTTGCCGATATCGTGGAGCCATGCCGCGTCGAGAAATGCCGCGCTCTCGTCCGCAGAGACCTCTGGCAACTGGAGAACCATTGCGCCCACATACGTCGCCACAGCTTCGGCGTGTTTCCAGAGGGTGGGATCGATGTGTTTCAGCCGTTCGGTCAACGCGGCCCGATCGAAACCGGTCGGATCGCCCAGAAGTTCTCGTAATGACGTTGTTCGCTGCGTCGAGGCCGACAAGCCAATTCTCGTTTCGCCCATGGGCAATAGTCTGCCCGAAGTAGAATCCAAGTATGAATGGTGGAGCGTCGCGTATCCGTAGCCGAATTCTGTCACTTGTCGTGGTCTTGCTGCTCGCGGCTCCGTTGGTGGCGGCCGCGCAGGGCAACGCGGGGGGTGGCGGGTCGGATGGCATCCTGCGAATGGCCGGACCGGTCGACCTGCAGACGCTCGATCCGGCGAAGGCGAAGGACCTGGGTACGCTTTTCCTGGTTCGCCAGCTCTATGCCGGGCTGACGCGACTCGATGTGGATCTGCAACCAGTGCCGGCGCTGGCCGAATCGATCGATATCTCTGATGACGGTTTGACGTACACCTTCACGCTGCGGCGTGATGCGCGCTTTGCCGATGGGCGCGACATCACTGCAGAAGATGTCGCGTATTCGATCAATCGGGCGCTCGATCCCGCGACTACCGGTGGCGACGCGTCCCAGCTCGCGGCGCCGACGTTTCTCTCAGATATCGCGGGCGCTCGCGAGCTCCTGAGTGGCGAGGCTGATTCACTTTCCGGCGTGCGAGTAATCGACGATCTCACACTGGAGATCGATCTCGTGGAGCCCCGTTCGACGTTCTTGATGCGACTCGCTACCGGCCCGGCAGCGATTGTCGATCGTGAGGATGTGGAGCGCAGTGACGAATGGTGGTCCGATCCCAACAGTAGCGGCTCGTTCGTTATCGACGATTTCGACATCGCCTCTGGCATGACCCTAAAGCCGAATAAGCACTCCTACGCTGGCAAGCCTGACCTGGACGAGGTGCAGGTTTTGCTCGGGGTCAACGCGTTCCAACCGATGAATCTTTATCAAACGGGAGCGGTGGATATTGCTCCGGTCAGCGTGTTTTCACTCGACCGCGCGCTCGATCCTGCGAGTGATCTGAATGCCGATCTCCAGCAATCGGACCTGTTCGCCGTGGAATATATGGCGTTCCGTACGGATGTGGAACCGCTGGATGATCCGAACATCCGCAAGGCGCTGATTCTCGGATTTCCGCGAGAGAAGGTGGCCGCAGTTTCATTCGACGGGCGGGTCGCGCCGGCGAACGGGTTTATTCCTGATGGCATGCTTGGACAGGAGACCTGGCCTGTGACGGGATGGGACTACGATCTCGATGCTGCACGTCAGGCGATTGTGGACTCGTCGTATGGCACTGCGGCAAACGTGCCTCCAATTACGATCTATGCCAACGGACCGCCCGATCGTCTGATTGCGTTCAAGGAGGTGATCGAGGCCGATTTGGGATTGCAGATCGACCTGGTAAATGTGGAGTGGACGGAATACATCTCCAATTTGCCGAAGCAAACGTATCCCGCCTATGGCATTTATTGGGGGGCCGACTTCCCGGACCCGGAGAGTTTGCTGCTGACGCTCTTTGGAACCAACCAACCTGACAACTATGTGGGCTATTCGAACCCAGAATTCGACTCGCTGCTCGAGCAAGCGGCCTCGGAACAGGACCCGGATACTCGCGTCCAGCTCTATACCCAGGCAAACCAGATGCTGATGGATGACGCCGTCGTGTTGCCCTTCTTTTACGACCGCTCGTATATGCTCGTGCGTCCGTGGGTTCATGGTCTCGAACTCACCCCACTCGGCATTTTGTACCTCGATCAGGTGACGGTTGAAACCTGATCCTCTCTGCACCATCTCATGAAATTCGCCCCAGCTTATACCGCAGCCCAACCGCAGCCGTTGACGCCCGAGCTCGTGGCGCGGCATCGGTTTGACTGGGCGACTCGCGTCGATATCAATGAGCTCGACCGTACGGTTGCCGTCTATCCGGGACGATCGCTCTGGGTGCCAGAGTCGGACGAGCTGCTGGTGGTATCGCCCTGGCGCAATCGCAACGATATCGCCGCTGTCGCGCAAATTTCTGCAGTCAATCGACTAGATGATCTGATCGACGCGGCACGTCGCGCCGCGTTTCGACTGGGTGCTCACGCTTTTGTTATGGCCGAATGGAATGAAACTCGCAGTCCGCGATTCTATGCGCGGAACGGGCTACATGTGTTCGAAGACGTGGTGTCGTTCGAAACAGGAACCGGCTCTGCGCAACCGGCCGATCTTCGCCGGGGAAATCCGACGCAGCTTGCCACCGTCGATTCGCCCTTGCTCGACTGGATCCTTGCCATCGATCATGCTGCGTTTCCGTGGCTTTGGAGGAATTCGCGGCTCGAGTTCGAGCACTATTTGCTGTCGCCGAATGTCGAGATATGGGGGCAACGCGACGCTGGGGGCGAGCCAATTAGCTATGTCGGGATCACCAGTTATGCCGGCTGGGGCCACCTGGATCGAGTGGCCGTGGCACCAGAGCGCCAGGGGGAAGGGCGCGGACGGGAAGCGGTTCTATTTGCCATCGCGCGGCTGAAGCAGCTCGGAGCGCGGCGGGTCGGGTTGAGCACACAGCGTTCGAACGTTCGGTCGCAACGACTCTACGAGCGGATAGGTTTTCAGAAAACGCATCAGAATGACTATCGGATTTATGGGACACTCGCGCCGGACGCCCCACCGGAGGCGCGTATGGCTCCGAACGGAATCGAAGAGATATGAGTAATGAGTAGTTCGTTTGGCACGATCTTTCGCTTGACCACCTGGGGTGAGTCACATGGACCCGCTCTCGGGGTCGTCATCGAAGGAACCCCGGCCGGGATCCCGTTGGCCGTGGAAGATATTCAGTTCCAGCTCGACCGGCGACGGGTGGGCCAAAGTAAAGTCACCACGCCGCGCAATGAGAAGGACCGGGCCGAGATTCTTTCCGGCGTCTTCGAAGGGGTGACCACGGGCGCGCCGATTTCGTTGATTACCTACAATGCCGATGTCGACTCCTCGAAATATGAGAATTTGCGGGATGTCTTCCGTCCCGGCCATGCCGACTACACCTATTGGGCGAAATACGGCCATCGAGATCATCGAGGGGGTGGACGTTCCTCGGCTCGCGAGACCTGGGGGCGTGTTGCGGCGGGTGCAATTGCGCGTAAGATCCTGGCGACTGCCGGTGTAGATATCTACGGTTTTGCACGTGAGATCGGCGGCATCCGCGCGGAAACCTTCGACCGGGAGGAGATCGAGCGCAATATCGTGCGCTCTCCCGATCCGGTTGCAGCAGAGAAGATGATCGATGCGATCATGGCGGTCAAAGCCGAGAAGGACAGTTTGGGCGGAATCGTCGAAGTGCACGCCTTGAACGTTCCGGTTGGGTTGGGCGAACCCACATTCGACAAACTGGATGGACTGATTGGCCACGCCATGCACAGCATCCCAGCGGTAAAGGGAGTCGAAATCGGCGAGGGTTTCGAAGTCACCAAGCTCCGCGGTTCACAATCGAACGATTCGTTCACGATTGAAAATGGCCAAGTGCGAACCCGTTCGAACAACGCCGGGGGGCTGCTCGGCGGACTCGCGACCGGTGAGCCGATCATCGTGCGCGTCGCAGTCAAACCCACATCATCGGTCGAGCAGCTACAGCAAACGGTGGACGTCAATCTGCAACCGCGCGAGATTCTGGTCGAAGGGCGTCATGACCCGTCGGTTGTTCCCCGTGCGGTTCCCGTTGCCGAGGCGATGCTTGCCAACGTATTGGCCGATCTCTTCCTGCGCAATCGTGCTGCGCGGATCGAGTGGCCTTTAGCTTAGCCTGAGGAAGATTCGGTTCAAGAACGCCATCAGTCGGTCCGGGTTTTTTCTGCGGCTACGATCAAGCGGTCAGAAAAGGGATCGAGCGGATCGAGCTCGTAACTGCCATAGACGCGCCAATCCTGGAATCCCGCCAGCTTGAGCATCAACAGCAGCTCGCCTGAGCCGAGCCACCGCTGGGTAAAGCCGGTGCGGGTGCGTTTGACCTGACCGTTCCGCGCAGTTACCTCGTACCAGATCTCGCTGTTTATGAGCTGCTCTGCGGGCTCGATCGATTGGCTTACGAGCTTATCCAGGCGCGAGCCATCATCCATCTCCCAGGTGCCGTTGAAGGCCAAGCCGCCATCCATAGCGGTCAACCGCGCTGGGGTCGCATGCAGAACATCGACGATGAGCTGGCCGCGAGGATCAAGCGCTTGCCATGCCGCGTGCAAGGTCGCGAGCTGTTCCTCCTGAGTGGTGGCATGGAGGAGAGAGTCCAGTCCGATGATTGCGACGCCAAAGGTTTCAGCCGGCAGCATTCCCGACCGGGTGAAGTCTCCCTCGATCAAGGTAACGCGATCGTTCAAACCCGCTTGTTCCAGCGACATTCGGGCGACCTGCAACATGGGCTCCGACGAATCAAGACCAGTCACCTGGAAGCCCGCTTCGGCAATGCCGCGTAGAATCCGACCAGTGCCGCATCCGAGCTCCAGCACCGGATCGCCGGCTGCGTCGACAAATTGCAGGTACAAATCGATGTCGTCCGTGAAGGAACGATGCTCGAGGTCGTAATATGCTGCGATCTCGTCGTAGGGGCTTTCGGCTGACATCTGTGGCAATCCTTTTATTTTTATGAATGTTTGGAATCGATATGGCACCCGCAACCAACAATGACCGGCGTTTGGATCGGGTGGTGCTTACCAACCGGCGCGCCTTGCATGACTATCACATCAGCGAATCGATCGAAACTGGCATCGTCCTTTCCGGCACGGAAATCAAATCCCTGCGGGCCGGGCAGATGTCGATTGCCGAAGCATACGTGCGTGTCGATCGGGGCGAGCTTTGGTTGATCGGATCGCACATCTCGCCTTACGCGTTTGGCACGCATGCCAATCACGATCCTCATCGCCCACGCAAGTTGCTGGCGCACAAAAAGCAAATCGCTGAGCTCAAAGCTGCCACCGAACAAAAGGGAATGACTTTGATTCCCTTGCGGATAGCCATCCGCAACGGTCGCGCCAAGGTGGATATTGGGGTTGCACGGGCAAAGAAGCTCTATGACAAGCGCCAGGCAGAGGCGGAGCGGGACTCTCGCCGCGATGTCGAGCGGTCGATGGTCGATCGCGGCTAACTCGACAAATGCGATCATTTGTGCGACAATTACCCCAGGTCGAAATCGGGGATGTTTGGTTTCGACAGGGTTCAACGTTAGATTGCTGCGTGCCGAAGCGCCCAGGCCTTCGTAAAAATGGGCAAAAAAGAGTAACTGGCAACAGCGAACTCGCTTACGCTGCCTAAGTCTTTCGACCTCTAGTCAGCGCGTCCGCCCAAGGCTCAGCTCTATGGCTTTGGTTCCGGGCGTCACCTAAGTAGGGCTGCGACGATGAAGTTCGCCTGAGCGAAATCGTCAAAGATAGTCAGGCTTACTCGTGGTCATCCGGTTGGTGGGATCGGCGGCGAGGAATTTAAACACTAACTATGCGCGTAGGATGCACTCGGCGAAGGGTTCTGGACGGGGGTTCGACTCCCCCCATCTCCACAACATGCAAACGCCTCAGCCATTAGGCTGAGGCGTTTTGTTTTCCGGATAGCAGATCTGAGCGAGCAAATCGAAAGCGCCGGGGAGCAATCCCCGGCGCTTTCCTGAGGTTCGGTTCGAAGCGAGATTACGCCTCGTTCTCGGCATTGTCCTCGCGGCTTTTGTACGCGAGCACGGCAGCAGCAGCGCCAATTGCGGCGGCCGGAGCCAACCAGCTATTGCTGGTCACAATCGGGCCGGAACCAGTGTTGGGTGGGGCCACGACACATTCGGCTTGGGCAACGCAATATCCAACCGCGCCAATAGCAGTGTTGCCGTAGGTGCAGCAGATGTACTCGGCGCCGAACGCCTCATTGTACGGTCCGCACGGATCCTCGGTGCCGCTATAGCAGCCGTAGCACCAGCCATTGGCACCGCACTCAGTGTCCTCTACGCAGCAATCGGTGCCCTCGCACATGGTCTGGAGCTCGGAGCACTCTCCGGTCGGCTCACAGCCCACAGAATCGCTCACGCAGGTGCCGTTGGCGCCAGCGCCAGCGGCGACTTCATTGGCGCAGCAGACTGCGGTACTGCCATAGCACGGATCCTGGGTTCCGGTGGTACAGGGGCAACCGATTTCCGGTCGGCTCGGATCCTCGCAGTAACAGACATCTTCGTCGGAGCAGGAACCGACGACACAATCGTCGTCCGAGACGCAATTGCCTCCCGGAGGTACGGAGCCCTGAGCGAATACCGCCGAAGGAGCGGCGATCTTGACTCCGGCAACAGCGGCAACTGAGGCGCCGCCAAAAATCTTGAGCAACGTGCGACGATCAGTGCCGGTCGCAAATGCGCGGGTTAACTTGTCGAACTTCTGTCCGTCCATGTGTGATTTCCACCCTCTGTTGTCGATAACGAATATCCGAAACGCTTGCCCGATCAGCCACCGGGCAGAGTGTGTGGCGTTCTTTGCGAATCCTCCTCCCCGTTGCTCAGGTCGTTACCCTTTGGAGAAACCGAAGCCAGCTCTCGGTCGAGGCTCAGCACAACGTTCGCTAACGGCGATCGTGCGATGTCGTATTACGTGTGTTGTTTCGCTGATTTCCAAAGTCTGGGTGCGGAGCCCAGGATGACCTGATCCCTCTGATCGCATCATAGCACCGGTTTGGCAAGACGCAAGAGTTCATGCGTATTCTGGAAGATCACCAGGGTGCGATGGAGAACAGCGTTCGGGCGGTGACTCTGCGCGTACTAGCAATACGTGATTTGATGATGATCTTTTTATGAAGGAGACGCCGTGACAACAGTCAATGTAAAACTCGTCGAAGGCACGATGGGAGTTGCCTCCGCCGGTCCCCATGCGATCGTGGTCGATCGATCACTTGCTGCTGGGGGAACCTACCTGGGTATGGTGGGTGGGGAGATTCTGCTCTCTGCGATCGGCACGTGCCTGATGACCACGTTGATTGGGGCGGCGCGCGCGCGGAACATCGAACTGACGCGGTTGGAATTCAATGTGTCGGGAGTGCATGAAGACGCGCCGTCACGGTATACCTCGATCGGCATCGAGGCGATCGTCGAAGCGGAAGCCAGCGACGAAGATATCAAGAAGCTTCTCGCCATTGCCGAACGCGGATGCACGGTGTCGAACACCGTTGCCCTCGGCGCGACGATCGATGTCACCCGTAAAGTCGAGGATCTGGCCCTCCGCTAACGGGAGCGTCCCGGTTTCGACGTATCGAACTTCAGGCCGGTGACCGGGCGATCGTGGGTGAGATGCTCTTCTACGATCGCCCGGACTGCGTCGCAATCGACACACGCGTACATGGTCGGCCCTGGGAAGACATTCACCGACGGGCCCCAATCGCATCGGTCGCGACAGGATGTGGCAAGAATTTCCACCTCGCCGGACAGGCCGGCCGCGCGAACTGCTTCCTCGAAACACGCCAAAGTCGCCTTGCTGTTTCGGAGCGAACAGTTCGGCCCACGACAGACGTGCACGCGGTATTTCGCTGGTTGCTCTGCCGCAGGAAAGAGCGGAACTCGATCAGGGGGCAAGCTTGGCCGCCTGTGCTTCGATAGCCTCGCGGATCAACGCGAAATCGGAAGCGTTAATCGAATGGACATTCCCTTGAAAGGCGAGCGTCCAATTGGCCGCCGGCCATTTACTGGCATATTCCATCTGGCGAGCGATCGGCTCGGCATCGACGAAATCGTTATCGGGCAACGCGATATCGAGCTTGGTCTCTACCCGAAACGGGTAGTCCTCGGTGTCCTTCTTCGGGTCCGCGCTTTTCCAGATCGGTTCGTGACTTTCGAAATAGGGGGACGCAATGGTCGAAATCGCGGCGAAGGCTTTCCGGCCGGTGATGTAATAGGCCATCTTATCGCCCGGTTTCATCTTTTCGGCTTTTTTACGATGGCGTGATTTCAATCCCTGGACCGCGAATCCGAGCTCGCGAGTCTTTTCGAAGTTCCCTGGCGAACCAACGACAATCCAAAAGGCCGGCTCGTTCGAATCTGACATCTTGTTACTTTCCTCATTCTTTCGGGGCGCGTAGCCGTTGCTCGATCGAGTATGGCACGGGACCAGGGTGCTTCCGAACCTCCTGGAAGCCAGCCATGCGAGAAGTCTTCGGCATGGACGGTTGCTCAAAACCAGTTTGATTCGATATACTCGCGGATGGCGTTGAAGCGGCCTTCGCTACAATGCCGACGTAGCTCAATTGGCAGAGCAGCTGTTTTGTAAACAGCAGGTTGCGGGTTCGAGTCCCATCGTCGGCTCCCGAAGGCGTTAATTCTCGTCAGTGCATGGACCTGGGCAGTTGCCAGAGTGGACAATTGGGCCTGGCTGTAAACCAGGTGCGTGAGCTTCGGTGGTTCGAATCCGCCACTGCCCACCATGCAAAGGCAGCGAAGGCTGCGACAGCGGCTGGCCCACATAGCTCAGTTGGTAGAGCACATTCTTGGTAAGAATGAGGTCATCGGTTCAAGTCCGATTGTGGGCTCCAATTCCTGAGACATGCGGAATGAGACGGTGAGGGTCGGATCGCGCGGCTGCCTTGCTATAGCAAGGACTCGTGGGGTGGCATGCAGATGCCTCGAACACGATGCCCTCATGAGCGTCACTGGTTGAGACGGATGCGCCGCAACGCAATCGTCACGGGTGATTCATCCTCACCCTCACCGCAGGAAACGAACCATCTCCCGTTTCCTGACGCGGAATCCAGAGGGAGCGTAATCAACCAGAATACGTCTCCCTCGCCGTCTGCAAGCCCGCGCGTCGTGGTGATCGGTTCCGGACTACTGGGTCCATAGAGCGAAAGTGCGCATTCCGCAGATTCGTCTGTGCGGGCGCGAACGATGACCTGAGCGCCGGGCTGAACGCTCCGTGGCGCAGAAACGAACGCTGCGTAGGTGCCGGAGACCGGTGAAGCCGGCATGAATAGATCGTTGGGTGTCGAAACCGACGGTGGGAATGCGCCGATCGCGTGTTCGGCATCCGCGCAAAATTCCGCTTCTGAGCGTTGGAACGCGGTTTCGAACGCTTCGCTATGCGGCGCGCCCTGAGCCATGGAATCGCGATAGTCGCCTATCGCCGAAAGGTCGAGATTTTCCACGAGAGCTGCTGCCCCCAGATGGACGAGCGGATAGGCGACTCCGCTCATGGTTATTGGTGTGAGTGAACAGAGTTGCGCGCCTGTGGGCCAAATTCGTATGTGGGCGGCGTGAAAGGCAAGAATTTCGGTGTGGTCGGCCAAGCCCGATTCGTCGAGAAGACGCCATGCGAGAAATTCCGCCAGCCCCTCCTCCAGCCATACCGGACGCTGGTTCAGGTGCGGCGTGGGATCAAGATAGTAATGGGCGTACTCGTGGAGGATGCCTTTCATGCGTTCGAGATTCGACCGGGTGCTCCAGGCTTGAGATCCCGTGAAGAATTCGATGACGTCGTCGCGATATATGCCATAGGTCTCTCCGCGATCGCTCTCACCCGGCTGAACAATCACCGTGAGCGGCCGTCCGACTTTTGCATCGAGGGTCGTGGCGAAGGTCGATTCGGCAAGCGCGATCGATTCGCGTATGAGCTCGACGTCGGCCGGATCCACGCCCTCCCCGGCGGTGATCGTGAAAGGCGCGTGTTGCGCCGTGCCGGCTGATACGTCTATCTGGAACGACACGAAGGCGAACAGCATGGCGAAGAATAGCCGTGACCGCCAGCTCGTGTTCACAGTGGAAGATGGAGTGATTATGTGCACGCTGTCCACCGTCCACGACCTTCCACTTGTGCGGTAGCGTCCGTTTGTTTCAACCACATGGCAAATCGGGCGTGTTCCGGCAGCGCGACGATCGTTGCGATTCCCATATCAAGGAGATGGCGATTCAGGAGAGTAGGCGATGCCGTGCTGTCGTCGATCCAGACGTAGGCGTATTTACTCGAGAGCACTGCGGGATCGAGTTCGATTGCCACAGTGGCTCCTACCAAGGTCTGAAGATATTCGCGGGATTCGGGACCGTAACATCCTTCCAAAGGAGGAATGCTGGCTCCCAGGAGCACGAACTCCTGGAGCACGCCGTCTTCGGTTTTTACTCGCAGGGTGGCATCATCGTTCCACCCTTCGATCAATCCGCGCTGCAAAGGCGGAATTTCCGGGCGCGGCGGGAGCTCTCCGACGCTCATCTGCGGGTCGATGAGCGGGACAATCGAAAGCCACTGATCCGCAACCGATAAGCGGAGCTGGGAGGCTCCCTCCGGGACCTGATATACGAGCGCTAGCCGAACCTGGACGTCCGGAGCAATGGCTGCCGTATCCGTCAAGGGATCGTCGAGCTGAAGCGTGGCGTTGACGATCTGTGAATCGATCTGAGATGGCACGATTCGAGTGCCGTTCTCAGTTTCGATAACCGCGGAATCGATCTCGAACGGAATCAACATGCTGCCAGCATTCGCAATGTCGGTGAGCACAATAAGCCATCGGTTTCCCGCGACACTGCTTAGTCCGAGGGACGGTATGGAATCATCGAGCACTGCGGAAGGAACCGAAATGTGCCAGGGGCCGGATGCGAAGGATTGCGCGGGCGGACTCTGTGAGGGTTCCCCGTCGATGTACAGACTCGACACCGCGGAATCGAACACGCTGGGATCTGCGCGATAGAGACCCAATTGCGTATCGACGACGATCCAGAGGAGCAAGCCAGGAGAAATGAAACGGGCCTCGAAATACACGGCATAGGGATCGAGTTGCTGTTCACTGACTCGGTAGCGATAGGTGAATATCGAGAATGCGCGTTCGGGAGAAAGAGACGTTACTGATTCGACTTCAGTTACGTCCTCCGCCGCAATGACATTGGTGAACCAGTCGTAAATCAGTTCGGGAACCGATAACTCAGCCGCAGTAGATTCGAAAATACCCACCATATGGACGTAGGTAATTCCATCCGAAAGGATTAAGTTCGTCGTTGATTCGCTCGTCGAATGCCAACGGTCAGACCAGGAGACGCGATAGTCGCTGGTAGCAAATGTTCCATGGCTCGTCGCAGGGGACACCGATGAGATGCCAAACCCCAGAAGGAGGAGGACAACCGGCATCATTCGGCGAAGGGCCCGGCTGAAGCGTGGTTGCATGAGAAACGTTCCTCGCTAACCGGCACTCGTCGGCCGCATCACCATTGAGTCGCAGTACCGCCAAAGGCTCGAACGAGTGGCTGGTAATTCATTGACATATCGAAGTTCTCTCGCAGTTTGGAACAAGACTCATTGGTCTGCAACACCTGCAGGGTGAGCTTCCGGCGACGATCGCGCTCATACGCCCATGGAAATCGATCGTCAGTACGCGTTCAGGGCAAATGGATTTCAATCCACCGGTAACGAGGTTTTGTCGAAGATTTCGACTAGCCTCCGAGTTGGAGGCTTGCCAGCTTTCAGGCGAACCGTGGAGTAGATACTCGGCAGATGTGGGACGTCATCGCCGTCTCCCATTTCGCCGGGACGTGAATTCCGGAGCACTGGCTGCGGCTGGGAGGCCTGTTCTTCCTTAGCGGTGTCAGACGGTTTGCCCTTGTTCGGTTTCCCTGATGCTCGGTTGCTCGCCAGCGGAGGAGAAATCGGGAGCGTATGGAATATCAGGGATCACTACGGCCTGGTCGCCTCTTGTGGAATTCATCGACACGAGAGAGTGCAAAGCAGCCGGCAACTTGGGTATACTCTCCCGTTGGGACTTTGCGTCGGAACGCGAACGACTGAATCCGGCGAAGAAAGTCGTTTCCGGACTCACTTCGGGTCGAAGCGCCGGGTCGTTGAATTTTTAGTTGGCTCCGATTGTAGGAGCCTGATGGTTGTCAGCGCACTTCGAGGCGCACCGTCTATCGATCCCGGGAGGTCGAAAAAACAAGTGGGTAAGCAGAAATTCGAGCGCAACAAGCCGCATGTCAACGTTGGGACGATTGGGCATGTGGATCATGGCAAGACGACCTTGACCGCGGCCATCACCAAGACGCTGGCGTTGCGGGGTGAGGCGACCTTCCGGTCGTTCGACAGTATCGATAACGCGCCGGAAGAGCGGGATCGTGGCATCACGATCGCCATCTCGCACGTCGAGTACGAGACCGACAAGCGCCACTACGCGCACGTCGACTGCCCCGGGCACGCCGACTTTATCAAGAACATGATCACCGGCGCGGCGCAGATGGACGGCGCGATCCTGGTGGTCTCGGCGCCGGACGGCCCGATGCCCCAGACCCGCGAGCACATTTTGCTGGCGCGTCAGGTGGAAGTGCCGGCCATGGTGGTCTTCCTGAACAAGGTCGACATGATGGACGACCCGGAGCTGCTGGAGCTGGTGGAGCTGGAAGTGCGCGAGCTGCTCTCCAGTTATCAGTTCCCCGGTGACGACATCCCCTTCATCCAGGGCTCGGGGCTGGCCGCGCTGCAAAGCGACAGCAAGGATCCGGAGTCGCCGGAGTACGCGCCGATCTGGGAGCTGATGAATGCGGTCGACGACTACATTCCGACCCCGGAGCGGGCGATCGACCAGCCGTTCCTGATGCCGATCGAAGACGTCTTCGGGATCAAGGGACGTGGCACGGTGGTGACCGGGCGGGTGGATCGTGGCATCGTCAAGGTGGGCGATGAGATCGAGATCGTCGGGTTGGGCGTGCAGCGCAAGGTCATCGCGACGGGCGTAGAGATGTTCCAGAAGACGTTGGACGAAGGCGTGGCCGGGGACAACGTGGGCGTGCTGTTGCGCGGCGTCGAGCGGGAAGATGTGCAGCGCGGGCAAGTGCTGTGCAAGCCGGGGTCGATCAAGCCCCACACCAAGGTTGCGGCGGAAGTCTATGTCCTGGGCAAGGAAGAAGGGGGACGGCACACGCCGTTCTTCAATGGCTACCGGCCGCAGTTCTACATTCGCACCACCGACGTCACTGGCAACATCCTGCTGCCGGAGGGCGTCGAGATGGTGATGCCGGGCGACAACATTCAGATGACGGTGGAGCTGATCACGCCGGTGGCGTGTGAGGAAGGCTTGCGGTTCGCGATCCGGGAAGGTGGCCGCACGGTCGGCGCCGGGGTCGTGACCTCGATCATCGAATAGGCAAATCTGCTACACTTCGGAGTCGCGTTTCGAAGCTCATATTCGCAACGAAACGCGGCTCTTTGGTCGCGCCATCGATGCAGTTCAAAAAAGAGGATGATGTACAATGGCCAAGAAGTCGAAGGCCGACCGGCAGACGATTACGCTTGAATGCACGACGTGCCGCGAACGGAATTACACGACGGAAAAGAACCGGCGCAATGATCCGGCTCGGCTCGAGCTGAAGAAGTTTTGTGTTCGTTGTCGGACACATCAGCTTCACCGGGAAACCCGGTAAGCGCCAACTATGCGTAGCGCCATTCGGGCGCGTTTAGGGTCGTAGCTCAATTGGTAGAGCAGCGGTCTCCAAAACCGCAGGTTGCGGGTTCGATTCCTGCCGGCCCTGCCACGAGAACGTCGATCGGTGGGGTGGCGCCGTTGGGTTCCACCCTGTTTTCATGTCACGAAGACGTTGCTCGTTCGTCGAAGAGTTGATTGGATTGTCGAGATGAGCTCAGCTCAGCGCCGGTCTGCCGCTAAGCCTCGCCGTGGCGCGGCGAAAACCGAAGAGGTGGTGCAGGCAGACGCCGCGGTCGAGACGCCGAGACCGGGACAGAGTATGTCCCGGCCGCCAAAGCCGGCTCCTCCCAAAGAGGTAGATCCGGCAAAACCGCCGCGTGGCATTTCGTTGCGCATGAAGCGGCTTCGCGTCATTTTGCGCGACACCTGGTCGGAGATCAAAAAGATCTCCTGGCCGGATGGAGAAACGGTTCGTCGGTTGACCGCTTTGGTGATCGCCATGGCGACCGTGCTGGGGCTTTTGCTCGGCGGTATCGATTATCTGTTGCTCAAAATCTTCGACGCGCTGACGTAATGCAGCGCCGATTGGAATCGTATGACTGAGACTACCGCGTCCGACACCATCGGACGAAAATCGATCAAGGAACGTCTTGCCGAGCGCCGTTCGGCGGAAGTCGGTGCGGACCAGGCCACGCTGGAAGGCGGCTGGTACGTTCTGCATACCTACTCCGGATACGAGAACAAGGTCAAGAAGTCGATCGAGAGCCGGGTCGAGTCACTCGATCTGGGCGAGCGCGTCTACGAGATCGTTGTTCCTACCCAGGAAGAGATCGAAATTCGCAGCGGTCAGCGCCACACGGTCCAGCGGAAAGTCTTCCCCGGGTATGTGCTGGTTCGCATGGAGCTCGATGATGAGACCTGGTATGCGCTGCGCAACACGCCAGGCGTGACCGGCTTCGTCAGTATCAACAACAAGCCAGTCCCGTTGGGCGAACGAGAAGTCCAGGCGATCATGACTGGAATGACTGCGGAAGCACCCAAGGTGAAGATTTCCTTTCAACTTGGCGATACCGTTCGCATCGTGGACGGACCGTTTGCTGACTTCCGCGGTGAGATCGATGAAATCAACCAGGAAAAAGGCAAGATTCGGGTACTTGTATCGTTCTTCGGCCGCGAGACGCCGGTCGAGCTCGATTTTTTGCAAGCAGAGCGAGAGTCCTAGCGCCGGCGTTCGAACCGCCGGGAGGGTGCATTTTTGGCAAAACGTATTCGTGCATATGTAAAACTTCAAATTCCCGCGGGGAAAGCCACACCGGCACCGCCGGTAGGTCCTGCGCTTGGACAGCATGGCGTCGCGATCATGAACTTCGTCAAGGAGTACAACGAGCGCACCGCCAGTATGGCCGGCCAGACCGTTCCGGTTTTGATTACCGTTTATGAAGATCGATCCTTCACCTTCGTCACCAAGACGCCACCGGCGTCCGACTTGTTGCGCCGCGCCGCGGGAATCGAAAAGGGTTCCTCGAATGCGCCGAGCAGCAAAGCTGGGAAGGTGACCCAGGATCAGGTCCGTGAGATTGCTGAGACCAAGATGAAGGATCTCAATGCGATCGATGTCGATGGTGCCATGAAGCAGATCGAGGGCACAGCGCGCTCGATGGGGATCGAAATCGTCGCCTAACTTCGCTTTTCATTTTTCACATGTGGGAGGTCTTTCATTGGAGGGACCGCTCGGACCACGGAGGTAATTTTTCATGCCGAGATCAGGCAAGAACGCGATTGCGGCTCGCGCAAAAGTCGACCGCGAACAACTCTATTCCCCTCAGGAAGCCATTGCCCTTATGCGTGAGGCGTCGTACTCGAAGTTCGACGAAACCGTCGAAGTGCACGCGCGTCTTGGCATCGATCCACGCCAGGCCGATCAGGCTGTTCGTACCACGGTTACCCTGCCTCATGGCACCGGTAGCACCGTACGGGTGCTGGTCTTTGCGCAGGGTGAAGCGGCTCGTCTTGCTGAAGAGGCCGGCGCCGACTTCGTGGGCGCTGACGAGCTGATCGCGAAAATCAACGATGGTTGGGTCGAATTCGACGCAGCTATCGCCACAGCCGACATGATGGGTAAGGTTGGTTCCCTGGGCCGCGTGCTCGGTCGTCGCGGTCTCATGCCGAATCCGCGCTCGGGCACGGTGGTTCGCTCATCTGAAGATCTGCCGGGCGTTATCAAGGATCTCAAGGGCGGTCGTGTCGAGTTCCGCAATGATCGATTGGGCATTATTCATACCATCATTGGCAAAATGCGTTTTACCGACGAAGAGCTGCTGGCAAACTTGCTAGCGTTCGTAGACGTGCTCAATAAGGCCAAGCCGTCAGGCGTCAAGGGTGTTTACTTGAAGTCTCTTGCGCTGACGAGTACGATGGGTCCCGGCATTCGTCTCGACATCGGTAAAGCTGTTGCCGATGCTGATGGATCCGCTCAGTAGCTCGATTCGCAAGAATCGGTTGCAGTTACGTCGCACAATCCAATAGACCTGAGACAGTCGGGGCCTGCGGGCTTAATTTCCGGCCGAGGTCCCTGAAACGGTGAACATCGCACGTTCGATGAAAACGCCCTGGGACTTCGAGTTCCAGGGCGTTTTTCTTTACGAATCCGTTTCTGAGTTGGAAAGAGAAAGGAGGTAAACGCAATGCCAACTAAAGCCAAAGCTAATACGATCGATGAGCTGTCCGAACAGATTTCTAACGCAAAGTTGATCGTGCTCACCGACTACCGCGGTCTGCGGGTTTCTGATCTTCAGGAGCTTCGCATCAACCTCCGCAAGAGTGGTGGTGAGATTCGAGTGGCCAAAAACACCTTGACTCGGATCGCCGCTGAAAATGCGGGCATCACCGGACTCGACTCTTATCTCGAGGGTCCGCTTGCACTGGGTATCGCCAATGACGACATCGTAGGGTTCTCGAAAACGCTCTCCGACTTCGCTCGCACGTCGCGCGTTCTCACCATTCGTGGTGGTGTGCTCGACAACAACTTCATTAGTGCCGAGCAGGTAGAAGCAATCTCGACTCTGCCTTCGAAGGAAGTTCTGCAGGCGAAGCTTCTCGGTCTGCTGCAATCGCCGATGGCACGCACGGTCGGAGTTCTCAGTGGTCCGAGCCGTTCTGTCGCCTACTTGCTTCAAGCGCGCGCCGATGAACTCGGCGGCACGGCCATGGCGGCCGATTAGTTCGACATTCGTTTGGTAGGTACGTTTCAGCCAGGGTCGAATAAACCGGCCCGCGAAAGGAAATTAACATGAGCAATGCTGCCGTCATCGAGCAGCTCGAGAAGATGACCGTCCTCGAGATCAATGAACTTGTCAAAGAACTCGAAGAGCGCTGGGGCGTCTCCGCTGCTGCACCCGCTGCGGTTGGTGGTGCGGTTGCGGGCGGAGCTGCCGCCGAGGCCGCTCCGGCTGAAGAGCAGAGCGAGTTCGACGTTATCCTGACCGATATCGGCGCGAACAAGATTCAGGTCATCAAGGCCGTCCGCGAGCTCACAAGCCTGGGTCTCAAGGAAGCCAAGGATCTGGTCGAGGCCGCCCCGAAGGCGATCAAGGAAGCCGTCTCCAAGGACGAAGCTGCCGCTGCCAAGGCGAAGCTGGAAGAGGCTGGCGCCAAGGCCGACGTCAAGTAGGTCTTATTGCAAATGCAGAGAGGGACGGCTATCTTGCCGTCCCTTCTTGCATCTCATGCGGATTCAGCAGGCGACGTGTATTCGGCACATCTGGGTGGATTTGAGGCAGCGGGCAATTCAGGTCGCGACGTGTCCATCTGGCCATTTCGGCGACGAGCATCGCTCGTCCCGAGCTTTGGCCCCAGTTTCCGTCCGACCATTGAATCCTCAGTGATATAATCAGACATTGCGGGGTGTGGCGCAGTCCGGTAGCGCACTGGTATGGGGTACCAGAGGCCGGAGGTTCGAATCCTCTCACCCCGACCGTCTCGTTGATGCGGCGAACCTGAACTTCTGTCGTTTCCGGAACTCGCGTAGAGCGATCTGCGTTACCGGGGATTTCGCGAACATCGGTGAATCGATGCGCCCAACGAATGCACAACGCTCGACCTGTCGGATTCTGATTGCCGACGACGAATCCCTGATTCGGCTCGATCTCAAAGAGATGCTGTCGCATCTCGGCTATGACGTCGTGGCGGAAGTGGGCGATGGCGGCGCTGCGATCGATCTTAGCCGCAAGCTCAAACCCGATCTCGTCATCATGGATATCAAGATGCCCGAGGTCGACGGTATTGCTGCAGCCGAGATTCTGACCCGAGAGCAAATAGCTCCAGTCGTGTTGCTCACTGCCTATTCCGATCAGGCCCTGGTGGAGCGGGCACGAGACGCAGGCGTGGTCGGCTATGTTGTCAAACCATTCCGTGAAGCTGAGCTGCTGCCGGTGATCGAGCTTTCGTTGACCCGATTCGCAGAGTTCACCGCGTTGCGTAAGGAAGTCGGCGATCTGCGGGACGCCCTGGAAACACGCAAGGTCGTGGAACGGGCCAAAGGCGTCCTCATGGAAGTGCATGGTCTGGCCGAGGCTGACGCATTCCGTCGCATCCGCAAGACCAGCATGGATTCCCGAAAGTCGATGAAGGAAGTTGCTGAGGCGATCCTGCTCACGTATGAGATGGATATCTCGACCAGCCCTGTCGGCGACACCTCTGACGGTATGTAGCAGCCATTCGAGACAATCGAATTTTGCGAAAGAAAGCGCTGCTCAGGGAGCGCTTTTTGGTGTGCCTACCACCGTCGCCGCATCGGGTGCGACACCTTCGGGAGCTTCGGTGATCGTGAGCGTCACTTCGGTCGGAAGCGACGTCACCCACTGAACGCGTGGGGGCATGATGACTGACGGTTTCACGGAGTAGGTCCCAGGGGCAAGCCCAGTCGCATCGACAACGACTTGCAGCGTGTTGGCGTCGAGCAATGCCAGCGCATCCTCGGGAGCGACCACATCAATCGTGATTTCATTGGGCGTGACCGAGGCTTCCAGGCCCGGGCCAATGCCGACAATGGTGACCTGTTGCGAGGGCAACGATTGTCGCACGCCGCGTTGCATGATCTGTACGAGGACCTCGACTTCGCCGGTAGAGGGTTGCAGAATCTGAACACCCTCGGGAAGATCGGCAATGTGCACGGTTCGATTGAAGCTGGCATCGACCCCCGTTACGTCGATGGGTTCCGTAGAGAGGGCAACGAGAGCATTGAGCACGGTCTCGTCGCCATCGACGATAACGAATTGGGGATTGATGGTTCGATCCGCGACTTCGAAGCCAGGCGCTGGCGAGCCGCTGATTGTCGCCAGCACCGCCACGCTCTTACCGCGAGCCGAAACACGTACCGTGGCCGTGACTGCGGAGGGTTCGATCGTGACTCCCGCGATGACCGCACCATCTGCGTCCCGCGCTTCGGGGACATAGACGTCTTCAAACGTTTGCGTCCCTCCACCGACTTTGACTGGAAGCACGACCTTGGCAATCGAATCGACGAGCGAACTCGCTCCCGAGACGGTGACCTGATTGACATCGGGGTAAACCGTCACCGTGCGCAGGTTGTTCTGGTCCAGGTCCGAGATGACCGGCGCTAGACCGAACGGCTTCGATGCCGATCTCTCCACCTCAACCGATGCGGTCGACGGATTCGTTTCTGAACGCCAAACACCATCGGGTGAATCTAGCGAAATCGGTAGTTCGTAGATTCCTGGGTTAGTGACACTCGATAAGTCAATGCTGGTTATGAGGGTGTTGCTATCGATCGGATTGACGTCAGATCTTGGCCCGGAAAGCTCAACCCGCACGTCCGGAATCTCATTCAAAATGACAAGTGATTCGTCGAGATTTACCGCGTGAACCTGAACATCCGGAAAGACTCGATTCGTTTCGGGATCTTCTCGCAGGGTTACGAGTGCCCAAAGAATCAGCGAGAGCGCGAGTGAAGCCAGAAATCGCAGCGCGACTTCACGAGTAAGGTAGACGCGCAGACCATCGATTCTCATCAGTCGCCACTCTGGATCGTGGTAGGCGACGATTCCTTCGGCCGGCTGTTTGGCGGGGTGGTGCGACGTACACGTACCCGATCGGTGCTCGGGAGATGGAAACGACCTGAGGCCGCGCCGTCGGCCGGTTCTTCGCGGTCGAGTCGCATGAGCGTGCGCAGGACGCGTCGGAGACGGTCTTGGTCGAGGCCGCGGATCAACCGTCCACTATGCGCCACCGCGATCTGCCCAGTCTCCTCTGAAACCACCACTGCTAACGCATCTGAGTCTTCGGTTACCCCGATGGCTGCGCGGTGGCGAGTGCCGAGCTGGCTGGAGGCCGAAATATTGTCGGTCAAGGGGAGGACGACACTGGCCGCGAGGATGCGGTCACCCCGGGTCAGAACCGCGCCATCATGGAGGGGAGAATTCGGGTAGAAGATGTTGATGAGGAGCTGCCGAGTGAGTTTCGCGTCAATTGGTACGCCGGACTCTGCATAGTCTTGCAAGCCAGTTTCACGCTCGATGATCATCAATGCGCCATATCTCTGACGTGCCAGCTGGCCCGCTGCGCGCACGATTTCGTCTACGGCTTGCTCTGTGCCGACATCCACATTCGCCGGGAAGTTTTCGCGCAGTCGCGTACCCGTATGTCCCAACTGCTCAAGCGCCCGCCGCAACTCGGGCTGGAAGATGACTGGAATCGCAATCAGAAGTGCAGGCCACGTTCGCGCGAGAATCCAGTTGAGCGTTTGGAGATCGAAGACCGTGGCGAGGATGTAGACCATCGCCAGGAAGATGATGGCGCCGCGGATCAGCGAAGTCGCTCGGGTACCTTGCGCAACACCAAGCAGCCAAAAGATAAGTAATGAGACGACAAAGACGTCAAATAGTGATCGGAAGCTCCAGAGTTCGGAGAGGAGCCACCTTATCTCCGGCATGTAGAAAACGCCCCATAACCGATGTTAGAAGATTGCATCGGTATCTTAGCATCGCGCGAACTGTTGGCGACCGAGGTTTGGGTTTACAGAATCTTACCCGTTCGCGTGGTCTAGCGCATCCCACTCGTGCGGGAAAAATCGCGTACGCGAAAGTCTTCGGCGTCGAAAAACACATACCGTGAGAGTCGCGAGTCAAGGATTCGTGAAACGATGCGATCTTCGATTCGATCGAGTTTCGCGTTCGATGTGATCACAGTCGGAAGCTGCTCATTGTATCGGTGATTGATGAGCTGGAAGAGCTTTTCGCTTGCCCATGGTGTGGTGTTCTCGGTACCAAGATCGTCGAGGATCAGCAGGTTCGCATTGCGAATCTGCTGAAACCGTTCGTCGTAGGCGACGCCGCTTTCGGGGTCGAACGTTGCCCGGAGCTGATCGAGCAGGTCCGGAACAACGCGGAAATAGACCGCCGCCTGAGGATTGCGAGCACCATAGGCGTTGGCGACCGCTGCTGCCAGATGCGTCTTGCCGACACCGACAGCGCCGTGCAAAACGAGCCAGCCATCGGTGGTACGCGCGTATTCCCGAGAGATGCGGAAGCCACTTTCCGTCCCGCGCAACGTGGGGTCAAAACTCTCGAAGGTGAGATGGCGCAGCGATTCGAGGTTCGAGAGGCTATTCAGCTCACGCGAAAGCTTTGCCTGCTGCCGCTCGGCGGTGCAGACACATGGCATGAGTTTGCCGAAGTTCGGATTGTCCGGTTCGACATCGAAGCGCACCCAGCCCGCATCCTGGCAAATGGTGCAGTCGAACTGCTCCGGCTCAGGACGAGGCCCGTCGCCGTTGCTTGTATCGACCGGGATCGAAAGGTTCGGGAGCAGATCCCCGACTCGACGCATCACGATTTCCTTCCCCACGTCCATTGACTGACCAATTTTCGAGGACGCGCTGGACATAACGCCAGTTTCGTTTGTTGTAGCTTACCGCCTCCCGGATGGCATCTTCAATCCATTCGAGCGGGTAGAGCTCCATCGCCGTTTCGATCTGATCGGTGAGCAAAGGAGTGAGCATTCCGATGTTCTTCTCGTACAGCGAGAAGACCGACGGCGATGTGGTAGCAATGCTCGCTTCGCGGCCGGCCACCGGCCATGCGCCTGGTTCGATAAGCACGTCAGCTAGTGTGGACCGATTTTCGGCCGACGCCGGTACATACCAGCGCTCCTCGTTCCCATCCACCGTGAGTACGATCTGGACGATCGAATCGCGTGCGGTGGCATATTGGAGACCGCGCCGAATGCGCTGCCCCAGCATGCTCGAACGACGATCTCCATGAAACGTTCGAGTGAGTACGGGATCGCGGAGGACGGCGTCTTCGCTCACTGCTGGCGGAGTCGTACCCGAATCTGCGGCTAAACGGAAGACGGCAAGGGTGACGTGTAGCTCGGTCGCATCGTCGATATGTGCGATCGTTTCGTTCAGGAACTCACGCGGAACCGGGATCGTGGCACCCATGCTCGTGGAGGTTGTCACTCGGCCACCGACAGGCATCGACACGTTCCTAGAACTGACCGTCATGGAACGTCTGGAGATCGGCAAAACGGGCATTGTTTTCAAAAAAGCGCAAATTAATCGAACCGACTGGTCCGTTGCGGTGCTTGGCCACGATCACTTCTGCCAGGTTCTTCTTTTCGGATTCGTGATCGAACTTGTCTTCGCGATGAATAAACATCACGATGTCGGCATCTTGCTCGATCGATCCAGATTCGCGCAAGTCCGAAAGCTGGGGCCGGTGGCCGGTTCGGCTCTCGACGGCGCGGGAGAGCTGGGAAAGTGCGACCACTGGTATGTCGAGCTCACGGGCGAGCGATTTGAGACCGCGAGAGATATCGGCAATTTCCTGAACCCGGTTCTCATTTCGCTTCCCCTGCATGAGCTGAAGGTAGTCGATGATGAGCAGATCGAGTCCATGCTCAGCCTGGAGGCGTCGAGCCTTGGTGCGCACGTCGGAGATTGAGAGCGTACCTGAATCGTCCACATAAATAGGAGAGTTCGAGAGTCGCCCAAACGCTCGAACTACGCGTTCCCATTCGTTATCCTCGATGTGCCCCATGCGCAAGCGATGGGAATCGACGCCGGTTTCTGCCGCGACCAAACGCTGAACAAGCTGTTCTGATGGCATCTCAAGTGAGAAGATGCCGACCGTACGGTCGTGTTGTACCGCGGCTGCATAGGCGAATCCCAGCGCGAGGGCCGACTTCCCGAAACCCGGACGGGCGGCAAGGATAATGAGGTCTGAACGTTGCATACCGCCAAGGAGTTTATCGAGATCGCTGAATCCGGTAGGAACTCCCACCAGCGCGTCTCGCGTTTCGCGCGCTTCGCCCAATCGGTCGAAGAATCCTTCCAAAACCTCGTCGATTCTGGTGAACTCTTTCGTCATGCGGCGCTGCGCGACACCGAAGATGCTGCGCTCCGCCTGATCGAGCGCATCCTCGACTTCGAGATCTTCGCGATAACCGACGCTAACGATTTCCGCGCCAGCCTGGATCAGGCGACGCTGCGTCGATGTTCGTTCAACAATGCGACTGTAGTACTCGACGTGAACCGCAGTAGGGACGCTCTCGATGAGCGAGCTCAAGTAGGCGAGACCGCCCACGGTGTCGAGCTGACTGCGTCGTCCGAGCTCATCGGAAAGGGTCAGAAGATCAGTCGGTTCGCGACGGTTGTACAAATCGCGCATGGCTGAATAGATCACGCCGTGGGCCGGCTGATAGAAGTCTTCGGGCCGCAAGATCGTTTCGACGCGAATGATGGCATCGCGGTCGAGCAGAATGCTGCCGAGGGCGGATTGTTCCGCCTCCAGATTGTGGGGCGGAAGTCGATCGATTGCTGCGACCATGCGAAGGCGTTGCCTGGGGTTCGTAGAACCCCCTGGTCAGATCAAGCGGGAGTGATCCGTAAGAATGATAGGAGGATGGTAGCAGGTTCCCGGTTCAATGCGCAGGGGCGAACGGGAACCTGCTGGAGAAGCATTTCTAGGACTCGGCGGCCAACTCATTGTTTTCATCGGCAACAAGCTCGAGGGTGGCAGTCTCTTCTTCTTCCTCTTCGATGATGCCGTGAACCACGACCATGACTTGGGGACGAAGCTTGCCGACCAAATTGATCGTCACCGGATGATCGCCAATTGTACGAATCGGCTCTTCGATCACGATCTTGCGACGATCGATTTCAGTGCCAACCGCTGCCGACAGCTTTTCAGCAATGTCGCCGTTGGTGATCGAACCAAAGAGGCGACCGTTCGTTCCGGCGCGAGCCTCGAACTCGATCTTCTGGCCACTGATGCGGTCAGCCAGCCCCTGAAGCTCCTCTTCCTGGCGCTGGACTCTCCGCTGCTTGACCGCATCGTTGGTCGCGACGACCTTCAATTCGCCAGGCGTGGCGATCACAGCCAACCGTTTCGGGATCAAATAATTTCGGGCGTAGCCATCGGCAACGTTTTTGACCGAGCCTTTTTCACCCAGGTTTTCGACATCTTGCCGAA
Source organism: uncultured Chloroflexia bacterium (assembly GCA_963750275.1). Taxonomy (GTDB): domain Bacteria; phylum Chloroflexota; class Chloroflexia; order Thermomicrobiales; family UBA6265; genus JAMLHN01. The sequence goes on from CAVVQC010000001.1 coordinate 101,352, forward strand.
GCACGACTTTCATGATCTCTCATGCCTTCCAAACAGTTGGACGAAGTTGAACGACAACACGAAACAGGCGGTTCCAACTTCCGCCCACGCAACCGCGTAACTATACCGCACCCGGCCCGCTGGATGACCTAGATCACCACGATGGCAGAAAGCCCGGCGTGATCGATAGCTTTCGCGAATTTCGTCACATCCTTCTTGACCAGTTTTTCGAACGTCGCGAGTTGCTTGTCGATAAGCTTTTCGAGCTCTTCGGTTGCTTCCACTGCAGCGTCGGTCGGTCGGTAGTCGCCCATCTGGACGACACCCATGAGGTTGATCATACGCGCGATCAAACGCGGGCCTGCGTTGATCGAATCGCCCCAACCTAATCGAAGTCCAGGTACCGCGAGCGTTTCCTCGATCTTGCGTACTTTGGCGGAAAGCGCTGCGGCTTCCGTGGACAGGGTCGCGGTCGTGGAGGCGTCCTTCGTGCGCGTCTCCCAGCGATCCAGCTGATCTCGCAGGTCACGCATTCGGTTAACGGCCCGGCTTGCGTCGTCGACCTTCTTGCTAATTCTGAGACTCAGCTCTTCCTGAGCTGCCAGATCGGCCGGGTCGGCTGTCGACTCTGGCGGAGCAACGACATCGAAATCAGCAGTCAATGTTGTTTTGCCTATCGTCAAGGTCGCGGTGTAAGTGCCCGGTACGACAAACGGCCCGGTCATCGTCTCTTTCGCTGCTGCATCGTCGCCGATGATCTTGGTCGGGTCGGCGTGGCTGAGATTCCAGACGAACCGGTTCCAGCCTTTCTGTGCCGGAATTCTCAGTTCGGCGGCAACGGGGTCATCATCCGGTAGTCGACTGCTGAACGTCTTCACTGCCGATTTGCCTGTGGATGACGAAAACGTGAGGGTGATGGGTTCAGTCGGTTCGTCGACGAGAAAATAGGTGATCACCGCTCCGGAAGGCGGATTTTCCCCACTGTCGAGCAAGACCCGGTTGGTCGCTCCTTCGGCGGTGCGTTCGACCTCGTAGCCGCCTCCCATGCCGCCATAGTAGTTAACGCTTCCCTGGACCGCTCCGCTCCAGTCGACGCCCGGGAGCATCCGCAAGGCGTATCTGGGAGCGATCAGTCGATTGGCAGCCAGGGTACGGTCGCGGGCGAGTTCGCGCAGTGGCGTCAGATCATCCAGGATCCAGATCGAGCGACCATGCGTCCCAGCAATGAGGTCGCCGTCCTTGACGAGGATCTCGAACACCGGGGATACCGGCAGATTGAGCTGCAGCGATTGCCAGGTAGTGCCATCGTCGAAGGACACGTGCAAGCCCAGCTCGGTGCCGAGGTAGAGCAATCCGGGAACCTCCGGATCGGCCCGGATGACACGGGTGAATTCTGCCTCCGGCAGCCCGTGATCGATTCTGGACCAACTCTCTCCATGGTCGGTTGTTACCCAAAGGTAGGGACGATAATCATCGGTCTTGTACCGGGTACCGCAGAGATAGGCTTTTCCGTCATCGAAGGGCGAGAGCTCGATGCCGGTGACCATAGTCCATTCGAGCATGTCCGAAGGGGTGATATCGCTCCAGTTGCTCCCACCGTCCCGGGTCAGGTGCACCAGGCCGTCATCCGAACCGGCCCAGATCGTGCCTTTGGATCGGGGTGATTCGACAAGTGAATAGACCGTGGCATAGGTTTCGGCACCGACCGCGTCCAGATTTACCGGACCGCCACTTACCTTCAGCGTTTCTGGATCGGCGCGGCTCAGATCGGGACTGATCGGCTCCCAGGTTTGTCCCTCGTTGGTCGTTTTGAAGACGATGTTGCCGCCGATGTAGAGCGTGTCGGGATCGTGGGGTGAAAAGACAATGGGATAGGTCCAGGCAAAGCGATATTTCTGCGCGTCTGCCCCGAGTCCCGTGTTGAGTTCCGGCCAGGTGGTAATCAAGCGAATTTGATCGCGCCGCCGGTCATAGCGCTGCAGGGAATTGCCGCCTCCAGGTGATGAGCCGATCGCGCCGACATAGAGAACGTCGTCATCTTCCGGGTCGATGGCGATATAGCCGCTTTCGCCTGAACCCGCGACATAGCAATCTGACCAGGTGATATTGGGTGAGCCGACGCGGCTTGGGATCGCGATGCTGGTGTTGTCTTGCTGTGTCCCATAGATCGTGTAGGGTTTGCGATTGTCGGTACACAGATGATAGAACTGGGCAGTTGGCTGATTGAGAATGGTCGAAAACGATCGACCGCCGTTGTAGGAGATGTTCGCCCCACCGTCATTCGCCTGGATCATGCGTTGATTGTTGGTGGGATCGATCCAGACATCGTGATTGTCACCGTGCGGCGTGGCAATCTCGGTAAATGTGCGACCGCCGTCGGTGCTTTTCCAGAACGAGAGATTGTTGACGTAGACAGTTTCGGGATCAGCCGGATCGGCGGTGATGTGGGTGTAATACCAGGCTCGTGAGAGCAAGTTCTGGTCGTCCGAAACCTTTTCCCATGTGTCGCCATAGTTATCGGATCGGTAGAGACCGCCTTCAGTGCGATGTTCGATCAGGGCCCAGACGCGACCAGGTTGCGCCGGAGATGCGCTGACGCCGACCTTGCCCCACGTACCCGCCGGCAGTCCGGGTCGTTCGGAGATTTCGTCCCAGGTTTCACCGCTGTCCTTGCTTTGCCAGAGACCGGAATCCGGGCCCCCGGAACTAATCATCCAGAACGATCGATGCGCTTCCCACATGCCCGCGTAGAGGATGCGCGGGTTCGCATCCAGCGTCAGATCGACTGCACCGGCTTTCTCACTGACGAAGAGGGTTTGCTTCCAGGTGGCGCCGCCATCGGTAGATTTGAAGACCCCGCGCTCTCGATTGGGACCGAAGGCATGGCCGAGCGCGGCGACCCAGACGATATCTGCATCCGAGGGATGCACGCGGATCTTGCCGATGAAGCGGGAGTCGGAGAGACCGAGATGCGACCAGCTATGACCTGCGTCGGTACTGCGGTAGACGCCGTCGCCGTGAGAGACGTCGATGCGAATGGTCGTTTCGCCGGTGCCGGCATAGATCACATTCGAATCAGACGGCGCAACCGCGATGGCACCGACCGCACTGGTGGTCAGATAACCATCGGTCACGTTACGCCAGTAGGTGCCGCCGTCGACCGTTTTCCAAACACCACCGGCGCATCCGCCAAAGTAGAACGTACTGTCGTCGTGATAACTCCCGGCCACGGTGACCACTCGGCCACCACGAAACGGGCCGATCGAACGCCAGCGCTGGATTCCTTCGATCTGTATTGATTCGGCCATCATTCTTCCCTTTTGTCACCTCGGCGATGAATTGGGGAAGGATAGCGGCTCTCCGGGTTCAATCCGACGCGGTCGGGGATGGCAACCGTCGCGTCGAGCCAGCGGGACATCATGGCAACCTCTTTCCGCTGGGCTTCGATAAGCGATTCCGCGTACGCGATGATCTCGGCGTGTTCCGCGTGAGCGGTCGCATCGTCGGCAATGGCTATCGAGGCTCCGTGGTGCGAGACCATGATCTCGAAGAACAGCCGATCGAAGTCACCCCCGGCCGCACAGAGTTTTACGATGGCCGACGTGTCATCTGGCTCCAGAGATGTGCCACCGGCATCTGCTTGCGACGGCAGATACGTTGGCTCTGCGCCGGGGTACCAGGATTCTCGCCAATGACGGAGAAGCTGGATCTCGCCCGCTTGACTCTCGGCTATTCGGAGCGCCATCCGGAGGACATCGGAGTCCTGCGCTTGCTGCAGGGCGAGACTCGCCATCGCGATGGCGCCAGCATGATGCGCAATCATTTCATCGATAAAATGCAAATCGTACGGTACCGAATCAGTTGAATCCTGATTGAATTCGCCGGATGAGGCCGGCGTGGCCACAACGGTGGCTTCGCAAGAAGAGCCTGGCTGACCCGCAGACGCATGAGCGGTTAAGTTGAGCAGGGGTAGGGCCGTTGCTAGCGCCAGAACTAACAGAACTCTACTTGTTGAAAATCGATTTCCCACAGTCACCGGTCCACTTCGCGTTTGCTGAGCCGATCTTACCAAGAGGATAAGGCGAGCCATCAAAAACGCAATCGCCAAATATCACCGTTGCCACGTATTAGATATTTAGGACTCGCTTGGCTATCGTGAAGTAAATGATTAACCCGGTGCCATCTACCAACGTCGTGATCATGGGGGCGGAAACCACCGCGGGGTCGATTTTGAGACGGTTAATGATCAACGGCAGAATCGCAGCGATTGCCGCCGACCATATGCATATAGCCAGAATCGTCAATGCGATTACGTACCCGACATCCGTTCCCACATGAAGCATTTGTGATCGGCCAAAGGCGAGCACCGCCATCACGAGGCCCAGTATGATGCCGACCACCAGCTCTTTGGCGAGCACCCAACGGACATCGCGAAGTTGAACTTCGCCAACCGCGATTGCGCGCACCAGCGTGGTGGTGACCTGGCTGCCGACGTTTCCGCCAGTGCCGATCAAGAGCGGAATGAAGAACGCCAATGCAACGACTTGCGCAAGTTCGTCTTCGAAGTGGCGCATCACGGTGCCGGTATACGCTTCTGCTGCAAAGAGGACCATCAACCAGAGGATGCGGCGTCGGATGAGCAACGGAATGGACGCAAAGCGATAGGGAACTTCCAGTGGCTGAGATCCGCCCAACCGCTCTATGTCTTCGGTGGCCTCTGCTTCCAGCACGTCGGCAACGTCGTCCTGGGTGATGATGCCGAGGAGACGATTCTGGTCATCGACCACCGGCAACGCGAGCAGATCCCGATCGACCAAGAGCTGGGCAGCGATTTCCCGATCGGCATTGGCGTACACCCGCAGAGGATTGGCGAGCATCAGATCGCGTACAGGCGTATCGGGCCGGGTGAGCACAAGTCGATGCAAGGAGAGCACGCCTAACAGGTGTTCGTCGTCATCCACGACATACACGTAGTACATCGTCTCAGCTTCCTCAGAAACTCGTTGAAGCGCGGCAATCGCCTGAGACGCGCGCAGAGTTGGAGAGATCGCAACGAAGCCGGGCGTCATGATGCCGCCAGCTGAATCGGGAGGGAAGGTGAGGAGCTCCCGAATCTCGGCAGCATCAGCCGGTTCCATCTGGATCAGAATCTTTTCAGCCTGATCCTGTGGCAACTCGTCGATGACATCGGCGGCATCGTCAGGCGCCATTGCTTCGAGCAGGTCGGCCGCTTGCGGATGTGAGAACCTCTGCAGAATGCGGGCCGCTTCGATCGGCTCGATTTCACTCAAGAGTTCCATGAGCTCGGCTTCAGGGAGAAGCGAAACAAGCGCTCGCAACTCAGAAGCTCCGAGCTGAGGAACGATCGATTCCCACCCAATCGACGTCGATCCGCGCGTAAGCGCGAGGACCCGGCTGGCGTTGCCTGACTTCAGCGCATCTTTCAATGCGGTTGTGAGCTCAACAGAGGTTCGTTTGTTATCCATGGTCGACCTTCGGAGCGGATAGCTCGCGGAAAAGATTGTGAGTGGAGGCTGAAGGCACGCTCGGCGCGGATGGTACGCCTTTCGGAAGAAGAGCAGCGGCGCGCAACCCCGAAGAGCATTCGCAGGTAGGTGGATCACCAGCGATCGAAGTCGCAGAAGCCACAAACGACACCAATTGAAGTGCCGTTCTGCGTGAAACGATGCTATCTGAGGGAGATCGGTGAACCAGGAATGGAGGTTTGATGCAGGAAGTGGGCCCCCAGGGATTCGAACCCTGAACCTGCGGATTAAGAGTCCGTTGCTCTGCCGTTGAGCTAGAGGCCCGAACGAATTTCGAGCCGATGGCACCGAAACGCGACCGGCGAAGTATACCCAATCGATCGTTCGGTGGCTAGCGCATTTGACGTGGCGTGGAGGTGGCCGTGCGTGAATGTGCCGGAAGTGGGTTCGACCGGCGACGCGGAGCGTTTTAGGACGACGGACAAGTTTGGCAGGAATCTCTAACCAAGACGAGGTCAACGGGCGCGAGACATTCTCAGCTTCGAAACTATGATCACTATCTATGATGTCAAAGAGGGACTAACTAACGATTTGCTTCAGCCCTTACTTGTTACGCGTGGTAGCTAACTTGTGATGCGTCAATACTTAGAATGGTTCCAGCTTAGATCCTGGTTACTGCCTGGGAGCGCAAAAAAGGAAGGCCGGAGCGCGCTCCGGCCTTCCTTCTGGTGTTGTGCTGAGGTGCTTGATAGTAGCTCAATAATTACGCCAGCTTGACGTACAGCACACCATCGACATCCCACTGCGAGACCTTGATTTTGTTATTGGTCGCAACTCGGGAGATCGACGACTTGAGACCGCGGACACTCTGACCTTCGCCCGGCTCGATACGCGCAACCTTACCCTTGGTGAGCTGATTGAGCATCGCAAGTGATTCCTGGGCCGCACGCGTCATTGCCTTCGGTGCTGCTGGAGCTTCGGACTCATTGATGAATTGAACGGTAGCCATTGTTAGTTGCTCCTGTTAGTTTGTCACAGACGATAAGTATCACTGAAAGCGGACCAATAATGGCACAACCATCGATGAATTGCGAAATAGGTTACGTCGGGGATGTTCGCGACCTTGCGTACGTAAAGCAGTGGCGCGTGTGGAGAAGCTATAAGAACGGTAAGTTCGGTCGCATCGTGTGCCAGGATTGCGATTGCTCATAGGCATGAGCAACTCCCAGCAATGTGGCTTCGTCGAACGCTTGCCCCAGGAATTGCAATCCGACCGGCATTTCGTTGGAAAAACCACATGGTAGGGAGATCCCTGGAATCCCAGCCATGTTGGCTGGAATCGTGAAGATGTCCGCAAGATACATTTGATAGGGATCTTCCATACGGTCGCCGATTCGAAACGCAGTTGTGGGAGACGTCGGGGCGACGATGACGTCGACTTGCTCGAAGGCGCGATCGAAATCTTGCTTGATGAGCGTGCGAACCTTTTGCGCTTTCACGTAATAGGCGTCGTAATACCCGGAGCTCAGGGCGTAGGTGCCGAGCATGATGCGCCGTTTAACTTCGCTTCCAAATCCTTGGCCCCGGGTTTGCTCGTACATTTCCTTGATGGTAGGGGCATCCACCCTGTTTCCGAAGCGAACTCCATCAAAGCGAGCCAGATTCGCGCTGGCCTCGGCCGGAGCGGTGATGTAATAGGTGGAAAGCGCGTACTTCGTGTGTGGCAGCGAGACCGGAACCAACTCGGCTCCCAACGCTTGCAGCTCTTGAATCGCCGCTGCGACTGCAGTCTCAACGCCGGACTCCATACCCGTCACTGAATATTCTTCGGCAACACCAATCCGCACACCCTTGAGATCGGTTCGCAGCGCGTTGCGGTAGGAGGGTACCGGAGATGGCGAACTCGTGGAATCTTGCGGATCGTGTCCAGCGATTGCTTCCAGCACGATGGCTGCGTCCTCGACACTCCGGGTAAATGGGCCAATCTGGTCGAGACTGCTTGCAAATGCGATCAGTCCGAAGCGAGATACCCGTCCGTAGGTGGGTTTCAGTCCGACGATGCCGCAAAAACCGGCCGGCTGTCGGATCGATCCGCCAGTGTCCGATCCAAGACCGAAGATGGCCTCTCCTGCGGTGACTGCTGCCGCAGGCCCACCGGACGATCCGCCAGGCACCCGCTCGACATCCCAAGGATTGTGCGTCGGGAAGAAGGATGAGTTTTCGGTGGAGGACCCCATGGCAAACTCGTCGGTATTGCCCTTCCCAATGAAGGTCGAGCCAGCCTCTCGGAGTTTACGGACGACAGTCGCGTCGTAGGGAGACCGATATCCCTTGAGGATTTGCGAACCCGCTGTGGTGTGGGAATCGACCGTCACCAACACGTCTTTGATGGACGAGGGGATACCGGTCAGCGGTCCCACGACTCCAGAGGCAATGGCAGCATCGGCAGCCTGAGCCTGCGATCGAGCGACCTCGGGGGTCAGCTCGATGTGGCAGTGCAAGAGGGGTTCCAGCGCCTCTGAGCGGGCGAGATGGGCGTCGGTCAACTCGAGTGCCGAGACCTGGCGGCTGTCGAGCAGCGAGCGGGCTTCGCCAATCGAGAGATTTGTCAGTTCGCTCATGACGCTTCGCTTTCCCCGCCCAACGGAGTACGCACGACGAAACAGTCGTCGGCTTCGCGGGGCGCATTGCGAAACACCTCTTCCGCCTCGAACGACGGTCGAACAACATCGGCCCGCCAAACATTTGTCAATTGCGCGACGGACGCCGTTGGGGAGATAGCGTCGGTGTCGAGCGCAGAGAGCTCGCCAATGTGCTCGAGAATGATCGAGAGTTGTTCGCGCATGCGCTCGCGTTCGGCATCGGTGAGGCCGAGGCGCGCGAGCGTTGCGACGTGATCGACGTCGGCAAGCGTTAGTGCCATGGAAAAGATCCCCTCTGCAACGACAGAACGGCGCCATTGGGCGCCGCCGAAAGAGTCTAGCACAGCGGTATCCATGGTCCCCCTCCACATCACCGGTGCCATACGAGGTTTTCGCTGGCGAGTTTTCGTCGTTTCGCTCGTCCAGACCTTGCGCTAGACTGAGGTGAATCGTCAGTTACGGGATCGCTCCATGGGAAGTCAGTCTGGGTTGATATGGAACACGCTGTTCGCGTGACGATCCCGTCGAAGACGCGTTTCTCGCGTCGCGCTTTGTTGGCATCTACGGTGCTGGCGACGCTGTCGTTGGCCGCTTGCGGCGACGAGTCCAGCACTCGGCAATTCGCCGGTGGGCCGCTGACCGTCAGTCCCGACGACACGCCCGATGCAGCAGGATTGGACGTCCATACTGGTTCCCCGACTGCTCAACCGACCCAGATGCCGGTGGCGGAGCTCCTGGCTCCGCGCGGATCGTCACGTTATTCAGTGATCGCTCAGCCAAATCGGCTTCTGATTGTCGATATTAAATCTGGGGCGGGAGAGGTCATTTGGTCAGATCCTGACCGAACGATCTGGGCGATCGCCTCTACGCCGACGGGCGAACAAATTGCAGTGTTGACCGCGCCGTCATCGAGGGAGACCGGTTGGTCTGTTGATTTTCTGGATTTCGAAAGTACGTCACTCGGTCAGGTCGAGTTGGGCTCGCGACGCGGAACGCCCAGCCATCAGCCCGATGCTGTGGTCGGTGGTCGCGGAGGTATTGCCTGGATTGCCGGGTCCGCAAGCGTCGCGGTTGCGTTGCCATCTGGAGGACTGCAGCAGGTTTTCATTGATGGATCGCAGGTCAAGCTCCTGTCTGCATCGGCTGCGAAGCGTCCTGCGGCAGTCGCTGTAACCAGCGACGCCGGAACGATTGCATTCGTGGACCAACCTTCTGGCTCAGAGGGGAGCGGAATCTTTGCTGGTTCGATGAAGGCGAAGCCCATCGATCCAATCGTGATCCTTCCTGCCGATCGATCGGGCAATCGCTATGCGCACGATCTGGCATGGATCGATGCCGGCGGCCGAGTCGCGACGGTGATCGAGCGGGAGGAGCTTGGGACCCCGCAGGGTGACCTGTTCTATATCGATACCGCTACCGGGAAACCGACGCTTGCCTGGACTTCCCCTTCGGGTCGTGAGGTCTGGAGCGTGGCTTCGTTCGCAGTCGCCGATGATGGAGCGGTGGTGACGTTCCTGACCAATGCGAACAATCCGGCGACGCAAAAACCGAGCTCGGTTTGGTTGATGCAAATCGACGGGAGCGCTTTGGAACGGTTCGAGCTCCCCGTCGCGCTGCAAGCAAGCCGATTGGTGTTCTCTCCCGAGGGAGTCGCGGTTTCTGGATTCGTGCGCGCGGAAGAGGGAGCGGTCGGCCAGGGAGCGGTTTATCTCGTTACGCCGACTGGCGAAGTCATCGAACGGTACCTGGAAATGCGTGAGGCGACGCCAGTCGCGTCACCGATCGCGTCGCCCCAGGCGAGTCCTGCGGCCTCGCCAGAAGCGAGCCCGTCGCCCCGGGCGGTCACGTTCGCGGATTGATCTCTTCGGCATCGAAGAGTTTTTTCGCTGCCTCGATCAGGGTTTGCTCATCGTCAGAACGCACAGGCGTCTGAGCAGGAGCAGGTTCAGGGACGCCGATCGATCGGTCGGCCGCGATTCCCGATTCTCGTGGCGCCGATTGGGAGGGACTAGTCCCATTTGCTCCCCGGATTTCGGTGCTAATCGAGACCGGTTGATTCACCAGACGGCCGATCACACTTTCGACCAGCTCGCGCGATGAATCCTCATTCATTTTTTCCCAATGGAACTTATAGCTGGTCACCAACGTGATCGAGGCGCCGTTTACACTCGCTGGATCGCAACTGGAAAGCAACGCCTCGATTCGTCGATCGCGTGCCTTGATGTCGAGTCGGATTTTCGGCCAGAGGTCGTGCAGCAAATCGACGGTGATGGGATTTCCTGCAACCGCAAAGTCCGGCGAAGTGGCGGACGCCGCGTTCTGCGGGGATGGATCGGGAACCTTTCGATCCTCGGCTGGCTGGTCGACCTGCGGCGCAGGTGCAGGTGTGGGTGGCTTCGTTGGATCCGAAGATTGGGACAACTCGGGCCGATTCGGCCGTTCTGGAGCAACCGGCTCATGTCGCCGTGGAGGAGCCGCAGCAGCGTCGTTTCGGCTTTCAGTTATGCGTACGGGTTCTCGATTCGAAATGGGAAGCACATTGGAACCGCTTGCTCGGTCCGAATCCAGGGTTGCTTGGACGAAAGCAATTTCGAGCGGAAGCTGAGGCAATGAGGCGTGACGAATGCGATAGTCGACTTCACTGAACCTGGCCGAATGGCGTGCGATCTCTGCGAGCGAGAAACGCTCCGCAAGCTGATTTACATCGGCATCGAGCCCCGGAACACTTGCCGCGACCTGGTACATGACGGAGCGCAACAGCGCCACTAATTGGCGATTGAGCTGGCGGGGATCCTCACCTGCTTCGAATGCCTCGTTGATGAGCTGGAGACCGCGACCCGAATCGCTTTCAGCCAACGCGGCGGCAATCTGAATCACCCGCTCGCTGCGAGCAATGCCAAGGAGATTGCGAACGTCGTCTGGCTCGATTGTGCGGCTTTCGTCACCTTCCTGGTTCCGATATGACGCCAGTTGGTCGAGCAAGCCAAGGGCGTCTCGCATGCTTCCACCCGCGTGCTCACCAATGACCGCCAAGGCCTCGCGGCTGACAGGAACGCCTTCGGCTTCCGCGACACGGCCCAGATGATCCATGATCGTCTCACGTGGGAATCGCTTGAAATCAAACCGTTGACAGCGAGAGACAATCGTTGGCAGTAGCTGTTCAGGATCGGTGGTCGCCAGAATGAACTTCGTATGCGCGGGGGGCTCTTCCAAGGTTTTGAGAAACGCATTCGCGGCAGCCCCGGTGATCTGATGCGCTTCGTCGACGATGTAAAATTTGGTCTTCAGAAAGGTTGGCGCGAACCGCACCCGTTCTCGCAGCTCACGGATGTCGTCGATACCACGGTTGCTGGCGGCATCGATCTCGATGACGTCGGTGGTCGAGCCGTTGTTGATCGCATTACAAGCGGCGCAATGGTTGCAGGGACGCGCGTCCGGATCCGGATCGAGACAGTTGACCGCTTTCGCAAGCAGGCGAGCGGTAGTGGTCTTGCCGGTGCCGCGCGGGCCGGTGAACAGGTAGGCATGCGCCACCCGATCAAGCCGAATTGCATTTTTCAGGGTGCGGACGATTGCTTCCTGACCTACCAGATCGACCGCATCGAAGGTCTGCGGGCGGTATTTGCGGTAGAGGGACTGGGTCGCGCCGAAGGACGAGCTCGCCGCATTTCCGCCAGGTTGGCTGGCAGGAACTTCGGGAAAGAGGGAAGATGCGGACACGAGGAACTGACTCCAGTCGCTGGGCGTGGTCGGACGATCGGCGCGAGGCGTAGGTGCCAATGTAGCACGACTCTGACCAACGGTCAGAACCTAAACCGGAGCCGAGAGATTGGGCACACTCTACGTAGTGGCAACGCCAATTGGAAACATGGAGGACCTTTCGCCCAGAGCGCAACGGGTGCTTGGTGAGGTTGCGCTGATCGCGGCGGAGGACACGCGGCATACGGGTTCGATGCTGAAGCGGCTCGGGATTTCGACACCGATGTTGAGTAACCACGGATTCAACGAACGGGCGCGCGTCGAGCGTTTTCTTGAGGCGCTCAGTTCTGGAGATGTGGCGCTGGTGAGCGACTCGGGCACCCCGGCGATCTCGGATCCAGGTTCCATTCTGGTAGGAGCCGCGGCGGAGGCTGGCTATCAGGTGGTCCCGATCCCGGGCCCGTCAGCAGCAATCGCGGCGGTTTCGGCCTCTGGATTGATCGATGGCCCATTTCTCTTTCTCGGATTCTTACCCCGATCGATGGGGGAGCGGACCACGACTCTGGCCCGTGCGCTGGCGAGTGGAGTGCCACTCGTGCTCTATGAAAGCGGACCGCGCATGCTCAAGCTGGCGGAGCAGTTAGGCGAGATTGCGCCGGAACGCTCTGTGGTGGTTTTTCGCGAACTGACCAAGGTCCATGAGGAGGCGATCCGGGGAGGTGCCCTCGAACTTCTTTCGAAATTGAACGAGACCGTGCTCAAAGGGGAGTTTGTGATCATCGTTGGCAATGGGGAGGTCGACCTTCATACGGACCCCGATGCCGAAATTGCGAATCGTCTCGAGAAGGGAGATCGTCCTTCAGACATCGCGCGCGACCTTGCGAAAGCCAGTGGAGTACCGCGTTCCGAACTTTACGCACGAATCTTGCTAATTCAGGGTGCGCGAGAGTCCTGCTAGTTGGCCTGGAATGCCAGTTTTCTGTGGTGAATCAGGACGCTTTGTAAAATTCCAATTCCAAGCAGGAACGTCCAGAGTGACGACGACCCCTGGCTGATCAGCGGGAGTGTGATGCCGGTTACTGGCATGATGCCCATATTCATGCCCATATTCACAAATGACTGATAGAAGAGCATGGCGGAAAATCCGATGGCCAGGGCTTGGCCGAATTGATCGCGCGCTGATTGAGCGACCCGGAGGCACCGCCAGAGCAAAATCATATAGAGCACAAAGAGACAGATGATTCCCACAAACCCGACCATACCGCTGGCATGTGCAAAGATAAAGTCGGATTCGCGCACCTTCAGAAGCTCCAGCCGGCTTTGTGTGCCACCTTGTAGGCCTGAACCAAATACCCCGCCGGCGCCAATGGCATATCGAGCCTGAATAATGTTGTACCCATCTCCGGTGGGATCCTTGAAGGGATCGAATGAGATGAGCAAGCGAGCCTTCTGGTAGTCCTTCAGGACGTAATGCCAAGCGAAAATTGCGAAGGGAAGTGCAACCGCAAACAATGGCAAGAGATAGCGCCATCTTGCTTGTGTGGTCAGAATGATCGACAACCAGATAACGCCGAAGACGCTGGCGGAGCCGAGATCGGGCTCCATGAAGACGAGCCCGGCGGGTACCAGCGCGATCAGCAAGGAAACGGCAAAGTTCCCGAGCTCACGCATTTGCTCCCCGCGGGAAGCAACGAAGGATGAAAGGGCAATGACGGTTGCAAGCTTGGCGAACTCCGACGGCTGGATTGTCGTCACGCCCAGATCGAACCAACGACGCGAGCCGGCGATCGACACTCCGATGCCCGGAATGAGCACGATCACCAATGTAGCGAGTGAGCCAGCATAGAGCGGCCAAGCCAGGGTTGCGAGGAAGCGATAGTTGAAACTGGCGACCAGGATGAGCAGCATGACACCCAGGATGGCGAAAATTGCCTGGCGCACACCGTCATTGAGGATCGACAGTTGCTCTCCGCCCTGGGCGCTCCAGATGGCAACAACGCCGAACGCGATAAGCAGTCCGGTGGTCAATACCATATAGAAGTCGAAATCGTGGAGTTTTCTGGAATTCATTGCTGCGCAACGACCGGTTGCAAACTGAGGGTGTCAAAGTTGGGCGGCTCGCAAGTTATCGAGCGAGCGCACACGGTGCCGACGCGAAGTATGTCACGCCATGCAATGTGTTGACCGCTTTTCAGTGAGCGGATGCCGATAGTAAACTAGTTTTCGATTACAGGAGAACAATGTGTCCGAGTCTGAAGGTCGAGAAATCGCACCCATCGATGTGCGATGGGCCAATGTAGAAGCGTTGGGCGAACCGGGTCAGCGCCGTTTTCGGCTCTTGATCGCCTCCGAGACGGAGACGATTGTGTTGTGGATGGAGAAAATGCAGGTCGATGCGTTGAGCCGCGCACTCGAGCAACTCCTTGATCAACTGGCAGGAGAAGAGGAATTGGTCGCGAGTGCGGAGATCGAGCCACAGTTCGACCTGGGCTCGGACCGGCAGTTTCGTGTGGGTAAGCTGGAGATCGGGTATGACGATACACGCGATCGCATTGTCCTGATCGCTTACGATATCGAGGAACCGGAAGCCTTTGGTCCGGCAGCCGTTTGCCGGCTCACCCGTACCCATTCGGCAGAAATTTCAGAAGAGGCGGAGCGGGTCGTGGCGGCTGGGCGGCCACGTTGTGTGATGTGTGGCACACCGATGGGTCCTGGTCCACATGCTTGCGCCAACCAGAATGGGCACCTCCGGGAGGAGTACGAACTGGATTGAAGAAACGGCTCGGAATCGCATCGGCTTCCACAGCCGAGCTTGACACGAAGTCTCGAGATGGCTAGAATCCAAAATCCGGTGACGAGCTGGTCGTCATGCGGAAGTGGCTCAGTGGTAGAGCATCTCCTTGCCAAGGAGAAGGTCGCGGGTTCGAATCCCGTCTTCCGCTCCGAAAAAACCCGCGTTTTAACGCGGGTTTTTGCATTCCCGGCATGAATTCCCAGTGCTGAACTTCAAGGACCCATCCCGACGGCGGATCAGAAGTATCCGTCTTCCTAAGAAAATTGGTTGCACTCAGTAATCCGGCGAATGTCGTAACCGTCAGTTCGAGATGAACGACACGACTTCTGTCGTGACTACGCTGGCTGCTGGATCTTTGGCGAACACCACCGTCCCCGATCTCGTGGCGCCTCCTGGAATCAGCGCGATCGTGAGCGATCGGGTCTCCTCGCCAGACGTCACGTCGACCGTTACTTCTTGCGCAGATTCGTCTCCGTGGTTGGTGACGGCTATGGGCAAGTAGTACGCGTCCCCTCGTTGCTCGATATCGCCCGTCTGCGATTGGACTCCAAACGACGGAGGGTCATTCGAGCCCCTTAACCACAGGCCACTCAACCCGCCGATCATGATGACGAGAACGGCAAGACTCACCGCGTAGGTGACGAATTCCGGGAAGCTGCGTTGACTGCTTTTCGCTTTCACAGAACAAGTCTCCCGGCGGCACCGCCAATGGTCACGGGAAAGGCCAGTACGACCGCGAGCGTCAAATTCCATGTCAGCGGATCATGGAACTCCAGTCGCCCGAGCAGGAAGAGAGTGAGGACCGCGACAAACAACGAGACGACATAACTAATAATCGTCTCCGGAAACGCGCGGTGATACGCGGCTTCAGGAGTGTTTCCTTCGCCTCGCGTGGCAAACACAATGACGTACGAAATGATCAGAGCGGCAACCATCAGGAGAATCAGGTGCTGTCCATTGAGCTCGGCGGCCAGTAACTGAATCTCATCTGTTGGGATAATTCCAAATCCTATGAACAACCCGCCAATCATGGTTATCCCAATATCCATCAAGAGGGCTGTCATACCAGGTTGGGACTCTGCGTCGTCATCGGGTTCATCTTGCTGATACGCGGTAAAGAGCGAATTCGCGATCGATGCGCCAATGCTCAGCGGGACTGCTTGAAGTGCGATGCTCCTGATCGTCATTGCGAGCGAATCGCCCGGTGAAATACGCTGTAAAACGAATAGCAGCGTGCCGCCGATCACGGCCCCGATGGCCAACACCTCGATTGCCTGATCGACCGCGCCACGCAAAGTTGGATCCTGCTTGAAGCCCGCGTAATAGGCAAGTCCGACATTGATTGGAAAGGCAAGCGCAATGAGCGTCAGTACCTTCCAGATCGGCAGCTCAGCGGCGATCGACCACATTTCCAGCGTGAAGATCATTGGTACTGCGAAGATGAGCGCTCCGGTGACCGCTCGCGCCAGATCGCGCCGTTCATCACGCCAGGTGTGCGAGGACGTGGTGGTTGGCATTCAGTACATTCCGCTTAAACCGATTGAAGTGAATTGGGCATTGGCTGAATGATACAAGCGATTCCTGCTCATTGATTTCATGTTGGGGATCCGCTTCGCTCGGGGGAACGTGGAGAGCCCAGGCGGGCAAAAGCCCAGATTGAGGCTCATATCGAGATTGGGTATTGGAATCGCATTGACCACTTTCATCGAGACATGTTCCTGAGGCGACGAAAGGGGGTAGGCTGCGTGGACGCTCGTTCTTCAAGCGTACGAAATGCAGGTCGATTTTTGAAATATTGCTAGCTCCGGCGGACTTTTTTACCCATTGTGCCTCGCGGTCGGAAGCTCACTTTGCTTTTGGTCCCTGCCGGAAACGGAGAGAGAGGAACCGCCGCAGATTAGAAATCTGCGGCGGTGTTTTTCTTGTTCGTTGTGAGATCGAACTACTGGTCGAGAATTTCCAGCGTTTTGGCGAACTGCTCGACTCCGGCAGGCGTTTCCGGATCGAGCTGGACGTGAACTTCCGAAACTCCTTCTTCGGCGAATCGATTGAGCAGGTCTGCTAGCTGCGCCGGGTCCCCTTCGGATGCTCCCATTGCGAGGCGGCGAGCACGGACGTTGGGGTTCCCGGGAGTCGACTCCCATCCAGGAAGGTTGAAGGCGATCCCATTCGTTCGTTTGAGGGTTGCCGGGTCACGGTCGTTGTTGACGCAGACGATGTCGATCATCTCACGAATGCGTGGAACTAGGGCCGGATCATTGATGATGGGGCAGTTCCAGATGTCGGCGTATTGCGCCACCAGGTCCAGCACGCGATTTCCGCCGCGTTCGACGCCCAACCAGCCACCAAGCGGGGTGCCTGCGATGGTACCGATCATGATCGGCGGTCCTTCTGATCTTGGTCCTCTCGGTCTCAACTCGCACTCGACTGCTTGATAGAAGTCGCCTTCGAACGTCACCTGACCGGTTCGTATCAACGGAGCAATGATCGCCAGCGCTTCGGCGAAGCGACCTATCCGGTGATCGAAGGGAAAACCGAATTGCTGATATTCCGGCTCATGCCAGCCAGCGCCGAGCGCAAGGACGAGTCGCCCGTCGCTGATCTCATCCACGGTGTCCGCCATTTTTGCGATCAATGCCGGGTTACGCCAGCCAGTGCACAGCACATGTGGACCGATGCGGATGCGTTCGGTGACCGCCGCCAGGGCAGAGATCAGCGACCAGGCCTCCCAGATGCCGTATGGTTCGGTGCCTTCGAATGCATGTATGAGATGGTCCGGAATCCAGACGGAATCGAATCCGACCGCTTCGCCCGTGGTCACGAGATCCTTGATTTCGGGCCAGCTCAGTATCCAATCTCGCTCGCGGTCTTCCACCGTGGTGATGATGAGTCCGACATCGATCGGTCGATTTCCCATTCCTTTTTGCTCCGTTCCGGATGTGGCCGATCCTGATCTATGATTCGCGTCACCGGCATGGTACGGTGCTTTCCGGATTGACGAAAGTGGCTTTCAAAGGAGCTAAAGTGATGGCAGATCGGCAAGTCAAAGCGGCGGTGATCGGAGTGGGACTCCTGGGCGAACAGCATGCTGGGCAGTATGTGAAGAGCCAGAAGTCGGAGCTGGTCCTGGTACATGATGCCAATCCCGATCGGGCCAAGACCGTCGGCGAGTTGCTGGGCGTGCCCTGGACATCCAATCTTGCCGATGTTGGCGCGTCGGATGCCGAGATCGTAAGCATCGCCACACCGGACCATTTGCATCACGAAGCGGCGATGCGGATGCTGGAAGCCGGAAAGCATCTTTTGGTGGAAAAGCCATTGGCGACGCGCACGAGCGAAGCGTTGGAAATCGTCGAGCTGTCTCGCAAGAACGACCGAAAGGTGACCATCAATCTCGGCAATCGCTGGATGGGTGGTTTTCAATCGATTCGCGAAGCCATTCAAGAGGGTGAAATCGGGGATCCTGTCTACGCGTACTGCCGATGCAGCGACACGATTTGGGTGCCAACCGAGATGCTTTCCTGGGCAGGACGCTCGGGACCGCAATGGTTTCTTTTTGCGCACACCATGGATCTTATTCGCTGGTTCCTTGGCCAGGAAGCAAAAGACGTCTATGCGGTTGGGACCAAGAAGATTCTGGCTGAAAAGGGGATCGACGCTTTCGATGCCATACAGGCGGTCGTGAATTTCGAGAACACCTTCGTCACGTTCGAGACGTCCTGGATCCTCCCGGAGGCGTGGCCCGCTATCGTCGAATTCGAAATCACATTGAACGGCTCAGAAGGTCGCCTCGGTTTCGATGGTATTCGGCAGGGGTTCGAACTGTCCTCCGATAAGGTCGGCAAACACATGTTCGCTCGTCCCTCACTCTGGACGTATTTCAAGCTGCCGGACTGGTGGTGGGGGAGCCTGCACGACCTCGTCGATGCGGTGATCGAAGATCGGGAGCCGACGATCCCGGTCGAGGACGGCGCTGCCGTGACGGCTATGATCGAGGCCACCGAGCGTTCGATCGCTGAAGGTCGCAAGATCGAGCTTTCAGAAATGATTCTCGGATAACAGTGAAGTCTGCCTGCGGGTATGGAGCAGGCGACTTCCGGGCAAAACCCATTCCGAGGACAAGGCATTGCAAAGACATGGCGCGCCGAGTCCTCGGAATTTGCGTTACGCGGTGCACGACGATTGCGCTGGTGATTCAACAGTTTCCGAGCCCTGGGTACGCGCTCATTATTCGATACCGCCACGGGACGGATTTACACTGGTAGCGGGGGTTATGAGGTGGCGGCATTTGGCGTCGCCTGCGACTGACTCCTCTGTGAGTATTTGATCGTCCGGATTGGTACGCATGCTACTTTCTGAGCAAGCCAAGCTCGCTCTCACGTCATCTGAGCCAATCGTGGCGCTCGAATCGACCATCATTTCGCATGGACTTCCCAAGCCACGCAACCACGCTAGCTGCGATCGAGTTCGAAACGATTCTGCGCGACATGGGGGTGACTCCGGCCACGATTGCCGTGCTCGATGGAGAGCAACGCATCGGTCTCGACGCTGAGGGAGTTCGGCGGATCTCTGAAGAGTCGATGGCGAAGGCAAGCGTCCGCGACCTGCCGATGCTGGCGGCGACCAAACGGAGCGCGGCGACGACGGTGGCCGCAACATCGTATCTGGCAAATCGAGCAGGGATTCGGGTGTTTGCCACCGGCGGGCTCGGTGGTGTCCACCGTGGCGCGTCGGAATCCTTTGACGAATCCGCGGATATGGCGACGCTGGCCGAAACGCCGATTACGGTTGTCTCGGCCGGAGTGAAATCCGTGCTCGATATTGGTGCGACGCTGGAGCGGATGGAGACCTTCAGTATTCCGGTGATTGGCTATGGCACCGATCGGTTTCCGCGATTCTGGTTGCGTGAGTCCGATGCTGTGCTCGACTGGGCAGTCGATACGGCCGAGGAGATTGCGCAGATCATGCGAGCGAGGGACGAGCTTGGTATGAAACAGGGAATCGTCGTAGCAAACCCGATTTCTGACGACCTCGCCTGGGATCTCGAAGAGCACGATCGCATTCTGGAACAAGCCCTGCGAGAGGCGACGGAGCGGGATATTACGGGTAAAGCGGTTACCCCATTCCTGCTGTTGCGCATTGTGGAGCTTTCGGACGGGCGGAGCCTGGAAGTGAATCTCGACCTGGCGCGAAACAACGTGCGGGTTGCAGGTGAGATTGCCACGGCATGGGCGAATCTTGAGTAATCGAATCATCTGCTACGGCGACGTCATCGACGATATCGTCGTTGCTCCCCAGGGTCAAATTCGGGAAGATACCGATACCTCGTCCGTCATTCGCATGCGTCCAGGTGGATCGGCGGCGAATACCGCTGCGTGGCTCGGGACTCTTGGCGCTCAGGTAGACATGGTTGGTGTAGTGGGCAGTGGCGACGCCCAACGCCATCAAGCGCTGCTTCCCGGTGTGGAAGCCGCTCTTCGAGAGCATCCGACGCTCCCGACCGGGAGAATCGTTATCATCATCCAGAACGAGCGACGGGACATGCTGACCGACCGTGGCGCGAATGTCGATCTTTCCCCGGACGATGTCAGCGACGCGATGCTCAGTCAAGCCCGATTGCTTCACCTTACCGGTCACACGTTGCTCAATTTCGATGGCTACGCACGCATGCGAACCTTGATTCAGCGGTGCCGAGCGGCCGGAGTCTTCGTGAGTGTATCGCCTGGCTCAGCGGGTTTCCTCCTCGACGTGGGCGTGGAACGGGCCCGACGCGCGTTTGCAGGCGCGGATCTGGTGTTCGCTGGACTCGAAGATGGGAAGTTGCTGGCCGGCGCGGACGATCCCGAATCGGCAGTCTTAGCGCTGAATGAACTGTTCGAGATCGCGATTGTGACGCGCGGTAGCGAAGGTGTGATCGTTAGCGAGCGAGGAACGACCCATTCGGTCTCGATCGATGCGCTGCCAATTGTCGATCCGACCGGAGCGGGGGATGCTTTTTGCGCTGGATTCCTCGACGAGTGGATTTCCAATTGGGACGTCAAGCGGGCGACCTACGCCGGGGTCGATCTCGCGGCTGAGGCAGTGGGCGTACTCGGTGGACGACCGGTGTAGGATTTCTCGTTCCTCCGGTACCATTCGGTGGTCACATGCGGGCGTGGCGAAACGGCAGACGCTGCGGTCTTAAACACCGCTGGAGCAATCCATCCGGGTTCGATTCCCGGCGCCCGCACCCTTCATCCTCTGTTCCGGGGAAGTCCGACTCCTCGGTAGTAATTTCCAGTCACTTGCTGAACATGACTACACGCTCGGATGAGCAGTAGACCGGTGTCTGCCACAGTGGCGGACAGCTTCCTCTTTCGCTTTGCTGGGGCGGAATCTGGAGTTCCTGCGACTATCGCATTTGAATGTGATAGCTGGGCGGATATGCTGCGTCACGGCAGCAGTCGAGAGCGGAAGCCCTCTCGCTGAATTGCTTAGCGCGTTCCTACGAACGAAAAACGGCGCAGCTGAATTTCAGCCGCGCCGGTTTCATTGCCATGTGGGAAATGCTCAGGCAGTCGCTTTTCCGTTGACGGATGCCTCAGTAATCGCGCGCCAGACCTTTTCTGGTGTGAATGGCAGGTCGAGATGAGTGATGCCCCATGGCTCCAACGCGTCGAGGACTGCGTTGGTAGCTGTTGGTGTCGCACCGATCGTCGCTGCTTCTCCGATGCCTTTGGCACCCAGCGGATTGATTGGTGTTGTGGTCGTGGTGTGGTAGGTCTCGAACATCGGGAAACCTTCCGCCTTCGGCATCACATAGTCGTTGAGCGTGCCAGTCAGGATCTCGCCGTTGGTGTCGTACTGAACCTCTTCCCAGAGTGCCAGGCCGATGCCCTGCGCAAGACCGCCATGGACCTGACCCGTGACCAGCGTTGGGCTGATGATGTTGCCGATGTCATCGACCGACACATACTTGATGAGCTTCACTTCACCGGTCTCCGGGAATACCTCCACCACGGCAATATGAGTGCCGAAGGGGAAGGTCTCATCTTCCGGGCTGAAGAAATTGGTCGTTTCCAGACCCGACTCCATACCGTCCGGCAGCTTTCCGCCGTAGGCGATCTTGGAGACTTCTCCGAGCGTCAGACCGCGAGACGGTACGCCCTTGACCTGGTATTTGCCGTCCACCAGCTCGATATCGTCGAACGATGCTTCCAGGTTATTCGCAGCAATCTGGATGGCTTTTTCTTTGATCTTGTTGAGCGAGAGCACAAGGGCTGCACCGCCAACTGCCAAACCACGGCTGCCGCCGGTTCCGTTGCCCTGGGGGGTATTGCCAGTATCGCCGTGATGCAGGATAACTTTTTCGAAATCAGCGCCGATGAAATCCGCCGCCATCTGTGCGAAGGTCGTTTCCTGACCCTGTCCGTGCGGTGAGATTCCCGTGAAGAGGGTGACGTCGCCACTTGGCTCGACGCGAACCGTCGAGCTCTCCCACGGACCGAATCCGCAGATTTCCACATAGGATCCCAGGCCGATGCCAATGTATCGACCCTGCTTGCGCAGCTCTGCCTGCTCTTTCCGCAGGTTGGCGTAGTCGCTGGTCTCCAAAGCTTTGTCGAGCGGCTTCTCGTATTCGCCGGTGTCGTAGCGCTCGCCTGAGAGGGTGGTATACGGGAACTGCTCTGGTTGCAGGAAATTCGCGCGGCGCAGCTGCTCCGGCTCGAGGCCACCGGCGTCGGCCAGGAGGTCCATCACTCGCTCGAGGTAAAAGGCCGCTTCGGGGCGACCGGCGCCTCGATACGCGCCATTTGCCATGGTATTGGTGAAGACACCTTCGACGACATAGTCGAGGTTCGGAATCTCGTAGGGACCAGTTGACATGACCCAGGTCGACCACGCCAATCCGAGTCCCTTGGGGTAGGCACCCAGGTCGAGACAAACACGAGCGCGAAGTGCCGTAATCTTTCCGTTCTCGTCACATCCGGCTTCGAAATCAGCGATCTGATTGCGGCCGTGATTGGTCGAGAGAAAATGCTCGCTTCTGGTTTCGATCCACTTGACCGGACGATTGAGCTTCATCGAAGCAGCGATGATCGTCCAATCCTCAGGGTATACACCGAACTTGGCGCCAAATCCTCCGCCGACCTCGGGGGCAATCACGCGGACCTGATTCTGGGCGAGCCCGAAGGTGCGTGCGACCTCATTGCGATAGCCATGCGGACCTTGATTCGACACCCAAATGGTCACGCCGCGGGTAACCGGATCGGGAGTCGCGACGATGCCTCGTGGCTCCAGAGGAACCGGATGGCACCGCGCAGCCTTGATGCGTTCCTTGATTCGGATGGGTGAGGCAGCCAGCGCAGCGTCGACATCACCATGGACGGTTTCGTATTTCACGCCAACATTGTTGGGATTCGTGTCGTAGATGCGCGTCGCGCCATCTTCGCGCGCGGCATATGGATCGATATAGACCTCGAGCGGTTCGTAGTCGACCATTACAAGCTCGGCCGCATCGTCAGCCAGGGCGCGGGATTCAGCGATAACCGCCACAATCGGTTCGCCGATATACCGGACCTTGGATCGAGCCAATGGTTCGACAGACGGGACAGGGATCTTTCCTGCCTCGGCCGGGCCCCCTTCGGCGGAAGGTCCTTCATCACCACCAGTTGCCACATATTTGCTGGGAAGCACATTCTCCAGGTCCGCGGAGGTCATGACTGCGATGACACCCGGCATGGAAAGTGCTTCAGACGAGTCGATGCCTTTGATGTTCGCGTGGGCGTACATGCTCCGAACGAAGGCAATGTGCACCATACCGGTGAGCTGGAGGTCATCGACATAAACGGACGAGCCTGTGATGAGCCGTGGATCCTCGCGCCGTTTGACCGGGGCGCCCATGTACTTGCGTAGAACCATGCTTTGCGTGTCCTCCGGGAATTGCTCGGGAGATACGCGGAATCCCGCCTCCGAAGCTCAGATGTGAACCTGGTGAAATTGTAACGGCTCGTGACGGGATCCGAGTCGGTCACGTCACGAACGGGATGGGCAACTTTCGTCTTCGTGCACCGCGATGGTAACTACCGCTTCCATGGGGGAGATGCATCGTGGCTATCGCATACTGTGCAACTACATGAAGGTACCGTGGTGACTCTACAGACGAGGGATTCCGAGAGGTGAACGTGGAGTTTACGTTCGATGGCGTGCAAAATCTGTTGTTCAGCGTCCTGGACGGGGTCTTCGCCTTTATCGTTCTTTTCACGTTCCTCGGAATCGGACTCCGTGTCACCGAGTGGGTGCTTCGCCGTGTGGTGGCACGACGCAAATACCTCATGCGCGGTTGGGACTACCGAGGGTCTGACGATAAGCGCACGGAATCTATCACACGCGTCTTATTGACGGCAGCGCGCGCCATTTGGGGGCTGTTGGCCATCATTCTGATATTGGGCAGCTTTGGGGTAAATCTGGGCTCGATTCTCGCAAGTGTCTCGCTTATCTCCATCGCGCTCGGTTTCGGAGCGCAATACATGGTCCGCGATTATCTCTCGGGGCTCCTTATTCTCACGGAGGATCAGTATCGCGTGGGAGACTCGGTCGAGATCAACAAGATCTCTGGAACCGTCGAGGACATGCGGCTTCGACTCACGGTGCTTCGTGATGGGGACGGAACCGTCCATCACATTCCCAATGGCGAAATTCGCGTCGCTTCCAATAAATCCAAAGAATTCAATAAGATCAATCAGGTGGTGACGGTCGGCTACGGGACCGATGTCAGCCTGGTATTCGGAATCATCAATCGTCTCGGAGCCGAGATCGCCGCCGAACAACCATGGAGCGAATTCACGCTTGCGCCGATGCATGCCTCGCGAATCCAGGAGCTCAGCGACAAGGGCATCGTTATCAAAGTGAACGGCGAGACGATACCTGGAAAGGGCGGAGCGGTCGAAGGCGAATTCCGTTTACGCTTAATGGACGCATTTGCGGCTGCTGGAATCGAAATTCCGTACCCGCAGATCGTGGTGCACCGCGAGCACGCGGTGCCCACCATGCAACCTACCTCGACCAGGCAGCTCACCGACCGAGCGACCACTGACGACGAGCACGACAAGGACGATCTGAACTCATGAGCGATCAAGACAACGCGAAACAAGGTATCAACGTTTGGATCGACCCAAAGCGCTGTATCTCGAACGCCAAGTGCACCACCGCAGCGCCGGGCATCTACGTCATGGACGAGGAAACGCAGATTGCAGAGCTGGTTGATTTCGAAGGCGCAACCTTGCAGCAGCTTTTCGCGGGAGCGAGGGCATGCCCCACGCAGGCGATCATCATCGAGCAGTACGGTCGGCGCGTCTTTCCCACCATTCTGACGCCAATGTACGAAGCACCGGGCTCGGACGACGACTGACGGGGAACGACGCGCTCGAGGTGGGTCTAATACTTGCCCTCGTCGTGTTTGTCGGTGTAGGCATGTCGCAGCTCGTCCTGGCTCATGCCTTTGTCACCGAGTGAGGCTGGTTTCACATCAGTGCGTCCGTGCAGATAGTCACCGATCCTGGTGAGCTGATCACGGCTATGGTCGTCAGGTGTCGATCCCGCGTTCTTGATATGGGTGTCGGTTAGCTCGACCGATTCAAGCATGCGATCGGTTTGCTCTTCCGATGGCCATTGCTGCTGATCGAACCAGAGGCTGAAATCGGCATACGAGATAGCGCCGCTGGCGAGCTGGTCGTATTTGGCCTTGAGCTGCAGTTCGAGGTCGGTCGACATGGGATTCCTTTCGCTTAACCAGAGATGACGCTTTTACCGTGCGAGTTTCGCAGAAAAAGAAACGGCCAGAGCACATCGCTCTGGCCGTTCCAAATGTTCGTGAAGATGCTGGACTAGAAGTCCATGCCACCCATGCCACCGGCGGGCATGGCCGGAGCATTCTTCTCGGGCTTGTCGGTCACCAGCGCTTCGGTGGTCAGAATCATGGCGCCAATGGAGGCGGCATTTTCGACCGCGGAGCGGGTCACCTTGGCCGGATCGATCACGCCGGCCTTGATCATATCGAGGTAGGTCTCGGAGACCACGTCGAAGCCGAGGTTCGGGGTGCCTTCCTTTTGCTTCCGGCGCACGGACTCAACAACGACGGCACCATCATAGCCGGCGTTCTCCGCAATACCGCGCATCGGCTCTTCCAGAGCGCGGCGCAGGATGTTGACGCCGGTCTTGATGTCGCCTTCAGCTTCGATGCCGTCCAGAGCTGAGATGGCATTGATCAGAGCGACTCCGCCGCCTGGCACGATGCCTTCTTCAACTGCGGCACGGGTGGCCGACAGTGCGTCCTCGACTCGATGCTTCTTCTCTTTAAGCTCGGTCTCGGTGGCCGCGCCGACCTTGATGACCGCTACGCCGCCAGACAGCTTCGCAAGTCGCTCTTGCAGCTTCTCACGGTCGAAGTCGGAAGTGGTGGTTTCGATCTGGGCTTTGATTTGCTCGCCACGACCCTTGATGGCCTGCTCGTCGCCATAGCCTTCGATCATGGTGGTGTCGTCCTTGGTGGAGACCACGCGGCGGGCTCGGCCAAGATCCTCGACGGTCACGCCGTCAAGCTTGCGGCCGACTTCCTCAGAGATCACCTGTCCACCGGTCAGCACTGCGATGTCGCGCAGCATTTCCTTGCGGCGATCGCCGAAGCCAGGAGCCTTGACGGCAGTGACATTCAAGGTGCCGCGCAGCTTGTTGACCACCAGGGTGGCAAGCGCTTCGCCGTCAACGTCCTCGGCAATGATGACGAGGCCGCGACCGGCTCGCGCCACCAACTCGAGGGTGGGGAGGATATCGGCGATGGCCGAAATCTTCTTGTCGTGGATGAGAATGAATGGCTCTTCGAACTCAGCTTCCATCCGCTCCGGGTTGGTCACGAAGTAGGCCGAGATGTAACCACGATCGAATTGCATACCTTCGGTGTACTCGACTTCGAAGGCAAGTCCCTTGGACTCTTCGACGGTGATGACACCGTCCTTGCCGACCTTCTCCATAACATCGGAGATGAGACCGCCAATTTCCTTGTCAGCGGCGGAGATGGATGCGACCTGCGCGATCTCATCCTTGCCGGCCACTTCGACAGATGCTTCCTGGATGGCGGCCACGACCGCTTCGGAAGCCAGCTCGAGGCCCTGCTTCAGGAGCATCGCGTTGGCGCCGGCAGCGATGTTGCGCATGCCTTCGTGCACGATGGCCTGAGCCAGCACGGTGGCGGTCGTCGTGCCGTCACCGGCGACATCGTTGGTCTTGGAAGAGGCTTCCTTGACGAGCTGGGCGCCCATATCGGCGAACGGATCTTCCAGCTGAATTTCCTTGGCGACGGTTACGCCGTCATGGGTGACGGTCGGGGCGCCATATTTCTTGTCGAGTGCCACGTTCCGGCCCTTGGGACCAAGGGTGACCTTGACGGCATTGGCGACGGTATCGACGCCATCTTTCAGGGACTGCCGCGCCTGGGCATCGAACTGCAGTTGTTTAGCCATGAATCTACCTCAATAACTAGAAGCGAGTAACCAGAAGAGGGCCTTACGCCCCGACGATTGCCAGAATGTCTTTTTCGGCCAGGATGAGCAGGTCGGCATCGTCGAGCTTGAACTCGGTGCCGGCGTATTTGGCGAAGAGCACTTGATCGCCGACCTTGACATCCATGGGGATGCGATCGCCGTCATCGTCACGACGACCCTGGCCGATGGCCAGGACGGTGCCGCGCTGTGGCTTTTCCTTGGCAGTATCGGGCAGGACAATGCCGGATTTAGTGGTTTCCTCGCGGCCGAGGGGTTGAACGACGACACGGTCGCCGAGGGGAGTGAGCTTCAAATCGGCAGGAGCCGCAGTAGCCATGAACATACCTCCAGAACAAGACGTTGGGAGCGCACGCTCCCGCCAATTGGTACTGAAGAAAGGCTACAGGATTTTTTAGCACTCTGCAAGGGAGAGTGCTAACGAGGGATTTCGGACGTCCTTTTACGCGACCAGCGAAAGACCGAGGATTCCGCCGAGATCCCGAAGAATCTGCTGCGCTGCTGCGACATCCTGCGATGCACTTGCACCACGAATTCCGTCACTCAATTCGATCAGCACGGCGATGGCCGTCGGGGTATCGAGGTCGTTATCCATCGCAGACAGAAAACGATTTTGATACTCAGCCGCGTCAAAGGCATCGTGATTTGCATCTGACGGGAGCTCGTTTGCCATTGCCAGGTCTTTGGCCACGGCCTGCCATTCCATGATCTCGCCGTCGATATATTCCCAGGGATGTCGATAGTGGTGACTGAAAAGGTAGAGGCGGAAGGCATCCGGTGAATACTGTTTGAGCTCGTTGCTCACCAGTATGAGATTGCCGAGCGACTTGCTCATCTTCTCGCCCTGATATTCGACCATGCCCACGTGCACCCAGTAGTGCACAAAGGGCTGGACACCGGTTGAATTCTCCGCTTGAGCAATCTCGCACTCGTGATGCGGGAAGATCAGATCCGAACCACCACCGTGAATGGCAAAGGACGGGCCCAGATATCGGGCCGCCATGGCACTGCACTCGATATGCCAGCCTGGACGACCAACACCCCACGGAGAGTCCCAGGTTGGCTCGCCGGGTTTGGCTGCTTGCCACAGGATGAAATCGAGCGGATCGCGCTTGTTCGGATCATCCGGAACGTTGCCGCGCTCATTGGCGACCGGCAGCATTTCCGCAAGCGTCAGGTGGCTCAGCTTGCCGAATTCCGGATCTGCTGCCGCTGAAAAATAAACCGAACCGTTGGATTCGTAGGCCAGTCCCTGTTCGATCAACGGGAGGATCATATCGATCATCTCTGGCGTGTGATCGGTTGCTTTGACGTAATAGTCGGGCTCCCGCCACCCGAGTGACTCCATATCATGAAGAAAGCGGCGCGTCTCGCGTTCTCCTAACTCGTCCCAACCGATGCCGAGCTCTTTGGCCTTACGCAGGATATCGTCGTCGATGTCGGTCACGTTTTGTACGTAGGTCACCGGTTGACCGAGATAGGCGAGATAGCGCATCAGAATGTCAAAGGTCAAATAGGTGAACGCATGCCCGGCGTGTGTCGTGTCATAGGGGGTTACTCCGCAAACGTAAAGGCCGAGCGGATCGACACGGATCTCGACGTCTTCCAACGTCCCGGACTGCGTATTGAACAGGCGCATACCGTTCCTCTCTCCGCGTGTGCAACGCCGGAGTTTGCGAATCGTCAAACGACGTCGATGCCCACTTGTGCGCCAGAAGGGAAGATTGCCCTCTGCGTCGCCAGCGCAGCCGATTTCGATGGGCGAGTATACCTGAGGGGGTGGGGCGTTTCGGACTCGATACGCGAATCGCCCGAGTACCATAGCGTTTGCTCAGCACGGGGTCTGCTCTATCGATGAAGCGCTCATTCACCAAAGTCAGCAAGTTCTGGACCATCACCCGCAGTGGGCGAGCGGTCGGAGCGATCCTGCTCCTCCTGGTTCTGACAGCCTGCGCACGAGGCGAATCGGTCAATCCGCTGATACCGACGGCGACTTCGCTTCCCGGAAGTCCGGAACCCACGACATCGCCGCAGGAGGCGCGAAAACCTTGCGATGACGGAATCATGCAGGTTAACGACGTCGCTGCGATCGACGCCGTCTGGCGAGATCAGCTGGAGGAACCGGCCGATCTGGCGACGGCATGGCACGATGACGCGCAACTGGTTCAACTCCGGGTCTCCTGCGCACTGTTTGGGGCAGGTTTTCGCTTACAGCCGAGCTATTTCTCGGCTCAGGCGCAGGCGTTATTTGCCGCCGATACAGGAGAAACGCAGCCCGTGAATCTCGATCCGGCGTTGGTCGACTCGCTTCCGGTCGACTCGATTGATTTTGGGCGAATTGCTGACGCGCTTATCGAGGCGGATTTTACCGGCGATCTTCGGATCGATCCTTCGACCGGGATTGACGTGCGCATCAACAGCGAACAAGCTCCATTCGGTCCGACTACCGTGCCAGTCGGAGCAATGGTTGCGCATGTATCGGTTCAGCAATCGGGGCAGATCAAGGACATCTTCGTCGACGAACAGACTGGTGAGATCTATCGTTTCGAATCGCCCGCCTAGGAGGAACAGATGACAATTCTTTCACCGCTCGAGAATGTGGTCGATCAGGTCGGTCGCAGTGTTGCGTAGAAATCCAGCGGGCCTGTTTACCGATATCGACGGCACAATCAGCCAGGTCGCTCGGGTTCCGTCCGAGGCGTTTGTTGCGGAACCTCCGCGGGCTTCGTTGCGTTCGATATCGTCGGCAATCTCGATTGTCGGAGCGATCACCGGACGTGGCGCAGCCGACGCGGCCAGCATGTTGGGCCTGGATGGAACGGTGGTCATCGGCAATCACGGATACGAACGGCTGCGATTGGGCGAGCGGCTCATTCACCCGTCGGCACTCGGTTCTCGCGCCAGCGTTGCGACAACCTCCGACCTCCTGCTTGGAATTGTGGAAGCGACACCACAGTTAGCCGGTGTGGTGGTGGAGAACAAAGACCTTTCGGCATCAGTGCATTACCGGTTGGTCGAGGATCAAGGCCGAACGGTCGAACTGCTTCGACAACTCGTGGGCGCCATTGCCGAGCTCCACGAGTTGAACGTCACCGACGGCAAGTTCGTCTACGAGATTCGTCCCAAAGCCATCGTGAACAAGGGCACTGCGATTCACGATATCTCTGTCGAGCTGGGTTTGGCGGGAGTGGTTTATCTGGGAGACGACGTTACCGACGTCGATGCGTTCCGCGCGCTCACGACGCTACGGTCTTCCGAAATCGAGACGCTTTCGGTTGGGATCGTCTCTGCGGAAACGCATGCGGTCGTACGTGATTCGGCCGATATCCTGATCGATGGTGTGGAGAGTTGTGTCGCTCTGCTGGCAGGTGTCGCAGAGCGGCTGTCGCCATTAGTCGACTGATGTTTCGTCGACCTTCAGGACCGCGGATCGGTCGAGCGCGGCAAGCAACCGGTGTTGTGCGCCGGTGATGGTCAGATCGCCCCTGGTGCGCTCGAGCACCGCGCGCAGGCCGTCTGTCGTGCGTCGCAGCCCACCTGTGAGCCCATCAGGAAAATCGACTGTCACGAGGAATGCGTAAATTTCGTCCATGCGCGCCATGAGCTGCTCGCCTCGCTCGAAATCGTCCTTGCGTACCGCGTCGAGAATTTGGCGTCGAAGCTCGCTTGCCGACTCGGCTAGTGCGTTCAGGTAGGGCGGGTCGTCGACTCCGAGCTGCTCGGGTGTCGGGATGGGGCGGTTGGTGACCAGTGCGAGGGTAATCGCTGCCTCGCTCAGCTCCCTCATCGGGTCCTGCACGTAGCCGGCCCATCGAATGCCGGGGTGCGACGCGACATCGCTGAGCAAGGAATCCAGAATGCTACGAGCTTGTTCGAATAGTTGCGCGGCCGTATCGAATTCATGCCGGTGGGTTGCGCGGATAGCGTTCGCGCTCATTCGCACGATCTGCCGGCCTTCGTTGAGCGCACGGTCGCGGAGCTGATTCTGCGCGTCCAGCCGCTGCAGAATCGCCGGGCCGATGGTTTCGAGTGGCGAAGTTTGCTGCAAAGTGTTCGTCCTGATCGATTGCTCAACGGTTTTCTGTTTGACGGCGAGTGTCCGTCAATGCTAGCCTAATCTCTGCCTTTTTGGCGCGGGGCTGTAGCTCAGTTGGGAGAGCGCAACACTGGCAGTGTTGAAGTCAGGGGTTCGAGTCCCCTCAGCTCCACAAGGATGAAAAAGCCGTCGCGGATCCTCGATCCGGGGCGGTTTTCGCATTTCAATGGTTGGGGACCTGCGCACCCTTGAGCTCGAGGCTGATCTGGTCCGCGTCCAAATTCGCCATCGCCGCATTCACCAGCTCTGCACTGTAGGTGCCATCTTCCATAGCCGCGAGAAGCACCTTGCGCTGTGCATCGATCATCGCCAGCTGGACGACTGTTTCGCATTCCTGCCGCTCGGTCGAGTCGGTGTCGGGCGGAGGCATCGGTCCATAGACCAGATCGGGAAAGGGAGATGAGGGATCCAGGTTGTGTTCCTCCAGCACGGCGATACCCGCTGCTCGCAAGGTTGCGGAGAGTCGGTATCGATCTAACCGGGTTCGCTCCGACTCGGTTGATGGAGGCAAGAGCTTCCTTGCCACCCAGGGCAGCGTGGAACCTTGAATCAGGAGCGATGCAGCGGCAACCAGGAACGCAATAAAAACGAGTAAGGACCGGCTCGGTGTGTCGCGAGGGAGCGTTTGCGCGGCCGCGAGCGTTACCGCGCCGCGCATGCCCGCCCAGACGATGACCGTTCCCTCTTGCCATCCCATCGTTTCGGTGCGGAAATAGTCGATATCCGCAACTCGGCGTCGCCAACTTTTG
Source organism: uncultured Chloroflexia bacterium (assembly GCA_963750275.1). Lineage (GTDB taxonomy): Bacteria > Chloroflexota > Chloroflexia > Thermomicrobiales > UBA6265 > JAMLHN01. The sequence goes on from CAVVQC010000001.1 coordinate 133,333, forward strand.
CGGAAGCTCGCAATGGTCTCGGCGTCTGTCGCTTGACCTTTCCTACCAAGTTTCCGATTGATGTCGAAATCTCTTATCGGTTCCAGGACCCGATGCTTGAGGGCATCTGCTATCTCGGTGGCTCGATCGGTGCTGGCGCGGAACACATAGATGAGCGGGACGACGAAGAGCGCGCGTATGACGATGGTGAGAATCAGCGCGATGGCAGCGTACTCGGCTGCTTTGGCGATTCCAAAATGATCGTCCTGAACATCTGCCAATACCCAGTCGAGCTCGAGTCCCATGATCAGAAAGACTGAGCCTTCAAGAATGAATTCGATCATTCGCCAGTTTTGACGGTCGGAAAGCCGGAACCGCGGTGGCAGGTAGCGGGGTCCAAGGAACCCGGTAATCAAACCTGCAACGACCGCGGCGACCAGTCCTGATGCTTCCAGCCATTCCGCTATGAGAGAAGCGACAAAGGGAACGGTCAACGCGAGTGCCGTGTTCACTGTGGGATCGGTGGCACGGGAACGTAACCAGAGATTTCCATACCCTATGAGAGCGCCAATGACAACGGCGACCGCCACGGAATAGATGAATGCTCCCGTAAGATGCAACAGGGAGATCCCGGCGGCAGTGGCTCCAATTGCGGTGCGCAGTAACACCAGCGCCGACGCGTCATTGAGCAGACTCTCTCCCTCGAGCACCACTACCGTTCTTGGCGACACCCCAAGCCGTTTCACGATCGATGTCGCAACCGCATCGGTGGGGCTCAGGATTGCGCCGATGGCAAGACCAGCAGCGAAATCGAGCCCGGGAATCAGGCGGGAGAGAATCCAGCCGACAATGAACGAGGTGAGCACGACCAAAAGAACCGCGAGTCCGCTGATCGCGGCGAAGTCCCGGCGAAATTCGGTGGTCGGCAGCGAGACTGCGGCGGAATAGAGAAGCGGGGGAAGAATCCCTGCCAGGATCCATTCAGGATCGATGATGAAAATCGGCGTCGCCGGCCAAAGACTTACCGCGATGCCGACCAGCACGAGAATGAGTGGGGCGGCAATCCGTACGCGCGGACCGAGCCAGGCGGCTCCGGCGATAGCGAGGAGCGCAAGCACGCCGATAACGATCGATTCCACGTGTGGTGCGCTCCTGTTGCCAGCTTGGAACCGAGTTCGCGATTGCCGATTGCTGCCGTTTCCGGTCACGATACCATTCCACGCGCTGGAGATGCATAAGGAAAATACCAACACCCATGCGGAATTTCTTGTGTTTGTCGCAGACTCACGCGACAATCGAGCGCGACACGCAGCGTCGTTCCTGTTTTTCGTTCTAGTTGGAGTCCAAACCCTTGTCCTCGATCACCAAACCTGCTGAGTCCGCCGCACAATACAAAGCGGATGAGATCGAATCCCGGTGGCGTGAGCGGTGGGAAGCAGACCGGCTTTATGCGACGCCCGACGATTCGGATAAGCCAAAGTGGTTCTCATTGACGATGTATCCCTATCCGTCGGGGATCCTGCACATTGGCCACTGGTATGCCTTCGCGGTTCCCGATGTCTTTGCCCGGTTCAAGCGGATGCAGGGCTACAACGTCATGTTCCCGATGGGATTCGATGCGTTCGGTCTGCCGGCCGAAAACGCGGCCATTCGGAACAACATCCATCCCGCGCAATGGACGTTCGACAACATCGACCGAATGCGCGAGCAGTACCGCCACATGGGAGCGATGATCGATTGGTCCCGCGAGGTGATTACCTGCACACCTGATTTTTATCACTGGAATCAGTGGATCTTCCTGCAGATGCTCGAGCGAGGCCTGGCATATCGCCACGCTGGGGCGGTTTGGTGGTGTCCAAAGGATCAGACGGTGCTTGCCAACGAGCAGGTACTGGAAGGCAATATTTGTGAGCGCTGTGGCTCTGAAGTCATCAAGCGCGACCTGGAGCAGTGGTACTTCCGCATCACCAATTACGTGGAGGAGCTGCTGGCCGAACTCGACAACCTCGATTGGCCGGAACGCGTCAAGACGATGCAGCGGAACTGGATTGGCCGTTCCGAAGGGGCGCGACTCTCGTTTGCCGTGGAAGGTGGCGAACCGCTGGAGGTGTTCACCACACGGCCCGATACGGTGTGGGGAGCAACCTTCATGGTGCTCGCTCCGGAACATCCGTTGGTGGAATCGATCACGAGTGATGATCGGCGCGAGGCGGTGCGTGCGTATGCGATCGCGGCCCGCAACCAGACCGATATCGAGCGGATGTCGACTGACGTTTCGAAGCCCAAGTCTGGCGTGTTTACGGGCGCGTACGCGATCAATCCAATCACCGACGAACGCATCCCAATCTGGATCGCCGATTATGTGCTGATGGGCTATGGAACCGGCGCGATCATGGCCGTTCCCGCGCATGATGAACGCGACTTTGCCTTTGCGAAAGCGTTCGATCTGCCCATCCGGGTGGTTATTCAACCTGAGGGGGACGCGCTCGATCCCGCCGTGATGACCGAGGCGTATCACGGCGATGGTCGGATGGTGAATTCGGGTCAATTCGACGGCACGCTGGTTCCGGAAAGCCTACCGAAAGTCATTTCGTGGCTGGAGGAAACCGGCCGCGGTGAGGCCGAGATCAACTACCGGCTACGCGATTGGCTTGTCTCTCGCCAGCGATACTGGGGCACCCCGATCCCGGTTGTCTATTGTGATGACTGTGGAATGGTTCCCTTGTCGGCAGACCAGTTACCAGTCGAGCTGCCACTGGACGCGGAATTCACGCCTACGGGGCGCAGCCCGCTCGTGAGTCATCAGGAGTTTCTGAACACAACGTGTCCCACCTGCGGCAAACCCGCACGACGGGAAACTGATACGTTCGATACGTTTGTGGATTCATCCTGGTACTGGTTCCGCTACACAAGCCCGAAGGATACGACGCAGCCGTTCGATCCGAGCCTCGCTGCGCAGTGGACGCCGGTCGATCTGTACTGTGGTGGCATCGAGCATGCCATTCTGCACCTGCTCTATGCCCGTTTCTTTACGAAGGTCTTGCGTGACCTCGGTCTCATCGATCAGTCGGAGCCGTTCGTGCGCTTACGTAACCAGGGAATGATCCTGGCTGAAGAAGGCACGAAGATGAGTAAAAGCCGGGGGACGCAGGTTTCTCCAGACGAACTCGTCCGCCACTACGGTGCTGACTCCTTGCGACTGCATCTCATGTATCTCGGTCCGTGGGACCAGGGCGGTCCGTGGAATACGCGCGGCATTACGGGCATGGAGCGCTTCATTCGGCGGGTCTACGGTTTGGTGCTGGAGACGATCGAGTTCGATCCGACGGGCTCCGCCGATCCCGTGTCGGCCAGAAATCTGGAACGGCTGGTCAACCAGACTGTGCAACGAGCGACTACCGATCTGCTCGACTTTCAGTTCAACACCATGGTGGCTGCGCTGATCGAGTGTTCGAACGCGCTCTCGGAGATGAAGACGCCCGAGCTCATGGCCACGTCGCAGTGGCGCGAAGCAATCCGCACCCTCGTGCTCCTGATGGCTCCCTCGACGCCCTACGTCGCCGAGGAACTGTGGGAACGGCTGGGTGAGAGCTATTCCGTGCACACGCAGTCCTGGCCCTCCTACGACGAATCGCTGGCCAAAGATGATTTCGTCGAGCTGGTGATTCAGATCAATGGCAAGGTGCGAGATCGGGTGACACTGCCGGCGGACGCCTCGGAGGATGCGGTCAAGTCAGCAGTCCGGGCAAGCGAAAAAATTGCCGTTGCTTTGGAAGGCGTGCAAATTGTGCGTGAGATTTATGTGCCTGGCCGCTTGATGAACATTGTCGTCAAGCCAAGCTAACGGCTAAACCAATGCCGGCGCGGATTTCCCGCGCCGGCATGCATCTGTTTGGATTCGTGCAACAGGTTAGTCGGCGGCCGCTGCCGAAACTGCTGCTTCGCGGACCCAGTTAGTGTTCAGCTTTCGGTTAGCACCCGCTTCGTCGAGACGCTTGAATTCCGTTGTGTGTGGCGCGGAGACGACGGTTTCTGGTTCCTCCTGGACCTCACGCGCAATCTGCAGCATTGCGTCGATGAAATGATCGAGCGATTCCTTCGATTCGGTTTCTGTCGGTTCGATCATCAGCGCTTCCGGCACGATCAGCGGGAAATACGTGGTCGGCGGATGGACGCCAAAGTCCAGTAGCCGTTTGGCGATATCGACTGCCTTGACCCCGTCTGCTTTCTGACGGCGAGCGGAGAGAACTACCTCGTGCATGCAGGTTCGATCGACGGCTACGTCGTAGGCCTCTTCCAGCCGTGCTTTCATGTAGTTGGCATTGAGGACGGCATCGGAGCTGATTTGGCGAAGTCCGTCCTCGCCGTGCATACGGATGTAGGTGAGCGCGCGCACGAACATACCGAAATTGCCATGGAAAGAGTGCAAACGCCCGATCGATTTTTCCGGGGTGAACCACGAGTACGTGGTCTTTTCGTCTCCTTCTTCCGCGCGAATCAGGGGGCCGGGCAGGTAATCAGCCAGTCTTTCTGCCACCCCAACTGGGCCTGATCCAGGACCACCGCCGCCGTGCGGAGTCGAAAAGGTTTTATGCAGGTTGAAGTGCATGACATCGATCCCAAGGTCGCCTGGGCGGGCGTATCCGAGGATCGCGTTGAAGTTCGCACCGTCGTTGTAGACCAGTCCGCCCGCTTCGTGGACGATATCGATCACTTCCTGAATCTGCTCATCCCAAAGCCCGAGCGTGTTCGGATTGGTAATCATTAATCCGGCGGTCTTCGGGCCGACCTTACCTCGTAATGCCTCGACATCGACATTGCCGCGTGCGTCTGATTGAATCGTGACGACATCGAATCCGGCCAGAACCGCGGTGGCAGGATTCGTCCCGTGGGCGGAGTCCGGGACCAGCATCTCGGTCCGTTCGGGATTGCCATTGTCGTGATGGTAGGCGCGAATGATCAGGCAACCCGTGAACTCACCGTGGGCGCCGGCAGCGGGCTGTAGCGTCACTTCCGCAAATCCCGAGATCTCTGCCAACATGTCCTTCAGCTCGAACATGAGCTGCATCGCTCCCTGGCTGGTCTCTTCGGTTTGCAGTGGATGCAAATGCGCAAAGCCGGGCAGGCGGGCGACGCTCTCGTTGATGCGCGAGTTGAACTTCATTGTGCAGGAGCCGAGGGGGTAGATGGCGATGTCGATCGCATGGTTCTTCTGGCTCATACGCGTGAAATGGCGTACGACATCGATTTCGCTGACCTCGGGCCAAGCGAGCTCGTCACGCGCGAGATCCGAGGGAACGGCATAGTTGGGAACGGTTGAGGCTGGAAAGGTGACGCCGCGGCGATGCGGGCGGCTAAGCTCGAATATCGTGGGCTCTACGGTCATTCGCTGAAGTTACCCTTCCTGCAGGAGCTAATTAGCGCGCCGGAGAAACCGGTTGGTCCGGTGCGTGCATGACCGAATTATGCCGCATACGATTGCATGGGAAACTGACATCCGAACTTAGCGCGATGACAAACATCTTTTAAGCGCTCAACGATTTTGATTTTCCCGAGGGGCCGCCAACTCGATGAATCCCTATCTTTCCTTTTCCATTGCGATGTGCGGTGTCGTGATCGTGGCGCTGGCAGGCACCGCCTATCTGGCGTCCTACTTCAACCGCCGGTCGAAGAACGACATGTCGCTGGCCCTGCAGCCGTTGGCCGACGTGATCGATGGCGAGGTCGATGTGGAAGACGGGCACGTTACCGGACGGTATCGCGGTCAACTTGCCGATGGCAAAGTGGCCACGATGCCCGGCGGTATGAGCCGCATTTTTGTCACCTCGATCGTCGAAAGCGCCGGGGGCCAGCCATGGGAATGGACACTGACGAGATCGAAGGAACCAGGGGGGCCGGACGAGTCGCGCTTTACGTCAGAGATACCTGGCGTTACTGACCGTATCGAGCCGTTGCTCATTCCGCTCAAGGACGATGCGGATTTGGCAGGGATCTGGTTCCGGGTCGACTACGATCCCATCAGCGGACTTCTCACGATGACACGTCCGATGCGAGTACGGCGAGATATTCCCGGAGCAGAAGCATTTCGGCGGTTCCTCGATGTCCTGATCGCTGCTGCAGGTGAGAATCGCGCGGCTCAGGCGCCAGAGATTGCTTCGGCCTGAACAGGTGCGCGGCTCTTCGTGAGACCGTCCATGGGATTGCTACTCCCGAAGACATTCGGGGCCGCAATATCCCACCATGCCCCGGCGCCGTACCATCCGTAGGCGGCACACATAAACCCGACCACCAGGTCGGTAACGTAATGCTCACCCATATACACCAGCGCGAAGCCCATGAGGGCGGTGTAAATCACCGCGAGATATCCCCATTTCTTTCCAAATGCGAACGCTGGGAAAATGAGCAAGGCCGTGAACGCCAAATGCATCGAGGGCATGGCGGCTCTCGGATTCGATTCTCCTATGACGGCGTAACTTGCTTCGTAGATTCCGCCGCCTAACTGTTTACCTACCGACTCCATAACGCGATAGACGACCGCCGCCGAAGGAGAGTTGATAGGTTCTGGCGCCAGCCACGGAGGATTCGTGGGAATCAGAAAGTAGATTGCGAGTCCAATACCCAGCATGAGCGTCATACCGGAAAAAAAGCGCAGAAAGAGCTCGGGCCGCTTGTACCAGATGATGATGGCGAACACGTGGGGAATGATGAAATACGACCAATGAATTCCGGTCAGGAAGAAATCGAGCGGCCCAGGATGGCCGGGCGTGAAAAAGCGATCCTGCAGGCGCACAGTAGGCAGTCGATCGTTGAAGAGCTGCCGCTCGAAGTCAGGGACATAGAGGTTCACCGTTCGCGCAAAGATGGTCTCGTCGGCCAGCGAGCGGCCTGCGGTGAAGAGAAACCACACGCCGGCATACGGGATGAAGCCGATCAGGAACGCTTTCGTCCGGCCAACTGGCACCACCAATACGCCCAGAATGAACAGCAGTCCCCACCCAAGAAATCCACGATTGGTGTAATAGGAGACGACCATCATCACGACGGCGACAACGAGCCGAAGGATGTGCGAAAGGCGCACTGCAGCTTTGATTTGCTGTCGATCGCGTGATCTTACCGCCGCGCGAAGGGTCAGCGGATCAGGAGTTACATCAGCGGGGGAGGAATCCTGAGAATGTGAAGCCTCAGGTTCGCTCATGCTTCGAGGTCCCGGTCGAGTCGGTATCGGTTCGCCGCTTTCTTCGTGATCACGATGGCCGGCTCGCCTGATTCGGGATCGGGCTTCCGGGCGATGAATCCGCGCCGGGCCTGCTCATCGATCCACTTCGCATCGAATCCGTGTTCACCTGCGGTCGCCGCGAAATGGTCAACAGGACAGAATTCTCCGCATTTCAGCGCAGCTCGATAAAACTCGCGGCGAGACATTTCGGCGGGAGCGTCGAACCCAGTTATCTCTCCTGGGGGATCGCCTTCGCCGCGCAGATAAGCGATCAGCTTGGAGACGTCCTTGACGGTGACGCCGCTGAGAATGACGTTGTCTGGATAGATGACGACATTTGGCCCGATGTCGCAGAGATCGATCGTGCCGCAGTTATTCACCAGGATTTCAACATCGAGCTTTTTTCGCACGACTTCTAACCGCAAGCGCCCGATTAGCTCGTTGGATCCCTTTTGCGCGCAATGGGAGGCCGTGCATACCAGTACGTGCTTTTGAGTCCAATACATAGACGTGCAGTCTCCCGTTATTCTGAGTTGGCGAAAGCCATTTATCCGAAGCGGTATTGCACGCCGAATCCACCGCGGGGGTAGGTCCATTCGACGTTGTGAAACTCGTTGCAAACGATGCGGCAGGTGCCGCACTCCACACAGCCTTCGTAGGAGAAGACCACGTAGCCATCGTCTTGCGGGACGTAGCAATTGGCCGGGCAACAGTTGATGCACTGTTGCCGCACGCATTTGAGGCAGGTTTCATGGTCGATGATGCGGATATGTGCGCGATCGCGATCGACGTTGTAGTTGATCAGCGAAAGCTTCCGCTCGATCGCTGCAGGATCGAGAATATGGGCGCGAAGCGAGAACTCGGTATCAGTCATTCTGTGCTCTTTTTCTGCCAACCAGTTCGGGCCAGTGTAGCACTCTCTCCCTGCTACTCCTGCTCAGTAAGCCAGGCTCGGAAGAGTGCATCGAGGCCGGCAGTATCGACGCCCAGCGCCGTGTTGAGCGCCTGATCGGCAGTGACGCCTCCGCGATATGCCCGGATGATATTGCCAATAGCGTCCGATCCCCATTGACTAAGGATGAACTCGACGGCCATGTGGCTGGTGGCATAACTGCGATTGGCAGCGGCAGGATCGGTTGGGAAACTGGACGAGAGGGTTTGGAGGGTGGGGAGACTTCCCTCCTCCAGAGCTCCGAGAGCAATTTGTAGATCGCTCTGGTTTCCTGCAAGCTGGCCGACCACGGCAAGTCCCTCGTCCAACCAGGTGGGAGGATAGGAAAAAGGGTTTTTCGCAGCCTGATAGAGCACATGGTGGCTGACTTCGTGGCTGATGACGCGATCGACCGAATAGTCATCTCCCGATTCGATTGGCACCGCAATGACACCGGCTTGCGGGAGAGAAAATCCTCCAATCCAGCTCTCGCTGTTCTGCCGCAAGGTGGTGGCAAAGTCCCGTCCATTGGCGTAGACCCAGATGCGCACGGGATCGATGCTGGCGATGTCATATTCGAGCTTGTACTTGTCGGCGGATTCTTGCGCAACTTGCAGGATGTATTGGTTGAAATCTTCGTCGTCCTCGTACACGAAGAGACTGACATCCTCGCTGTCGAGCTGTTGCCAGTCGAAGGCGTCATCGATCCAGGTGAGCGTCGATTGCTCAGTCTGGGCGACCGGACCGTCAGCATTGGCGAGGATCCAGAAGTAGGTGATCTCGACACCGGGCTCGATATAGTCGATCTGGGCGTCGACGGAGTATTCCACCTCAACTGAGGTGGTTTCGCCGAACTCGACCATCGCGGCGTTGGAATACTCGTGCCCCGATGTGCTGTAACGAAGCTCTGCCCGGTCTACCGGGACAGGAGTCGTGGTGGACAACTTGAAGGTCGCCGTCAGCGGAAAGTCGATCTCGACGCTCTGGTCGGCGGCGATCTCCGGCGGTTGGGCATAGGCACCTATGCGGCTGCTGCCCAGCACTGGCGGTACCAGCAGCAGGGCGATCAGGACGATCCGCCAAAGCTTAATCACGGCTGGCAGTTTCCTGGCCGATCGCCTGCTGCAGATACGCGTCGATGAAAGGATCGAGCTCGCCGTTGAGTACTGCTTGAATATCTCCGACACTCGTCTCGGTTCGATGGTCGGTGACCTGCGTGTATGGGTGCAGGACATAGGACCGGATCCGGTTGCCAAAGCCCGCCGCGGTATGCGCGCCCTTGATCTTGCTGCGTTCGTCTGCTTCTTTTTGCAACTGTCGTTCCAGCAATCGCGCGCGCAGGATTTTCATAGCTGATTCACGATTCTGCGTTTGGCTACGTTCGTTCTGGCAGGTGACCACGATTCCAGTTGGAATGTGAGTCAAACGAATGGCCGAGCTGGTCTTATTGACATGCTGGCCGCCTGCGCCGGACGCGCGATAGGCATCCATGCGAATGTCGTCATCCTTGAGATCGATTTCGGAGTTCGAATCAATTTGCGGAAGGACTTCGACGAGCGCGAACGCCGTATGTCGCCGGTGAGCTGAGTCATAGGGAGAGAGCCGAACCAGCCTGTGCGAACCTGCTTCACCTCTCACGTAGCCGTAGGCGTTCTTCCCGCGAATCTCAACGGTCGCGTTCTTGATCCCGGCCTCATCCCCCTGAGTGGTGTCGAGCAACTCACTCTGAAATCCGCGCAGGTCTGCCCATTTGAGATACATACGAGAAATCATCTCTGCCCAGTCCTGGGCGTCGACGCCGCCTTCTCCCGAGTGCACAACAAGGAGGGCGTTCTTGCCGTCATACGGACCGTTGAGGGTTAGTTCCAATTCCAGAGCATCGAGCTCTGCCGCGGCTGTGTTGGCGTCTGCAGCGATTGTTTCAAAAAACGAAGGGTCGTCGTCACCCAGTTCGGCGAGCTCAGCAAGATCGGCTATCCGGTGTTCCAGGTCTGCCATCCGGCCCAGTCGGCCCTTGAGCTCACCCAGACGACGCATCGCAGTTTGCGCGGTCGACATGTCATCCCAGAAGGTTGGGTCGGCAGAGGCGGACTCGAGTTGTTCTACTTCTTCCCGGTCGCTAGCGAGGTCAAAGTAACACCCCGAGATTTTCCAGACGTGCGCTCAGCTCACTGAGATCGCGTATCTTCAGATCGGACATGTCGTTGAATATCCTTTTACTGTTTTCGTTATATGTTCATCGGGCCAAGGCAGTCCTGGCGCAGCATTAAAGTATACCCGGACCTTTTTCAGACATCGATCTCTTGGAGTTGACGCGTGCGCTTCGCCCAGGTAACCGGCATGCTGACTCCGCAGTCGGTTGGATTTCGCATCGTGGTTACGCTCGACACGACGTCGGCGATTCAGACCGTTCGTGACGAACACCTTACGGATCTTCTCTTGCACGAGGGGAAACCAGATGCCGACTGGACGGTCGATCAGTTGACGCAGGAGACCATCGGCACCACCCTGGCAGAGCAGGGGTGGGAAGCGGTGGCTCACCAACCCCAACCGGAATCGAGCGAGTGGACCCCTCCGATGGCAACCTATCTGGTGAGGAGCTAGTAGAGCGGTTCTCCGGCAATCCGGTTGAGGATTTCGGCCAACTGATCGTCCGAGGAAAACTCGATGCGGATGGAGCCGGTGCCGCGTTCGGATCGGTTGATCGCTACGTTCGTCGCCAAGGCGCGCCGGAGACGCTGTTCGAAGTCGGTGTGCTCGGATCGCAGGCGAGGAGCGGATGAGTGATCTCCCTGATCGTTGCTGCGTTCCAGCCAGGAGCGCACGGCGCTCTCTGTTTCCCGCACTGACCAGCCACGTTTTAAGACCGTTTCGAGCATGGCGATTTGGTCGACTGCGGATGGCAGTCCCAAAAGCGCGCGTGCATGACCCTCGGTAATATCGCCGCGTTCGAGCGATCCCTTGACTCGATCGGGCAGGAGAAGAAGCCTCAACGTATTGGTGACCGCGACGCGGGAGCGGCCGACGCGTTCCGCGACATCCGCCTGCGTCAATCCGAATTCGTCGATCAACTGACGATACGCTACTGCTTCCTCCAGAGGTGAAAGATCGGAGCGAATGACATTTTCGACCAACGCAAGCTCGAGCTGTGCCTGGAGTGAGACATCCATGATGACGATGGGCACTTCGTCGAGCCCCGCGAGCTTGGCAGCCCGCCACCGTCGTTCGCCTGCGATCAGAATGTATTGCTCGGGTTTCTCCGCCGGTTTAACCACGATCGGTTGAATGATCCCGTGCGTGCGAATCGAATCCGCCAACAGATTGAGCTCATCAGGATCGATCGTGGTGCGCGGTTGGCGCGGGTTCGGCGAAATGTTTGAAACGGACGCTGTTGTGATCGAGGACTGTGGAATCCCCGCGGTGGTCTCCAAACTCGGAATCAACGCCTCCAGGCCGCGACCTAGCCCCGCGCGCCGGGCTGCGGTACGCGGGTTGGAACTCGAATCGCGTGATCGATCGTTCACTGAAAAAGGGCGCTCCCGTTCTATCTGGCACGACGACGCTCGGGGAAACATCACGCGGACCCAACCGTCACGGTGGACCGGTTGAAACTGCTTGCAGTGTAATCCAGCCTCATGCCGCTCACGAGGTACGAGAGTAACCAGTGGGAACGTATACTCCGATGCTGGAATCGATCCGGCCACAATGACATGCCGGTCAACAGTAGAGACGGCATGCAGATCCTCGCGTCGATCATCTCTCTCGAATCGCTTTACATCTTCGCCACCCTCGCCATCTTCATTGGTGTTGCCTTTGGGATGGCCTACTGGGTTCGCCGGGCAGCGGGCGATCGCTCCGCGCTGATCGGTCTCTATCTGGTGATCGGCTTTCCGGGCGTGCTGCTCACATTGCTGGGTCTGGCGCGACTGGTGGGTGGGCAAACCTCGGGGTTTGCGTGGCTGGCTGCCGGGCTCGGCATGCTGCTTCCGATGTTCCCAAAGTTTCGTCAGCTCATTGCGCGGTTCACGCCAATGGACCCAGCCTCTCCAACCGACATGGTTGGGCTTTCCGTGGTTCTTGCGTTTATCGGGTTTTTCGTCTTTCAATACATCTTCAATCCGGACCCGGAAGCCACTGGTGAAATTTCCATTGCCTATCTCCTGAGCCAGTTCGCCTTCATGATCGTGCTGGCGTTCGTCCTTGTTGGAGTCGGGCAGTGGCGTGATTTTCGGGGAGCATTGGATCGTCTCGGACTCAAGCGACTGAATCCGCGTCAGATCGGGATTGCGTTGCTCGCGGTGTTGGGCGGATTCCTGGTCATGGGGATAGCCGGTGGACTGACCGCCTGGTTGCAACCCGACTTCAATAACGAAATTCAGCAAACCACCGACGAAATCACCAAGAATGTGAGCAGCATCGCGGGAGCAGTGTTCTTTGGAGTTGGTGCCGGAGCCAGCGAGGAAACCCTTCTGCGCGGCGCCATCCAGCCCCGCTACGGCATCTGGATCACGTCGCTTCTTTTTGCGCTGCTCCACAGCCAATACGGCATCTCATTTGTCCTGGCCGGTGTCTTTTGCATGGGCGTCATCCTGGGGTTCCTTCGAAATCGAATCAACACGACTGCGGCTATCCTTACGCACGCGGTTTTCAATACGATCGTGGTACTGCTCGGTAGCTGATTCGAGGCGACATAGTCGCAGGGGCGTTTCGCGATGAATCTCGTCGAAGTTCGTGAGCTCGAAGGCCCCAATCTTTTTCTGCTCCAGCCCGCCATCAAAATCGAAGTCCAGTCGACCGCATTGAGACAAACGCTCGAAACTGAGCCGCATCTCTACGCTTCATCCAACAATATTCCGGGTGAGGTCAATCGGTTGGCCGATCTGGTACGCGATGCGCTCACAATCGCAGGACTTCCAGATTGTCCCGTTACGACCGTTCCGATGGAGGACGAAGGAAACTACTCGATCGTCTTTCCGTGGACCGATCGGCGCATTGCCCGAGCCATTGCCGAGGTGGCGAAGCGGCTTGTCGGCGGCGAGTCGATCGACTTGCAGCAACTTCAGGAAGAGGTCTCCATCATCCGAGCCTCCGAACCTGGACCTGACGACCATCCAGTGATGATCGACGATGACCGGCGCTCGGCTATGACGATCGCAGTCACTGGGACGAATGGGAAGACGACAACAACGCGATTGTTGGCGCATATTTTTTGCAGCGCTGGGCAAAGTGTTGGCTGGTCATCGTCCTCCGGGGTGTACATCAATGGCGAGCAGGTGCTCTCGGGCGACTATTCCGGACCTCGCGGTGCCGAGCGGGTCCTGACCGATCCGGACGTCGACATCGCGATTACCGAGACTGCGCGTGGCGGAATCCTGCTTCGTGGCGTTGTGAGCCAGTCGGTCGATGTGAGCGTGTTCACCAATATCAGTCCAGATCATCTGGACCTCCAGGGAGTGCGCTCGGTCGAAGGACTGGCCTGGGCAAAGGCCGTGATTACACGTATCACGCGACCAGAGGGATACGCGGTGCTCAACGCGGACGACCCGATCGTGATGGGCGCCACACGCGAATATTCAAGCGCAAAAGTTTTTGGTCACGCGGAACCCGGAGAGTCCAGCCTGTAAAGAGCACGGCGCCAACGGCGGGCTGATCATGAGTGTGCTGCACGGAAATGTCACGCTGATCGAAACAGGAATTCCTACAACGGTCATGCCCGTAACAGATATCCCTATCACTTCCGGCGGTATGGCCGATTTCATGGTGGAGAACTCGCTCTTCGCAGCCGCCGCGGCGTTGGCGGCGGGAGCGACGCTCAGCCAGGTGCGAGAAGGGTTGCAGTCGTTTCAGAACTCGCCAGAAATGAATCCTGGGCGCCTCAACGTTTTCCCCGCCAACGGGGTGCAAGTCATCGTGGACTTTGCACACAACGAGTCGGGTTTGGTTGCTTTGCTGAAATTTGGACGGTCGCTCTGTGCTCCAAACGGCAAGCTGTATGCAGTGATCGGAACTGCTGGCGACCGAAATGACGCATCGCTTATCGAGATTGGAAGACTTGCGACGCTCGATGCCGACGTAGTGATAGCCAAGAACACCCAGCATTATCTCCGGGGCCGAACTCCGGACGAGCTGATGGGCCTCTATGTGCGCGGCATCGAGTCTGGCCGCTCCGTCCCCTATGAGATATCGGAGAACGAACTGACCGCGGTCGTGCGAGCGCTGGAGCTCGCCCAGCCGGGCGACGTGATTGCCGTCATGGCGCATGAATTCGTTCCCGAGATCAACGCGCTTTTCGCAACGTAATCGTTGAACAGCGAAAACGGACCCGGTCATTTGACCGGGTCCGTTGGGCGTTCTCCAGTCAGTTGCGTTCTATCCCAAGGAGAACGCGCCAGTCAGATTAGTGAGCTCCTCCCAGGTCTGCGACGGTTTATCAACCATCAGCACCACAAGCTCTTCTCGATCCGAACGTTCCACGGCAGCCTTTACGGCGTCGATCTCTTCCAGCACGATTGTGACCGCATCCTCGAGGAGTCCAGCCGACATTGCGGCCAATTTAAGCTTCTCCGCTACCTCGCCTGAGGCGCGACCGCGGGTATTGGTGTCTTCGCGTATGACAAGCTCGTTAAACGTCTCTCCGGCGAGCTTGCCGAAAGCCGCAATGTCGTGGTCGAGACGGTCCCCAGGCATGGAGATCACCGCAATGGCGCGAGATGGCTCCATGCGCTTGACAAAGTCGGCCATCGATTCGAGACCGGCGATGTTGTGACAGTAATCCATGATGATGCGGCGACCCTGAAATTCGAGCAGGTTGAAACGGCCAGGGGTCTGATAGAAGCTCGATGTGAACGTGCGCATGGCCTGACGGATGTATTCGAGCTGCACGTCGTCGGCCAGGGCGGCTGTCACGGCGGCCAAGCGCATTGGCGATGTTGACGCGGAGGCGACCGTCGAATGTTGCCGGGATCTGGCTCGCCAGAAGCAGACTGGTTTCGCGCCGGTTTTCGATAATCGTGATCATGTCGCCGGCGGCTACTGTTCGCAAAATCACCGCGCGGCCCTTGTTGCGCAGATGCTCGCGGATGACCGGATTATCCTCACGCATGGAGAAATAGAGAATCTCGCCGCGAGCGTAGCGCGACATCTCGACGGTCCATTCGTTGTCGGCATTGAGGACCGACTTACCGTCGCGGAAGACCGACTGCGGCACCACGGCTTTCACTTTTGCCAGGTCAGACATGGAATCGATTCCATGCTGACCGAGGTGGTCGCTGGTCACGTTGGTGACGACGGCGATATCACAGCGATCGAACCCGAGACCCGAGCGCAGGATGCCACCGCGCGCGGTTTCCAGCACTGCGTAATTGATCGTTGGGTTCTTGAGCACCATCTTCGCACTGGTCGGACCGCTCATATCGCCGGCCATTATCTGGGTTCCGTCGATATAGATACCGTCAGTGGTGGTCATGCCCACCCGGCGGCCAGCGGTCTTCATAATGTGTGAAATCATGCGAACGGTGGTCGTCTTGCCGTTGGTCCCGGTGACTGCGACGATGGGAACCCGCGAACGCGTGCTGGGCGGGAAGAGCATATCGACCACTGCGCGACCCACGTGGCGGGGATGGCCTTCCGTTGGATTGGTATGCATGCGGAAGCCGGGGCCGGCGTTGACCTCGACGATCGCGCCACCAGACTGACGAACCGATTTCGAGATATCCGGCACGACGAAGTCGATTCCAGCGATGTCGAGACCGACAACCATGGCGGCCTGCCTGGCGATCTCCTCATTATCCGGATGGATGTCGTCGGTCCGATCGATCGATGTGCCACCGGTGCTCATATTGCCTGTGCGCTTGAGCGGAACGATGACCCCTTCCTCCGGCACATCGGCGAGCGTGCATCCGAAACGCTCGAGCGTTTCCATGGTCTGGCTGTCGATGGAGATGCGGGTCAGGATTTTCTCGTGCCCAACACCGCGGCGCGGATCGTTGTTGGTAATTTCGATCAATTGCTCGACGGTATGTTCGCCGTCGCCGACCACATGGGCAGGCACTCGCTCTGCCACCGCAACGACCTGGTTGTCGACAACCAGGATGCGATAGTCGAGACCTTCGATGAAGCTTTCGACCACCACGATTCCGGTGCGAGACTCGCTTAGCGCAACTGGAAAGAACTCGCGGACCTCAGCTTCGTCTTTGAGGTTGATGCAAACCCCACGTCCATGATTGCCATCGAGCGGCTTGATCACGACCGGATAGCGGATGCGTCGCGCTTCGCGGACGGCATCGTCGACGTTTCGCACGGTGTAGCCGCGCGGCACCGGAATACCAACTTCGTGCAGAAGTTTGTTGGTGAGGTCTTTGTTGCTGGCAGTATCGACCGCAATATTCGATGTTTCCGATGTCACCGTTGCCCAGATACGCTTTTGATGGACACCATGACCGAGCTGCACCAGCGATCGCCGCGGATCCAAGCGAATGACAGGGATGTTCCGACGTTCTGCTTCAGAGACGATGGACCCGGTGGAAGGTCCATACGCAAGCCGCTCAGCCGTGCGGATGACCGTGCTTTCCAATTCATTCTGGAAGTCGAACTCGGGCTCAGAGTCATAGATCAGGTGATTGAGTAAGCGGCGTGCCAATTCGGCAGAAGCTATGCCGACATCTTCCTGCTCATATTCAAAGACAACGTTGTAGACGCCTTTTTCTTTCGTCGACCGCGTTTTGCCCCGGACGACTTCAGCACCGGCCAGGTTCTGGAGTTCCAACGACACGTGCTCGAGGACATGGCCCAGCCAGGTCCCTTCGCGCATGCGCTGCAGGAAGCCTCCCGGTTTGCCGACCGAACAGCGATGCTCGTACAGGGATGGAATTAGCTCGGTCAGGCGCTCGTAGAACCCCGGAATTTTGTTGGTGGGTCGATCTTCGAGCTCACCGATATCCACGGTAAAGCGGAGCGACGGCATGCGGGCCCAGATGTTCGGGCCTCGATAAACGGTATGGTCACGAAACTCGATCATCCCGTCACTCCTGATTCGATTTCAGACTGGCTGTTGAACGATTTCTGTAGCGGCCGCGATCAACGGAATCTCGGGCGTGCCAACAAGCTCCCGGGAAACGGTGTCGAACGTGTGTCCGCTCGTGAGTATGTGTATTTTCGCGCCGCTCAGGGTTATTCCACCATGGCGCTTCACTCGATAAACATCTGAGTAGGCATCCGACGCGTCAATAATTGTTACCGAATGCTTGCCCAGAACTTCCAGGCATCCATCATTGGTGAAAATTGCTGCGGTATCTTCGTCGACGCCGACACCGAGCAGGCTCGGATTCGACGCAACCATCATCATCAAACGACCTAAACGATCGCGCTGGCGGAAGTGCTGGTCTATGATCGCACCAGTTACCAGTCCGAAGCCTGCGACCATCTGCGCCATGCGCATTTTCGGGCTATTACCGCTGGACCCAAAGGCCACCATATGGGATGAAAGGATCGACGCGCCCGCGCTCGTTCCAGCGACGACCGTGGAATGCTGGTTACGGTCGAGGATGGCACTCATTGCACGGGTACCCCCCATGATGGCTGCCAGTCTCATCTGATTGCCGCCGGTCATGAAGATCCCGGTCGCTTGCCTGATCAAGCCAACGACGTGTTCGGAGTTTGCGTCTGGCCGATCACCGATAACGGCAATGTCGACTTGAGCCACACCCATGCCGAGAAAAAGCGCCTTGTACCGTTCGCCTGCGGATTCGATCGAGGAGGCAGTGGGAATGACAACGATGTGCGCATCGGGTCCGCCAGAAAGTTCGGCGAATTTCGACAGGATAACTCGATCGCGAAACTTGTCCTCCGCACCCCCGATGGCCATCACCGGCCCCTGCTGGGGGCGATCGATGCTGGTTGGGATCGAATGATCCTCGGATGGTCCGGTTGAAGAAGCGATCATTGCATACTCGATCTGACACGAAGGTTGAGTGGAGGAGTGGCGCCAGCGCTGAACTGGAATTTCCTGGGAACCCTTCCACTCGCCACATCGGATTTCGACCGAACGCGTCGAGCGGGGTCACCCCAGCACCGCTCGTTACAAGGATAACGCGTCGTCATCGGCCGCTGATTTGGCTCGCCACCTTTTCGAGCATCGGGAACTGGTCGGGATTGGGAGAATCGACGATGAATTCGCGGATTCCTGCTTCCCTGTAGACGCCGACCATCTCTTCGAACGCATCGACCGAGCTCCAGATATCGATCGGCATGAGTGCAGACCATACGTAGAGCGAACGGGTGATGGACGCTGGATCGCGCCCGATAGCCATGCAATGCTCGTCCAGAATGGCATTCCGTTGGGTGATAGCCTCGGGACTACCATGCGAGTTCCAACGGTCCGCGTACTCAGCGACAATGCGGAGCATCTGTCGACCGTGTGCTCCCAACGTCAATGGGGGCCGCGGTTTTTGGACCGGAGCCGGCCGTGCCGGGGCATGGTTCAACTGGTAATACGTTCCATCGAATGTCGTGATTTCCTCGCGCAGCATTGAATCGATGATCTGCACCGCCTCACGGAAACGCCGAACGAGCTCGGGAGGCTCGGGGAAGGGGATTCCGAACCATTCGTGCTCGGGAGCGAACCAGCCTGCACCGAGCCCGACTTCCAGGCGACCACCAGATATGTGATCGACGGTCGCTGCCATTTTCGCCACCAGCGCAGGGTGACGGAAGGTGTTCGACGTAACGAGTACCCCCAACCGTGCCGTCGAGGTTTCGGCCGCCAAGGCGGCGAGCAATGTCCAGGCTTCGAAATAGTTCCCTTCTGGTCGGCTTGGCTGCTGATAGTGATCACAGTCCCAGAGGGATTTGAACCCCAGAGATTCGAAATACCGCCAACGGTCCCGGTGCTCTTCCCAGGACAGGTTTTGATCGGTGCAGAGTCCAAATGTCACGTCTTGCACAGATGATCGCCCCTTCATTTGAAGCTTTTTGCTTGTCTTCCGGGGTATTCTAATTCGGACGAGAGCAATTCAAGTCCTATTCCACTCATCCGTCACAGAACGGGCGACTTCACTATGACTCATCCATTTCTCGAACGCTTACAACAAGGCCCCATCATCAGTGACGGGGCGATGGGAACGATGCTCTATTCGAGTGGCACGCCGCTCGACTCGGCGTTTGACGTATTGAACCTGTCGAATCCGGAGCTGGTGGCCTCGATCCATCGTGCATACATCGCGGCGGGCGCCGAGATCATTGAAACCAACTCCTACGGCGCCAATCGATTCAAGCTCGAGCAGCTTGGACTCACCGGCAAGGTGCGGCAGCTCAATCGCGTAGCGGCGAAGATTGCACGCGAACAGCGTGAGATCTCTGGACGGCCAGTCTTCATCGCCGGATCAGTCGGCCCGACATTGCAGCGGCTGCCGCCGATCGGAACTGCTGACGCGAAAAAGGTTCGGGCCGCGTTCCTCGAACAAATCGAAGCTCTGCTTGAAGGCGGTGTCGATTTACTCACGATCGAGACAATTCCGGATCTTTCTGAAATGCGCGAAGCGCTTTCGGCTGCCCGTGAGTGCAGCGATCTCCCCGTTATTGCCATGCTGACCTTCGCTGAAGACGGCAGGACGGTGTCAGGCAACGAAGCGGCCGCGGTTGTGGACATGCTGCTGGAGCATCGGATCGATGTGATTGGCGCCAATTGCTCGGTTGGTCCTCAGCGACTTTTGCAAGTGCTGGATTCGTTTTCAAACGAGCTGAGTCGTCTTGGCGTCGAACTGCCGCTGGCCTGCATTCCAAACGCCGGGTGGCCGACGCAGCATGGCGGTCGTGTCATCTATCCAAGCTCACCAGACTACTTTGGCGATTTCGCGGTTCGGGCTGCGGACGCCGGCATCACCGTTATCGGCGGCTGCTGTGGGACTACGCCTGCGCACATTCAAGCGATGACGCGAGCAATCGCCGACCGATCGAGTGGCGAAATCACGCAGCGTTCTCCGTCGCTACCCGAGCTCATTGTTTCGGAAGTGGCTGCGCCCCCAGCAGGAATCGGGCTTCATCAGCCGGATGGCTTCCGCTCGGAGCTGGGCCGAAAGTTTTTGGTGGCGGTCGAAATCGACCCCCCGAAGGGACTCAATCCCGAGAAAGCGATCGCCGGGGGCGAGCTGCTCAAGCGGGTGGGGGTCGACGCGATCAATGTCGCGGACTCTCCCATGGCGCGTGTGCGCATGAGCGCGCTGACACTCTGCATGATGATTCAACATCAAATCGACATCGAAACGATCGTGCATTTCACGACTCGCGATCGCTCGCTGATGGGAATTCAGTCCGAGCTCCTGGGCGCACACGCTGCTGGGGTGCGGACCGTGCTTGCGCTTACCGGTGATCCGCCGACGCTCGGGGGATACCCGGGAACGACCGGTGTCTACGATACCGATTCGATCGGCCTCATCAAGTTATTGACCAATATGAACAATGGCATGGAC
>CAVVQC010000002.1:0-9220 GCA_963750275.1 uncultured Chloroflexia bacterium
GGCCGGGGGATGTCGAATTCTCACCTGGCGCCGCCGACTAACTAGGAACATCGGTCGAGGACGATCGCGCGATTGTCCTCGACCGTCACTCCGCGCTTATTCCTGCGCCGAGCGAATCGGCGCTCCAGAAAAAAGGAGGGTTGGAAGAAGTAATGTCATCGACGTACAACACTGGGGGCCGCAAAGTCCCGGTCAACAATGGAAACAAGGGCCTGTTACGCCGTTGGATCGACACCGTGACTGCGCATCCGAAGCGGGTGCTGTTGGTCTTTTTCGTGTTGATGGCGATTCTGATTGCAGTCGCTACCAGCGTGCGCGGTCAGTTCGCAGATTCGTTCAGCCTGCCAGGCGCCGAGTCGCAACGCGCTTACGACCTGCTGGCTGAACGGTTCCCGGGTCAATCGGGAAGCACAGCCCAGATCGTCTTCCAGCTCCCCGAAGGTAGCAGTTTCGAGGATCCTGCGGTTCAGGAGCAGATCGAGGCGTACTTTGCCGAAGTCGAAACGCTTCCTCATGTCGATTCGATCGTCTCGCCATACGATGCGCCCTATCAGATCAGCCAGAACGGCACGATTGCCTATGCGACGGTCAATTACAACGTCCAGTTCGATGAGATATCGATTCCGGAAGCCGAAGAGCTGGTCGATGCCACCACCGCCGCCAGTAACGATCAGGTAAGGATCGTACCCGGCGGCGAAGTAACCTCGATTACGGAACAGGAATTCGGCAACACCGCGGAATTGGTCGGCATCATCGCTGCGGCGATCATTCTGCTCATCGCCTTTGGTTCGGTGGTCGCCATGGGACTGCCGATTGCCACCGCCCTGATCGGATTGACAATCGGGTTTATGGGCATTTTCATCACCACCCGCTGGCTCGATATCGCTACGTTCGCCCCGCAGTTCGCATCCATGATCGGCATCGGCGTCGGCATCGACTACGCGCTCTTTATCGTGACGCGGTTCCGGGAGGGCATCCACGACGGGCTCACGCCGCGTGAAGCAACCGCGCCGCGCCCTGGATACCGCCGGACGCGCGGTCATCTTCGCCGGGACCGTGGTCGTCATCTCGATGCTCGGTCTCTCCGCGGTAGGCATCAAGTTCGTTGCCGCGCTGGGCGTTGCCGCCGCAATCGTGGTGGCAACTGCCGTGCTCGTCGCGTTTACCGTACTCCCCGCACTGCTCACCCTGGTGGGTACCCGTATCGATAAATGGAGCGTTCGCCGCCCAGGCAGCAAGAACAAGCCCGCGGGCGAGCCATTCGGCCGCAAGATCGCCAAGCGCATCCAGGCGCACCCGTGGCGCTACGCCTTGCTCTCGGCCGGGTTCCTCATTCTGCTGGCGTTGCCGGTCGCTCGCATGGATCTTGGCTTCCCTGACGCCGGCGCCAATCCATCCAGCTACAACACCAAACAGGCCTACGACCTGCTGACCGAAGGTTTCGGCGAAGGCTTCAACAATCCTCTCCTCTTGGTGCTCGACAACAGCGAGGGAGTGCAGCCAGCGACGATCGACGCAGTGACTAGCTCGGTCGCGCAGATTCCGGGCGTCGTCCAGGTGGCACAACCGTTCTCAAACGAGGCCGGCGACACCACCGTTATCTACCGTCATTCCCACCGGCGACGCCAACAGCTCCGAAGTGGAAGATCTGGTCCACGAGCTGCGTGACACCACATTGCCCGAGGCGGTCGAGGGCAGTGGCACAACCGCGTATGTTGGTGGCGGGACGGCTTCGTTCCTCGACTTCTCCGAGAAGATGATCGAGCGCACGCCGTGGGTCTTTGTGGTCATCATCGGCTTGAGCTTCATTCTACTCACCATCGTCTTCCGCTCGCCGGTTATCGCCCTCAAGGCGGCGATCATGAACATCCTCTCGATTGCCGCCGCCTTCGGTGTCATCGTGGCGGTCTTCCAGCTCGGTTGGGGTCATCAGCTGTTTGGCATCGAGGAGACGCAGCCTATTGCAGTCTTCTTGCCCATCTTCCTGTTCGCCATACTCTTCGGGCTCTCGATGGACTACGAGGTCTTCCTGTTGAGCCGCATCCGCGAGTTCTGGGCCCACGGCCGTACGACCAGCGATGCGGTAGCCGACGGCCTGGCGGTGACTGCCCGCGTCATCACCGCCGCGGCCGCCATCATGATCTTCGTCTTTCTGGCATTCGTGATGAATCCGGTTCCTGTCGTGAAACAAATGGGATTCGGGTTGGCGGTTGCGATCCTCATCGACGCAACCATTGTCCGCCTGATCCTGGTCCCGTCCACGATGGAGATTCTCGGCGAGCGCAACTGGTGGTTCCCGTCCTGGCTCGATCGCATCACCCCGCATGTCAATATCGAAGGAAAGACCGATCCCGCCCCCGGCGAGTTCGATCCGATCCCCGGCACGGCCGACTAACTCCACCCTCCTTCCGCACGCACAACGCTCGGGTCGAATCGACCCGAGCGTTGTGTTTCTGAGGTTAGATTTGGGGCAAGATTGCCGCCGCGAGTGTGATTGCACCAGCGGCCGCCAACGCCCCGGTCCAGATTACATCCAGATTGATCCACGCTCGCCGCAGGATGCCCACTCCTATCCAGCGATAAATCAGGACCGCCACCACGCCCATTGTGACGAGCATGGCGAGCGAGTGCAGGACCACCGCTGCGATCGCCATTAGCAATGCTGGGTCACCGCTGCCTTGCGACGTTGCCATGCTCAGGTGGTGGGCATGATCGCCGCTCATCGACCCGTCTATCGCCGCCGCCGGGCGGTCGTGCGAAAAGCTGGTCAACGCCGGTATCAACATCAATCCCGCTCCATGGGCCGCTGCCATCAGCGCCGACCACGAGACGAGTTCGAGCGAGGTAACTCGCATCCCCACCCAGCGTGGATGCCGAAATCGGGTGGCGACTTTATAAGCAGCGTATCCGAGCATGGCCGCGCCGCCGAGAAACATCACCATGCTTCCCGGAACCACGACTTGCAGCAAAGCGATTGGCAGTGCGATAGCCGCTATGGCGAGGAAGTGACCAGTGGCAATTGGTCCTAATGCTTTGACCACCGCGCCGGTGCGACCTTCCTGGAATCCCAGCGAAACCGCGAAGAGCCAGCCCATTGCCGGATTGAGCCCGTGAAACGCGCCAAGCACGATGAGCATGAGCCAGGGAAGCAGGTCGTAGGAATAGTCCATGATGCTCGTCTCTTTCCATCGAATCTCGCCAGTCAATCAGGCGAAACAGAAGGAGTCGGTCGAGGCGTCGCCACCCTGCAGGCGCACCTGGTGTGGACGCTGATCGCCGAAATCGACGAAGAAGTCCGGATCGAGCGACATGCCGCTCTCACCATCCAGCGTCGCCATCGCCATCCAGCCGCTGATGCCTTCTGGATAGAATTGAGCATCCCATGGGAGATAGAGCGAGTTGGTGAAGTAGATGCGCCGCCCGTCGCGGCTCAGCTCTACCATCTGCGGTGCCCCGTTCAGCGCACCGCTGGCGGCGGGATGGCTCGCACGCCGGACGATGCCACCCATCTGTATCACGCCGGTAAGCTGCGGAGATTCCGGATCCGAGACATCGTACTGACGCAGCTCGCCAGTTCCCCAGCAAGAGACATAGAGGAATCGGTCGTCGAGACTCAGGGCAATATCGGTCACCAACGGTGGCACCGCCTTGAACGGTCTGAGCGCCGGTGGCAGTTGATCCTCCTCGGCTGGTTCGGCTGGAATCTCGATCACCTTCTTGGCGTCCCAGGTGCCGTCGTCGTTGCGATTCCACCGCCAGATGGCCGACGACAGGTCGTTAAGGTTGAGTACCGAATTCACGAACCCGTACGGGTGGCTCGGGTTATGTGCGGGCCGCAGCTCCAGCACAATCTGGTGTTCCTTGCCAAGGTCGATCGTCTGGGTCAGCGTGCGATCGCGCAAGTTCCAGAAGTGAAGCTGGTGACCGTATTTCCCGTCGAGCAACAGGTCTGGCTGCACGCCAGTTTCCACCATGTTGGGTGTGCCCCACTCGCTGGTGACCATGGTGTCGTATCCGAGGTGCCACCAGAAGTCGTAGTGGAGGTGCTGTTCCTTTCGATCGATCTCCCACGGTCCAAGTACGTCAAAGGTGTCGTGATCGAGCATGACGATCCCGCCGGGGCCATCGCCATTTGGTGCACCCAGCGCACTGACATAGATGCCATCCATTCCGCAATGCACGGTGTGCCCCTTTGCATAGCCAGATCGTTCGGCAAGCTCATCCGGCTCGATCGTCTTGACGATGCGCGGTCGGGTGGGATCGGGCTTGGTGTCGATCACATAGATGCGGGACGATCCCAACCCGGGCACGATCAGGTAGCGCCGCTCGACGTGCGGATGCGCCGCACTTGGGCATAACATCGAGCTGCAGGCATTCCAGCTGAAGTGATGCAGCTCATCGCCGGCATAGGACATCTCAACCTCGCCGATTTGCTGGCCGTAGGTCGACGAGGTCGGAGCGGTGTCGATCACGACAATCCCGTCGGGACGTCCATCGTCGTTGGGATTGACCCGGATAACGTAGGCGAGCTCCTCCGGAGGAGCGGACATCGCCATGCGCGCGGACGGATAGAAGGTCGAGTCAGGTCGCCAGGTCGTCATGGATTGCATCCTCCTTCGTGGTGTGGAATCGGCGGACAGTGCAGCGGGTCCGGACAGATCGAGCGATCCGAGGGTTGTCGCGGTGCCAGCCAGCAGACCTCCCCCGGCAGCACCTTCCAAAACCGCTCGCCGGCTCAGGCGAAAGCGGTCTCTCAATCGACGGTCAGATTCTGGGCTCATACCAGGCTCCTTCGTGAACGCGACGCCGGCGAATTGCATCGGCGCTTCGCGCCAGCCGGTAGAACGAGCATCGGGGAGCGGCGCATGTTGGTACATCCGCTGGCCATGCCTGAATTGGAAGAGAGGGATGCTTATATTGGCGAGCGCCGGGTAGCGTACCGCTCGACCGCTCGCTGCCGTGAGCTCACGTCCAGCTTTGTCAGGATCGACGAGACATGTTGGGCAACCGTTCTCGGTGAGATGAAGAGCGCGGTCGCGATTTGCGCGTTCGTCTGTCCTTCCGAGATGAGCTCGAGCACCTTCTGTTCTCGAGCGGTGAGGCCGTCTGGATCGACGCGCGTCGTGGGACGGGGTCCTCGTGGTAACGCGGACGCGCCGAGCTCGCGCAATTTGTGGGTCACGACGGCCATCATCGGCTGCGCACCGAACCGGGCAAATTCCGCGAAGGCATAGCGCAGGGCCGCTTCGTCGTTACTGTCCGCGAGCGCGACCGCCGCTTCATACGGACACCCCAGCTTGCGCCACCAGGCCGCCGCGGCCTTCCATTCGCCCTGTATTTGAAGCTCGAATGGTTCGAAATGGTGAGCCGGTGGAACCGCCAAATCCCCGGCGCGCCACAGCCAGTAGGCCAGTTCACCAATATTCCAGCGCACCTTGGTTTGCTCGACCTGCTCGTAGATCGCACGGATCTCATCCCGGATCCGATCCAGATCTCCCTGCAACCAGGCAGCCTCGGCTCGTATCGCTCGTACCGGCGCCAGTCGTTGCGGTTCGGCCGTTGGCCCTGCCAGCTCCAGCGCCTCGTCCAGCAACGTACTGGCTCTCGCATCGCCCTGGCGCAGAAGGATGTGTCCAAGTGTTAACAACGCGACCATCCGGCGCGTTGGGGAGATCGTGGGCTCGGCAAGTAAATCCTGCGCGAGGGCTGCAGCCGACGTCCAGAGCCCCTGGTACTTCATGACCCAGGCTTTCCAACCGAGCAGGTAGGATCCGATCTCGTCCAAACCATGCTCGGCTGTGTAGGCAAGCCCTTCGTCCAAAACGGATTCAGCGGCGGAGAACTCGTAGCGGTAGCACAAGCTGCTGCCAAGGTTGCTGTAGACCCGGGCGACGTGATCTTCGAAACCGTGTTCGATGGCCAGTGCGAGACTACGCCGCAGCTCGGCTTCCCCGCGCTCAGCGTCGAATGTCGTCCGTGCAGAACCGACATTGTTCAACGTGCGAACGATGACTTCGGTCTCCCCCAGCGGCTCGGCAATCCCAAGCGCGCGTTCCCCCCATGTGATGGCCTGCTCACCCTGCCAGGAAAGCATGAACAGCCCGGATCGATAGCTGTAGGCATGCGCCAGCTCTTTCCCTGGTGGCAGCGTTTCCAGGAGGTCGATCGCAGATTGCAACGTCTCCTCTGCTTCGTGATTGCGGCCAAGATTCCAGAGGATTCGCGACTTGCGCGAGAGCGAATCACCGAGACCGCGTGCGTCACGAAGCTGCTGCAGAATCGTGCTTTCGCGCTCGAGAGCTTCTAGCGCTTCCAGTGGATGCGCTGTGACGAAGCACTCATGCGCTTTGCGTTTGAGCAAATCCGCCTGAAATGCTGCGGGCCGATCACCGGCAAAGCGAATCGCGCGATCGTACTGCTCAGCGGCTTGCAGATGCGCACCGGCGGGCGCAGCCTGTTTGGCAGCGGCAACGGCGAATTCGATGACCGCCTCTGGATCGTCTGCTTCTTCGGCATGATGCGCAAGCCGTGCGGCATTCACCGACGGCCGCGTTCGCAACGCGGCCAATACCCAGCGGTGGAGCTCGCGGCGTGCGAGTGGTGTGATCGCATCCAGCACTGCTTGCCGGGCAAGTTCGTGTCGAAATGCCAGGGTGGATCCGCTGGCGAAGAGCATGCCGTGGGCGGTGGTCTCTGCAATCGGGTCTGCATCGAACCCTAGCTCCTCCAGCAACCACGATTCGATGGGCGATCCAATAACCGCACTTGCGTCCAGGACTTTGTGTGCCGGCGGAGAAAGCTGGGCCGCACGGGACAGCACCGCATCTCGGACCGTTTCCGGCAGCCCTGGCTCACCGACCGAAATGACTTCAGTAACGAAGAACGGGTTGCCGTCAGTCAGTTGGTAGAGTTCAACAGCATCGAGATTCGAGCCGGTCGCCAGTTGCGCTACCGCTGCCTGAGACAGCGGGCGCAGCGCCATTCTGCGCACGGCGGCATGGGAGGCGAGCTCGCCTGCCACTCGCCGGAACGGGTGATCGGGACCGGTCTCATCGTCGCGAAAGGTGACGAGAACGAGAGCCGGGACATCCGCGATCCGCCGGCCGAGATACCGGAGCAGATCGAGCGTAGCCTCATCCGCCCAATGCGCGTCTTCGATCACGACCAGAGAGGGCGAGGTCACCCGAAGTTCGGCAAGGACCGAGCGATAAAGCTCGTATTGCGGCGCAGACTTCTCGATGAGCTCTGGAATCCATGGGCCGAGCGCGTCACTCATATCGAGCAGCGGTCCCAGCGGCCTGGGAGTGGAAAGCGGGTCGCAGGCGCCGGTCAGCACCCGTGCCTTCGTTTCAACCGACCGGCTGAATTCTTGCGTAAGGGCGGACTTCCCCACTCCGGCTTCACCACCGAGGAAGAGCATGCAGCCGTGCCCCCGGCTCGCCTGGGTAAGGAATCCGCTCAAATCGTCGAAATAGGTTTTCCGCTCCAGCAGTTCCATCGTTGCCTGACGGAGTCGTCCCGCTCCGGAACCTGGGAGTCGGGCGCAGCGCTCGACTGAACCCAGGAGATACGCGTCGGAAGCAATTCGGCCCCCTTATCCTACTCCGGCACGGCAAGCATCCAACGCATATCTCGCGACTGCACCGGCAACCAGTGCAGTCGCGAGCAAATACGTGAAAGCTTGATTTGCTATCCGTCCAGCCGATAGAAGCGGAAGAAATCGGTCTCTACCGGCAGAATCTCGAACCGGGTGAATCCAGCCTGCTCGGCATAGCTCCGCATCGTCGTGCTGCGCATCACGGTGCCGGTACCCACCGAGCCCTCGTCGGCCATGCCGACCGGCAGGCAATGCAGCACGCTCCAGCCGTACATGAACCGCTCGATGTCATCGCCAGGAGCGGTGAATTCCTCGGCTACCTTCTCGTCCATAACCAGAACGGTGCCGTTCGGCGAAACCAGCCGCCGCATCGATCGCAGAACTGAAACCGGATCGGACATGTCATGCACGCATTCGAACGCGCATGCCAGATCGTACTGACCAGCCAGTTCCGGATCCCCGGCATCTCGCACGAATGCCCGTACCCGGTCGCTCATCCCCTCGGCGGCAATGTTGGCGTTTGCGCGCTCGACCGAGGCGACATCATTGTCGAAACCATCGACCGTCACAGTTGAAAACGCCTTGGCCAGCGCAATACTCGACCAGGCAAATCCCATGCCGATATCGGCAATGCGCGCATCCGATTTCGTGCTGAGGAGTGCATGCACATCGGGCATGGCGGGGATCCAGTCCGATCCCAGAAGCTCGGTAAACGCCGACCGGTTGAACGCGGCCTGCCCCTCCAGGAAGGTCTCCCCATAGCGTTCATACGGAACCCCGCCCCCGGTGCGGAACGCCTCGACGACCAACTCGATCGGACGCCCGGCGCCCACCATAGCTTTGCCGGCCGCCCCCATATACAGCGGGCTCAGTTCATCGACCAGCACCGGAACGAATGCTTTCGGCAAGCGGAACGACCGATCCACAAAATCACTACTTGCGCGTTCGACCTCCAGAATGCCCGTCACTGCCTGATGCTCGAGCCACTCGCGCACATACCGCTCGTTCAACCCCGTGCGGTTGGCCAATTCACGAGACGTTGCAGGACCATCTGCCGCCAGCGAACGGTAAAGCCCAAGTCGGTCTCCCAGGTAAACCGATCCAAGATCCTGAAACCCAATCAGCGACGCGAAGAGCCGCCCGGCAAGCGCTTCAGCACGTGCCGTATCAACTGACTCCTTATCCAATACCGCTACCATTGAACGTTTTCCCCTTATTGCTCGTACCGCATAGCGCGATCACCTATCGACCGGCCCATCATTTTGGCCGTCTTTATCTTCCCCCTGAGCGCCGGGCAGAACATCAGCAAAATTACGCATTTGCTACAGACTATGCTCAGCGATCCCCTCCTACAAATGCATTGGTTTTGGCCGGCAGCAGAAGATTTATCCACTGATCAACCAGCTTGTTGTTGCGCGCAGCAAAGTCGCCACAGCGTTACGTCAACTCCAAGCGACACTGTCCTCTCCCGCATTTGCGACCCGCCCGCAGTCATCGGCACCGCGCTCTGTGTTGCGGACTCGCCCCGAGCGCACAGAACCCCATGCGCTCGGGGCGAGTAAGGAAGCCGTCACACCGCGTCTGTGTGTCATCGATCTTTCGTTTGTAGCCGTCCTCCGAAAC
>CAVVQC010000003.1:0-260755 GCA_963750275.1 uncultured Chloroflexia bacterium
TCCTCCGGGTAACGGCTCCGTTCCATGAGGCGCTCATTCTCGAATCTGGCTTGCTCCGGGCGATCGGCATCTCGACCCTGATCGCGACCAAGGCCGCTCGGCTTTCGCTGACTGCTGGCAGCGCCAGCGTTGCCGACTTCTCCTTTCGGCGTGCGCACGCGCCCTATTACGCCGCCCGGGCGGGATATATCGGTGGCTGCGACAGCACCTCGTTCGTCGCGGCCGCCATGGCCTATGACATCCCCGCCAGCGGCACGATTCCCCATGCCCTGGTGCAGGCATACCCCACCGAGCTGGAAGCATTCCGGGCGGTAGCCACGGCGTTGCCTCGCTATAGCCTGCTGCTCGACACCTACGACGTTCCAACGGGAATCGAGCACGCGATTACGGTCGCGAAAGAGGAGGATCCCCGCACCGGACATCGATTGGTAGCGGTGCGCCTCGATAGTGGCGACCTCATTGCCGATAGCTTCATGGTTCGCAGCAGACTCGACGATGCAGGGTTACACGACGTCAAGGTGCTGGTCAGTGGCGATATCGATGAATACCGGATAGCTGAGATTCTCGGCGCCGGCGCGCCGGTCGATGGGTTCGGGGTCGGGGGCAATCTTGGTGTGGGACTTGGCACCGTGGCCAGTGGCACGGTTGGCGGGGTCATCGGCGCGGTCTACAAACTGGTCTGGTTCGACAGCGATGCCGAACACCCGTCGCGTATCAAGATCGCGGGCGGCAAGAGCACCTGGCCGGGCCGCAAGCAGGTCTATCGCATCGGGACCTTCGAACGCGATCTGATTGCGCTCGAAGACGAGGTCGAGCCTGCCGAGAGCCGCGCGTTACTTCAACCGATCGTCCTCGGCGGCAAACGAGTAATGCCGGAGGAATCGGTCCAGCAGATCAGATCGCGCGCCCAGTCATCCCTGGATGCATTGCCCGCATTTCTGCGTGAGCTCACCCCGGAGCGACCCTATCAGGTCGACATGTCCGAAGCGCTCCTCGAGCTCCGTGAGAAAACGATCGCCCATTACGAGGTACCGTCGGGCGAGAACGATTAGTCCAGGAATGGTGCAGCACCTCCGCGACCTGTCGTGACTTTATTTTGACTGCGGACGTCTAGCTTCCCTTTACTCAGCCAATTCTCAGCAAATCCAAATCATTGCCACAGGTACGGCCTCGATACTGTTCTCAGTGGACATCCACTTCCCCTCCCTTCCCAAGCGAAAGGGCCGCTCCCGAAAACGGTGAGCGGCCCTTTTGTTTCTCCCTGTATTAGACCGAAGTGAGCGTGCCCATCACCTGCGCATCGAGCGTGTCCCAATGGTCGCGGAGGCATGGGATGGGCGCATAGTCTGGTCGCGCCGGAAGATCGGAAGTGAGCTGGAGTAGCCAGCGCGAGGGCGCGTTCGGTGGTGCTCTCGACGAGAGTGCGCAGCGCAGCAATGGCCTGATCTTCGTTTCCAGAAGCCAGGTGCTCAGCTGCCAGGGCTTCGGCAAGCTCCGTATCCGCGAAAAACACCTGCTGGAGTTCTTCGAACGCCCCGCGCACGTATGCGGCGGATTCCGGAGCACGCGCAACGAGACGTTGCAGGCGCTCGAAAATCCACCAGGGTGAGGCGGGATCGAAATCGGCGCCTCCGATGGAGAGGATTTCAGGAAGCCCGACCGCAAAAGGATAGACCGGCCGGAAGATGCTCAGACACGGGGAGCCAAACGCGGTCCAGATTGTGGTGGTGAGCAACTTCGGCCGGTCAGGGCGTATGCGCACCACCATACCGGCGGCGGTTTCCCCGGCGAACGCTGGGTTGGTGTGCATGCAAATGGTTGGGATAGGCTCCGGGCCGGTGGGGAGGTCACGGTCGCCATGGTCGCGCAGGACGGCCATCATCTCGGGAACATCGACGCCAGGCTGGTAGGCGCCGAGGATCTCGCGAGCTCGTTCGAGACGGCAGGTACGTGTGGTGAGGTCGGTATCGGGGTCCTGGTAGGCGGCGGCAAAACCACCCTCGCTCCTTCCACCAACCCTGAGATTCGGCATGCTCACGTATGCCTGGTGAGGAGAGATCCCACGGTTCGCCGATGGTAAGCAAGTTCGAGATAGCGCCGCGCTCTTTCACCTTCGTGGCGACCCACCGATGGCCGGCAGTTTCCAGGATCCAGGCACTGGTGGCGTCGGCGACGATGAAGGAATTCTGATACGTGCGAAAGAAGTTCGCTTCGCAGCTACCGCCCTGGCCGTACTGCTCGATCAGGCTCCCAATGACGCCCACCGCGTCCCGCGCGGTTTGGGCGCGTTCCAGGCCGAGACGCACCAGGTCCATGCCGATAAGCGCCGATTCGTGCGACGGCTCACGGGTGTGGACCGCTTCGTTCCCGATGGTGACGCCCCATTCGTTGACGCCCATTTCGAAGCCCCAAAGCCAGTACGGAGCCGATGCAATCGTTTCCCAGGTCGTCTCCACTTGAGGGATGGTGAGGTATTGAGTGTGAAGCGTGGAACCGGTTGGGTGGGTTTGGCGAGGGAAATGGCGAAGCGGTTGGGATTCGTTCGGCGAACGGTCGCTGTTCTTCGCAAAGATGACATCGCCATTGGCGGTGAGCGGTGGAAGAACAACCGACGTGTCGCAGGAAAAGGGGGATGGGATTGGCATTGCTGGGGTACCTGACCGTGAGCAGAATCCGATACCGCAGTATACGGACCTGAACGGAACCAGGGGCTCCAGAGCCGCGAAGAATGGGCTCGTCGTCAGACGGTCACCGATGTGCCCGCCCGACGACTATCAGGTATCAGACGCTACGTGACCTCGGAAGGGGAGCAATCGCGGTCGGTCCAGGTGCGGACACACCTGCCTTCAGCAAGAGCGGCTTCCGCGTCGGACCTCCAGAGATAACCCATGAGCACACCATCCGAGCTGGAGATGAGAATCCCCGGGGTTTTGCGGCGGTTGAGCCGTTCGACCATTTCGTCCAGGAAGGTGCTGGGGCGGGTCGTTGGCGGCCCATTGCTCATCACATCCTCGACGTAGGAGGCGGGATCTGCGTTCCAGGCATCGCTGTGAAGCAATCCAAGCACGATGCGCTCCTCGTTGGCAACCGCGCAGATTTCCCATCCCTGCGCGGTGACCGCATCGCGCACATCACCGAGACGGTCGCGCAGACCGCACGTCGGTACATCACGCCGCATAGCGCCGGTGACGCGCTCGGCGTTGGCCTTTATGCCTTCGGTGGGGAGACCGTAGGCAACCCAATCCATCTCACCTGCTGCATAGTCGTAAACATCCGTGAATCCAAGGCTGGTGAGCCGCCACGCGGCCCGGGCGCTAAGGTCTCACTGCATGTCCCAGCAATAGACGATGACGGGGTCGTGCTTGCCAAGATGGTCGGTCGACGAGCGGTCGAGCTCGCGGAGCGAGATATGGATCGCACCGGCAATGTGCTCGTTTTCGTACTCCCGGTTCGGAAGCACATCGATGAGGGTGGCTCCGTGAGCGAGCAGGCGCTGCACACCCCTGTGGTCGATCGTGGTTGGCATTGCTGGCTCCTTTGACGTTGCTTCATTCTAAAGCGACAGTCCCGACCTTGCTCGATCGGTCGGTGGTGACGGTCGGGTAACCATCAGGGGAGACGCCGCGACCGAGGATGCTGCTGCCAGAACGCGATGCACAAAAAAACCCCCTCTCCCGCGGGAGAGGGGGCAGAATGATCGGCGGAGTTATTCCTGAGAAGAAGCCTCGCCGGGGGTTTCGCGCAGCTTTCTGGCAGCCAGAACAGCCGCCGCCGCGCCCAGTGCAGTGACGCCGAGCAAGTTATTGCGCTCGTCGTTCGGTCCCGCGCCCGTTGCCGGAAGCGAGGCTACCGTGCCGCCAGAAGCGGGCGGAGCCGGCTTCACAGGCTTGTGGGGCTTCGGATGATGCGGATGATGCTGGCAGCACTTGCCGGAGCAGGATCCGTCCTTGCAGCAGCAGGTGCCCTTCGGACATTCCTTGTCATTGTTGCAGTAGTCCGGATACTCGCACCAGCCGCCTCGGCAGTATGCGCCCTTCGGGCAGTCCCAGTCGTTGCAGCACTCGGCGCAGGTCAGCGAATCGCTCGTGCTCGCAGCAGACGAGGCCGTCACAGCAGTCGTATTGCGGACTTCCATAGTCAGCACCGGTGACTTCCAGTAGACCACAGTAGTCGCCCACGCCCATGCAGCATTCGCCGTTCGGAACGCACTCGCCGAAGCAGCATTCCTCGCCGATGAGGCAGAGATTCTCAACGCAAACGCCGTCAGTCGAGCAGAAGGAGCAGTCCGGGCAATCGTAGTCATAACAGCACTCAGTTGGGATACAGGTGCCACTGTCACAGACTTTGCACTCACCACAGTCTTCGATGCAGGTACCGCTGTCACAAACCTGACAACCGGTACAGGTGGAAATGCACGTGCCGCTGTCACAGACTTCGCACTCGCCGCAATCGGAGGTGTTTTCGCATTCTGGCGGGGGTGGCCCGCCAACGCATACGTTATCGACACAGTTATTGGAGCAGCAGGTGCCATTACCGGTGCAGCAAACCCCATCGAGCGCACGGTTATTGCCTGGGAAACTCCCCGCGGGGCAAAGATCCGGGCAGCTCGGCTGCTGGACATTCACGCAATCGACCCGCGTGAAACACGCCTCAATCACGCACTCGCCGTTGACACAAGAGGTACCAGGGCAATCTTCGTCGGAGCAGCACTCTGGGACAGTGCACTCTCCCTGCACACACTCCCCACAGCCGCACTCGTTGTCGTAGCAGCATTCACCCGTGCCAGTGTTGTAGCAGTACTCGCCAGTTGGGCAATACTCGGCATACGGAGTGCACACGTCGCCGACACATGAGCTGCACGGATCGCATTCGCTGTCACAACAGATAAGATGGAAGCACTCGCCACCATCGCACACTTGACAGGTTCCGCAATCACCGTCGTCAGTCGCATTCCGGCGCTGTGCTGAATCCGCAAAAGCCATTGAGTGCAGACATTGCAGCAGCAATTGCCATTGCCATTCGCAGCATGACCGCCTGAGAGCATCGTGGTTATTGACCCGTCATGAAGCTCCCTGACGGACAGGTGATCTGTGTCGGCGTTGTGATGCACTTGACGCAGTCTGCTTGCGCCGCGCAGCTGGGCCTGCGAACTGGCGATGTAACGCCAGTAACCGCTAGCGCTCCCGCCCCACCGAGCAGGCCACGAAGGACCTTTCGGCGGTTGAGTCCTGACCCGAATAACCGGGTCAAGTTATCGAAACGTTGATCGTCCAAGTTTTTGCCCTCCCTTAAATTGTGAATATGCGTCGCACACGCAATCATCATTATGGAACGCAACAGTGATTTCTGCGAGAAAAATAAAAAAAGTACCTTACGTCGCTAATTCATTTTGCACAAATTCGGACCAATCTCACTCAGTTCGGTATACGATTGGCGCATTCTGAGCTCCCAAGCTCGTGCGCGCATGTCGGTTTGCAGTTCGACTGACGCGTTGAGTGCAATGGATCTCGACTACCCGGTGCCGGAACCGACTACCAAATCTTTCCTTTTATGCGAGTTTTCGGTCGCGCCAATTTCGATGGGCTCGTCGTGGTACAAACCGAAGGATGAAGAATCGGCGAGCTCGACGCGAGCCTCGCCCGATCCACGACTGCGCTGGAGTCCTTGATGTTTTTCGCTGTATTGCAATTCATACCTTTGGCGCTCGCGGCAATCACCCCGACGATGGTGATCTTCGTGACCGCGTTGCTGGCCCAGGACGGCAATGCCAAGCGGGCGTTCGCGGTGGTATCCGGTCGTTTTTTCGGTCTCCTGATCATCGGGTTCGCGGTGCTCTTCTTCCTGAACAAGCTGCCCGAGGATCCGGTGAGTGGCAAACTCGATCAAGTCGAGGCGTTACCAGCGATCTTTTTGATTATCGGCGTCAGCCTGGTGGTCGTTTCGGCCTACAACCTGCTCGTCAAGAAGGTACCGAGCGACGAAAACCAGGAAACGCTCCTGTCCAGATTGAAGCGGTTGAACGCATTCGTGCTCTTCGGGGCCTGCTTGGTGACCGCGTTCGTCTCGATCAGGCAAATCTCACTGGTGGTCGCGGGCACGGCCATTATCAAAGAAGCGACCGATCGTCCCTCTGAGAGTCTGGTCCTGCTGATCCTCCTTTGTCTGGCAATGATCTGGCCGATGCTGATACCGCTCGGCATCAAGTTCGGAATGGGTGAGCGGGGCGACGAGTTGCTGGGCCGGCTGCGTATTTGGATGGGCGAGCACCAGCAAGGGATCAACTCGACGGTGCTGGCATTCTTTGGTGGAATGCTGGTAGCGAAGGGCATCGTTGGGTTCTAAGCGCTTGGCAACGGCTCGAGCCAATCTTCGACGCCACGAAGAAAACGCACGTTCCCGACGCAAACCCAGGTTCTCCGCAATGCGGTTAGCGGGCTGACCTCCCGGTTGCATCCCCAGTCCGCGATGCGCCCGCCTTTCCAGGATGATTAGGCGTCACACGCCGACATTCCGCTGGATCCCTGGGAACATACGGGGGCGGCGTGAGGAATGGAAGAAACTGACTATCCTTTCCTTCGGATATGATTTGGACCGAAAGTTTCTCCTGCGTCTTGTACGGATAGCCTCTGAACATTTCTCCTGGAGTCGACAAGGGTGACCATGAACCGAATCCAGGATGCGAATTAATGGCGCTGGTACTTCTGCAATTCATACCTTTGGCGCTCGCAGCCGTCACGCCAACGATGGTGATCTTCGTGACCGCGCTGATGGCCAAGGATGGCAATGCCAAGCGGGCGTTCGCGGTCGCTGCAGGTCGTTACGCTGGATTGCTCATTGCGGGGTTCGTAGCGCTCTTCCTGATGGATCAACTTCCTGCCGCTCCACAAAGCGGAAAGCTCGACCAGCCGGAAGCGCTCTCGGTCATCTTCTTGCTTACTGGCATCGGTCTGCTGCTTGCGGCTGGCTATCAGTTGATCGGCAAAAAGGTTCCCGGCGAGAAAAATCAGCAGTCATTTCTTTCGAGATTGAAAGATTTGAGAGCAATTTTTCTGTTCCTCGCGTCCCTGGTCACGGTCTTTGTGTCGCTCCGGCAGCTCTCGCTACTCATCGCCGGCGCAGCCATCATCAAGCAGTCTTCATCCGGGGACGCGGGCGAGCTTGTGCTCTTGCTCATCCTCTGCCTGGCGATGATCTGGCCGATGCTCGTTCCGCTGGGGATCAAGGTGGGTATGGGGTCGAAGGGCGATGAGCTCTTGCGACGATTGGGAATTTGGATGGACATTCACCAGCAGGGGATCAACTCGACAGTGTTGGCATTCTTTGGCGGAATGCTTGCGGCAAAAGGGATTGCCGGACTGTAAGTGCCCGGAGACTGCCAGGGCAGGGCTTCGATACAGCGAAATGGGCAACGAAGAAGAGGGGCTAAGGTTCAATAACGCCTCGTTGCATGATTCAATTCCGAGTAATATAGTCGGAATTCAAACAGGAGCTCGGAGGACCATTTCCACCCGCTTCCTGCCACTCTTTACGAAGCGAGGCACATGTGACACAAGGTTCCTTTTCACGTCGCTCCCTGCTGGGCGGAAGCGCGGCGACGGCATTCGCTGTCGCGCTGACGCGCGTGGTTCCCGCGGGCGCGCAAGCGACACCGGATGCTGGTAGCGCGAGTCCGGTGGCGGATGGCGTCTTCCCGGTAACAATCACCCATGTCTACGGCGAGACAACGTTCGATTCGGCGCCGGAACGGGTGGTCACCGTGAGCTGGATCAACCAGGATGCGGCGATTGCGCTGGGGACGGTGCCGGTTGGCATGCCGTTCGTGACCTGGGGCGGCAATGGTGACGGGTATTTGCCCTGGACCCGTACCGCAATCGGCGATGCTACCCTGCCAACGCTCTACGACGATTCGAATGGAATTCCGTTCGAGCAGATCATAGGGCTGCAACCGGACGCGATCATTGGCACCTTCTCCGGTATGTCCCAGGACGAATACGACACCCTCGCCAAGATCGCCCCGACGGTC
Source organism: uncultured Chloroflexia bacterium (assembly GCA_963750275.1). Taxonomy (GTDB): domain Bacteria; phylum Chloroflexota; class Chloroflexia; order Thermomicrobiales; family UBA6265; genus JAMLHN01. The sequence goes on from CAVVQC010000003.1 coordinate 8,024, forward strand.
GCTTATCCGAGCGCCCCGTTCGGCACTTCATGGCAAGAAGTCACGATGACCGTGGGGCAGATCTTGGGCAAGGCCGCGACTGCCGAAACGCTGGTTGCCAAGACCATCGCCCTGGTGCAAACGGCGGGCGCAGCGTATCCGCAGCTACAGGGCAAGACCTTTGCCTATGGCTCCCCAAGTGAAGCTGGCCTTTACATCTACACGACGGTTGACGCCCGGGTGCAGCTCCTCAGCCAGTTGGGAATGATCCCGAGCCCATTCGTGGAGTCGCTCCCGGTGGGGGATTCGCAAGCGTCCTTTTATATCGATGTCAGCATGGAGCAGCTCGGCGAGATCGATGCAGACATCCTCATTCTCTGGTTTGGCACGCAGGAGCAGGCGGACGCGGTAGGCGATCTGCCCACGATGGGCGGAGTCGCGGCGTTCGCCAATGGAGCGTATGTGCCCATCATCGGCGAAACCGATGTCATGGCGGTGTCGGCACCCTCCCCATTGTCGATTCCCTACATCATCGAAACCTATGTGCCACAGCTTGCTGCCGCGGCGGACAAGGTTCCGTCGGCATAACGTCCATCGGTTTCTTCAGGCAGCGCCTCGTTCCCAGCTTTCGGGAACGGGGCGTTCGTTATTGGGCATCGCTGCGTTGATCATCATTTAGCATTGTGGGAGCAGCGGTAATGACTGCGGTTCTGGATCGATCGGCAACTGGAACCCTGAACGAAAAGTGGGCATGGAACCGTAATTACAACTCCTGTAATTGCATCTGCACGGTCGCCGTCCCCCATTTGCCAGCATCGGCTGGCTTGGGCACGCTTTCCTCGATGGCGACGATACGGATCTGGCGTTCGACCGGGTGGTCGTCATAGTCGAGATCGCGGAAAGAAAGAGTCTGGTTGTCCTCCCAGGATTGCCAGAGTGCGGTGGTTTGCGCCCGTCCGTCGAGCATGTCGACCGAGCCGTCGCGCTGGATGACTCCATCGCGCGTGGCGACCGCAAGCACCCAACGCCGGCGACGCGGCGGTGCGTCGAAAATGGCGTAATCGGCCCAGACACCAGTAAGTACTGGAGACCAATCGGAAACGGATGCAAACCCGACCCGCAGCTGCAGAAATGGCGCTACGGCCACGCCAGCAGGCAATTCAGCGGCAAGCTCGACGGTGCGCTGGGCCGGATTAGAGGCGACCAATGTTGCCGCGTTCATCCAGGTCACGCCAGCATCGATCGACCAGTCGAGCGTGAGCGTGACCGGATCGGATGAGACGGGGTTGCCACGGGTTTCGGGTGCCGCGAACGTCGCCCCGAACGCTCGCCAGCTTTTGACCGCATCCCGCGCTCCGGCATCGATGAGCGAGGTGGTGAAGGAGCCCGTCGCGGCATAGGCCGGCGCGGAGGGACCACGGGCAGACATGCGCATCAGGTCGTACGTGACGCCGGAATCGCCGTTGCGGAAAGTGATCAGATCGAACGTTCCGGCCCCGGCGAGCGCGACCGGCCAGACCCAGGCCATAGCTGCGGTTTCCCGCATGAGCCACCAGCCGGTACCGTCGAATGCCCAGAGCTGGTAGCTCCCCGTACGGTTTTCGATGGAAACGATCAACATGTTCCCGGCCACAGTACCGCCGAAACAGGCGCGACCGTCCAGCCCGGTCGCGCGCCAGCCTTGCTTGCTGCCGCCGCCATTGGGGTTCCATTCGACAACGTTCCCGGCCAGCCAGGTATAGAGCTTGCCACCGAACGAGCAGAGAAAGCGGAAGTCATCGGCAGCGGGAGCGTATTGGGTATAGACCGGTTCCGGCTCGCCCAGCCAGACACCGTTAATCGCGTCTCCCCTACCACCGAGCAACCAGAGCGCAGCTCGGGTGGCAATGGCAATCTTTCCACCGTGGAGCGCCATGTTGACGATGGGAGAATCGAGCTCGCGGGTGTCCAAACCGCCGCCAGTGGTGAGCCGGAGAATGGCTTCGTTGCCAGGAATCGGGTCGGACAGAACAAGCTGGCCGGCATATCCGACTATCCAGCCGCCTTTGAGCCCGGCCGAAAGCGTCGTCAGCACCAGCGAGCCGGGATCGAGCAACTTGATGTCCGGACCGTTGCCGCAGCCGATTGCCAGGTATCCGCCCGAGAAGCCGAGTCCGGAAACCGTTTGCCCAGCGCCGATATCGGCCACCTGGGTGAGATCGGTCCAGCTCCCGGCGGTGAGCGCCACGGTGCGGTAGATGTAGCGGCCAATCCCCAGATAGACGGCATTGCCGAGAGCGAGCGTGTGGATGCGCTGGGTAGCGGATACGGGGATGACGACAGCATCGGTATGGGCGACGGCAAATGGCCAGGGCTCGACTCCCTGGCCGAAAAGCGCGGGGCCTACACCGGGCGAATCCCAGGAGGTATCCCGTTCCAATTGAATGGCGCGGCGCTGGCCACCGACGAAATCGGAAATGACCACGCGGCCAGTGCGTCCCTCGGGAAGCCCGGCGGAGGACCGCCGATAGCTCCCGGGAACGAGCATATACGGTGTTCCATCGAGAACGATATCGGATTGTTGGGCCATGAGATTCTCCTCACGAGCAGCCAGTAGTCACGTGCGAACGGCGGACAAGAACCAGCGACTGACTGTCCTACTCGCGGACGGTCCAGGTGATGAACGCAAAAACCCGCTGGCAGCGGCAATTGGGGTGTAGGGGTGGTTGTGGGCCGTCGCCGGCGCGCCAGACACGACCAGCATATGGTCCGCAGATGGGACAGACCTTCTCGTCCGCGGCGGTTTCCCAGCGGGTCCAGACCTGGGCTTCGAGGATGCGGTGGGTGACTTCGACGATCTCGTCGATCACGGTCACGGCGATTTCCGCGACCTGGTCCAGAACACTGTGGCGGATCGATTGGTTGCGGGTATCCGCCTGAACGCGATTGGTGCCCCCCGCGAGGTCGCGGGTCCAACCGATTGGCATGGGTTCACCTCGTCTCTTGCATACTTATGGCTACCAGCCCGCGCTTATTGCGCGTTGGCACCGAACTTCATATTCGAAAGGAGATCACTCGATGATCAGATACTTCCGCCGCCTAGCGATAGCGACAGCTGCCGTCATGTTGGCAGTGATGGCGTTTGTCGCCGTGTTGCCAGCCGAAAACGCATCGGCCCAGGGTGAGACGAAAACCGAGATCATTACGCTGGATCCGTTCAGCAGCATTCAAATCAATGGTGGCGGTTCGGCCACGTTGACCTTCGGCGATTCGCCGTCGGTGACGATCACTGGCAACTCCCTGATCGTCGACCGGCTCGATGCCAAGGTGGAAAACGGAACGCTCGTGCTTGGTTCGCCACTGACGTCGGTTCTCGATGTCACCGGTCTGAGCGAGCTGACCTACGATATCGTCGCGCCTTCGATCGATACGATTCATCTGGCGGGTACGGTGACGCTCGATGTGCCGGACATGTTGGACCAACCGTTCCTCGAGCTTGGGTTGACCACCGGAGCCGAGTTGAACATCCCCGCCATGCAGGTTGCTTCCCTGACCGGCAAGCTGGATCTGCTCTCGACCGCGAATTTGGCCGGCACAGCCGGATCGCTGCAATTGGAGATCAGCAACGGATCGGAGTTGAATGCCACCGATCTGCAAGTGGGTTCGGCCGATCTGGCGCTCACCGGCGTGGCCAAAGCAAACGTGCGCGTGACCGATTCGCTGACTGGCAGCGCGGGCCAGGGCTCGACGGTGCACTACATCACGGAAACCGTCACTCCCACTGTCACGCTGACGACGCTGGCCTCGATCTCGCCGCTCGAGTACACCCCCTGGGTAGCACCCGAGGGAATGGCAATTCCCGCCGTCACAGCGGAAGCAAGCCCGGCGGCATAGGGTTCTCCTGCTTCAGTCGCTCAACCCCCTGCTTCTCCCAATCCCGGGAAAAGCAGGGGGTTGTTTCGTCATCGAGCATGCAGAACCCCTCCGATCACACGGCGGAAGCGAGCTCGGATGAGCGACTCGGCGGCCCGTTCGTAAGCGTCGGCAACCCGGACGAGGGCGAGACTGGATGCCTCCTGACCGCGCTTGCCAACCTCGACCGATCTGCGCAGGAGCGCGCCGCTAGCGGCCAACAACACCACGAACTCCTCGTCACCAACGGGGAGATCGATTGCGGTGACATCGTCGTCCGGCAGCTCGAGAAGCGCGAGATAGTCGATACGCCAGCTTCCCGCAGGGGCTGGCGCATTGAGCACCAGGGCACCATTCCAGAACGTCCATCCCGGGGTGGGGTCGCCCGCAACCGATGGAAGGAGCACCGTTCCATCGGGGCGATGAACGCGAGCGATATCGCGCACCGATGCCGGCCCAGCGAGGGGGAGAGCCAACTCTCCACCACTGGCAACAAGCGTTTCGGTCATCTGGCGCGGAAAGCGGGCACTATAGCGATGAAGCGCTTCGCGCAGAAAGTCATGCAGAACCGCATCGATCCAAAGTGGCGCGGGCGTGGGATCTTCGAGACGGACGCGCAGGCTCGCGCGGAGGTCGGATCGGGTCGTCAAGTTCGATGTCCTTTCCATATAAAGAAGAGTGAAGATCACGAGGGAGGCCGGCGATGGAAACCGGGATCGGAATCGCGCCATTGATAAGGCGACGCAAGGGGACTCTGCTTCGGTCGGAACGACGAGAGGCAGCTAAGCTAACGGGACGTGGCTGCGAATTTCGGAAAGGATCGTCTCCTATGCGCCGCTATCTGCTGGCAACGATGCTGCTCGTTTCCCTCATTGGTGGAGGAGCAATTGCGCAAGCGCAGGAGTCTGCCTTTCCGGCCATGCCCTTGGACGAGCTGGGGCTGCCCGAGCTCGTCGTGACCACCGACGGCACCACCATGTCTCTTCCCAGTGAGCTGGAAGCGGGCCGGTACTATCTGGAGCTCGAAAATGCCAGCGCGGCGGCATCGATTGCCATCGAGTTTTATCGGATGCCGGACGGCACCGCGGCAGCAGATCTCATCCCTTCCTTTCAAGAAGCCGCCGCAACCGCTCAACCTCCACCCGGGTTCTACGAGAACCTCATCAGTGGGGGCGTTTCGTCCGAGCCAGGGAGAACCGGTCGGGCAGTGATCGATCTACCCGCCGGGAGCTGGATCGCAGCGGCGTTTATTTATGGCGGCGTGGACGGTTTTCTGGCGCAGCCGATCGAGGTAACCGGCGATTATGGCGATCCCAACGATCCCGATTCCGATGTCGATGTGAATTTCGAGGATTTCGCTTTCGATTTCGGCAACGGGTTGCGCGCGGGCAATCTGGTTTGGGAGCTCGAAAACGACGGCGCCCAACCGCATTTCATCTCGATCTACTCCTACCCCGGCGAGCTGACGGCAGCCGGAGTCAACGCGGCGATCGCGACGGCCTATGGCACCTCAGCCGAACCGGTCGATCCGGAGGTAACCCCAATCGATCTGGAACAACTGGTGGAAATCGGAGGTTCGGGAACCATGTCCGTGGACACCGAAGCGTGGCTGCAGCTCGACCTTCCACCGGGCACCTATCTCGCCCTCTGCCAGGTGGCGGATCTCGATTCCGGTTTGCCGCATTCAGCGCTGGGTCAGTTCGCAGTCTTCACGGTGAAGTAACCGCTTCGGCCCAACAGGACAGGGACATCCTGCACTACGCCGTAGGGGACGGCACGAAACCCTCGCGCTCGACCATGATGCGCGCCAGCTCCGCATCCGGATCGGTGGCGCCAAGCGTCACGAGAGCGGTGCGGCGCGACTGAATCCCGGCGTCGACCAACGCGACCGCAGAACGAACCGCAAGCTCGGCATCGCTGGGGAGCACATTCGGCCAGATGGTCTCGGTACGCCGCAGACCGCCGAGTGGTTCACCCCCGAAGCGTTCCAGCAAATCGAGCAGGCGGCGGTTGCGCTCCTGGTAAAAGGCGTCCCAGTGGCGGCGCTTGCGGGCCACTTTCTGGATGAGCGGCTGAATCTCCACTTCGAGCGCCGCGCCGGAGATGGCGCGGCCAGAATCGCCAAAGGCGGTGCGCGGAGTCTCACTCAGATCGTGCAGCACCCGGAAGAGCTGGCCGATGTAGTCGATATGCAGCGAAATTCCCCCGCTCCCGAGCAGATCGAGCAAATACGCGCGGGAGCCTTCCGGTAGCTCCCATTTGGCGCCCGGGCCAACTTCGATCCCTTCCGAACCGTCGATGTTTTCCAACACCGCAATCGGGGCGCCGGAAAGCTCCAGCACCTGCGAGAGTACGCTCATGCGACGGTTGAGCTCCCGGCAGACATCGTACAGATCGGCCAGATCGGATTCGCCCCAGAACCCGGATAGGCCAGGATGATTGGCAAGCACCACATAAGGGATCCAGCCATAGGGATTGCTGTCGTCGCGAAACTTCTGCCCGGCAACGTCGACGGTCCACCGCAGGTCGGTCCAACGCTCGATGATCTGATACCGGCGGGTCGGATCGAGCTGAAGCCGCGTGGCATCCGCGCCGAACAGCGCCCCGATCTCATCGCCACGCAAGCCGTAGCATTGCGTCACGGCCCGGATACGTCGGGGATCGTCCGGCGCGGTTTCGACCACCAGCGTGGCGGGGTCAACCGCTGCCACGATCGGTCGCCCCGCATGGGCATCCCAGGAAATCTTGACCGCGGCATCGCCGCGCACAGCCGCCGCCACGCAGAGCTCGCTATCCAGCAGGGACAGTCCGTTGCGGGCGATCGCATCGGCCAGCGCGTGCTCGGCCCGGTTGGCCACGGTTTGGTCACCTTCGACATGCACGGAAAAGCGCGGTTCAGCCGGGAAGACGTAGGAAGCAACCTTGCGCAGCAGCGCGCGGGTGTAGTTCATGGTCAGCCGGGCTTCACCCGGTTTGCGGCGACGCAGCCATTGGTCGCCGTTGAAGAAACGCGTAGCTTCCTCATAACGGGCGAAACGGGCACGGTCGTCATCAGACAAGAGGGCCGTTGGCCATCCGAGCTCGATCATTGAGTGATTCTCTCCTGTGGTTATGCGAAAAACGGGAGTCGATTCGGTTCGACCCCTAAAGGTTCCATTCGGTTGTCATCCGGCTTCGCACTGGCCAGGCAGCGTACGTGCGCGGAATCAGGATGATTGCGGTCTACGCGGGCTGTTGAGCGGGAAAGGCCGGTGACAATCCAGAAAATTCCCAGCCTTATAGCTTCCCTCGTTAAGGTTCGGCTGCTACTATGATGTCGAATCGCGTCGGCAGAACGCGCTTCCTCGACATGGCGGTGTCGGGCATCGAACTACTCCCTAGCAGGGTTTGGGATCCCACCGATGGATCAATACACCTTCGATCGATTGACCCGCGCAGTGGCCGCCGGACAAAACCGGCGTGCTTTCCTGCGCCGTCTCTTTGGTGTCAGCGCCGCGGCGGCCGTAGGCGCAGGTGCGATTCAGGGAACCCTGGCCGCTCCGGTGTTGGGCGCGACCCCCAGCTCGACCGACCCCTTGCGCGAACCCAGCGAGCCGACCGCTCCCCCACAGATTCTGCAAGCCCAACCCGCGCAAGACGCCATCTGCCTGGAACCGTTGAGCGATTCCGAGTGCGGTTGTCTCGATCCTGCAACCCAAACCTGTTGCCATGATGCGGTTTGCACCGGGGTGTGCACGAGCAAAGACGGGTGCTGCGATGTCAGCACAGACCCATCCGATCCCACCCGCGGAGATGTCTGCGGCGATCACTGCTGTCACCCGCATCTCGATCCAACCAACGCGAGCTATTCCGAGTGTTGCGATAGCACCTGTTGCGCTGGGCATTGTTACGGCGAGAGCCTCTGCTGCCCGGTAGCAAGCTTCTGCCCCGGCCTCGTGACCGACCTCTGCTGCGGTGCGAGCGAACGCTGCTGTGGTGCCGGGACCAGCATGAACTCGTGCATCGCTGGTGGCGGAAATAGTTGCTGCGCGATCGACGATTGTGCGCTGGACGCTGGCGCCTGTTATGTGAGCTGCGAGGTCGGCGTCTGCCGCCAGCACTATTGCAACGACGGCGCTGTCTGCTGTGCCGATACCGCGGGCGCCCCGATCTGCGTGGCAGGGAATTGCTGCAACGACGCCAATTGCGGCGTGGGCGAGGCATGCGTAGGCGACTATTGCACTGCGGTCGAATGCTTCGTCGACGGTGATTGCGCCGGTGCGGACGCTTGCACCCTGGCAACCTGCACCAGTGGCGCCTGTTCCTATGCTCCCGCCTGCGCCGGCGAATGCGCTACTTGCACTGATGGCGTGTGCTCGACCGATGCCAGCCTGTGCGGTCTCTGCGGGACCTGCGACGCCGGAACCTGCATCCCGGTAGCATGCCCCGAGGGCTATAGCTGCTACGCCGAAACCGGCGAGTGTCTCGGAATCGCCTGATCCAACCCTATCGGTACCAGCGAGTCAAGGCACCAACCGTTTTCCGGAGTTCGGCGTACCTGGGTCGTATGCCTGTCCATGTCAACTGAAATCTCTGCGTTCCACGGAGTCGCGCGGCAAAACCCTCCTCCCAGAGCCTCTGCACTCCTCATTTTGTGAAGCTACGGCTCGCTCGAGTCCCGCCCAATCATGTCGAATGGCGATAGCCTCCCATGCAACTTCGCGATTTGACTTCACGCGTATATCCTCTATGATGAGTTTGGCGTTACTCACAACACATCGTCCCGCAACGTGCCCGCGGAAACAGCGTCGCGACATCCATCACCTCGGGAGGTTTGACTTTGGACGATCGTAGATTCGATTCATTGACGAGATCGCTGGCATCGGGTGCCAGCCGCCGCTCGGTCCTCAAGGGGATCCTGGGGCTTGGGGGCGCCGCGGTTGCCGCTGGCACCGTGCTCGACCAGCAGGCTGATGCCGCCCGCCGGCCAACCCCTACCCCGACCCCGGTCAAATGCCCCGGCCGGCAAACCCCGGTCAATGGCGTCTGCACCTGCCCCGGCGATGCCCCGTTTAAATGCGGTCCCGATTGCTGCACCGGCGAATCCGGCGATCCGCCCTCACCCACCCATTCGGAATGCTGCGACAACGCCTGCTGCCAGGGCACCTGCTTTGGCGAGGAACGCTGCTGTCCCACCAATCCGCGTCCCGGTGAGCTACCCCCGACGCATATCCTGTGCGACGGGCCACACGGGCTGGTCTGTGTCGCAGGCACCTGTTGCGACGACAGCGATTGTGGCGATCCCTGCCAGGTCTGCAACCAGAACACGCACACCTGCGGACCGCGGTGCAATACCGAAACCGAAGTCTGTTGCACCGAGCAGGCAGGACCCGGCCAGTGCGTGACCGGCGAGTGCTGTCTGGGTATTCCCAGCTGCGAACTCGGAGAGATTTGTTGCCAGGGCGCCGGGGGAACTGTCTGTGTGGCGGGCGAGACCTGCCCCCCCAATTGCAATAGTGAGGCTCCCTGCGAGGGCTGTGCCACCTGCGTGGACGGTTTCTGCCAGGAGGGATGCGATGAAGGCGATATCTGCTGCGACGACGAATGTCTCTCGACGAGTGAGTTCTTCGCCTGTCCGGCGGAGGAGTCAAACTGCTGCGCCGTCGCCGACGCCTGCTGCGATGTAGACGGCTGCTGCTCCGGGGCGTGCTACGGCGGAAATAGCGGACGAGACTTCTGCTGCGACGGTGTGACCGAAGTCTATTGCCAACCGGCAACCGGACCTGCGCAATGCTGTCCGGATCCGGAAACGGACAAGTGCTGCGGCACGGTGGGATGCTGCACCAGTAGCGCCTGCAACGAAGAAGCCGATGTCTGCTGCGGCGAAGGCTCCTTCGCCTGCGGTACGACCGAAGGTAACCTCTGCTGCGGCAATGCAACGGAGAAGTGTTGCGACGGGGTTTGCATTGATGCGTCCGAGTGCTGCCCATCGACCGATGGGGATTGCCCTGCCGCCTGCGAGCCGAACTGTCTGTGTGGTGACGGGATTGTTGATCCGGAGACTGACGGCCTGGTTTGTAATGACGGCGGAGGCGTTTGCGCCTGCGGTTGGTGCGTGGTTCCCCTCGACGGCTGCCCCTGCGGTTGCGCGGGGAATCCCGACTGCGTCCGCTGCGATGGCAACGGGGAGTGCGAAACCTACAACCAGGGTCTCAGCTGCAACGGCGGTGCCGGGATCTGCCAGGATGAATGGTGCGTGGACGCGCCGCCCTCGTGCGAACCCAATTGCGACTGCTCGATTCAGGACAACGATGGTCTCGCATGCAATGGAGGCGGCGGTCCTGTCTGCGGGTGCGGCTATTGCATCATCCCGCTGGGTGACTGCCAATGCGGTTGCGACGGCAACACGGACTGCGTGGCCTGTGAAGGTGGACAATGCGTCGCCATCAACCAGGGTGATGCATGCAATAACGGCGCTGGTGTCTGCATCGACGTTTACTGTGATACTTGCCGGCCGCTCTTTGGGGAGTGCACCGTAGACGGCCACTGCTGCAGTGGTCTTTGCGACCAGAACACTTGCGTACCCTGCAAAACGACCTATAGCGCGTGCGATGCGAACAGCGACTGCTGCTCCTTCTTCTGCAGCAACGGTCAGTGTATGGATCAATAAGCAGCCAACGATGGAGCCGTCAACCGGCTCCACGCACAAACGACCCGGTCGATGACCGGGTCGTTTGTGTTTTGCACAGTGATACGATCCGCCAGCAGGAAAGTTATCGCCATTCGACAGCCGAAGCAACCGGACTGCGCAAGTAACCCTCGATACAGTCGCCGTTCGTCACTCACACCCGACTGGTCATGCTTGTGACGCTCGAGATCCGAAGCCATACCGACTTCCACGGACCGAACGCTTGGCATCGGTCGCCCGTGATCCACCTCATCGTCGAGATCGACACAGAGCGAGACGCACTGTGCGAGGTTCCCGACCTTGCCGAGTCGTATGCAACGCTGGCGGAACGGGTGCATGAGGGTACCGCACGCAAACCTCGCTCTATCGAAAAGAACGGTGACCTTGCCGCGACTATTGCGCTGATGGCGTTGAACCTGCAACGGATCGCTGGAGCTTCGGTCGACTTCAGCTTTGGGCAGCAGCGTGTCATCGACGACGGCCACGATGTCGTCGTCCAGTGCCTGCACCCGCAGGTCGGCCTCGGCGCGGCCAGGCTTGCCGTACGCTGGGTTGCCCATCTGCTCGGTGATAGCGCGCCAGATTTCGACCTGATCGAGGAATTTCGGCGCTTTACCGTGGTGGCCATATCGAACGATCATGATGTCATGGGCCGGTCCATAGCGAGCGCGGCGACGCAACGGGGCATCCCGCAAACAGTGGTCGATCCCCAGTGCCGGATCGTGGAATTTGGCAACGGCCGTTACCGGAAACGCATCGTCGGTGCTTCGACGTCGCAAACCTCCAGCATTGGCACCTGGATGTCGCGAGACAAGCACCTGACCAATCACTACTTGCGCGAAGCCGGGCTGCCCGTTCCGGAAAGCATCGTCGCGCGCTCGCTGCCACAGGCGTTGGCCGCGGCCCGCACCATCGGGTATCCCGTGGTCATCAAGCCACTCGATCTCGCAGCAGCCGTCGGTGTAGTGCTGGACCTCCGCGACGACGATGACGTTCGTGCACGCTTTGAGGTCGCGGCCGATGCAGCGTCCAGAAGCACAGGAAAGGTTGTCGTCGAGCGATTCGTCCCGGGCCACGATTACCGTGCACTCGTCGTCGACGAAACGATTGTCGGCGTCTCACGCAGGCTGCATCCACAGGTGACTGGAGATGGTGTCCACACGATCCGGCAACTGATCGAGATCGAAAACCGCAATCCGCGGCGCGGCACACGGGACACCAGTGTGTACAAGCAGATCGCTATCGACGATCGAGTGCTGAAGAACCTGGAGCGTGTGGAATTGACGCTGGACGACGTGCCTCTGCCCGGTCAGGAGGTCGTGCTAAACAAGAGCGGTCACCGGCGCGATGGCGCAATTCACGTCGATGTGACCGACACCGTCCATCCCGCCAATGCCGCGCTGGTCCGCACTGCCATGAAAATCGTCGGACTCGACTTGGCCGGCATCGACGTGGTGGCTCCCGATATCAGTCGATCCATCTGGGAAACCGGTGGCGCGATCATCGAAATCAACGATAGCCCGGCCTTCAATCTCCATCTCTTCCCGGGAGCGGGTCCGGTCCGCGATCCCGGGCCGGCGATCATGGACATGCTTTTTCCACCCGGTCAACCGGTGCGCGTCCCCGTGGTCGCGGTGGCCGCGGATGCCGCGTCGGGATCGATCTGCAGGCTGCTTGCCTGCGCAGCTTCGATAGATCGACGATCTGTCGGGTTGGCAACTCGCGATGGCGTCTTCATCGATGGCACCCACTATCGCGGCGTGGACGGTCGCAACCCAACCGGGCCGCGCACCATCCTCAACAATCCAGACGTCGAGCTCGCCATTGTCGAAGTAGACGGGGAAAGCATCGTCGAACACGGACTCGCGTTCGATCGATGCGACATGGCGATCATCCTGTCACTCTCCGGAGCGCAAACCCCGTTCGGCGAACCGGTCGAAGTTGTCTTGCTGCGCGCCCTCGAAAAGGGCGGCATGGCAATACTGAGCGGAAAGGATCCCGCCGTCCGCGCGCTCGCTGGTGCGCTCCCCCACACGCTCGACATCATCTGGATCGACACCGACGAAACCTCAGGAGAAGATGCCACGCTGGTCTCACGCGCGGTAATCACCGCAGCGGAAGGCCTCCATCTGTCGGACGCCAGCCTTCTTGCGTGTTTTGCACAGAAATCGAGCTAAACCGGCTTTATTTCGCTTGATTTTCCTCCAATGTTCCCTATCATGTGCACGTCGCACAACTGAATTCCAGGCTCATTCCTGTGATCCAGTCTTTCGGCCGTATGGCTGCACGCGCAGTGCATCTCACAAGAAGGATTCAGGGAGGTACGGGAATGGACGATCGCCGATTCGATTCGCTCGTCAAGACGATGGCTACCGGCACAAACCGGCGATCATTGTTCAAGGGATTACTTGGGCTGGGTAGTGCAGCCGTCGTCGGCAGCGCGCTGCGGGAGAACCAGGTCGATGCCGCCCGGCGTCCCACGCCGACGCCGAAGCCGATCACCTGCCCCGGCCAGCAGGTTCCGGTCAATGGGGTGTGTACCTGCCCCAATTCCGCCCCGGACAAATGCGGTCCCGACTGCTGCAATTCAGCCGCGGTCGGCCCCAATCACAGCGAATGCTGCGATAACGCCTGCTGCTTCGGCCATTGCTGCGGTGGTGCCTGCGTCCCCGCTGACGGCTGCTGCGTCGACGAAGATTGCGGGAGCGGGTGCCAAACCTGTCAGGACCATGTCTGCCGCGATGACAACAGCCAGTGCGACGGGTGTCTTGTCTGCAGCAACGATGTCTGCGTGCCAGAGCATGCCCTTTGCGCGGATGACGACATCTGCACCGACAACTATTGTGCGGAGAACGGAGAATGCGGCTCGCTCTTCCGCTGCAATAATGCGGAATCCTGCATCCCGGACAGCTATGTCTGCATTGACTATACTGGCGCCAACCACTGTAACTATTGTTGCTCTGGGAATTCATACGACGATATATGTGTGTCCAGTAGCTCAACATCCTGCGTCCCGGACAATTTTCCCTGCGGCGGAAACTGTAACAACTGTTGCTCTGGGAATTCATATGAAAACTGGTGTTACAACTGTGTCACCCCAGGAGGAAATTGTGCAGACGATTGGAACTCCTGCTGTCAGGGACTCTGGTGTTGTGAGAGACCAAATGGCACCCAATCCTGCGAGGAGCATTGCTTTTAGCGCGACCAGCAGTCCTCTAGAAGAACCGCGGCCGGAGTTTTCCGGCCGCGGTTTTCGCGCTTTCGAGATCATCGGTCCCGACAATCCTCTGTACTATGATTCGAACGATGAAACGCGCCTGAAACTACTGGAGGTTGGAACACAATGGAGGTGTTCTTCATCGGGAAAGCGCCTGACTCGGACAGTTCGGCATTGCGGATCTGTTACGGATGCCAACACCATCGACCCTCGGTAGTGCGGAATACGCCTACGCATTGGCCACCCATGGCGGAAAACTCCATCGTTAGCTCTTGACTTCCACCTTGCTTACCCTATGATGAGAACGTCTCACGACTGAAATCCAGGGACATTCCTGCGATCCAGTTTTGCGGCCGAATGGCTGCACACGCAGTGCACCTCACCAGAAGGATTCAGGGGGGTACGGGAATGGACGATCGACGATTCGATTCACTTGTCAAAGCAATGGCGACCGGCACAAACCGGCGATCGTTGTTCAAAGGATTACTGGGGCTCGGTGGTGCCGCCGTCGTCGGCAGCGCGCTGCGGGAGAGCGAGGTCGACGCCGCCCGGCGCCCCACGCCGACGCCAAAGCCGATCACCTGTCCCGGTCGGCAGGTTCCGGTCAATGGGGTGTGTACCTGCCCCGGTTCCGCGCCGAACAAATGCGGTCCCGACTGCTGCACGGAGAGCGTCACGCTTCCCGACACGCCGGGATACAGCGAATGTTGCGATAACGCCTGCTGCTTCGGGCACTGCTACGGTGAAGAGCTTTGCTGCGACTATCCGCTCGTCTTCTGCGAAGCGCAGAACGAATGCTGCTTTGCCGGCGACAACCAGTGCTGCGGTTCCACGGGTTGCTGCGACACAGCGTGTTGCCCGATTGCTGACGGCACGAACGCATGCTGCGAGGACCCGACACCCAAGTGTTGCGGCGGCGATGCCTGCATCCCAGCCGATGGTTGTTGTGTCGACACGGATTGTCCCGGCTGCCAAAGCTGCCAGAACCACATCTGCGTCGACGACGACGCCTTCTGTCCGGGTGGCGTCGCTGGTTGCCAGGAATGCATCTCTGCCTCCTGCCAGCAGATCAACGCCAACTGCAGCGACGGCAACGCTTGCACCAACGACGTATGTAACGCGGACGGCAGTTGCTCGAACACCTTCAACTGCAACCTTGCAGCGGGCTGCTGCGACGACGGTAATGCCTGCACCGCCAATGTCTGTAACGACAATGGCACCTGCTCGTACCCCTTCTTCTGCAGTTCCGATGGATGCTGTGACGACGGCAATGCATGCACGCTGAACACCTGTAATACCGGAACCGGCGTCTGCTCGTATCCGTTCTATTGCACGTCCGATACCTGTTGCCCGGCCGGCCAGCGCTGCGACGGCAACGGAAACTGCTTCACGCCATGCGTCGATGTCGGCGAAATCTGCACAAACAATCCGTGCTGCGGGGATCTGTTGGAGTGCTACAGCCTCATTCCAGATGAAGCCAGCGTCTGCGGTCCATGCATCCCGGATCTCGTTCCATGCCTGGCCTTCTGCGATTTCTGTTGCAATGGCTCGACCCTCGGAGTTTGCGGCACTCTCGTCTGTCTGCCAAAAGATGTCCCCTGTCTCGCCGATTCGAATTGCTGCTCGGATAGCTGCACAGGCATCTTCCCAACCTGCGACTAGCAGTCGGAAACTCAAGACAATTCGAACAGCGGTCGGAGTCATCCGGCCGCTGTTTTCCTCTCTAAATCACTGAGACAGATTTCAAAATCGACAGCATCTACAATCGCGCTCGATATGTTCTGCGCGCCGTAACGCGCCTGAGACCATGGAGGATGAGACACGATGACAATTCTCGTAACCGGTGGAAGCGGATAACTCAGGTAATTTGCTATGACCGAGTTGCTCGATCATGGCTCTACCATCGTCAATTCCGACCGCCGGCGCGGCCCGTCGAATAGTCCCAACGCGCCCTTCGTGGAAACTTACTTTTCTGACGTCGATCAGGTTGCCGGTCTGTTACGCGACTGCGATTCGCTCGTGCACCTGGGCGCAATCTCCCTCCCCCTGAAGTCATCCCGGCGAGGTCGTCTTTGCCTCCAGCGCATCGGCCTACGGCATGGCCTGGAGCAAAGCATCCGGGCCGCCGATCCCTACGGCCGTCTCGCGAATGACCTGGCTGCCCTGTTGACGTCCCCGGAATCTTTTATATGATGACGAGGTTGCCCGGCTGAATTCCGGGCACTTCCCTGCGATCCAGATCGCGGCCACGTCACCCCACACGCGGCTCCCCTCGCCAAAAAACACAGAGAGGTTTGGAAATGGACGATCGACGATTCGATTCGCTTGCCAAGGCATTTGCCTCGGGCAAGACTCGCCGCTCGATGCTCAAAGGCATCCTGGGACTCGGAGGCGCGGCCCTGGCGGGTGGCGTGCTACTGGAGAACGACGCCGAGGCGGCGCGCAGACCTGGAACGAAGCCCAAGCCGGTCACCTGCTCCGGCCAGCAAACCTGGAACGGCACGGCCTGCGTCTGTCCCGGCTCTGCTCCGGATGAATGCGGTCCTGACTGCTGCACCGACAGCATCACCATCCCCGACACGCCGGAATATAGCGAATGCTGCGAGAACGCCTGCTGCTTCGGACACTGCTACGGCGAAGAGCGCTGCTGTGAATATCCGCTCGTCTTCTGCGCAGCGCAGAATGAATGTTGCTTCGCCGGCGACAACCAGTGCTGCGGTTCCACGGGTTGCTGCGACACAGCGTGTTGCCCGATTGCCGATGGCACGAACGCCTGCTGCGAGGACCCGACCCCCAAGTGCTGCGGTGGTGATGCCTGTATTCCCGCCGATGGCTGCTGCGTCGATACCGATTGTCCCGGCTGCCAAAGCTGCCAGGACCATATTTGCGTCGACGACGACGCCTTCTGTCCAGGCGGAATCGCCGGATGCCAGGAGTGCATCGCTGCCTCCTGCCAGCAGATCAATGCCAACTGCAGCGACGGCAACGCTTGCACCAACGATGTCTGTAACGCGGACGGCAGTTGCTCGAACACCTTCAACTGCAATCTTGCAGAAGGCTGCTGTGTCGATCCTGACCCCTGCACCGCCAATGTCTGCAATGACAACGGCACCTGCTCGTTCCCGTTCTTCTGCAGCTCCAACGGGTGCTGCGATGACGGCAATGCCTGTACGCAGAACATCTGCAATACCGGCACAGGCGTTTGCTCGTATCCGTTCTATTGCACGTCGGATGGGTGCTGCGAGGGCGACCTGCTGTGCAATACGTCCACCGGCGCCTGCTATGACCCATGTGTCTCGACACCATTCGAACCATGCGGTCCTGGCTGTTGCAGTGGGTTGACATGTATCAATATCCCCACAGCTGGAGACTACTGTGTCGACTGCATTCCTTCCATGTATGGTGGGACTCCCGTTCCCTGTTTAGACCACTGCGACCTCTGTTGCGAATACGACTACCTTGGGTTCTGTGTTAGCTGCAACCCGCCGTTCAATAGCTGCGAGCACGACAAAAACTCCTGCTGTCCCGGGCTCTGTTGCCAATACAACGTACTCGGCGACAACTTCTGCTCGGTAGCTTGCATCTAGCGCGCCGAGATTCATGCAGCTCCAACCGCGGCCGGAGTTTTCCGGCCGCGGTTTCTGCTTGTAGCTGACCGAGATACAAGCAGCGGACCTCAGCGCCTACAATCACATTCGGTGTGCCTGGCACGCTGAAGACGCATCTGAAACGAATGAAGGTCCGCACGCGATGAAAACGCTCGTAACCGGTGGAAGCGGACGACTTGGGCAGCTCACGATCGCGGAGCTGCTGGAACATGGGCATCAGGTCGTCAATGCCGACCGGCGACACGGCCCAGTCGAACGGTCCAAACGCGCCCTTTGTCGAAACCGACCTCACCGACGTCGGACAGGTCGCCGGGCTGCTGCGCGATTGCGATGCCCTCGTGCACCTTGGCGCGATTCCCTCCCCCTGGCGCCATGCCGACGAGGTCGTCTTCACCAACAATGTGAACGCAACCTATGCCGTCCTGCAGGCGGCCTGGATCACTGGCATCGAGAAAGTCGTCTTTGCCTCCAGCGCATCGGCCTACGGCATGGCCTGGAGCAAGGCATCCCGCCCGCCGCTCTACGTTCCGGTCGATGAGGCGCATCCCTTCCTGGTCGCCGATCCCTACGGCCTCTCGAAAGAGGTCGACGAGCGCATCGCCGAGATGTTCCACCGGCGCAGCGGGATGCAGATCATCGGGCTGCGTTTCCACCAGGTCGTTCTCCCATCTGAATACGCGGCAATGGACGCCGCTGGCGGCATCGACCCGGCTGGAAATCCCAACAATCTCTGGGCGTATATCGATGGCCGCGATGCCGCCGAGTCCATCCGGCTGGCACTCGAGGTCGACGGCCTGGGCTTCGAAGCATTCAATATCACCGCCGCCGACACCTTTCGCATCGAGCCGACCGAGGAATTACTGGATACCTACCTGCCCGATGTGGAGCGCCGCGCGCCCATACCAGGAAACGTTTCTCTCTTCACGATCGAAAAAGCCGAACGGTTACTGGGATGGACACCCCGGCATTCATGGCGGGATTGATCAGGCCGGGCGTTCGTACATCTCCAAATGCCGTTCCCGCAGCTTGAGATAGGTCTCGTCTTCGCGCGCCTTCACCCAGAACTCGTAGAAGATCGCCGCTGATTCGGCCTTGACCGGATCATCCTCTCGCGGCAGCACCGCGGTGTGATCGTCGTTCCATTTGCGGCCGCTCTTATGATTGGCATACCGCCGCGCGCGGGTGTAGCCCATCTGGATGAATTTGCGCGCCATGTCCATACCAACGAAATCGCCTGCTTGCCCGTACTCAAGAAAGCGCGCGTAAAGGGCATCGGCCGATTCGCGTGCCACTTCCGGCGAGCGAAAACGCCACAACGGCAGCAGCTCCGACTTGTACGGTTCGACCAGCAACACGCCTTGCTCACCTTTGCCGATACGATAGCGCTCCGGCTGCTCGCGAAAATCGATCGTGGCAAAATCGAGCGTGTAATCGAATGGCAGCGGGCTGGTTTTCTTGCGAGCGGGAGACACGGGATTACATCCAATTCTTCAGGCAAAACACGCGCCGGCGCGTTACCATGTCGAACATTCGAGGATACGCGCTCGACCCGATTTGCGTGCTAAATCAGTAGGAGAGAATCGATGCCCAACGATTTCCCTTTCTCTCGTCGTACCCTGTCGAAATCCGCCGTCGGCGCATTCATCGGCGTAGCGACCTTCCGTCCTGGCCGTGAGACGCTGGCCCAGGACGCAACTCCCATGGCCTCACCCGAGAGCTGCCCGGCAACCACCCCGGACGAAAACCAGGCGATCGTGCAACGCTACTGGGACGAGGTCTGGAACGCTCAGAACGATGCAGCCCTCACCGAAGTCTTCGCTGCCGATGAGGTGCATCACTGGGGTGTCGGAGACACAACAATAGGGCCAGCAGAGTTCCTGACTCGTATCGCCGCATTCCGCCTGGCATTCCCCGATTTCCAGATTCACATCGAAAAAACGATCCGCGAAGTGGATCAGATCGTCTCGTACTACCGCGCCACCGGCACCCACCAGGGTGAATGGTTGGGGGTAGCTCCAACCGGCAACCAAATCGAATACAACGGGGTCAACATCTTCCGCATAGCCTGCGGCAAGATCGTGGAGAGTTGGGGCGTCGCCAACCATCTCGGTCTCTTGCAGCAAATCGGCGGCGGCAGCTCGATCGCAACTCCGACCGCCTAAGCGGAGACTTGATGCGCGAGTTGATCGTTTCCTATTACGCCTACCAGCAATGGGCAAACCAACGAATTCTGGAAACAGCGGGAACGGTGCCGTTCGAGCAACTCACTGTTCCCGTCCTCTCCGGTTTCGATCCGGTCCGATCGACCCTCGCGCATATGATGTGGGCCCAGCACCTCTGGCTGCACCGGTTCAAGGGCTTGCCCCGCGTTCCCGATATCGAGCCAGAGGACCTCTCCGATCTGGCGGTCATTCGATCGCGCTGGGACACGATCGATGCCGAGACCAATGATTTCCTCGCGCCCCTGACCGATGAGCAACTCGCCGCCGCTCTACCCACCGGCACAGGTAGCAGCGTGTCGGATATGCCGCTCTGGCGGGCAATGTTGCATCAGGCCAATCACCAGACCTACCACCGGGGTGAGGTGGCCGCAGTCCTGACTCATTTGGGCGCCTCCCCTGGGGAGCTCGATCTCAATCGGATGTACGACGGCAGACGCTAGGATTATTTGGCAATTTCCCAGATCGTGCCCGCCGGATCGCGGAACGTCGCCGTACGAATCCCCCATGGCCGGTCCATTGGGCCGTTCAGCAGCGCAACGCCTTTCTCTGCCAGACGTGCACAGACCGCGTCCACATCGTCGACCGGAATCGTGAGCTGCATACGAGCCCCACTCCCGGGATCGGCGACCTGTGCTGGGCCGATCAGCACCGGTCCCTCGCGCGCATCGAGCAGATTGATGAGAATGTTCCCGAACTCAAAAACGGCGGAAGCATCATCCTCGTAGTGCACCGGCAGCTCGAATACGTCCTGATAGAACTGCTTGGTCGCGGCCAGATCTTCGGCGAACACCGTGATCGCGAAGATCTTTTGGGGCCATTCCCGAGTGGTGACGGGCTCGGTTGATTCAGTCATAGGAAGTCTCCCTTTCCAACGAACAGCGAATGCGCTATCTCAGCAAATAGTCGACCGCACCGCCCATTTTCGACACTGAGAAGCTCGGAGTGCGTCCTGTTAGACTTTTGCGTTGGTCGCGTTCAGCGACCGGAAGGCAAGGCGGGTCTTCCTTTCCCAGTTTCGTTGATTTGGGGAGCCCCATGGAACACCGCACCTTCGATTCTCTGACCAAAGCGCTCGCACAAGGCCGCAGCCGCCGTTCCCTGCTCAAAGGTATGTTCGGTATTGGCACCGCTGCCGTGTCCGGAGCGGTGCTGAACCGCGATGCGGACGCTGCCCGGCGCGGCTATTCGGGACCATTCCCAAAACCGACCGTGGTTGCCGGACCTCCCACCTGCAACGACCAAAATTGCTACGGCTGCCACCAATGTATCGATGGCATATGCACGGACAATCCAAAGGAAAATTGCTACGACCACACGAATGAATGCCTGACGAGCGTCTGCAATTCAGACGGGGGATGCAGCTATCCGTTCGACTGCCGCGTGAAGGAAGGTTGTTGCGGATTCGACCAGTATTGCGACCCGTCCACCGGGGCCTGCATGAATTGTCCTGGCAATCTCTGCCAGAGCTCCCCAGCGGGTCCTGTTTGTTGCAGCGGCGCGACCCCAAACTGTTGCGACCAAAATGGAACAATGACCTGTGTTGCCGCGGACGTCTGTTGCTCCGATGCGAACTGCCCCGGCTGCCAGGGCTGTGAAAACGGTACCTGTGTCGGCAAGAGCGAAAATTGCTATGACCACACCGCTGAATGCCTGGCGAGCGTTTGCGACGCCGATGGCGGCTGCAGCTATCCGTTCGACTGCCGTGTCAAAACCGGCTGTTGCACGGGGAACGAAACCTGCAATACATCGACCGGCCAGTGCGAAGCCGCCACCTAGGCCCAAAGTCCAACGTTCGTAGCGCAGGGCCTCCGTGCCCTCCCGTCGTAACCGATCGTAACTGCGGGGCGTAGCTGCCCTCGATTGTCATCGCGCAGGTCCGCTCAGGACAGCTATCCACGCGGCGACAGAATCGGCGAAAATGGCTTTCACGCCGGCTCGGCGTTGTGTCGCATTTGGGGAAGCAGGAGAAACGGATGACATCGGTTCCCGCGAAGTCCACCCGCAGTCGCTTTGGGGTTGCCACCCGGGAGGTGACGCCACCACTGAACGCGTATGGGCGTTGGTGGGGGGCAGCCATGCACGACCAGAAAGTGGGAGTGCATAAGCCGTTGCTCGCATCGGCGGCGGTGATCGCCCCAATCGAGGGTTCCGGCGACCCACTGGTGCTGGTGACCGTCGATAATTGCGTCTTCGCTTCCCAGGACGAAGCGGCCCTGCGCGCCCGTATCAGAGAGCGTGCCGGTCTGCCCGAAGCGAATCTCATGCTCACCCCGTCGCACTCGCATTCGAGCGCCAATATCAACACCGCCAATCCGCACCTCCCCGGCGGCGAAGAAGCCCAGCCATATCTCGATTTCCTGGCTCGCGCGATCGGCGATGCAATCGAAGAAGCGCAGCATAAGGCCACTCCGGCCTGGATCACCTGGGGTATCGGCCGCTGCACGCTGGCACGCAACCGCGATTTCTGGGACGAATCTGCCCAGAGCTTCGCCTGTGGCTTCAATCCAGAAGGTCCGCAGGACGACACCCTCCTGGTCGGCCGGGTAACCAGCGACGACGGCGATATACAGGCTGTGCTCTTCAACTACGCCTGCCACCCAACCACGCTCGCCTGGGACAACGATCTCTTCTCGCCCGACTACATCGGCGCCGCGCGCGAAGTCGTATCCTCGATCTACGGAGCGCCCGCCCTCTTCATGCAAGGCGCATCTGGAGAGCTTGGCCCACGCGAAAGCTACGTGGGCGATACCGCCATTGCCGACCGCAATGGGCGCCAGCTCGGGTATGCGGTCGCCAGCACCATGGAATCCCTGCCGCCGGCAGGAACCACCTTTGTCTATGAAGGACTGCGCAAATCAGGCGCCGATTTGGGGATCTGGTCCGATCAACCACTTCCCGATAAAGCCAGAGCAGGCGCTTCAGTACTCTCAGCCGTCCGGCTCACCGTGCCAATCGGCCTGGCCGACATGCCAACCCTCGCCGAGCTGCAGGCATCACTGGCCGCCAGCGACGACCGGGTTATGCAGGAACGCCTGCGCCGCTTTATCGGCAAGCGCCGCGCGGTCGGCGACGGGACCAGCTTTGACTTTCCGCTCTGGATCTGGCGGTTGGGTGATGCCTTCGCGGTTGCGATTCCCGGCGAGGCATATTCGATCCTGCAGCGATCGCTGCGGGACGCGTTTCCGCAAACCCCCATCCTGGTGTTGGGTGTGACGAATGGCGGCGTAGGCTACCTCCCTCCGCGCGACCAGTACAGCGAGAAAACGCTCTATCAGGTCTGGCAATCCCCCTACGCGGCGGGTTGTCTGGAGGCGGTCACCGAAGCGGCGATCGAAGGGATCGCCGCGCTTCGCTAGCAT
The DNA here is from genome assembly GCA_963750275.1 of uncultured Chloroflexia bacterium. Taxonomy (GTDB): domain Bacteria; phylum Chloroflexota; class Chloroflexia; order Thermomicrobiales; family UBA6265; genus JAMLHN01. The sequence continues at coordinate 30,967 of CAVVQC010000003.1, forward strand.
CTGTTGCTCGCGTCGGGCGCTATGGGCGCCTGGCGCGAAATCGCACATGTCCGAGGGGGCAATCGTGATCAGACTGAAACGCGTCTACGAGTCGCCGGACTCGGAGGACGGTACGCGCATCTTGGTCGATCGGTTGTGGCCGCGCGGGATGACCAAAGAAAAGGCGAACGTCGACCTGTGGCTCAAGGAGATTGCGCCGAGTACTGAGCTTCGCAAATGGTTCGCTCATGATCCGGCGAAGTGGGACGAGTTTCAGACGCGGTATCGAGCGGAGCTCGCGGCAAACCCGGATGCAGTGGCGCAGATGCTCGATGCTGAAAAGTCGGGGACCGTTACCCTCCTCTATGCCGCGAAAGACGAGGAACATAACGAAGCGGTCGTGCTACAGGAATATCTCGAACAGCCCGACCATGATTCCGGGTCCAACGACTGAGAAGGGCGATCCATACGTCGCGAGGTCCCGATACGGGCATGCTGCGCGCGTCCAACGCTTCCTGATGTGAGCGCGTGGGAGGTGCGGGATGCCTCGGCAGCGAGGTAAAAGGGCCCAGTAGGTGAGTACTGGACCCCTTTGCCAGTGTGCATGAGGCGGTCATGATCAACTGGTACGTACCACTATATCGGTCCAAACTCAAAAAAGCAATGCCCTTGTATACAAAAATAAACGTCTCCAGAATGTTTCAGCGTAGAGTTTTCCTGTTGGCTGATGTCACGGTTGCGACGTGATTCCCGCGCTTTTCCATTCTGGGCACACGCTTCCGAGTAAGATGAAGCTTTGTCGGCTAGTACTGCACAAGATGCGCTTCCCCGAAAGCTCGAGGTAATCTATGACAACATCCGACTCCAAGCGCAACGCCGGTCTCACCCGACGGCAGGTGCTCGCCGGTTCAGTAGCGGGAGGAGCATTAGCGGCCACGTCGACCAGCGGTTTTCCCAGCGCACATGCTCAGGTTGCCTCTCCGGTGGCTTCGCCAGTGGTGGCAACCGAAACCGTGCAAACCGCGTCCGGGCCGGTTATTGGCGTCGTGCAAGATGGGGTTGCTTCCTTTAAGGGTATTCCCTATACCGTTCCCTTGCTCGATGAGCTCCGCTGGACACCACCGCAATCGCCAATCCCCTGGACCGAACCACGACAGGCAACGGACTTTTGCGCCGACTGCATGCAGGTCACTGGCGCCGAGAAGCTCCAAACCTCTCCGTCCGAGGATTGCCTCTGCCTGAATGTGTGGCGCCCGTACGGCGAAGTCATGATCGACGCCTTACTACCGGTGGTGGTTTGGGTGCATGGTGGCGGCTATGTCGAGGGCGGCTCGTCGATCCCCTGGTTCGATGGCGCGACCTTTGCTCGTCAGGGAATCGTGCTGGTCAGCTTCAACTATCGCCTGGGACGTTTCGGGTTCTTTGCCCCCTCAGCGCTGATCGACAACACCGAAGGTCCCTATGCCAACTATGGCTATCTCGATCAAATCGCCGTCCTACGCTGGGTGCAGGAAAACATCACTGCCTTTGGTGGCGATCCCGCGCGAGTAACCCTCATGGGCGAATCCGCCGGAGGTTCTTCGATCATCCATCTACTCACGTCTCCATACGTCGAAGATGGCCTCTTCCAGCAAGCGGTCGTCCTTTCAGGAGGTGGCCGATCCGCATTGCTCGACCGGTCGATGGAAGGCGGTTCGATAACCAATCTCTCAGCCCCAACAATCGACAATCTCTTCGCCGCCTCGATAGGCGTGATCGGCAATTCGCCAACGGAACTGGATGAGCTCCGCGCATTGCCTGCCGAGAAAATGGTCGACGATCTCGATCTGAAAAAACTCGCCGAGCGCGCCCTGATCGGCGGACCGCTGGTGGGTGTGCCCGCCACTGATGGCGAGATTGTCGTCGGGCAACCGGGGGATCACTTTCTGGACGGAACCGCCAAGCTCATGCCGATCATCATCGGCACGACCGCCTTCGACGTTCCCACCCACTTTCCATCCAACAAGTTGCAACCGCTCGAGTTCTTTGGACCCGATGCCGACGCGGCGAAAGACGCCTACGGGTTCGGCGACGACAGGTTTCTTGGACCGGTCGAATTGATTCAGCTGAATTTGGAAATCGGCACCGACATCACCATGCACGAGCCGGCGCACTTCGTCGCCAGCACGATGCAGGACGCGGGCCACGACTCCTGGATCTACCGCTTCACCTACACCGCTGAATCGACCCGCCCCAAGGACCTGGAGCAAGTCCACTCCGGCGAGCTGCCATTCCTATTCGACAATCTCGCCGCCCGCTATGGAGACGACGTCACCGAAAACGACCAGGCCACCGCCACCGCGTTCAACACCTACATCGCCAACTTCATCAAGCACGGAAACCCCAACAGCGACGGCTTGCCGAATTGGCCGGCAATGTCACCTTCGGAGTTCGACGTCATGGATTTCACACTGGAAGACGGTCCTGTCTTCGGCCCAGATCCACGCGGCGAGACAGTCGCGCTGGTTGCTGCGGCGCAGGAACGCGCGCTCGAGTAGCGTTCGTCGGATAGTTTCGCGTCCCCTCCCTCCCCCGCTTGCGCTTGCCCTATGCCCAGGGACGTCATTGCGGTACAGTGTCCATGATCTCGCCAAAGTGACAGTGCTCGCGTGCAGTTCTGGGGCATCGTGCGTCAGAGCGTGTCATTCACCGGAAAGAAGCCCATCATGGAATCGTCCGACTATCCTGTCCGGTTCTCTATCGATTATCCCGATCGGTCCCTTGACCGTGTCACCTCGTTCTTTCGCATCTTCACGGCAATTCCGATCATGATCGTGCTGAGTGTCGTTTCCGGCTCGACCTGGCAATGGTCGTCGGGAGATGCGCGAATCGCCGTGGTGAGCGCCGGTGGTCTGCTCTTTCTCGGACCGCTGCTCATGATCGTTGTCCGCCAGAAATATCCCCGCTGGTGGTTCGACTGGAATCTCGAGCTGCAACGGTTCACCAACCGGGTCGCCGCATACCTCGCGCTGACCAACGACGCGTATCCCTCGACCGATGAGCACCAGTCGGTTCATTTGGAGTACGACTACCCGGATGTCCCAGCTGATCTGAATCGATGGCTGCCATTGGTGAAATGGCTGCTGGCTGTTCCACACTACATCGTGCTGCTCTTCCTGAATCTGGCGGCGTTTGTCGCGATCGTCGTTGCCTGGTTCGCCATCTTGTTCACAGCCCACTATCCGCGGGGACTCTTCGATTTCGTCGAAGGCGTATTCCGTTGGAACAATCGGGTCGTCGGATACGCCTTCACCCTCGTCACCGACCGATATCCGCCCTTCCGGCTGGCTCCCTGACAGGGGTGCGAGAAGTATTTCCTTCTCATTCTGGAGCACGTTGCCCCTGAACGGCGGCCCCAAGCTTCGATCCTGACCCACGCGGCGAAACCGTCGCATTGGTAAATGCTGCCCAAAAACGCTAGCTCCAGGCCGACTGACCCGACGCTGGTTACGGGTCCATGAGGCCATTCGCCTGACTTTCAGCTGTTTCAGCGGCGGCAGGCGGTCACGCAATGCGATGGCGGATCGAGCAGTGTGCAGAACTGGCCGGTCGGACACTCGCCGGTGTTGCCACAGGCGCCACCCCGGTCGTTCCCGCCGCAATACGCATCGCTCGCATCCGCATCCACCAGGCACGTACCACACGCATGTTCTTCGCAGTAGACCGATCCAGCGTCGCAACGAATGGCGCATGTCCCATTGCTAAGACACGTGTAGCCATCTGGACATGGGCAGATCCCGCCACATCCGTCCGCCTGGCAATGAAACGTTTCGCAGGTTGTGGCGCAACACGTGTTGTTTTCGGTGCAGACTTGACCGCTCGGACAATCGAAATCGCCGCAACACGCGTTCGGCCCCTCGTGGCAATGCCCACCATCGCAACACTTGCCACCGTTCGGGCATTCGTTGTCCTGGCAGCATTGGCCGTTTGCAGTGCTATAGCAATAACCGTTGATGCAGCATTTCTCGCCTGCGGCGCAGCACGTGTTGTTCTCCGCGCAATATTCGCGCGGGGTCGGGCAGCAAAGCTCTTCGCCATAACACCAGCCGAAACAACAGCTACTGTCACAACACATCGAGGTGCCATCGACGCAACAGTCGGATCCGCAGGCCGTACTTCCGCTGGCACATCCCACCGGCGGTTCGGGAGTCGGGGTGAGCGGAACCGGGGTTGGGGGAGGAGGTTGAACAGTCGGTACAGGCGATGGTGCCGTGGGGCCAGTAAAGCCACGTCTGGCTGCGTCGGTCTCGCTGAGAACCGAAATCCCAACGGTCGCCCCTGCCCCAACGCCAACCAGCCCCTTGAGCAACGAGCGGCGACTCCGCCCCTCGGCCACACCCTTGGCTAGCCAATCGAATCTGCGGTCGTCCACGTACGCCTGCCTTTCAGATGGCAGCGTCGCCGCCTTCGGCGCTGCAAAGATGCAATCGATGAGCATGTTCTCTCTACCACCGGGATTATAGGGGCACGGCAACCATCGAATTACGGACCGCACTCGACCATTGCGCCCGCAGATGGATCGAGTTGAGATCACGCGCGGGCGCGTCTTCCCGTTTGCGCCCTTCCGGCGACTGCTTTAGGATGACCAGACACCCCTGGTGAAAGCCCCCCTATCACCGAGCAATCGAAATCAGGAGGAGCCCCATGGACAATCGAAGATTCGACGCGCTTACGCGTTCACTGGCAGCCGGTCGAAACCGGCGCCAGGTGCTCAAGGTTCTGTTTGGCATCGGTGGCGCCGCAGTCGCTGGGAACTTCGCCCCAGCTGCCGATGCAGCCAGGCGTCCTACCCCGACCCCACGTTCGGTCGATTGCCCCGGCGAGCAAATTTGGGACGGATCCGCCTGTATTTGCCAAAATGGCGCCCCCTGTGGACCCGAGTGTTGCACCGAAGGCGCCCAATGCTGCGACAACGCATGTTGCCACGGCATCTGTTATGGCGAGGAACTCTGCTGCTCGTCACCCCGTCAGTTCTGTGATGCGACGTCCACCTGCTGTGCCGAAGAAGAGGTCTGCTGCGGCACATTGGGTTGCATCGTTCCGGGCCAGGTCGAATGCTGCTCCGACGCCGACTGCGCTATCGGGACGTACTGTGCGTCGAACAACGTCTGTGCCTGTCTGGACGGCTGGATCGATTGCGGCAATCGGGTGCATCCAGGGTAACTGCTGCGGCACAGAGGACTGCGACGAAAGCGGTACCTGCATCGAGAACTCATGTTGTTATCCGGAATGCGATGGAATCTACTGCGGAGACGACGGATGTGGTGGAACCTGCGGCTGTCCCGAAGGAGCAGACTGCCTCAACGGCGGATGCTTCACGGCATGCGAAGACTTTGGTGAATGCCCTCCCAACGATTGCAATTTATGTCTTTGCCGTCCGCAACAAGCCGATGGATGGCTCTGCATGAATACCGGATCCGATGTGGGCAATGACTGCGCCACTACGGCAGACTGCCCGGCCGGGTCGATCTGTAGCGGGTTCTACTCAGGTGATCCCGACCTGCCATACATCTGCATCAGCCCCTGCTGCGGGTAGTGGCTCCGGCACCATTCGAGCGATAGGACTTGGAGAAGCGCCGGGACTCAACCTCCGGCGCTTCTCTCCGCCCTCACTCGGCCCAATCAGGTGCGACGCGCAGTCACACAATGCGATGGCGTATCGAGCAGCGTGCAGAACTGGCCGCATCCATCCGCAAGAAAATGAAACGCCTCGCCGGTCGGCTCGCAGCATGTGTGGTTATCTGAGCAGATCTGACTGAGTACCATGCAGAGCCGCGCAGCTCCCAACTGATCTCGGCTTGTCCGATATCCGCAAGCGACGCCTTCGGTCGTGGATTGCAAAGCATGCGCAATGCCACTATGCTGCCGCCAAATTCGACTCTGAGCAAATCTTGACAAACAACCACATCATTCATTCTGGAGGACTCGCTCGTGGACGACCGACGTTTCGATAGTCTGACCAAATCCCTGGCGGCCGGGGCAAATCGGCGCTCCCTGCTCAAAGGCTTCCTGGGACTCAGCGGCGCGGCGGTAGCCGGCAGCATGTGGTTCAGAGAGGACGCATCGGCCGCGCGCCGCCCAACCCCCACTCCCAAACCGGTAACCTGCCCGGGGATTCAGGTCTGGGACGGATCCCAATGCGCTTGCCCAACCGGCACCAAGTGTGGTCCGGACTGCTGCCAGTCCGGCGGAACTTGCTGCGATAACGCCTGTTGTTACGGAAATTGCTACGGTGAAGAGCTCTGTTGTCCAACAGGCGGTATCGTCTGTGACGGCGTCTGCTTCGAAGGCACCTGCTGCTCGGACGACGAATGCGACGAAGGTCTCGTGTGCGATACCCGCTCGCACACTTGCGTCTGCCAGCCCGATTGCGTCGGCAAGATCTGTGGCGATGATGGGTGCGGTGGCGTCTGTGGTCTCTGCGGAACGGATGAAGCCTGCGCCGGTGGCGGATGCTTCGAGCTCTGCGATGGAGCGGGAAAATGCCCGCAATGTTCGTCGTGGCAGTGCCTGCCCGACGCTGGTCGGCAAATCTGCATCGCTTTGCCACAAACGCCTTGCTATCCTGGCGATACGTGCCCCGAAGGGACCTATTGCGCAGCGGGGTATTGCGCCCAACCATGCTCATAGCCATCTGACGTTTGCTCCAGGGCTCCGGTCGCACTGACCGGAGTCCTGGCTGCTCTACCCTTTCCGCACCAGGAACCCCGCGCTCCCGCTTCGGTCCTCCAGCACATTCTGCACAAACGCGATCAGCGCAATCACCCCTCCGGCAAGCGCCGCGATCCCGATTGATTGCCAGAGATCGACATCGATCACGATCTCTCCGCCAGCAGCGACCGCTTGGATGAGCTGGTTCAGGACCGGTACCGCAATCAGCACCAGCACGCCGATCGCCCCCTGAAAAAACGTGCGTACCGCTCGGCACATGGCATCGATATTCATCGGTGTTCCTCCTTTACATAGACGGTGCCGCCTCAGGCAGCCTCGAGTTCGACTTCCGCGAAATTGGCCCACATCAGCCCTTGCCGCTCGGCAATCCGGATAAGCTGCCAATCGTTGGAAAAGGTCACGATATCGAGCGCCTCGCCCGAATCGCTCAACGCCCACCAATCCTCGGCCCGAGGCCACTCGCCAGTCTCGACACAGCGATGCAACCAGCAAAGCGAAATGACTCCCCGAGGATCGAACGGCGCGCGTTTGGTCTTCCCATCCGGCGTGTGTTTGATCAGGTTGCCAAACCGCCGGGTCGCCTCCTCCACGGTGAGTCCGCCAGGCAGCTCGGGAATCCCTGGCTGCTGCGGAACAACCGGCGGCAACGGCCCGGCCGGACCCTCCGCCAGCATTTGCCAACGCTGCATCGTTCCCCGCGCCACCGCCTGCACCCGCGCGATATCCTCCAGCTCGCCCACACCGCAATTGGTCGTTCCGATCTCGAAATGCGCCAGCGACGTCACGCATCCGTAGCGCGGCACGTAGGGATAAGGCTCCCAATCCTGACCATCCTGATCGTGCCAATAGGCGTTGAGCAACCCACCGGCATGCACCTGCGCATCGGTGAAATCTTCCGCATCGAGCTTTTCATACTCGATCGAAATGAGGGAGTTGTTCACCCCGCTGGCCCCGAACCGCGCATAAAACGCCGGTCCATCCCCTTCCAGCCCCAGCGGTCCACCATTCGCCCAGGGCGACCGATCGTTGCCGGGATCGTTCAGGCGAGAGATCGTCCCATCACGGGTAATCAGATAATCGACCAGCGCATCGCTGCAACGCGCCCCATTGGGACAGGAGAAGAAGTCGCGATACCACGGTCCCGATCCATGTCCCTGGGTCTCATGATTCATCACCCCCACGATCCGCCGCGATCCAGCGGGAATGCGGGTAAAGCCGTAGCCACCGACGACCGGCTTATTAACGGGCAGGTCGATAAACGGCGGGTGCGGCACCCGCCGGTAAATGTTCGGCATACAGAGTCGGTCCTTTCTAAAGAGGAAGAAGACATTTGAAACCTGCCGCCGGAAGCAGCTCCGCAACTGGCGAGCCATCTGCGGCGCACCGTTCTGAACCGGTGTCGCGTTCCGCCTCCCTCGCCGGGCGTCAAAATGCGAGACACTGTGAGAATGTTCTGGAAATACGATGGAATTGAGAAAGGAACGGGTTCCAATGCTCAAACGATTGATCACGCTGTGCATGCTCAGCGCAATGCTGGGAACCGTTGCTGGAGTCGCCCCCGCGGTCGCGCAGGATGCAACCCCCGGCGCAACCCCTCAGGCGGCCGGTGAAGCAACCCCGGTCATCATCGATAGCGACATGATTTCCGACGACTGGATGGCCACCCTCTTCGTCCTCAACGATCCACAGTTCGATGTCCAGGCCATCACCGTGTCTGGCACCGGCTTCGCTGCCGATTGTCCCGCCGCCGTGCTCGCCGCCCAGGGCATGGTTGGCTTGGCAGACTACGGCGATATCCCGATCGCATGTGGAGCGGAAACCCCAATGGTTGGCGACAATGCACCGCCGTCCGACTGGCGCACGACGCAGGAAATGGTGCAGGACCTGGGGCTCCCCGAGGGCGGAACAGTCGTCGGAGAAGACGCCATCGCGCTCTTTACCACCACCGTCCAGAACTCCCCGGACCCGATCACCGTGCTGGCACTCGGCCCGCTGACCAACATCGGCGCCGCATTGGAAGCCACGCCCGAGCTGGTTGACAACATCGAGATGATCTACGTCATGGGCGGTGCGGTCGATGTCGATGGTTCGTACGTCAGTGACGAAAACACGACCGCCGAATGGAACATCTTCAGCGATCCGCACGGTGCAAAGCTCACCTTCGATTCCGGCGTACCGATCACCCTCGTGCCACTCGATGCCACCAATGAAGTTCCGGTGACCCCGGAGTTCGTGGCCCAACTGGAAGCCGAAGCCTCGACCCCCGCAGCCGAGTTCGTCGCAACCCTGCTCTCCAATAACACCGAGTCGATCGAATCGGGCAGCTACTTCTTCTGGGATCCTCTCGCGGCAGTCGTCATGGCCGATCCGTCCATCGTCACCCTTACTCCGCGCACCGTCACCATCATCGACACCCCGGGCGACCCCGAAGACGGCCGCACCATGCCAGACGACAACGGCGTCGAAATCCTCGTCGCCACCGCGCCAGACGGTGCCGCATTGGAAGCCGCGCTGATCGCCAGCTGGAACGCCATGTAGGCACCCAACTGGTCGCGCCACCGTCCAGCAGAGCCCGGGCGGCTTTTCCCAGAAACCCTTCCAGAACCCCCACTTTGGCAGGGTATGCAATCCTCCACGGCCGCAGTAAGGTCGAGGGGATTCCAGCGTTGGGAATCGCTGCTTTACGGAGAGGGCCTATGGACGGTCAAGCATTCGATAGCATCGTGCGTTCGCTCGCGACTGGTCGCTCACGCCGGAGCGTCTTGCGCGGCATCATTGGGGGCGCGGGCGCTTTCGCAGTGGGCTACGTTCACGAGCAACTCGTGCTCTCCGATCGTTAGTAAGTTCACCAACTCTCCCGGCCACCTCTACGGCATCGACGAGCTCTGGAGTCAGAGCTCCGGCCTTGGCCCATCGATTCGCTTGTCGCAAACCGGGCGCCCTCCGGGCATCTGCCATTCTCGTGAGCTCCTGCCTCCACCTCCGATTTGTATGGGGTTGCCAACCTTCGCGGTTGGTGTAGCATGCCCCTACTCGCAACTGACATAAACCCCAATCGAGCGCGAAAGGAGACTCAGCGGCATGGACGACCAGCGATTCGATGCTTTCACCCGGAAACTCGCCGGCGCCACCAGTCGGCGACAGCTGATCAAAGGACTTCTCGGGGTTGCGACCCTGGCATCTGGAGGCGTCCTTCGCTCGGACGGCGCCAGCGCTGCTCGTCGGCCATCGCCAACTCCTCGACCGCCAACTTGTCCCGGCCAGCAAACATGGAACGGCAGCGCCTGCGCATGCCCGGACGGTACTCTCGGCTGCGGGCCAGACTGCTGCCCCATTGGCGTCGCTACCTGCTGCGACAACGCTTGTTGTTACGGCAACTGTTATGGAGAGGAACGCTGCTGTCCCACCGGGTCGCTCCTGTGCGATGGCGTATGCCGGGAATGGGAGTGTTGCACCGACGCAGAGTGCCCGGAAGGTCAGTTCTGCAATGATGGCGTGTGTGCCTGTTCTGCAGACACATGCGGCTCTCTCGGGTTGGAATGTGGCTCCTCGGGTGATGGCTGCGGCGGAACGCTCATCTGCGGCGACTGCACCGCGTTCCCCAACAGCTTCTGCGATAACGGCACCTGCAATTGTTCACCGAATACGTGTGATGGCCAGTGCGGTGATGTTGACGATGGCTGCGGCGGAACATTGCCTTGTGATCCGTGCTGCGTCTCCAACGGCCAGACCTGTGCCGAAAACGGCGATTGCTGCAGCGGCATCTGCCAGTCCGGCACCTGTCAGGCTACGATTGCTGGAACCTGTACGACCGGAACGGATTTTTGCGAAGGTAACCCCGATTCGTGCGGCGACAATTGCTGGTGTTTCGCAGGAGTAAATGGCGACCCTGTATGCGCTGGCTATTTGGTTTGCGCCAATTCCTGTGAGACCTGTCCCGAAGACATGATCTGTGTCTCGAATTCCTGCTGTGACTCTCTTACTGCCTGCCTCCTCCCCTGCCCACCCGACGGCGGCTACGTCTGTTTCACAGGCGAGACACGTATTGCTATGGCGGATGGCACCACTCGTTCCATCGACACAGTTGCGGTTGGAGATCTCGTGATCGGCCAGAATGGGGCGATCAACCGCGTCCGCGCTATTGAAACACCGAAGTTACGCGACCGGCTCCTCTATGCACTGAACGACGATCGTTACTTCGTTACCGCCTCGCATCCGTTCCTGACCGAGGACGGCTGGAAAGCCATCGACCCCGCTGGAACCTACCGTGAGCACCAGCTACGCGATGTAGGCAGGCTCCAGGTCGGCGATCGCATCATGATGCTGAGCGGCGTGCTTGCGGCGGTCGGAACCGGTTCAGGCTTCGCAGCACAGGAGTCCGCTGTCGAAATCGATACGGAACCATTCATGGTAGAACGCATCGATGGGACGTCTGCCGATCCAGAGCTAACGGTCTATAACCTGTTGCTCGATGGAAACCACACGTACTTTGCCAACGATCTCCTGGTCCACAACCGTTAGTTCGTTACGCCACAGAAACACCAGGACCGGTGGGGAATTTCCTCACCGGTTCTGGCTCTCTCAAATACCAGAGCCTACGCAGGATCAGTCCTGGCCGCCGGGTTGAGCGAGAAATCCGAATCTGTTGGAAAGGGTGCTTATCGCTATGGCGCAGAGCCAGCGATCGTGCACAACGCGCTGATCGATACGGAGTGCACTTCCAGGCCGTGCGCATACGGCGATGTGCCCGCCGGCAGTCCAGCCAATATCCTCTGCATCCACGGCGCCTCGTAATCAGGGCCCTGATCTTGACTTGGAGAATCGCTTTCAGCGACCCGCACATGTCACGCAGAACACTGCCATTTTCGTTGCGCATTTGGATCGCCCGAATCGATCCAGCCAATTCAGTCCGCCACCTGCACCACGGCAGCCAGCACGTCGTCATCGCCGATCACCCAACTGCGGTGCCCCTTGCCAGTCGTGTCTTCCAGCAGCACCACCCCGCCGGGGCCATAGCGCCGTCGGGTGCCATCGCTCGTCTCTCCCTCGAGCTCGCCACGCATGAAGATGAAGAACTGGCGCCTCGGCGTGGGATGCCAGTCACCGACCCAACCAGCAGGGAAACGGACAAACGCGACCCCGGTGGCTGGTGTCATCGGGGAGAGATGCAAAGGCGGAGCCGGCGGGGCGAAGTTGCGGGCGGTCAATTCCACCGCCACCTCCTCCATATGTGACTCGCCGTTCTCATCGGAAAAAATGCGCGTGTACGTCATGCCGCCCTCCTCGAATGCCCCAACCAGGCAAAGGTAGGAGCTTGCGCCAGGCATAATGGATTCCGAATTCAGTAACCGCGCGTACGCCAAACCAGCCAGATCTCTCTCACTGCAGCCTGAAGAAGCTATGCCTGTTGGACACTCGGTCAGCTGAGAGCATAACCCCTCCCTACGGCAAAATCCCCTTCACCCGGCCCACGCCCAGCAGCGAAAACACCGACAACCCCGTGTACCACTTCAACCGCCAGCGAGTCGCGTCCTTCGTCTCCAGTTCGCCAACCTTCTCGATCTGGATCCCGCCATGCTCCAGCCCAAGCGCCCCGGCCCCCTGCCCGAACTTCACCCCATACACCGACGAGCAAACCGAGCCCGAGCTCCCCTGCACCTGCGTGTCGCTGATGAAATCGTCCACATACAATGGAATGCCGTCATAGAACAACGCGCGCTGCCCGAACTGATCGACATCGACCTCCAGCAGATTCCCGCTCGCCCGCCGCAACGAGCTCAACTTCCGCCGTGTCCGCCGGCTCAGAAAAATCGCGTCCGGCTTCCCCGGCATGATCAGATCGATCATCGCGTCCATCATGTCCAGCGTGAGCTGCGCGCCGTTGGCTCCGGCCGTCACTTCCTGCCCGGTCCCGGTCACCACTTTGGTCAGCCCATCGAACGTCTTGGGATTCAACCCCGAATCGCCATTGAAAAACGAATCGGAAAAGACATGCGCAATCGACTTCGCGCGACTCGTCACCACCTCTGCCTCGATATCGTTCGGATCGGCATACGTGGCTTGAATGAAATTGTCCACGTCTGCGTCGCCACCCAGGATCTTCAGATTCGCCGTCACCTGCGTGAACGTCGGGGTCGCCTCCGTCCACGTATCCCCCACATCGAAGAAGGTCGCAGCCGGCATAGTCGCTTCCCGGTTGTACGTCACACTCGTACCGGTCACTTCCATAAAGGGAAGCAGCTGCAAAACACTGCTCTCTTTCACGATCGTTTCCACCACGCCCCGCAACAGCAGGTCATTGGTCAGCTTGGCAGCCTCCGCCTTCGTCATCGCCATTGGCGTACTCCTTTGCTCTTATTGAAAATCCAAACCATTCGCCACATACGGTAGGGGCGGCCCCCTGTGGCCGCCCTCGCCCCAACACGAACCTCCTCGTGTCCTATCCGCGCTCCAGGCAACGAAAAAAGACAACCCCAATGGCCGCCCACCCCTCCCCGTCATCCCGAGCTTGCCGAGGGACCTCTTGTTGCCCCCAACCCCGGCACCGGAAGACAAGCAGGGGTCCCAAAAGACAGGGGTTCCAGCCCAGGGTTTCAACCTCGGATCCTCGATCCCGCGCTCCCCCCGGTTCAGTGACTACCGCCGCTGCCCCGCTATCCCCCGTCGCACCTTCTCCGCCGCCGGCAACGCACCCGGATCGAGCACCGCTCCCCCGCCGCCAGCCGGAACCACCGGCGGCGTCACCGCCTGGACTGGGACAACCACCGATTCCGCCACTCGCGCATATGCCATCCGAGCCGGCTCGATCGACGCAAGCAACGCCGGCACCGTCTCTCCCTGAATTAGCTCCGGAACGCTATCCGGATACGCTGCCAGCACCACCTGCCGCACCGCGTCCAGTTCCTCGATCCGCGCACGTTCGATCTCATTCGTCTCATCGTTCATCTGTACCTCCATTTCTCTTCCAACTTCCAAAGCGTCATCTCGTGACCCCCGACTCCGGGCTCCGGACTCCGGACCACTCATCACGAGCTCCCCCGTGCAATCCGCTCCCGCAGATCGACACCCTCCAACGCCACCACCATCGCCGCGCTCATGACCAGGTCGTCATGCCCGCGTCCCGCCGGAACCGACCACTGCATCAGCTTCCCCGGACCGAGCGAGGTGGTAAACGTGACCTCCCGCAGTTGTCGCCAGAACTCCGCGGTCACCTGTGCTTCCGGCGTGCCAGCAAGCGAATCGTCCCGGTACTCCTTGAAACGACCGGTATCGATGAGATTCGTGAAATCCCAGCCGAGCGCGCTCTTGCTCTGCGCGGAAAAGAGAAAGGGAAGCACCCGGATCGGCCGCTTCCCGCTCCCCAGGCTTGCCTGTAAAAAGGAAGCCAGCCCGGCGCCAACGCCGGTGGCATCGACCACCACCGCCCCCGCCTTCCAGACGTTCACCGCCAGATCGACAATGCGGGCATGCACGTCAACCGTGCGCGCACCGGTCATCGCTATTCGATCGACCACCCGGTACACCGGCAACCGCGAGCGCAGCTCCAGCTCGGTGCCAGTCCAGCCATCCAACCGTTCGCCGTCGGGCGAACCAGCCATGCCGATCTCTACCACCGTGATCGCGGTACTGTCCCGGCGCGCGTTCGGATCGAACGCGCCGTGCTCTACCGGCTGCTCGTCCTCTCCAGCCACATCGATCAGCAACGCATAGCGTTTGCCCGGTTCCGCCGCATGCCGGCGTTCGTGATCGCCCTGCATCTGCGCCAACCGCTGCGCGGAAAAGAGGCTCCCGGCATCGTCCAGCTCTTCCAGAAAATATTCGGTGCGAATCGCCGGATGCTGCCGCCCGAACTGAGCGATCCGCTGCGCCACATGCTCGCCATACTCCGGCACCACCGCGGCAACCGCTTCCCAGCCCACCTTCCAGACCCTGGTCCGGCCGTCGTCCCGCTCCAACTGTTTCAGATGCGCAATCTGCCGCGACAGCAACGTATCTCGCCGCCAGGCAGTCCCCAGAAACAACGTGGTCGCATTGGCAGACGCGCCCATCGGGGTAAACACCGTGTCCCACACCACCGGATCGATATCCTGCGCCTCGTTCGCCACCAGCAGCAGACTCGCCGTCTGTCCGCGCTGATTCGCTTGCGCCGACGCCGACAAAAACCGCGCTGAAGCGTTTCCGTACTGGATCACATACCCCTGCTTCAGCTTGACCCGCGGTCCCGACGCTTTCGCACGCAACCGGTCGTACAACCGGTCGCGCATCAATGCCGCCTGCGGATGGAAAGTGGGCGCCGCCAGGACGATCGATCCTCCGGCGTTCTGGTACTGCCAAAGCAGGTGCGCCACCGTTTGCGCCAGCATCTCGTCCTTGCCCGATTGCCGGCTGAACATCACCGCAAACTGCGCTCCATCGCCATGAAACACGCTTTGCAGCACCGCCTCGGCAGGTTTCGCCTGATACTCCCGCAGGGCAAATCGTGCGTCGAGCACTCGGGAAAAGACGCTGACCTTTGCAAATTCCCCCACGCGTTCATTGACCCGCGCTTCCAGCGTCGGGTCTCTCCCCTGCCCCATCCTTACCCGCCGGCGCCAATCGCCCGCAGCACCAGTTGCACCACAATTGCTCCCGCGATCAACCAGAAAATCGCGTCGATCCGTCCGCGAATCTCCTTCACATCCTCGGTTAGCTCATCGACCTTCGTTCGGGTAACCGCCTCATAGGCACTTCCAGGATTCAGGTCAATCCCGACCGGCTCGTTACGGATCGGCAAATTCAGAATCTTGCCTCCCTGCTCCAGCATCCTCGCTCTCCTTTCTGGCCGCCCTGGCCACCTGACTCTCCTTTTCCAGATCGATCAGGATCTGGTTCAGCAGATCAGCCAGCGATTCATCCGTCTCATCGCTGATCGACTGGCCCAGCTTCATCGCCTGCACCGCCGCCGAGGTAAGCCGTGCCACGCCAGCCGCCAGCTTGCTCGCGTCCTGCTCCTCGACCAGCAGTTTGGCCAGCGCAAAACGAATCGCGCCCAGCTCCTCCGCCACTCCATATATCGCCGCGCCCTCGCGCAGCACCATACGGAGCGGCGTGTGGACCAGCGCGTCGTATCGCCCGCTTGCCACCCGATCCTGAAAACACGCGCGCAGCTCCAGGATCGGATCGCCTGGCGATTCTTTGGTATCTGTCAGAAACCCCAAATCGCGTTTCACATCGTTCTCCTTTCCAAAGTCGCGCCATAAGAGACAGCCACATTTGGCAGGAATTGGACAAAACTGGGCAAATCGTCTGAGCTGTCAGAATCGAAGGGAGTCTGCAGGATCCAGCGAAATACCGGCACGCGCGGTTCCCCATTCCACCCGCGCCGGAGGATTTGATGTAAAAATAGTGTTCATCCCGGCGGGAAGGACTTGCCGGCAGTAATCGCTTACCTGCTATTGAGGAGATCGAAGATGCGAAGAATGTTGGCCTTGGCGATGCTTATCGCCCTAACCCTGGGAGTCCTTGCCCCGGGCATGGCGCAGGCGCAAAGTGGCACCCCTGCCGCCGAAGCCACTGGCTCGTTCGGTGTGCCTATGGGTACCGCGGTACCAATCATCGGCCCGGACGGTTCACCAATCGGCACGATAACCGTCTCGAATATCACAGATCCCTTTACCGGCTTCGACGCCAATTCAGCCCCGCAACGCGGCTATCACTACGCGCTCGCTGAAGTGACGATCGAAAACACCAGTGCATCCCCCATGGAGGTCTATCCCAACTATCTAATGGGGATCGACAACGAGGGATTCGTCACCGATCAGCCCTACATGAGTTTCTCTGACCCAGCCATGACCGCGATGGAATATACCGACGCGCTCGCAGCCGGCTCATCCATCACCGGAGTAATCCCGTATCAGCTCTTCGGCGACACCACCCTCGACCGGATCGTCTATTCGCCCACGTACGACCGCCAGATCACCGCGCTCGACCTGCGCACCGCGCCAGTCGTGGCTGGCACGCCGGTTTCGATCATGGACACAACTGGCGGACAATTGGCGCAAGTGACGGTCAACGGCGTCACCGACCCGTTCACCGGATATTCAAGCTCTTCAGCGCCCCCCCGCGGCAGCCGCTACATCATGCTCGATGTCTCGGTCACCAACACCGGCACCGGTGTGCTGAGCGTCAGCCCGTCCGACTTCTGGGTGGTCGATTCCGAAGGCTTCGTCCTCTCCTCCTCATACACCAGCCGCACCGACGAGACGCTGCCCGACTTCGATTACATTGACCTGAACCCGGGTGAGTCACAGCAGGGTGCCATCGTCTACGAGGTTTACGAAGGCGTTCCGCCGGCCCAGGTAAGTTGGGGCGACGGCTATACCTCGCTGAACGTCGTTGCGGATCTTTCCGCTGGTACCGGCACCGCACAGCCAGTAAGTCAACCGCCCGCGGCGACTGAAGTCGCTGGCGCTCCGACCGTCGCCGCCCTTCCCACCGAAGTTGGCACCACTGCTGCTGTCGCCAGCACCCCGGAATGCGAAGGTCTGGCCGACTGGGGAATCGACCTCCTCGATCGCATCACACGCGCATCTGCGCTGACCTCTACCTTCAAGGACACCGATCTGGCGACGGTCACGGCCGATCAGGTGACTGCGGTTGCCACTGAACTGCGCGCCATGGGCGACGAACAAGCCGCCAGCAACCCGCCGTCCGCTGCGGCGACGTTGAACTCCATCATGGTGGATCAGTTCTACTATCCACTCGCTGATGCTGTTGATGACATCGCCACCGCTGTCGGAGAAGGCAACATGGCCGGTGCCATGACTGCCATGCAAACGGCTCAGGGGCTCACCACGGTCTTCACCGACGGCGGTGAGTACGATGCCGCCGCCGCCGCGCTCACGGCTGCCTGTCCGGCCGAGATCGAGCAGATGGACGCCGCCGCCTCCAGCTAGCTCGCGGTCCACAACTCGATTGCAAAAAAGCGCCGGAGCGAAAAATCGCTCCGGCGCTTTTCGTTGTCTCACCAGAAACCCGTTACACTCGACCCTGCAACGTCCGAACATATCGTGTGAGGCCATGCCATGCCTACGCTCGCCAGAGAACATTGTGTCGCCTGCCAGAAGGGCGCCCCACGGGTGACGCCGGAAGAAATCGAGCTGCTCTTGCCGCAGATTCCCGCCTGGACGCTGGTGCTCGATGAGCAAGGCGACCGCCTCGAGCGCGATTACAAGTTCGGCAACTTCATGGAAGCCCTCGCGTTCACCAAGCGCCTCGGTCGGTTTGCGGAACGAGCCGGTCATCACCCATCCATCCTCACCGAATGGGGTCACGTGCGCGTGACCTGGACCACCAGAAAGATCCGCGGTCTCCACCGCAACGACTTCATCATGGCCGCCCGCACCGACGCCCTCTTCGCCCTCCAGGACTCCGCCGCCCGCGATTAGTTGGTTTTGAGTTGGAGTCGTATCCAGGACTTTGCAGATGGTTGGCGGCAGGCTACCGCGGGACTCTGCGTAAGAGCGCTCGCTCAGTAAGCTGACTGCACAGCACGCAAGGCCCAAGTGATCACGGTGGGCCAAATCGCCAAACTAGACATTCTGCATGTTGCCGGACTAGTTCGAAACCGCGGATTCCGTATCCGCCAGTATCTCGCTCCCCGGTCCCTTTCGCCACGCTGGCACCAGGAAAAAGAAGATCAGCAAGAAGGCCACGACGCCACTGAGCGCTCCCATCCAGTTCACCGCGTTGAATCCAATCTCCTTGGCAACGAAACCGCCAATAAGACTTCCCAGGAATGCGCCGACCGCCGCACCAGCAACGACAAATCCGTTCGCCGAACCTGGTTTGACAATGGCCAACCTGGTTCCAATAGGTGCTTGCGGAAGTCGACCGACCGGTGAACCTTGGTACAGGATTTGCATAAACAAACCCGCCAAAAGCTGGCTGCCTGAAGCGAAGGAACCGAGGAGCGCCATACCAGTCGCGCCGACTGCGCGGAGCCCCTGGCCGAGAACATAGACAGTCATTGGATTCGACTTGCTCATGAGCGTTCCTGCTCCGAGCGTTGCCAGGATGTTGATCCCACCGGCCACAGCTACGAGCGTTGCCGTCTGCGCTGATGAATATCCGAACACATTGGGCATGATGTTTGAAATTTGGCTATTGATCCCATTATTGGTGATTGAGCTAAGGATCACGATGAAGAGAAAGAGACCAAAGGTCGAGAGCAAGACAGTTCCTAGTCTCGGACTTGATTGCTCAGCCGATCCGCGCCCGTTGGCAATCGATGCATCCTCCTTCGCCTGCTGGGAATCCAGACGGGCGGATGGAGCACGTGTGGTGAAGATAACCAGCACCGTCGCAATTGCCATGGCAGCAGAAGAGAGCCAGAAACGGTCCGAGTAGGACCATTTTTGCGTCGCGGCCCAACCCATGACCACGCCACCAGCTAATTGCCCGATCGGATAGAGCAAATTGAAAGTAGTGAGTTGTTTTGCTTCCGCCGCTTTTGGCAGTCCAGCCCCAACGATATAAACCGCCCCGATCACCGCGATCGCCGCTAGCCCCACGCCCAGGATGAGCGCCTCGAGCACGTAAACCCCACGGGTTGCCGACGAGAGCGCGTACGCGATAAACCCTATCGAGAGACCCAACGTGCCCAGGATCAGAATCAGGCGATGGGCATGATATCGGTCGGCAAGAGAACCCAACACCGGACCGATCAACGCTCCAAGGCCGATAACCGCCATGATCACGCCGGCTTCCGCAGCGCTGCCCGTTGTCTCGGTAATGTAGGCGGGAATCAACAACGATATGAATGAGCCGTAGGCCGCGCCAGCCGCGAAATTGCAGAACATCCAGGGCTCGAAAGCTGATGTTTCCGCCGATGTCTTCGAAGCCATGTGGTGGTCCCCTTCGACGATTTCGTATCTATCGCGGCCGGCGCACTATAGCCGATCTCAGAGGTTAGAGAAATGGGTCAGGTGGCTACCTGTGGCATGGCAAATGGTTTACTGACGATTGAGTCAACCGATTATTCGATCGGAAAGGTCGCAAGCGTCACAACACTGGCAAATAAGATCAGCGCACCGAATCCAACCAGCGCCGCGCGAATCCCTGGAGAGCCCAACCGCGATGAAATCCCGACGAAGAAGAGGACCGCCGCCAGGACAACCGTGGTGAGCACGTAGTTGTCACTCGTCTGGTTCGCTGTCTTGCCCTCATTGAAGATTGCTTCTGACTGGGCCGAAAGGCGATCCGACTCCGCAAACTCGGGTAGTCGATAGTCATCCATTTGAAAAGGACCTGGAGGCGCGTCCGGATTGTTGAACGGGTCGAGAGCCATCCATGCCTGGAAGGCCGGGAGAAAATCAGGACGAAACCGCCGCTCATGGAATGCGGCCAACTCGACATCGCCCTCCCCAACGGCATTCAGATAGCTCGTGAATGTGGCGATATCGACTTGTGCCAGCTGAAAACCAACGGAGCTTTGATGAGTCGACGCAATCCGCATAGCAGACGCTTCGCTAAAGCGGACTGATTGCACGCCGCTCCAACGCGCTGCCTGGTACCCACTCCACGCAGTGGCAAGTGTGCAAATCGACAGGATCACCGCGGAGGCGATATCGATCCATCGAACCCGCTTCTCCTGAGCCTCAACCGCATCGTCCGCCGGAGCCCCGGAGACCTGGATCCATTGCATCCTCGTTCTCACTCCGAATCTTTTCGCCTATGTGTTGCCTCCAGGTTCTTGAACATCTGATAACGAATTGGCAGAGTATCGCGTAATCCTCAGCCGCAACGACACATCCATTCAGACATGCCATCGCTTTCGTCCAACCGCTTGCTACGCTACCGCGCCCCGGCCGCCTCGCATTTGGCATGAACCCAGCGGTTCAAAGCGTTGAAATCGTTCGTTGGTTTCGCATCGGCGCCGTCATCCTGGCGAAACCGAGGAGGCCTATCAAAACAAAGGACGCTCTCCACCAATATTGAAAACAGGGGGGATCCGGTGGGCACGAACGTTACCCCCTTTCGCAATCACGTTGATGCTGTTACTATAATTTAGATAGAGAAATCAACAATAGTTTTGAAAGGGCCCCCATGACCAACTACGCAAATCCCAACGCACTCGTCGATGTCGACTGGGTCAAAGCCCATGCTGCCGATGCTGACGTTCGCCTTGTCGAGGTCGACGTCGACACCACCGCCTACGACAGTGGCCATATTCCCGGCGCGATCGGTTGGAACTGGCAAATCGACCTGCAACAGCGCCCGGCCCGCGATATTCCTGACCAGACCGAATGGGCGGCGCTGCTCTCCCGTTCGGGTATCGACCCGGACACCACCGTAATCCTCTATGGCGACAACCACAACTGGTTCGCCGCGTTCGCCTACTGGCTCTTCAAGTTCTACGGTCATGACAAAGTCCAACTGCTGGACGGCGGCCGCGCCAAGTGGATCGCCTCCGGCGGCGACATCACCACCGACGCCACCACGGTCGAGGCAGCGAGCTACACCGTCACCGCCACCCACCCCGAGTTACGCGCCTATCGCGACGATGTCAAAGCCACCATCGGCAACGACGGCTCGGTGCTCATCGATGTCCGCTCCCCAAAGGAATACTCCGGCGAGTTGCTCGCTCCCGAAGGCCTTCCGCAGGAAGGCGCCCAGCGCGGCGGCCATGTTCCCGGCGCACAAAACGTTCCCTGGGCAACAGCCGTCGCGGAAGACAGCACCTTCAAACCAGCCGACGAGCTGATCGCCATCTACGGTGACAAGGGCGTCAGCCAGGAACAACCGGCCATCGCCTATTGCCGCATCGGCGAGCGCAGCGCCCACACCTGGTTCGTTCTCAATGAGCTGATCGGTGTTCCCGACGTCCGCAACTACGACGGCTCCTGGACCGAATGGGGCTCCCTCATCGGCGCCCCCATCGAAAAGTAACCACCCCCTTGGAACGCCCGAACGCCGGGATCGCTCAAAGACGATCCCGGCGTTTTCCTACGCGCCCGTCGTAGTGCAGGGCCTCCGTGCCCTCTCGTGATTACACGCCGGTGTAGTGCAGGACCTCCGCGTCCTGCTGTTCCGGGAGCATCGGCCCCTCGGAACAGCAGGCGGCTCCCGCCGCAACCGACCTAATCCCCCACTGCCACCGGCTCGACCTCAACCGGCCGCTCCATCCGCAGCTCCGGCAACCAGCTCAGGAAATTCGGCAGATACCAGTTCCACGTGCCCAGCAGCCGCATGCTCGCCGGCACCAGGATGCAGCGCACGAGCGTCGCATCCACCAGTACCGCAACCGCCAGCCCGAATCCGAGCTGCTGCAACGGCACCAGCTCGCCCAGGGCGAACCCGCTGAAAACGGCCACCATGATCAGCGAGGCACCGTGATCAGGCGGCCGGTGGTGCGCAACCCGTACGCGACCGCTTCGTCGTTGTCGCCAGTCTCGAGGAAGCGCTCGCGGATCCGGCTCAGCAGGAAGACGTGATAGTCCATCGAGAGTCCGAACAGGATGGCGAAGAGGAAGAGCGGTAATCCGGTCTGAATCACCTCGACCTGCTGGAACCCGAAGAGGTCGGCGCCGACGCCCTTCTGGAAAACCAGGACCAGCAACCCATAGGCCGCCGCAACCGAGAGGAGGTTCATCAGAATCGCCTTGATCGGCACCACGATCGAGCGGAACGCCACCACCAGGAGAATGAAGCTCAGTGCCAGCACGAAGGTGAATACGATCGGCATGTACGTCGTGCTGACGTCGGTTTGATCCAGGAGCTGCGCTGTCTTCCGGTGACGAGCGCCGTAGCGGACGCGCCGTCGAAGGCGGCGGGGATGTAGTCGTCCCGCAACCGGCTGATGGCGTCCATGGCATCCCCATTCATCGCATCCCCGGAAAGCCGGATGTGCAGGACGGTCAGATTGTCGTTCGGGATAGGTGCCTCGAGCGTGAGCATCCGCGAAGGCGGGATCGGAGCCGAGGCTGGTTTCGAGTGCGCGATGGCGTTCTGGACGGTCTGGAGACTCGGTCTGCCCGTCGATGACGACCAGCGCCGGCAGATCCTGCCCGAACCCAAATTCGTCCTGGAGCATGACGTACGCGCGTTTGGACATCGTCTGGCAGGCAATGCCTCGATGCCGATTTCGCCCTGACGCATATCGACGATCGAGCTGACGGCGCCGCGAGCAGCAATCCGAGCCGCGAGCACCAGGCTGACAACCGGGCGGCGCAGCACGGAGCGCAGTCGTCCAGCTCCCAGAAGCCGGCTCGAATTCGGTCGCCGGTTCGGGCGCGCGTTGCAGGAACGGAATGCGAGGGCGTTGATCTTGGTCGCCGAGCAAGCTCAGCACGGCGGGGAGCAGGGTCAGCGATGGTCATGACGGCGGCGAGCACGACCAGGAACGCACCGGCGCCGATCGCCTGGTTGCTCGAATCGGGCATGATCAGCAACCCGGCCAGAGCGAGCGCGACGGTCATGCCACTGATGACACGGTGCGACCGGCTGGTCGCACCAGGCGGCGCGATTGCCTCGATCTTGTCGACGCCGCGAGCGCGTTCTTCCCGGAAGCGGGAGACGATGAAGAGCGAGTAGTCGATGCCGACCGCGAGTCCGAGCATGGCCATGATGTTCATGACTGCGAAGGGCAGGTCCATGAACTGACCGAGCACGGCCGCCGCCCCGAGCGCCAAGGAGTACGGCGAAGATGGCGAGAACGATAGGCAGGAACGCGGCAACCAGTGCGCCGAAGACGATCGCAAGAATGATCAGGGCCACGGAGAAGCCCGATGCTTTCGCCATTGGCCAGGTCGTTCTCGGCCACCTCCTTGATCTCGGCATCGAGCGTGGCCTGACCGGTGACAAGGCACCTGGAACTCGCTCGTCTCGGTTGTGGCCTTGACCAGAACTCGTGGATCGGAACGATCCGTCGTAGCCCGCGCTCCGGAATCGTCAACGGCAGCAGGGTCGTGTGCCGGTCCGCCGAGACCAGCGATTCGTCACCCGAGAGATAGTAGGTCGAGCCTCCAGTGACGATCTCGTCGCCCAGCCCGATGACCTCCCCATAGAGCCGTTCCACATACTGCCGGTAGGCGGGGTCGTCAACCGTCAGCGACGTCGATTGCACGACGATCATCTCGCCTAAGGCTGCATCGGCGCCGCCCAGCCGATCGCTCAACAGGCGGTCTGCCTGCATCGATTCCGGATTGTTCGTCAGTGTTCCAGTCGCGTCTGAGGTGAGCGCGTCACCGAGAAAGGTGATCGTGAGGGCAATTGCCACCACCAGCAGCAGCAGCCAGGCAGCAATCGTTCGCCAGGGATGGAGTGCGCCAGCGCGCGCCAGCGAACCGGGTGAAAGTCTTAGGTGCATGAGTGGTCTCCTTCAAAATTGGTCGTTGGTTGGCCGGTGTCGTCGAGGGGCAAGGAATCGCGTGTGGTTCCGCAAGGAATCGGACTCCCGCGGGCCTCGGGCTGGACGCTCCGAGGATACGTCGGCACGCGGGTCGCCGGTGTCATCCACCGCCAGGAGCGGCAAGCCAAGATCGCGAATTCTGGCGATCACCCCATGGAGTGCCGCCTGGTCGGCGACTGGCCCACGCAAAACGGAGGTCCCATCGCTCCGTCGCTCGATCGACAGATCGCCGAGCCATTCGGACCAGCGGTCGTCGAGATGACCGCGAACATGAAATTGATAGTGAGTCGTCATTGCCTGTCCTTCGTACGCGAAGACGTCTTCGCCGTACGTTCAATCTAGACAGGCAGCCTGGCGATCAGATCAGCCGAAGGGTGTAGAAGGGGGGTGTAATTCGAGGAGATTGCTCAAAGAAGTTCGAGCTGCGTTCGCCCGGGCTACCGCCTCCGTGCGGTGCGCAACCCCGAGCTTTCCGTAGGCGTTGGCGACATGTCGCTTCACCGTCGGCAGGCTGATGTACAACCGGTCCGCGATCTCCTGATTGCGCAATCCGGCCGCAATCAATCGCAGAATCTCAACCTCCCGCGGAGTCAACGGCTCCACCAACCCAACGACCGAAGCCGCTCCCGCTGCCGATCGCTCCGCCGTTCCCCAAGCCCGCAACACCCGCTGGGCATGGCGCCCATGTTCACCACCGGCAACCTCGCTCAGCAGCCGGTGCATCGGCTCTCCCTCGTTTACGAAAATGCGCACGTAGCCACCGGGTTCGGCTAGCGACAACGCGCGCCCAAGTGACACGCGCGCCGAAGGCAGGCTCCCCAACCGCTGGTAGCCAAGCGACTCCAGCACCAAAATCTCGATCAGGCTGCCGATCCACCCGCCTGTGTCCGCAGCGTTGCGCAACCGTTCGAGGAGCCCCAATGCCAGTCCAACCCCATCGTCTGCACGTTCCTCGGCAGCCTGCGCCAATAGGAGGCGCGCCAGTGTGAGGTGATCGAAAACGTTCAGATAGCTGACAGGATCGTCTGCCGAAACACCCCGAGCCCGCACCCACGCAGACGCCTCATCCAATCGTCCCTGCACAATCCGAACCCGCGCCCGTATCGCCGGGATGCTCCGCACCTTCGGATACATGTCACTCAGGTACCGGGGTTCCGCTTCATCGAGCAGCGCGATCGCGCCGTCCCGATCGCCAAGGCTGGCCCGCAACTGGGCCAGCGCCACGCGCCAGCGATAAGGATGCTGCGGAGAACCAGCAGATTCGCCCAACACGTCACCTTGGGCAAATAATCGCTCAGCCGCTTCCAGATCGTTCCACTCCCGGTAGAGCTCGCTCATTCCGATAAACATGTCAGCCATTCCGCTGGGAGCCTGCAGGCCATGCTCGGCCGTCAGGTACAGACCGTGTTGGTAGATCGCCAAAGCATCGTGCAGCCGCCCCTGTGCGATCCGCAGATCTGCCAACCCGATCGATCCGGAGATCGCATCGATGATGAATCCACCATGTCGAAGGCTTGCCATCCCATCCGCATACGATTGAAACGCAGACTCGAGATCGCCCTCCGTCCAGGACGCCAGCCCTTGCAATGCCGTCGCCGCTCCCCGGTAGAGATAATCGTCATTCGGAATCATTCCGGCAGCGGATCGGGCGTGCTCCATCGTGCCGGACACATCCCCGGACGCCAAAGCCAACCCTGCCCGGTAAACAGCAATAATTCCAGGCAGCCGGTCGAGTTCTACCTCATCCGCCACCAGCATCCCCACAGGCAGCCCCTTCGCCTGGTCTCGCATCGCCACCAGCCATCGTTCCGCGATGCACAGCCAGGTATGAACCTCCTCCCACCTCCCGTTCGAGAGCAGGATCCCCGCGTAGACCGCGCTGAGCACGGGACGATGGCTGATCTCATCCTCGGAAATTGAGCTGAGCCAACCCAACATGGTGGCTTCCTGCCGGTTGCGCTGCATCTCCCTGGCCGCCAGCTCGACGAGTTCCGCTGCCCGCGCATCCTCGACGGCCTCCAGCGCATGCCGGATCGAGTCACTGGTCAAACCTTGCTGCTCGTACCATCTGCTCGCGCGCAGATGAAGTGACGTGACCTGATCCGGATACTCTGCGAGCAGCCGCGCCCGGAGCACATCCGCAAACAGATGGTGGTAGCGATACCAGGTTCTCGTGCTATCCAACGGAGTCAAAAAGAAGTTTCCCCGCTCCAGCGTCACCAGCCGCGCGCGCCCCTCCCGCTGCCCGGTGACCGTATCGCACAGCGGACCGCTCAACCGATCGAGGATCGACGTCTGGAGCAAGAACTCCCGCATCTCCTCCGACTGCCGGTGCAGCACTTCTTCCAGCAGGTAATCGACGATGTACCGGTGATCTCCCGCGAACGTCTGGATGAACCCCGACGCATCCGCATGATCCCGTATCGAAAGCGCTGCCAATTGCAGCCCGGCAATCCAGCCTTCCGCCCGGGCATCCAGTACACGAACGTCGTCATCGGAAAGCTGCAGCCCCATCACATCGTTCAGAAAGGCGCTTGCCTCGGTCACCGTAAACCGCAGATCGGCGGCCCGCAGCTCGTTCAGCTCGCGCCGGGCGCGCAGCCGCGACAGGTTCCATGACGGATCAGCCCGCGTCGTCACGACCAGCCGCAACTGCGGCGGCAGATGATCGATCAGGAACCCAATCGCGTCATGAATCGTCCGATTCTC
The DNA here is from genome assembly GCA_963750275.1 of uncultured Chloroflexia bacterium. GTDB lineage: Bacteria > Chloroflexota > Chloroflexia > Thermomicrobiales > UBA6265 > JAMLHN01. The sequence continues at coordinate 57,755 of CAVVQC010000003.1, forward strand.
GATCGTATGCAGGTCATCGAGCACCAGCGTGAAGATGCGGGGCGACGCCGACAGCTCATTGATCAGGTTGGTCAGCACGGACTCGATCGGTAGCGATTGCAATGAGCGCAGCAGCGTCAGCGCGTGCGCTCCAATACTCGGGTCGTGCACTCGCAACGCGGAAACCACATAGGTCCAAAAGAGCGCCGGATCGTTGTCGTTCTGGTCGAGCGAAACCCAGGAAACCGCTCCGCCGGTTGCGTCGTCCCCCAGCCACTCGGCGATCAGCGTGGTCTTCCCGAACCCGGCGGGAGCGGAAATAAGCGTGAGCTTGCTCCCGGCGCCACGGCGGAGCGCCGCCACGAGTCGGGGGCGTGACACAAGGCCGGAACGCCACGTCGGGGAGTGGAATTTAGTCGCCAGCAGAAGCGGGCCCGATCCGGATGGTTCTGTTGTGCTCTCCATAAGCGCAGTATGCGCCACCCGGATTCTCGATGCCGCGATGCACGCGTTATGAGCCAGAAACACTGGCTGGTGCTATCCTGCCGTAACGACTGGTTCCCCGCCATGTCCAAGGAAACTCTGTGCAATCATCGAGTGTCGAACTCCTCACCCAGCAAGACACGCTGGATGGTCAACGGCTAACCGTCGCTCTCCTTGGCGCTGGTTTGCTTGCTCCAATTGTCTTCGCCCCCTTCATCATTTGGGCGGGTATGGTCACCCCTGGCTATTCACATATCTCCAGCACCTTCAGCGACTCTGCCGCCCAGGGCCAGCCGCGTCCGGAAATCATGGCAACCGGGCTACTTCTGCTGGGAATTTCGCTCGCCTTCTTTGCCGTCGGCTGCTTTCTCGCCTTCCCACGCTACAACCGCCTGGTGTTTGCCCCGATGCTGCTGACCGCTTTTGCCATTGGCGGCACCGGCATGTTCCATGATTACGATCGCACTCCCGGCGCTCCCCGCAACCTGGAAGGCTTCCTGCATAACGGCTTTGCCGTGCTGGCGATCCTCAGCGCAATCGGCGCCATGCTCTTTTCCGGTCTGGCCGCTCGTCGCCAGCTCAACTGGAGCCATCTGGCGCTCCCCGCCGTTGGGTTCGCGATTGCGGCGGGCTTCTGCGGGTATCTGTTCGAAACCGTCTCCGACAGCCGCGATGGGTTGGCCGAACGCGGGTTCGCCATGGTCGCCCTGACCTGGATGGTCATCGTCGCGCTGACCGCGCTCGCCTCACTCGACGAACTCCACGTTCCCGCCAAACTCACCCCCGAACCACTCCGTGACCCCATGAACCGCGGCCAGTGATAAACACCTCCCCCGAAACGAAAAAGCCCCCTGCCTTCTCCCAGGATCGGAAGAAGGAAGGGGGGTGGGAGGTAGACGAGGGCAAATCGCCCCCGTGCCCTACGCCGCCAGCAACATCGCGGTCGCTGGCGCATCTTCGAGCATCAACGTCATGCTCCCATCCTGCAGCGTCACACTGGAAACGATCAGATCGTTCGCAGCCAGGTAATCGTTGATCCCGCTTTCGACCCCGTTCGAGATCGCCCCGGTCGGTATGATCCAGCTCGGCACTCCATCCAGGTTGGCTCCCTGTATCTCGATCTTGCCATCCACCGCGCTCACTTGGGCGGAATAGGCCACATCCTGTCCCTGCTCGCCGAATCGCAGCTCCAGTCCGGCCGGAGTAATCACAAAGCGCAGATCGCTCAGGTCGGCATTCCCGGACTGAATTCGATTATTGATCTCCTCATCGGTCAGCGTATAGACCCCGGCTTCCGGAGTCCCGCTGATATTGGCCATCTGCGGCACCACATAGGTAGAAACCGCCTGATCGACGCCTTCCTCTACGCTCTCCTTGACCCGTGGAATCGCTACGAAATAACCCACGGCAACACACCCAATACATAGCACCAGCAACACGCCAGCGGTGATCATAAGAATTCGTGGCATCCAGTCTCCCTGTCTCTTGGCACACGTATCGTGAAATGCGCCGGCTTATTTCTGCCGGAAAGCGTTGCTCATGGCATCTTGCCCGAAGGCGCCGGCCGCAATCCCATCGGCTGCGTACTCATATACCGCAGCCTTATAAATCGCATTGAGCGCACTGAAGATAACAGCAACAATGGCAACCAGGATGATGAGGACCGTGATCGCGCCACCAAGCGCCACCGTGGAACCGATCGCCGAGGCGCCCCAGATCAAGCCCATACCGATCAGCGCAACGACCGCCGTGGCCAGAAATCCAACCAGGCCCAGGCTCGCGTTCCCCACAATTTGCTCGCCCCAGGTCTTCTTGAGCAACGAACCGCTCCGCTTGATCGCCTCGGTCGGGCCGATATCTTCCGCCACCAGCACCGGTACCACCAAAAAGGTAGCCACACCCCAGGCGATATTCAGAAACCCGGCCGCCAGTTCGCCAGCCGTATTGCTCCGGCTGCGAATCAGTTGAATCACCACTCCAACCGTGGCGGCAATCGCGCTATAGCCAAGAATCGCGCCAATCCGCCCGGACGCCATCTGCAACCCGTCCCGAAAGGTCGGATCGCCCCCGCGTAACCGCTTGAGGGTCGCGCCAATCAATGCCGCATTGAAGAACGTAGCGATCAAAACAGTGACGAAATAGATGAGAAAGAGCGTGACCAGATCGGCGGCCGACCAGGACTGATTCGAGCCCTCCTCGAATCGATCGGCAATCTCTCGCGCGCCGTCCCCGGTCACCAACATGAATCCGCCGGTAAGGATAGCGATAGCAATGGCGACACAGATTCCACTGACGATTGGAAAGAGCGCCAGCTCTTTATCTGCTTTCAAAACGCCCCAACTGGCTTTCACCAGCATCCAGCTCCGTCGGATTTTGCCCATCTCGTGCGTCCCTCGCTAATCCAAACACCCATCGCAAGCGGGTAATCCCGCTTCGAGCGTCTCTTCTAAATGGTCGAGGAACGCTGACTCGCGCTCCGAAACCTCGTGTTTGCCGATACCGAGTATCCCACCAGACCGCGATCCGCGAACCGCCTTGCCGGCAACCCTCAGCAGAAAGCTCGCGTAAGCGACGATCTCATCTGAAGCAATCTCCTTCTCCCGCAATGTCGAAAGAGTCGCATGCACCGCCCGCAAGGTGTGCTCGACCCGATCCTCGGGAGAACGCGCGTCGGCGCCCCACTCGAACCCTTCGTCAAACCGCTCGGCTACGATCGCGCGCACCAGCTCGCTCGAACCCTCCGCTCCAGCTTCGATCTCCCGCGTTCCCGCAATGACGTCGCGCACATCATCGAATCCCCCGGTGACATCGGCCAGCGCCGCGTCCACCGCAATCCGCTCCGGAAGTTCGGTCAGCGCGCGCCATTCATCCTCAGAAAAGAGGTCGCGTAACGCACGAGCCTCCACGGAGCGCTCGACCATCGCATCGAACGGCGTAAAGCCGTCATCAGTCCGAAACTCGGGATCGCAAATATGCTCGGCAATCCAGCTTCCCGCCTGATCGAGCGTCAACGTTTCATCGACCAACAAACGCGCGAACTCCAATGCCGCCGTCGAGAGGTGACCATCGATCGAATCAGCCGGGTCGACCACATGGTGCGCCAGCAGCTCGGCCGGTTTGTCCCCGATGAGTGCCGCCGCCGCCGCAGTACCCGCGAAATGCCGCGCCTGCCCAGCAGTCCCATCGTCATATTCCTGTCGGAATCCGGCGCCGAGCAATCCATTCGCCCCACCGCGCGCAAGCTGCCGGAAACCCATCACACCCAGGTCGATCCCGGCTACCAGCGCACCGAATGACCGCAAGAACTCGCGCGGCGAAAGGTCCGGCGCCAACTCCAGCAGCTCACCACAGAGCTCGACCATCTGTTGGCAGGCATTGGCATTCCGCAACGCGGCCGTGCGCACATCCCCTTCCAACGGATCAGCTCCAACCTCCTCATTCATCGAGCTAACCATCCCCTACCGACATCACCCACCGTGTCATCCCGAGCGAAAGCGAAGGATCTCTCTCGTCGGAGCAGCCCAAATGCCTCTTCGCCCCAAGTTCTGTCATTCTGAACGAACGTGAAGAATCTCTCTCGTTGGAGCCACTCGGATACGTAGCCGAGTCATCTGAAGATATGAACGTGCCACACTTCTGAAGAAACCACTCCCACACTCTCGGAGGGACTTCCCTCGGAGGGACTTCCATTGAAGAGTACCGTCGCTTGAGCGAAGTGCGAACCCCAGCAAACGGGCCGTCCTGTCATCAAAAACGTCCCGTCCACCCAGGCCACGTGGTTCACCCGGCTCCCGCGTGGGCCCATTCGGTCTCGATGACCCTCGGTCCGTCCGGGCCTACCGTGCCTTCCTCGATCTCACGCCCATCCTTTAACCACCCGGTCACACCACCGGCTAAACTGGCGACATTGTCAAATCCCGCTTGAGCCAGGAACTGCGCCGATCGATACGAGCGCCCCCCGCTCAAACAAACCGTGACGACCGGTTGATCCTTCGGAAGCTCGTCGATGCGAGACGACAGCTCAGCTTGCGGAATGTTCACCGCCCCGGCCAGATGTCCGCTGGCATACTCGCCCGGTTCGCGCACATCCAGCAGCAGCGGCGCATCGTCGAGCGCCTCGAGCTCCTCGTTGGAAAGCTGCGAAATCTCACTCATCTTGGTCAGCATCGCCCAGGAATCCTCGGCATTGCCGCGGTTCGTCGCCTCGATCGCGATCATGTTCAGTGGGCGCGCGGGCACCTCACCACCCAGTTTCTCCACAAAAGGTTCGCGCTCCATCTGTATGAGCGGATTGAACAACCGTTCGAAGCCGACCGTGGTGCTTGGGCGGCCACACATATGCTTGCCACACGGACCCTCGAAGTGCCCGGGGAAGACCGCCACCCAATCCGGCAACCTCAGCAGCCTGCCAACGCTGTCGTATTGCTGCTCCGCGTCACCGCCGCCAAAGTCCGGCCGCCCCACATCCCCCACCAGCAACGAATCGCCGGTCAGCACCATCGAGGGCTCGGCACTCCGTTCCGGGTTGATGATCAGGATCGACATCAGCTCCGGCCGATGTCCCGGGGTATGCACGATCCGCAGTCGGAGTTGTCCGAGCGGAATCTCCTCACCGTCGTGCAACGGCCGGAAGGGATAAGCCACCTTCGCCGCCTCATACAAACACAGCTCGGCCCCATGCTCAGCGGCCAGCTTGCGTGCCCCGGAAACATGATCGGCATGGATATGCGTATCGATCACGTAGCGCAGACTGAAATCACGATCATGCAACAGCTCGTTGTACTGCTCGATCTCGAGCCCGGGATCGATGACCGCCGCCTCTCCCGTCTGCCGCGACGCCACCAGATACGACGCACATCCCACCAGGTCATTCAGAAATTGCTTGAAATACATTTCTGATCCTTTTCACGATACGAATCATTCAAGTATGCGGCACCGTCCGCAGGCGTCAAGAGCTTGACAGCGCCTTGCATCTCGGCAACATTGCAGACGAAAACACGAACTTGACGACCATTCGCCCTCGGTTAGAAACAATGGCCCCGAAATCTTCCGCCCGCCGTTGTCCCGCTTGCGGCGCACCTACAACCAGGTCTCAGAATTTCTGCCCACGCTGTGGCAATGCGCTTCAGGTGGTCGCGCCCACTCCGAAAACCAGTCGGAAACGCGGGCGGCTCGGCAAATCGCTACTTGGTCTCTTCCTGCTGATCGCGATCATTGTTATCGTCAACCGTTTCGTGACCAGTGACGAGGGGAGCAATCCCTCCAGATCGCCAACCATCAGTCAAGCGCAGGTCCAGCCCTCTCGCACACCCGATGGCCGCGACCGGATACCGACCCGCCTCCCGTCCTCTCAAGCCAACTCCAATGAAGTTCCGGCTGGATTCGCCCCCGCATCCTGGACCAGCACACTGCCCAGCGGCGTCGCTTCCGGCACAATGATGACGATCTTCGACGGCGACACCTACGACATCTCGGTCGATGGCCAAACCAGACGCTATCGCCTTTACCGCGCCGACACCCCCGAAACCCACGATCCATTGGAATGTGGTGGTAACGAAGCAACCGCGTTCGTCCGCGCCGCGCTTGCGCAAAGCGACACCCCCGGAAAGATCTGGGTCGAAGATGTCGGCCAGCTCGACCAATATGGCCGCACACTTGCCTACCTTTGGTTCACCATCGATGGACAGCCCTTCCTCCTCAATCACCTGCTCATCGAATCCGGCTGGGCCGAGAATAAAAGCTACGGCGACTCCTTTGATCCCTATCGTTCAGAGATCGGAGCCGCGGCGACCAACGCCGCTGCGAGTGGACTGGGGGTTTGGGGCGCTTGTGGCAATTTCGGCATCCCGGCACAAGCGGCGTTGGCAGCCCCAACCACCGTTTCCGCATTCCAATCCATACAGGGAGAGTCCGCCAAGCTCGGCAACAACTGCCATCCGAGCTACATCCCGTGCGTACCGATCTCCTCAGTCGATCTCGACTGCAAGGACGTGGGTTTCCGGGTCGAGGTTATCGGATACGACGAATACCGGCTCGACAACGACGATCCTGACCTTATCGGCTGCGAATCCTGGCCGCCCAAATCCTAGGCACGACAACGACTTCGTAGTCCCGCAGGGACTTTCGGTACGTAGCACCGTCGCTTCAGCGCGGTGCGCTCTACCCCGCACGGATCCTCCAACGCAGTACCATTCGGACCATGTCGAACCAGCCGAAACACATCCTCCTCTACGACGGCGATTGCGACTTCTGCCGCGAATGGGCCACCTGGCTCACCTTGCGAGACGCAACGACCCAGCAGTTCCGAATTTGCCCCTGGCAAATCGTCTCGAGTCCCCCGATGACCCCGCTGCTCCGGGTACAAGCCCAGCAGGCAATCCAGCTCATCACCGTCGACGGCGACCAGCTCTCCGGCGGCCGCGCCGCGCTCTTCGCCCTCCGCGAAACCGGCTGGCATCCTACTCTCATTCGCCTGCTGGAACGCCCGCCCTTTGTCTGGGCTATCGCTGCCAGCTACCGTATCGTCGCGGCCAATCGACCCCAGTTTTCCTGGCTACACCCCCGAGGGCACCGTGCCCAAAGGGAGTGATCTCGGTGGCAACAAGATCCCTCTGTACGCCCCAATACAGTTCGCCGCTGCCAAGCGATCGCGCGAGTTTCGCGAATGTCAGGCGCACCAGTCCCCAATCCTCAACCCTCATCTACCTTCCCAATGATCGAAAAGACTCCCAGCCTTCTCGAAAATCCAGATGTTGGCGTCCATGAAAGATCGGCACCGTCGACCTACAACCCGCCGCTTTCGTGTTGCACCGGCGAACGGGCTGCTGGCAGCCCTTGCTGCGATTGATGGAAAGACTGCCAACAGCGTACTGGATTCTTCGGAAAAGGCAGTACTCGTTACGGTCGCTGAACCGTCCCGTCCTTCATACGAATCGGCGGCCATGCCCCATTGATCGAATGCTCTGGAATTTGGAATACGCCGCTCTGCCACCGCTGTGACCAATGCCGCTATGGCTTCCAATTGCGGCACATCACCTGAAACCAGTGCCTGACCTTGCAGAAGCAAGTATGCGAGTTTCGCGGTTCGCGGATGACAGCATGTGACCATGATTTCGTTCGAGTCGGGAGCATCCATCGCATGCGCGGAAAAGTAGGAAACGTTAGCTCCTGCCAATCGTTGCAACTCGATAGCCGTCCACCCGAGGACAATGGACATGTCCAGACTTTCGGGTAACGGGAGTTGCGGCATCGGCTCGATTTGCGTCTCATCGAGCTGTTCGCGCAATCGCCGAACGCGTTCGAGTAAAGCGCGTCCGCTCGCTGGCGACATTCCAGAGCTATCGCTCGTGACGACCATCCGCACCACTGGACCGCCATGCCAGAGGTTCGGCCCATCGAACGACTCCTCACGCTCAAAGCGAAGGATCACGGCAAATTACGCGGGAACGCTCTGGAGATAACGGGAGTCTCTCGACTCCACCCCTACCGGCCTAGCAGGGGTGGAGAGGACCGTCTGGCTATCGATCGCCGCATGTGTACACATTGTTGCTATAGACACAGTTATTGGAGCAACAACCGGCATTTGTAGGACAGGGTGACCCGGACGGGATACAAGTTTTGCATATGCCGTAACTACAAAATCCGTCGAAACCGCAAGGGTATCCCTCATAAGGAGCCGTCAAACACTCCCCATCGACACATTCGGCGCAATCATCGAAATACCCTTGGACGGCACATGTTTTCGGACCGCAAAATTGAGTCTGCTCTTCGCAACAGCTCGATCCGCAGGGGGAAGTTCCCTCGCTACAGCACTCGAATGCGTCGTTGCACTGCCCCTCTGGGCAGCAACCACCTGGCAAGAGGCTGCAGGGCTCAGTACCCGGCAGGCAGTCACAGACCTCCTCGGCGTTGCAGAAGTGATTCGTCGTGTTACAGCAACTTCCACCACATGCCACAAATCCTTCGGGACAGCATCCCTGTCCCGCAACGCATTGATCGGCCGCGCAGCATTCGTCTCCGTTCGCGCCTTCACAGCAGAGGTCACCCCCTTCGCAACGATCGACGCAATATTTGACAACATCGTTGCAGTAGGAACACGGCTCGGTGCAATGCGAAGGATCGGAACAGCAGGTCTCTTCTGCGGGAATGCAATATTCGCCGAATTCATTCACACAACACTGCGGGAGATCGTTGGTGCAAAGCGAGCTGCACTGTCCTGTTTCGGGATTGCACGTCTCACAATCGACGCAATCTTCATTAGTCTCGCAGCCGGAAGGTGGTCTGCAGACACCGTTGCTGCAAACATCCGGCAGGTAGCAGCACTCGCCGCTCTCACAGACGTCTGCGATAGGGCCGCCCTCGCCCGCCGTCGAATTGGTTGGGCAACAGAGTTCCTCGCCGTAGCAGGTGCCGAAACAGCAGGCGTTATCGCAGCACTCGGAGTGGTCAGCCGGTCGTGGATATGGATCGTTGTTGGTCCCGCTGCAACAATCAGGCCCGCACTTCTCGGGAGCATCGCCAGGGCAGACACACTGCGACCCACTCCAGGTCTGTCGCCCTGGGCATTTCACCGGCTTCGGGGTCGGCGTCGGCCGCCGCGCCGCCTCCGCATCTCCCCCGAGCAATACGCTTCCCGCGATCGCCGTTCCTCCCAGCCCAAGGATTCCCTTGATAACCGAACGGCGGCTTGCGCCAGACGCTACCGCTTTTGCCAATGAATCGAATCGACGATCGTCCATGTCCAGCCCTCTCCACAGAACGGTACGTCACCAACGCAAGCGCCGAACGTTCCTGCCTCTATGTCATTTCAAACGGTGCGGGATTAACTACGTCAGAATATCGCACATTGGCCCAAGGAAAGGCCGTGTCCGAATTCTGCTACCTGGGTCTCCTTAGTTACGGCCGCTGAACCGTCCCGTCCTTCATACGAATTGGCGGCCACGCGCCATTGATCGCATGCTCCGGGAACGGATACTTCGCCGCTTCCATTTCATCGATATCGATCCCCAGCCCCGACTGCTCGTTCGACCACATCTGCCCGTCATGAATCTCCGGCGTACCCGGAAAGACGGCGCGTGTCTTCTCAGGCGGCATATACGCCTCCTGGATACCAAAGTTCGGGGTGTTCAGATCGAGCTGCAAATTCGCCGCATGCGCCACCGGCGAGGCATCGCCCGGCCCATGCCACGCGGTCCGCACCCCGAAATATTCGCAATACGCCGCCAGCTTGCGCGCCGGGGTCAAACCGCCGATATCGGAGATATGTACCCGCATGAAGTCGATCAGACGGTCCTTGACCAGATCGACATACTCCGCCTGGTTCACATAGAGCTCGCCCATCGCGATCGGCACCGAGGAATGCTGTCGTAACAACGGGAAATATCCGTTGTCCTCCGGTGCGAACGGGTCTTCCAGAAAAAAGAGCCGGAACTCCTCCACCTCTTTCGCGATCCGGATCGCCGTGATCGGTGGCACCCGCTCGTGAATATCGTGCAGCAGTTCGACCTCATCCCCCATTGCCGAGCGAATATGGTCGAAGAGCTTGGGCACGATCCGCGCGTAGGCGTCCGGATCCCACGACTCCTGCTGCGGATCGAGGTGATACGCGCTCTTCATATCCTTGGAAGCGGCCACCCCATAGGTTGCCGAATTCGGCACCGCCACCTGGCAGCGAATATACCGGAACCCCTGCTCCCAGAACGCTTTGGCCGACTCCTCGACCTCCGTAAAATCGCGCCCCGAGGCATGGACGTAGACATTCGCCGCCCGCCGGCTCTTGCCCCCGAAAAGCTGATACACCGGCATCCCCGCCAGCTTCCCCTTGATATCCCAGAGCGCCATGTCCAGCCCGGAGAGCGCATTGTTCAGCACCGGTCCACCTCGCCAGTACGACGAGAGATAACCGGCTTGGAAAAGATCCTCGATATCGTGAACGTCACGCCCGATCGCCATCGGCTTGATGTACTGCTCGATCGCCTCCACCACCGCCATCGGCCGCTGGGTGAACGTCGCGCAACCGACGCCATACAACCCCGGCTCACTGGTCTCGACTTTCACGATCACCAGCCGGATCCCATCGGGCGCCGTCAAAATGACCTTGACATCCCGAATCCGCACCGGATCCTTCCCCGCTGCCGAGTACTTCGGCCACGCATCCGGAATAATCTGCTCGATCTCCTCCGCCGTCGTCGTCTGCGCCTGCTTCTTCGCCATGCCTCATCCCTCCGCGCTGTCATTCTGAGCGAAGCGAAGAATCTCTCCTCGTCCTGCCCAACAACGCCAGTCGTGCTCGATTCCAGTTCCCTGACACTCGGAACAATAGAACGACAGGGTTTCTGTAGCCGCTTGCTATCTCCGACTCGACAACCACCGTCCCGGACGTAGTACAGGACCTCCGTGTCCTATCTTCTCCAACCTACCAATCCGCCACCGACCCGTCCACATGCCACAACGACCCCTGGAACGTGTTCGTGAACGGCAACTGTTCATGCGCCCGCACATACTCCCAGTCGAGCTCAACCCCCAATCCTGGCTTGGTCGGCGGCTCCACCCAACCACCATCCTGCCAGGTGAACTTCTCGGTAAAGAGCGCCTCGACTTCCGGCGGATGATCGACCAGAAACTCCTGGATCGTAAAATTCGGAATCGCAAAGTCGAGCTGAATACTCGCCCAGCGTCAGCAGCCAGGAATACGGATTGTGCGGCGCGATGCCGGCATAGTTGATCTCAGCCACCGCCGCGATCTTGCGCGCTTCCCAGATCCCGCCGCAGTGCGCGAGGTCGGGTTGCAGTACATCGGCCGCGCCCATCTCGAGGACGTCGCGGAACCCCCATTTGGTAAAAAGCCGCTCGCCGGTCGCCACTGGAATGGTGATGCGCTCCTTCACCGCTTTCATGCCGGCGGCATCCTCCGGCAGCACCGGCTCCTCGAAGAAAAAGATGTCGTACTCATCCAGCGCATCGGCCAGCTGCACCGCCGTGGTTGGGTTCAGTCGCCCGTGGCAGTCGATCAGAATATCGATCTCTGGTCCGACCGCCTCGCGAATCAGCTCGATCTGCCGCCGCGCCGCTCGCAGGTCCGGCTGCATAGCAACCCCCACCATCGGCCCGCTGCCCACCAGCTTCAGTGCCCCCCAGCCGTTCTCCACGATGCGCAAGCATGATTCGGCAATCTCTTCTGGGGTTTCACCGCGCGGGCCGTTGGCGTAGAGCCGCACCTTGTCCCGCACGCGACCACCCAGCAGCTCATAGACGGGAACGTTCAACGCCTTACCAAGAATGTCCCAGAGGGCCTGCTCGATCCCGGAGATCGCGCTGCCGACCACCATCCCGCCTCGCCAGAACGAGTGGCGATAGATGGTCTGCCAGTGATGCTCGATGCGAGTAGGGTCTTGTCCAATCAGATAACCCGACACATCGCGAATCGCTCCAACGACCGCCTCAGTCTTCCCTTCCAAGCTTGCTTCGCCGATGCCGAAAATACCTTCGTTGGTGCGTATCTCGACAAAGATAAGATTGGTCCGCCCAGCGAAGAGCACGTGCGGAATGACCTCGGTGATTTTCAGATGCAGCTCGCGGCGTCCACCGGCCGGATTCATGGTTTCGTTCATCTCCGTCATCCCTACCAGTCCGCCACACTGCCGTCGGCATGCCAGAACGCCGGCGGCCGTCCCGAAACCTGCGGGAACTTCGCCGCCGCGTCCAGATCGAGCTCGATCCCCAACCCCGGACCCTCTGGAATGGCGAAATAGCCATCCTTATCGAGGGTTGGGTGATCGGGAGTAACCGCGTCTTTCCACGGTTCCGGCTCGGTGATCACCTCCTGCAGCAGGAAGTTAGGTATGACTGCGTCGATATGCAAGGACGCCATCGTGTTCACCCAGCTCCACGGGTTATGCGGCGCCACACTAACGAAGTGCATCTCGGCATACGCCGCGATCTTGCGCACCTCAGCCATCCCACCCGACTGGATAATGTCCGGTTGCAACACTCCGATCGATCGCGACGCCAGCAGTTCGCGGAAATCCCAGCGGCCGTAGCACCGCTCACCGGTCGCTATCGGGATACGCGATTTCTTCGCCACTCGAATCAGCTGCGCAGGATTCTCCGGCAGCACCGGCTCCTCGAAAAACAACAAATTGAACTCGACCATCTCCGCGGCCACCCGAGTCGACATCGCCGGGCTCAATCGCCCATGCCCGTCGATCATGATCTCCACATCCGGGCCGACCGCCTCGCGCACCGCTCGCACCTTTGCCACGCCGGCGTCGATCAGTCGCCGCCCCGCCAACGTCGGCACTGCATCGAACGGGCAGAATTTCACCGCCGTGTACCCTTTCGCCACAAGATCGGATGCGGACCGCGCCAGCTCTTCCGGAGTTTCGCCACGTGGTCCGTTGGCATATGCGCGGATCTTGTCTCGCACCCGGCCTCCCATCAAGGTGTAGATCGGCACACCCAGGGTCTTCGCCCGAATGTCCCAAAGCGCCACCTCGACCCCAGCCAGCGCCGACATCAACGTCACCCCGCCGTGCCAGAACGCGTGGCGGTACGCCTGCTGCCAGAGATGCTCGATCCGCAACGGATCGGCCCCGATCAGTAACGGCTCCAGATCCTTCAGCTCGCCCAGCACCGCATTGGTCTGACCGCCAAGCGACGCTTCGCCCAGCCCGGTCAGTCCCGTCATCGGTCTCGACCAGCACAAAGATGTAATTCCGCCAGCCCGCGCCCAGCCACGACGGTGCCGGATCTTCGTTATTCGCACTCGCCTCCCTCTCTCCGAATCCCTCGTCTAGGCCATCATTCCGGCCCTCGCACACTGGCCCCAATCAGCTCGAGTCCCCGGACTCCGAACCCAGCTCCTACCCCTTCACCGCCCCACCGGTCAGCCCCTGCATCAGCTGCTTCTGGAAGAACAGGAAGACGATGATCACCGGCACCGTGCCAATCGCCGCCGCAGCCATTACCTGATTCCACTCCGTCGTGAACTCACCGATAAAGGAGGCAATCGCCACCGAAATGGTGCGCACGTTTTCGCTCGTCGTCAGCACCAGAGCAAATTCGTATTCGTTCCAGGCCGTCAGGAACCCAATGATCGCCGTCGCGCCAAGTGCGGGCCGAGCAAGCGGCAGGATGATGTCCCAGAACGCGCGATAGGGTGACGCCCCGTCGACCATCGCCGCCTCATCCAGTTCGCGCGGAATCTGCTCGAAGTACTCCTTCATGATCCAGAGGCAGAGCGGCTGGATAAAGGTGCTGTAGGCCAGGATCAATCCGAGATAGCTGTCCTTCAGGCCAAACTTGTTCGCCATTTGGAAATACGGAATGACCAGCAAAATGCGCGGGAACGACTGCGCCAGGAGCACAAACCCCATCACCGCTGGTTTGTAGCGAAAGTCGTATCGTGCGAATCCATACCCAGACCAGGCCGCCACGAAAACGCCCCAGGCGGTGGTCACCAACGCCACCACCATCGAGTTGAACATATAGCGCGAGAAGTTTCTTCGCTCGAAAACCTCTCGGTAAGTGTCCAGTGACCAGACCTTTGGCAGGAACGTCACCGGCACACTGTGCGTTTCCAGATTCGTCTTGACCGAGGAAATGAGAATCCAGTACAGCGGAAAAAGAGTCGGAATGAGAAACAGAATGAGCAACAAGAGTCTGAGCGCGGTGCCGCCATGGTTCTTGTGAACCATGGAGAATCGGCTTCTCGGCGCTGGTTGCGAAAGTGGGGTTTCCCCCATCTGGGCAATCGATGACATCTCGCGATTTCTCTTTCGTTACGGCTAACGTGCTAGTGGGCCGACTTCATCGCCTGGCGGACATAGAAACGACCGGGAATCATCAGCAGCGCGAGCAGGATGATGCCCAATGTGGCCGCGTAGTTCGCGTCGGCGTAAAGGAAGGCATTCTTATAAATGAGCGTGGCGAAGACCTCGCTCGAATTCGCCGGGCCACCGGCGGTCATAACTTGCACGATGGCGAAGTTCATGAAGCTGCCAATCCAGGCCAGCAGAATCGCCACGAAAGAAATGCCGTACATGGCCGGCAAAGTAATGTCCAGGAATCGCCGGAGCAGATTCGCTCCGTCCACCGATGCAGCCTCGTAGTAATCGCTGTTGATCGCCTGCAGGCCCGCTAGAAGCAGCACCATGATGAAGGGGAATCCGCGCCAGATATTCGCGACGACGGTGGCAAAGAGCGCCGTGCTCGTTTGCCCTAACCACGCAATCGGTGGCATCGTTCGGACCGTAGTAGCCGACTCGATAGAGAATCTCGTTGAAAACTCCGAAGAGACCATCGAACATCCATCGCCAGACGATGCCGGGAACCACCGCTGGAAACATCCACGGCAAGAGAAACAAAACGCGGAACATCCCCCGCAGGGGCAGTTTCTGATTCAGGAGCAACGCCACCGCAAACCCGATGACGTACTGCCCCGCCACCGAGAGTGATGCAAATATGAAGGTGTGCTTCAAAGCCAAGCGTGCGAGATGATCGTTTTGAATCGCGCGCGTGTAGTTATCCACGCCCCATCCTGCGTCCGACTGAAAAGTGCGCAGGAACGCCTGCCCGATCGGCAACACCAGCAGCAGTGCCAGCATCAGAATCGACGGGAGCACAAAGAGAATTACGGGGATCGTCGTCTTTGGTCGCCCGGAATGAGCCTTGGGCAACGGAACGGTTGCAGTTGGGGTGGTTACGGCCATCCAGCCCTCCAGATCGGCGAATCGATCGGAGGCCTCCTTCCAGGCGGTTGTTCGTCAAAGGTCTGGAGAAAACACGGACGGGGTTCGAGCGAGCCCGAACCCCGTCTCAGGGCTCAGAGATGTCGCAATGCGCGACGCCGCCGTTATTCGATCGGGTACTTGATCACCGCTCGGTCACCCAGGATGTCGGCGAACCGTTGCGCCACCAAATTCATCCCCTCGGTAACCGTGACATCGCCAAGTAAAGACGCCTGCCACTGCGGATCAAATTGGTCTTTCAACTCGTTCCACTCGCCCAGTTGCACCTCATATGGCTCGACCACCGCGGTCTGCGACTGCTCCAGGAAGACCCGGAGGAACGGATCCTCGGCGATCGCCGGGTCTTCCAGGGCCGCCAGCGTGGTAGGACCGTATCCGGCGTTCGCCGCGAAATACGGCTGGCGATCGTGCGTGAACCAGCGCAGGAGCTGGAATGCCTCGTCCGGATGCTCGGACCCACGGCCCACGGCGTAGATGAGCGATCCCTGCCGCAACTTCGGCGTCTCGCCGGTCGGAGTCGGGTGCTTGGCCACCGCAAACTTACCCTCGATCTCCGGGTTCGTGGCAATGAACGTCTGCGCGCCCCATGGACCGGTAGTCAGCATGGAGACATTGCCCCCCGAGAACGCCGCGACATTCGCCGGATAGTCCATTTCCACCACATTGGGCGGGACAGCTTTCGCTTCGAGCGCCATCGAGGTCATGAATTCGATCGCGCCGATCGAGTCCGGGCTGTTGACCAGAATCGTCCAGATGCCGTCATCTTCCAGCCGCATCATCTCGCCATCGGGACCGTTGTTCTGCATGAAGTGAATGCAGCGCACCGTGTGCGTCTTGCCGTACATGCCGAATCCGTACCGGCCCGCGCGCGGATTGGTCAGAGCAATCGCATACTCCTTCAGTTCGTCCCAGGTCGTAGGCGGAGCGTTCGGGTCAAGACCAGCCTCTTCGAAGTGGTCGGTGCGGTAGTAGAGCGCATCGGTTCCCGTATAGAACGGAAGTCCCAGAATACGTCCCTCGCTGTCCTTGCCAGCGGTCAACGCCACCGGGATGAACGAGTCTTCCAGCCCCTGGTCCTGGACATACTCGGTGATATCCATCGCGGCATCGAGGTTGATGAAGCTCGCCAGGCCGAACTGCCCATCGATGATGTCTGGCAGATCGTCTGCTTCGGAGTAGGCGGTTAGCTTGGTGAGGATGTCCGCATTGGGAACCTCGTCCAGCTGGATCTTGATGTTCGGATTCTCAGCGCGGAACTCGTCCAGGATCGTCGTGAGCACTGCCCCGGCGGGCTGCTCGAGCGTGTTGTGCGTCATCATCCGCAGCGTGATCTCACCCTGGATGACGGCTGGCGCTGCAAAGCTCGAATGCTTGCTGGTCAAAAGACCCGCGCCTGCGGCAGCCGAAACTCCGGCTCCCAGTTTCAGCGCGTCTCTTCGCGAAAGCCGACTGTAGGTCATCGTTGATCTACTCCCTTCGATTTGCCAATCCACTATTGGACTGGTCGATCCGAGATATTCGGTTCAGCCACCATAAAGTGACAGCCTGTCACGTATCTCGACTTTAACACAAGTAGTGAAGGGTGCAGAAATACCTGAATTGGTTCTTCCACCTTTCCGCATGACTCGGATTACGATCTTCCGTGAAGCACAGAAACCACTCCCATACAGTGAGACTCAGGTGGGTGCAACGCGTCTGCTCTGAAAAAACCCGACCACCATTATTCGGATCGATTCGGCTGTTATGCCAAGGAAGTTGGTTAGTAACCGGCATCTTGTATACCCATTTCCTCATTCTTGACAGCACACGCGCAGAATGGGTATAACGACAACTCCAGTTTCTCCTACAACGACAGGCACCGGTGATTGCCAACGACGCGCTTGGCCGTCAACCAGCCCGGATCGCCCGTAGACGACGGCACGAAAGGAGTTCTGAGGATCGACTGGGCCGGCGAGATGGCCGGAAAATCGCAAAGTTCATTTCGTTCGAAGCAGCACCGGTTCACAGCAGAACCGGAAAAGGAGCGACAATGTCTACCGAACGCTATCGCGATCTCTTCAATAAAGAGCTCAACCGCCGCAAGTTCCTCGTCTATGGAGCTGCGGCCGGCGCCGGTGCCGCCTTCCTGCCGTCCGCCCTGACCCTGGCGCAGGACACGATCGACACCACCGACTGGACACCGGAGACCATTGTGGCCCGCGCGGGCACCATCGAGGTCGATACCGCCGCCGAGTGCGCCAAGGTCGTTCCCCTCGACTATGAGGGTGAGGTTTCCTATTGGTATGTGGGACCGGCCGATTCCGAACCGCAGATCACCAAGGACATCGACAAGGAGTTCTGGGAAGCCTTCGCGGCCACCTATCCGAATATCAAGGTCAATGTCACCAGCCTGACCTACAACGACATGATCGACCAGATCCGAACCGCCGCGCTCGGCAACGCCGCCCCCATGGTCGCCAAGATGCCGATCCTCTGGGGCGTCGAGTTTGCCGCCAAGGGACAGCTTCAGGAGTTCGGCCCCCCCGATGCCGGCTATCCGGTCGAGGAATACTGGCCAGGCGCCATGAAATCCGTCACCTATGACGGCAAAACCTACGGCGTCCCGACCAACAACGAGACCATGGCACTCATCTGGAACGCCGCCATCTTCGAGGAGGCCGGGCTCGATCCCGATGCCCCGCCCGCTACCTGGGACGATGTGGTCGCCTATTCCAAGCAGATCAAGGACAACACCGGCAAGGACGGGTATGGCCTGGTAGCCCGCGTCAACGCCGGCAACACACCATTCCGCTTCATGCCGGCCATGTGGGCCTATGGTGGCGGCGCGCTCGATGAAGCCGCGGAAGACCCCACCTACAACGAGATTTGGATCAACAACGAGGGTTCCAAGGCCGCCCTCCAGGCGTACTATCAGATGTACGTGGTCGACAAATCGGTGCCAACCTCCGCCCTGACCAACACCCAGGTCGAAAACCAGGCACCATTCATTGCCGGCACGCTCGGCATGATGATCGCCCATCCTTCCGAGTACGCGAAGATGAACGATCTCGCGGCCACCGCCGAAGGGCCGGACAAGGAAATCGCCGATCGGGTCGTCGAGAACATGCGCTACGGCTTCCTGCCCGAGGGCCCGGCTCGCCGCGCGGTCGTCTTCGGCGGTTCGAACGTCCACGTCTTCGATCCGTCAGTGGTCGATGGCGGCGAGGTCGATCTGGACGCCGCGCGCGCCCTCATCGCCTTCAGCACCGGACCGGAATGGTCCACCAAGCTCGCCTGGGTGGGATCCAACCCCTCCAACATCCGCGGCTTCGAGACCGAGTGGATGAAGGAGCGCCTCGATTCGATTCCGAATCTGGACGTCACCACCTCGATGCTGCCCTATGGCATCCCATTCCCGGTCGTGCCAGAATCGACCGAGATCATGAACATCATCGTTCCGGAGATGCTGCAGAACGCCCTCACCGACTCGATGACGGTCGAGGAAGCCGCCAACGACGCGGCCGCCCAGATCGAAGAGCTCCGCGGCGACGGACTGTAATCGCCACCCGTGCGTAACCAGAACCCGGCCGGCAACGGCGCCGGCCGGGTTCGCCTTCTCCCAAGACTGGAAAGGACCCAACGCGCATGTCGGTCATCACTGGCAGCCCATCCCCGAGCGAACCATCTACCCCGAAAAAGGGCGGTCCCGGGTTCTTCGGACGACTCGCCGCGCTGCCTGGCGACATCGCGCGCCACTGGAACGACTACCTCTATATCCTCCCGGCCCTCGGCATCATGCTGGTGGTCATCGCCTACCCCATCTTCTACACGGTTCGCCTTTCCTTCTATTCCACTCCCGCGAACCTGGCCATGGACGACAAGATCTGGGTCGGCCTGGACAACTACAAACGCATTCTGCAAAGCGAATCGTTTCGCAACGTCACGCAGAACACCCTCGAATGGACGATCCTCTCCACCGTTTTCGCGTTCCTCATCGGCCTCTGCGCCGCGCTGGTCATCCAGCGCGAGTTCCCGGGCCGCAGCATCATCCGCGGCATTCTCCTCATTCCCTGGGTGATCAGCTATGTCTCGGCCGCCTATATCTGGAAATGGCTCTACCACTCCGATTACGGTCTGATCAATGACACCCTGATCCGCCTGCAGAATCGTCGATGAAAACATCAACATCCTCGACAACATCCACCGCGCCTTACCCGCGCTGATCATCGCGAACATCTGGAAAGAGTTCCCCTTCGCCATGATCATGCTGCTCGCCGGCCTCCAGGGTGTGCCGGACCAGCTCCACCGCGCCGCCCGGGTCGACGGCGCTGGCACCTGGGCTCGCTTCTGGCATATCACCATGCCCCAGCTCAAGAGCGTCTCCATCGTTACGATCCTGCTCCTGCTGCTGACCAATCTGAACTCATTCACCCTCGTCTGGATCATGACCGGCGGCGGTCCTGCCGGATCCACCGACATCTGGATCACGCAGATCTACCAGCTCGCGTTCGGGCGTACCCGCTTCGGAGTCGCCTCGGCTTATTCCGTGATCCTCTTCCTGGTGATGATGTCGCTCGGCTACTTCTATGTGAAAGCCCTCACACGGGGCGATGAGCGACGGGAGGGCGCATGAGCTCCAGTTACGAACGTACCGCCGGTTCGCGGAGCCGCTTCGATGCCTGGGGCATCGCCGGCTGGATCTTTCTCTTCTTCCTGATGCTCTTTACCGTCATCCCGCTGGCCTGGATGCTCTCGACCGCGTTCAAAACGCAGCTCGGCGCGCTCCAATTCCCCCCGCGCTGGATTCCCGATAATCCAACCCTGGACAACTTCCGCATGTTGCTCGATCCCAACGACGACATCGGCCGCCGTTTCCTGCGATACATGCTGAACAGCCTCTGGGTTTCCACCGCTACCACCCTGGTCGGCGTCCTCGTCGCGGTACCTGCCGCCTACGCCTTCTCGCGCTTCCGCTTTCCCGGCAAGAACGCCCTCTTCTATGGCGTCTTGCTGCGCAATATGTTCCCTGCGGTGATCTTCCTGATTCCGCTCTTCATCCTCATGCGCAACCTGCACCTGGTGAACAGCTACCTCTCGCTCATCATCACCTACCTCACCTTCGGGCTGCCCCTCTCGATCTGGCTCCTCAAGGGTTTCTACGACAACATCCCCGTCCAGCTCGAGCAGGCCGCCCGCATCGACGGCGCCTCCCGATTACAGGCCTTCCTCTATATCGTGATGCCCCTCTCCGCGCCCGGTATCGTTGCCACCGCGATCTACAGCTTCATCCTCGCCTGGAACGAATATGTCTACGCGCTTACATTCATCACCAACGACCAGAAGCTGACCGTACCGGTCGGACTGCAACGCTTCTTCTCGGAATACGTCGCCAACTGGCCCGGTCTCATGGCCGCCGCCTTCCTCATGAGCGTGCCGGTCGTCGTCATGTTCCTCGTACTCCAGAAATACTTCGTCCGCGCGCTCACCGAAGGCGCCATCAAGCAATGAGCACCCGTATCGAGCACGCAGCACGCAGGGTTGGTGTCCCGCCTCCTGTCATCCTGACGAAGGAAGGATCTCCTCGCCGCAGCGAGTGCCGCCCTGCAGCTCTGCTCTGGACTCCGGCCTCCGTCCTCAGGACCCAAAAGACGTTCTGCGTGCTGCCCGCTGCATGCCGCCTGCCAATTCAAAGGAATCAACCATGGGCCGCGTAATTCTCGAGAATGTCGTCAAGCGTTACGGCGATGTGATGGCCGTCGATAACGTCTCCCTCACCGTCGAGGAAGGCGAATTCGTGGCCCTGGTCGGTCCCTCTGGCTGCGGCAAGACCACCACCCTCAACCTCATCGCCGGCCTGCTCGAGCTCTCCGGTGGCAACATCTATATCGGCGAGCGGCTGGTCAACGACCTCGACCCCAAGGACCGCGATATCGCGATGGTCTTCCAGAACTACGCCCTCTACCCCAACAAGTCCGTCTACAAGAACCTGGCGTTCCCCTTGCAAATGCGCAAGACCCCCAAAGCCGAGATCGACCGGCGGGTGCGAGAAACCGCCAGTCTCCTCAGCATCGAACCTTTACTGGAGCGGCGACCGAAGGAGCTTTCTGGCGGTCAGCAGCAACGCGTCGCCCTTGGCCGCGCGCTGGTACGCAACCCGCAGGTCTTCCTGATGGACGAACCGCTCTCCAACCTCGATGCCAAGCTGCGTGTGCAAATGCGCGCCGAGCTCAAACGCTTCCACCAGGACCTCAACGCCACCATTGTCTACGTCACCCACGACCAGCTCGAAGCCGTCACCATGGCCGACAAGATGGCCGTCATGTCCGGTGGCCTGCTCCAGCAATACGACGCGCCGGACATCGTCTACAACCATCCAATCAACACCTTCGTCGCCGGCTTCGTCGGCAGCCCGGCTATGAACCTGCTCCCCGCCACGGTCGAAATCGACGGCGATACCACCTGGCTACGAAATGAAGACAAATGGGCCTATGCCCTCGACGGGCAACGCGCCGCGCTAGCCCAGTCGTCCAGCAGTAATGCCGTCGTCGCCGGTCTTCGCCACAATGCCATTCACATCCACGTCGATGAACGCCAGGGGGCGATTCCCGTACGCGTCTACACGGTCGAGCCGACCGGTGACCTCACCTACATCCATGGCTACCTGGGCGACCTGCTCATCGTCGCCAGCGTCCCCCCCGCAACCCCCATCCGGGCAGACGATATCGTCTGGGCCACCTTCGACCTGGACCAGATGCACCTCTTCGACGGCACCACCCAATGGACCTTGGCGACGTAACCACTCGCTTCCCCTAGCCGCAGACCATCGTGTCTGCTGCCCGTACTAGTGCCTTGAAGGCGGAGGCCAGCCAGCTACCCACAACTACGTTTTCATTCGTGCTGGAATCGAATCACTCCCCGCCAACACGTCGTTCAGCTGCGTCGATTCGATCGCAGGCGCATCGGAGTAAAGGAAGCACGCGGTCGCCCGATCGTCCGCGGTGCGAAAGAGCGGCGGTGTTTGCTCGACACAAACCGGCATCGCCCATGGACAACGCTGATAAAAACGGCAATACGTCGTCCCAGCAGGCTCCAGCCCCGTAACGGGCTCGCCCAGTCCCTTCTCTCCCAGCCAGGGCGCATCTGGATCGGGCACGGGGATCGACCCCACCAACAGCTTCGTATACGGGTGCTCCGGCTGCGGCACCACCCCTTCAACATTGCCCACTTCGGCCACTGAGCCTCGGTAAAGGACGATCACGTTCTTACTGATCTGAAAGGCCGTCGTCAGATCGTGGGTGATGTAGATAAGTGAGATGCCAAAATCGCGATTAAGGGTCATCAGACTATCGAGAATCGTTGCTCGCAATGAGGCATCGACCATCGACACCGGCTCATCCGCAATGATCACTTTCGGCTGCATAATCAGCGACCGCGCCACCATGATGCGTTGCCGCTGCCCCCCGCTAAGCTGATGTGGATACCGCCCCAGCGTCTCGTCCGGCCGTAATCCTACCGCCGAAAGTGACGTTTCCATCAGCGTCCGTGCCTCAGTCTTATTTTTGGCCAGCTTGAAATACTTGATCGGCAATTCGAGGATGTGGTCGACCTTGTAGAACGGGTTGTAGACCTCGAACGGATCCTGAAAAATGGCCTGCACATCCTTGAGATACTGGAGCTTCTCCTGTTTGGAAAGCGAGGTCAGCGATTTGCCACGATAGCTCACCTCGCCAGAGGAGGGAGGGATCAACCCCAACAACAGGCGCACCAGCGTGGTCTTGCCCGAACCACTTTCTCCCACGATCGCCAGAATCGAAGGGTTGTCCGCATCGATGCTTAGCGAAAAGTCTTCCAGCGCGATCGTTTCCGACTTGCTGACGACCCCGCTACCGAACACTTTTGTGACGTTACGCGCTTCCAGAATGGGCACGGAATCAATGGAGGCCATCTAGGCCACCTCCGCGACGACGCGTGCTGCCGGTGTTGGTCGAGTGAACGATTGCCCATCGTAAAGATGACAGGAAACCCAATGATCCTCGTACACCTCCCGGAGGCTGGGCTCCTCTACCTTGCATCGGTCCATGGCCATCGGGCAGCGGGGATGGAAGGGGCAATTGCCGCTAACCCGGTTAAGCAGCGACGGCGGCAATCCAGGGATCCCGCGCAATTCTTCCTTCTCCGTCAAGGACGGCAAACTGCCAATCAGCTGCTGGGTATACGGATGTAACGGCCTGCGAAAGATACTCCGAATCGGCGCCAGCTCCGCGAGCACTCCTGCGTACATGACCCCCAATCGGTCGACCGATTGCGCCATCAGACCCATGTCATGGCCGATCTGAATGGTGGCCGCTCCCAACTCCGATTGCACCTTGCGCAGGGTGTCGATCACCTGCCATTGCACCACCACATCGAGCGCGCTGGTAGGTTCGTCCGCAATGATCACTTGAGGATTCAGGCTAATGGCAATTGCAATGCAGACCCGCTGCTTCATACCGCCGCTCAGCTCGTGGGGATACATCCTGGCGACCGACGGCCGCAATCCCACCCGTTCCAGCAGATCGGCCAAAAAGGCGTCGAACGCTGCGCCCCTCCGCTCGACGTCGTGGTCCCTGAGCCCATAGGCCACCTGATCCCTTACCCGCTTGACCGGATTGAGCGAGTTCATCGCCCCTTGGGCCACCATCGAAAGACGCTTCAGGCGCACCTTGCGCATCTCTTCTTCATTGAGTTTCAGAAGATCGTCACCCTGCAAAATCACAGAGCCTTCGACAATGCGTCCTGGCGGCTTGATCATGCGCATCAGCGCCAGCGCAATGGTCGACTTACCGCTTCCCGACTCCCCAACCAGCCCAAGTCGCTCGCCTTCATGAAGAACGATCGACACGCCTTCCACCGCTTTAACCGCGCCAGATTCCGTGAAGTAGTGAACCTTAAGCCCCTCCACGCGCAGCACCTCACGCCGGAGTGGCAGACCAGCGATTCCTGTTTCGCTCCGTGTCGTCATCGACTCGTCTCGCTCTCTGCTGGGAGTCGCTCTGTGGATTGAGCACCGCCGTGAGTCCTGAGGACTACTGCCGATCCCACGTGGCTTGGTTTACATTTCGGCACATTGTATATGCTATCCTGCGGTTCACCACCGGAAGCTCATTTAACCCGGTTCGCACCACCAGCGTGGCGCGACATCTGGCAACTTTCGGTCAGCGTCTCGCTGCTAGAGGTGTTTCGTGCCAGCTCGAAGTTGAGTTGGAGTAGTCAAGAGGAGACGGTCAGTGACGGAACTGGACTCGTTAAAACTCTCTCGCCGATCGCTCGCGAAAGGCGCCGCAGCCGCGGCTGCGGCAACGCAAGTGGTCGGGATCGGCTCGATTGGCAGCGTGGCTGCTCAGGACATCCCCGATGTTCCTCGTGAAAATACGTTGATCTTGCGTTGGTCCGGTCAAGCTGGCCGGTTCGTCGATCAGGAGCTCTGGAGCGAATATCTGGTCGGTGCCAGTCACCAGAACGGCCTTGGCATCCTCCACGAGCCACTCGCGTTCTACAGCGCCTTCGCCGACGAGACCATTCCCTGGCTCGCCGAGTCGTGGGAGTACAACGAAGACTTCACCGAGCTCACGATCAAGCTTCGCGACGGGGTCACCTGGAGCGATGGGACGCCGTTCAGCGCCGACGATGTGGCGTTCACCCTCAATTCACTGGCCGAGCTTGGTCCACAGGTGACCTGGGGCGTCAACGTTCAAACCTTTGTCGAAAGCGCAACTGCGGTCGATCCCACCACCGTCAGCGTTGCCATGAAGATCCCGGCCCCCCGGTTTATGTACTTCATGACGTACAAGTACGATATCGGGCTCCCGATCGTGCCCAAGCATGTCTTCGAAGGGCAAGACTGGACCACCTTCAAGAACTTCGACATCGCCAATGGGCTCCCGGCCACGACTGGTCCCTGGCGCGTGATCTATTCATCCCCGGAGCAGAAAGTCATCGACCGGGCTGACACATGGTGGGCCGTCGATCAGGGGCTCGTCGACGCGCTTCCCGCGGTCGAGCGCATCGTCTACCTTCCGGCCGTTCCAGACGAGCAGCTCGCCCAGCAATTCATCTCAAATGAGATCGACTGCTCAGTCGACCTTCGTCCACTCACCATCGAGACGGTTTTGGCCCAGAACCCGAAAATCACCACTCACACTGGCGACGAGTCTCCCTATGGCTATGTCGACTGGTGGCCGACCTCGCTCTACGTCAACAACGAGCGCGATCCGTACACCGATCCCAATGTCCGCTGGGCGTTGAGTTACTTCCTCAACCGTGAGCAGATCATCCAGGTTGCCCTCGGTGGCGCAGGTTCGATCTGGCCCCTGCCGCTGCCGTCGTATCCTGGTCTGCAGCCGTTCATCGACGCCGCTGGCGATCTCCTGACGGAATACCCAACCCTCGAATTCAATCCGGAAAAGGGCTCCGAGCTCCTTACGGCATCCGGCTGGGCCAAGAATGGCGACGATAAGTGGGAAAAAGACGGCACTGTACTCAATGTGCCGATCGAGAGCTTCCAGGTCATGGGCGATATCGGACCGGTGATTGTCGAACAACTCAAGCAACAGGGCGTTGACTCGTCCTACTCCGAGCCGCCCGACTTCTTCGATCGCTTCGGCCCTGGCGATTGGAACGCCTCCCTCTTCGGGCACGGCGGTAGCATCGCCGGTGACCCATACGATACCCTCGTTCTCTACCAATCGAAGTCGGTGGCGGTGCCCGGCGGCAACGGACTCAACTTCTCCCGCTGGCATAACGACGAGTTCGACGGTATCGTCGACGAGATGGCCGTGACCGCTCCTGCTGAACAGGACATGCTCATCGATCAGTGGTTACGCGCAATGGGAGTTTGGCTGCCGGAACTGCCCGACATTCCTATTCAGGAGTGGTATCACCGCATCCCGATGAACCAAACCTACTGGACCGGGTGGCCGACCGCAGAGAACGCCTATGTGAACGGTGCCTTCTGGCACTTCACCTTCCCGCTCATTCTGAATCGGCTCCAGCCAGCCTCCGCTTCGTAGCTCAGCGCATCGTTTTCGCTCCCGGCACGCAGGTGTCGGGGGCGGTTCTTCAACGCTCCAGGGTACGTCGATGCGCATCGAATATCTCGTCAAACGCATCTTCCTCTTCTTCATCATCGTCTGGGCAGCCGCCAGCCTCAATTTCTTTCTCCCGCGCATTGGCGGAGGCGACCCCATTCGTTCGAAGCTGCTCCAGCAAGCCGCCGCTGGTGGCGCCGCTCAATCTGGCATGGCGCAAATGGTCGAGGTATATCAGGAAAAGTTCGGTCTCAACGATCCTCTCTGGCGCCAATACCTGACCTACCTCTCTGGAGTCTTCCGGTTCGACTTCGGGTATTCGATGGCGAACTACCCAACGACCGTCGCCTCGATCATGCGGCAGGCAATTCCGTGGACTGCGGGCTTGCTCTTCACCGCCACTATCCTTGCCTTCATCATCGGTACGATCGTGGGAGCGCTGGTCGCCTGGCCCCGTTCCCCAAAATGGATTCGCTACCTGCTTCCTCCCCTGCTCACCCTCTCGGCAGTGCCCTTCTTTCTGCTGGGCCTGATCCTGGTCTATATCTTTGCCTTTAAGTTCAAGTGGTTCCCGCTCTTTGGGGGATACACTCCTGGCACCTTTCCCGATTGGAGTTTCAGTTTTGCCCAGGATGTCATCCGCCATTCCATCCTTCCCGCGCTCGCCATTCTGCTAGCCCAGATCGGCTTCTGGGCGATCGGCATGCGCGGGATGATGGTCACGGCCGAGGGCGAGGACTATATGACGTTCGGCGAGGCGAGCGGACTCAAGGGAAGCACGCTCTTCACCCACTACGCCATGCGCAACGCGCTCCTGCCGCAAACCACCGGACTGGCGCTTTCCCTGGGGCAGGTGCTTTCGGGAGCCTTGCTGGTCGAAGTGATCTTCAACTATCCCGGTATTGGCGGGGTCCTCTATTTTTCCATCCGCCAGTTCGACTATTTCGTCATCCAGGGAATCATTTTCACTGTTGTACTCGGGGTCGCCCTTGCCACACTCGTGATCGACCTGCTCTATCCATTGCTCGATCCGCGCATCAAGTACGAGACCTAGCCCAATGCTGCGCTACCTTCGCCGTAACCGAAATCTGTCCATCGGCCTGCTCTTGTTGCTCGGGGTCTTTCTCTTCGCTGGTCTGGGCCGCATCTTCTGGGATATCTCCAAAGCGGCCCCGCTCTCCGGCTTGCCAAATCTCGAGCCAAGCTGGAGCCATCCGCTCGGTACTGACCGGCAGGCGCGCGATATTCTGTCCGTCATGATCGTCGGAACCCCCAAAACGCTGTATATCGGGTTCTTCGCGGGAATCGTCGGCGTGACGATCGGCACCGCACTCGGATTGATTGCTGCCTACTATGGCGGTTGGATCGATACCCTCATCAAGACGATTGTCGATGTCGGGCTGACCATTCCGCCCATCCTGGTGTTGATCCTTTTTGCGATCTCGCTGCACGCTTCGCTTTCGCTGACTCAGATGGCTATCGTAGTCGCCGCACTTTCCTGGCTCTACCCCACCCGTACCATCCGCGCCCAGGCACTCACCATTCGCGAGCGCGCCTATATCCAGGTCGCCCGTCTGTCGGGCGCGCCATCGCGTGCCATCATCTTTCGCGAAATCATGCCGAATCTCCTGCCCTATCTGGCTGCCACCTTCGTCGCGACGGTCTCGGCAGCCGTGCTCGCCTCAGTCGGATTGGAAATTCTCGGCCTCAGCTCACTCGAAACGAATACGCTCGGCGTCACCATTTACTGGACCAACTACTATGCCGCCCTCCTGCATGGGCTCTGGTGGTGGTTCCTTCCCCCAGTACTCATCATCGTCATCGTTTTCGTCGCGCTTTTCCTGATCGCCTCTGGCCTGGACGAATTCGCCAATCCCCGCTCCCGCCGCTCGGTCTAACCGCAGCCGTCCCACGCTGACCGCGAACTCCCGCTCTGTGCAACCCAACGAGCGCTTGGTACAGGTGCGCGCCAATTACAGCAGCAATCGACAGGCCCCACCCCGTCGCAGTACTGAATCCCAAGAGGTGTTACCCCCGAACTAATCAACGATTGATTAATGACGTATTGAGAAAATAAGTAGACAAATAACTGATCCCATACTGGAATTGCTATAAGAATCGGTAAAATTGGCGTAAACATGCGACGCTTGCTCTAAACGAGGGAGGGCCCCCCGTTCCTATTCGGGTTCAACAAAGGACGGCCACCATGGTTTCCGTAACCCAACCGAGTACAACGCGATACGATCGTCGGAGCTTGATCAAGCGACTGGCTGCAGCCGGGTTCGCCGCGCCCGCCATTGCCTCGATCGTGGCAGATGGCGCCTGGGCACAGGATGCGGCCACGCCTGAGAGCGGAACCCCGACTGCCGCAGGGATGGCCACGCCAGCAAGCGACTCCGCGATCACCCTGCCCGAGCTCACCAGCCCATTCACCATCATCCCTCCCAGCGATGACCCGGCCAAATCATTGGAATCCGTCGGCGTCGATCAACCACTGATCGCCCATGGCGGCTTCAACTTCGGCACGCCCCCAGACTTGGTAACCGGGCTGGATGTCGACAACAACGCGTTCTTTATTCGTTCCCACGGTCCGTCCGCACAGCTCGACGATCCGTCGCAGTACACACTCACGGTCGGTGGTCACGTCGACAACCCGCTTCAGCTCACCCTGGACGACCTGAGAGGAATGCCGATGCAGACGTATCAGGCATTCCTCGAATGCTCAGGGAACGGGCGCGGCTTTTTCAATCCAGCGGCGAAAGGCGGCCAATGGCGGAATGATGCGATCGGCAACGCCGAGTGGACCGGCGTGCCACTCCATGCCGTTCTCGACAAGGCCGGGGTGAAAACCGGCGCCATCGATGTCGTTTCGCAAGGTGGCGATTTTGCCGAGATGCAACGCGGGCTGCCAATCGATATCGCCATGGGCGTGGATACGATCCTCGCGCTCCAGATGAACGGCGAAGACTTGCCAGCGCCTCACGGAGGACCAGTGCGGCTGTTCGTGCCCGGCTGGGGCGGAATCGCCTCCACCAAATGGCTCATCGGCCTGACCGTGCTCGATTACGCCTTCCAGGGCGACTTCAATGTCGCCAACTACATCGTCATCACCGCCCAGGATGAGACAATCCGGCCCGTCCGGGAGATGCCAGTCTCGTCCGCTATATGGACCCCGGCGTTCGACGCCCAGGTCTCGGCGGGTCAGGTACCGATCACCGGGTACGCCTGGTCCGGACTCGGCGCCATCGCAAAGGTCGAGGTCTCGACCGATAACGGCGTGACCTGGAACGATGCAACCATCACCGATTCGGATGGCGAGCACTCCTGGTCACGCTTCGAATACCAATGGGACGCAAAACCGGGACCGACCGCGCTCCTCACACGCGCGACCGATGATCGTGGCACCTCGCAACCGGGCGTCGCGCAATGGAACCAGCTCGGCTACCAGTACAACGCCGTTCAACGCGTCATGATCGACGTCGCCAGCTAGACGTGGTCCGATGACCCAAGAGCAACCTCGCTCCAGCCGGGACGCAATTCAGCGTCCCGGCCGCTTCGTTTCTCCGGCGTCATTGCTCCGCCAGCGCAAATGCCCAATCCCGATTGCCCCCGAACCGGAAAGAACTCTCGATCCACATACCCGCCACCACCAGCCAAACCATCGACCGAGCCCTCCTCGATCACTGCGAAAATTCCGAGTTGCCCGCTGACCAATGCCCGCTAGATTCGACCCAATCGAATGTCTCGGCGCACCCGCGCGAAGCGGGACATGTCCAAAGGAGTCGCAGCGCATCGTGTCTCCCCCGTTTCCAGGAATCATCGCGTTCTCGTTGACCAAAATTCACGCTCGCGCCGAACCCCTCGCATTGCGATCTCGCTCGCCCTCCTCCTTCCATTCTCTTGCCGGTCTTGCCATCGCGCACGTCACCGCCCAGGGCGACGCCACCAGTAACGTTCCTATGTTCCGCGGCAACCCAGCCCGCACCGGAGCGCTACCGGGTCCCGGTCCCGATCCAAACGAAGCAATCGTGATCCGATGGGACTTTCCCAACCGAGAAATTCATTTCATCCTCCCCGGCAGTAGCCGGCGGGGTGGTCTACATCGGCAGCAGGGACGGCAATCTCTACGCCATCGACGCCCTCTCTGGCCAGCCAAAGTGGACATTCGCGCTTGGCTACACCGATTCCTCCCCGGCCGTCGTCGATGGCGTGGTCTATGCCGGCAACTCGGACAACAGCCTCTATGCCATCGATGCTGCCACCGGGCAGCAGATCTGGGCGCTCGAAATCGGCGGGGACATCTCCGATGCGCTCGTCTCTTCTCCGGCCGCTGGTGACGTAGTCTACGTTGGCAGTACAGATGCCAACCTGTATGCGATCGACGCAGCCTCTGGTCAGCAAATCTGGGCCGTCACCATCGGAGAGATCGCCTCGTCCCCGGCGGTGGTCGATGACGTGGTCTATGTTTCAACCCCGGATCCCTCGTGCTGTATGCCCTCGACGCCGGAACGGGCCAGGAAAAATGGGCCTACGAAGACGGCGACCTTGGCATCAGCTATCGCACATCTCCGGCCGTCGCCGATGGCGCGGCCTACCTCTTCAGCAATGACGACAACGATCTTCATGCCATCGACACCGCATCCGGCCAGCCGCGATGGCAATTCCCCATTCCCATCACCGAACCTGCGTTCAACTCCATGAATGCGTCCCCCGCGGTCGCCGATGGTGTCGTCTACGCCGGTGGGAGTCGACGAGCCTCTACGCCATCGACGCTGCCACGGGCAGCAAATCTGGAGCTTTCCCCGCGCAGGGTCTGCTCGACTCCTCCCCAGTCGTCGTCGATGGCCTGGTCTATGTCAGCAGCTCCTGGGGCGACTTCTACGCCATCGATGCCGCCTCCGGCCAACAGGCCTGGACCCGCTCGTTCGACGCCGATGTCGTCTCCTCTCCGGCAGTGGCCGATGGCATCATCTATATCGGCATCGGCGGCACACTCTATGCGCTCGGCAACCCGTCGCCCGCCATGCAGACCGCCACCGTATGGTCAAGATCGCCACCAACGCGGCAGCCACCGCCACGGCGGGAGTGAAAAACACGGCCACCGCCAAGCCCAGGCAACAGCTACCGCCAGGCGAATGAATACGCGACAGCAGTTGCAGTGGCAGCCATCACCGCCACCGCTCAGGCGCACATCGAGGCAGCCACCGCCACCACGGTGGCCGGAGCCACCGCCACAATCGAAGCACAAGCCATGGCCACCTCCGAAGCGATCCAGCTCGAGTGGCAGAACTATTTCTGGACTGAAATCCGCGACGAGTTCTCCGCGAAACGATCGCGGAAATCCCCGGGATGTCCCTCCTCGATCATGGCGGACCTGGTGGCGGTGGCGCCTTGATGATTCCCACCGGGTGGTCCCACGCCTCCGAATATCCCATTGCTATTGCGGGCGGCTCGGCGTCGGCGGAAGTGACGCTACTGATCTTTCCCTCGAAACCCGACGCAGACACCGCCATGGAGACCATGAGCGGGGGCCTCATCCGCTCGGGTTGGGAATCCCGCAAGGGTCGAGGGGCTCGATCACAATCATGCCTGCCTCACGGTGGAACGCAGCAGTTGGAGCGAAGCGGTTTGCTATATGACCCGCGACGACGCGCTGATCGTCAGTTATTCCACCATCGGTCTACCCAATCCAGACGCCGCGCTAATGAACGCGATCGATCTGGCCAATGCCATGAACGACGCCTACGACCAGGTCGATCGGCCCGAATAGCGCTGGAGGCGCACGATCCAGATCGCATTCGAATCGGAGGAGTTCGTCCTACCCGCCGATTCTCCCGATTCGGCCATACTCCCCACATCACACCGACCAAACGCCGCCGGCCATGGCGGCGCTTCCGTGAGGCGAAAGGAATACGCGTGAAGATCACATCGGTCCGCACGGCCGTCATCGACGGCAATTTCCCGTGGGTCCTGGTTCGTATCGAAACCGACGAAGGCGATCACCGGTCTCGGTGAAGCCTATTGGGGCGTCGGTGTCGCCGAGCTGGTCCACCGCGCCGCGCCGCTCATCGTCGGCGAAAACCCCTTCAACATCGGCAAGCTTGTCGACCTGATGATCCGCTGTCTCTCCGGCGAAGGTTCCACCGGCGGCGCCACTGTCACCGCCATCAGCGGCATCGAAATCGCGCTCTGGGATCTCATGGGCCGCGCCCTGAACACCCCCATCTACAACCTCTTTGGCGGAAAATATCGCGACAAGATCCGCGTCTACGCCGACTGCCACGCCGGCGCGACCCCCGATCCCCTTTCCTATGGAGAACGCGGTAAAGCCGTCGCCGATGCGGGCTTCACCGCCATCAAATTCGACCTCGACACCACCAATCCCTACACCCGCGATATCTCCGACGATCCCCATCCCCGCCGCCAGTGGTGCGAGCCCTGGAACCGCACCATCGGCGCGGCCGAGCGCAACTGGATGGTCGATGTCACTGCTGCCGTACGTGAAGCCGTTGGACCGGATGTCATGGTCGCCATGGACGCCCACTGGAAATTCGCGGTCAACGACGCCATCCTCCTTGCCCAGGCGCTGGAGCCGTACGACCTGCTCTGGCTGGAAGATCCCATTCCACCCGAAAACATCGAAGCGCAACGCTTCGTCACCCACAGCACCCGCACGCCCATCTGCACCGGAGAGAATCTCTATCGCAAACACGGATTCCGCGAGCTGATCGAAAAACAGGCCGCCCGCATCATCGCTCCCGACATTCCCAAGATGGGCGGGCTCATGGAAGCCAAAAAGGTCGCCGACTGGGCCGACACCTATTACATCCCCATCGCGCCGCACAACGTCGCCAGCCCCATTGGCACCGTCGCTGGCTCCCACGTCTGCGCCGCGATGAGCAACTTCCTCGTCATCGAATTCCACGCCCACGATGTCGAATGGTGGAAGGATCTCGTCGATGGCGCCCCGCCCATCGTCGACGGCTTCATCGAAATGACCGACGCCCCCGGCCACGGCCTCACCCTCAACGAAGACGTCGCCCGCCTACGCTACAACCTGCTGGAGACACTCCGATGGGAGCTGCCATCGAGCTCGGCGTCAAGATGGTGCGCGAGCGAAAGACTCTTATAAGCTTAAATGGTATTTCCTATTACCGCCCGTGGATCTTCCGTAATTACAGACGGAGCGCCAACTGACCCTTGGAAAAATGATGAAGCACTTGTAAAGGAGGGAGAATCGCAAAAATCACTTCTCTTTCTTCGCAATCGGTGTGGAAAAGGCAAATATGGGATACACTCGCTGAGATCAGCGTGCGTGATCCGCTAAAACTCTCAGGCCTGCAGTTCCAAAAGCTCTTCAGCTGGCTCTCAAGTTCATTGAGTGGAGTATCTCATTCCACGCCTGGTGACAACGTGTCACTCGCCAATCCTGTCTGCACCAGGCGGCTGGGCTTCAATTGATTAATGGGCACACGTTGGACTTACGCGTTCACATCTGTTCGCGGGTCTTCTCACGTGAGAGCGAATTCGCCCTGCGAAGATGCTTCCCGATGTGATGTGTTGGTTTCACATAGCGGTGAATCAATACTGCTCGCTATCTGTTTCTGACGGCGCAGGATCGGCAGCCCGAGCCGAGGTCGCCTCACAGTTAGTATGTGACAGCTTTGCGTCAACTGTCATTACGTACATCGAGAGCGGCAATTCTTTACGAAGCGTTGATTCGACTGTTGTTGAGAGATGGCTCTTAGCTACGGCCGGGGAGCTTCGCGCAACTCGCCCAGGCTGAACATCGCAATTTTCGGGACGACGCTGCAACCCTGGTCGCGGCAATCATCGGCGAATCCTCGTCGGTTTACGTACAGGTCGGTGATGACTGCATTGTTGTGGCCGACCCGGACGTTCCGGATTTCAGCTGGATCTTCTGGCCGGGACTCTGAAGAGTACGTCAACGCAACACACTTTATGACAGATATGGAGCTTCTAAAGCACTTCAAGTTTGAACGTAGTTCAACGCGAGTTCTACAACTTGCCTTACTGTCTGATGGGTTGCAGCCCATCGCTCTAGAGTATGCATCGCAAAGCGCTCACAACGGATTCTTCTCCTCCATGTTTTCTGCGTTACATGGTCAAGGGTCCGGATACAGCTACAATCGCTCGGAAGACTTGGCCCAATTCCTAGGAGGCTCCAGAGTGAACTCCAGAACGGATGACGATAAGTCACTAATTCTGGCACTGCGTCATCAGGCGTAGTCCTTTCTGGCAACGACACCGATCGATCCAGTCCCATCAGATCTTCACTGATGAAAGCGGTAAGCCCCTCCTACTGGGAAGGGAAATAGGTCGCGGTGGCGAGGGCGTTGTGTACGCCCTCGCAGGCACGCCCCCTCAGGTTGCCAAGGTCTATCACCATCAACCATCTTTAGACCGAACTGACAAAATCCGAAGCGATGGTCGCCCGCAGTGATGACACACTCGTTAAAGTTTCGGCTTGGCCATACAAGCTGGTCTTGCGACCTCCGGATGGTGTCATGGGCTTCGTAATGCCGTCCGTGGTTGGCTATTCAGAGCTACATCTCTTGAATAGCCCGCAAAGCAGAAAACAACACTTCCCGAGCCAAGGATGGCATTTCCTTATTCATGTTGCTACCAACATCGCTCGAGCTTTCGAGATCGTTCACGCTCGTGGTCAAGTTGTAGGAGACGTAAATGATCGAAACATCCTGGTAGGACAGGATGGAACGGTTAAATTTGTGGACTGCGATAGTTTTCAAATTCGCTCAGGCACTAGGATATTTCCGTGTGGCCTAGGGGTGCCTACTCATACCCCACCCGAACTTCAGGGTAAAGCTTTACGAAATGAACTGAGAACTACAAATCATGACTGCTTTGGTATGGCAGTCGTGATCTTTCAGCTCCTCTTCATGGGACGCCATCCATTCGCTGGTAGATACAGCGGGCACGGCGAGATGCCGCTTGAGCTTGCCATTCGCCAAACACGATTCGCGTACGGAGCAAATGCGCCATCACTTCAGATGGCCAGACCGCCTGGCACACTGGCACTGAGTTCACTTTCTTCATCAGTTGCCGAGTTCTTCGAACGCGCGTTTTCAACCGAAAGTGCTATCCAGCGCTCCCGTCCAACTCCAAGTGAATGGAAAGTTGGATTGAGTGAGCTCGCAGCCTCACTCCGGGTCTGCTCGACAAATGGCAACCATCAATATTTCAAAGGGGAGCAACACTGTCCTTGGTGTTACTTAGAGCAATCCACTAAAGTAACTTATTTCAGCTTCTCAGGGATTTCACTCTCAGTTAAACCGCTCACCGCATCGATCACGGAGATCTGGCATCGAATAGAATCTCTTGCTCCTCCGCCCACTTCAAGTCTACGCATTTCGCTTCCAGTCAAACCAGTTCCACCGACGACAGAAGCACTGTCAATGGCATCCAAATATAATCGAGCCGGTGTTCTATCAGGAGCGTTTGTGCTTTTAATTTGGTCGTTGATTATCTTGTTTCTCGCGAACTCCGAATATAGAACAATGCTTCTGGCTGGATCCATTGTGCTAGGTAGCTGTGCCTACCTGATAGGAACTAAGGGGCCTAAATCTTACAAAGGCATCCTTTTAGAAAGGAAGCAACAGCTCGAGGAGCAAATCGAGTCATTAGACAAGCAATTCCAAAATGCCAGTCCGGAGAATTACCTTTCCATCGAACGGCGGCTTCTCTCTCTCAAGAACGAGTTTGACAGCCTTCCACGCACGAGAGAAGCGAAACTCGAGCGGTTAAGAACATCGGCTCGAGAGCGGCAATTTTTTTCTTACCTCAGTCGATATAGAATCGATAGCGCCTCTATCACAGGCATCGGCGCATCTCGGTCCGTGGTGCTTGCTTCCTATGGCGTCGAAACGGCGAATGATGTCTCTTGGAACCGAGTAAGAGCCATTCCAGGATTTGGAGATTCTCTGACTAGTTCCCTCGTTTCATGGAGAAAAAGTCATGCTAGCAGATTCGCTTTCGATCCTAGCAAGGCAATATCTCAGAGCGATATCAATTTGGTTAATCAGGAAATCTCCGTTCGCGCTGCCGAGATAGTGAATAAATTAACCTCAGGTTATGGAGAGTTGGTTTTCGAGCGAGACCGAGCTATTTCCGCCCAAGCCGCTGCACGGTCCGCAGCAATTCCGATCTTGGAATCCCTTGCCCAGGTTGAAGCTAACTTGGGTGCATTTTAATCACTTCATGGCCTAACGTTGAACGAAGACGACGCCCGCGCCAACCTGAAAAAGCACTCCTCCTTCTTCGGCGAATTCCCCTGGGAGTGCTAGCACGCGCTACTTCCCCGTGGTAATCCGTACCACCGTACCGATTGGATTATCGATCCTTATGACTGAACGATCCTGGAACGAATCCGAGTCGAAAATCTTCATCGACCAGGGAAAGATCTTCACGCCCCGACGCGATGAGCTGCGAGACGCGTTCCTCGATCTGATTCCGGCCGAGCTCGACGACATCTTCCCGGTCGTCGAGCTCGCGCCCGGCGCGGGCTGGCTTTCCGCCGCCATCCTCGAACGCTTCCCGAACGCCTCCATCCTTGCGCTGGATGGCTCCGATGAGATGCTGGCCGAAACCGCCCGTACGCTGGAACCATTCCCCGGCCGCTGGGAAACCCGCACCTTCCAGCTCCTCGATGCCGACTGGCGCGCCGCCCTCCCAAACGACCTGCGTGCCATCGTCTCTTCGCTGGCCATCCACCATCTCAAGGGCGCCGCCAAGCGCGACCTCTTCGCCGATCTGCATAGCCACCTCGCTCCCGGCGGCGCACTCCTCATCGCCGATCTGATCGAACCGGCCAGCCCATCTGCACTCCGCCACATGGCCCGCGCCTGGGACGATGACGTCGAGCGACAATCCATCGAACTCTCCGGCAGCTCCCGCCGCCTGGGAATTCTTCCGCAACGACCACTGGAACATCTACAACTGGCCCGATCTCGAAATGGACTTCCCCTCTCCCCTCATCGACCAGATCGACTGGCTACGCGCCACCGGCTACTCCCGCATCGACATCCCCTGGGCTCGCGCCGGCCACACCCTCATCGCCGCCTACCGCGACTGAGCCCATTCCAGACCGCCGTACGAGCCGTCGGCGTATCTCGCTCGCTTCGATCGAGTTGACCCTCCCTACGTCGAACTACCAATCCGCAGCTTTTGCTGCGGAATTACGTCATTCGACAGAGAGACAATCCAGGACGAGCAGGCAAACTGGGTATCAGTGAGGCGGGACAACCCCGCCGAACCTGGAAAGGAGCGGAAAGCGCGCAGGCACACACAGAGACATGTAAGCGAAATCCGGCCAGTCGGCCACACAACCCTAATCGTCGTTTATTAATGTGCAGCTTTTAAGAGGAAAGCTAACCGTGGAAAACATCTCGTCTAATCGCTCTCGTCGCGCATTCCTGCGTTCGGCCTTTGTCGCCGGCGCCACCCTTTCTGCTGGCAACTCTGTTGCCGTCCGGCACCTCCGCCGCTGGTGAGGAAGAGGTCGCCGCTGCCGCGGCCGGCTTCTATCGCACCACCGACTACGTGAACTTCCGTACCGGCCCTGGCTCGACTACGGTGTCATCCGAGTCCTGCCGCCCCAATCGCCCCTGCAGGCGGTCGGCCCGGAAAGTGGCGCCTTTCTGAAGATGTCGAATATGGGCACCATCGGCTGGATGCACCGGGACTTCGTCACGAGCGGCAACGGTGGCAGCTCCGACATACCTCGAGCCTCGGCTACAAGACCACTACGGACTATGTCAACATGCGCAGCGGCCCCGGCACCGGCTATTCGGTCCTCCGCACGCTGCCACCGGGCACGCAGGTCGAAGTCTTCGACGCCTTCCAGGGCAACTTCCAGCGTGTTGGCTTCGCCATGCAGCCCGGCTGGATGTCGCTCGACTATCTTTCCGGCGGGGGCGGCGAGGCGCGAGCGGCCAGCTTCGGTCAGTCGGCGTGACACTCAACTGCGTTCGACCGGCCTCACTTCGGCGAGCGTCATCGGAGTCATGCCGGCCGGAACGATGGTCTGGCCGACCGATCAGCTGAACAATGGCTTCCGCTACGTCAAGCTCGTCGACGGATCCGCCACCGGTTGGGCCTACGACGACTATCTCGCCTGACTGCTCGATCTTACCAACTCGCTTTTTCAAGACGGCGTTCCCAGACAGGAAGGCCGTCCGCATTTCCGTCAGCCAAAATCCCGGCACGACGTGCCATACGTGCCACGCCAAGTAATGCCTGATTGTCACCAAAACACCCTCCATTGACCGCAAAGACACATTCACCCGCGTCCGTACGCGGGATTTCCTCACCGCACCGGGTTCCCAAACAGGGTGTACGTGCGTATAATGGGCGCTGGCGGCTGTGAAGGAAGCCGTCGACGAGGGAAATGGGGGGCCCGCATGCACATGCGACTGCGATACACCGTTGCCACATTGGCACTTTTACTTGGACTATTGGTCACGCCTTTGGCGGGAATGCGAACGGTCGCCGCGCAAGACAACACCGCGCGCACCCTCTCGCTAGACATTTACCGATGTCCTCCCGGTGTCACCCTGCAACAACTGGCAACTGAGGATTGCGTCCCCGTCACCAGCGGTGTCGACGTCATCCTGACCGCCATCAGCGGATCCACCGCCCCCCTCACCATCAGCGACGCCTCCCTCGACGGCAACACCTTCCGCTGGAATACCACTGGCTCCGGCTCGTCCGTCGACGAATGGGGCTTCAAGCACGGCACCCTCCCAGACGGAACCTCGGCCTTCCTGGTCCAGGGCGATGGTGTCGTTTCCGGACAAACCGCCGCCTTCGACTATCGCTTCACCACCAGCGCTTCCAGCCCATCGGCCTCGCTCGACATGTACCTGCTCATGTCGGCTGACTCGCCCGTGATCGAGCCACCGGCCGACGAAACCACCTCCCAGCCGCCCGTTGAGCCAACCGTCAGCCAACCGCTGGCCGAGGTCACGGCCGAAGCAACCGCGGGTCTACGCCCGTCCCCAACCGCCACAACTGCCCCGCTTCCCACCGAGTCGGCTCCAATCGAAGACACCACCACCGACGAACCGGTCGATTCCGCCTCCACCGACGACACCAGCGTCGCACCCGCCGGAACCGGCGATGTCTACGTCCCTGGTGACGAAGTCGTGGTCGCCGAGGGACCCCTCAATCTGCGCTCCGCCGCTGGCACCACAGCCAGTTCCATCGGCTCACTCGCGATAGGCACGCAGCTCACCATCGTCTCCGGTCCAATCACCGCCAATGGCTATAACTGGTACCAGGTCCAGTCCGGCACTGGGCAAAACGGTTGGGTGATCGTCGACGCTCTCGAACTTTCCGCTGGACCGGATGCGAACTTTGCGGTCGGCGATCAGGTCGTCGTCTTCGATGGCCCGATCAATCTGCGCACCGCCGCCGGCACCAGCGCCTCGGTCGTTCAATCGGTTCCGCAGGAAACTCTGCTGACCATCCTCGGCGGACCCACCGCCGCAAATGGCTATGCCTGGTATCAGGTGCAGACCGCTGCTGGCGCCAATGGCTGGGTTGCTGCCGACTTCATCGAGAAGGTCGATCAGCCGAACCCCTCACCCACCGGAAACTTTGCCGCCGGTGACCGTGCCGTCGTGATCGATGGCCCCGCCAACCTCCGCAGTGCGGCTGGTACGGGCAACTCCGTGGTCGCGGTACTCAAGACCGGTGACACCCTGACCATCACCGGTGGTCCGTCCACCGCCGAGGGGTACACCTGGTACAGCGCCACCACCGAAACCGGAAACTCCGGCTGGATTGCAGGCGAGCTGCTCGAGAAAACCGGCTGGGCCACGGGCGACGTCGTCTATGTCACCACCGATTCGCTCAACGTTCGTAGCGAAGCCGGCCTGAACGGCACCGTGCTGGATACGATCTTCAAGGACACCTCCGCGGTCATCACCGGCGGACCGACCACCGCCGACAGCCGCGACTGGTACAAGATCGACGTCAGCGGAGTGGTTTCCGGTTGGGTCGCCGCCGAATACCTGTCACTCTCTGATGCCCCGCCCGTCACACCACCCAGCGGCAACTTCGGCGCCGGTGACTGGATCTTTGTCACCGATCCGCCGCTGAACCTGCGTGCTACCCCGAGCACCAGCGGTCAAATTCTCGCCAGCCTGACTGATGGCGACGGCATGCTCGTCCTGGGTGAAACCACCATGGCCGATAGCTACGCCTGGAATCAGGTCGAGAACGACGGCATCACCGGCTATGTCGCCAGCGAATATGTCGCGGGCGGGTTCGCCCTTGGTGAGGTCGCGGTGGTCGGCTGACGGCCCCATCAACCTGCGTGCATCCGCCGGCACCGGCAGCGGCATCGTGCAAAGCCTGGCGCAGGGCGCGCAGGTGAGCGTGCTCAATGTGAATCCCCAAGTGATCGATGGAATCTACTGGTTCCAGGTCACGACCACCGATTCGGTCACTGGCTGGGTGGCGGGTCGGTATCTCGGTCCGGTCACTGCCTAGACGCGTCGAACCGGACATATCGGAATGGTGCAAACGCCCGGGAGCTCCCGGGCGTTTGCGCTTCCGGTCCCGTCGTCCCGACCGAAGCGGAGGGACCGCTCGTTCCCCTGCAACTGGGCAACACCCTTGACCAGATGGCCGTAGCGCAGGTGCCTCTGTGCCCTGCGATCGGCCAAAGGTCGACAACGGTGGTGAGCAAAACGCGCTCCCAATAGGTCAATCATCTCGAAACCCGCTCCACTGGTATCGAGTTTCCGAATCTCCGCCTTGCGTCAATCGACCGGAAGCGTCTCTCGCTGCAGCACCAGTTGCGTGCGCCAAAGACGGCGCGATTCCGGCCAATGCAATTCAATAGCCGGCTCGATCGATCGTCGCGCTCGCTCCGCCATGGGAATCCCCACGGCGCGTTCCGCCACCGCATACGAGCTTCGTACGAACCGATTCGCAAACCGATCCCGCCCTGGCACGTGCTCGGCAAAATACTCGGCTCGTTCCAGCCGATACGCCTCGGAATAGACCTTCCGATCCGGCTGGTGCCGCTCGAGCCCCACGAACAGCGGAATTCTCCGAAACATCGCCACCGGCCAAAGCCTGCGCCACAAGTCGAAATCCATAACGAAATGCAACCCTTCATCCAGGAAAAGGGCATCGAGCACCGTCCTGCGAAAGAAGACGGCCGGCTGAAAAAATGGCGTGACGTACCGGGTCAATCGCGGCGAAAAAGGCGGTGCCCAGAGCACCTGCAAGACCGTGTTCGTCGGGCCCACCATCAGCGAATGCCCGTACACCACATCCACCTCGGGATACCGGCGAAAACACGCAACCGCGCGCTCCACCGACCGCTGGTCGACATAGCCATCGTCGGCATTGACCCACCCGATGATCGCTCCCGAGCTCACAGCGAGCGCCTTGTTCAGCGCATGCGACTGCCCCCGATCGGGTTCACTCGTCCACCGCAACCCGGACCACGACTGCGCAGCAAGCAGCTCGACCGATCCATCGGTCGATCCACCGTCGATGACCACGTGCTCGATGTCGCCGTAGGTTTGCCGGGCGACCGACGCCAGATTGTCGGGCAGCCAGCGAACCTGATCGAGCGAAGGAGTAAGGATCGAAACCAGCATGTGCGATCCACCCTTCCGGCGGCTCGATGTTGGATTGATTGCCAGGGACGCGTTCTGCGCTGGCAAGTCGCTAGAGCAAGGCGCTCCCCGCGACAGTCAGTGCGACGATCAGCATCAGCACGAAGACCGACGATCCGCAGCCGACCGGCCTCCCCGGCGTTGTCGGCAAGCCGCTGCGACCCCGGGTGGTCGGCTTACCGAAATTCGGATCGTCCGTTCGCTCGATCTCGACCTGCGATCCGGTCGAAGGTTCCTCATTGGTGTCGGATTTTTTCGGGAAAAGCGGCCCGTCGCTCATCTGAGATCCTCCGGTTCGATCATCTCGCGCCTGCCAATGCTATCGATGCTCGGCAATTGTCCATCACGCACGGTTCCCTGACGGTGTTAGCGCAGTTTCTCACCCGCCGCCAGTTTGCGCACCGTTTCCTCGACTCGTCGCTGTCGTGTTTCCGGCCGCTTCGCCTCCTGAATCCAACGGGAATAATCACGCCGGCTACTGGGAGAAAGCGACTCCCACGTGGCAGCAGCCAATGGATCGGCCTCGACGAGCGCCTCCACATCGGCTGGCAACGTCACCACCCGCGGCATGGAATCCAGCTCGATCCGCACATGCACCTGGTCGCCGACCTGAACGCCAAGCTCCTCGCGCACATCGCTGCGTACCAGCAACATCGGCGCAAGACCACCCATCTTCGCCAGCGAACCCTGATATCGCACCGTGCCATTGAACGTGGCAACAATTGGCACCAGGTTCCCTTTGCCATAGGTCTGCTTGAGATCGAACGGCACCTCGACCCAGGAGCCGCCCCCCTCGCCCAGCACCTCGGCGTCGAATTCGATCGGTCCCGGATCGATCAAGGTCGTCAAGCGCTTTCCTCCTGTACTACCTGGCTTCCCTCGCCGGAGCGCACCACCAGAAACAATGCCACCGCACCGCATCCCATGAGCACCCCCAACACGTGAAACACCGTCTCGTAATCATCCGTCGCCGCAAGCACGATCCCCCCGATCAACGCACCCATCGCGCCGCCGAACCCGACCGCCGCCGACGAAAGCGCCATCACCGTTCCGCGAATCGCCGCCGGCCGCTGAAGCAAGAGAGTATTGAGCCCAACATAGGCAAATGACGTAGCCAAATGGAGCAGCGCGATGCCGGCGAAGAGTCCCGCCACCGAATCCAACGCC
Organism: uncultured Chloroflexia bacterium; assembly: GCA_963750275.1. Taxonomy (GTDB): domain Bacteria; phylum Chloroflexota; class Chloroflexia; order Thermomicrobiales; family UBA6265; genus JAMLHN01. Next base: position 100,853 of record CAVVQC010000003.1, read on the forward strand.
ACCCCGCTCCCGAGTAACGCGACGGCGATCCCCACCGTCCCAACCACCGTTACCCAGCGCACCGCCACGCGATGCGAAATGGCTGGAGCGACAAAGTTCCCAACTAACTCGAACGATCCGCCGACCAGAAAGAGCAATCCAATACGTCGCGCCCCTCCCGAAAAATCGCGTTCGATATAGGCGCTGTAATACGTAATCCATCCAATATAGGCAGCGAAGACTAACCCGCCCACAATGATGAGCACCAGCGTTGCGGGATCCCCACGCAGAATCCGGCGGACCGAGCGGCTATCGATCGGCTCGCCATGACCATCCGCCGCATCCGCCGGGCTGCGGCCGTCTGGCAAAAGGGTGGTTCCCACCAGGCTCGCAACTATCGGGATGAGCATGCCACCCATCGCTATCCGCCAACCGGCCAGATCGTTAAACCACGCCACTGCCGGCAATCCGATCATGGTAGCGACCGTGGTACCTGAGGCGACGATTCCCACCGCGCGCCCCTGCCGTTTGGGATCGCGCACCACCTCGCTGGCTGCAGTGAAACAGTTGGCCACCAACGCACCGGCGGCAATGCCGGTGATCACCCGTGCGGCGATCATCACCGGAAAGGTCGGTGCCAGCGCGGCCAGGATCACCCCGACGCAGAGCAACATCAGCTCAGCCCGCAGCCACGTCCGGCGTGGAAATCGGTTCATCCACGGCGCCGAAACCAGCGCGGAAATCGTCCCCACGATGCCCTGGATGGTCGCAAGCTGCCCGACCGCGCTTTCCGACACCCCGAACGTTTCCGAGATCGAGGTCAACAACGGGCTCAGCGAGATAGCAAGACTGACATAGGCGAACGTGGTCAGCGCCATCAGCCAGACGATCATCTCGGCACGCCCCGGCGAGAGCGTTTCCGTGTCGCCCCGATCGGTTATCCGCACAGACCGGCTCCTGGCCTTCCCATTCGATCCTCAGGCTTCTCGCGTACGTCCAGAACAGGTAGAAGAGTACGGTCATCTCCTGCTATGATGAGGCTACCCCGTAACTGTTAACTACCCCGCGCAGCATGTCTGACGTCACCGTTGCTGGTTTGACGTCAGCAATTTCGGATGTCCGCACGTCGTGTGCGCGGTGGCTGACCGCGGCATTGTGCACCAGCCGTTGCCGAACCCTGCGGCCGCGGAGAACAATGAGGGGAACCATGAACTATCGGATTCGCGGAGCAATCGGCTCGCTGGCACTGGCCGCTCTGCTCGCTGCAACGCTTGCCGGCATACCGGCGCGTTCGGCGACTGCCCAGGACACCACCACCCCGGCAACTACAGAAACGCCACAAACCCAGGCCGATGCGGCCGCCGCGGCGCTGTCCACGGGCAAATATCCCTACGGGACCGAGCTCATGCTGCTCAACGGGAAGGCCAACGTCAAGAACGCCGCCGGATCCGAAGCCGCGACCCTCACCGAAATCGACGAAGGCACCACCGTCACCGTACTTGCCGGTCCCGAGCCGGTGGGCGGCGTCGATTGGTATCAGGTCGAAACCGAAGGCGGCATCACCGGCTGGGTGGCGGTCGACCAGTTCGGCATCGCCAAGGGCGGCGCGATGCTGGCCACGGGCACCGAGCGCGAGGTCATTGCCGATTCCATGAACTTGCGTGCCGAAGCCGGCACCACCGGTGACGTCATCAGTGGCCTGGTCGAAGGTGACACCGTCACCATCGTCAGCGGCCCGGAAGTCGTCGACGACCTCGATTGGTACCAGGTCGATACCATCTACGGTGAGCAAGGCTGGCTGGCTGGCGTCTACCTCGGCCAGGTTGGCGGCGCAACCACCACCGAACCGGCCGGCGCGCAAACCACGGCAACTCCAGCCGCCGACGCAACGAGCGAAACGGGTGACACATCGACCGCTGCGACCACCACCGGCGCCTTCCCGACTGGCTCCTACGTCTTCATCGCCGGCGATGGCGAATCGGTCAATCTGCGCGCCGATGCCTCCATCGATGCCGACATTGTCAGCGAGTTGGCTGATGGCGCGGTCGGTACTGTGAACGACGCTCCGGTCCTCGGCGGCGAATACGACTGGTATCCCGTCACCTTTGGCACTGGCGACACCGCCGTCACCGGCTACGTCGCCGGCGACTTCATCACCGGCGGCATCACCGTCGGCGCGGCTGCCGAAGTCGCGGATGGCCCGCTCAACCTCCGCGCTGCCGCTTCGACCGAAGGCGATCCCATCGGACAGCTCGAAACTGGGGACGCCATCACCATCGTCAGCGGCCCCACCGAAGCTGAAGGCATCGCCTGGTTCGAAATCACCTCCGGCGACCTCACCGGCTTCGTCGCCGGCCGATATCTCGGTCCCGCCACCGCCTAATTCAACCGCGCCCCTCGACACTGCCCCGGTCGCCATCCGACCGGGGCAGTGCTTTGTTCGCTGTTGCAAGGTTTGGGATGAGAATCGCCGCAGCGTCGCTGGAACAAGCGCAAATTACTCCGGCGAAGCGAAGTCCGTGCTCCCCTCAGGTCTAACCGCCGCCTCACCCAGGATGTCTGCAGGAGGTATGGCACTCCACGGGCGCCAGGAAAAGTGCGCCAGGGAGCGGTCGAGAGTTCGCAGCAACGGCGCGCCAATCAGCAGGATGATCGCAGCGTTCGCGAACGCGCGGAACGCGTCGTACCAGAGCGAAGTGACGAGGTAAAAACGCGCATAGTGCTCCAACGACTCAGCCGTTGAGAGCGAAGGATTCCAATAAAGACCCAGGTCCTGGCCGGCCCCCGGCGCGGCAAAGGGCCAGGACGAGAGATTGAGCAACGCGCCATAGGCGAATCCCGAGAGCGCTCCGAAACCGGCCAGCAGCATCAGACGGTGGCGCTGATTGGCTGGTTGAGGCAAAAAACCGGCCGCCAGCCCAACCCACCCGGCACCGAGCATTTGAAACGGCAACCAGGGACCGATCCCGCCGGTGAGAAAGGCCGACACCAGCAACGTGAGCGCGCCCATCTGGAACCCGAAAACAGGACCAAAGACCGCGCCCACCAGAATGATCAAGGCGAAGATCGGCGAAGCTCCGAGGAAGGTCGGAATCAAGCGAAGCGCGGCGTTGGCAGCAACCAGCACCCCGAGCAACGCGACCAGCTTCGAGGCAGAGATCCCGCCGATCCGCTCACCAGCGGGATCGAGCTCGATAGCAATGGCGATCAAACAGAGCATGGTGACAAAGGCAAAGAGGATCGGCGCATCACCCGCGCGAGCGCGCTCCTCACCGCTCGGCGCGATGACCGGCAGCAGAAAAGGATAGAGAAACGCCGCCACCCCGACCAACGAGGCAACGGCGACCACCACCCACGATTGGGCGCTAAGCCCGTCGCTCTCCCGGTGTTTCAACTGTGGCTTGTGCAATGTAGACAAGAAGAATTCCCGGCAGGTAGTGGTTCAGGCGACATGTGCTACTGTGACCATTCATACACGATCTGGCGCTGTGCACGCTTAACAATGACGCACGAAGCTCCAAGGTAACGTCGCGATGGCCGAAATTACAATAGGCGATCTTCTCACGTGGGAACCGCGTCTATCGCTCTATCACGACGATGCCTTTGACGAGAGCGATCTGCGGGGATCGGTCGAGGATCGCGAAGTCACCTGGGTGGTGACCGTGCGCGCCTCCCAACCGTTGCTTCCGCCCTTACGCGGCGGCGAGTTGGTCATCGTGCCGCACCGCACGGTGGCCGATACCGGAATCCCCCTGCTGGAGCTCCTGCGCGAGATCGCCAGCCGCGGCGCCACCGGCATCATTTTCGACACCCCATTCGAAGTACCCGAGGGATTGGTGCGCCTGCTGGCAGACCCGATTCCCGTCGATCTGGAAAGCGACGTCAATCGCCTGCTGACCGAGCAACGCGGTTCGATCTACCGCTCCGGCACCGAGCTGGCCCGGGTGTTGCAGCAAGCGAACTCATTGGGTGTCGATGTCGAGCAAGTGCTCAAATCGGCCGCCGCGTATTTGGAAATGAACGTCGCGGTAGTTGGGCCAAACGCGGAGCTACTGGCGTCCTCTGCTCCGCAAAACGGACTGTCACCGAAGCTCCGCTCGATTTCCAGCAGTCACGCCTGGAACGGCGATTATTACGGTACCCGTCTGGCAGGAACGGAAACCCTCTGGCTCGGCCCGGTGACCGACGACCGGCGAGCATTGACCCGGCTGGTGGCCGACCGCCTGGCCGTGGCGGTGGAAGCCGCGCTGGCCCATGCCATCGAGGTGCGCCCCCGCGGCAACGCGCGAGCAATTGCGCTTGCTGGCCTCTTTTCCGCACCGGCGTCCGATGCCGCGCGAGGGGCGGCAGCGTTGGGGCTACCGGCCAACGGCGCATACCGCGTGGTGCTGAGCTGGAATCCCATCGACCGATTGGCGATTCAGCGCGATCTGACGCTCTTTGGTTCGGTGCATGACGCTGCTGATTTTGATAACTATGCGGCCACGCTGATCGAGATTCGCGGTCGGGGTAAATCGCCGGAAGCCGAGCGCAAACCACGTATGAGCAATGCCACCCGGAAAGGTGCTCCCCCGGGACACTGGGCAGCGATTTCCGGCCCGGTGACTGGGCGCCGCGCAAATCCCTGAAGCAGCGCGGCAAGCGCGCTTCGTTGCGGCGCTGCTCGAACATCGATTGGTCGATGGCGAAACGCTGCGTTTCGACCGGGTCGCCGATGTCGGGGTCTACCGCTTGCTCTACCCACTCTGGGGATCGGCAGAGCTCGATGCCTTCGCCACCGATGCGTTGGGCAAACTGCTGACTGCCGATCGCCGCGGGACCCTGCGGGCAACACTGCTGGCCTATCTGGAAGCAGGCGGATCGCAGGTGGAAGCGGCCGCCCGGCTGGGTGTCCACCGCAATACCCTCTCTTACCGGCTGAAGCAGATCGGCACCTTGACAGGGGCGGAACCCATCAATCCAGAAAGCCATCTGACATTGCACATGGCGCTCCTGGCGTCGATGTTGCCACCAGCGCCGTAGCTTTTTTGCTTTCTCGTTCGCGGTGACGCAGATCGTCCCCCAGGGCGTCGCCGGCGATCATGCGTGCACGAGATGTCTCCCGAATGCCGTCGGTGCCGCCGCAGAGGCGGCTGCCATGCCATCGCTGTGTGTGGAGTGGGTGGTCGGGTAAGCTGTCTCGTGATCCTGGGAGTAAGCGCTACCGGCTGGCGATAAAGAGGGAGTGGGAGCGGAATGACGGATGAGGTGAGCGACGCACCACAAAGCGCGACCTGGCGGGATTTTCAACCGCGGCATCTGGTCACCATCATTCTGGTTTTGATCCTCCTCATCATTCTCTATCTCTCGCGAGGCAAACTGGGTCCCTACCTGCTGGCAATCACGCTCTCGTACCTGTTGCTCCCGGTGGTGCGCGGAATCGAGAGGCTCGTCCCGAGTCACGGACGATGGGAGAAACTGCGCCGGCCCTTGGCGACCTTGCTCTCGGTAGCAATGTTGATAGTGGCGGCAATCGTGCTGGGCGCTTTCGTCGCGCAACCGGTCATCGACGATATCGACGATATTGCCAACGACTTCCCTGCGTATTGGACCGGCCTCACGCAAGACTCCCGCATCAGCCACTGGTACGCAGATCTTGTTCCGGCAGAAGCACAGACGTGGATCGACGAGAACTTCGGCAATCTGGGGCAAACCATACTCACCTCAGCGACCGGACTGCTGGACTACCTCTTCAGTGCAACCGGGTCGATCATCGAAGCGGTGCTGGCGTTCATCATCGTGCCCGTCTTCATGATCTACGTGCTCATCGATCGGCCCAACTCCAAACGCCAGATCCGGAAGTTGATGCCCGAGCGCTGGGTGGACGACACGCTGGCGGTTGCCGCGATTGCCGACGGAATCCTGGCCGCGTACACCCGGGGCGTGATCATCAGCTCGGCGGTGGTGGGCGTGATCACCGCGGCTGGCTACTGGGCGGTTGGCATCGATCTCTGGCTGGCACTCGGAGTCATCGCCTTTCTGGGCGAGATCGTCCCGATCCTGGGACCATGGATCGCCTTCGTAATCTCATTCCCGGTCGTACTCGTGACGCAACCAGACAAGGCCATCTGGGCGGTGCTGGTCTTCGCCGTGATTCAGGCACTGGAAGGATGGTTCATTTCGCCCAAGATTCAGTCGAACTCGATCGAGTTTCCTCCGGTCATCGTGCTGCTGGCGCTGGCGATCGGCGGCGAGGTAGCTGGGGCGGTGGGAGTCGTGCTGGCAATTCCGGCGGCGGCGATCTTGCGGGCGCTAGCGGTCTATGTCTTGCGCAGGGTTGATGGGATTCGACCAACCGCAGCGACCGAAGGACTCTTGCCAAGTGGAGCGATTGGGTTCGATGTGAACCGTCTCAAGGTGTGGAACAGATAGCGGACTAGGTCGCGGATTAGGTCGGCGAGGACTTCGGGCTCGACCCCATCCGTCCCCCTGACCCACTTCCTTCTCCCATTTCTGAGTATTCAAAAGGAAGCGGGAGGTACTACCTGCTACCCGCCCTGCCGACCCGCTGCCCGCTAAAGCGTGAGCACACCAAGGGCGTTCTTGAAGATGTCGTCATCGCGGCGGAAAGTGTCCGGATCGAGGTTTTTCAACACCGCCATCTCGTAGGCGAGCATCTGCATGGGAACGACAGCCAGCAACGGAGAGAGGATTTCCGGGAAGTCAGGCAAAGAGAAAACAGTGGCGTTTGGAAGCGCGTCCACACCCTGTCCGACCAGCCAGAGATCGAGCCCGATACCATCGAGCACGCGGGCGATATCACTGGTGCGCTGAAGAGCAGCGCCGGGAACATTGATCATGACGCCGAGATCGCCAGGATGGACGCCGATCAGCGGACCATGCAGGAATTGCTCGGCGGCCATAGCATCGATCCAGCCATAGGCGGCTTCGCGCACTTTGATCACAGCTTCCAGCGCGGTGGCCTCGTTGGGCCCGGCGCCGGCGACATAAGTACGTCGGGCGATGGCTTCCCCGGCGATCGCTTTCACCTCGTCTTGCCGGTCGAGGATGCCCTGGATCAGATCGGGCAGCTCGGTCAGCCGTTCTTTCCACCCCTGCACACCAGACGCGTTCCATTCGGACCCCATCAGGTAAGCGATCTGGGCGAGCGCAGTCATGGCACTCAGATGGGACGAGGTATAGGCGGCCGATTTTTCCCGTTCGATGGTGCGGATGATCTTTCTGGACCCCGGGTGCTCAGCCGCCGCGCTTCCCACCGAGATAACCGCCGCCCCGGCTTCCACAGCGCGGTCGAGCGCAACTCTTGAATAGGTCTTGACGCCGGTATGCGCCATAACCACGACCGCATCGCCAGGATGCAGGGTCCAGCTTTCGGGATAAAAAGCGAGATCGAAGGAAGAAACGGCGCGCGCGTCCTTGCCGGTGGCGCGCATAAACCAGGACCCGACCAGCGCGGCGTGATAGCTGGTGCCGATACCGGTCACGAAAACGCGGCGCGCCGACTCGATAATTTCGGCGGCTTCAGCGGCTTGCTCCCACCCGTTTTCGATCAGATTGCGCAGATCGGCGGGTTGACGGTGCATCGTCTGATACATGAACGAATCGGTGGCCAACGGCATGGGAGCTCCTCGTAGATGAATGACGCACGTGTTCGCAATGCGATGGTAGCAGAGGCAGGGTTGCGCTCCGATGGGTATCGGACGAATCACCGATAATTGCCCCAGGAGTTCATTGGTCGCGCGGTCCGCAATCGAACCGCCATACGCACTACCGAAAGGACGGCCATCGATGGCCCACACATCCGACCACGAGCTGATCGTCGTGCCGCTCGATGGTTCCGAGCAGGCCGAACAAGTGATCCCTTATGCCGAGGCATTACGCGGGCCTGAAGGGACGTTGCTCTTTTTCCAGGCGTTCTATCCGTCCGGCCCGGCGCGCGGGCTCTTCGGCGATGTCGAGCTCACGATGGAAGACGTCGTGGCGCAGGAACGGGAGGCGGCGGACGATCGGCTCGAAGAGGTTGCAAAACGGTGGGATTCCGTCCTCGGCAAGAAACCGCAGGTCGAATCGTTCGCGGGCGACACCGTCGAAGCGATCACCGCAATCGCGCGGGATCGCAAGGCAACCCTGTTGGCAATCAGTAGCTCCGGCCGCGGAGCGTTGAGCCGCTGGGCGTTTGGAAGCGTGGCCGATAATCTGATGCGCACGTCGTCGGAACCGGTACTGATCATTCACCCGGGCCCAGAATCGGACGACGCGATTAAGTCCGTCGAGCTCAAACGAATTCTGGTGCCGCTTGACGGCTCGGAAACGGCGGAAACCGCGTTGCCGGTGGCGGGACGACTGGCACGAAGCACGAATCTGCCGGTCGTGCTGGTGCAGGTGATCAATCCGTCTCTCGAGTTTTCGATGACCGGGCAGGGATTGGCCCCAGTCACCTCCGATCTCTACAACCAGGTGGAAAGCGACTTCACCGAACAGGCGAACGACGAGCTCACGAAGGGCGCGACGCTCTTGGGCGATGTACCCGCCGGGATCCTCAAGACAGTGCTGCAAGGCGGCACAGTCGAAGCGATTCAGCAATATATCGAACCGGGTGATCTGATCGTGATGGCCAGTCACGGGCGCACGGGCTTCCGGCGCTTCCTGCTGGGAAGTGTGGCGCAGAAGATCATCCATGAACGAATCGCTCCAGTGGTGCTGGTACCAGCGGAAGAGACTTCGGAAAACTGATTCCGGGAAGCGAAGCAACGCACGAGAGGGCAGGAACGCCCTCAGCTACGACCGAAAAGTGTCACCGGGCTCAGGACTCCGGACACAGGCAAGGAACACGCAACATGCGGCTGATCAAGATCGGGCTTGGAAACACGAATTCGACAGTGGGGGCGGTCGATTCGAACGCCACCCAGATGATTGCCGTTGCCGGGGCCATGGCGGCCGAGGCGGTGACCGTCGCGCTCTTTCCCGAGCAGGCGATCGGCGGCTATCAGCCCGAGGATCTGGTGCAGTGGCAGGGGTTCGTTGACCGGCAATGGGATTCCCTGGTATCGATTGCCGCGCAAACGGCCGAGCTGCCGATGGTGCTGGTAATCGGCGTGGTGATCGATCATCAGGGGTTGCATTACAACTGCGCGGCAGTGGTGGCAGGGGGCGAGATTCAGGCGCTGGTGCCGAAAGAAAAGCTGCCGAACTATGGCGTTTTCTACGAGCAGCGGACGATGTCGCCCGGCATACCCTTGTTGCTCGACGATCATCGCGGTGTGCCGTTCGGGGATCTGGTGCTGGAGTTCGATTTCGGCATCATGGGGGTGGAAGTCTGCGAGGACCTCTGGAGCGCCGAGGGGCCGATGCGCCGGCGCACCTATGCCGGGGCGGAGCTGATCTGCAACATTTCGGCATCGCCCTTCCGGGTGGGCGTCTTCCAGACGCGTCGCGAGCTGATCTCGACTCGGGCGGCGGACAACCAGTGCACATTGGCATATACGAACCTGATCGGCTCGAACGACGGGCTGATCTTCGATGGCGGCGGCTGGGTGAACCAGAACGGCAAAACCATGCTGGAAGCAACCCGGTTCGAGCAGGGTTTTTCAACCGCAGTAGTCGATCTGGACCGCACATTGCGGTTGCGCGCCGAGAACACGACCTGGCGCAACGATCTGCACGAGTATCCTGGAAACGTTCGACGTGCCGGACACGCTGGTCATCCCCGCGGAAGAGTTCTCGACCGCGGCGCAACGAGCCACACTGACCTATCCCGGTTCCCGCCCAGAAGAGCTTTTTCCTTCCGGCGAACGCTCCGGTTTCGACCGCGCGAGAACAGCTCTGTGAGGAGATGCTGGACGCGCTAGCGCTTGGGATCGGCGACTATTTCGAGAAGAACCGGGTGTTCAAGCTCATCGGGATCTCACTCTCGGGTGGCCGTGATTCGCTGCTGACACTGCTCATCGCGCATCGCTATGCCAGCAAGGCGCGGCCGGAAGATCCGGGATCGCTGATCCGGGCGTTCTATCAGCCATCGCGCTTCTCCTCGCACGAGACGCAACACGGCGGCGGAGACGATTTGCGCGCGATCTCGGGGTGCCGCTCGACGATCGATTCGATCGACGACGCCTTCGAGCGCGAGATGCGAAGCGGCACTCGCCATGCTCGACGAAGGGCAGACGCTGACGCCGATCACGGAGCAAAACATCCAGGCGCGCATCCGGGCGCAGCGAATGTGGAACTGGTCGAACTCGGCCTCGGGATTGTTCCTGCAAACCGGGAACATGACCGAGAAAGCGGTCGGGTACACAACCGTCGGTGGCGACCTGATGGGCGCGCTGGCGGTACTGGCCAACGTCCCGAAAACGGTCGTGATGTATCTGCTCGATTACCTGCTGGAAACGCGAGGGTATCCCGGAATCGCCGCCGTACTGGAGAAACCGGCCGGTCCAGAGCTGGCTCCGAACCAGAGCGGCGAAGAAGAGCTGATGCCGTTCACGGTGCTGGATGCCTGCTTCTATCTCTTTGCCGGGGAGAAGATGACACCGGACGAGGTGGAACTCGTGGTGGCCGAGATGTTCCCGGACATCGCACGCGACACGGTCGACGGGTATGTGAGAAGTTCGTCCGATTGTTCCTGCAGTCGATCTACAAATGGGTGCAATCACCCCTCTCACTGCACATCGGCAACCTCGACCTGGAACGAGAACGGGCCTTGCAATTGCCAGTCGTCACAAGCTCGGAATGGACCCGGTAGCCGCCGGCCCTGTGCCGGCGATGTTGCCCGTCACTAACTCCAATGTTGCCAACGTTGTCCAATGTGACATCCCTGTCGCCGCCGGCCCTGTGCCGGCGAATGCCTCGTGAATGCCTGGCTTCGCAGGGGAAACAACACTGGGATCGGTGACCGACAACATTGCCGGCACAGGGCCGGCGGCTACACGTATCGATGGATGTAGTCCGTGTACCGGCCTTGGGCATGTTTTGACCGGATGATCTGGTGACACGTCACCTGTGCGGTCCATCCCAATTAGTTCGCCGGTTTCGCGGCGTCGCGCGTGCCAATCCATCTGGGACCGATGCGGATGAAAAGCAAGCCGCCGAGCACCAGGGCCGCGCCGACCAGCTTGATGGGCCCGAACGATTCGCCGTAGATCAGGGCCGAGAGCGTTCCCGCGATGATCGGCACCAGCAAGCCAAAGCTGGTGGCGATGGCGGCGCCCCGCCGGGCGATACCAAAATTCCAGAGCATGTACGCGATATAGACCGGAAAGATGACCACGTAAACGATGGCCAGCCAGCTCCCGGTGTCGAGGGAAGCCCAATCCTGCTGCCTGGCGGCAGGAGCGCCGGCCAGCACCAGGGGGATCGAGCCGAGCAACAGGGTCCAGGCGGTATAGGTGGCTGGGGGATAGCTGCGGGCAAGGGGCCGATTGATCACACTGTAAAGGCCAAAAGCCGCCGCGGCCATGAAGCAAAGCAGATCGCCGATAAGCGAATGCTCGCCGCTCGATTTGTTGCTGAGAAAGATGGCGACGCCAACGATAGCCACGGCCACCCCGATCCAGGCCACCGCTGGTGGTCGCTCGCCAATAGCAGTCAGCACCAGAATGGTAAATAGCGGGCTGGTGGAAATCAGGAGCGAGGCAGAAAAGATCGAAGTGCGATCCAGCCCCAGGTTGTAGCCAAGTTGATAAATGGTGAAACCGGCAAGACCGGCGACCAGGAAGCGGGGCAGATCGCTGCGACGCGGGGTGATCGGAATCTCCGGGTGACGTGCACGCATGACAAAAAGGATGGCAAACGCCATCATCGTCATCAGCAGGAAGCGGATGAAAACGAAGGCCATCACATTGATCTGCGTGAAGGCGTCCTTGGTGACGATGAAGGTCGTCGCCCAAAGCGTGACCGTCGTGAGGAGTGCCAGCTCAGGAAGGAAGGCGTGCTTCGCGGCTGGCTGGGATTCGATCGGGTCGGATTGGGTGGTCACGTGAGTCGATGAATCCCTGGCTATGGGTGGTGGAGCCGCATCTTCGCGGTGCTAACAATACGAACGATTGACGGATCGTGCCGTGAGAATGCCGGATCGGGATGCTTGGTAAGCGAAGGCAGGGTTGCAAGGCACAACCGATCCCTCCACTTCGGTCGGGATGACGATATGGGAACTGGGATGAGCCTTAGTCGTCGACGGTGATGGTGAGACCGTCATAGGCGACTTCGACCCCAGGTGGGAGGAGCGCAGAGGCGGCGACGTGGCTGGTTTCGTGGGAGAGATGGACGAGGTACGTGCGGCGTGGCGCGATCCGCTCGATCAGCTCGATGGCTTCGCTGAAGCTGAGATGGGTGGGGTGCGGTTTCTCGCGCAGCGCATTGATGACGAGGGTATCCACGCCCTGGAGCAGTTCGATCGAGGAATCCGGCACGATCTTGGCATCGGTGACATAGGCAAGCGGACCGAAACGATAACCGAGCACATTGGTGCGCCCATGGGTGACGGGGATGGGAACGATGGTCTTGCCCTCGATCTCGAAGGGACCGCGCACGTCGTGCAGGATCAGGTCGGGCTTCCCTCCATAGAAAGGAAAGACATCCTCGAAGGCATAAGCAAACCGCTCGCGCAACACATCGGCGGTGTCTGGACCTGCGTAGACGGGTAAATGCGCCTGAGCAAGCTCGTTGAAGCGGCGCAGCTCGTCGAACCCGCCGGTATGGTCGGCATGCGCATGCGTGAAGAGCACCGCCTCGACCTCGCGAATCCCGTACTGGAGCGCCTGCAGGCGCAGCTCGGTGGCGGTGTCGATCAACAGATGCAGACCGCCCCAAACCAGATACGCCGAGGTGCGATTGCGAAAATCACGCGAGTCGGAAGAAGTGCAGACATCGCAGTCGCAGCCGATCATGGGTACGCCGTTGGAGGTGCCGGTTCCGAGAAAGGTGAGGGTAAGCATCTGCGCGTTTTGGATTCCTGCTTGTCCGGGATGGCCCGGGTCCGGGGCGAGTATAGGACGAGTTGGTGAGAAGTCGGAGCGCCTCCGTTGATTCGATCGGTTCGACGGACGGGTGCGGGGGCCCTTCGCTTCCGACCAGTTGGGGAACCCGAGTTATTGACAGACAGGGGGCTGATTGCAACACTGCTGAGACGAAGCAACCGCATGCTCAGCAGGCCGATCCGTACCGGCCGTATCCACCTTGTCGGTTGCGAGGGGGTCATTCATGTTCGGCAGGCGATTACTCGCGAGTGTGATGATTCTGTCCCTGCTCGTGATCGGGCATCCGGGGGGCTCGAACGGGGTTTCCGCCAACCCCTCTGCCGAGTGCGTGCAGTTGGCCTGGTATACCGGAGAAATGCTGGCAGCCGGCGAGCAGATCGATGCGGAAGAGGCATCCGGTCCAGATATGGATCACGTGGAACAGTGGAGCGCGGCCGATTTCGATCAGGTGCTGGCCTTCTATGATCGGATCATGATCACGTTGCAGGGTATCGAGCCGCCCACCATGGCGGCGCAGTACCATCAAACCTTCCTCCAGGGAATCGAACTTGTCCAGGAGATGCTCGTTGCGATGAAGACCTCGGGCGTCGTCGCCATCTTTGCCTATCTGGAGCCGGTGGCCAGGCTCAACCAGCAGCTTGCCGATCTCTCGTTGCCGCTCGAAACGCAATGCAGCGTGGCGATGTTCGACCATGATGAGGACGGTACGCTGGAGGTCGGTGCGGGCAATGCAGTAGCCACACCGGCGGCCGGAGAGTCGGAGCTCCCCGGGACGCCGGTTGCCTCCGGGTCTCGCGGACGAGCCGATCACGCCCGGTACCGGGGCCAAATTGGATGATCAGTGGGAACTGACGATTCTTTCGGTTACGCCTGATGCGACTGACGAGGTGCTGGCCTACGACCCAAGCAATACCGCTCCGGCGGATGGATTGCAGTATTTCATAGCACGCGTCAAGATCACCAACATCGGCACGGAGGATGGCAGCTTCAACGATTGGCGGCTCACACTGGAAGATTCCTCCGATCGCAGCTACGCCCCCTTTATCGACTCTTGCGGTTTCATCGAGGATGAGTTATCAACCGATATGCTAGCCCCCGGCGAAAGCTCGGAAGGGAACGTCTGCTGGGCGATTCCGTCTGCCGAAGCCTCCTCGACCGCGGCGCTGGTCATTTACGATGGAGACGCGTTCGAAAGCGACCGAATCTATTTTTCGCTGGATGCTCCAGCGTAATCGGGAAGCGGAGCATCGCCAGCGGAGCGACTCCGGGGACGCGGCAAAATGAGAAGCCTCAGGACATACACCGGAAGCCGGTGGCGCTGAGCGACGTGGAAAGGACAACGGGAGGAAAACCATGACACATCGTGCGTTGCGGTTGGTGGCTGTTCTACTGCTGGCGTTGTCCGGGTTAGGCATGATGTCACCCGGCACCATGGGAGCCTCGCAGGCGGTCGATTGTACGGGCATCGAGGAATACCTCACCGCGCTGGAAGTGGCTGGCGCTGAGCTGGAATCCGCCATGCCAGAAAACGACGACTCCGATCTGGAGCTCATGGACCAGCGAAGATTTCACTGCGGCCGGTGATGGGATCACACCGCTCAGGAAGCGTTCGCGAGCATCGAGCCTCCCACAATTGCCGAGGAATACCACGCGCTATTGCTTTAGAATAGTTCGGCATGATCTGCCAGATGTTCGACACGATGGCGACGACTGGCGTGTTCGGAGCGCTCATCTTCGTTGAGCAGATGGACACGGTCGACACAGAATTGGACGACGCCGCGCAAGAAATCGAGAACGCCTGCGGCGTCGAGCTCATGGAAACGCTGGGCGATCGAGAGCATCGTGGCAGATACCGCTGCGGCAACTCCGGTCGTTGTTGCGAATACGAGCATCCGGATGACTTCGGAGCTGCCACGGACAGGCATCGGCACGCGGGAAAATCCGATTCCTGTCGGGGAAGCGGTGCAGATCGACCGATGAATGGGAGATAACCGTCGATTGTCGGTTACGCCAGATGCGACCGCGCTCGATCCTGCCGAGAACCTCGTACAACGATCCGCCCGGCAGAGGGGCAACAGTTCTTCCTGGCGACCGTGCGCATGACCTATACGGTCGATGCCACCGGACGAGTTCTATACCTCTGAGCTCAATGCAGTCGGGCAACCGCCGTCAGGGTACAACCAGTACGATGATGACTGCGGCTCGATCCCGGACGCGCTTCCATGCCGCGAGCTCTTTCACAGGCGGAACGATCGAAGGGCAATATCTGCTGGTCGATCGCCGACCGAGGATGCGGATTCCCTTGTCCTCTATGACAACTTCGGATGACGAACGCGTTTTCCTGTCACTGATGCCAGATGGTCAGTAGCGGAACACCTGTGGCGAGCGGCGGTTTCATAACCGAGGTCAAAGACGTCATCACGAAATCTGGCACGCCAGAAGCCGACCAGGGGTAACGCTAACCTCGAGGTCCACTACCAGGGGTTCACACCGCTGGTGGCGGACCGCCACGTGAGAACCGGGCGGTCGTTTTCATGAGCTCCGGCCGCTGTGAGTCGCGTTCTGACTTGGGACGACATTTCGAGGCATTAGAAAATCCTTCCGATTCGGTTGGGACAATGGAGAGTGATGGCATGAACCCGACCGAATCGGCAGAGCTGATGGCCGCGCTTTGCGATGCACTTTTGCCGGGTGACGACCTCTTCCCCTGTGCATCGATAACGGGCACGCAAGCAGTCGTGGCCAACCGGTTGCAAGAGCGGTATGGCGGGGTGATCTTCGAGAATCTGGCGCACGATCTGTCGTCCGAGGGACGCGGATTTGTCGAGTTGTCCGAGGACGAACGCGTCGCAGCGCTACAGCGGCTGGAAGCAGAGAAACCAGAATTCTTCGGCTACCTGCTGGCGGCGGCCTATCTCGCCTACTACGCCACCCCGCCAGTGATCGCGGCAATCCGGCTCGACGGGCATATCTATAACGACGCGCCGCAACCGCTGGGATATGACCTGACCCCCTTCAGCTTTACACCGGGCGTCGATCTCCCGCTGGTCCCCAGAGGGTCCTTCAAATGGACCTTCATGATGGAGCGCATCGATATCTCCAGCCTGGCCGATCTCGAGCTGCCCACCGGAAGAGAGCGCGCGTGAGCGGGCTCGATCCGGTGGATGTGGTGATCGTTGGTTCCGGGATGGGTGGCGCGGTGGCGGCGCTCCGGCTGGCGCAAGCCGGACTCAAGGTGCTCTGCCTGGAGCAAGGGGGCTGGACCTCCCCCGCCGCCCATCCACATGCGAGCCCCGATTTTGAATGGGAGCGGCTGACCACGTTCGCGACCTCGCCCAACATTCGCAAATGGGAAACCGACTATCCCGTCGATACGCTCGACGAATCGACCCTGATGTGGAATGGGGTCGGCGGTTCGACCGTGCACTACACCGCCACATGGCCACGCTTGCGCCCATCCGACTTCCGCAAGGGAGTGGAGCATGGATGCCAACCCAACTGGCCCATGACCTACGAAGACCTCGAGCCCTTCTATGATCAGGTCGACCGGGTGAGCGGCATCGCAGGCTGCCTCGGCGACCGGGCAATGCCAGAACGGATGCCATATCAAACCCGCCCCGTGGCGCCGGGTCCCCTGGGGCCGGTGGTTGCACGCGGATTCGACCGGCTCGGCTGGCATTGGTGGCCGATGCCCGAAGCCATTCTGGGCGATCCCTACGACGGCCGCCTCCCCTGCAACAACTGTGGGAACTGCCAATCGGGTTGTCCACGCGGTTCGCTCAACGATATGTCGTTCACCTACTGGCCGAAGGCACTGGCGGCCGGCGCGCAACTGCGCACCTATGCCCGGGTGGAGCGGGTCGAATCGGACGATTCCGGCCGAGCGACCGGGGTGACCTATGTCGACATCATGTCGGGACAACGCTTCTTTCAGGCAGCGAAGGTGGTGGTACTGGCGGCCAACGGGGTCGGCACGCCGCGCTTGCTGTTGCTTTCGGAATCGAATCGCTTTCCCAACGGTCTCGCGAACGGCAACGATCTGGTCGGGCGGCATCTCATGCACCATGGACTCGCCATTATCGAAGCCTGGGTGGACGACATCACCGATCCGCACAAAGGCGTCGAATCAGCGGTGCAGATCTGCTCCGAGTTTGCGGAAACCGATGTGTCGCGCGGATTCATCAATGGGTTCACGATGCACATCGTGCGTATGAACGGCGCGGGTTTTCAGGCACTTGGCTCGCATTCCCGCCACACGATTCCGTGGGGCAAAGAGCATCACGAGCTCTTCCGCAAACGGTTTGGGCATGGCATCAGCGTAGTCTGCATGGGCGACGATCTGCCGTTGCCAGAAAACCGGGTAACCCTGTCCGAAACGATGACCGATTCGAGCGGGCTGCCGGCACCCAGGATCAACTATCACTTGCATCCCAATGACCGGCGCATGATGGACTTCGCAATCGATCGGGCGGTCGACCTGGTGACGGCATGCGACGCGTGGGATATCAAGATCAACCGATGGGATCGCTTCGGACGCGAGTACGCGCCCCCCGCGTTCCATTTGTATGGCACCTGCCGCATGGGTGTCGATCCGGAAACCTCGGTGACGAACGAGTTCGGGCAATCCTGGGAAGTCCCCAATCTGTTCGTGATGGACGGCAGCCTGATGCCGACCGGTGGGGCGATCAATCCAACGTCGACGATCGGATCGCTCGCGTTGCGTTGCGCCAATCATCTGGCAGAGGATTTTGGCACGTTTGCGTAGATCGAAATCACGCGAGATGTCCTCGGGAGACCGCTGAAAATCAGGAGAAGCGCGCCTCGCGGTACCTGTCGCCCTAGAGAAATACCTAAGTTCTGGGTCCGATACGGCATACTATTGAGGATTCCGCATTCCGTTGCCTGCGGCGCAACGACTGATTCTCGACCGGTATGCCTCTCTTTCATGGACGATGCCTCCACCATATCTATCCGCACCGATGAAGAGCTAATCGCCGATCTCGGTCGGGGCGATGCCGATGCGCTCGGGCTCCTGTACGATCGCTACCGCCGCCTGGCGATGGCGGTCGCCTATCGCATTCTGGAAGACGCGACCGCCGCCGAAGATTGCCTGCAGGACGCGTTTGTGCAGGTCTGGCGCAACCACACCTCGTTCCATCCAGAGCGAGGGAGCGTCAAAAGCTGGTTGCTCACCATCGTGCGCAATGCCGCCATCGACCGTCACCGGGGACGAGAGGGCCGTGCCCGGCAGGATCGCCCGATCGACGACATCGAATTCATGCTGGGCGAAAACGACGATCCGCACGAACAGGCAGTAGATTCGATGCAGTCTGAGCAGATTCAGGCAGCGATTCAGACCTTGCCGGACGAGCAGCGCGACGCGATCACACTGGCGTTCTTCAACGGCCTGACCCATCAGGAGATTGCGGAGCGGATGGGAGTTCCCTTGGGCACGGTTAAGGGGCGCATGCGTTTGGGGTTGAAAAAGATGCGGTCTCAGCTCATCGAATCAGAGTGGACGCTGGAAAGCTAAGACCAGGGAGAGCCAGCCACTGGCCTTCGGATCGCGTTGCCTCACCCCGATACAAACTGGTTCACGCACCGGCACTCGTGGGGGTATCCAGAGAAGATCCGTTCTCTTCAATGCCATTTTCAGAGAAACCGTCCCAATCGCCTCCCGCTCCACAAGGAAATCCCGGTGATGGGCACAGCGGAGCACAGGTTTGAAGTGATAGCGTAATCCTCTTCGCACGCGGCGCCTTTCACGAGCCGCGACTGCGCTCGAATTCCACGATACGGGCCAGGTTCGTACAAAGAGTTTCGAATTGCTCGGAGCCGAGAAGGTGCGCGTAGTCGGCTTCGATATCCTGTTTGAGCTCGGCGGCGACACGTAGGTAGTCCCAACCAGCTTCGGTGAAAACAACCAGGGAAGCCCGGCCATCTGCCGGATCGGGAATACGCTGCACAAGCCCCTGGCGCTCCAGATCATCGACCACCTGACCGGCACCCTGCTTGGTCATGCCCGAGCGTTCGGCGATGATCGTGGCACGAGTTCCCTCGACCTCGATGTGCGGAAGGATGGCGGCGTGGGCGGCGCCGAGCTCGGTGTATCCACGCGTACGAAGGACTTCGATCGCATGCGCGCTGTAGGCGCGATGCGCTTGCAGGAAGAGCCGCCCGATATGGTGATCACGCAGATGCCGAATGTCATCGCGTTCTAGGTCAGAAGTTGCCATGGTTGCCTCTTGACGAATTGGACAAGTAGGTTTACTGTCTATGTAGACAACCTGGTTGACTTTATCACGTGCCTGATCAGCCGTCGAACTAGTATGAATACAGGAACTTGGCAAATGAATGTACTTCGCGCAACGGATTTGACTCCCATCGAAACACCCGGAGCCAACACGACCACGGGTATTGCGACCCCCAGCCGGGGAGCACAGGAGGTAAGCATCATTCGGCAACGGCAGCAACCGGGGGGCGGCAATCCACCGCATACCCATGATCGTGAAGAAGTAATGCTGGTGACAGCCGGTACCGTAGAGGTGCGGATCCAGGAAGACGTCGTGACCCTGAGCCCAGGCGACACGCTGGTGGTGCCAGCGCAAACCCTGCATCAGCTGGCAACGGTTGGCGAGGTCGACGCCGAATGGCTATTGATTGCCCCTGCAGGCATCGGCTTCTTTCACGCAAACGGCGAGCAGGCAGATCCGGTTTGGGCCCGGTAGAGCAAGAGACCTTTCACCCCAAGTGTTGATCGAGGGGTGACGCATCGCATCACCTCCCTCTCTCTAGGACTCACTTGCGAACAGTGTGCATCGAGTGGCTGAAAAGCCCCCTTCCTTCTCCCAATCTGGGAGAAGGAAGGGGGTTGGGGGATGGATGAGGGTCGAAATGCTGTCCCAGTTCGTGCTCCAATTCGAAACTGTCCGCAAGTGAGTCCTCTGGGGAGAGGGGAATTTCTCGAAGGAAGGTTATGGGTACATTTCGCCCTAGAGAGTCCGTTACCCCGCGACGATGCGAGAGATGCTGCCATTCAGATCGACGATATACAGCTCGCCTGACGAATCCTCGGCAAACGAAGCGGGGTTCATATCGGTTTCGAGCCAATCGGTGGCGGTATAGGTCCCATCGCCATTCGGTATGAGCCCCCAGAGATACCCGGTGCAGTAGTCAGCGAAGAGGTAGGTACCCACCAGATCGGGAATGCTGGCGCCGCGATAGACGTAGCCACCAGTTACGGAACAACCGTAATCATGCGTGTACTGGTCCACCGGTGGGGTGAAGTCCGTTGGATCGCAATTCGGGTCGTCATAGCACTCGTTCCCTTCCAGCAGGGGCCAGCCGAAGTTCTGGCCTGCCGTTCCGGCGGGAACGAGATCGATCTCTTCGATATCGTTCTGTCCCACATCACCGATCCAGAGATCGCCGGTCTCCCGATCGAAGCTGAAGCGCCAGGGATTGCGGAAACCCCAGGCGAACGTTTCGGGAGCGAAACTGGCATCGTCGACATACGGGTTATCGGCCGGGATACCGTACGGCTCCTGATCGCCACTGACGTCGATGCGCAGGATCTTGGCAAAGAGCACGCCAGGATTCTGCGCGTTGTTGTCTGGATCGCCCTGGCCGCCACCATCGCCAAAACCAATGTAGAGGTAGCCATCCGGCCCAAAGGCGACATGGCCGCCGTTGTGGTTCGAGCGAGGTTGATCGAGCGAAAGGATCGGGACTGCTGATCCCGGATCGAGCTGGTTCGGATCGTCTGCGCTGATGGTGTAGCGCACGATCTGGGAGTCGCCGTTTGGATCGGTAAACGAGACGAAGACCCGGCCGTTTTCCGTGAAACCAGGATCGAGCGCGACCCCAAGCAACCCTTGCTCGCTGCCGGTCGAAATCTCATCCGAGATATCCAGCAACGGGGTGTCGAGCAAATCGCCACCGGCTGAAACCAGGATGCGTCCGTCCTTCTCGACAATGAAGAAGCGGCCCGAGCCGTCGTTCGCATCGATGTAACCGACCGGGTTGCGCAATCCATCGAAGATGCGCTCGAACGCAATCGGCAGACCAGATACTCCCTGCGCCACCACGTAGCCGGGCACGGCCAGCCCCCCGAATGCGAGCGGGCTGGCAAGAAAGGTACGACGAGTAAGGCCCAAGGGGAGCTCCTGACTGATTCGGATTAGGTCGCGGTCCAACCACCGTCGACGGTCAGCGGCAGCCCATTGATATAGGACGACTCCGGTCCGCACAGGAACGCAACCGCATGGGCCACCTCCTCGGGCTGCCCCAGGCGCCCCATCGGCGTACGAAAGATGATGTCGTCATAGGAAGCTGGCTGGCTTTCGAACATCGGCCGCGTGAGTGGGGTATCGACAAAGGCGGGGCAGACCGAATTGACACGAATACCGACCGGCGCCCATTCGAGCGCGAGCACTTTGGTGAGATTCACAACTCCCGCCTTGGCAGAGCAGTAGGCAGAACGCTGATAGTAGCCACCCAGCCCCATGGTGCTGGCGATATTGACGATCGAACCGCCCCGGGGATCTTGATCGCGCATGATGCGGCCGACCGCCTGCGCCATGAAGAAGACGCCTTTGAGATCGGTGTCGATCACCTTGTCCCACGCCTCTTCGGTGACATCGAACGCATCTTGACGGATATTGATTCCGGCGTTATTGACCAGCATATCGATCCGTCCGCGAATGGCGGCGGTGGTTGCCGCGACTTGGCGAATGTTCTCGAGATTCGTCACGTCGAGCGCAAGCACCAGCCCGCGTCCACCGGCAGCTTCGATCTGGTCGAGGGTTTCCCCGGCGCGGTCGAGCCGGTCTGGCAGCTCGGTAAAGGCGACGTGCGCGCCGCGACGCGCCAGCTCGATCGCCGATGCCTGGCCGAGCCCCGATCCAGCGCCTGTTACCAGCGCTACCTGCCCGTCGAGATTCTTTGGAACGTCCATGTCCGGCCTGCTACTCCTGTTTCGCCTCTGCGGTCAGATCGCCGCGCCGCTCACCATACCAAGCTTCGGCGTTTTGGCTGGGAAGTTCCTGAAAAGGTGGGGAACAGGCGCTGAGTTTCGCCTCCAGAATTCGGAGAGATGATCGAAGGACACACGTCCTGGATCACCTGTCGGCAACGGGACGCGGAATTCTGGTCCACCGCGCTGCTGGCCGATCTCTCCACAAGGGAGCGTGCACCGGCGGAAAGGAATGGTGAAACAGAAGTGGTTCCGGGATTCAGTTGATCAGGGTGGGGAGCATATGGTACCGTGACCAAGTCTCTAACACGCGTCGAACTCGCAACGAACAGCACGAGCCTGGTCAACGGACTCCGCTACTCGTTTGTGGTTGCGTCTGGAGATGAGATTCATCCGGAATGGTGGATCGGAATGACCTAAGGCGGTGTGGCTCGCTGTCCACCCAAACGGATTTCAAATTGGCCTGGATATTCGTGGCGTCAGACGAATGACGCACGGCTACCCGGCACCGGTGCGTGTGCACTGGTGGGTCACGAACCAAGATCGAGGAGGATCGAGAACCAATGCTGCAACTTCGGAATCGTTTTCATGAAATGTCACGCAAGGAGCACCGCGCGGCGCTGAACACCATTAGCCGGCGCGGTTTCGTCGGTGGTGGCACCGCGATTGCGGCCATGATCGCCGCGGCTGGTCTCAGGCCGGGCGTCACCCACGCCGAGGCACTTGCGAACCTGAACTTGTTGCCGGAAGACCTCCCAGCGACGCAGTACCGCATGGCCACGGTCGAAGTCGGCGCTGCATCGACCTGGGTTTCCCACGGTATCGAGACGTCGAAGTTCGTCGGCAGCTTGATCGGTGTTGAGGTCGAGGCCTTCGACGGCCAGTTCGACGCGGCGCTTCAGCTTTCGGCACTGCAGACGATTTCCGGTGAGGACTGGGACTTCGTTGCCCTGCACCCCGCCTCGTCGGATGCGCTGGTCGATGGCACTGATGCGATTATCGGAAACGATATTCCGCTGATCGTCATGGACACCCGGCTCCTTCAGGATCCGGAAGCCAACATGGAATACAACTTCCTCACCTTCATCGAGCCGGACAACATCTACATGGGATCCACGGTTGCCGAGGAGCTCATGAAGGCTATCAACTACCAGGGTGAAGTCATCCACACGCGCGGTCAGCTCGGCCACACGGGCTCACAGGGACGGTATGACGGATTCCAGCAGGTGGTTGCCAAGTATCCGGACGTGACCGTGGTCGACGAGACCCCGGGCGAATGGCAGGGCGACATCACCGCCAGTCTCTGGCAGGACCTGCTGCAGCGCTACCCGGACGTCGTCGGTGGTTACTTCCACTCGGACGACATGGCCTTAGCCGCGGCGAGCATCGTCGATGGGGCGGGCATGGCGGATCAGATCAAATTGGTCGGCGTCGACGGCGGCCGCAACGCCTGCGAGGCGATCCTCGAGGGAACGCTCTTTGCGTCGGTCATCAACCCGTCGGGCCGCATCCACGGTGGTTCGGTCTGGGCTGGATACCTGAACGCGTCCGGCACAGACAACTCGCCGAATCCGATCCCCAAATTCATCCGCGCTGACGGTGGCCCGATCACGGCCGACAACGCCGCGGGGTACATCTGGCTGTACGACAACTTCCAGTACTAGCCGATAACAGGCGGCAGGCAGCGAGCGGTAACTGGTCACGAGTACCAGGCAACGAGTTACTGTCAACAGCAGACGCAGCGCTGCCTGCCCACCTTCTATTCGGACCCAGGCTCCGAGCAGCCGGGTACCAGTTACGAGCTGCCAAAGACCCCAGACGGTGAGCACAATGGTTTCGAGTGTCGCAGGCGAAGTCGAGAGCAATCCAATCGATCGGTCGGTACAACCAATCCTCGAGCTTCGCGGCGCAACCAAGCGATTCGGCGGCGCCACCGCGCTCGACGATGTGGATTTCCAGCTTTATCCGGGTGAGATCCATGGGTTGATCGGCGAGAATGGCGCCGGCAAAAGTACCCTGTCCAAGATTCTGAGCGGTGTGCAACGTCCCGATTCTGGAGAAATGCTGCTGCGCGGCGAGGTGGTGCGGTTCCGATCACCGGCCGACGCCAAAGCTGCCGGTATCGGCATGATCTATCAGGAGCTCACCCTGATGCCGGCGCTCTCCGTGGCGGAGAACGTCTTTCTGGGGCGGCAGCCCCGAAACAAGTTCGGGCTGATCGACTGGAAGCGGATCCGCAACGAGTCGCGGCAGCAACTCGCTGATTTCGACATCAATATCGATGTCGACGAGCGGGTAAAGCAACTCTCGCTCGGCAACCAGCAACTGATCGAAATCGCCAGGGTAATCCACTCCGGAGCGGAGGTCATCATTCTCGATGAGCCGACCTCGGCACTTTCCGTGCCTGAAACAGAGCGTCTCTTCGAGCTGATGCGCGATCTGCGCGCAAACGGCAAGAGCATGATCTTCATCTCGCACTTTCTGGAAGATGTGCTGGCAGTTGCCGACCGGGTGACTGTGCTCAAAAACTCGAAGAAAGTGACAACCCAGTCGGTAACACAGCTCGATAAGCACGCGCTGGTCAATCTCATGATCGGCCAGGATGCCGATCAGCTCGCCGAGTCGTATGAGACCGGCGTTGCACTACCGGCACCTGTTACAACACGACCGGTTCTGGAGCTCACGGAGCTGACTATCCCCGGTGAGTTCGAGAATGTCACCTTCACGCTGCACGAGGGTGAGATTCTCGGCCTCTTCGGATACCTGGGCGCCGGCATGACCGAGATCGCGCGGGCGCTTTTCGGCATGCAGAAACCTCGCACCGGGACGATCACCCTCGATGGCAAGATCATCAAGCCATCGAGCCCGGTCGCGGCAAAGAAGCTGGGGATCGCCTATCTCACCGAAAACCGGCGTGCCACCATCTTTCCCAAACATGAGATCTACAAAAACATCACGCTCGCGCATCTCGATCATCTGGTCAAACCGGTGTTCCGGCACGAATCGGAAATCGAAACGGCCACCACACTCGTGCAACGCACCGGCGTTCGGCCGGCCACCCCAACCATGCTCGCCGGTCACCTGAGCGGTGGGAACCAGCAGAAAGTCGTACTCGCCAAGTGGCTCACCAAGCAACCGCGCGTCCTGATTCTGAACGAGCCGACTCGTGGCATGGATGTCGGCGCCAAACGCGAGGTGCTCGACCTCGTCAAAGAGCTCAAGTCGGAGGGGGTTTCTATTTTGCTCTTGTCGACTGAGCCAGAAACGGTCCTCACCGAGTCAGACCGGATTCTTGTCCTGTCGCGTGGAAAGATCGCAAAAGAGTTCGTCGATGAGCAGGTGAGCAAAGAAGATCTCCTGCTCTATGCCTAGTTCGCAGTTCGAGGGAGAGATGGAGAAACGACGATGACCGACGCGAGTCCGGCACTCCAGCCAAGCGGGCGGGAAAAGAGCTCGACCGATTCAATGCTGTTGTTTGCGACCAGAAACGCACGGATTCTGGCGCCATTACTGACACTGATCGTGCTCGTGATCTTCTTTTCGATCACAACCGACACCTTTCTGCGGTTCAGTAACTTCCGCAATGTGGTGACGCAAGTTGCCCCAATTGCCGTTGCGGCGACCGGGGTGACATTCGTCCTTCTTTGCGCTGAGATCGACCTGAGCATTGCATCGATCGCGACATTCGCCGGGATGATCGCCGCCTGGTTCTGGGTGGGCGATCCGGTGTCGCTCGGGAGCTGGGGCATTCTGGTGGCCATTCTGGTCGCCGCGTTTCTTGGCCTGGTCAACGGGTTCTTCATCTCCTACGTTGGCATCCCGTCGTTCATGATGACGCTCGCCATGCTCACCATTGCCGGCGGACTGGCGACCTTCATCAATGACGGCAAGCCAATCTTCGACGTGCCCGATGTGCTGCCGCAAGATCGCCAGAGCGGGCAACCTCTTCCTTGGTGTCCCGGTCATCGGGTGGATTGCCGCGGTCGTGATCATCGTGGGGCATATCGTTCTGGCCTATACCCGTTTTGGGCGGCAGGTCTATATGACCGGTGGCAATCGCGAAGCCGCGGAGATGTCCGGCGTCGATACGCGCCGTGTGATCATGCTCGTGATGATGACCTGCGGCCTGACTGCAGGTATCGCCGGCATTCTCTTTATCGGGCGCCTCAGCTCGGCGAGCCCGTCCAGCGGGCAAAACATGCTGATCGACACCATCGCAGCGGTGGTGCTGGGTGGCACCTCGCTCTTTGGTGGTGAAGGCGGCATGTTGAACACCGTGCTCGGACTGCTCATCTTCGCCGTGCTCTCGAACGGGCTCAATCTGCTGCCCGACATCAGCATCTACTTCAAGGAAGCACTGACCGGAATCATCCTCCTGTGCGCGCTGTTGCTCAACGTGCTGGCGTTGCGACTGGAGAAATATCAGCGGCGAACGGAATAACTTCATTTCATCCCTGCACCGGGGCCCTCGTCCGCACATGGACGAGGGCTTTCTTCGTCTCCCCAGCGTGCAGGCAGGCCCACCGAACTTCTTATGAGATGGAATATGGAAGCGCTTAGGCGGGGTAGTCAGAGCCAAAGTACGTGGATATTGGAGTCGAGGATGACGTGAGGTCCACCAGAAGTCGAGCTAGGCGTCGAGGAGCGGTTGGTCAGATTCGTCGACCTCGGCATCGCGGTGATGGGTGACGAGAACCAGGGCGACGCGGTAGCCGTCCATGATCTTGACTTCCATGATCAATGGGCCGACCGAGACGATATCGCCGGTGACCGGAATGCGCTCCAATGCGTCGGTGATCAACCCACCAACCGATTCCGCTTCGGCATCATCCAGAGCGCCGCG
Source organism: uncultured Chloroflexia bacterium (assembly GCA_963750275.1). Lineage (GTDB taxonomy): Bacteria > Chloroflexota > Chloroflexia > Thermomicrobiales > UBA6265 > JAMLHN01. Next base: position 127,620 of record CAVVQC010000003.1, read on the forward strand.
GGGCAGATCGAGCCGGTCGAGCAGATCGAGCAATGAGAGGCGCCCATCCACCTCGAAGACATCGGGCTGGATCTCGTGCAACGGCTCGTAGCCGGGATCGAACTCGTCGGTAATTTCGCCCACTAACTCTTCGATCAAATCTTCCAGCGTGACAATGCCCGCCAAACCGCCATATTCGTCGACCACGATGGCGATGTGGGTCCGTTGCGTGCGCAGATCCTGCAAGGTGTCGTCGATCGGTCGGGTTTCAGGGACGACATACGCGGGACGTACCAGCTCAGCGGCGTGCATGGCGCCGGCAGTCGGGTTATCGAAGAGCAGGCGAAACGCGTCTTTCACATGCAGAACGCCGATGATGTCGTCCGGCGTATCGCGATAGACCGGCAGGCGGGAATAGCCGGTGCGGAAGAAGACGCGCATCGCATCGTTGAGGGCGGTATCGCCGGGAATGGTTTCCACATCGACCCGGTGGACCATCACATTGCGCACCTGGATGCCGCCAAAGGAGAGCGCTTCCTCCACCAGATCGGCTTCACTCTTCTCGACCACCCCCTCATCGTGAGCGGTTTCCACCATAGCGAGAATTTCGGCCTCGGTGACGCTCGGCATGCTTGCGCGTTTGTCGGAGCCGAAGAGACGCAAAGTGAAGTTGGTCACAGCGGTCAACAACCGCACAACGGGCCGCGTGACCTGGGAAAGGATCGAGATGGGGCCGGCTATTTTCAGCACAAGTGAATCGGCGCGGTTGACGGCCACGGTTTTTGGCACCAGCTCGCCAAAGACGATGCTCAGGAACGAGAGCAAGATCGTGATTCCCACGAAGGCGATGGCACCGCTGTGGTTTGAGACAAAACCGATCGGTGTGCTATTCAAGCCTTCGTCGATATAGCTGCTCAGGGTGACCGCGCCGACCGCAGCGGTAAAGAATCCCGCAACGGTGATGCCGATCTGAATCGTCGCAAGAAACCTGGTGGGAGTTTCGGCAAGATCGAGCGCGCGTTTGGCGGCGCTATTGCCTTCCTCAGCAAGTGCGCGCAGCCGGGGACGGCTGGCCGAAACAAGCGCGAGCTCGGAGGCAGCAAGAAAGGCATTGATACCGAGCAAGAACACGACGACGAGGAACTCGATCACGAGTCGGCTCATGAATGGGACATGGAACCTTTCCACATACGCGACATGCGGCGCGCTCGCGGGTAACTCGGCACCACCACAGAAACGACCTGCGATCTGCACGCTCGAAGCGACCACCTCGGAACAGCGATCGTTCGTCCCGTCAATTCTCCCAGATGTGCCCAAATGTGGACGGCACTGGACAAGCGACGGCCCACAGGGGAGAATTAGCCAAGACTAAACTTGATGATCACCGATTCGATCATCGTCGTACGTACATGAAACAGCTTTTATCCGATCCTCTGATATACGACTGGGACGCGGCGTTGTGCGATTGCACGCCGAGTGTGTCCTCTAGAAATTCATGCATGTTTCCATTTCTTTCTCAGTCAGGAATAGCGCACCCTGAGTCGAGGTTTCACATTCCAACGCCGTGTATCGGATGGGTCACCTTTCCGAATCAGGAATTCGCGCTCGAACATGTCCAGCCATGGCGAAGCGGCCTCCGTGGGTTTCCACACCAAGGCGATACGTGGCACGCATGATGCGCATCTGGAAACTTCCGGCGCTCGCCCTGGTCGCCGTGTTGGTCCTGGCGGGGTGCGGGCGGATTCCGGAGAAGACGCTGCCCGACTTTGCCGATCGGACGATCGAAGTGGTCGCCACCACCGGGATGGTGGGAGACATCGTGAAAGAGGTCGGTGGCGACCGGCTGAACGTGACAACGCTAATGGGAGCGGGGGTCGATCCGCATCTCTACAAGGCGAGCGAAGGCGATGTGGAACGGCTCGACAAGGCCGATATCGTCTTCTACTCCGGACTCCATCTCGAAGCGAAGCTGGCGGAAGTCTTCGAAAAGATGGGCGACAGCATTGTGACGGTACCAGTTACCGATCTGATCCCGCGCGACGAATTGCATGTGGTTGGCACCGGCGAAGCCATCTACGATCCGCACGTCTGGTTCGATGTCTCGATGTGGTCGGACGCAACCGAATCGGTGCGGCGCACCTTGGTGGAGGTCGATCCCACGCATGCCGCCGAGTACAACGAGCGAGCCGCGGCGTATCAGGAAGAGCTGACCGCCTTGGACGACTATGTTCGGGCGGAAGCGCGCACCGTCCCTGAGGACAAACGTGTGCTGATTACCGCGCACGATGCATTCGGATATTTCGCGGATGCGTACGGGTTCCAGGTGAAGGGATTGCAAGGAATCAGTACCGCAACCGAAGCAGGCGCGGGGGATGTGCAGGCGCTGGCCAGCTTTATCGTCGAGAACCGCATTCCCGCAGTCTTCGTCGAGAGCTCGGTCTCTCCGCGCACGGTGCGCGCATTGCAGGAAGCGGTGCGGGCACAGGGGTTCGACGTGCAGATCGGTGGCTCGCTTTTCTCCGACGCCATGGGCGATCCGGGCACACCCGAAGGTTCCTATATCGGCATGGTCCGTCACAACATCGATACCATCGCCCACGCCCTCAGAGCTGACGGAGAGACCGAATCATGAATTCATCACAACCAGCGATCGATGTTGCCGATATGACCGCCGTATATCACGAGCAACCGGTGCTCTGGGATGTCGATCTGCTTGTGCCTCCCGGGGTGTTGATGGCGATCGTCGGCCCGAACGGCGCCGGCAAGACCACCCTGATCAAGTGCATCCTGGGGTTGATCAAACCAGTGGCTGGCAAAGTGCTGATCCAGGGGAAGTCATACAAGGAGAGCCGCGAGGCGGTGGCCTATGTGCCCCAGCGCGGCAGCGTCGATTGGGACTTCCCCACCAACGTGCTGGACGTGGTGGAGATGGGTCGCTACGGCGCGCTCGGCTGGTTGAAACGGCCCGGCAAGGCGGAACGCGACGCGGCCATGCACGCGCTTGATAAAGTCGGGATGGCGAGCTTTGCCAAGCGACAGATCAGCCAACTCTCCGGCGGACAGCAGCAGCGCGTCTTCCTGGCGCGCGCGCTGGCGCAGGATGCCGATATCTACCTGATGGACGAACCCTTTCAGGGAGTCGACGCCACGACCGAACGAGCCATCGTCGAGTTGTTGCGTGAGCTACGCGCGGCGGGAAAGACCGTCGTCGCGGTGCATCATGACCTGCAGACGGTACCCGAGTATTTCGACTGGGTAACGCTCCTGAACGTGCGCAAGATCGCCAGCGGTCCCGTATCCGAGGTCTATACCGACGAAAATCTGCGCCTCACCTACGGCGGCGTCGTGGGCTTTGTCAGTCACCCCGGCAATGGCCATACCTCCGATCCCCTGGGGATCGAAGACGATTCGGCGGCCTGATCGATGGAGCACCTGTTCGCAATCGCGGCGCTACTGGCTGTGCCAGACGTTCTCCACGATCTGATCTTCGACTACACGCTTCGAACGGTCGCGCTCGGTGCGGCCGTGATCGGCATCGTGGCGGGCGCGCTGGGAGCCTTTGCGGTACTGCGTCGGCAGAGCCTGGTGGGCGACGCGATGTCGCACGCGGCCCTGCCCGGTATCGCCATCGCCTATCTCATCACGGGACAAAAAAGCAATGTTGTCCTGCTCACCGGCGCGGCAATTGCCGGCTGGCTGGCGACCCTGGCGGTGCTGGGTATCGTGCGCACCTCGCGGGTCAAATTCGATAGCGCCCTCGGATTGGTGCTCTCGGTCTTCTTTGGATTTGGGTTGATGTTGCTGACGTTTATCCAGCGGCGACCCGATTCGTCGCAAGCCGGTTTGGATAAGTTCCTCTTCGGGCAAGCGGCCACCATGATCCAGGGCGAAGTTCGCAACATGGCGATCGTGGGCGCGGCCGCGCTGCTCGTGCTGGCGATCCTCTGGAAATTGTTCAAGCTGCTCAGCTTCGATAGCGATTTCGCCGCGACCATCGGCTATCCGGTGCGGCTGCTCGATGTGCTGTTGACCACCCTGATCGTGATCGCCATCGTGATCGGCCTGCAAGCGGTGGGTGTTGTCCTGATGAGCGCCATGATCGTGGCGCCGGCCGCGGCCGCCCGGCAGTGGACCAATCGCCTGGGCGTCATGGTCATCTTGTCGGCCCTCTTTGGAGCGCTGGCGGGGGTAACCGGCGCAACCATCAGCGCGTCGGAAACGCATCTCCCAACCGGCCCGGTCATCGTCGTCTCCGTCAGTGTGATCGTGCTCTTCTCCCTCTGTTTCGCACCGGAACGTGGTCTGCTCTGGGCGTGGTTCGCCAAACGTCGCAAACGGGAAGAGCTCATGCGCGCGCTGGAGGCGGCCGACGCCGCGCACGGCGGACCGCGCTTGATGCCGGGCGAGGTCGCCAAATGAGCGGACCACAGCTCGATATTCAGCTCATCGCAGCCGTGACCGCGGCCGCCTGCGCGATACCCGGGGTCTTCCTGGTGCTACGCCGGATGGCGATGATGAGCGACGCGATCAGCCACTCGATTCTGCTCGGTATTGTCATCGGCTTCTTCGTCGTCGAAAGCACCACCTCGCCCTTCCTGATCTTCTTCGCGGCAGCGGTCGGGCTACTGACCGTGGTGCTGGTGGAATCGCTGCAACGCACGGGGCTGGTACGCGAGGACGCGGCCATCGGCATCGTCTTCCCCTTGCTTTTCAGTATTGGGGTCATTCTGATTTCGAAGTTCGCCGGAGATGTTCACCTCGACCTCGATGCCGTACTCCTCGGCGAGCTGGCATTCGCGCCGTTCGACCGCGTGCAGGCATCCGGCTGGGATCTGGGCCCCAAGGGACTCTGGGTGATGGGCACGATTCTGGTGCTGAATGTGGCGCTGGTGATCGCATTTTTCAAAGAGCTCAAGGTGGCCACCTTCGACTCGGCGCTGGCGGCCAGTCTGGGGTTCGCGCCGGCACTCCTGCACTACGGGTTGATGTCAGCCGTGTCCGTCACGGCGGTTGGCGCGTTCGATGCAGTCGGCTCGATTCTGGTGGTGGCGCTGATGATCGGTCCACCGGCGGCAGCATATCTGCTGACCGACGACCTGAAACGGATGCTTGTGCTCAGCGTCGCGATCGGTGTGTTCTCCTCGTTGGCGGGCTATTGGCTGGCGCACTGGCTGGACGCCTCGATCGCCGGCGCGATGGCGACCACGATCGGTGTCGTCTTCCTCGGCGTGCTCCTCTTCGCCCCTGCCCGCGGACTGGTCGCGCAGGTGCGCCGGCGTGAGCGGCAGAAGGTCGATTTCGCCCAGACCATGCTGACCATTCACGTGATGAACCACGAAGGTACTGCCGAAGCCCTGTCCGAGAATCGGGTAGACGGGCTGGAAGAGCACCTGCGCTGGGATCCGCGGTTTACGGCACGCATCGTCGATCTGGCGAGGCGCCACGGTCTGGTAACCGAAGTGGGCGGAGTGTTGTCAGTAACGGACACCGGCCGCGCCCGAGCCCAGGCGGCATTGGTGCGGTAGGAGAAGCTGCTACCGCGTGGCTACGACGCTATTGAGGATAGGGTAGTCGGCACCCCGATGTGCATGACCAGGATCGTCGCAGGTTCGGGACCGGTTATTCGATACCCCAGGGACGCCATTTCGTTTGCGCTCACACCGGAGCCGGCCGCGACGGTAATCGTGCCATCGAAGGCCTGCGCCGTAGTGCCATCCGTGCATACCAGTGCGCGACCACGGTTGACAGTGACTTCGATGACGCCTGAGACAACGGCAATCTCTTCGATAATGCCGGGGGTATGAGGCATAACCGTGGAACCGGGTGGCAGAGTAAGAAGCGTGATCGAGAGACGCCCAGGGCTGCCGAATACATCGCTGGAGATCTGGAGCGGGATGAAGGCAACGGTCAGGGGTTGGGCAGACTCGACCGCCGTCTGGTCCAATGCTTGCGGATCCTTGCGGCTGATATCGTTATTGATCACCCAGAGTTCAGCTGGTTCATTTGAGACATTCCGCAGGAGAAGCGGATTTCCTTCTTCCAGAATGCGAAGCTGCCCCGCATCGAGCGGGTCCTGCATGGAACGCCTGTTTCCTTCCAGGTCGACGCCGGCCCGATCGAGCTGCACGCTGCCCGATTCAGTCCATAAGATGAATTTCTTTCCATACGGGATGTGCATCGAGCGTCCGGGATCGAGTACCACCCGTTCGATGGCTGGTACCGCCATGACAGAGCTATGCCACCGATCATCGGCATCGATGCTGAATGTTGCAACCGGAAGTTGTCCGGCTGCATTCCACCGTTCTGTGACCCCCGCCCCCTCGACACGCAGGAATTCGAGCATCTGATGCGGCGTGGGTGACTCGAGTGGGACGCCGGGGATTGGTGACAATGCGCCTGGATCGACCTCCAGGCGCACCGCGATCAACTGATCTCGTTGCTCCAGATCGAGGACCGTCATACGCAAATGCGGCAACGTGGTGCGTAGCGCGAGCAACTCGTCGATCATCTCTGGCAGAGTGAGATCTTCCTGTCCGCTAAATGGGTGATCCACGAATCCGGGTGCCACGGTCGATTCGATGGACCGATCGCCCGATTCCAGCAGGCGCGCCATGCCAGCATAGAATGCGCGCGCCGTTGCCAACGCCCGAGGCGAGGGGCTCGACTCGGTGGGGAGAGAGCCACCTGAGCGCACGGTAAGAATCCCGATCTGTCCGAGCAGGATTCCGGTCAGAAGGGCCAGGATGGCTGCAGTCGCTGTGGTGCCTCGTGTCACGGCCATTGCCTCAGGGAGTCGGGGTGGCCATCGCGGGGGCTGGCTCGACCACGAGAAAGTAGATCTCCCTTGTCTTGTCGCCAAGATTGATGATCGTGTGCGGCCCTGGCTTGAGATAGCGCAGTTGCGATCCCCCGTAGACTCCTTGCGAGCCAGATTGAGGAATGAGTCCTTCCAGGGCACCCTCGGCGATGCGCAGTCCATGTGTCTGATAAGGGTCGATCAGGGAGAGTAGAGCAGATCCGCACCGGGATCGAATACGAAGGTATCGAACGGCGCGAGCGCGAGGCGCTGAAGCGTCACGGAAGCGCCTTTGGTTGGCACGGATATGGGGTCAGCGTACTCAGACATAATGAGGGAAACGTTTGACGGGCGCAAATGCCAAAGAGGAATCGATATATCCACCCTGCCTACGAGACCATACACAGCGAGCGCAGGCTCACTGCCCGAGTTGCTTCCGGTCGCGGTGTCCATGGCTCGAATAGACAAGCGTGTCGTTCGGGCCGATCGACACGGTAACTCCAGCTGGAACCTCCTCAGGAGGTGAGTTGAAACGGTTAGCGGGATAGAAGAAGGCGGGTCCGGCCGGGGTCACGGCGAGATTGCCATTCAACACCGTAATTGACAGAGATCCATCGACCGATGTGTAGAAGGGCAGGTCGGTGGTAAACGAGATTGCAGGAGCGACGCGGAACATCCCGATTTCCATGTGCGTCCATTCGGTTGCGTCCGGCATACCCCACATCGGTGGCGCAAATTCGAACCGGGCGATTGGTTCGATCGACGGTTTGCCTATGACCGCAGCTGGTATGGGCGGCGGTTCCGACGGACCCGGTGCGGCTTGGTAAAGAAAAACCAGACTGCCCACGAGCATGACCGCAAGGACTGCCAGCGCACTCTGCATCGAGGTCCAGCGATGAGGCTTCCGGATCGACCAGGACCCAAACGGCAGCCAGATTCCGGACGGAAATGTCGGGACCACGCTTTCTTGGACGCAGGCAACTCGTTTCTGGTCGGAACTGGCGCAGGGGGCAGAGTCCGCCAGTTGGCGCTCCAGGTCGGCGAGGAAGTCATGAGACGGTGCGGGCACCGTGAACAGCGCATGGAAGCGGCGCAGCAGGACAACGTCATCAGGGTCGACGCCCGGCGGAATTCCAGCGTCGGGGCTAATGACGGCATCCCAGCCAGCCACCAGCGGATCATCGAGCGGATCCTGGCCGAACGCCAATCCTGTAAAGGTTTCCGATCGTCGCCCGGTCATCGCTCAAAGGTTCCTCTCGTTTCGAACAACTCGCGCAACCGATGGATTGCCCGGTAATGGGCGGCGCGCACCGCGTCATGGCTGCAGTTGAGCGTTTGGGCGATTTCATGCCCGGTCAATCCAGCCAGACGGAGCTCGACGACCTCGCGGTCACGTTTGGGCAGCTCCTGCAAAAGAAGTTGCACCGCCCTCCTCTCCTCCTGGTCGATTGCCAGGGTTTCCGGAGAGGGATCGGGGTCTTCGCGTGTGTCCGTCTCGTCCAGCCGGAAGAGTGGGTCGGCGTGCGCGGTGGACATCGACGACCACATTGTGGGCAATAGCGAAAAGCCAGGGACGAAATGGCTTGCTGCCGAGTCGGCTCAAACCGGAATACGCGTTGATGAAAATTTGTGACGTTGCGTCCTCGGCCGCTTCCCGGTCGTGCAGTCGCCGGTAGCAGTAACCATAGACTTCGAGCGCACAGGATCGATAGAGGGTAGTGAACGCGTCCGGGTCGTGCTGTGCCCGCACGGCGAGCGCGTCGTCCGTTACTTCATGGGATGTTGCCACGGGGGTTCGACTGCTGAGAAGTGCGTCCATGCCGCCCTCGATCGAACGAGCGGGTGATTGCATCTGCCAAGAACACGAAACGCCACCGTAAATTGTGACGGACGCTGGTCTCCACTGCGGAATGGGTAGGAAGCCCTCATCCGAAACGTGCGGAATCTCATCCTTTTAACGGAGTTCGACGCCCGAACCGCCCAATCTATGTGGTGGCAAAGCGCTTTAGGCAATCCCCCAGGACTGCCCCGGCAAGATCGATCGATTACGGCGTTGCCAGTGAATCGCAAAGAACCAGGGGCGGAACGGCGAGTTGGAGTCGGGAGCAGGCAGCGTTGGTACGATAGTTCGAAGGGATCCCAGCGTCGCCAGTGCCCCGGGAGCAAGAGCCTTGCGTCATCAAGCTCCGGAAGCGCCTTCCTCAGGAAGCGCCTCTACCACCAGGAAGTAAAAATTCGCCGTCTCGTCACCAAGATTGATGATCGTATGCGGCCCAGGGTCCGGGTACGTGAGTTGGGTCGACGCGTAAAGCCAGTCTGAGTCGACATTTGGGACGAGTCCATCGAGCGCCCCCTGTGCTATCCGCATACCATCCATGTGCAATGGATCGAACACACAGAAATACGTCGACTCCGGGTCGGGATCGAACACGAACGAATCCAGGGGCGCCAATTGCAGCCGCTGAATCGAAATAGAAGCGCCCGCGGATGGAGGAGCATCCATTTCCCAGTCCTTCTGGCTGTCCAGAACCTTGATATCGATTGGGAGCGGCCTCCGTGCCAGGGCCGGAAAACGTCAGTTGCCCAATGCTGACCTGGAGCGCCATCACCGGCTCGCTTCCCGAATTACTCCCAGTCGCAGGATCCACAGCCGAATAGACGATGGCCGAATCAGGCCCAAGCGAAACGGATTGTCCGGGGGAAATCTCCTCAGGAGCCTGATCTTGCTGAACGTCAGCAGAGAAGAGTGCGGGACCCGTCGGATGGATGGTGAGCTCTCCGCTCAAAACCTGGATCAGTAACGGTCCGTCGATCGAGGTGTACCAGTCGGTATCGGTCGTGAACGACGTGCCCGGATCGATCTGAATGAGATTGAAATACATATGGGTCCAGGTCGACGCTGCCGGCGTTCCAAACAGTGCTGGGGTGAAGTCAAGCTGAACCAGGGTTTCCATCGTTGGTTCCACGATCGTTGCTGCTGGTATGGCCGGCCGTTCAGGCGACCTCGGCACGGCGAAGTAGCGAACACCGAGACTGGTGATCAGCACGAGCACGAGCACTGCCATGGCAGCCGGCATGAAGATCATGCGGTGCCTTCGCGGTGGCGGGTCTTGGTGTATTCGTGGTGGCAGCGGGGTTCCGAATTCTCGGGAGCCGTGCCCGGGACTCCCGCTCCGGAATCGCGCCCGGCGGGGGATACAACGTCCCTGAGCCGTTGCTCTAATTCGCCAGAGAAGTCGGGGGATCGGCAACGTCGTGGCGTCCAGCGCATGAAGGCGGCGCAGCAGGGCAACATCATCCGATTCGGCGTTTGCTGACATGGGCCGGTCGCGGCGGACGACCGCGTCCCAGTCATGATTCAACGGGTCGTCGAGCGGATCCCAGCCAAATGGAGAATGATGGACGCGTAGTTGTCGCAAACGGCTCATCACTCACTACTGCCTTCCATATTCATCAGCTTTCGCAGGTCACGTAGTGCCCGGTATTGGGCCGCGCGGACGGCTTCGCCGCTGCACCCCAGCGTCTGCGCAATCTCGCGCCCGGTGAGTCCAGCCAGCCGCAGCTCGACAACTTCCCGGTCGCGTTTCGAGAGCTGGCGCAACAGGTGTTGCATCGCGTCTCGCTCCTCATGGTCGATTACCAGCATTTCCGGGGATGGATCACCAGCTTCATGGATGTCTGCCTCTTCGAGCGAGAAGTGCGGGTGCCGGTGGCGATGGACATCGACCACCACGTTATGAGCGATGGTGAACAACCAGGGGCGGAACGGCTTCTGTCCGAGGCGGCGCAACCCGGCATACGCGTTGACGAATGTTTGCGATGTCGCGTCTTCCGCGGAATCGCGGTCTTCCAATCTGCGATAGCAATAGCGGTAGACATCGAGGGCATAGGCGCGGTAGAGGAGGGTAAATGCCTCGGGGTCATCCAGCGCCCGCATCGGCGAGCGCATTGTCAGAGTCATCTTCGAATGTTGCACTCGAGACGTGATTCCTGAGCAGTGCTTCCATGCCGCCCTCGCGCGAACCGGCTTGGGCTCTCGTTCATCTGCTGATCAAACGGAAAAAGGCATCGATTTGTGACATGTGCCCGTTTTGGAACGCCTGAAAATGCACAGTTCTGAAGAGGCGCGTTCCACAGCGGCTCACCCGCGGATCTTCACATGAGATCGAGCACTGCAAGATAGCCAGATCAGGCACCTCCAGGTGCTTCAGACAAAGGGGCGTGTTCGATCGTCATGATCAACAGGGTGACGGGTTGAGCGCTTGTGACCCGGTAGCTTAACGTGGCCAACGAGCTTGCGCTGAATCCTTGTCCTGCCGAAGCGGTTTCGACCCCGTCGAATAGGTGCGATTGGCTGATGCCAGCCCAGGTCAGCGCGCGACCAGATTGCACGCTGGCTTCGAGTGTGCCATCGAGGACCACGATCTCCTCGACATCGCCCGGCGTGTGCGGAGCCACCCAGGCTCCGGCGGGCAGGGTGATCTCGGTAACCGAAAGACGGAGGCGCTTCTCCAGCGGAGCGTTCAGCCAGAGCTGGCATATAGGCCAAAGTCATGATTTCGATGCCCGCTTTTGCGACAGCAGTCGCAGGAGGGGACGGGGGAGCCTCAACCGGGTGGAGGCTGTACAAGCTAAACGTCAGGAACTCAGTAGCATGAGAAGACAGATTGCGAAAGACCAGAGTGTCTGTCGACATTCACGATGCGGATCTCGCCATCCTTGACCGAATCCGATGTCGAATGCATGCTCATGGAGCGGGTCGACTGCCGTCTGATTGAGCCAAAGCTCCCCTGACACGACCCGAAGTACCACCGAGTCATCGCCCGAGAGCGCGACCTCCTGCCCGGCGGGGAGCGAGAGACGCTGGATGATCGGCCCGCTGAGAGAAGGACCCGTTCGTTGGAAATCGGCATGCACGGTCAGGGCCATGCCAGGCAAACGGTCATCGCTGCTCCAGCGTTCCGCCACCTTGCCGTTCTGGATGCGCAGGAATTCGATCACAGAGCTGGCCGAAGGCGCAGGCACCGGAATGCCTGAAATAACGGACGCGGGGCCAGGACGAATTTTGAGATGGGCGGCGATCAGCGTTCCCCAAGCCTGCAAATCGACGACCTCGAGCTGGATATGGGGAACGAAAGCGCCGATGGCGGACCAGTCGGCCATCAGTTGTTCCGTGTTCCGGCCGCTCGACAGGGAACTCGTGTGGTCGACGAAATCTCCTGCCAGCATCGATTCGACCCCACGATCTCCGGTTGCCAGGAAACCATTCATCTCGTCGTAAAAGGAACGGACCGTCTCCAGCTCCTGGGCCGGGACCGCTGAAACCAGGGTGGCCGATTGGATTCTGGGCACGGCCAGCGAACCGAGCTGTCCCAGCACCAGGCCGGTCAGGAGCGCCAGGAACGCAGCAATGGTTGAGGTGGGTTTAGACATACCGGAACGCTCATGGCCTGGCTGGCAATTGTGATCGGAACGACTATGAGAGAAGACGCAGCGACGGGCCGGAAGCGTGACATTCGTCGATTGAATTCGGAGAGTTGGCCAAGTCTCTGGCGGGTTCTGGCAATAAACCTGGCTCATCGATCTGGCGGGGCGGTGTAGGTGCGATAGTGGCGCAGCTCGGCTAATCAGGGCCGGTGCGGATGGGTTGGTTTTGCAACGATGTCGCTGGATGGATCGTGAGGAGAATGAGAGTTGCCGGTTGGGAACCGATGACTTGGAATCCCGCCGAGCTACCGCGCTGGACAGCAAATCCCTGCCCAGACAAGGCAGTCTCCGCGCCGGTCAGGAGCCGCGAGCGCGTTCGGTCGAAACAATAGAACACCTCACCCGACTCGAGCTTGGCCTGAAGCGCTCCGCCGATCACCATCACTTCATGCAGACTGGCAGGTTTCATCGACACAATTGTTCCCACTGGCAGGGTCACGACTTGAACGGAGAGGCGGACACTGTTCGCCGGGAGTTGCATTGCCAGGGAAACGCTCGCCTGCTGACTGAGACCGGATGGGAGATTGCTGGTGAGCTGGCCGACAACTCCGCTCGGGATCCAAATCTGATCCAGGCTCACCGTCCAGAGCTGGACACGGTCCTCTCCCAGCGCTCGCAGGTGCAGCTCACCGGTGGGCGCGACAAAACGGATCGATCCCGCGGCAAGCGGCTCGGGCGGATATTTGAGGGTTCCGGCCTGATCCCATCCGCTCAACTCGACTTTCAACTCTCCGGATTCGACCCACAGCATGACCGTGCCCGATGCGACAAGCTCGAATGCGCTCTCGGGATCCAGCGTGAAATGCTGCAGGGACGGTTGCCGATACGTCTCGACTCCGATCGGAAGTTTGCGCTCGATCGGTGCCGAGCCCGTGGGCAAAAGATCGTCCGGGCTCCAACGCTCGGCAATCCGCTCTCCCTCGATCCGCAAGATCTCGCGGAACGTTTGCTGCGCCGGAAGGGCGATCTCCCATCCGGCGATCGGATGGAGTTCTTCTGCCACGCTCATCAGATCGACCGAGACGATTGACCCGCTCGATTCGATCCCCAGCACGTCGTAACGAAACGATGGCAGGATGGCTCCGATTGCACTCAGGTGTTCAAAAAGTTCGACGCCGTTCCGGTCGGGATCTTGCGACAAGGTGTGATCGACGAAATCTGGCGCAATCACCAGCTCGAGCGAACGATCCCCGGTGGCAATCCAGGCGTTGACACCTTCATAGAACGTCTCGACCACCGTCTCTGACTGCCCCACACCGACGGACTCTGGGGGGTTGCTGAGGTCTTGTCTGGCCATCAGCAAGCCGAGCTCACCGACCACAACGGCGGTCAGAAAACCCAGCGCAATCGCGGCCAACATCGCTGGTCGGATCATGTCAGGTGGGTCCGGGCGAGGTAGCCCGTATGAGCGATGTCCACTTCGACATCCTTCCGCCGGTCGAGATGCGTGGATCCTTGCCCTAGAAAACGCAGCGGCGGTAGGAAACGTGACAAGGCAGCACACGCTCGAGGGGGATTCCTGCTGGGTCCGAGTCGATTCTGTCCTCTTACCTGAGGTCCACTCCAGGCTGCGGCGGTGTGGTTCAGTGCAGATGCGCGCTTCCTTGGCGACAAGTCAGCGAACGCTCGGGTGCCACACGCATCAAATGATTGTGACCACTTGACAGACTGGTGAGGATGGCCGATTGTTTACAGTCAACAGAGAGCAGAAACTAACTGCCCGAAGGTGAGGGCGCGATGATGCAACGTAGCAACAACCAGTTCAATGACGATCTGGCCGCCGTGCTTTCCATGCCGGAAAAGCGCGCACTCTCCGACGATGTCGCGTCACGCCTGCGGGCAGCGATCCTCAGCGGGGCGTTTGCTCCAGGCGAGCGATTGCGGGAAGAGCAGATGGCGCGCGCGCTCGGGGTGAGCCGCGGACCGGTGCGGGAAGCACTGGCCGAGCTGGAGCGACAAGGCCTGGTCGTCATCAACCGCAACCGGGGTGCAGTGGTCGCCCAGCTTTCACGCAACGATCTGGAAGAGCTCTATACCCTGCGGCTCGCCATCGAGGAGCTGGCCATCCGGCGAGCAGCGGAAGCCGCGAATCCCGACTCGATCGCAGCAATGCGCACCCTGATCGAATCGATGCAGGGTGCCCTGGTGCAAGGCATTACCGAACAGGAAGCAGCCGAGCTCGATCTCGATTTTCATGACCTCATTTACGATGCGGCCAACCATCGTCGATTGAAAGACGCGTGGACGAATCTGCGCCCACAGATTCATGTCCTGCTGCTCAACCGGAATGTCGCCGATGTCGACTTCCGCGAGATGCTGGTGACCTCGCATGAAGAATTGCTCGACGGCATTGTCCGCTCCGATCCCGACGCCGCGGCCTTCATGCTCCGCCAGCATCTTGGTGGATCGTACGATCGGGTAAGCCGCAGTCTGGAACGACAAATGGAACAGCTTGCGGCCAATTCCGCACCAGTACCCAAGGAGAACACCGCTCGTGGCCGTTGATCCCGCGTCACTATTTCGTCTCGACGGGCGGGTTGCCCTGGTGACCGGCGGCGGCAATGGCATCGGCCAGGCGATCGCCATCGGCTTTGCCGAAGCCGGCGCCGATGTCGCCTTCTGCGATCTCTCCGAAGACTGGTTGGGCGAAACCAAAGCGGCGATCGAGGCGCAGGGGCGTCGCGCCTTGGCGTTGACGGCCGATATGGGCAACCCGGACGATATCGAGCGCATGTTCACGGCGATCGACGAGACATTCGGCCAGCTCGACATCCTGGTGAACAATGTTGGCGCCACCAAACGCCACCGGCCGGAAGAACACCCCTTGGATGAATGGAATCGGGTGCTGGAGATCGGCGTCACCGGATCTTTACTCTGCGCTCAGCAGGCCTTCAGGCGAATGACCGACCATGGCCAAGGCGGGAGCATCATCAACATCAGCTCGATCGCGGGGGCGGCGGCGCTCGGTCGTGGCAACCTGTCGCACAGCGTCAACAAGGGCGCGCTCAACATGATGACCAAAGAGCTGGCGGTCGAATGGGCCAAGTACGGGATCCGGGTCAACGCCATCCTGCCCTGCCAGGTGATGACCAAAGGTTTCCAGACCTGGCTCGATTCGCCCACGTTCGATCCGGCGTTGATGGATCGTTTCCTGACCGGTATTCCCATGAACCGGCTGGCCGCTCCCGAGGAGATGGCCGGACCGGCAGTCTTTCTGGCGTCCGACGCCGCGGCGATGGTGACGGGGGTGCTCCTCCCGGTCGATGGCGGCAATCTGGCGCTCAATGCGGGCGGCAGCCACACCTGGACGACGGCTTGATGCCAGGTCCAGGCGGCAAGGCCCGCCTGATCCACGAGTCACGTGCGTCCCGGAGCAGGCGATCTACTGCGGGAAGGAGGGCATTGCAGCCAAACGGTTTGAACCAATATGAACACAATCGCATCGATGCCGATCGAAAGAACCAATATCAGGAGGTTTAGTCAGTGAACGACAACAAGACGAGGATCGTCACCCCAAGCTGGTCACGCCGCAAGCTGCTCAAGACCGGCGCAATCGCTGGCGCAGCCAGCCTGGCCGTGGGAGCCCATCCGAAAGCCAGCAAGGTTTTCGCCGCACCTACCGTCCTGCAAGGCGACCCGATCACCCTCGACTACTACACCTGGTTCTATAACGAGCCGGGCCGGGGCGACGCCTGGACATCAATGATTGCCGACTTCGAAGCGTCGCAGAGCGACATCAAGGTCAACATGACCGGATGGCCGTTCGACGATTTCTCGAACAACATCATCGTTCAGTTGCAGGCTGGCAAGCTCGATGGCGACCTCTTTCAGACCACCCCGGACCTGGTTCTTCGCCTGCTCAAGGCCGGTGTCCTGACCAGTCTCAACCCGGTGCTGGAAGCCAACGAGATCACAACCCTCAGCTCTGCACACGACTACATCACCGTCGATGGTGATGTCATGGGTCTCGACGTGGTGACCGTGGTCTTCGGCCTCTTTTACAACACGGAGCTCTTCGACGCGGCCGGCATTACGTCCGACAAACTGCCGGTCGATCCTGCCTCGTGGATGGAAGTCTCCAAGCAGCTCACCGAGCGCCCGAACCAGTTTGGTCTCTTCAACGACCACCTGGTCTCTGAGCCATCGTCCTTCTGGTTCACCCTGCAGCAGTGGGCCTGTATCTTCGATGGCACCTGGGCCGATGGCGCCACCCCGTTGCTGACCTCCCAGCCGGTCCTCGACGCGTTGACCCTCTTCAAGCAGGCGTACGACGATTCGTTCCCGCAGGGCGTCGACAACGCGACCGCCAACCAGCTCTGGGGCAACCAGCAGATCGCATCGCAGTTGATCGTGTCCGCCGCCGCCAATGTCTACAAGGACTCGGCGCCGGAGTTCTACCCGAACATGAACACCTATGCGCTGCCGTGGGAGAGCAAGAAGGCCATCTCCCGCATTCACCCGATCACCATCAACAACCAGAGCAAGAAGAGCGATGCAGCCATGGAGTTTCTCACCTGGCTCTATGCGCCAGAGAACTACCGCAACCTGCTCACCCGCTCCCTGGACGTGATTCCAGCCTACGAAGTCGGCGGACTGGACGACTACTTCGCCAGCATCCACTGGCTGACCGGTTTCCAGGACATCAACATGATCACCCCGCCGCAAATGGTGGGCGACTTCATCTTCAACAACGATGAATACGGTCAGATCGTGATCTCGAACTTCCAGAACGTCCTCGCCGGCAACCAGTCGGTCGAAGACGCCATGGCAACCGCGCAATCGCAGGCCGAAGAGCTGGCGGGCCGGCTCTCGTCCTAAACGAAGCTCCCCCGTCTGGCCGGCTGGGGCCGGACGGGGTCGCCTGACCGTGATGAACGTTGCAACCGTGCGCGTCACACCAGACTGATTTCGTAGCGTCGCCATTGATGGCGATCCGGAGCGCCATCGCGCGAATGCCGCTATTAATGCCGAAGCTATGTGGTTCCAACGTATGACGGGGCGTTCCCCAGGTTGAAACGAGGGGCCCAACTGTCATTCTGAACGCAGTGAAGAATCTCTTCCGTGAGCGCGAGGGCACTGAAGTCTAAATGAGGAACCTGGTGCGTCATATGCGAAGCAGTGTTTCGACGGGGCACCCGCTGCTGCGGGGAGAAACGCCGCATGACGAGAATGGATATGCAACGAGGATGACGACACCATGTCGGTAGTCGCGGGATCCACCTCCATCGCCAATGAGAGCACGCAGACGCGACGTCGCCGGCGCCCCTCCTTTCTCCCCTATTTGCTGGCTATTCCGATTCTGATCTATGAAGGCATCTTTGTTCTCTATCCGATTTATGAGGGTGTCAAATCGAGCTTCTATACACAGGCGAACCTGGGAACCCCGCCGATCTGGGTGGGACTGAAGAACTACCAGCGCCTGATTCACGATGACTTCTTTTGGAATTCGCTAAAACAGACGTCGCTCTTTATGGCCGGCGTGATCGTGGTATCGATCGGGTTCGGCTTACTTTCCGCGGTGGTGCTCAACCGCGCCTTTATGGGCCGATCGGCTGCGCGCGGAATCATCACCCTGCCCTGGGCCTTTCCCGAAGTACCGGCGGCTCTTATCTTCATCTGGATGCTCAATCCCCAGTTCGGCGTGATGAACGTCTTCGCCGGCTGGCTGCCATGGATTGGCCAGAATCCGAAATGGCTGCTCGACCCCGATCTGGCGCTGTTATCGGTGATTCTGATCACCGCCTGGAAGGGCTTTCCGTTCTACAGCCTGGTAATCCTGGCGTCGTTACAAACCGTGCCGAGCGAGCTCACCGAAGCCGCCCGCGTCGACGGCGCAAGCCGCTGGCAAGCCTTTCGAGCAGTGACCTTTCCCTATATCACGCCAACCCTGATGCTCCTGGTGGTACTGGCGGCGATCTATGCCTTCAAACAGTTCACCATCATCTGGCTGTTGACAGGCGGTGGCCCCGCGGGTGCAACCGATACGATCGTCATCCGCATCTACCAGACGGCCTTCCGCTTCTATGACTTCTCATATGCGGCCACGATCGGCGTGGCCGGATTCCTGGTCGTGCTGGGGATCGCCCTGATCTTCCTCTATATCCAACGGCGGCAGGAACTGGCAGGAGGCCGGGTATGAGCATTCCGATTTCGGCCTTGCCCCCAGCCCAGAACCGCCCCAACAAACCGACCATCAGCCAGAGATTGGGGAAGGTGGGATTTGCGCTCGTCGTCATTCTTATTTGCGCGATCACCTTCTTCCCCATCTACTGGATGCTGGTGACCACCATCCAACCCACCAAGCTGACGCTGCACTTCCCGCCGTCGCTCTTACCGCAAGCGTTCGATCTCTCGTCGTACCGTGAGGTCTTCGACAAACAACCAGTCGGTCGCTGGATCCTCAATTCGATCATCCTCTCGACCATCACGACGGTCATCTGCGTGGTATTGGCCATCTTCGGAGGCTATGCCCTGTCCGCCTTACGGTGGCGCGGAAGAGGGCTCTTCGCCGATCTTCCTGCTCATGACACAGATGCTGCCGGAAGCGTTGATCATCGTGCCGGTGTTCAAGCTCTTCGTTGACTTCCCGATCATCCATCAGGACATCCGCAACAGTCTGCCGGCAGTGGCACTGATCGATGCAGCCTTCATCCTGCCCATTTGTGTCTGGGTCATGAAGAACATGTTCGACACCGTGCCAAACGAGGTACGCGAAGCAGCCACTGTGGACGGCGCGGGACCGTTGCGCATTCTCTTCCAGATCGTTATGCCAATCGCGCTACCCGGCGTCGTGGCGGTTGGCGTGGTGGCATTCTTCTACGCGTGGAATGAGTTCCTGTTCGCACAGACCATGATCCAGAACCAGCAATTGAAACCGGCATCGGTCGGACTGGCCGGCATGATCACCATGCTCGACACCCCGGTACCGCTCCTCCTCGCCGCGGGCATGCTCTTCGCGATTCCACCCATCGTTTTCTATCTGGCTATGCAACGCTACATCGTCGCGGGTATTGCCGCTGGCGCGGTGAAGGGATAGGAAGAAGGACCTGGCAACTCGTTACCGAATAGCAACGTTCGATTGCGTGAATCAGGCGTTCACCAATGGCTCATAACGAATTACTTGTTACGGGGAAGGACCACATGACCAAGAAAATTGTGCTGGCGTATGCAAACCCAGACGAGATCGGACCCGAGCTTGAGATTTTGAGCAGTGGTGATTTCGAAGTGATTGCCACGAAAGGTGGACTGGTCACCGGCAAGCAACTTACCGATCCAGACATCTGGCCGCTGGTGCAGGACGCGTCGGCATTGCTGACGGGGTTGCATGTCGTCTCCGCCGAGATGATGGACCAGATGCCAAATCTGGAGCTGGTCACCCGCGTCGGAACCGGCTACGACGCCATCGATTTCGACGCCGCCGCAGAACGCGGGATCTGGGTCACCAATGTGCCCGACTACTCGATCGACGAAGTCTCCGCCCATGCCATTGCGCTTTCGCTGGCGTTGGTACGACATCTCTTCGAACACCGGCAAACCGGTCAAAGCGGGACTTGGCGCTACATGGGCCACACACCGATCAAGCGGTTGGCCAATCTCACCTTCGGCGTGGTTGGGCTCGGCCGGATCGGCAAGGCCTCGGCCCGCAAAGCGGCTGGTCTGGGCATGTCGGTCATGGCCTACGACCCCTATCTCCCGCAGGGCGACTTCGATTCGGTCGATGCCGTTTCGGTCGACTTCGACACCCTGATGTCGACCGCGGACATCGTCTCGCTACATGTGCCGCTCAACGCGGAGACGCGCGGCATGATCGACGCGCGCGCGCTTTCCCTGATGAAACCAACCGCTTTCCTGATCAACACCGCCCGCGGCCCGGTGGTAGATGTACCGGCGTTAGTAGCGGCGGTGCAGGCAGAGCAGCTTGCAGGCGCAGGCATCGATGTGCTCCCGGTCGAGCCATGCCCGGTGGACGACCCAGTCCTGCACGAGCCACGCATTATCGTGACCCCGCATCTGGCGGCCTCCTCGGTGGAAGCAGTGCATGACGTACGCATTCGCGGCGCGGAAGAAGCGTTCCGGGTGTTGACTGGCCATGCGCCGAAATACCCAGTGAACGCACCAACCAATCCGCGAAACGCGGCCCATGAGTCGTAGTACAGGACCTCCGCGTCCTGCCATCACCGGTCCGTAGCGAAGGACCTCCGTGTCCTGTCGTCGTCGTCCGTAGTTCAGGATCTCCGTGTCCTGCCACGTTCCCCCGGCTGAAGCCCGGGGCTCACAAAGCAAAGATCCTCCGGACCTGAGGAGGCGACACCACGATTGTCATTCTGAACGAAGTGAAGAATCTCTCCCGTGGGGGTAATGCTCCCGAGATTCGCGTAGGACATCAAAGTCTCAATGCTGATGAATGCAGAGGGCGCCAACGAGAGAGATTCTTCGCTGACGCTCAGAATGACAAAAAGGTAGCGTCGAGCCGGACCTGCAAAGTTGAGGCCGGACACCACCGCCCCGGGTTGAAACCCGGAACGCGCCATACGAAACCTCGACGAGGTTGAAAACGAAGGAGCAAGACATGGAATTCGGGGTCATGATCTCACCGGTTCCCCGCAAGGGAACCATGCAGGAAATGGTCGAAGCAAACGAGCGGATACTCGAGGTCGCCAACCGCAATAAATGGGGTCTCTGGTTTGTCGACCACCTGCAGCAAGGAGAGATGCCGTATCTCGAATGCTGGACCCAGATGGTCCACACCTCGGCCCGCTATCCGGATCTGACGATCGGGCCGATCGTCCTTTGCCAGAGCTACCGGAATCCGGGCCAGTTGGCGAACATGGCCGCAACCCTGCAATTCCTCTCCGGCGGCAAGTTGATCTTCGGAATCGGCGCCGGCTGGAAAGAAGACGAATATCTTGCCTACAACTACGAATTTCCACGTCCGGGCGTGCGACTGGATCAGCTCGAGGAAGCAATCGATGTGATCACCGCGCTCTGGACCGGCGAACGGGTGACGGTCGAGGGTGAACACTATCGGGTGACCGACGCCATCGCGCTGCCGGCGCCCGATCCGATACCGCCCATCATGATCGGCGGCAATGGCAATCGCACGATTGGGATCGCGGCACGCCGAGCCGACTGGTGGAACTCGGACCTGCTCCCCGTGGACGCCTTCAAGGAAAAGCTCGCCCTGCTGCGCGATAAGTCGGTTGCCGCGGGACGCGCGGCCGACGCGGTGCGTCCGACCGCGTTCAACATGCTGAGTCTCTCCGCAGATCCCGATAAAGTCATGCGCCAACCACCGCGCGAGGGCATCCACATGATCGCCGGCACGCCCGACGAGGTCCGCGACCAGCTCCGGGAGTATCAGGATGCCGGGGTGAGCTATATGCAGATCAATTTCATGGACTTCCCGGATGTGGAAGCAGTAGAGCTGTTCGAAGAGATTGCGAAGGACTTTTAGGCAAGAGGCATTGGGCAAGAGGCGAAAATAGAACAAATGAAGCGTCACGAACATCCATCTGAATACCTGCTTGGCGGACGACGTGTCCTTGCATCGATGTCCACTATTGCCTTTTGCCTTTTGCCCATTGCCCAGGTGCACCCATGAACCACGAACTCCAGAAAACCTGCGAAGAGCTGCGGCGCATCGGAGCCGATGGCGCCGTGCTGGGCTCGATCGAGAATGTCACCTATGTGACCAATGTCGAACAACCGGTACCGGTCGGCGCGCTGGCCGCGACCACCGTGGCCCCCTGGTTGGCCGTAATCTCTGCCAAAGATGAGCGTGGAATCGTGGTCGCGCCGGACGGAGTTGCGCCTGGCTTGCGGGAAAACGCCCCGGGGTTCGACGTCATCGGGTTCCCGACGTTCGACAGCTTCGTGGCAACCGATCCCCGTGCACGCTATGTCGAAGGATTGACCCAGGCATTGACCGAGCTCGGACTGGATTCGAGCACAGCAACAGTAGCGGTCGAATCGGAAGCGGTTCCGCTGCTGGCAGGACCATTGATCTCGGGCAAGCAGCTCGAAGCCGCCGAGGCGTTGCGCCGGGCGCGCTGGATCAAAACCGAACGCGAGATCGGTCTGCTGCGCACCGCAGCAAAACTGGCCGATATTGGGCATACCACCCTCGATCAGCTTTGCGAGGAAGCTGGCAAGAACGAGATCGCCATGTGGTGCGAGATCGCGAACCAGATCTTCATGGAAGCCGGCCGGGAAATCCCGCTCTCCGGCGAGCTGGTGACCGGTCCACGCTCGACCGTGGTGCTCTATCCCAACGGACCGCACAATCGCATCACCGAGATCGGTGACGCCGCCCTCATGGACCTGAGCGGCAGACACCAGGGCTATTGGTTCGACTGCACCAATACCCACATCATCGGCAGGCAACCAACTTCTGAAGAAAAACGCTATGCCAGGGCGTCGCAAGACGCCTGTGAGGCGGCGATGGCCGCGCTCAAACCAGGTGCGAAAGCCAGCGACGCCGCCAATGCCGCCGAAGCCGCCTTTGCCAAACATGGGTTGCCAATGGCGCACTATGCAGGCCATCAGATCGGGGTATCGGTCAACGAACTGCCCCGGCTCGTTCCATACGATCATTCCGTAATCGAACCGGGCATGGTGTTTTCTGTGGAACCCGGAGCCTATCAAGGGAAGGACGGCACATTCGGCGCACGTTCGGAAAAGATGGTGCTCGTCACCGCAAGCGGACCAGAAATTCTTTCGACATTCACATGGGGGATCTAGATGTCGGTTCTCTCTGAGGGCGCCCTCGATCTGACGACCGATCAGGCGCTCTGGCTCTTGCGCGAGATGCTGCGCATTCGCCGGGTAGAAGAAGCACTGGCGCGTTCCTACGCGCAGGGACTCATTCCCGGAGCCTGCCATACCTATATCGGGCAGGAAGCAATCGCGGTTGGCGTCTGCGCGAATCTCCGCAAGGACGATGTGGTTTTCAGCACCCACCGCGGGCATGGGCATGCGCTGGCCAAAGGCGCGCCCGCGCGTGAAGTCATGGCCGAGCTCTTCGGCAAAGCGACCGGCGTTTCCAAGGGACGCGGCGGCTCGATGCACCTCTTCGTGCCAGAAGTCGGTCTCATGGGCACAACTGGTATCGTCGGCCCGAACATCCTGCAAGCCACCGGCGCGGGCTACAGCTTCCAATTGATGAAAACCGACCAGGTGAGCGTCGCCTTCTTCGGCGATGGCGCGGTGAACAACGGCGCTTTCCATGAGGGCATCAATATGGGAGCCATCTGGGGCTTGCCGGTAGTCTACGTCTGCGAAAACAATCAATACGCCACCGAGGTTCCCTTCGACTACGCCACGCGCAACACCGATGTCGCGGAACGCGCGCGGTCATATGGCATCCCCGGCGTGACGGTCGATGGCAACGACGTGTTGGCGGTTACCGAAGCCGCCGCAGCGGCGATCGAGCGAGCCCGCTCAGGTGGCGGTCCATCCCTGATCGAAGGTAAGACCTATCGCACCCGCCCGCACGCCGAGGGGATGCGCGACGGCGGGTATCGCACGGAAGCAGACATCGAGGCCTGGAAGCAACGCGACCCGATCATCCTCCTGGAAGCGCGTCTGCTCGACCGGGAGATCGCCACCCAGCAGCAGGTTGACGATGTCCGGCAGGAGATCGAAGACGTCGTAGCCGAAGGACTCGAGTTTGCAAAGTCGAGTCCCTATCCGGAGCCGGAAACCGCCGCGCTCCATATCTATGGAAAGAGCTAACGTGGTTACGGCAGTCCAGAACGGAACGGCAACCGGTATGCGCGAGCTGACCTTCACCACCGCAGCTCGCGAAGCGCTCGACGAGGAGATGGAGCGCAACCCGCGCATCTTCGTAGTCGGCGAAGGGATCGGTGAACGCGGCGGCAACTTCAACACCACCCTCGGCCTCTACGAGAAGTACGGTCCGGAACGATTGCGCGATACGCCGATCGCTGAGCGCGGTTTCATCGGCATGTGCACCGGCGCGGCCATGACCGGAACCCGGCCGGTGGTCGACTTCATGTTCCTCGACTTCGCCCTGGATGCGTTTGGCGAGATGGTCAACCAGATCGCCAAAATGCAGTACATGTCGTCCGGGCGGCTGGAGATGCCCATGGTGCTCCGCGGCTGCATCGGCATCGGCGGCGCGTCGGCCACCCATCACTCCGGCAACTACTACCCGATCTTCGCGCACCTTCCCGGATTCCGGGTAGTCATCCCGACCACTCCGCGCGATGCCAAGGGGTTGTTGAAAACTGCCCTGCGCGGACCCGATCCGGTGCTCTTCCTGGAGCACAAACTCTTGCTCAATGTGAAGGGCGACGTGCCGGACATCGAAGCTGACGAAATGATCCCCTTCGGCAAAGCCGCCATTCGCCGGCAGGGAACCGACGCGACCGTAGTCGCCATCGGCGCAATGGTCGACAAGTCGGTGCAAGCAGCGGAAACGCTGGCGGGTGAAGGCGTGGAAATCGAAGTCATCGATCTGCGCTCGATCGCGCCAATGGACGAGGAGACGATTCTTGCCTCAGTGGCCAAGACCGGCCGGCTGCTGATCGTCGATGAGGACTTCCAACCCTGTGGCATGGGTGCCGAGATTTCCGCCGTGGTGATGGAGCAGGCGTTCGACGAGCTCGACGCCCCGGTCCAGCGCCTGAACGGCATCTTCACCCCGGTGCCCTATTCACCGGTACTGGAAAACGCAGTGACCTTGTCCCGCGAGCAGATTCTGCAAGCGATGCGGGACTTACTGGCGGAGTAATGAAGCTGGTCCGGTGGGTTCCCCCAGGATAAAGCCAGGGGCTCACCGGCCCAGCCGCACCAAGACCGTGAGCGCGGCCACCAGATTGTCATTCTGAACGTAGTGAAGAATCTCTCTCGTGGCCGCGCAGGAACAATCGATCGATATCGCAGCATGTTTTCAAATGCGAGACCGTCGTATAACCCCACCACCCGCCGCGGCGGGGAGATCCTTCGCTGACGCTCAGGATGACACCCAGTTGGTAGGGACGCGACGACATCTCTCACACGTGAAGTTGTAGATCATGGCAGGAGCAAACGGTGCCAAGTGAAATCGTGATGCCGCGTCTCGGCTGGACCATGGAAGTCGGCACCGTGGTCGAATGGCTGAAGGCGAACGGCGACCCGGTCGAGGCCGGAGACCATATCTTCGCGGTCGAAAGCGATAAGGCGATTGTCGAAGTCGAATCGCTCGACTCCGGCGTGCTGTTCATCCCGGACGCAACGCCAATCGGGGTCGAGGTACCAGTGGGCCAGGCACTTGGGTTCATTCTGGCCCCGGGCGAGACGCCGCCATCCTACTCATTCGAAAGTGGATCGGTTTCGCCAGCGCCGCAGGACTTCGGGAAACCAATCGACGGCGATATTCCCGTCGATCCTGGATCGGCGACTGCGGCAGTCAATGGCAATCATGCCGGCACTATGCCGGTCAGCCCGCGGGCCCGTCGGGTGGCAGGAGAGTTGGGAGTCGATCTCCATGCCGTCATTGGTACCGGCAAGGGCGGCCGCATTCGCGAGCAGGACGTACGCGCTGCCGCCACGGCAACTCCCATCGCTGCTCCCGAACCCCGCGCAACACCCAGCGTGCGAAAAATGGCCGAGGAGATCGGAGTCGATCTCCGAACGATTCCAAGCAGCCGCCCAGGCGGACGTATCACCCGCGCCGATTTGTCCCGCGGAGCTGCCTCACCTGCCGTTGCATCGCGCGAGGGAACTGCTTCACCGATCAGCCCGATCCGGCGCGCAATTCGCGACCGGATGAGTCGAAACCGCCCGCACAGTCGCACCGGTCACACTGACAACCGAAGCCGACGCCACCGAGCTGTGGGATTTCCGCGAACGGCTCAAGCGCGATCTCCGGACCCCGGACCCCGGACTCCACACCCCATCGATCACCGATCTGCTGGTGCGTATCTCCGCGCTGGCCCTGGTCGATCAACCAGAGCTGAATGTACGACTCGATGGCGA
Source organism: uncultured Chloroflexia bacterium (assembly GCA_963750275.1). Lineage (GTDB taxonomy): Bacteria > Chloroflexota > Chloroflexia > Thermomicrobiales > UBA6265 > JAMLHN01. The sequence continues at coordinate 153,862 of CAVVQC010000003.1, forward strand.
CACAATCATCCAGTACGAATCGGCGCATATTGGCATCGCGGTCGATACGGAACGGGGGTTGCTGGCCCCGGTGCTGCGCGATGCCGACCGCAAGTCGATTCACGACATCGCGGCGGAATCAACCGAGCTGATCGGAAAGACGCGCAATGGCACCATCGCCGCCGAACAGCTCAAGGGGAGCACCTTCACGGTCACCAATCTCGGGATGTTCGAGATCGACGCCTTCACGCCGATTCTCAATCTGCCGGAAGCAGCCATCCTGGGCGTCGGTCGCATTGTGCCGAAACCGGTAGTCATCGATATCGATACAGAAACAATCGCTATTCGGCGGATGCTCTACCTGAGCCTGACCTTCGATCACCGCGTCGTCGATGGCGCACCCGCGGCCCGTTTCCTGCAACGGATCAAAGGCATGGTCGAACGCCCCCTGGTGGCATTGACGCGATAGTCATGCGGGAAAAACGCCGCTCGAATCGATGACGACGGTGGCAACAACGCGAGGGGTTCCTCTCGCGTTGTGACCTCATCCATGGTCGAGCGGTCGTGCAGATTCCGTTTCGGAAACGGTCATCGGCGCAAGCTTGGGGATATGTCGGAGCGCGGGCACACCAAGCATGATGATCGGTAATGCCAGATTGAGCACCACAAAAATCACCAACGTTTCCTGCATCCCAAGCCAGCTCATGAGATATCCATACACAACGATGCCAATGGGAAGGGTGACGATGTACAGGGCGCTGGTGACGCTAAAAATCCGCGCGCGCATGCCAGGAGGAACCTGTTCCTGCAGGATCGACATCATCATCGGATTGACTGGCTCCAGCATGACGGCCCCTATAAAGATCGCGAGCGCAATGACCCACCAATCCGGCATGAACAGGAAGACAGAAAACGAGAGCGCGCGAAAACAGACCCTCCGATCTGGATCACGCTGCGCACGCCTGGGCTATCGAAAAAGGCGCCGATGAACACCAGCAGCAAGAGTTGCCAGAACAACGAGCCCCCGGGTCAGGTAGAGCACCGGAATCAGGAGCGCCGATACACTACTCAGCAGGTCGGAAACGATGCTCGAGCGTTTGTAACCAACTCGTTCGATGATAGGGCCGGACACCATGCCTACCACCACGAGAGGCACGACACCGGTGGCGACGGAGATTCCGGTCTGGCTGGCACTACCAGTCGTCTCGAGGACAAACCAGGGGATCGCAACCAGGCTAAAAGTGTTGCCGAACTGGGATATTGACATTTGCCGACAACAGCCCCAGCAGAGGGCGTTGTCTCGTGCTTGGTCGAACGTAACGCAAGCAGATTCCTCCCCACTTGCATCATACCCTCCGAGGCGCATCTGTAGCGTCGCAAAGAGCAAGAGATGCTTCTTCACGCCATCCTCTGGCGCAGCGCCCGTGCCACAGAATTTTCACAGGGAGCCTCCGTGAGAAATGAGAAGGAGAAAACGGGCGAGGCTTCATTGCCTCGCCCGTTTGGTTTATCGTGAATTAGCGCGGAGATCAGCCGGCTGGGGTGCCGAGAACCTCTGGTGTTTCTTCCTCGAGCAGGTTCGGCGTTGCCTCAGGCGATGCGTCCGCATCGCCGGGTCCGACAGAAGTCGCGGCCGGCGCCGTGAGGGCCACGAGCTGCACCGAGCCATCGTCCGCTCGACCGATCGCTACGAGGTCGTACACCGTGTTCGGCTCGACGACCAGGTCGGTAACGCGAATCAGGACATCGTCACCTTGCTTCACCTGAATGTCATACGTGGTGGCGTCCAGGGTGACATAGTCGGTTGCGTCCTTGAAGTCGACGCCACCGAAGAGATCCGGACCATCAGTCACCACGACATCGATGCCATCGACATCCGGGGACGCATGGATAACACGTACCCGTGACTGATCCTGGGGTAGCGGGCTGAGATCCACGTCTTCCCACATCGCGTCGATATCTTCGATCATATCAACCGCGATGAGCTCATAGGCATGCCCTGAGATCAGGTCGACATTGGTGTCAAAGACCGAATTATCGATCGGGCTGCCCGACGGAACGATCTTGACTTCGCGATCGTCACCTTCCGGGAGAGCGATGAAGTCGGTGGAGGAGCCGAATTCCAGGCCCTCGACGATGAGTGAGTCGTTCACATAGACGTCGATCGGCGGGGCATCAGGGGACGCATGCGCAACGCGCACACAAGCATCATCGGGAGTTCCAATGCCGAGCACGGTCGAACAGTGGGTTTCCACCGCTGTCGCGAGCGGCAGGACCTGCAGCGACTCATCAGAGGCAAGACCGAGAATCAACAGCGCATACGCGTTTCCGGCTGCAACTTCGAATCCCGGGATGCTGACCGCGACAGTAGCCTGGTCATGCGGCCGAACTTCGAGGTCATAGGTCCCGGCATCGAGATCCTGATAGTCGGACGCTTCGCCGAAATCAACATCGTTGAAGAGCTCATCGCCCCCGGTCTGATAGACATCCATGGTGCCATCGGCCGGTGAGAGGTTGATGGCACGCAACCGCGACTGGTTGCTGTCGAGGTTGTCCATATCGACGTCATAGACTTTCGCCTCGATATCGGCAAGCAGTCCAGCAGCCGCAATGATGTAGCCCTGTCCACCCTCAGGATCGAATTCCGTATCGATCACCGCAGATGCAGCGTCCGAACCGGCCGGCACGACCTGAATCTGATGCGAATCCGGCGAGATCGACATGAAATCAGTGACTTCGCCGAAGTTCAAATCTGACGCCACGACGGCTCCGTCGATGATCACATCGACCGCTGGGGCGTCCGGAGAGGCATGCACGATACGAATGTTCGCATCGGTTTCAGTTGGATCCTGCGCGCCCGTCATTTGCGGCCCAAAGGCAGTCAACGTCAAGGACAGAAGGAGCGCGATGGCTACTCCAAACCTGCGAAGGGAAACGCGCGCGAGCGCTGGTGTTTTGGTCATTCACGAACTCCTCAGAATACTTCACGCAATCATGGCCCTCCAACGATAGAGGGCCGCAACGAAAGCGCGGCCGGCCGGGGCAAAACGGCACCCAACGAACGACTTTGCGTACATCCACCTTACCCATAGAGCGAAATTCAGGAGAATTTGAACAGGGTCTTGAATAGATTTGACAAGATTTGACCATCTTCTCAAAGAAGAACCTAGGCAAGCCTTGGTCCCCGGATGAGAGGATGACGCCCAGGTCCGAACGACCGATTCCAAAGCGAAGGTCTGTCAACCTATGGAAAGGACGAGTCCCTCCCGAGGTTCACGCTCCATGGGTTTGCATCGGATACTAGCGTGGGCTGAACTGGCGCCTTCGCCAGCAGGGAGGAAGAGACTGACATGAGCGAAACGAATTGGGCGAAATCCACTCCGCGTGAAGCGCTGGACGAATTGATGTCCGGAAACCAGCGGTATGTCGAAGGGGGATGGGACCTGAACGACTTTTCCGCCTCCCGGGCCGCTTCGATCGGCGAGCATGCGCCAATTGCAGCAATCCTCGGCTGTGCCGATGCACGCGTCGCCGCCGAGATGATTTTTCTGCGCGGACCAGGCGATCTCTTCATGGTTCGCGTGGCCGGCAATTTCCTTAGCGAGTACGGACTCGCCAGTTTGGAATACGCGGTGCTCTTCCTCGAAGTCCCGTTGCTGCTCGTCCTCGGGCATACCCAATGCGGGGCACTCTCGACCGCGGTCAAGATCGTGCAGGAACGCTCACATCTTCCCGGCACCCTTCCGTATCTGATCGACGCAGTCGAGCCGGCGGTTCATATTGCCAAAGCAAAGAATCCCGACGACTTGCTGCGCGCCGCGATCGAGGAAAACGTACGGCGGCAGGTCCAGCGCGTGTCCACCATCTCCCCGGTCATCAACGAAGCCCAGACCGCTGGCACAACCCGGGTGGTCGGTGCGGTCTACGAGTTGGAGACTGGACGGGTCATCCTCGTGGATTAGGAGCTTACCGGTTGCGCATGCGGGGGTCGATCGCGTCGCGCAACCCATCGCCGAAGAGGTTGATCGCCAATACGGTCAACATGATCGCCAAACCGGGGAAGAAGGAAACCCACCAGTGATGCCGCATCATGGTGCGGCCGTCGGAAAGCATGTTGCCCCACTCCGGTACCGGTGGCTTCACCCCTAATCCCAGGAACGAGAGCGTCGATCCCAGAATGATGGCCCCGGCGATTCCGAGGGTCACCAGTACGATGATGGGCGGCAGCACATTGGGCAAAATGTGGCGAAACATGATGGCAGGATCACTCGCTCCGGACACACGCGCAGCCGTCACATATTCGGTCTCACGGGTGGAAAGCACGGCGCTGCGAACCACACGGGTGTATTCCGGAATAGTGGCAATGCCGACCGCCAGCATGAGATTGAACAGACTGGTACCAAGAATGGCCACTAACGCCAATGCGAACAGGATGCCCGGGAACGCAAGCAACACATCCGAGCTGCGCATGATGACGGTATCGGTATAGCTGCCAAAGTACCCCGCAACCAGCCCGAAAAAGACGCCAATAACTGAGGCGATACCAATGGCCACGAAACCGACCGGCAATGACCGGCGGCCCCCGTACAGCACCCGGGAAAAGATATCGCGTCCAAAATTATCCGTGCCCATCAGGTGATGGCGGTTGGGCCCTTGCCGGATGGCAGTGGTGTCCTGCTGAATCGGATCGTACGGGGAAATCTGCCCCGCAAAGATGGTGATGAGAATGATCGCCACCAGCACGATCAATCCCGCCACTGCCCCCGGATTCTTGCGCAACCGGCGCAGGGCATCCCGCGTCAACCCAGAGGGCTTGGCCGACGATCCGAGGGGAGATGGTTTCCCGGTGGAATCGTCCTGCATCTCAGTCGCGTCGATCGCAGCGGACGTGATGGCTGATCCTGGGTCAGTCATAGCGGATGCGCGGATCGATAAAGGCGTAGGAAAGATCGACAACCAAACTGACCGCAAGATAGATCAGGGCCGTGACCAGCACGGTTCCCTGGATCAGGGGATAGTCGCGGTTGCCGATGGCGGTGATCGCCACCCGGCCGAGACCGGGGCGGGAAAACACCGTTTCGATGACCACCGCTCCGGTCAGCAGTCCGGCAAGTTGAATACCGAAATAGGTCACCGTCGGAATCAGGGCGTTCTTCAACGCATGACGAATAATCACCGTGCGCTCGGCTAACCCTTTGGCGCGCGCAGTTTGGGTGTAATCCTGATGGAGCACTTCCAGCATCGACGAGCGGACCAGCCTCGCTATATAGGCTGATGACGCGATGCCAATCGTTATCGCCGGCAGCACCAGGCTACGCCATCCATCAGACCCGCTCGAGGGAAACATGCTGAGCCGGAACGAAAAAATGAAGAGCATGATCAGCCCGAGGTAAAACACCGGCAGGGAAACCCCAAGCAACGCAATCACCATGGCGATCGAGTCGATCCAGGTGTTGTGGTAGATCGCGGCCAATACCCCGAACGTGACGCCGATGGTAAGCGCCACCAGCAACCCCGCCAGCGTGAGCTGCAAGGTCGGTCCCACGGCTTCGCGAATCGTATCCGTCACCGGACGCTTGTTATGGAGTCCGGCGCCCATATCCCCATGCAGCAGATCGTTCATGTAATTGATGTACTGCTGCCACAGCGGTTTATCGAGTCCGTACTGGCGCCGAATCTGCTCCGCCAGCTCGGGGGAGATTGGCTTTTCGCCGGCAAACGCCTGAACAGGATCGCCCGGCACGAGGTGCGCGATAAGAAACGTGAAGACCGTGATGCCCAACAGAACCGGAATGGCCTGCACGAAGCGCCGGAGGATATACGTGATCATGCCGCGTGCTCACCACTGCCCAGCCGATAGGTGGCGTACCGAGAAATTCGGGCGGCGACTCGCGCCGCCGCCCATTCGCAATCGAAACGAGCGTCCGTTATTCGAAGCTGGCGTCGTTCCACCAAACATAGGAGGCCAGGAAATCCAGGAAATCCCCCTGCAGGCTGGCGCGCTTGGCGTTATAGGTGATCGAATCGGCCAGCGGGATGGTGATCGCATCCTCGACGACCTTCATCTGCACCTTGGAATAGGCCTCGATACGAGCATCGGGGTCCGCGCTCGTTCTGCCTTCATCCAACCACATATCGACATCCGGATCCGAGTACCGGGAGAAATTGAAGCCCCCGATGTTGTCGGTATGGAAGATGCTGCGCAGGATATCCGGATCGGCGTAGGAGAACCAGAGGAATGAGATGTCGTAATTACCGGCCAGGCGATTCTCACGCTGCAGCGGCTCGCTCCATCGCATCCACCTCGACATCGATTCCGATCTCACGCCAGGCACCCTGCAGGAAGGTGGCCATGTTTTTATCGTTTTCCCGGTCCTGGATCGGCCAGTACAGCTTGAGCTTCTCGCCGTCCTTCTCACGGATGTCGCCATTGAAGACCCAACCAGCTTCGTCCAGCAACGCGTTCGCCTTGTCTACATCGTAGCTGTAGAGCTCCTCGGTCTTCGGCTCGTAGGCAAAGGTGGGCTTCATCAGCGGACTGGCTGCCGGAATGTTGGTGCCGGCGAAGACCGCCTCGTTGAAAGCGTCCTTGTTGACCGCATAGGCCATCGCCTGGCGCACCAGGGTGGTCCATCTGCGGTTTTCCCTCGCGGTCCACATTGAAGAGCACGATCCAGCCGGAACCCGGCTGCCCCTGCTCGATCACGACCACGTCGGAGTTGGAGCGCAAATCTTCCAGCTGCAGCGGATCGACGTCGTCGATGTACTGCATCTCATCGGAGAGCAGGGCCAGGGTACGAGTGGCACGGTCGGCGACCATGCGGAACTCCATCGTATCGAACGAGCCCGCCCCCTGATTCGCAAAGAACGAGGATCCCCAGTTGTAGTCCTCATTCCTGGTCAGGGTAATGTGATCGGCCTCGATCCACTCCTCGACCTTGTACGGCCCGGTACCAATCGGCTTGCGGGCGAATTCGGCAAGTCCCATCGACTCCACGGCCGTCGGAGAAACAATACCGAGGAATCCGTTGAGCCCGGTCAGGAAGGGAGCGAAGGGGGTGCTCAGGTTCATCTTGATCGTGTAGTCGTCGATGACCTCGGAATCCACATAGGGTCCGATCTGGTCATGAGCTTGTCCTGGGGAAATGAACTTTTCGGGATCGGCCGGGGGAATGGCGTCCGGCGTCGCGCCCGCGGCAAGTTGTTCCTCGTTGTATTGATCGAGCGCCACCACGCGGTCATAGGTGTATTTGACCGCATCCGCGTTGAAGGGAGTTCCATCGTGGAAGGTGACGCCCTGTTTGAGCGTGAACGTGGTGCTCATGCCGTCTTCGCTGGTTTCCCAGCTCTCGGCAAGCGCCGGCACGATCTCGGTCGCGGACGGCATCCAGACCAGTGGCTCGCACACATTCAATGTGACGCGGATGGTCGAGTCGAAATTGGTCACCTGCGGATCGAGGGTACCGTCGACATCGAAGCCAAGACCATAGACCAGCGTGCCACCATCCTGGTTGCGCTGGATCCCGCGGGATGCGCCTGGGCCGCTGCTGGCGGAGGCGCTTCCCAGCTTGGTGGCCGCCAGAGCGGCAACGCCAGCCGCGCCGGCATACGCCATCGCGGCACGGCGAGTTGCTGTGCGCTGCCATGGAGCGGTGAGCGAAGTCGGGCGGATCGGGGTCGGTTTTTCTTCAGTCATGAAACCCTCCAATGAATTGAGCGCCGGATACACTCCGGCTACGACACGTCGAGTTGTGCGACGCAGAATTCCGGTGTGTGTCTCTCCTGCGAGAGACTACGGAGTACCGGGTGTGAATGTCAAACGATGTCTGCAAATATGTTTTACCAGAACTTCATGAACTTTGTCTGATCAGTCACGTTACTCAATCTGACACTGGCACAGGTCACGCGAAGGAGTTGAGATGCAGAAGCTCGAGCCAAAAGAAGCGCGATGATGGCCGACCAGAAAATATTGCGCGTGGGCGTGGTCGGGGCGGGATCATGGGCGCGAAGTGCCTACTTGCCCACGTTGCTCGACCATCCTGATACCCGGGTCGTAGCCATCTGCGACGCCGACCCTGCTGTGCTCGACGCGGTGATAGCGGAGCACGGCGGCGGGTGGGAACGCTATGACAACGCGACAGCCATGCTCGATCGGGAAGCGCTCGACCTGGTCTGCATCGTGACTCCTGACGATCAGCATGCTCTGCCAATTCGGGCCGCGGTTGCGAACGGAACCCACATCATCTGCGAGAAACCGCTGGCGTTGACTGGTCCTGAGGCGTGGGATCTGACGCGGCTGGTCGAAGCGGCTGAGCTGGTCAACCGAGTTGGGTTCACCGTGCGCTATGCACCGTCCGTTAACCGCGTTGCATACCCTGGTCAGTGCGGGAGCGATCGGTGAGCCACATTTGCTGATCGGCCTCCAGCAGAACGGACAGTTCATCGACCCAGGCAAACCATTCCACTGGAAAATGGACGCAACGCGCACCGGCGGTGGCGCCATCGTCGAATATGGGATCCATACGCTCGATCTGGCAATCTGGCTGGGTGGCCCGGTACGAGGAGCGCATGCTGTTGGGCAGACACTGATCCCGGAGCGTCCGCTGGCCGATGGTTCGGGACGACGGCCGGTGACGGTGGATGACTCGACTGGTTGGCTGATCGAGTACGCGAACGGCGGCAAAGGCATCGGGCACGCCGGTTGGGCCACCCCGGGCCGCTCGCCGGGAATCGAGATCCGCGTTTATGGCTCGAACGGGGCAGCCAAGGTCGAGTTGAGCGACGAATATCCCGGCGACGAAGCGCTCTGGGTTTCTGGGCCGGACGGGGTCTTCATCCAGCAGGAGCTCCCCCCGCCCTCCGCGCAACCCTGGTATGCCGCCTGGATCGGGGCTCTGGTGGCCGACGCCGTCGACGAGATCCTCGGCCGCCCGCATCGGGGTGATCCGACCTTCGCCGACGGTGCTCGCGCGCAAGATCTCCTGGACGATCTAATCGCATCGATGTCCTCAGCGCGCCTAATCCCCCGCCCTGAAGACTGACAACCGACCCAGGAGATCCGGATAAAAAGCTAACTGTTCTCCCGGCCGGTGACCCAGTCGTAGCGCGGATCGTCGTCGATGATGGGGCCGGTGAAGCGAGACCCAATACCAGCGCCCCCATCGACCTCGACGACGGTGCCGGTCATATAACTGGAAAGGTCTGACGCGAGAAACAGCACCACCGAGGCGACTTCATCTGGATCGCCCGCACGAGCCAGGGGCAGGTTCGGGATACGCAATGCCAATCCTTCGGCCATGCGGGGCGGCAGCGGTTTCGGCTGCGTATCGATCAATCCGGGAGATACGGTGGTTACGAGAATGCCGTAGGGCGCGAGCTCGATGGCTGCCACCCGGCTGAAACTCTCGGTGGCCGCCCGGCTGGAGGCATACGCCGCCGCTCCAGCCGAACCCTTGTGAGCCACACCCGAGGAGAAGTTGATAATGCGCCCTCCCTTGCCGGCATCGATCATCGCTTTGGCTGCGGCGCGCGTCATGAGGAAGGTGCCCCGGGTATTGACTCCATAGACGGTGTCCCAGACGTCGACCGTTTCTCCAAACAGATCAGCATGCGGTGCAACCGCGGCGTTGTTGACACAGACATCGAGGGTACCGAACCGCGCCAGCGTTTCGGCAACGATGGCTTTTGCGCCTTCCTCGGTGCTCACGTCTGCGATCAACGAAACAATCCGATCGGTATCGAGTCCGGCAACGGTTTCCGCCAGCCCCTCGGCGTCGCGGTCGGCGGTCAGCACCTTTGCGCCACTTTCCGCAAAACGATGCACCATCGCCCTGCCAATCCCGCGGGCCCCACCGGTCACGATGACGACCCGGTTGACGAAATCGAACGAGACGTTCATCACTTCCTCCAATAAACTTTCACGCGTGGCACCATGCGGCAGTAGCATAGCAACCGGGCGACCCATTCTTTTATTCCCTATTCTCTTTTGTCACGCACACAGGAAGGACCCCCATGTTCACACCGATTACCGGACGCAAGGTACGTGTTGGCGTGCTCGGGGCCGGTGGCTGGGCGTTACGGGCCCACCTGCCAGGCTGGACGCGGGATCCCCGCTGCGAAGTCGTAGCGCTCTGTGATGTCGATCCGGACCTGCTGGCAGAGACGGCGGCACAATTCGGCATCACCGATACGACCACGAACTACATGGACGTAGTTGGCCGGGACGATATCGATGTCATCGATGTCTGCACCCCGAGCCACACGCACTTCGAGCTTTCCATGGCGGCGCTCGAAGCCGGCAAGCATGTGCTCTGCGAAAAGCCGGTTGCCTACGATTTCCGCGAAACCATGGGTGCGGCCGAGCTGGCCAAATCCAAAGGCCTCAAAACCAAGCTCGGCTTCACCTTTCGTTACTCCCCAGCCATGCAATTCATGAAGGAAATGGTCGACCAGGGCTTCACCGGCACCCCCTACATCTACAACGCCTACGAACAGAACTCCCAATGGATTGATCCGCAAACACCGCTACGCCAGGTCGATCATGAAGCCGACCAGACGACCATCCAGGTTTCCTCCCTGGAGGGGTATGGCGCCCCGGTCATCGATATCGGCCGCTGGATGACCGGAGCGGATATGACCTCGGTGGTGGGTACGCTCAAGAATTTCGTACCCGATCGAGTGGTGCGCGCCACCGGCACGATGATGCGCATGAATATCGACGATGGCGACATCTTCCTGGCCGAGTTCGCCAATGGGGCGATAGGCTCGGTGCAGACCAGCTTTGTCACCGTCGGCAACTACCCCGGTATCGAAGTACGGCTCTATGGTTCCAACGGAGCGATCATCACCCGCCTGGTTGAAGAGTTCGGTATCGCCGAAACGATCAAGATCGCCACTCCGGACGACGTCGAGTTCAAAGAAGTCGAGGTCCCGCAACGCTTCTACCCCGAGGGGGGCAGTCCGCGCGAAGCGTGGAATACCCTCTTCTACTCCAACCTGATCAAAGACTTCCTCAACGAGCTGACCACCGATACCGAGGCCAACCAGGGGAACTTCGAGGATGGGGCCGCAGTACAGGAGATCATCAATGCGGTCGAGCAATCGCACCACAGCCGGAGCTGGGTCGATCTCCCCCTGCCACAATAGCGACACACTGAGCCCACAACCGTAACCTGTTCGAGCAGCTTTCCAGAGAAGTAAGAGGACCTACATTCATGAGCGACGCGGCGAATTCAGACAATAGCCAGGCATTCGACGCATGGTTCGATATGTTTCTCGACGACTATCTGAAACGGAGACCGGTGAGCGCCACCTTCATGGGCGCGCACCAGTACGACCATGCGCTGCCCGACTTCTCGCGTGACGCCGATGCCGACCTCATCACGAGTGCCCAGGATCTCATCGCTTCGCTCGATGCAATTCCGAACGACGGCCTGTCCGAAGCGCAAATTTACGACCGCATCCTGACTCGCGGATTTCTGGAAACGCAGATCTGGGAAGTCGGGTCCCCCTTCTTCCAGGCAGGGAATCCTTCGCACCACACCGGGGAAGCGGCGTTCAGTGTTATCTCCCTCTTTCAACGCGATGCCGAGCCGCTGACAGACCGGGTCGAATCAGCCATCCGCCGGATGACGGCGATGCCGGACTTCTTCGAAACCGCGCGCGCACGCGTCATTCATGCGCCGCTGCTCTGGACCGAGCGCGCGATCCGCGAAGCAGACGCGGGAGCCGAATATTTCAGCACTGGTATTCAGATCCTGGCCGAAGAACACGGGATCGATCGGCCCGCATTCCTGAAACAGGCCAAGGTCGCTGCGCGTGCATTCCGCGAGCATGCCGTCTGGTTGCGCGAGGAGCTAAGCCAGCGGCGTTCGCCATTCAAACCCGCGGGGACCGAAGCGTTCGACCGATACCTGCACAAGGGGCACTTCCTTCCCGCCAGCCAGAACACCGAGTGGTGGTTCGACTATGCCCATGCCGAGCTGATCGAAGCAACGCTTGAAATGAAGGAGCTGGCGAAATCGATCGACTGGAAACGTTCGTGGCAGGAGCAGTTGGCCGAATTGCCGGAGCACCATCCAACCGCCGAGAACTACTACCAGACATTCGGCGATGTCTGGACCACCTCCCGGCAGCAGGCAATCGATGCTGATCTCGTTACCTGGCCAGATTTCCCCATCGAATTCGTGCCTATTCCGCGTTCGGACCGCCAAGCAGCGAAGGACCTCTATTACCTCTACTACCGCTGCCCACCTCCCTTTGGGTATCACGATTCCCATCAGTACTTCGTTCCGCCGTGCGACCCCGACATGTCTCCGGAGGAGCAGGAGGCGGTGCTTCGCAGCACCAATGACGCGCAGATCAAACTCAACCATGTCGTGCACCATGCCGGCCTGGGTCACCACGTCCAGAACTACAACGCGTTCCGGGCCGAATCCCGCGTCGGTCAGATGGCCGGGACCGATTGCGCGTCACGAGTTGCCATGTTCTGTAGCGGATCGCTGGTGGAAGGGTGGGCCTGCTACGCCACCGAGCTGATGGAAGAGATTGGCGCGCTGACTCCGCTGCAACGGCTTTCGGAAGCGCAAACCCGCTTGCGTATGGCCGCCCGCGCAGTAGCGGATACCGCGATTCACTCCGGCGAGTTCAGTATCGAGCGCGCAGCCCGCTTTTATCGCGACGAAGCAGGAATGCCCGCATCCGCAGCCCTGGGAGAAGCAGTCAAGAATTCGATGTTCCCCGGCGCGGCGGTCATGTACCTGGCCGGTACCGCAGGCATCGACGAGCTGCGCAGGGCAATGGAGGAAAAAGAAGGGGCAGACTTCACCTTGAAGTCGTTCCACGACCGCTTCCTCAGCTATGGGGCGATTCCCGTCACCTTGATCGCAGCCTCGATGCTGGAAGCACCTGTTTCATAGCCCTGCCCGATATTGGAATTCTTCGTCCCGCCGTCGTAGCGTCGCGATTTATGGCGACCGTACCTCTGGCGAAAGAGATAGGTCGCCATGAATCGCGACGCTACGACCGCTGTGGCCGCGCGTACAAAGCCCCATCGAAGTTGCTGCCTATGACGCGCAGAGAACGAAGGCATCGTTCAAGCCAGTGTGATACTCCAACATCGTTGCACCATCGGTTACGGTGATTCGGTAACCCGGCGAGATCACCTGAGCATAGACACCACCATCCTCCGGGCAGCCAAGCGAAGAATCGGGCCAATCGACCCCTTCGAGTGCAGATACCGTGAGCGTAGACGGATCGACACCGAGTTGAACGGCGGCATCCTCGAGTACCAGATCCACCAATGGTTGTGCCTCCCTCGGAATCTCGATACTGCCTACGCCGCCGGTGTCCTGGGCTGCAGCCGGAGCGATCATATCGACCACCCAGCGGCCCTCATGTTGCACGAACCAGACAATCTGCTGGTTACCGCCCCAGGAGTTCGGGCTCACCACTGCGGCAATGCGACCGTCCGGCAACTGCACGGCGGCGAGAATCATCGGTTGCTGATCGGTAGGCATCGGAGCGGGAGTCGCACTGGTAGGCGTCTTCTCCGGAGCGGAAATAATCGCCACCGATTCCGGCGCGAAGAACTGCGCCACGATAAACCGCTCGCTATAGAGGGAGAGCAGCCGGGGCAGATCGTTCGCCCAGGAGCACGCGTTGATCTGGGACAGGGTGTCCAGGAGCTGAGCCTGCAGATCGGCGGTAATCGCGGTCCCTGCTGGCAGGGTCACCGCCTCCGACGATAGCTCGGCGACTGGCGAGGCCTCCGCCATGGCGGCTAGCTCGTTGATACGTTCCTGCGGCATGGGCTCGACCGTGCAGCCGTTTGCAAACGACACGATGGGCGTTCCCTCCGGCTGCGCAGCAGTCGCACCGAGCGGTATGGCGATCAGGATGGACGCAAGGGCAATGATGACAAGCGGTTTCATTGGGAAGTCTCCGTTCGCTGCATGCGCGGGAGGAACGCTCCCGTTAGTGTAGAAACGAAGGAAGCTCCTGACAGGTTCCATATTGCCATCCCCGAAACCGATATCCCCTTGCGGGACGGGCGCGGTTCCTGCACTATCGCCTGATCGAACACAGACGGACCGATGACGACCCGAAGGGAGCAACGATGATCTTCAATTCTGCTGAGCGCGTGGCGGCGCTAACCGCAGCCTGGAATGGCGAGCGGCTTGATGACGGCCGGCCCAAGGTGTCGGACGACATCATCGAGCGCATGAAGCTGGTCACCAACGACGAGGCCTGGGGCATCCTGGAAAAAGGCTACACCGGCTACAACTTCCAGTTCGAGGGTGACTGGCTGCAAACCCAGCCCGATGTCCTCCTCTCCGGTCGTGTGGTGACCGCGCAGTTCGTTCCGCAACGGCAGGATCTTGCACGATGTCGTGCAAGCGGTCGGCACGGAAGAAGGCCGAACCGGCGGGCAGAACACCTGGATCATCGACCAGTTGCAACCGAACGACGTACTGGTGGTCGATCTCTTCGGCAAGATCCACGACGGCACCTTCATTGGCGATAACCTCTCCACCGCCGCACGCCGCCGAACCGGCACCGGCATGGTCATCCACGGCGGTATCCGCGATTACGCCCGTCATCCTGGAAATGACCGACTATCCGGTCTACTGTCGCGGGGTCGATCCCACCGCCATTGCCGAAGTCACGCTGGTCGGCGTCAACATCCCCATCAAGATCGGCAATGCAACGGTGATGCCGGGAGACATCGTGCTTGGCACCCGCGAAGGACTCACCTTCGTTCCACCCCATCTGGCGGAAGAAGTGGTGCTCCATTCGGAAGACACCCGCCAGCGCGACGTCTTCGGGAAAGACACGCTCGACAAGGGCAAATACTCCAGCGGTGAGATCGATGTTCCCGTCTGGGCCGAACATATCGAAGCCGACTACAAAGCCTGGTGCGAAGCGAACAAGTTCGAGTATTCGACAAAGCATTAGCAAATGAGGCAAAAGGCGATGGCAATGGGCAAGATTCTGACGACATTGCCTTCACCCTTGCCTTTTGCCTCTTGCCCATTGCCCAGGAGACCCCATGACCACTCCCGACAATCTCGGATTCACGACACGGGCGATTCATGCGGGTGAAGAACCCGATCCCACCACCGGCGCGCATGGTGTGCCGATCTATCAAAACAGCACCTTCGCACTTGGGAACATGGCACGGTTTCAGGAGTTCTGGGATGGGGCTCCAAACGCCTGGGGGTATTCCCGCGATGGGAATCCCACGGTCGATCACCTGGAGCGCAAAGTCGCCAATCTGGAAGGGGCGGAATCCTGCGTCGCGTCCGCCTCGGGCATGGGGGCAATCAGCGCCACACTGCTGACGGTGGGGGCGAACGGCGGCCATATCGTGACGGCGAACCAGATCTACAACACCGCCAACAAACTGGTGAACGAAGATCTGCCGGAATATGGCATCACGTTCAGCCGGGTCGATATCACCGATCTTGACGCGGTCGAAGCCGCCATCACGCCGAAAACGACGGCCATTTATACCGAAGTCTTCTCCAATCCGTCATTGGTGGTGGCCGATGTGCAGGAGCTGGCCAAGATCGCGCAGCGGCACGGGCTCAAGCTGGTCATCGACAACACCTTCCTCTCCCCCGCGCTCTACCGCCCGCTGGAAGACGGCGCCGATCTGGTGATCCACAGCGCCACCAAGTACCTGGCCGGGCATGGCGAAGTGCTGGGCGGAGTAGTGTCCGGGTCTGAGGAAGCGACTGCCCCAATCCGCACCAAGGTCCTGCGGTTGGGCAGCACCCTCAGTCCTCTGGCCGCCTGGTTGATCATCACCGGTATGCGCACCCTTCCTTTACGGATGGAACGGCATTCGCAGAATGGCCGCACGGTGGCAGCCTATCTCTCGGCGCATCCGGCGGTTGCAAGCTGGCACTATCCGGGCCTCCCGAACGACCCCGGCAATGCCACCGCCACTCGTCTGCTGGGTGAAACCGGTGCGATGGGCGGCATGGTGACAATTTCATTGAATGGAGGAGCCGAGTCGGTCGCGCCGTTCGTGGAGTCATTGAAGGTCATCACGCTGGCCACCAGTCTCGGCGACACCTCATCCCTCGCCTGGCCGATTCTCGGCACCGACCTGGTCCGCCTCTCGATCGGCCTCGAAGACGAGGAAGACCTGCTCGCCGATCTCGACAACGCGCTCGAGCGCATCCCCGGATAGCGGTCGTCCGTAGCTGAGGGCGTATCTGCCCTCTCGTGGCGACAACGCAGTTCGAATGTCACTCCGGGAAACGCACCATAGCGTTTCCCGGGGTAGTTTCGAGCAAGTGATTTATCCCGCGAGCGCCGGAGTCTCGTCGTCGTCAAAGCGCTTGTTCATGCTGTTCTTACGACGAGCCGCAACTTTGGCGAAAATGATGCCCAATTCATACAGCAGATAGATCGGCGCGGCGACGAAGAGCATGTTGAATGGGTCCGGGGTCGGCGTGATGATCGCTGCTGCGACCAGCACGACCACGATGGCATAGCGGCGAGAGCTCGACATGCGTTTCGGGCTGACGATCCCCAACCGGGCCAGCAGGAACATGATGATCGGCAGCTCGAACGCGATCCCCATCCCCAGCGACACCTGCATATAAAACGCCGCGATGCTGCCATAAGTCGGGGAATAGTCGAACAGATCGCTGTTGAAGTTGGACAGGAACTCGAATGCGCGCGGAATCGCCAGGAAAAAGGCGAAGGCCACCCCCAGCAGGAAGAAGATCACCACGAACGGCAGCGAGCCGTACATGTAGCGCTTTTCCTTCCGCGTCATCCCAGGCGAAACGAACGCGAAGATTTGATAAAAGATCAACGGCAGCGCGAAGGCGATCGCGATATAGAGCGCGGTCTTGAAGAAATCCGTAATCGGCTCGGTCGCATCGATGACATCGAACCGCTCGACATTGGCGTTGTCTCGTACTACCCCAAGCATCGGACGCGTCAGGAAGAGACCGAAGATGAACGCAATACCAATCCCGATGCAGGTTTTCACGAGGCGGGAGCGGAGCTCATCGAGATGCTCCACCAGGGTCATCTCTTCGAAGACGTCTGTGTATTCCTCATCGTCGCCCGAAAAGCCGGGCATCGACGGCATATGGACCTTTGGAAGATGGAGGGCACCAGCCACGAGTCGCAACTCCTACGAGTGGCGGGCCGGGTGATCGTGGAACTGTTTGGATCAAGCGGCGCCATGAATGATGGGTCGCCAAAGTGCGGCACCGAGCGAAGAATACTCCTATTCAACGTGATTATCCGGTTTCGTAAGAACCAATCTTTAAGACCTGCGGAAATGGGCTCATTCAGCAAGGTTCCTCCAGCGGTGCAAGAGGGACAGCGACAGTAATTCGGCGTGATCCACCGTCACGCTGTAGACAGTTGACACTTTCTTCAGATTGGTGTGCTATCGTTCGCGCCATTCATTTTGTTTCAGCGGTGTCAGCCGGAAAGGTGGTGCGCGTTCGACCGGCCAGGTAGCCATCCGAGGTCAGAACACCCCCGCGGTACACATCCAGGACAGCGTCCGGCGCCGCTGCCGGGCCAGGTGACTCTTACGACATTGCACGCTCGAAGCGGAGGTACGCTTTGGATACTCACCGAACCACCCGACGTAAGGTTCTCGGATCTCTTGCCCTGGGCGCCGGAGCCCTCTTTACGCATACCGCGATTGGATCGAACTGGGCCGCCTATGCTCAGGATGAAACCTACGAACTGACCTGGGCCACCAATAACCTCGAAGGCACCGAGCCCGAGATGCTCCAGAAGGTGACCGACATGTTCGTGGCAGCCAACCCGAACTACAAGGTCACTGTTCTCAAATACGACGGCACCACCTACGACCAGAAACTCCTGACCGACATCGTGGCTGGCACATTGCCGGACCTCTTCGTCAGCGCAGATGTTTTCACCAAGCCGTTCTTCGACTCCGGCCTGACCGCGGACCTCAAACCGCTTGCCGAGGCCGCGGGTTACGACCTGTCGAACTTCGACCCGCTCTTCCTCTCGCTCGCCGAGTACGAAGGCATGATCGGCTTCCTGCCGCGCGCCGCCGACGTGGTGGTGACCTATTACAACAAGACCAAGTTCGACGCGGCCGGCCTGGAGTATCCGACTCCCGACTGGACCTACGACGACATGCTGGCGATGGCCGAGAAGCTGACCATCAAGGACGGCGACGCCACCACGCAATACGGCATTACCGCCGCCAACGACTGGTGGGCTTACTGGGTGCCGATGGTGATCGCGGAAGGTGGCGAAATCCTCAATGAGGACAGCACCGAAGCGATCTTCAACTCGCCGGAAGGCATCAAGGCCTGGAACGTCATCTTCACCGCATTGCAAAACGGCTGGTCCGTGCCGCCTTCGGTGCAGGACTCAGTCGGCGGTCCCTGGACTCCCTTTGCCAATGGCATGGCCGCCATGACCTTCACCGTGCGCGCGCTCACCCCAACCTACCGCGATCAGCTCACGGACGAATGGGATGTGCAGCTCGTGCCGAAGGGCAGCGCGATGCGCAAGACCGGCATGGGCACGCAGGGCTACGCCGTTTCAGCGCAGACGGACGATCCCGCCGCCGCCTGGAACCTGATGCAGTTCATCTTCACCGACGGCATGGTGGTCTTCATGGAGAACTACCTGACGGTCCCGCCGATCAAGTCGTTCTACGACGACCCAGCCTGGCGCGATCTGCCGGCACCGCCGGCCAACACCGCGGTCTTCATCGATGCCATCAGCGAGGCGATGGTTCCACCACCGCTGCCGTTCTACAGCACTGGCGCCTTCCGCCAGGCAATGCTGGACGGTATCGACGGCGTGCTGCTCGGCCAGATGGATGCCGAAGCCGCCGTGAACAACATGGCCGCGGAAGCGACCGCGTCTCTGCAGGAATAGGAACAGCGATTCCGCGAGCGGGATGGGTGATTGGGAACGATCGCCCATCCCGTTTTTGTCCCGATCGAACGCGCTCTCCGGCGAAAGGCGCTCCCAGTCGATGCAGCTGCCTGCAACAGAATTCGAGCTCGATGCTCTCGAGAACCCCCGGTTCTGGCATCGGGATCCCAATCGGATCAAGGAAAAGAAGGACTGGAACGCGGCCCTCTGGGCGCTGCTCTTCCTCGGTCCGAATCTGATCCTCTTTCTGATCTTCACCGCCTATCCAGTCGGATACGGGGTCTATATCAGTCTGTATAACTACAGCATTCTCAAGCCGAAAAAATGGATTGGGCTGGATAACTACGACAAGTTCTTCCACGATCCCAAAACACCGGATCTCATCTGGCGATCGATTTACTACGCGGTCGGCACCACGATTCCGGTCGTGGTTCTGCCGCTCATCTTCGCCGTGCTGCTCACGAATGCCGGCGTTTTCACAAAACCCTTTCGGTTGATCTACATCTTGCCGATCGTCACCTCTCCGGTCGCCGCCGCGGCTATCTGGAAATGGCTCTACGCCAAGGACTTCGGCCTGATCAACTATGGGCTCAGCAAGGTCGGCGTAAGTCCGATCGACTGGCTGTACAACCTGACCTGGTCGATGCCGGCCGTGATCCTGATGTCGGTCTGGCTGCTCGTTCCCTTCAACATCATTCTCTATACCGCCGGGTTACAGGAGGTCCCCCGGGATCTCTACGACGCCGCGGAAGTCGACGGCGCGTCGAGCTTGCAAAAGTTCCGCACCGTGACGGTTCCGATGATCACGCCCACGATCTTCTTCGTCTTTCTGATCACCATGATCGGGGTGCTGGTCGGCGGATTCGATGTCATCAACGTGTTGACTCAGGGCGGACCGCTCCAGTCGACCAACGTGCTCATCTACGACATCTATAAAAATGCCTTCGAAAACTTCAAGATGGGCTACGCCTCGGCGCAGGCCTACATCCTCTTCCTCGGCGTGCTGGCTGTCACGCTCTTCAACTGGATTCTGCAAAAGCGGTGGGTGCACTACGCATGAACGAACCTCCAGCTCGCCGGATTTCCGGCAAGGTGCTGCTCATCATCGTTCTGATCGTCGGCGCTTTCATCGCGCTCTTTCCCTTCTACTGGATGATCGTCACCTCGCTCAAAACCAGCCGGGAGGTTTATCTCTACCCGCCGACCTGGATTCCGAATCCGGTTGCCTGGAGCAACTACCGGGACGCGTTCGACAAGGTCAACGGCCGGGTCTTTTTCAACTCTGCGTTCTTTGCGCTCTCCATCGTCTTCTTTCAGGGGCTGTTCACCACGATGGGTGGGTTCGCCTTTGCGCGTATCAACTTCCCGTATCGCAACATCTTCTTCATCGTCTACCTGAGCACCCTGATGATCCCGCCCCAGGTGACCCTGATCCCGACCTTTCTCGTGGTCGTGCGGCTGGGTTGGGTGGACAGCTACCAGGGGCTGATCGTGCCGATCTTGGCGCAGGGCGCCTTCGGCACCTTTCTCTTCCGGCAATTCTTCCTGCGGTTACCGAACGAGATGTACGAAGCCGCCCGGCTGGATGGAGCCAACTACTGGCAGCAGTTCTGGAAATTCACGATTCCGCTCTCCCGTCCGGTCATCACGGCGTACGCGGTCATCACCTTTCTCACCGCCTGGAAGATGTATCTCTGGCCGGTCATCGTGGTGCGCTCGGAAGACCTGAAGGTGCTGCCCATGGTCATCGCCGAGCTGAGCGCCAATAGCAGCCAGGACCGCGGGGTGATGATGGCCGCCGTGGCCCTCTCGATCCTGCCTATCCTGATCCTGTACATCGTGGCGCAGCGATGGTTTGTCGAAGGTATTGCAATGACTGGACAGAAGGGATAGTCGCCCCATTGGAATCGAACCCGCATTCGTTGCGTTTTGCATATAGCACCATCAACTGGGGAACCACCCCCGATCTCGCGGCCATGTTCGGGGAGATACGGGACGCGGGATGGGGAGCGGTCGAGCTCTTCGTCCATTCGCTCGACTGGCTGGGTACCCCGGAGAATCTGCGGGAGAACCTCGGCGGCCTCCAGGTAGCAACCAACTTCGGCGTGGTCGACGTGCCAACCAACCGCGACCAATTGACGAAACTCAAGAACCAGATCGACTACGCCGCGCTCTTCGGGGCGGAAGCGATCGGGTTGGTGGGCGGCTCGCGCCTACGCTGGCGGCCACCGAGTGATCTGGAATATGCCGATCTGGCCCACTTCTGCGAAGAGCTGGCCATGTATGGCGAAGACAAGGGCGTGGTCGTGGCGTATCACCCGCATGTCGCCTGCACCGATTGAAACCGAGGACGAGATCGACCGCCTGATGGATCAGACCACGGTACTGACCCTCTGCCTGGATGCCTCGCATATTGCGCTGGTCGACGAAGACCCGATTGCCCACATCCGCAAATACCGCGACCGCACCAGCTATATCCATTTGAAGGACTGGGCGCGTGGCAAGTTCGTGGAGATGGGCCAGGGGACGATCGATATCGACTTCGGCGCCATCTTCAAAGAGCTCGCAGACAATCAATTCGGTGGCTGGGTCGTGGTCGAGCAGAGCCGCAGCGATGTCTCACCGTCGGCCAGCGCGCAGGCCAATGCCGAATTCGTCAGGAACCTCGGGTACTCACTCGAGCTGAACGCCCGATGACGATCTCGCTGGCAATCGCCGGGTGCGGCGTAATGGGCCGCAGGCATGTGGGTGGTCTGAAAAAGCTCCAGCTGATCGACCGGCTGCGGTTCGATCTGGTGGCAGTCTGCGATCCGCTGGAATCGAGCGCGACCGCGATGGCCGATTTGGTCGAAGCGCAGCTCGGCACGCGACCGGAAATCTACGCCGATCCAGCCGATTTGCCGGCTGAAGTGCAAGCGCTGGACATCACGACCTCGCCCGATCTGCATGCACGCATCGGCATCCAGGCACTGCAACGCCGGACGCCATGTGCAAATGGAAAAGCCGATCACCCTGACCATCGCCGAAGGGCGCGACTTGCT
Organism: uncultured Chloroflexia bacterium; assembly: GCA_963750275.1. Classification (GTDB taxonomy): domain Bacteria; phylum Chloroflexota; class Chloroflexia; order Thermomicrobiales; family UBA6265; genus JAMLHN01. Next base: position 175,788 of record CAVVQC010000003.1, read on the forward strand.
GGCCGCACAGGGAGACCGCAAGCTCTCGGTCGCCGAGAACTACCGGCGCGATCCGATCAACCGCCTGGCCAAGGCGCTCATCGACGCCGGCGCGCTGGGTCGTCCCTTTCTGGTCGTTCAATCGTCCTCCGGTGCCGGCGAGAACGTCGTCATCACCCCATGGCGACACCTGAAACGCGCCTGCGGTATCGCGATCGATATGGGCGTGCACTACGCCGACATCCTGGAATATCTCCTCGGTCCACTCCAGACCATTGCCGGACTTGGCGCGGTCATCGACGCCGAACGCAAAGGCGCGGACGGAACGATGTATCCCGCGGATGCCGAAGATCTGACTGTTGGCATCGGACGCTACGAAAGTGGCGCATTGGCGACCATGATCCTGAGTGTTGCCGGTCGCGGCGAGGGACACTTCACCCGTGTGGTCTATGGCACCGCGGGATCGCTTTCGATCCCCGCCGACCGCACCGGGCAACCGCTCAAGCTCAGCCTGCGCAAGAACGGCGAAGACCGCCTCGTTTCAAATGCCGACCTGCTCGCGCTGGTACCCGACTTCCGGTTGGACGACACCACCGCCGCGCTCTTCGGCGGGGAGCGCATCACCTCATATGACTTGCCGTGGGCAGATACCGATGCCAACCTGCTGGCAATCGAATACGACGATTTTGCGGAAGCGATCCTGACCGACCGGCAACCGGAAGTGGATGGCGCCTTCGGGTTACGTTCGCTGGCGATCTCCTACGGCTTCCTGGAATCGGACCGGCTGAACCGGTTCGTCACCGTCGACGAGCTGCTAACCAGCGACAAGCTGCCCTACCAAAAAGAAATCGAGGAGGCCCTGAGCGCGCGCTAGTTGACCCACCCTCCGTCGTGGTGGGACCTGTGCCCGGCCACGCAACGCCCGACAACGGACTCGCCACATAACTCAAATCGTAGTTGATTCACGCAGGTTCACCACACTACACGTAGCGGGAATCGTGCGAAAAGCTCCCGTGATCCCTCTCCGATGGCGTGCCCGCCAATCGGGCACCCGATCACGAGCGCACCTGGCTTCGACCAGATCCATTGCGGCCTACGAAGTGAGCATTCCATGGCGAAAGAAAAGATCAAGATCGTCGTTTGGGACAGCATCGGCAACACGGTGTTGGGGGTGCGTCCCTGGTCGAGCTGGGAACCGAGGCAGGTCGAGCATTTCCTGCGCGAGGACCCGGCGGGACCGGAGCGCGCCCAGAGCTTCGATGAGCTCTTCGCTGACTACGATGTCGAGCTGATCTGGTTCAACAGTGCCGATGAAGCCTACGGCGCGTTCGGCACACTCGGCGAGGATTACGCGGCGAACCTTCGACTGACCAAAGATGTCGACGAGATCGCGGCCGAGGTCGAGGATGCCGACTACCTCGTCATCCACAAGCAAAACTTTCCCGCCGAAGCGCTACTAAAAGCGAAGAACCTCAAACTGGTCCAGCATCTGGGACAGGACTATCGCGGCATGCCGGTGGACGCCGCGCGCGAGCTGGGCATACCAGCCGCGGCGACTCCCCTCATCAACTACATCACCGTGGCCGAGCATGTCTGGGCGTTCGTACTGAACTGGCTCAAACGACTGCCTGCCATCCGCGAGCACATGCGCACCCGGCAATACGCCGACTCCTGGGGGATGTTTCCCGGCGTGCAATACGCCGGTGACGTCACGCTCGGTCTGCTCGGTATGGGCGAGATCGCCCGGCCGATCGCGAAATACGCGCAGGCGTTCGACATGCCAGTCATCTACTGGGATATCCAACGCTTCCCCGAGCTGGAGGAGAAGTTCGATCTGCGCTATGTCGAATGGGACGAGATCTTCGCGCAGTCCGACATCCTGACCGTGCAACTGGCGCTCAACGAGCAAACCCAGGGGATCATCGGCTCGCGCGAAATCGGGTTGATGAAACCAACCTCGCTCTTCATCAATACCGCGCGCGGCAAACTGGTCGATCAGCCGGCCCTGACCGATGCGGTCGCGAATAACCGTATCGGCGGAGTGGCACTCGACGTTTTCTACGACGAGCCGCTACCGGTGGACGATCCACTGCTCGACCTGCACGATCTTCCCGGCGACCGCGTTACCCTCACCCCGCACGATGCCTGGCAAAGTCCGTGGACCTGGGTGCGCGATTCGCAAGAGATCTGGTTCAACGTATTGCGATCGCTTCGTGGCGAACCATTGAAGTTTCTCGTGTAGCATCCCGGAGCCTGGCACACTCCCGGACGGTCGTAGTGGCGGGACCTGTGCCCGCCAGCGGCCGCAGGCCGCCATTGCGTTGCCCGGAACCCGGTTTCCGTTTCGGTTGCCGGGTGGTTGGGCGGCCCCGTTATCGGGCGTTGCCCGATTGGCGGGCACAGGTCCCGCCACTACGGAAGCGGATGCCGCCAATACGATAGGGGATACGCCCCAGCCATAAGATGACGCCAAAGGAGCGATCGATGCCACCGATTCAGTTTGGATTTTGTCTGCCGATTTTCGCGGCACCGGGGCCGAACCTCTTCCGCACCCCGGGGTTCGCAGAAGTCGATGCGGCGGCATGCATGGCCATGGGGAAACGGGCCGATGAACTGGGATACGACTCGCTCTGGGTCGCCGATCACCTGATGCTTGGCAAAGATGACGCCATCCTGGAAGGGTGGACCGTCATCTCGGCGCTTGCTGGCGCGACCAGCCAAGCCCGGCTGGGGATGATCCACCTGGCGGTCCTCTTCCGAAATCCCGCGCTGACCGCCAAAATGGTTTCCACCCTCGACCAGATCTCCGGCGGCCGCGTGATTCACTTCATGGACTGCGGGTTCAGCGGCCGGGAGTACCTCGCCTACGGGCTCCCCTGGAACGATGAGATCGACGAGCGCGTGGCGATGCTCGCCGAAGCCACCGAGCTTATGCTCGAACTCTGGTCGTCCCACGAACCAGTCACCTTCAAAGGCGCGCACTATTCGACGCAGGAAGCAGCTGTGCAATCCCAAGCCGATCCAGCAGCCACATCCACCCATCTGGTTTGGGGAGGTCAATCCCAACACGCTGGATGCCTGCGCGACATACGGGCAGGGATGGAATACCACCCCCGTTTCGATCGCCGAGCTACGCCGCCGGCTTGGATTGCTGCGGGAAGCCTGCGACCGTCAAAACCGTGATTTCGACGAGCTGGAGCTGAGTCTCGAAACGCAACTGCTGGTGGCGCCCGACCTCGAGGCAATCCGCACGCGCCTGCACGATCTGGCAACCCTGGCCGAAATCGCCGCTGATGATCAGCGCGGTCAGGTCAAGGGGTTCGTCAGCAGCTATGCCACGGACGACGACTTCCAGGAGTTCATCTCGGGTGCCAGCGATGCGATCCCCAGCCGACTCGCGGAAGACTGGATCATCGGCACCCCGGATCAGGTCGAGTCCCGCCTGCGGGAGTACATCGACGAAGGGATCAGCCACTTCATGATCTGGTTCATGGACGCCCCGAACATGGCCGGCCTGGAACTGTTCGCAGAATCAGTCGCACCGCGTTTCGAACGCGCGTGAGACGCACTTGGCAGAGCTGGACCGAGGCTGCCCTTCTCGACCTTGCCGCCCCCTGTCATTCTTCACTTCGTTCAGAATGACAGGGGTGGGGTAGCGCACAGTCAAGGGAGGACGCAAACATGCAACCAGCGCAATTCGATCTCGTGATCCAGAACGGACGACTCATCGACCCAGGAGCCGGGATCGATGGCTACTTCGATGTCGCGTTTCAGAACGAAAAGGTGGCAGCAGTTGCACCGAAGATCGATCCAGGTGACGCACCGACGATCGATGCGCGCGACAAACTGGTGACGCCGGGATTGGTCGACGCGCATGTGCATGTCTACGAGGGCGTGTCGCACTATGGAATCCCGCCCGACCCGACCTGTCTGGCGCAGGGAGCAACCACGGTGCTGGATGCCGGATCGGCAGGCGCGGACACGTTCAAGGGATTTCGTAAATACATTATCGAGGCGAGCGAAACCCGAATTCTGGCGATGCTCAACATCTCCTCCATGGGGATGCTGGCAGAGGAAGTCGGCGAGCTCGACGATATCAAATGGGCCAATATCCCCAAGGCGCTAGCCACCATCGAGGCGAATCGCGATGTCATCCTCGGCGTAAAGGTGCGCCTCACCCGCGAGCTGAATTGCAGCGAGGCATCCGGCATTCGACCCCTCTTCCTCGCGCGGGAGGCCGCTGACGCCGCCGGGCTCCCGTTGATGATCCACCCGCAGGATTCCTGGGCAGATTCGATCGATCAGGTGCTGGCCGTGCTACGCGAAGACGACATCATGACCCACATGTATCACGGCATGCGACACGGAATCCTTGACGAAACCGGCCGCATTCAACCGGCGGTACAGGCGGCACGCGACCGTGGCGTGCGTTTCGATGTCGGGCATGGGCAAGGGTCGTTCAATTGGGATGTCTGCTCCCGGGCAATGGAGCAGGGTTTCCTGCCCGATACGATCTCGTCTGATCTGCACAGCCACAATGTGGAAGGCCCAGTCTTTGATCTGATCACCACAGTCTCGAAATTTCTGTTGCTGGGGATGCCACTGCACGATGCATTGGAACGGGTGACCGTCGAACCAGCCAGGACCGTTGGCATGCCAGGGCGAATCGGAACGCTGGCGGTCGGCGCGGAAGGCGATGCCGTGGTGCTCGATCAGCGCGAGGGACGATTCGATCTGATCGACTCGCACAACGTGGTGCGCCAGACACCGATGAAACTGGTTCCGACCACGGTGGTCAAGGGCGGCCGTGTGGTGCGCACCGAAGCCTGAATTCAGACGATCTCGAGCCTCCAGGAGTTGTGCCCCTGAAGCTCCTCCGCCTGCGAAACCCGCGCCAGCCTATGGTTCCGAGCTCGCGCCAGCACCCTCGGTGAGCGAACGGGCAGTTCACGTCGTTTCTGGTGCGGCTGGGCGACCCGAGTAGACTTACCGATCATGCGCATGTCGACCGATTTCGCTCGCTCACCGTGGCGAGCAGCAGGATATGACCCTCACGCAACTGGCTTCCGACAACGGTGGTCCTTCCAACGGCTCGATAACCCTGAGCTTATGGATGGCGATGGGTTCAGCGCCGATGAGCTGACGACCAACTTTCGCGACATTCAGCGCGTCAACCGCTGGTTTGGCGGTACGTCCGCCATTTTGGGGGCATTGCCCGGGCTGGTCCCTCCCGGCGCCACCACGGTCTCCCTGCTCGATCTCGCCACTGGCGTGGCGGATATCCCGATCGCCGTCGAACGATGGTGTGAAGCCCGCGGCTACGATGTGAATATCACAGCGACAGACGTTTCTCCGCAGATTCTCGCCCTGGCCGGCGATCAGATCGCGGGCTCGACGCGCATCCACCTGCAGCAGGCCGATGCGCGCGCATTGCCATTCCCGAACAACGCGTTCGACGTAGTGACGTGTTCCCTCGCGCTACATCATTTTGGCCCCGACGACGCAGTGCTGGTGTTAAAGGAAATGGACCGGCTCTGCCGGACCGGCTTTATCGTCAACGATCTGCGCCGTGGTGCGGTCGGCTATGGCGCCACCTGGGTCGCCAGCAGGCTAACGACCCGCAACCGCCTGACCCGGAACGATGCGCCCCTCTCCGTCAGACGCGCCTACACCCCTGCGGAGTTGCGCGCTCTCCTGGATGAGGCCGGCGTAGAAAACGCCGAAGTCAAGACGTTGCCCTGGTTCCGTATGGTCGCGATCAAGCGTGTGGCCGGTGAGTAGGTCTCTGCCGCCAACGTCAACTGGGCAAACCGATGCAGAGGTCATCGTCGTCGGTGGCGGCCCGGCCGGGAGTACCACCGCGCTCCTGCTGGCCCGCGCCGGACATTCGGTTCTGCTCTTGGACAAGGCCAGCTTCCCCAGGCATAAGGCGTGTTCCGAGTACGTCAATGCCGGTGGGGTAGCCGTGCTGGAAGAGCTGGGCCTGCTGGACGATGCGATGGCCGCTGGCGCTCATCGGCTGACCGAAATGCGCATCCATTCGCCAGCGGGCGGGCAGTTCACCGCCCGGTTCGATCGGGCATCCCCGGGCCGTCACGCGATCGGCCTCTCCCGCTACCGGCTGGACGCCATGCTGCTCGAGGCGGCTCGCGCGGCTGGGGTCACCGTGATGGAACGCACGCACGCACGAAACGTCTGGCTTCAGCCCGGACGCACCGGCCACGGTCGAGGTCTCAAGCGGTGGAACCTCCACCCAGCTGCGCGCTCCCCTGATCGTCGGTGCCGATGGACACCACTCCTGTGTCACGCGGTCGCTGGAACTCGACCAGACCCGACGCTGGCCACGACGAGTTGGCCTGGTGGCGCATTATCAACACGTTTCCGGCAACAATCACGGAGGAGACATGTATGTCACCTCCGATGGTTACGCCGGGCTCGCCCCACTGGAAGACGGAATAACGAATATCGCGGTTGTCGTGCCTGAAGCGCGCGTGCAAGAGCGGTCGGGCTCGGTCGAAGACTTGTTCGATCAGCGGCTGGCGTCGATACCCGAGCTGAACCGTCGCCTCGATGGCGCAGTTCGGCTGGGAAATCTGCGTGGCGTCGGGCGACTCGGACACCGGGTCCGCCAGCCCACGGGTGATGGGTATCTGCTCGTCGGGGACGCGGCCGCCTTTCTCGATCCCTTTACCGGCGATGGTATTTACGAAGCCTTGCGAGGTGCGCAGTTGGCCGCTCCCGTAATTTCACGAGCGCTTGCTGCCGGAGACGTTTCCGAACGCGCCCTCGCGCTGTATCGCTGGGAGCGTCGCCGCGTTTTCACGATGAAACGACAGCTGAGCTGGGTGGTGCAGGGCTTCGTGCACACCCCGGCAGCGATGAACTATGTCACCCGTCGTCTGGAGCGGCGGGAAACGGTCGGTTTAGAGTTGGCCGCGGCGCTGGGAAACTTCCGGCCCGCGCATACCACGCTCACCCCGCACTTTCTGGCCCGACTCCTGCGGCCCTAACATGGAACGGTTCTATGCATTCAGAAGATGTCGTGTATATGCGCGGAAAACTCGATCAGATTGTGGAGCTGGCCATCGATATCGAACGATGGCCGGAGATCCTGCCCCACTACCGCTGGGTCACGCTGCTGGATGGCGGTGGCGATCACAAGGTCGTGGAAATGGCTGCCCGGCGGGGGCGAATCCCGGTCCGCTGGCGGGCCACACAGGATATCGATCGCAGCGGTCCCACACCGATCATCAGATTCAAACATGTCTGGGGTGTTACCAAAGGAATGGACGTCGACTGGACGTTTGTGCCAACAGAAGAGCAGGTAGAAGTGCGCATTCGTCACGATTTCAATCCAAACTGGCCAATTGTCGGCGCTCCAATCAGCGAGCGAATCATTGGTCCGCAATTCATCTCACCCATCGCCAATCTCACGCTGACCACCATCAAGGGCATCGTCGAGGGGCGTGATCCCCGGTTCCCGCAATGACGCGACGGGTCGTCATCACTGGCATCGGCGCCATTACGCCGATTGGCAATAGCGCCGAGGGGCTTTGGTCCGGAGTGCAACGCGGCACCTCGGCTGTGCAACGCGTCACCCGCTTCGATCCATCGAACTTTCAGAGCCAGGTCGCCGCACACGCCGACTTCGAACCACTCGATTACCTGACCGAGAAGCGCGCCCGCCGGCTCGATCGCTATTCGCAACTGGCGCTGGCCGCTGCGCAACAGGCGATCGACGATGCCGGGATCGAGCGGAAAGACCTGGCAGAGATTGGGGCAGGCGCCTATATCGGTTCCGCCCTGGGTGGCGTCGCCTATGGCGAGGAGCAGCATGAAGCCTATGTCCGATCGGGCACGCAAGGCGTCAGCCCGCTGCTGGCCCTCTCGGTCTTTGGCGGCGCGGCCTCGTCGAACATCTCGATCGAGTTTTCTTTGAACGGACCATGCCTCGCCTATGGCAACTCCTGCGCGGCGGGATTGATCGCCATTGGAGAAGCAGCGCGCCTGATAGCTGATGGCCGCGCAACGGTCATGCTGGCCGGAGGTGCGGAAGCGCCACTGGCGCCCCTCACCTTCGGCGCGTTCTCGCTGATCCGGGTGCTCAGTACGCGCAACGACGATCCCGCGACTGCCAGCCGTCCCTTCGATCGCGATCGCGATGGATTCGTGATGGCCGAAGGGAGCTGCATGCTCGTGCTGGAAGACGCCGAATATGCTGCGGCTCGGGGCGCTCGGGTCTATGCGCAGATCGATGGTTTTGCCACCACCAACGATGCCCATCACATGACCGCCCCGCTCGCGGAAGGTACCTTCGCCGCTCGGGCGATCTCCCAGGCCCTGGCCGATGCCGGACTGCCAGCCGAAGAGATCGGGTATGTCAATGCCCATGGCTCATCGACCGTGCTGAACGATTCGACCGAGTGCAAAGCGATCCGTATCGCGCTTGGCCGGCATGCCGAGCGCGTCGCCGTCAGTGGCACCAAAGGGCTGCACGGTCATGCCCTCGGCGCGACCGGCGCCATGGAAACCGCGATCTGCGCCATGGCATTGCAACGGGGCATGCTGCCGGGTACTGCGAATCTGCAGCATCTCGATCCGGCCTGCGATCTCGACCTGATTCCCCCAGGTGGCCGCGTCGAACAGGTGGAACACCTCGTCACCAATGCCTTCGGGTTCGGTGGGGTAAACGCCAGCGTCGTCATGAGCGCAACGAATTAGAGCGGTGCTTGGGTTAAGTACCCGCTTCCCTGAGACTGTCATCCTGACCAACGGGAAGAGCCTGTCCTGAGCGTCGCCGAAGGAATCTCCTCGCCGCAGCGAGTGGTGGGGTCTACCATGCCTCCAACAGCGTGGGCGAATCATTTCGCAACCGCTCTAACGGTCCCGGATCGCATCTTCCATACTCAGCGTGCTCTGAATCGGAGCCCTTCACCAGCATGTCGTGACTTGAAGGAACGCCCCAGATATGCGAACATTCGTTCGTACTAAGGGAGACGTTTCTTGCTCGAGCGCGCCAGCGGACAGTTCACGATCGACGGCCAGGTGGAAGACATTCTGGGCGGTATCAGCGGGGCGGCACGCATCGCCCGCATCAGCCAAAGTTGCCAATTTACCGGGCAGCTCGAAGGCGAAAGCATGGCGGAATTCACTGCCGTGCTGCCGCGCGATGGCGACGGACGCTTCCACGGCTTCCAGCGGATCGCGGGAACGCTGGGCGAACGCGAAGGAACCTTTGTCGTGAGCGTGACCGGGGAGTACCGCAAGGGCGTGCCGCACGGTTCCTGGACCATCGTGCCGAAATCAGGCACCGGTGATTTCCTGCATATCCGGGGTAGCGGCGACTTTTCCCTGCCCGATGGGAAGCCCGGAAAATATCAGTTGGAGTTCGATGCGCGAAAACCGCGCGCGGCGAAGAACGACGTCGCGGCTGTTGCTGTCGCAGAGCCGAGCGTCAGTCCGGTCGAGACACCCGCTCCGGTCGAGATCCCGGTCGCGGAAGCCACCGACACCACCCCCGCTCCAGCAAAGCGCTCCCGCAAGCCACGCGCCAGCACCGCTGAGCCACCCATGGAAGTCACCACCGAACCGCCCGCGAAACGCTCGCGTGCCCGTAAAGATGTGCCACCAGTTGCCGAGGTGCCTGCACCTACCAAGCCGGCAGCCAAACGAACGCGCAGGAAGCCCGCCGAGCCGGTCATGACTCCTGAACCCGTTATGGCCGAATCCGAGCCAAAACCAAAACGGTCGCGCAAGCCTGCAGCGGTTCAGCCCGCGATTATCGCGACTCCACCTGTTGCTGAATCCATTCCGGATCCGGTGCCTGCGCCGAAACCCAAGCGTTCTCGCAAGCCAGCGCCCGAGCATCCCCCGGTCGAGCTCGCCCCAGTGGTAGCGGAGGTTGCGCCGGAACCAGCAGTGGTGAAACCACCCCGGCGCAAGAAGGACGCCCTTCCCGAACCGGTCGCGCTTCCCATCGCGGAACCCGCCCCTCGCCGTCGCCGCGCCAAGGCTGCCTGAATCCGGGTATCGGGATCCCCAACGGACTACGGAGCCTCGAACCCGATCTCCGTGTGGGTGCCGTCACAAAAGGGTTTGTTCTTCGACTGACCACAACGGCACAGCGTGACCCGGTTGCGTACTTCGTAGGTAAAACCGTCCTGGGTGGTGATGGGAATGCCGCCACGTACCCAGAGCGGACCGTTGGGTACGGTCGCGATCGACGCATCGAACCCCGGTTCGAGCGGCGCTCCACCCGGTTCGGCAACCGCAAGACGGCCGGAGGGGCAGTTCGACACCATGGTGATCAACCGGTCGCGCACTTCCGGGTCGTTGCTCTGCCGAATCATCTTCCAGACATTGGTGACGCGGTTGCCGCAGAACCCGGCATGCTCGCAAAGCGATTCATCGTCGGTCATAACGATCGCGTCCGCCTCGAACGAGCGGGCCCGCTCCGCCCGGGGAGCGCGGTCAGCCGTCAAGGCCGCATCCGGGAAGCCTTCGCTTGCGTGCGAGCCATCGCAAAACGGCTTGTTCTTCGAGTTTCCGCAACGGCAGAGGGCATAGCGCGCCTGCGGCTCAGATGATTCGACCTTTCCGCCCACCGGATCCCAGGCCAGCGGTTCGCCCGCGAGCACTCTCGACGGGATGCCGGGTGGTCATCGGCACACCGCCTCGCACGATATAGGGCCCACCCTCAGTGATCGTGATGGAATAATCCTGCTCAGCCATACCGCGTTCCTCCCCAATCGATCGTTGGTTCGCGCAACTATAGCGACCCTGCGAACACCGAGCTCCCGCGCTTCTGTCCAGCCTCGTCTCATTGCGAGCGCTCTTGCGCAGAGCACGATGCGAGATCAGCCTGGAGTGTCCAAATGCCAAACGATATTCCTCAGTTTGTCATGCAGATATGCTAGTATCGAAATCGAATACATTACCGCATTAACACCTTGGCTCTTTTGGTTCGCTATCGGAGGTTTCCAGTCTCATGACGACCCGACGAACGTTCATTCCGGCTGCTGCCGGTGTCGTGGCCCTTGCCGGGCTCGGTCGATTCGGTTCGGCCGGCGCGCAAGACGCCACTCCGGGCGCATCGCCCGTTGCATCGGCGTCGCCGGTGGTCGCCAGCATCGACGAGCTCCCACTCCGGAATGCCGGTCAGCTCACGGTGCACGCCGACCAGCCGCTTTATCCGCCTTGGTACATCGACAACGACCCCAGCAACGGCCAGGGTTTCGAAAGCGCGCTGACCTACAAGATCGCCGAACGCCTTGGGTTCACTGCCGACCAGGTCGAATGGGGCTACACCTCGTTCAATGCCTCGTTCGCTCCGGGCCCAAAGGATTTCGACTTCTACATCACTGAAGTCTCGATCACCGAGCCGCGCAAGGAAGCCGTCGACTTCAGCGATTCCTACTACAACTCTCCGCTCGTGCTCCTGGCCGTCGACGGGTCGCCGTTGTTCGAGGCCCAGACGCTGGAAGATCTGAAGCCATATACCTATGGCGCGCAGGTTGGCACCGTTTACTACACGTACATCTCTGAGGTGATTCAGCCGGACAAGGACCCGTTGATCTTCAACACCAATGCCGACTCGATCCAGGCGCTGGCCAACGGCCAGACCGACGGCGATCTTCAGTCGCTGCAAATCGGCCAGGCGATCGTCACGTTCCAGTTCGACAACCTGGGTATCGTCGGCCTGCTCCCGGACGGTGCGACCGAAATGGGCATGGTCTTCGAAAAGGGGAGCGAGATGGTTCCCTACGTCAATATGGCACTCCAGTCACTCAAGGATGACGGCACGCTCGACGCACTGATCGCCGAGTGGCTGCCGATTCCGCAAGACCTGCGCGAGATCTCGCGCTAACGACGACTCAGATTGATAACGCGACGGACCGGCCGGGTGAGCGGCCGGTCCGTTTCGTATTGAGGGCAGCACATGAGTGAGCTTCGTTCGGTTGTGCTCGATGTCGATGTCGGTATCGACGATGCGTTGATGATGCTGTATCTCCTTTCCGAACCAGATGTGGAGATCGTCGCCATCGGCGCGACCCATGGCAACTGCACCGCAGCCGATTCGGCTCGCAATGCCCTACGCACTCTGGAAGCGGTTGGAGTAACCACCGTTCCGGTGGCACTCGGACTGGAAAGCCCGTTGGAAACCCCGCATTCGGCTCCCCAGGTGCATGGCTACGACGGGCTGGGCGATATCGGGTTGCCCGATCCGATTGGACAAGTCACCGGGGAATCAGCCGTCGACCAACTTGTGCGACTCGGTGAGGAACGTCCGGGTGAGCTCGATCTGATCACGGTCGGGTCGTTGTCCAACCTCGCGGCGGCCCTGGAGCAGGACCCCGAAAGCCTGAAACGCTATCGCTCGGTCACCTATCTCGGCACGCTCTCACAATACCCGGTGACACCACCCGTTCCCGACTACAACGACGCCAATGTCTACTTCGATCCGGAGGCGGCTACGCTGGTACTGTCTTCCGACACCCCGATGACCATTACCCCTATCGATCTCTCCCGCCGCGCGGCATTGGAAGACACTCATCTCGACGCGCTGAAGAACGGCACGACGCCGCAGGCGCGCTTTGCATGGACGATCCTTCCCTATTACTGCAACTTTTACCAGGAACGGTTGGGACGCTGGTCGGCCTCGATGCACGACCCACTGGCGGCCGGTCTGGCGCTCGATCCGTCGCTCGCCATCGAAGTCGTCGAACGGCCGATCGTGGTCGAGCCATACAACGGGCGCCATCGCGCAGTTGGACGCATGGAATCTTCCCCCGACACCGAAGGCATTCCGCCTAAACGGATCATCCCCGAGGCCGACCTACCCCGTTTCCTCGACCGCTTCGTCGAGGTCCTGCTCGGCCCGGTCAACCCGATATACCAATCCAACGACCTCCCAGCGATCGCCAGACTCCCACCCCCCTAGGCTACCCGCCGTAGTGGCGGGACCTGTGCCCGCCAGCGGCCGCAGGCCGCCATGACCGTGCCCACCCCCCAAGTTTCCCCTCCGAAAACCTGGTTCCTCTCCGACGACCGCCCGGCTGCCCCCTAGACATCATCAACCTACCCGTCGTAGTGGCGGGACCTGTGCCCGCCAGCGGCCGCAGGCCGCCATCGCGTCGCCCACAGCCAGGTCTCCAATCCGAAAACCTGGTCCCCACCAACTCCGTTATCGGGCTCCGCCCCATAGGCGACCACAGGGGCCGCCACTACGGCCGCGTTGCGGGTCCCGCGACCATTTCATCAACAACTCGTAATCGGTGACGCCACAAACCGTGGTGGATCGAACGCCCGGATCGGCGGGACCGGTTCGGTCCATTTCTCGACCTCGACCCAGCCAAGCTGGCCCGTGCAGCCCTGCGCCAACTTCGACGTGCCGACATCCTCGGTCAGCACATTCGGATTGCCATGTACGCACAAGGCCCCAGGATCCGACCAGTCGATCGGGTCGTACCAGGCGCCGGTAGAGAGCTGGACAACGCCGGGCAGGATCGCGTCGGTCACAACTGCGCCCGCGAGACAACGTCCCTTGTCACTGCTCAGCAAAACGATGTCACCGCTCTCGATTCCGCGAGCTGCCGCGTCTTGCGCATGAAGACGCACCGGCTCACGGCCCTGAATTTTGGTCGACTGGCTGTAGCCGCCCATATCGAGCTGGCTATGCAGCCGCGAGCTCGGGTTATTGGCCACCAGTCGCAAGGGATAGCTACCGGATTCCCGTAACGTCTCGATATCGAACCAGCTCGGATATTCCCGGCAATCGTCGTATCCAAAGCTGGCGATCGTTTCCGAACCGATTTCGATCTTGCCGCTCGGCGTTTGCAATGGCTGGGCATCAGGATCGTTGCGAAACGCTCCCATGAGCGTCACGTTCGGGATGACCGGCACGCTGACCTGACCGTCATCCCAGAACTCGTCGAAGGAGGGCAGGTTCTCACCGGTTCCGGCTTCGACCCGGTCGCTCCAATCGTCGTACATGCCACGGATCCATTCCAGCGGCGTCTTGTTCAGGTGATAGCGCTCGCCGAACCCGAGTCGGTCAGCCGCACCGGAGAAGATCGCGAAGTCGTCGCGCGCTTGGGCATACGGTTCGACTGCCTGGTGCATGGCGATGAGGGTCGGGTCGTTTCGGTTGCCACCGAGGTCATTGCGTTCCAGCGAGACGGTGGCAGGAAGGACGATATCGGCATGTCGTGCCATACCGGTCCAGTACGGCTCGTGCACCACGATCGTTTCCGGCCGTCCCATCGCGCGACGCAGGCGGTTCAGATCTTGATGGTGATGGAAAGGATTTCCACCGGACCAGTAGACCAGCCGAATATCGGGATACGTGAGCTGTTGGCCATCGTAATCGAACGATTCTCCCGGACCGAGCAGCATGTCCGCCACCCGGGCTACCGGAATGAACGACGTTACCGGATTTCTTCCTTGCGGCACCGAGGGGAGCTCGACCGCGGCCGGTGCCTGCCCGACTTCAGCCATCGAACCGTACCCGTGGCCGAATCCGCGACCCGGCAAGCCAATCTCACCCAGCATCGCGGCCAGCGTGATCCCCATCCAGACCGGTTGCTCGCCGTGTGGCGCGCGTTGCAAGGCCCACCCGATGGTAACCAGGGTTCGTTGGGCGGCCATCTCGCGCGCAAGCGTCACGATCCGCTCGGCGGGAACTCCCGCGATCTCCCCGGCCCAGGTCGCTGACTTGGCGACGCCATCGGTGTCACCCAGCAGATAGCCCTCGAAGGTGTCGTACCCGGCCGTGAAGCGATCCAGGAACGTGCGGTCATGCAATCCCTCGGTCACCAGGGTATGCGCGATACCGAGCATGACCGCCACGTCCGATCCCGGCCGGGTGGGCACCCATTCCGCCTGCACCTCGGCCAGATCATCCTTGCAGGGACTGAAGGAGACGAAGCGCACCCCGTTGTCGGCCGCGGCGTGCAGGTTCGCGCGCATCTCGTGCTTAGTCACGCCGCCCGGGCTGACGAAGGTGTTTTTGACCGGCAAGCCGCCGAACGAAACGACCAGCTCGGCTTCATCGATGATCTGCCGCCAGTTCGTGGCGAATTGAAAGGGATTGACGCCCGCACCAACTACACGCTGCAGGATCGGCCCCGATGCGCCCAGACTGTAGGAATTGACCGACGAGGTATATCCGCCGAGCAGATTCAGGAAGCGGCGCAAATGACTCTGCGCGTGATGGAATCGCCCCGCGCTCGCCCAGCCGTATGAGCCGCCGTAGATCGCCGAGGGACTATGGGTCGTGACGACTCGGTCGAGCTCGAGCGCCAGCAGATCGAGCGCCTGGTCCCATTCCACCTCGACGAATGGATCGACACCCCGTTTGTCGCTCGCGCCTGGCCCATGCTCCAGCCACCCTTTGCGGATCGCGGGACGCCTGATCCGCGCCGGCGAGGTGGTCGAGCCGGGTATATTGCCGAGGAGCGGTGATGGGTCATGATCGAGCGGATGCGGCTCGGCCCGCACGATCTCGTTGTCGGAGACCTCCGCCAGATACGCGCCCCAGTGGGAGAGTTGGGAAATTCCGCTTGGCATGGTCGTGACTGGCTCCGTTCCATCGCGATACTCATGAGCTCGATTTGTCGAGAACTTTATACTCATCTCTCGTAAAAGCGGTCGAGCGTATCGTTCGGGTTGTCCCGAACGTCGATCCCGTGCAGCAGCCACCAGGAGGTCCCGATGAGCGCGCCGCCCGCATCCGTTTCAGGAGAGCTGAGTCCCGAGCAAGTCCAGGTCTTGCTGACGCCGATACCTCCCTGGAAGCAAGCCGCCCTCTGGAAATCGATTGCCATTGCGCTGGTCAGCACCATCGTGCTGCTGGTGGTCATCGGCATCGTTCTGTCGAATTCGACGGGTTGGGAGTCCTTCCGGCGCGCCTTCCTGAGCTGGCCCAACTTCAAGGCCTCCTGGCCCCTGGTGGTCGACGGCTTCAAGCTCAACGTCCGGATCTTTCTGATCGCGGAACCCTTCATTCTGGCGATTGGCCTGTTGATCGCGCTCCTGCGCGTGACGCGCAGTCCGATCTTGTTCCCATTGCGGGCGCTGGCCGTCATCTATACCGACTTCTTCCGGGGCGCTCCGGCAATCCTCGTCATTCTCATGCTTGGTTTCGGTATGCCTGCACTGAGGCTGAGTGCGGTCCCCAACAACCCGATCTTCTGGGGCACAGTCGCCTGTATCCTCACGTCGTCCGCCTATACCGCCGAAACCTTTCGAGCCGGTATCGACTCCGTGCATCCCAGCCAGCGCGCCGCGGCTCGTTCGCTCGGCTTCTCGAATGTGCAAACCCTTCGCATGGTCGTCCTGCCGCAAGCGATCCGCCGGCAGATTCCGCCGTTGCTCAGTGGATTCGTGGCCTTGCAGAAAGAGACTGCCCTGGTCTCGGTCATCGGCCCCCTGGAAGCCACCCGGCAGGCGCAGATCTACTCGGGGATGTATTTCAATTTCACCAGCTATCTCGCCGCGGCGGTGCTCTTCATCGCCGTCACTGTGCCATTGGCTCGCTTCACAGACTATCTGGTGAAACGTGACGCACAGCGTCGTTCGAGCGGAGGTGCGTATTGAGCGCGTCATCCTTGCTCCGTATCGAGCATGTCTACAAAGCGTACGACGATCATCTCGTGCTGCAAAACGTCGACCTGGCGGTCGATGCCCATGAGGTCGTCTGCCTGATCGGTCGCTCCGGTTGTGGCAAATCGACCCTGCTGCGCTGCGTCAATCGGCTGGAGGAGATTCAGGCGGGCCGCATTCTGCTCGATGATGTCGACATCACGGCATCGAATGCCGACCGCGACAAGATCCGCCAGCAGATCGGCATGGTCTTCCAGTCGTTCAACCTCTTCCCGCACAAGACCGTGCTGGAAAACATCACCATGGCCCCCATCCATGTGCAGAAAGTGCCCAAACGGCAAGCCCGCGAGGAAGCGCACGAGCTCCTCGACCGCATTGGGCTTCCCGACCGCGCAAAGGAATATCCCGACCGGCTCTCGGGCGGTCAGCAGCAACGAGTGGCGATCGCCCGGGCGCTGGCACTCAAGCCGAAGCTGATCCTGCTGGACGAAGTCACCTCGTCACTCGACCCCGAAACCATCGGCGGGGTGATGGAGCTCATCCGCGAGTTGCGCGGCTCCGGCATGACCATGATGATGGCCACCCACCAGATGGGTTTCGCGCGCGAAATCGCCGACCGGGTCGCCTTTCTCGACGCTGGCCGCATCGTCGAGATCGGCCCGCCCGAGCAGATCTTCGACCACCCGCGGGAGGATCGCACCCGGGAGTTCGTCAGCCACGCCCTCACGACCGCGGCATCGGAACTCGAAATCGTGGCGCCGGTACCCACCTATCGCGACGGCCAGCATTGGACCAACCCCTTGCTCTCCGCCCTCGAAGAAGTAGAGTAACCACCCCCGCCCCGTAGTGGCGGGACCTGTGCCCGCCAGCGGCCCCCGGCCGCCATTACCTAGCCTTCACCCCCCGCTCCGATCGGCTACCTGCCCGCAGCACCCCCCCCCACGCCGTAGTGGCGGGACCTGTGCCCGCCAGCGGCCACAGGCCGCCATTGCGTAGCCTTCAACCCCGTCCCCGATCGGCAGCCTGGCCGCAGGCCACGTGTAGAACCCCCCACGCCGTAGTGGCGGGACCTGTGCCCGCCAGTGGCCGTAGGCCACCATTACGTAGCCCTCGACCCAGTCCCCGGCCAGCGGCCCGGTCGCGGACATCTCGTTTATCGGACTTCACCCAATCGCAGGACACAAGTCCCTGCCTTACCACGCTGCATGAGACGCTGGCACTCGCCCCGCAACCGCTCCCTACCCCTGTCATTCTGAGCGCAGCGAAGAATCTCTCTCGTCACCACGCATTCGGGCCCTGAACATTCACGACTTGGCATCACCTACATCGAAAGTGGGTTAGAGGAACGCCGCAATTGTGCCCACACGCACCGTAGTGGCGGGACCTGTGCCCGCCAGCGGCCGCAGGCCGCCACTACGTAGCCCAAAACCACGTTTCCCACCCGAACCATGGTGGTTCAGCGAATCCGCTCTCGGGCCGCGCCCGACCAGCGGCCACCTAATCCTCGGTCACCGCATACGCGATCAACAGCGCCAGAATCAACCCGCCCTGGATCATCATGCGCACCGATTCGGCGATGTTCTCCACCGTCAGCAGATTGAGCAGAATCGTCAGCACCAGCGCCCCGCCGATGGTCCCGATGATCTTTCCGCGTCCCCCAATGATCGACGTTCCACCGATCACCACCGCCGCGATCGACATGAGCATGTACGGATCGCCGGCGGTTTTCGAGCTATACCCCGTGCGGCCGAGAATCAGCAGACCAGTAATGGCCGCAAAGAAGCTGCACAGGGCATAGGTCGCGATCTGGATGGCGGTGGTGGGCACCCCCGAAATAAAAGCGGCGCGCGGATTATTGCCAATGGCATAGATCCCGCGGCCATACGACGTGAAATGCAGCAGAACAACGCAGACCAGCGTGACCGCGATCAACACCCAGAATGCGGCCGGAACACCCAGCAGCTTGTCTTTCGCCCAGTGCTCGAGAAACGGCGATTTACCACTGATCGGTTTCCCGGCGTTATAGACCAGGAGCACCCCCTGAATGATGCTCAACGTCGCCAGCGTCATCACCAGTGGTGGCAGCCTGAGGATCGTCACCCCCAGACCGTTGAAGACGCCGATCAGGATAGCGACCAGGAGGGTTACCAGAATGCCACCGGCCTGACCAAGCCCCGTCGTCATCAGGTTCCCGGCCACCACCCCCGTCATGGTGACGACCGCCGCCACCGAAAGGTCGATGCCGCCCATCAGGATCACCATCGTCTGACCGGCAGCCACGATGCCGAGAAACGCCGCGGTGCGCAGGGTCAACATCGTGTAATTGACCGTACGGAACCCGTCGTTACGGTAGATGCTGAAGCCCCAGAGCAGCAGGAGCACCACGAAGGTCAGGATGACCGGATCGATGCGGATGTTGCGCAGGCGAGAGGTCGCGCCGCTGGAGGTCGTGGGTAAGGAAGCCATACTCAGCGCCGCTCCTCTATGCGATAGGCTGCGAAGGTTTTGATCCCGATCGCCACGATCAGCACCAGTCCGTAGATGATCCGTTGATAGGCGACCGAGAAGCCAGAGATGAACAAAATCTGGGTGACCAAACCGAGGGTAAGCACACCGGCAATCGTTCCCCGCAGATGTCCTTGTCCGCCAAGAAAGCTGATACCGCCAAGCACCGCGGCGGCGATAGCGGCCAGCGTATAGGTGGTTCCGATGAGGGGGTCGCCCGAGCCGGCATACGCCGAGAGCCCGATTCCGGCCAGCGCCGCGAAGAGTCCGGCAATGATATAGGCCGCGATACGCAGGTTTTTGACCGGAAGACCGCTGAAGAACGCGCCTCGCTCGTTATCACCGATCGCATAGATGCCAACGCCGAGCGGTGTCCGCTTGATCCCGTAGCGCCAGAAGAGCAGCGCCCCGATCAGCACCAGCAGGCTGACCGGCACAACCCCGCCGATCTGACCGATGAAGCGGGAGGAAAAGGAACGCGGTAAATGCCCGCCGGCCGAGGGTAAGACCCAGAGTGCCGCGCCCGCCCAGATAAACGAGGTCGCCAGCGTGACGATAATGGCCGGCAGCTTGATATAGGAGACGATGGCACCGGTAAACAACCCAATCAGCGCACCACCGATCAGGACCATCGTGACCGCTTTCGCCATGGAAAGCGGGTTGTCGTACATCTGGGTGGCCAGAATGCAGGTAAAGAGCGACATCATGTTGCCGGTCGAGAGGTCGATACCGCCGGTGATCATGATGACCGACTGCGACATCGCGGCCAGGAACAATGGGAACAGCCAGGTGGAGAGATTGTTGACGGTATTGATGCTGAACGTGTCACGGTTCATATAGAGGTAAAGCACGATGAAGATCGCCGTGACCGCGTAAATCGGCAGGACATCCTGCCAGGCTCGGGAGAGCTTTTTGAAGACTCCCAACCGGGCGATGGGGCTGAGCGAGCGTTCCTCGATGACCTCGGCGGTTTCGACTGGCTCCGAGTCCTGCTCCGCAGCTTCAGAAGTGAGCCGCGCCTCGATGCTCTTCTCGCCGCCGACCACCGAGGCATGGACCACGTTTTCCTCGGTCACGTCGGCGCCACTCAGGGTGACCACCGGCTGGCGCTCGTACATCACCAGCACCCGGTCGCTCAGCCCCAGAAGCTCGATGGTGTCCGAGGAAATCAAAAGAATGGACGCGCCGGCGTTGGTCAGCTCCCGCATCAACCGGTGAATTTCCTGCTTGGTGCCGACATCGATACCGCGGGTTGGCTCTGACAGGAGCAGGATCTCCGGTTCCTGCGGCAGCCACTTGGCGATGGCAACTTTCTGCTGGTTACCACCACTGAGCCGCAGCACCTTCTGCTTGGGAGACCGCAGCTTGATCTGCAATTTCGCAATCAGGGAATCGATCAACGCCCCTTCGCGTCCCCGGTCGATGAGGCCGAAGCGGCTGATCGCATTGAGATTCGGCAGGGAGAGGTTGTCGTTGACAGGGAGCTGAAGCACCAGCCCTTCGGTCTTGCGATCCTCAGGAACAAAGGCGTAGCGCTGTCGGATCGCGGACCGGGGATTATGCGCCGGAGCCGCGTTTCCATTGAGGAGCACCTCTCCCTCGACCCGGTAGAGTCCGAAGAGTGCGCCCAACAGCTCGCGCTGTCCCTGGCCCTGCAATCCGCCGAGCCCAAGGATTTCCCCGCGATGCAGCTCGAAATCGACCTTCTGGAACCGATGTCCCGAGCTGAGATTCTTCACAGACAGGACGACCGGCGCTTCCATAAGCTCGTCGATCGGCGGCTTTGGCGGGAAGATGTCGGTAATCTCACGCCCGACCATGAATTGGACCAACGCCTCGGTAGTCGTCCCGGCGCTGGGAACCGTGGTCACATATTCGCCGTTTTTGAGCACGGTGATCCGGTCCGTGATCGCGAAGATCTCTTCGAGCCGGTGGGACACGAAAACGACCGAAACGCCCCGGTCTCGCAAGGTGCGCAGGGATCTGAAAAAGAGCTCGACCTGCGACTTATCGAGGGCAGAGGTGGCTTCATCGAGAATGAGGAGCTTCGGCTCGGCGACCAGCGCCTTGGCGAACTCGACCAGCTGTTGCTCGGCGAGCGGAAGCTCTCCCGCCAGGGCTTTCGGATCGATCTCGATCCCCAGCTCGGCGAAAATGCGGGCGGACTCGGCTTCGATGTGTCCGTAATCGACTTGACCGAAACGGGTTGTCGGCAGCCGGCCAAGAAAGATGTTCTCGGCCACCGACAGATGGGGAATGAGACTGAGCTCCTGATGCACCGTGGCGATGCCAATCGCTTCAGCCTGGTGCGGGGAAAGCCCGTTGAAGGACACCCCATTGAACTCGATCGTGCCCGAGTCAGGACGGTGTACCCCCGTCACCAGATTGATCCAGGTGCTCTTACCGGCGCCGTTCTCGCCCATCAGAGCGTGAATCTCGCCGGGGACCACCTCGAAACCCACCCGGTCGAGCACGACATTGCCCGCGAACGACTTGGTCAGGCCGACGGTCCGCAGAAGCGGCGTCGTGGCGGATGCATCTGGAGTGAGAGCTGTTTTAGGGGCGCTGGTAATGGCCACGTCAGACCTGTATCGAGAGGAGAAGTGCATCCGATATCACATCGGGGATGCACGCGGTTTGCCGGTCAGACCGCGCCCGGGGCTAAAGGCCCCGGGCACAAGTTTACAAACATCTTCGAGGTCTGGGTCCCTGCTCCCGTTATTGGGAGCAGGACAGTGCCAGGAACGAGGTTAGGCGGATGGGGAAGCCATGGCCTCTGGCGTACCACCCGTCATCGCATTGTTGATGATCTCCTCGATCTCGGCTGGTCCTGGGACCTGCGGAATCGAGTACCAGTCTTCCGGAAGCTCCGAATTGGCCCACTCGCAGACATTGTCGTTGGTGATAATCGGCAGCGGAACCTCGACCGAGCTCGGCACTGGCATCCCCTGGACAGCCAAAATGGCCAGGTCGAGCGAGATGACCGCCATGTAGTTCGCTTCGGCAGTGCCATAGCCGGAGAAGCCTTCATCCACGAGGTCGCACCAGTTGAGCAGGAACGCGTTGAAGTTTTCGCCCGCGATCGGCACGAGATCCATACCGAGTGACTGCAGGGTCTTGAGCGCGGCCGAGGCATGGGCACCGGCCTGGCACCAGATGCCAACGACATCGGGATGCGCCGAGAGGAGGCTTTCCATCTCGGGGAGGGCTGGGGCTTCGTTGTATTCGATGTTGGCGGTACCAACAATCTCGACATCGGGATTGGCGTCGAAGATTTCCTTCGCGCCCTGCCAGCGCTGCTCGCTAACCGAAATACCGGCCGGCCCGTTGATCGCCAGGATCGGACCGGAACCGCCAATCTCATCGACCAGCCACTGCGCCGTCATGCGGCCCCATTCGACCTGATCTTCGAAGACAAGAGCGGTCAGCTGATCGGTGCTCACCAGCGAGTCCCAGTTGACAACAACCACGCCGGCGCTGTGCGCCGACTCGACGACCTGGTCGAGCGCGGTGGCCGACCCGGCGATCAACAGACAAATGTCGTACTCCTGGTCGATCATCGTCTGGATCTGGGCAATCTGGGTCGCGGTGTCGCCATTGGCATCGAACACCTGGAAATCGATCGTCGCGCCCATATCGGTGAGGCGCTGGACCTCTGCCTCGATCTCGTTCTGGGTCTCCGTCATCCACGACGGTGTCGTGTAGATCGTCGACCAGCCGATCTTCAGCGGCGGGAGACCGTCCACTGGCGGCCAGTTGGTGTCCTGCGCAAACGCGCTCAGGCGAGTCTGGCTGGCAACGGTCACTGCTGCCGTAAGCGCAGCGGAGCCAACGACAAATCGTCGGCGATCAAATGCTTTATCCATTTGGATATTCCCTTCGTTCAGCCTATGGGCCGAATTGACGGATTTGGGACACGCGTTCGTCCCAGCTCGTTACTCTACACAATCGGATATCGCTGCACAACTGCCCATGCGATCGAAAGCCTGTGCCATCGCCGGTCCTTCCTTCGTGCCCTCGGAGGTGCGAGCGCGACCAGCCTTTTTTCAGGAATTTGCGGAGCGAAACCGCACCATACAGAGACCATGGCAAGCTGCTACGATCGCCCGGCCGGACTGCGGAGGACCCTCCTGCTGCTTCCGTGCCTGGGAATACACTGCCGACCGAGTCAATTCGCGTCGTGTCGTTAGGAGTCAACAATGTCCTGCGTCCGTCCCGCCTCTGTGCGTTACCTGAACGATCTGCCCGTGCCGATGCGTGATGGTATACGACTCTCGGCGGATGTCTATCTGCCAGCGGAGGAAGGCCCATGGCCGGTGTTACTGGCGCGGACTCCCTACGATAACAATGGGGATATGGACATCGGCTTTTGGTGGGCGCAGCAAGGGTACGCCTTCGTGACCCAGGACGTGCGCGGGCGCTATGACTCCGAAGGCGATTTCGTGCCATGGGACAACGAGACCGAGGATGGGTACGACACCATCGAGTGGATCGGGCAGCAACCATGGTGCGACGGCAATATCGGGATGAGCGGTGGGTCCTACGTCGCTCAGGTCCAATGGCAGGCGGCGTTCACGCAGCATCCGTTATTGAAAGCGATCGCGCCACGCGTGATGGGCAACAACTTATGGGATAGCCCCCACTTCCAGAACGGCGCGTTCGGACTCGGGGTGAACGCGGTCTGGGGTTGGCGAACGATGGCCCGCACCACACAACGCATCGACAAAATCGACTGGCCCGCGGTATTGCGAACGTTGCCGCTGCGCAAGATGGACGAGATGTCCGGCAAACGCCATCCAGCCTTTTCCACCTGGCTCGACCATCACGACTACGACGATTACTGGAAGTCGACCGCAGTCGATGAGCACTTCGGACGCTTCACGATTCCGGTCCTGCAAGTCTGCGGTTGGTTCGATCTCTACTCGGCTGGAATGATGCTCAATTTCACCGGACTTCGGGAGCATGCCGGCAACGAGCTGGCGCGGCAGAACCAGCAGATCGTGATGGGACCGTGGACGCATCAACAGGCGGGCAGTCTGATGGCGCAGACCGATACCAGTGCTGGCGACCGCGATTTTGGCGTGCCCTCGCTGCTCGATACCCGCGCAATCGAGCTCCGCTGGTGGGACCACTGGCTGAAGGGGATCGACAACGGAGCCGAGCGTGAGGCACCGGTGAAGCTCTACGTGATGGGTGCCGATACCTGGCGTGAGGAACAGGAATGGCCGCTCGCGCGCACGGAATGGACCCCCTATTACTTGCATTCCGGAGGGGGCGCAAACACGCTGCGCGGCGATGGCATGCTCAGTACAGAGAAACCGGGGACCGAACCAGTCGATCACTACGACTACGATCCGGAGCTGCCGGCCCCAACGATGGGCGGCTGCAATTGCTGCAACCCGGAAATTGTGCCGTGGGGGATGTATGACCAGCGGCCGGTCGAAATGCGTGACGATGTGCTCGTCTACACGACCCCGCCGCTCGAACAGGATACCGAGGTCACCGGTCCGGTGGTCGTCCAGCTCTATGCCGCCACCGATGGGCGCGATACCGATTTCACCGCCAAACTGGTCGATGTCCTCCCAGACGGAACGGCATGGAACCTGTGCGACGGAATCGTACGCGCCCGCTATCGCGACGGTCGCGGACCGGCAGAGCTGCTGGAACCAGGCGAGGTGTATGAATTCACTATCGACTGCTGGGTGACGAGCAATCTCTTCAAAGCGGGACATCGCATCCGGGTGGAGATCAGCAGTAGCAACTTCCCGCGCTTCGATCGGAATCTCAATACCGGCGATCCGATCGCGGACGACGCAAGCCCGCGAGTGGCGCACCAGACGATCCACCACGACGCTGAGCACCCGTCGCACATCCTGCTGCCGATCATTCCCACGGCATAGGCAAAGCGCAATTCAATTCGCTCGAGCAGGGCAAACCGGTGAGGGTGAGCCCACCGATTCCAGCGGCATGCACGAACACTATCCGCCCATTCCGTGGGTTGGCAGGGTGTGTGATCCCGGAAAAAACCGTTCAAAGGATTCGCTTCGCACTAACCAGTTTGAGACGGAGCGTTTCCGAATCTCCCCTCTTCCGATAACACGCCATGACCGGCCAGCTCGAATGGTGCGAAGATACGACC
The DNA here is from genome assembly GCA_963750275.1 of uncultured Chloroflexia bacterium. Lineage (GTDB taxonomy): Bacteria > Chloroflexota > Chloroflexia > Thermomicrobiales > UBA6265 > JAMLHN01. The sequence goes on from CAVVQC010000003.1 coordinate 201,013, forward strand.
GCGATCATGGTCACTTCGATCTTGAGCGACAACCGTAGGAGGAAGAGCGCATCGTGGCATCCAAACCGAACATTCTTATTCTCTGGGGTGATGACATCGGCTGGTGGAATATCAGCTACAACAATCGCGGGCAGATGGGGTATCGCACCCCGAATATCGACCGCATTGCCAATGAAGGCGTCGCCTTCACCGACTACTACGGCCAGCAATCCTGCACCGCCGGTCGCGCCGCCTTTATTACCGGTCAGAATCCCTGGCGCACCGGCCTGACCAAGGTTGGTATCCCGGGCGCGCCGCTTGGCCTGCAAAAGGAAGACCCCACGATTGCCGAGCTGCTCAAGCCGCACGGGTATGCCACCGGACAATTTGGCAAAAACCACCTCGGGGACCGGGATGAATTCCTGCCCACGATGCACGGCTTCGATGAGTTCTTTGGCAATCTCTATCACCTGAATGCCGAAGAAGAACCGGAAGATCCCGACTTCCCGAAGAGCGAAGTATTCCGTTCCCGCTACATGCCGCGTGGGGTCATGCACTCCTGGGCGAACGGCGATGGCACCCAGAAGGTGGAGGACACCGGCCCGCTGACCAAAAAGCGCATGGAAACCATCGACGAGGAAATCACTGACGCGGCCCTTGGGTTTATCGATAAAGCGGTCGAGGATGACAAGCCGTTCTTCCTCTGGTGGAACAGCACCCATATGCACTTCCGCACCCATACCCGGGAGCAAGATCTGGGGCGGTCCGGGCAAGGCTTCTACAACGATTCCATGATGTATCACGACGATCTGGTCGGGCAGATGCTCGACAAGCTCGATGAGCTCGGCATCGCCGACAACACCATCGTCATGTACTCCACCGACAACGGTCCGCACTACAACGCCTGGCCCGATGGCGGTATCACCCCCTTCCGCAGTGAGAAAAACACCAACTGGGAAGGCGCCTACCGCGTGCCGGCCTTCTATCGCTGGCCGGAACAGATCCCGGCAGGAACTGTGCTGAACGGCATCGTTACGCATCAGGATGCGCTGCCCACACTGCTGGCCGCGGCCGGCGAACCGGACATCGTCGAGAAGTGCAAACAGGGGTACACCGTTGGAGACATGACCTATAAGGTCTGCATCGACGGATTCAACATGCTCGACTACTTCACTGGCGAGTCGGACGAATGCCCCCGCGACTACTACTTCTACGCCAATGACGATGCCGAGCTGGTCGCTATTCGCTTCGGAGACTGGAAGTCGGTCTTCATGGAGCAGCGCGCGCATCAAATGCAGGTGTGGGCCGAACCGTTCGTCAAGCTCCGCCTACCAAAGCTCTTCAATCTGCGACGCGATCCGTTCGAGCGTGCTGATATCGATTCGAATACCTACTACGACTGGCTGCTGAGCAAGGCGTTCATGGTTGCTGGGGCCCAGATGGTTCTCAAGGCGCACGCGGCATCCATGGTGGAATTTCCGCCGCGACAAGCTCCAGGCTCCTTCAATGTCGACGGAATTCTCAAGACGATCGAGGATTCACTCGGCGCCGGCGCTCACTGAGTGCGGCAAGGAAACGACGACACCAGAGAGCGGGCAACTTGCCCGCTCTCTGGCTTGAAGCAGGAGCATTGAAGCGACGATGAGCACCTCACTTGTGGCCTGGAGCAACACGCCAACCAAAGCGGCCATCATCGACTTTGTCGAGCGCACCACCACCGAGGGCAGTGTCGATTATCTCGAACCGAACGACCGCATCGCGGTGTTCGATAACGACGGCACCCTCTGGACCGAGTACCCGGCTTACAGCCAGTTTCTCTTCGCGGTCGACCGCCTGAAGGCGATGGCGCCGGACCATCCCGAATGGAAAGACGATCCTGCGCTGGGTGCGGTGCTCTCGGGCGACATGGCTGCTTTTGGCAAAACTGGCATGCAGGGCCTCGTCACCCTGGTCATGGCGACCCATGCGGGCGTCACCACCGAGCAATTCGCCGAGATCGTGCGCGAGTGGATCGCAACTGCTGAGCACCCGATCTACAAGCGGCCGTATCCCACCACCGCGTTCGCGCCAATGGTGGAACTGCTCGGGTATCTGCGCGACAACGGGTACACCACCTTCATCGTCTCGGGGGGCGGGGTGGAGTTCATGCGCGCCTTTACCCAGGACGCCTACGGCATCCCCCCGGAGCAGGTCATCGGTTCGACCGGCAAGACCGAGTTCAGGATGGTCGATGGGAAGCCGGTGCTGATGAAGCTGCCAGAGATGGATGCCATCAACGACGGTCCCGGCAAACCAGTGGGTATCGAAAAATTCCTTGGCCGTCGTCCGGTAATGACCTTTGGCAACTCCGACGGCGATCTGGAAATGCTCCAGTACACCGCCGCCGGTGACGGCCCCCGATTCATGGCACTTGTGCACCACGACGATGCCGACCGGGAAGCCGCCTATGACAAGGGCGCCACGTTCGGTGGGCTGGATAAGGCGCTCACCGAAGCACGGGCTCGCGGGTGGACCGTGATCAGCATGAAGCACGACTTTGGCACGATTTTTGCCGACTAGGCGGTCGCCTGGGAATGGAACGAATGGTGTGCCAGACGACGTCCGGAAGGCTCCGGACGTCGTACTGTATTTGACAGTCCGGTGCAGAATCGCAAGAACGACGATAATTACCGGCAGAAACAGAGTTAGCGATCCAATTCGCCGGCTCCACGACTCCAGTGCGAGGATATGCAATGAAGCGACGTGTCGTGCTTCGAATCTGGGGACGGGTTCAGGGGGTTAACTACCGGCGGGCTGCGAAGCGAGAAGCGGTGCGCCTTGGCGTGACCGGGTTCGCGCGGAATATGCCAGACGATTCGGTCTGGATCGAAGCCGAAGGAACCGATGAAACCATCACGAAATACATCACCTGGTGCGAGAAAGGCCCGCCGCGCTCCGAGGTGACGCAGTTCGAGGTCCAGGAAGGCGATCTCGTCGGCTACAAGGGATTCGAGATCTATTGAGCGATTCCGTCGCCCCCAACCTTCCCGACGCGCTGGATGACAGCGCGCTTCGTGATCTGCTGCTGCGTGCTGAAACGATCGCCGTGATCGGTTGGTCGGACAAGGAAGACCGATCCAGTCACGGTATTGCCGGCTATCTTCATGCCCAGGGCTATGACGTTGCGCTGGTCAATCCCCGCCTGGCCGGCAAGATGGGCCCCTTCGGCGAACCGGTCTACCGGACCATGGGTGACATCCCCCGTCATGTCGATATCGTCGATCTCTTCCGTAACGCCAGCTTCGTGCCAGGCCACACCCAGGAAGCGATCGCAATCGGCGCGGGAGCGATCTGGCTGCAATCCGGGATCGTGAGCCAACCGGCGCGTGCCATGGCGGCAGCGCATGGAATACCCTTTGTGCAGGACAAGTGTATTTCCGTCGCGCACCTCTTTCTGGTGCGGGCGCGTTCGAATTAGAAAGAACTCATCCGATGGTCGTACCCAAGATTGGCGCCCAGTGGGCCATCAAGAAAATTGCCGACGAGGTCATGGCGCCGCCACCGGCTCCGCCCCCACCAAATGAGCCCCCTGCCCAACAGGCGTATCAGGCGCCCGTTGAGGAATATGACGAGTTCGACGGTGAGATCGTCAACGATGAGGAGGGCAGTCCGATCGGCACCGCCCACCGCATGCGCTCGATCGGTATCTATCTCGTCTCCGACTCGCATGGCAACCTGGAGAAAGAGCTCCAGGACTGCATCGAGGACGAGGAAAGCCGCAAATACTTCATCCGCGACAAGCGCGGCCGCCTGACCGGCGTCATCTTCGCCCCACATCAGGACCGCATGCCCGCCCGTGCCCAGGCACTCCGCGCGGACGAAATCTAACCAGTTACTCCCAACAACGCTCTTCATCGTGAAAACGGGCCGCCTCAACAGGCGGCCCGTTTTGGCATGTGAATTCCCGGGTACGCCCGTACGAATCGGTAATCCTACGGATACGGTCGCCCAAATGGAAGGGTAAGGTGAATTCCAGGTTCGTCTATGCGGATGACGTTCTTGCCAGCTCTCAAGAAAGGAGCCTTCCATGACCGCAGTAGCGACGGAAATTCGGGGAATCCCCGCCGAGGCGATCGAGCAATTGCGCACAGGGGTGCGCGGCTCGGTGATCTCCCCGGACGATCCCGGATATGACACGGCCCGCGCCGTCTATAACGCCATGATCGACAAGCGTCCCGCACTCATCGTGCAATGCGCCGATGTGGCCGATGTGATGCAGGGGGTGACGTTCGCCAATGCGCACGATCTGCCCATCTGCGTGCGAGGCGGCGGTCACAACGCCGCGGGGCTAGGAACCTGTGACGACGGTGTCGTCATCGACCTGGGCCGTATGAACGCGGTGCATGTCAATCCCAACACCCAAAGAGTGCTGGTCGAGGGCGGCGCGCTCTGGGGCGATGTCGACCATGCCACCCATCCGTTCGGATTGGCCGTGCCCTGCGGCATCATCTCCACCACCGGGGTCGGTGGGCTCACGCTGGGCGGCGGATTTGGCTATCTCAGCCGGAAGCATGGTCTCACCATCGATAACCTGGTTTCGGCCGATCTTGTACTCGCCGACGGCTCATTCGTGACGGTCAGCGAAACCGAGCATTCCGATCTCTTCTGGGCCATTCGCGGCGGCGGCGGCAACTTCGGCGTGGTAACCGCGTTCGAATTCCAGGCTCATCCCGTCAGCACCGTGACCGCCGGGGTGCTCTTCTACGAGCTCGATAAAGCCGAAGAGTTGATGAAGCTCTATCGCACGTTCATCGACGACGCTCCCCGGGAGCTTGGCATCTTCTTTGGGTTCCTCATGACCCCACCGGCACCTTTCCTGCCGGAAGAGCTGCATCTCAAGAACATGGCCAAAATGGTCTTCTGCTTCGATGGTCCGGAAACCGAGGCGCGCAAAGTCATCGAGCCGTTCCTCGAGGTCGGCCCGGCAGCCGAGGTTGGTGGCGAGATGCCGTTTGCGATGTGGAACGCCATGTTCGACGAGCTCTTCCCCGCCGGTCGCCATGACTACTGGAAAGCCGACTATCTGACAGACATCAGCGATGAGCTCATCGAGGTGCATCTCCGGTATGGCGGCGAGCTCCCGAACCCGCATGGCGCGGTTCATATCTATTCGGTCAACGGCGCGATTCAGGATGTCGGCCCGCATGACACGGCCTATAGCCATCGCGATGCCAAATTCGCCTTCGTGAACTTGATGACCGACGACGACCCATCGCGCATGCCAGACCACATCGCCTTCGCGCGCGACTACTGGAATGCCCAGCATCCCTTCACCGCCGGCGGCGCGTACGTCAACATGATGATGGACGAGGGAAGCGATCGGGTGAAAGACTCCTACCGCGACAACTACCCGCGCCTGCAGGCGATCAAGGCAAAGGTCGATCCGCACAACCGCTTCCGGATCAACCAGAACATCACCCCGAAGGCATGACGCGATCGCTGGCGCCGTGGTAATCCCACGGCGCCAGCCGGGCGCTTAGCTCAGGAGATCCAAGCCACTGCACATATCGGTAACGTCTTTCAGTTCGGTTTGATTCAGGTACACCCATGCCTGACTCGCCAGTACGAGGGCGGGTTGCGGCGGATTCTGGCTGAAGAGCTCCATGTTTTCGGCGTCCGCCTCCAGACCCACCAGCCGCAGCACATTCGGCAGCGTTTGAGCGTAGCCCACGGACTCCGCGAAACCGCGCCCCAGATCCTCGCCATTCGGACCGAGAAGATAGACAGCGCCTTCCGAATACTGCGCGCCGCCGGCGAAAAAGCCCGATTGCCCGGTGCTAACGATCGGTTTCATGGTGAACACGCGGATGTCCTCCGGAACGTCCTCACCAAAGGTGAAATCCCACTTGTCCGGGTACCAGGTGTACGTGGGCGGATAGGTGTCCGGTGACGGCGTATCGACACTCAGGATCCATTCGGTGATCGCAAGCTCGCCCTCGACCGCGGTCGTGACCGAGTCGGGATCCATGTATTTCGCATGGACTTTTCGCGTCATCGTGCCCGGCGGATTCGGCCCGGTTTGTTGATAAAAATCCAGATAGTCATTGGTATGAATGGCGTAGGCAGTAATCTCGCGGCTGCCATTGAACTGCGCCATGAACCAGTCCCATCCAGCTGGGCTAGCCGGCGAGAGATTATTGGCCGCGCGCACCACCTCGGTCCGGGCGATCGATGCAAGCGTGCCCCACTGATGGTCGAACCAGAAAGTGCCTTCCTTGAGCTTTGCGGTCGTTCCATCGATGGTGAGCGAGCTCACGTCCGGATCGAGCGCCAATCCTGGAACGGAGTAGTAAAGCGTGCCCAGGCCGTCGCAGCAGGGCGTACATCCATCCGCGCCTTGCAGGAGAATCCCCTTGCCGCCAGTGAAGGTCAGATCGATGGAGAACGTCACCGGAGTGATTTCGCCGTCGTCCTGACCCCAGGCCTGCAAGCGGATCGGGTAGATATCGCCGGCATCAGCCTGACCACCGGAGGAGGTAATGCTGTTCTTGCCCATAGTCGCGCCGAGCTTGTCGCTTTCGAAGGTGAGCAAGCCAGTCGTGCCAGCAATGGCGATCGGCTTGGCCTGATAATGGCGCTCGCCCGCCCGGGCAACGGCGAAATGCAGTTCGACGATCTGATTTTCGACATCGGAGAGCTCGAGGGTTTTCGCCAGATCGGGTGGAACGAGCGATGCCCGGAAGAACATCATCTCGAGGCCGTACTCCTGACCATCCTCCGCAACAGCGCTGCCAACGAAGAAATACCAGCCGATTTGCGAGGTCAAGTCAGCGGCGTGCCGCTGTGGGAATTGGAAATCTGCCTGGGTTGGCAGCGGTGGAAAGCCGCGACTTTGTTCCGGGCCGATCAGATTGCTCAGGAGATATGCCTGGTGTGCGCTGAGCGACTGGGACACAGTCGCCAACTCTTCGTAGCGCGGACTGTAGCTCTGCACAAACGAGAGCGGCTGGGCGATCAGCTCCAGCAGGCGCGCTCCCATGCGCAAGCCAAAAGCGGTGTTGCTGTTCTTGGGTCCCAGGATCTGGGAGAGTGCGTCAGGCGGGATATCGGCCACGGTCAGCGCATCGGACGTCGTCCAGAGCACGCGGGCGATAGCGTCTTTCGTATCGGGATCGAGGGCGTCCAGTCCCGCTTGCGCACCGGTGGCGGCGTCGGCCATGGGGGAAGCGACCGGGCTGGCATCCTGCGCCAGCGAAAGGGCCGGCATCTTGGCCAACCCGACCGAGGCCAGCCCAACGGCACCCGCCCCCTTGATGAGTGCGCGACGCGACTCTACGCGCGAGATGAATCGAGTGAGGGCGTCAAACCGCTCGTCTTGCATGCAATGTTCTCCCTATTCGTACCCACACGGCAAAGCTGGGCGCCCACTGCGCCGGTCGTTGCTGGCCGGATCTCACCATTCGATCCCGACACTTCGGAACCGAGTCACATCAGTTGCTTTCGCGGCTTTTGAGTGAACGCTAAGGCAGTCTACAACGCTTGATTTTTCGTCGCAATCGGGCCTGCAAGTAGTCGATCGCCCGATAGAAGAATTTGCCCAGAGTCGAAGGAACAGCGCCTCCGCTACGAAATCAGCCCGCTTCCGATCGCAGCCAACCGCGCAACCTCGCCCATGACCGGTTCCGCGTCATGCAAGACGGGGAAACCATCGGTCAGGACGCTGACGACCATGTCCCCACTGGTGCCACGTACGAAACCCGACATCATGCGAAACCGTGCCGACAGTTCCGGTTTTCGATCCCCAGGGCAGGGTTCCTTCCGGAAAAGATCGGCCGATCCGGCGCGTGTTCTGTTGCAGCGTGAGCATTTCGATCATGCCGTCGCAGCTTTCCCGCGAAGCGGCAGTACCGGTAAGAATGGCGTCGATGCAGGTTCGGAAATCGTTCGCGGTGGCCCAGTTCTCGGGTGCGCCGTCTTTGGCGGGAACACCACGCATCTTGCGCCCCAGCGCGGAATTCGGCATGTCGAGCGAAGCGATCGCCTCGTTGACATGCTCCATACCGGCCAGGTCGATGAGCATGTTGGTGGCGGTGTTGTCGCTGATACTCATCATCAAATAGACGATATCGCGCAGGGTAAATTCGATTCCCGGGTGAAGCTGCAGCATCACGCCACTCCCCGGGCAGATATCTTCTTTGGTGAGAGTGAAAAGGTCATCCAGCCCCAGATTGCCACGATCGACCTGCCGGTAGATCTCGACCATGATCGGGATTTTGATCGTGCTGGCCGAGATAAAGCGCTCATCGCCCCGGTGCGAGAATTGCTCACCGTCCGGTGCCTGCACCGCGACACCGATGCGGATGGAGTCGGATTCCTGCTGGCCGATGAAATCTGCCAGCGGTTGCCAGCGTGCCGGAACAACCTGATTCATCTGTCCTGCTCCCATCAGTTACCCGGTGTACGTCCGGTATCGGCTATTTTGGCAAGGCGGTTCGCTGGCCGCCATTGTGGACCGAGGCCAGACAAGGGTGCCGTCTCTCAACTGAAGTAAGGATGCACCGCGTGCAGGTGCTTTCTTACGAATCGGGAGGTGAGAGATGAAGTCGTGAGCGGGATGAACGACGGATCAGAGGGCTCCAGCATCTTTCAGAATTTGGAGAAACTCGGTCGGGCTCACGATCCGCACGTCGCCAATCTGCCGCACCGCCAGAGCGTCCCTGTCTCTGGAGACCAGGAAGTCCGCGCCCCCGAGCAGTGCATGGGCGTAGAGATAGTCGTCCTTACGGTCACGCCCCACCTCGGGGAAGGGCTCGTCCAGCTCAGGAATGCTCTCCGCAATGCTGGTGAGGAGATCCACGAGTCGCTCACGTTGGTCGGGGGTGATGTGGGACACCAAATACGGCTTGGTGGCGGTCTTGCCGCGGAGCTCTGCGATCACGCCCTTGGGGAGGAGCAGGGTGTAAGCACCTGTAAAGGCACCCTCCACGACCTTGATCGTCGCCGAGGCGCTGGCAGGGGAGAGCAGGTAGCTGATAAAGAGGTTGGAATCAAGCAATGCTCGCATCGGGTGAGTTTAGGGTTGGTCGCGTTCGAAACTGATTTCCCCGCGTTCCGCCAGGTTATCGACCAGTTCGTGGGAGACACGGTCGGCGATCTGGTCGGCATCCTTTTCAGAAGTGTCTCGATTGGCTGCGCGAACCTCCGTGCGGAGCGCACGTAACGTGTCGAGGGCTTTGCGCCGTCGCTCCTGTTCGCGCAGCGTCTGCACCTCTTCGTAGGCGGCGATCGACATGATGACCGCCTTGGGTTTGCCGCGACTTTCGACGATCACTTCATCGCCCTGGTCGCTGACATAACCGAGCAGGTATCCGAGTCGATTCTTGGCTTCATTGGCGGAGACGGCTTTGGTCATTGGGGATTCCTTCGAGGGAGAAGTGACATCTTTTGGCATAAGACGAGTATTAGGCTATTTGTAGAGCCACTGTATCAGCTGTTTACTTGGCTGTCAGCAAAGTGTACTCGCGCGATGAGTCATCCCACGAATCAGGTGTTGTGAGCTTTGAGGTCCACCGTGCCCGCTCCTTCGATCGAGAAGAAATAGGCTCCAACAACCGTGTGGGCGACGAAGACGAGACCGTTCGATCCCCAGACAGGCCCCAGTCCATACTCGACCGATATCGCGTCTTCCAGTCCGGTTGCGACCACGGTCGATTCCCCCGTCGAGAGATTCGTCACCCAGAAATCGCGGATGCCGTCCTCTTGCCCGACTGCCTGGAGCAGGTAATGCCCATCTGGGGAGAAAGTGGCGATCGATGTGCCGTCGTAGGTCTCGCTGTCCGGTGGCGGATCCGGTACCGGACTCAGCGCCCCGGTCTCGGGATCGACAAAGCGGAGTAACGACGGATTGTCCGCATCCCGTTTCGCATCGTTCATGGAGTAGACCGCGAGCAGCCGGTCACCCGCCGGCGACACCTCTTCGAGGCTGAGTGGTCCTTGCTCGGCATCATCGGCTTTCGTCAATTGCCGTGTTTGCCCGGTTGCTTTGTTCAGCACCCAAATGCCGTTGTCCGGATTATCCGGGTGGAGATAGGTCACTGTGTAGTAGAAGGACGTGCCATCGGGCGACCAGGCGGCGCGATACTGATAGGCCATCTCCTCCAAAGAGACCAGCGCCAGCGTTTCGACATCTCCCCCGGCGGCGGGAACCTGCGCGATCACATTCTCCAGCAGCTCGCTTCCTTTGTAGGCAGAGCGCGAAAAGGTGATGAACTGTCCATCAGGTGTCCACGCTGGAGAGATGTCAACGAGGAGCTCGCGCGTGTCCGCATCGTCCTGGTTTCGCTCGTTTTCCTGCTCATCGGTCAGCTTGGTCACCACACCACTGCGAGCGTCCATGACCCAAAGATCGCTGTCTTTCAGATGGCGAAACGCAATCTCTCCAAAGGCGAGGCGCGTACTGTCTGGCGACCAGACGACTTCCCCATTCCGGATGCCAGAGTTCAAACCGCTCAGGTCGCCGCAACTGATCTGTTCCATCGTCTCGGTATCGTAGACGCAGAGGCCCTCGCTGGACGACTCGACGACCAGATACGCCCCATTGGGAGACATGCTGATCGGACTTCCTAGATCGGAAAGCTTGATTTCGCGTACCGCACCGCCCACGGGTGTTCCCTGCGCGGCAACTCCCTGAGCGCTGGTGAGCAGGAGAAGCAGGGCCAGCAGTCTCACAACGTGACGATTCGCGCTCATGGCCATCCCTCCTCGGTGGCGGACAGTTGATTCGCTTGCACAGAGCCGGTGGCGTGCGATTCGGGGTCGACCACAGGATACCAATCACCCTGCTCATTGTGCATCGCGCCATCGATGGGAAAGACGTACACGCTGGGGGTTTCGCCCAGTCGTAAGGACGCTCGAAGAGAGCCCGGTCGCTTGCAAGTGCTGAGAGGTTAGTTTCTGTGCAGCAATCCGCATGCCACCCCTGCCAGCCGTCCGATTTCGGCGATAGGCGGTTCGGCCTCCTGCCAGGTGGGGTAGCCGGTGGTGCACACCGCCAGCACCATCTCCCCGCCCGGCCCCTGCACGAAGGCGACATCATGCGAATCGTCATGAACGGTGCCGGTCTTGGATCCCCAGGTAAACGCGGTATCCATGTAATGGAATCCGATGCGGTTGACGTTCTCCTGCCAGGTCAGCATGTCGATCAGCTTTTCCGTACTGGCGCGGGCAGCTGCCGCACCGGCAAGAATGGATTCGAAGAGGGCCCGGAGGTCATCAGCGGTGACCCAGTTGTTCGGTATTCCTTCTTCGGGGTGCGCGGAATATCCGCGGAGCTGACGGCCGAGCTGGGAATGCCCCATACCAAGCTCGACCATGGTGTCATTGACCGCGTCGATACCCGCCAGCTCGATGAGGCTATTCGTGGCGTTGTTGTCGCTCATGCAAATGGCGAAATACATAAGGTCGCGAAGTGAGAGATCGACACCCTTGCTGAATTCGAGCTTCGTGCCCTGGCCATCGCCCAGATAGACATCCCGCCAGAGCACCGGATGTTTCTTCCTGAGAGAGAGCTCGCCCCGATCGACCCGGCGCAGGAGCGTAATCACGACCGGGACCTTGATGGTGCTGGCCGCCAGGAACCGCTCGGTTCCCCGGTAGCACCAGCGCTCGCCATCCGGGGCCCGAACCGCCATGCTGAAACGAATACCATCCCGCTCCTGCTGCCGGGCATAATCGGCCAGGGGCCCCCAGCGCGCAGGGATCGCTTCACCCGATGCGTTGCTACTCCAACCGGCTCGCTTGCACATAGCCAATGATTTGCGTCTCCGGGTCGAGAATGGGATACCACGTTCCCTGTGCATTATTAACGGGTTGGCTGAGAATTTGCACAGTGCGATTAGGTACAAGAATGTTGACCACGGTCGCATTGGCGTCCGGTGCCGCAAAGACTGGCGTCATACCGTTGGTGACGGCTATAGAGCCGGGCGCCAACGCGGATGCCTCGCTTACCGGGGTACCCTCGCTTGCGATCGCAACCGGCGATGTCCCGGCCCCTTCGATGGGGAAGAAATGCGCGCCGATCAAACTCCAGGCGACGAACACCGTCCCATCCGAACCCCAGACCGGTCCGAGGCCATAGGCGATCGGTACGGCATCCTCGATCGCGGAGGCGACCTGGGTTGCCTCGCCGGTGGTCAGATTGGTGACCCAGAAGCTACGCGAGTTCGTGAAGGTGCCGACCGCTTGCAGCAGGTATTTCCCATCCGGTGAGAAGGTGGCGACCCAGGTCCCCTCGAAGATCTCGCTTTCCGGCGCCGGATCGGGCACCGGACTCAGCTCGCCGGTCATGGGATCGACGAAGCGCAGCACCGAACGATTGAGGTGCCCGAAACTGGCAACAGCCGCGGGATAGTACGCCAGCAACCGATCACCCGCGAGGGAAACTTCACGCAACGCCAGCGGTCCGAATTCAGGATCGTCGGACACGGCCAGCAGTGAGGTTTCGCCAGTCGCCTTGTCGTAGACCCAGATCCCGTTGTCCGGATTGTCCCGATCGGGATAGGTGACGGAGTAATAGAAGCGCTGCCCGTCGGGAGACCATTGCGCTCGGTAGTAGTACACCCCGGGTGTTTCAGCCACCGTAGCCAGCGTCTCGACCTCACCACCGCCTGCGGGAACCTGTGCGATCACATTCGTGCGCACACCGCTTTCGCCTGGGAGCGGGATCGAGCGCGAAAACGTAATGAACTGGCTATCCGGTGTCCAGGCAGGGGAGACATCGGCGAAGAACTCGACGTCGCCGGCATCATCCGACAAGAGCGCAATAGCATCGCGATAGTGGTCATCGGTCACGTTGGTAAGTGTGCCGGTAGCTGCCTCCATGACCCAAAGATCGCCATCTTTGAAGGTCACAAATGTTTGCTCGCTCAACGCCAGCCGGGTGCTGTCCGGCGACCAGACGATATCCTCGATACGCAACATGGTGTTCAACACCGAAAGATCGGCGCAGCTCACCGGGTCCATGGACGCAACCTCGTAGACGCAGAGTGATTCCTGGGGCGGAACCGCCACCGCCAGGTAATGACCGTCCGGCGACATACTGACCGCGCGACCCTCCGGCAGTTCCACGCTGCGCACTGGACCGCCAACCGGTGTGCCGGGTGAGGAGGAGAGATCCTCCGCAATGGCCGATGTGACCCGGCCGGCTGATCCCATAAGTGAAAGTACAACGACGACAACGCTTATCCACCGGGTCATTGGCAATCCTCTTATTCACTCGCTCTCGTCGAAACGTCCTTCGACCTTATCTGAACGTTACGCCAGTCCAAACCACAAGACCATAGGGAGAATTCGCTATTTCGGGCAGATGACGGCATCCGCAATTCTGCGTATCCGAGAGTCGGGCGGGAATCCTGGCGTCACGCTCAGAACGCATAACGCCGCAGGAGGGCTGAGGCGTGCCGACCAACCAGTCGAAACGCCTGCCGCTACGGTTGCTGGGGAAATAAGGCGGAGGCGAGCCTACCCTCGGGTACGTGAGGCGCGGACGATGATGCGCTCCTCGTACTCACCCGAGTCGTAGTCGAACGTGCCGCCGCAGGTGATGAGGGTCAGGCTCTCGTTCGGAGTGGGGCCGACGATATCCTGAATAGTGGCGCTTTCCAGTTCGGCAATCTTGTACGTCTTCACCCAGTCGACGGTGTAGACATAGACCGCCCCGTTCTTGCCGGTGACCTCGATCTTGTTGCCATCTTCCAGCTTCCACAGATCGTAGAAAATGGCTGGACCCACATCCCAGTAGTCAAGATGCCCCGCCAGCACGATGTTGTTATCCGGTTCGCCGAGCCGGCCAGTTTCCTTGTACCAGGCAACGACAAACGGACCAGACGGGTTCTGCATCACCCCGTCTTCGATCTGCTGCTGCTCGATGGTGGCATCGAGCTCGATTGTCTCGATGCGTAATCCAACCGGAAGCACACCCGGAGGCCGCAGTCCGGGCACCGCGTTGACTGGCCCCGGCCGGGCACCGCCACTGGTCGGCTGCTCGCCCAGCTCTCTGGACGACACCGTTCCCTGCGCCAGGGTGAATCGTGAAGTAAAGGGCAGCGTAACGCCCGCGAACGAACCTTTGGCAACCATCGAATCGAATCCCCTTGTCCGGACCAAACGAGCCTGCACAATGCCGTCCGGACCTCCGCGCGCCCAGGACGCCGGAGAATGACCAGGCTTCAGTATAGGCGTCGATCCTGTGAAAACGGAGGATAGTCATTCCCAGCCCGGCGACTTCGCAAATTCAGCACTTTCTCAGGCGAACACATTATGTTTGTATGAACGGTGAAACCGCCGAGCGACGTTACGCGTTTTGTTTGATATGTGGAGTGGTTGGGCACGGTGCCGTTCCAGCTTCGCGGACATGCATTGAGACCCGCGAACGTACGCGTATACTTGAATTCGAAGAACGAACGTAGCTGCATCCTGATGTCCTCGCGCTCCCGCACAGCAACATCCGTCGCCCCCCTGAGCCGCATGCGACTCGGGACGCATTCCAGGTCGAGCAATCGGTGAGCTATTCGTCATCGTCGTCGTACCATCCCTCATCAAAAGGACCCATGCCGCGCGGACCGCGTCGCTGGCCACTGGTGCTGGCCGCCGTGATCCTTGCGTTGGTTGCCGTCATTGGTGGCATCTGGCTGGGCAGCGGCGAATCGCCGGCCGATTTGCTGAACCGCGTGCGCGGCAACGAAACCCCATCCGGCGAAGTCGCCCAGACCGACCCACCCCAGAGCGATTCCAACGCGGCGGTGCTCGAATCGGCCACCGAAGCTCCCACACCAACCACGCAACCAGACGAGCCGGCCGCGAACGGCCCCGACCCGAATGCTCCCGCGGTTTCGCTGGATGCGACCGAGACTCCGGAGCCCACTGTCCAACCCACATCAGAAACCGATGTGGTCACCACCTCTCCCGGTGATGTCACAAAGGCATTCGCCCAACACTGGGTGGATGGCGATTACGACGGGATGTACGACCTCCTCACGACGAAGGCACGTGCGCAAACCAGCCGGCGGGACTTCATCGACCGGTACGAAGGCATCGCCGCGGAAGCCGGTATCACCAATGTCGCCATTACCTTGAACGGTGGCGGCACCGACTCGCAGATTCCCATCCACGTCACGCTCTCCTCGAGCTACGTCGGCGATATCGAGCAGGACAACACCATTCAAACCCAGCAGGAGGACAATCGCTGGTTGATCGAATGGACGCCCTCCCTCATCTTCACCGATCTGGGGGAGAACTGTGTCGACTACACCGAGCTCGGCTCAGGCCGTGGCGACATTCTCGACAAAAATGGTGAAAAGCTCGCCTACGAAGGAGTGGTCAACGAGGTTGGCATTATCCCTGGCCAGTTGACCGACGAAACCGCCGAGCTTGCGGCGCTCTCGAAACTCATCAACATGAAACCCGAAGATATCAAGGATCGCTATGCGGATGGCGATCCGGCCTGGTTCATGCCGATTACCCAACTTCCCGATCCACTCGATACCAAAGTGCTCAACGGCATCTCCGAGCTCAGTGGCGTAGCGGTACGGCAGGTCAAGTCGCGCATTTACCCCTACGGTGCTGTGGCCGCACATATCACCGGCTACGTCACCGCGGTCAACGCCGAGGACATCGAAGCTAATCCCGATGCCGGGCTGATCGCGGGCGACCTCATCGGCCGGGCGGGAATCGAAGCCGCCGCCAACGACCTGCTTTCTGGCAAGCCGGGTGGACGGCTCGCCATCGTCTCCTGCAACACGCGCACCGAGCAATCGGTGATCGCCAATCAGGACGCGGTGGAACCCAAGGACGTGGTGCTAACGGTCGATATCGAATTCCAGAAGCAGGTCGATGCGGCAGTTGGCGATGTGACCGGCAGCGCAGTGGTGCTCGACCCACAGACCGGCGCGGTCATGGCACTGGTTAGCCACCCGAGCTTCGACCCGAATGTCTTCGTCAAAGGCCTGACCGACAAAGACGCCGCCACCGTTTTCGATGAGAAGACACTTCCGCTGCTCAACCGTGCCACGCAGCAGGGCTACCCCACCGGATCGATCTTCAAGGTAATCACCATGTCCGCCGCGATGGCCGATCTTGGCTATAAAGGCGACACCGAGATCTATTGCCCCACCGAATGGACCATCCCGGGGACCGACGTGGTGCGCCGCGACTGGACCTACGAGTATCAGACCGCCGAACAGGGAATGCTCAACTTGCACACCGCGCTGGTGAACTCGTGCAATACCGTGTTCTACGAGCTCGGCTATGAGTTGGACGACAAGGATCAGAACCTGCTGCCCGATATGACCAAGGCCTACGGACTCGGCGCTCCCACCGGTATCCCCTATCTGCAGGAAATTGCCGGTGTGGTACCCAGCCCCGATTGGAAGATCGGCAACGTCGGCGACTACTGGGCGATTGGCGACGCGGTCAACCTCTCGATCGGCCAGGGCTTCCTGGAAGCCACTCCGTTGCAAATGGCCAACGCCTATACCGCCATCGCCAACGGTGGCGATCTGCTTCAGCCGTACATCGTCGAGTCGGTAGTCTCCGATGGCAAGACTGAGGTCGTTGGCAAACGCACCGTCATCCGCCACCTGCCACTCGAAGACTGGATGATCGAAGAGCTGCAAAGCGCGCTGCGCGACCAGACCAGCAATAGCTGGGGCGCAGGCTCGGTACCGGTCTTCGGTGACTTCGGTTGGCCGATCGCCGGAAAAACCGGCACCGCCCAGAACGAGCAGAACGTTGCCGGCAAACCGCACTCCTGGTTCGCCGCCTTCGGCCCCTACGGCGACACCGCCGAGATCTCCAGCATCGTCATGGTGGAAAGCTCCGGCGAAGGCGTCTCCTTCGCCGCCCCCATCACCAAAATCATCTTCACCGACTGGCTCGCCGACGGCGGCGACACCGAAAACGCCGGCACCTCAGACCCACCATCGGGATAGCCCGCACCCCACGCCACGAACTCACCCCATCCGGCCGTAGCTGAAGGACCTCCGTGTCCTCTCGTCGTCACACCCTGCCCTCTTGCCCGTCATTCCGACCGAAGCGGAGGAACCTCTCGATGCCCGATACCAGCCCTCAGGACCGAACCGCGCTCCCGCTCCACCCCCGGCATTGAAATGACCGGGTTATCCATACGAAACCCCTTCGGGGTTAGGTGCGGTATGTTCCCCGAGGTTCGACACTTGCAGTAACAGAGATGTAGCTAGACGATCTAGCCACGTAAGGAGTGTGTATTGTGGAATGGCAACTGGCCGACGCCAAGAATCGATTCAGCGAAATGGTGAATCGAGCGGAATCAGAAGGCCCTCAAACAGTGCTCCGCCGCGGCGAGCCAGTGGCCATATTGGTGTCGATGGCGGAATATAAACGAACGTGTACACCCAAGCGATCGCTGAAGGAAATGCTGTTGAACGGACCAGACTTCACCGGCGTCGATCTCAGTCGTGACCAGTCGCCCGAACGTGAGTTCGAGTGGTGAACGTACTGGTAGATACCTGTGTTGTCTTGGAGCTCCAGCGTTCGGCGCCCTATAGGCGGATAGTCGAGGCCATCGAGCATTTGTCCGATCGCGAGATCCATTTCAGTGTAATAACGATTGGTGAGATTACAAAAGGGATCGCTCTTCTGGAGTCTGGCCAGCAACGTCTACGACTACAGCACTGGCTACACGGGATCGAACAGGATTACGCCGACCAAATTCTTCCCATAGATCGCGAGGTCGCCCGACTCTGGGGAGACGCCTCGGCTCGCTTTCGACGTGTTGGCGTCACAGTTCCGATGGCCGATGGACTGATTGCTGCTACGGCCGTTTACCATGCGCTGCCATTGATGACTCGGAACATTCGCCACTTTGGTTCCATGGAACTGGAAGTCATCGATCCTTGGAGCACCTAACCGGCTCCCTCGCCTCGTACGACAAAGAAAATATTCTCGACTATGATGCGAGTGACACGTTATTGGCATGTAGATCTACCAAGCCGTGCTCGATCGCATACGGCCCGATCTCACGCCAATCGCTCAACCCCCACCGTTCGCAGATGCGTCCGGCGATTTCGTAGACCGAGCTGACGCCTCGGCCACGACGGGCGGCGACCGTGGCAATGTCGCACCCGTCCGCCAATTCATGCACGACGGTCATCTGCCGGTTGGTCAGCTTGCGGGGAGCGGCGGGATGTGTTGTGTTCGAGCGCATCTGAGTCAGGCATTGGCATTCTCCTGGCTGATCACGTCGGTGTGAGCCTGGCAAATGTGCGAACCCCGCCCCCCTAGCCTCGCCGCACGTGGGAGTTGTGTCTCCGCAAACCCGGAATCGGATGGGTGAGATCCGAACGGGCCAACGTGGCGAGGCAGGGGCAGGTCAAACCGAACGACGATCAGACGGACGATGTCATCTCGGCGTCCAGTGAGGAGAGTGGAAACCGGGAACTGGCCGGTGTCCACGCGACAGTATTCGAACGAGTGAGCGCTTGCGGCGTTTTCCAGGTATCGGCCTCGAGTGTCAACGCCACCGACGCAAGCTCGGGAAACGCCCACAGCCCAGGTGCGACCAGCACGATCCCGGTGAAGGCTCCATTGCGTAGCGGTGTAATGTCTTTTGCCACGTCGAGAGCCAATCCAGCGGAGATCGCAAACAGGGCACAGCGCTTGAGCACGAGCGCAATCGATGTCAAACCAGAAGCGGGCAACAAAGGCGCAAGCGTTCGATCAGAGCCGCAGTCACCAGCACCCACTGAATGCGTACCTGTGCTTCCTGGTTCGTTAACGATGATGATAGAAAGTCGAGATTCCTACAAGGGGAAAATCCTGGAACTTCGATCCGGATTTTCCGGATTTTCCGGAATTTGCGCTTTATTTCGGTGGAATAAAACCAGGTCGGGCTTTTGGTGGGCTCACCAACCCATGGTTTACAGCAAACGGCGCGATCTCGTCACGGTCGGTGAGGCCGAGCCGTTCCAGAATGCGATCGACCAGCTCATAGGTTGCACTCACGCTGCGGCCACGCCGTTGTGCAATAGTGGGAATGTCATACCCCTGCGCCAGATCCTGCACGATGGTGAGCTGGCGCCGGGTGAGGCGCGGAGCGGATTGCGCTGGGCCGCGCTCTCGTGCGAGGTCGGCATCGCAAGCGCATCGGCGAGCGCCGTTTCGACGAACCGCTCCGGCTCCGCTGCGCCGGCCGCGTACGCTTCGTGCCATGCCCGCTCATGTCATGCGTGCCTTGAGCTCGGTTTCGGTTTCCTTATGCGTCATCAGCTCGCTTGGAAGCAGCGACCCGCCAACCCGGCCCATCAACACACTGGCTGCCCCGAAGTACGTCGCCGCTTGCCGATCGACCCCCTGCATCGTGGCGATGCAGGCCAGGCCGGACATTGCCCCACCCGCGCCCCAAAAGTCGCCCAGCGCCCAGAACCGTTGCAATGCATCATGCAGGAGTGCGACCGCTTCCGGAATGCGGGATGGGTCGGTTTCCGCCAGATCGCGGGTCGCTTCCGCCGCGAAATACCGGCCAGCTGCCAGTCCCCATTCGTAGCGAGTCTCGGTGTGCAGCAAACGGCGCTTCTTCGAAGAGTTCGAGTGCTCGCTCAGTATTTCCCGTCAATCGGGCCACTTGGCCATAGATGAGGTAGCAGGCGCCCAGGCCATTGTGATCCCCCGGAAGTCGGAAGAGGCGCTCGGCCTCCTCTACGTATTCCATCATGGTGACAGACGTTTTCGAGACCCTTTCGAAATTCCAGGAGCGCCATGACGAGATAGATCATGGCACGCGTACTAAAGAAATTCGTGCCCTCCGAAGCCGCCAATCCCGCCCTGATCATCTCGCGGCAGCGCTCGTCGTCTCCCTGGATCCATGTGAGGAAAGCGAGACCCGGCATATTGGTGCAATGGCACCAGTGCGCTAGTCCCGGGCGAAAGATCCAATCGTCGATATACGCGCGCCCTTCGGTCAACAGGCCGCGCGTTTGCCAGTAGGTCCAGAGCCCTCCCGAGAGGCGTATGCCGATCTCGGCGCCTGCATCTCCCAGCGTGGTCGCCCAGGCAAGCCCCGCGCGCAAGTTCTGGAGGTCCGCATCGATCCGCTCGCGTCCCCATTCTTGGTACTGATATATTCCAGAGCCCTCGCAGGATGCTTCGGCAAACGCAATCATCGCGGCGGCATGCGCATGCCGGACCGCCGGCAGCTCGCCGGTCAGCTCCAATTGCCGCAATCCGAACTCTCGGATCGCCTCCAGCATGTCGAAGCGGGGCACGCCATCGATCTCGCCAACTTGATAAACCAGACGGTGATCGATCAGCTCTGCCAGCGCGAGCACCGGATCGGTCGGCAAGTGCGGACAGCGCTCGCGCAATCGAGGGATCCTGGGGTTGATCCGTCGGATTGCCAAGCCCATCGATATCAAATGACCCACACAGCCGAATACCCATCCGCATAGGGATAGCCCGCGCCAGCTCTTGCGTCCGCGAGCCATCTTTTCCACCAGATCGCGGCTGAACCCTCCGGAGAAAACCGAGAGGCGCAGCGAGGAGCGCCTGTTCGTCCTGCGTAAGCAGACCGAAGCTCCAGGCGATGGCATCCATGAGGCTTTGATGACGCGGATCGGCTGCTGGCGTGCGAAACGCAAGCTGGTCTGGTTTCCAATCCAGCAGCTCCCGCGGAGCGAGCACCGTCACCCAGCTGGCCATCAGCTCGATTGCCAGCGGGAGTCCGTCATAACGGGCGCAGAGCTCCTCGATGACCGGTACATCCTCCGGACGCAACCGAAAGCGGTCGTTGGCTTTTTGTGCCCGTGCCACGAAGAGCTGCACCGCCTCGCTCAGCGGGCCGCTGGTCGTGGCGTCCGGCCGGGTGACGGCAAGTGGGTGCAACTCCAGACGCCAGTCGTCTGGCAATCCCGAGGATCGGCGCGAGGTGAGCACGATGCGGAGCTCGGGGCAGCTCGCACGCAGATCGGCCACGATCGGGTTGGCGGCCGGCGTCAAATGCTCGTAACAATCGAGCAAGACGACCGAGGGCGCGGCGTTGAGCTCCTCACGCACGATGGCATCCAGCTTCTCTGACTGATCGACAATTCCCATCGCCCGCGCGATTTCGGGCACGATATCGCCGGGACGCTCGATAGCCGCCAGCCGCACCACCACCGCACCGCCGGGATAACGCTCTTCGGCGGTACGCATCGCTTCCAGCGCGAGCCGGGTCTTGCCCACCCCTGCCGGTCCAACCAGAGTCACCAGCCGGCCCGGCGCCTCGGCTATTCCTTGCTGGAGCGCGGCAAGCTCGTGGGTGCGGCCCACAAAGGTATCGGTTGGAAAGACATGCGGATCGCTGGCCGCGTTGTAGAACGCGCGCTCTTCCCGCAGAGGCAGAGACATGTCACTCGAAATCACCGATGTGCCTCGTCGAATTCATTGTTCTGCGCGGCGTCCTCTATGAACGGACGGTCACCGTGCATGTGTTATGCCTTGACAGAATAACCAATTTCCGGAAGATTCGCATAAGTAATAATGGGCAAAAGGGTACATTCCGTTAAACGAAGCTCCACCAGGTGGCAAATATCTGCTATACGGTGGGGTGATACCTGACCGCGTTGGCACCATCGTCTCGGGTACGATTGCGCGGCGCACTCGAGTCTGCTCGTGCGGCAGGTTTCCCAGATTTTCCCCGATCGCCGATCCTGGCGATCGTTCTTCTCAGAGGTCCTATGGCAGCCATGGCGGCGGACGCCGGAACGTTATCGCTGCTCCGCCAGTTTTTCGCTTATTACCGCCCGCATCGCAAACTCTTCGCGCTCGATTTTGCCTGCGCGGTGATTTCCGGTGTCCTCGAGCTCGCCTTCCCCCTGATGGCCGGGCTCTTCGTCGATCGTCTGCTGCCCAGCGGCGACTGGACGAAGATCTTCCTGGCGGTGGGCCTCCTCTTTGCGGTCTACGTGCTCAATTCATTGCTGATGATCGTGGTCACCTATTGGGGCCACAAGCTTGGCATCAGCATCGAAACCGAGATGCGCCGCCGCAGCTTCGATCATCTGCAGAAGCTTTCCTTCCGGTTTTATGACAACAACAAAACCGGCCATCTGGTTGGGCGAGTTACCAAGGATCTGGAAGAGATCGGCGAGGTGGCGCACCACGGGCCGGAAGACGCCTTTGTCGCGGTGATGACCTTCATCGGTGCCTTCGTGCTCATGTTCCTGGTCAATGCCAAGCTGGCGGTCATCACCGTGCTGGTCGTGCCCCCGGTCACCGTTGCGACCATTCACTACGGCGGGCGTATGGCGGTGACCTGGAAGAACCTCTTCCGCAGCGTCGGCGAATTCAATCACCGTATCGAGGAAAACGTCGGCGGGATCCGCGTGGTGCAAGCGTTCGCCAACGAAGATCACGAGCGCAAGCTCTTCTCTGTCGACAACGATCGCTATCGCGCAACCAAGCTGGACGCCTACCGCATCATGGCTGCCAGCATGACACTCAACTACGCCAGCATGCGGTTTACCCAACTGGTCGTCATGATCGCCGGCGCCTATTTCGTGATCGAAGGTCAGCTCAGCGAAGGCGGATTCGTCACCTTCCTGCTGCTGGTCAATGTCTTCTTCCGGCCGATGGAAAAGATCATGGCGGTGCTGGAGATCTATCCCAAGGGCATTGCCGGATTCCGCAGCTACACCGAGCTTCTGGAAATCGAACCGGATATCGCCGACAAACCGGATGCCATCGAAGTCGGCCGTTTGCGAGGCGATATTCGCTTCGAGAACGTTCGCTTCGGCTACACACCCGACCGCCCGATTCTGAAGGGGATCGACCTCGATCTCCGGGCCGGCGAGACGGTCGCCTTTGTGGGACCGTCCGGCGCCGGCAAAACTACCATCGCCTCACTCTTGCCACGCTTCTATGAAGTCGATGCCGGTCGCATTACCATCGACGGGATCGATATTCGCGATATGACACTCGCGTCACTACGTCGTGAGATCGGCGTCGTGCAGCAGGATGTCTTCCTGTTCGGTGGCACGATTCGCGACAACATCGCCTACGGTCGGCTCGACGCGACCGACGAGGAGATCGAGCAAGCCGCGCGCCGCGCCAAACTGGACACCATGATTTCCGAGCTCCCGGCCGGATTCGAAACCATGATCGGCGAACGGGGTGTCAAGCTCTCCGGCGGCCAGAAGCAACGGCTCGCTATCGCGCGCATGTTCGTCAAGAACCCACCCATCCTGATCCTGGACGAAGCGACCAGCGCGCTCGACACCGAAACCGAGCGAAAAATCCAGGCCAGTCTGGAAGAGCTCGCCGTCGGCCGCACCACCCTGATCATCGCCCACCGGCTGGCAACGATCCAGCATGCCGACCGCATCGTGGTCGTCGATGTCAACGGGATCGTCGAACAGGGCAAGCATCTGGATCTCCTTCGGCTCAACGGCGTCTACGGCCGCTTGCACGCCGCGCAGTTCGATCCGATCCCAGCCTGACAGTGACCGATTCCCATCCGGGCTCAGCGGTTCACATGCGGAACTATCCTCTCGCCCGAACTTCGGTCACAATTGCCACCGATGGACGGACACGACCACAGCGACCAAGACGGCCACGATCACGACGCGAGCCATAGCCATTCGCCCTTGGGCGATCGCTCCGCCAAGCGAAACCCGCTGGCCATCGCGCTGGCCATCACGACGATCTTTCTCGTCATCGAGGTCATCGGCGGGATCGCCGCCAACTCGCTGGCCCTGCTGGCCGACGCCGGGCATATGGCGACCGATGCCGGCGCGCTCCTGCTTTCGCTCTTCGCCGCCTGGCTCGCCAGCCGTCCCGCCACGCCGCGCCGCTCCTTTGGCTTCATGCGCGCCGAAATCCTGGCCGCCGCGGTCAATGCCGCCATCCTGCTCATGCTCTCGCTCTATATCTTCTATGAAGCCTGGCAGCGGTTTTCCGATCCGCCGGAGATTCGCAGCGGCTTGATGCTCGGCGTGGCCGTAGCTGGCCTGGGCGCCAATATCGTCTCGGCCTGGGTCCTCTCCCGCGGCGGTGGGCATCAGCACGACCTCAATACCCGCAGCGCGTTTCTGCATGTCATCGGCGATCTGCTTGGTTCGGTCGCCACCATCGTCGCGGCACTCATCATCATGGCAACCGGCTGGACCGAGGCCGATCCGATTCTCTCGGTGGTCATCGGGGGACTCATCGTCTTCAGCGCCTGGAAACTCCTCAGGGAAGCGGTCGACATACTCTTGGAAGCCACGCCAAAAGATATCGATCCGCAAGCCGTCCGCTCGGCGCTGAAACGCATTCCGGGGATCGCCGACGTCCACGATCTGCACGTCTGGACCGTGACCTCCGGCATCGTCGCTGCCAGCGCCCATCTGGAGATCACCCGCGTGCGACAGTGGCATGAAATTCTGGAAGAGGCGAGCCACGTGCTGGCCGATGAGTTCAGCATCGCCCATACCACGCTGCAACCAGAAGACTATCGCCCCGACCGTACCGGTCCGCGCGCCTGCTCGCTGGATAGTGACGAAGGGCTGGCAATTTGCCAGACGGTTGGAAGCAGGAGTTACCAGCTAGGTACGCCTGTCTCTGCAGCCCAATCACCGCATTCCTGACATCTCGAGAGGAGCCCTAATGACCGAGGACAACGCCAAGAGCACAGCGCATGTGGGAGTCGCGACCTGGATCGCCGTTGCGCTGGGCATACTTGCCCTGGTGTTCGGCGCGCTTGCGATCTATCTCTTTACCCAGGAAGACGACTACCCCGCGAACGGGTCCGCCGATGTCGGATTCGTGCGGGATATGAGTGTCCATCATGCCCAGGCGGTACAGATGGCCAATATCGCCTACCGTCGCACAGACGATCCCGATATTGCCCGGCTGGCGCGCGATATCGCCGATACCCAGCAATTCCAGATCGGCATGATGACCGGCTGGCTCGATATCTGGGGGCTTCCGGTCTCGAGCGGGGATGCCCTGATGGCCTGGATGGGCGATTTCGACATGACCCTTCCCCCACCACCGGCCGGCCTGGTCGACGACGACTCCATGGCCAGTATGGACATGAGCACCGGCGACTATTCCGCGCCCCCGGGAGCAGGATCAGACGCTGAGGTTCCGCTCATGCCGGGCATGGCCACGAACTCCGAAGTCGCCGCGCTGGAAACCCTGCCGGTCGAGGAAATGAACGCGCAATTCCTGCGCCTCATGATCCGCCACCACCAGGGCGGGGTCGTGATGGCCGACGCCGAGCTCGAACTCGGCAAAGACGAGCACGTGCGCAACTTCGCGCAGCAAGCCGTCAACACGCAATCGGCCGAGATAGCCACCATGACCAACATGCTGAACGAGGCAACCGCCGGCAGCAGCGCACCCGACGGCACCCCAACCGCGTCCGGCACCCCCCAGGCGACTCCCACGGCCCATCACGAGGGATAGCGATCGACCCAACGTAGAGCGGTTCTTAAGATGAGGTACCCACTTCCCTAAAACTGTCATCCTGACCAACGGGAAGAGCCTGTCCTGAGCGTCGCCGAAGGAATCTCCTCGCCGCAGCGAGTGGTGTGAGTCCACCATGCCTCAATTGCGTGGACGAATCATTCCGCAACCGCGCTAGCTACCCGTCCTTGCCGGCAGTTTCAGGTTCCAAAGTCTCGCGACCGCGTGCAGATCGGGATCATCGGAATTGAGAGGAAGTGGTGCGTCCTTCATGTTGAGCGTCGCCCCCTCGAAAATGGCCCAGCAGGTCAACGACGGGTTGTGGCATGAGCGATAGGCGATGCCATCGAACGCATGGTCGATCGCCCACCCCGCCACCAGCCGGGTGATCCGGTGATCGTTTGCCATGAGATCGCCGAGCACGAAACGCCTTCCCAGCCCAAGCTCACCGAGCTGCGGACCAAGCTCCTCCCGCAAAACGGCATGCGTTTCCGGGACCCGAACATCCAGCCAGCGTTGCCCTTCGGCGACGCGAAAACAGACCAGCAGGCGCTGCATGAATCGGGGCGGAATCTCCTGGCGTTCGGGTTTGGTGGACGGAGTGTCGATCGATCCCAGGGAGGTATCACGCTCCGCGACTGCCCCCACATCCAGACGAAAGACATCGAGCGTTTCCAGAAACGCCGCCCGCCGTTCGACCGCCGCATACAAGGTCGCCACGCGCCCATCAGGGTCGTCATACCGTCCAGCTCCGCTAAACGCCCGGGGCGGAAACGCCAGCGGATTCGGCCCCCGTCCAATGCGATAGAGCCGTACCGGCGCTGGCGCGAGTCGGACTTCCACTAGCCCTGGGAGACGAACGCCAGCGCGGCTTCCATTGCCCGATCGCCACCGTCATCGAAATGCGCGATCACCCAGGCCGGCGCCCGGTGATCGAGCACCGGATTCATCCCCGAAAACCACGCCCGCGCCGTCGCTTCGTCATCGATACTGCAGATCAGCAAAGCGATCTGGTAGGCATCGCGCAATTTCCGCTCACTATCCGGTTGGGGTTTGCGCGTTCCCTTGGCCCACTTCCCCACGGCTTTGGCGTCCGCGACACCGGCGAGATATGCCGTCCACTTCTGCCCAAGCAGCCCCTGCACATACGACGCAATCTCGGCAACAGGCGCGCGCACCGCCTGTTCGTGAGCATCGCGAAGATGCCGATCGGCGTCCGTTTCGGCATCGTTAGCAGGGAGGATGGTGGCATGCATCGACAGAGCGACCTCAGCTTTCCAGAGGAAAGACTACCCGAAACACCACCCGAAATGCCACCTAATCCCGTTCGAACAGCGCATGAATCACCGCCAGGCGGCCCGTGGCGAGGTTGCGGCCGATATTCTTGATCCGTTCCACGAAGGCGGGCCCAAAGAGAATCATCTGGCCCGGTGGTTGCTGCGCGGGACCGCTTCGCTCGGCGACAGACGCCCCCTGTCCACGATCCATGAAGGCGAGCACGTTCGCGGTTTCGTCCGTCCACGCCAGCTCGCGGAATCCCGACGCGGTAATCAGCGCGCGCATCTCCGCGACCGGCCGCAAAAAGCTCAGCGACGCGTCCCCCGCCCACGGTACCGGGTAGTCGATCGCATCCCCATTCCCGGCCATCACCTCCTGCATCACCAGGCGACCGCCCGGCTTCACCACGCGATGGATCTCGGAGTAGAGCGCCTCCTTGTTTTCGATATTCATCGTGCTGTGCTGGGTCCAGGCGCCATCGAAACTGGTATCGGGGAAGGGCATCGCCGTTCCATCGCCTTCTTCGAAGTCCACCTGCTCGCTCATCCCCAGCCGTTCGGTCAACACCCTTCCCTGCGTGACGAACGCCGGCGTAAGATCGAGCACCGTCACATGCGCCCCGGACCGGTCGGCCAGCACCCGCGCCGGACCGCCCATTCCCCCGCCCACATCGAGTACCCGTGCGCCAGCGGGGAAATCGGCCAATGCAATGAGTTCGAGCGTGGCACCCAATCCACGGGAATGAAAATTGTCATACGGCGCCAGCGCTTCCAGCGTTGGATGCTCGGGATCGATCCCCTGCTCGCGCAGATGCCGATCGATCCGCTCCAGCGCATCCTCGGAGGTGTAATAGGAAGCAATCGAATGCTCAGTGGTCATAAGGTGCTCCAGATAAACACGAAACGACAACAGGAGTCTGCCTCCCATCATAGTCCTGTCTTGCGTGAAATGGAACGCTTACCCCACCTCGTACACCTTCAAAACTTCATCCCCATAGTGATTGATCACCTTCACTGCGATCCTCCCCGTCTCCGGCCGCTCGAACGGATAGCTCACCGTGCTATACAAACTGCTCCAGGCCGCTTCGTCCACTTCCGCCTTCAACGCCCGTTTCAGCTTGTCGTACGGTTCATCCGCTCCCGTGAAATACGCATGCCGCACGAAAAAGCTCTCGTCGTTGTAATTCGTATCGATGAACCAGCACGCGATATCGTCCGTCGAGTTCGAGCGCACATCCCCCGTCGTCGGGTCGTACACGTCTAATCCGCGAATCTCCACCACCAACTTCTCCCCCGCTGGTTTGATCTCCACATCCGGCTCTCCGAACACCATGAACAGATTCCCCGCCCCGGTCTTCTTCAACAACTCGTCCATCGTCAGATCCGGATTCATCCGCGTCGGCAATACCGTCAGCGCCCCATACTGCTTCGCCTCCTCCGACACCGCCCCATCGAACGCGAACCCGCACACCAGCAACACATCGGTACCAAGACCTTTCACCGCCTCTTTGGCCGCCTCCCGAATCTGCTCCGAACCTACCGTCCCATGCTCCGGCCCAATCGTCACGGCCACCCGCTTCACATCGCCATTGGCATCGGTGAACTCACCCCGCGCCGCGATCGCCTTCCCCGGAAACGCATCCAGCCGGTCGAAAACGATCCGCTCCCCCTTGTAGGTGTTCTGCACCCCCGCCTTGCGCAGGTTCTCCAGGATCATCGTCGCGAAATCCTGCTGCTCCTTAACCTCGTTCTCCTTTCCCCTCCGCAGAGGGGAGAGGCCGGGAGAGGGGTCCTCGTCCTCCACCGAGGGGTCCGTCGACAGCACCCGATGCGGCGACAAGCTCTCCACAGTGAACGGTCCCGTCACCCGCGCCACCTTGGTGTCCTCATACGGTTGGTCGAACAACGTCTCGCTGTCCGCATGCCGCGCGATCGCCACGTCGATCTCCTCGCGCGTCATTCCCTCTGTGATATCCGGATTGTTCGCAATCGACTTCAACGTCACATGCGAAGCGTTTTTGAGACTCTAGAATTGATATCCCTTAAAGGTTCGCTGCCCTGGCTGTATTGAGGACGATTTCGTGAAATGGTCGTCTAGCTTTAGCCGCTCTTCGAATCCGTTGGGGTAGACGTATGTGAGTTCATGCTTACGGAACTCTGCGTGCGTTTCATGCACGATCCGATGGTGGTTTGGACAGAGTACGACCATATTGCCGCTTACATCGGGGCCGTCCTCACTCAAATATTGAATGTGGTGTGCTTCAGAGTAGTCAGAACCGTATGGATCCATAAAGGTGTGCCGGCAAATCTGGCAATGGTGGTCATAATATGACTTCAGCATGTCTGCTAATGACAGATTCCTCACAAAGATTTCCTGAGTCACCGTTCGCCTTGGCGCAGGAGCTAGGAGTTCGATCCGGTCGTGATTGAATATGCCATCTAGCGAACGTTCCAGTCCAAATTGTTCTGCGATCTGGCGAGGTGGAATGATCTGCTTTCCGGGATTGGGATCACGAGCTAGTGACCACAAAACGAATTTCTGGATGACCTCTTGGTCGATTGGGTCGATGTATCGGGCATTGTCTTGACCCGAGTAGGAACGTGAGAGGTTGAGAGATTCGAGGCTGAAAGAAATAGTCGGCACTGTCGCCAGGCCGTAAACGATCCAACTCCAAACACGATTCGCATTGGGCCAGTGGATTCGACTGATTGACCCATCCCAGTCACGTTCGATACGGTCGAAAACCAAAGCAAAGTTGATTCTCTCTTCGATTTGATGCTGAGCCTCTGCGTCATTTTTCACTAATTGCAGAAGAAGCAAGTCACCCCGCTGCAATTCTGGATTTTGTGGACGCTGGTGCAACGCGAACATCGACATACGAATACATTCGTCTATCTGAGTCTCGCGCACGTTGAGTCGTCGCATTAGGTACCTCGGATTTTATTCCCAAACAGAGTCTGAGAAATCTCCTGGCCGCTTCGCGACCTTGTGGTCCTGCACAATCATGATAATGCCAACGAAGAATTCGGATTACCGCTGCGAGTCACAGAAGTCCCCCAGAATCATCCGGTCCGACCAATGCTGCTCATGCCGGTAGAAATCGATCCGGTCCTCGAAATTGCTGATCCCATTGAAATCATTGAAGAAATTCGTCTGGTCGTACGCGACCGCCGCTTCGCCGATCTCACCCGTCGCCGACCGCGCCCGGATATCCGCGATCAACGCCTGCGGATGGATCTTCTCCTGGATATAGATCGGCACCACCGGTACCGCCAGATCCTCCCGGTCCTGCTCGTCCTTCCCCTTCCACACCAGTTGCGGATCGAGACTCGGGTCGCGCGGATACAACATCATCCCCGGCGCCTCCTCGTCGTTCTGCACGAACGCGCTCAGTTCCTCCGTCGGAATATTCACCCGCGATTCCTCATGCGTAAACGCCTCGACCCGCTTGCTCGATTTCGCCGTTGCCATCAGTCCAATCCTTCATTCATCGTCCGTCGTACGTTCTCTCTCCCCTTCGCAAAGCGGAGAGCCGGAGAGGAGTCGTTCTCCCCTTACCCCTCCGCAGAGGGGCAAGGGGCCGGGGGATTGGGGTTGCTGCGAGAGAACCCCTTCACCCTGCCCTCTCCCCCGTGCGCGGGTGAGAGGAACGCCTCAGCCCGATATCGTTCGTTCTCGAAACGTTGTGTCGGGTGCGAGCTCAGTTCCCGCAGTCGTCTCCTCTTTCCCCTCCGCAGAGGGGAGAGCCGGAGAGGGGTAAATTCTTGCGACCACCCCCTCGACATCTCTTAAAACTTCCGCATTATCAAACCGCAGCACCCGAAACCCATAGCTTTCCAAATACCGCGTCCGATCCTCGTCATACGCCACATACTCCGCCTCATGGTGATGGCTGCCATCCACCTCCACCACCAACTTCTGATCCAGACAACAAAAATCCACAATATACGGACCAATCACCCGCTGCCGCCGAAACCGCATCCCCCCAGCCTGCTTCCGCCGCAACGCCTCCCAAAGCACTCGCTCCGCCTCAGTCGCCTCCTTCCGCAACTGCCGCGCCGCCCCGATCATCCCATCACGGCTCACCGCACCACCCCCTCTCCCAACCCTCTCCCCCGTGCGCGGGGGAAAGGGCTTTCCGCTGCCACCACCAACCTTCTCCTCTCCCCTCCGCAGAGGAAAGACGCCGAGGGAGATGCGTCGTTCTCCTCTTTCCCTTTCGCAAAGGGGAGAGAGGCCGGGAGAGAGGGGTTTGTTCCCAGACGACCTTCTTCCCGGACAATACTCACGTCGCCCGTCTCCCCTTGCCCCTTCGCAAAGGGGAGAGGTCCGGGAGAGGGGCTCACGCCGCCATCCCTTCCGTATTACCCAACAACCCCCGAATCGTCCGCGCCGCATCCCACGGATCGGTCACTTCCACGAACGCCCACCGCCCAAACCCGCCATGATTGTTCACCGCCGGAATCCAGAACGTTTCCGCCGTCTCCACCTTCCGCTGCTTGTCCTTCTTCGGAAACCCGCTCACTTCCACGATCAGGTTCAGCAAATCATCCGGCCCATTCCCGTCATCGATACAGGCAATGAAATCCGGCACATACTGGCGCGCATCCCCATTGGACTCATACGGAATGGTGAAATCCAGACCCTGGTTCTTGACGTACCGCACCACCTCGTCCATCTCTTCCAGCGTGGCCGCCATTTTCTGTTCCCAGCTCTCCGTGTCCGCCACCACATAGTTGATATGGCACTTCGCGGAGTCCGTCGGCCAAACCGGTTTCGCGGTATCGAACCCCACATACCGCGTTGATCCCAGCGTGTCATACGGTCGCAGCATCGGTATCAAGGTCGCCGGCCCGTCGTTCGCCCGTACGATCGAGTGATAGATCCGTCCGGCCGCATCGTGCGCGTTCTCCGGCAGCAACAGCAGTTGCGGAAAGGTGTGGTCCTTGAACACCAGACATTCCCGCATCCAACGCTTGGTGATGGCCAGCACCTGCGGAAAGAGCCAAGGTTTGAAGTGCAGTCCAGTCGCTCGTCCTCCTCTCCCCTCCGCAGAGGGGAGAGGCTGGGAGAGGGGTTCTTCTTCTCGCAAGTATTTCTCGAGCACCAGCTTCGCGATCCGAAACGTCACTTCCGCTTCCCTGTGCTTCAACAGCTCATCCAGCGTGTGAATGCTGCCCTCGCCCACCACCGGCATCGACTCGGTCTTCGTCGGCACATCCGCGGTCGAAAGCGCCAGTACCGAATCCTCGTTGAACTCCGCCCGCAACCGTTCGGTGCCAAAGTCATACCGATATCCCAGCAATCGCGGAAACTCGATCGCGCAATCGATCCGTTCCTCCAGCGCTTTTACCCGCGTCGTCTTCCGTTGCAAAATGTCGCCCGGCTTCCCGGTGGTTGGAATGAAGGAAAACGGCACCCCGTACACATCCGCATACTCCGGCTCGAACATACCGTCGTCATTGACCGCATAGCTCATCCGCCGCAATCCACGCCCGACCACCTGCTCGCACAGCAATTGCGTCCCGAACGCCCGCACGCCCAGAATGTGCGTCACGGTGTTGGCATCCCATCCCTCGGTCAGCATCGACACGCTCACCACGCAACGCACCTGCTCGCCCAGCTTGCCCGGTCTTGCCAACCGTATTCATCACCTCGCGCAACAGATCTTCGTCGGTCAGATCGTCCGCGTCCCGTCCTGGAAACCGCCGCCGGTACTCGTCCTTAAATTCCTCGATCTCACGCGCGGCGATCTTCTTGAAATCGGCGCTCATCGCCCCGCCCGATTCGAGTTGCGTGCTATCGACCAGAATCGTGTTCGGTCGCGAAAGCCAACCGCCGTGTGCGTCGTCATTTCGGAAAAGCTCCAGCTGCCCTGCCTGAACCCGCGTCTCATCTCCGATCTGCTTTTCCCATCCGCTGAATCCAGTCGAACACCAGCTTGGAGACATTCGTGTTGTTGCAGACCACGATGAACACCGGCGGTGTCTCTCCACCCTCGCCACGCTCCCATCGTTCGAACGCTTCGTTGTAATGGCCGTAGAGTGAAACCAGCGCACCCGCCAGCGGATTCGGTAACGGCGGATCGACCGTCAGCGCGTCGGTCTTGCGTCCCTTCTTCGGCAGGTCGTCCCGGATTAGCGGCCACAGCTCGCGGTACGTCGGCATCTCGCCCGTCATCGCATCGTCTGCCACCGGCACCCGTGGCACCTTCACGATCCCCGCCTCGATCGAATCGATCAACGAGAAATCGGACACCACCCAGGGAAAGAGCGTCCCTTCCGGATACCCCGATCCTCGCAGGAAGAACGGCGTCGCCGACAGGTCATAGATCGCCTTCACCCCAATCTTCGCTTTGATCGCCTCGATCCCCGAAATCCAGATACGCGCCTCTTCCTCGCGCACTTTCGCTTCCACCCGATCGTCCCCGGACAACTTCTCCTCTCCCTTCCACAGCGGGGTAGGGTCGGAAGCGGGGTCGTCCGTTTCGTTCTCCTTTCCCCTCCGCAGAGGAGAGAGACCAGGAGAGGGGTCGTCCTCCTTTCCCTTCCACAGAGGGGTAGAGCCGGCAGCGGGGTCGTCCGTTTCGTTCTCCTTTCCCCTCCGCAGAGGGGAGAGGCCGGGAGAGGGGTCCTCCGGTCGCCGCCGGTAACAGTGATGCGCCTCATCGTTGAGCACGATGATTTCTTTGCTCTTCCCCAGATCGCGGCACACCCGCCGCACCACCTCACCCGGACTCTCGGTAAACGCTCCTTCGTTCTCCGTGCCCAGCATCTGCTTCGCCAGCTTGCTGGCTTGCACCTTTTCTCTCGGTTGGAAGGCATGAAAATTCGTGATCACGATGCGCGCCTGTCCCAATCGCTGCATATCCTGCGGCGGCACGATCGACAACGCCTCGTAGTAGTTCCCCGGGTCCTCGGGAAGCAGCACCCGCAATCGGTCCCGAATCGTGATACCCGGCGTCACCACCAGAAACGAATCGGAGAAGCGCTTGTCCTGCTTCGCATCCAGCTTGTTCAGCGTCTGCCAGGCGATCAGCATCGCCATCACCACCGTCTTACCGCTGCCGGTCGCCATCTTCGTGGCTAATCGCGGCAATCCCGGATTGGATTGGTCGTTCGCTTCCCGCAACCGGTCCGCAATCCATGCATCGCCGAACTTGTGCGCCACCTCGGTGATATATATCACTGTTTCCAGCGCTTCGATTTGGCAGAAGAACAACTTCCGATCCCGCTCTGGATCGTTCCAATGCTCCATAAGCCGCGCCGTCGTCGGCGTCACGCCCAGATACCCGCCCAGCCGCCATTGCGCCACCCGTTCCCGAATCCGGTTGACCAGGTCATTCTCCTGCAACCGGTCCGCCGTCAGGTCTTGCAGCGCAAGCTGCTTCCCTTTCTTCTTCGGCGCCGCAATCGGGACGAAATAGGCGCTCCTTCGTCGTCCATCCGTTACCGTGTCGGTAATGCCATCATCATCGAAATGAAAATGCCGGGTTGGTTCCTTGAATGGGGAATAGAGGATCGGGTTCGCGATTACAGCCGGCGCCATTGCAGGGCCATCTCCATTTCCGTAGCTTCTCAGATCCCCGCAATCCTATCGCATCACACCCCTAAGACAGAATCCGGATGGTTACCAGAGGATGCGCTCACCTCCCATATGGGAGCAGAACCCTCTCACCCGCGCACGGGGGAGAGGGCAGGGTGAGGGGGATCTCCTCAACGACCCGCAATCAATCCTCCGGATTCCGTACCAACTCATCGCCCGCTCCCACTCTCCCCATCCGCGCCCAACCCCAAAGGGGTTTCGTATGCGTAGCCCTGGTTTTCAACCCTGGGCGGGGCGGCCCCAGCATCCTCCACAACGCTCACGCATCATCGAACCCATCCCCCAACTCCCCACGCATCGCCACCGCCCCAATCTCCAACCACCGCTTCGCCTCCACATGCCCCTTCGCCGCCTTCTCCTCCGTCATCCGCATGCTTCCACTGCTCCACCCAGCTCACCGCCAGCGCCGTCTCCGGCACGATCCCCTCCTTCTGCATCTCGTCCTTGAGATACCCCGGCGGATTGTGCACATCCACCGTCCAGGGATTCCGCACCTGCTGACTCTCCTTCTCCAGATCGATCAAAATCTGGTTCAGCACATCCGCCAGCCGCTCCTCCGAATCCTCCCCCTGCGTCCGCTCCCGCTGCTCCTGCAAAAAGATCGCCCGCCCCAACGCCCCACTCAGCTTCGCCAACCCATGCGCCATCCGCGCCGGCTGCTCCTCCTCCGTCAGCACCCGCCGCATCGCAATCCGCAACATCCCGATCTCCCCCGTCAGATCGTGCTCCTGCCCCGTCTCCGCCAGCATCTCCTCGAACTTGCTGCTGAACACCGCCGCATACTCCCCCCGCAACACCTGCTGCCGAAACGCCCGCGCCGTCTCCTTGCGCGCCTCCGCCGTCTCCAACCGCTCCATCGCCGTCAACCGCTGCGTCAGCAACCGCACCTCCCGCTCCGTCTCCGACCCCAACGCCGTCCACCGGTGATCCACACACACCACCGACCCCGGCTCCGCCCGCCGCTCACACTCCGGCGCCACACACCCTCGTCCTCGCCTCGGCCATCACGCCACCACCCGGCACGCATCAGCCAGCACGATTTCCCATTTCCTATTTCCCATTTCCGCTCCCCACCAGTCCTTGACAAAACAGAACAAGTGTTCTATTCTACAGGCAAGCGGCACGTTTGGCAACGAGCGCGGGCCTGGGCAGCAGATCATCGTGCCCGGGCTGGTTACCCGTCATCCTCACCCGGTGCTGGATCCCGGCTTCTGCAGAGCGTCACGGTCGATCCCACCGCCTAATTGATGACCTCCTATCTATTTCCCATTTCCTATTTCCTATTTCCGCCCTCGCCTCTCGCCCATGCTATTCTTCCGCAACTCCAGCGGATGAGATCTACCCCGAAAGGCCCCTGGCAATGGTCGAGCAAATGGATCGGGCAACGCAGCCCTCGGTCTCGCCAGTTTCGGCGGCCGATGTCGCGGAAACGCGCAAGGATCTCCGCCACGCCTCCCTCCTGCCACCGGCAGGTCTATCACGATCCAGCCATTCTGGAATACGAGCAGGAAGCCTGGTTCGCCGCCGGCTGGGTCTGCGTCGGCCGAGACGAGGACATCCAGCAAAAAGGCGAATATTTCCTCACCTCCCTCTGCGGCGAAAACATCATCGTCGTGCGGGATAACGACCAGCACGTGCGCGCCTTCTTCAACTTCTGCCGGCATCGCGGCGCCACCCTGGTCACCGAGCAAACCGGCCGCGTCCCCCGCTTTCAATGCCCCTATCACGCCTGGGTCTACGATCTCGACGGCGCCCTCCACATGCCCCGCTTCTGCGACCAGCTCGAAAACTTCAATCTGGACGAGTGGGGCCTGGTCCCGGTCAATGTGGGCGTCTGGCAGGGACTCATCTTCCTCAATATCAGCAACGACGCCGCTCCCCTGCTCGAATCGCTCGGCGACATGCCCCAGTTCTTCGATCGCTTCGATCTCGGCGCGCTCCGCCGGGCCCAGCTCATCGAATACGATGTCCAGGCCAACTGGAAAGCGATCATCGAAAACTACTCAGAGTGCTATCACTGCCCGGGCGTCCACCCGCAGCTCAACAAAATCACCCCCTTCAACATGGGCGACTGGATCGAAACCGAAGGCCCCTGGCGCGCAAGCTGGATGCCGGTAGTCGGCGACTACGACACCCTCACCATGGACGGCCAGATGAGCGAGCACGGCCGCGGCTTTCTCGACGGCATCACCGAGGACGACCACAAAAAGGTCTACTACTTCGTCGTCTGGCCGAATCTGCTCATGAGCCTGCATCCCGACTATCTCATGACCCACCGCGTCATCCCCATCGCGCCGGACCGCACCTATGTCGCCTGCGAATTCTTTTTCGATCCGGAGCAGATGGCCCAACCCGGGTTCGATCCGTCCGATGCCACCGAGTTCTGGGATCTGACCAACCGGCAAGACTGGGAAGTCTGCGAATTGCAGCAGCGCGGCACCGCCTCGCGCGCGTACACTGCTGGTCGATTCACCGCCATGGAAGGCGGCGTCTACGCCTTCGATATCAAGGTGGCCGATCGCTACGCCAACGACGGCGTACTGACCCAGATCGAAGAAATCAGCAAAGCCGACGCCAGCGCAAAACTGGCCGGCAGGATGAAAAGCCGTGCCGTCGCCGATTAACTTGCACGTGCGTAATGAAAATGTGATCCCTGCTCACCCGTCTTGCGTATGGTTAGTGGATGTGGAACGCATGAGCGACTCCACCCAGAACACGCAAGTCGAGGCGACGTATGCAGGTAGTTCCGAGCTTTGCAACCCAAAGGAGTCTGCGCCAGATGCCTGACGCCGATCTCCCGGGCGCTGCATCAGAGCTGGATATGAAAGCGGCGCTCGACGCGGCGCTCTCCCGCCTTCCTGCTGAACAGCGTCAGGCGATCGAGCTAGCCGTCGGCGCACATATGAATTACCTGCAGATCGCGGAGCACACCGGGGCGCAGGGCACCAAGGTGCAACGCGACATCAACCGGGGTTTGATAGCCCTCCGCGTCGCCTTGCGCGACTATCCATCCGTTGACAGTTTCAATTATCCGGAAAGCGATCGATCGTGACGCACGATGATGTAACCACCGCCCTCAATAACGAGCAGGACGAACACGACCTGTCACATGACGCTGTTGGAGCGTACATTCTGGGCGCGCTTCCAAATGACGAGCATGTAGCCTTCGAGGCGCATTTGCGTGACTGCCCGAGCTGCCAGCAGGATTTGCGTGAGCTTGGTCCCATTGCCGCGCTCCTCCCGCGCCTCTATGACAATCTCGATCTTCCGGGTCTCGATCCGCTGCCGCTCGATCTGGATCCCTCCAGCGATGTGCGCGAGCGCATCGTGGCCGAAGCCGTCACCATCGGCCCCGCTGAATCAGTGGACGCTACCGAGCTCATCGTCGATCCGCCCACGATCGAAGCGGTCGACACCTCGGTCGAGGCAACCGTCCCCGAGCTCGAAGATCCCGTCGTACCTGCAATGGCCAGCCCAGCGGTCGATGCCGCGGTAGCCGCAGACGACGGAGCCACCGCCTCGCCGTCGGCCACCGTTGACGCAGCGCCATCCGAAGACGCAGTGCAGGACGCAACAACTGCGCCACCCACACCGCTGCGACGACCGCGGGGGCGCATCTCCCCCGGAGAAGCTCCCCCGGAATCCAATATCGTCTCGATGCCGAAGCAACGCAGCTCGATCCTTCCCTGGGCGTTTGCCGCCGCCGCGGTCATCATTGCCGCCGGGTCGATTCTCTGGGCCCTGGCCATGATGGGCCAGGTCGACGACTTGAAGGATGAGCGCAACTTCCAGGATCAGCAGCTCGCCCTGCTCAACTCGGAACGGGAGCAGTATCTGGCGCAAACCCCGGCAAATGTCTATCCGCTGGTTGCCACCACGGATGGATCGACAGGCGCCAC
Organism: uncultured Chloroflexia bacterium; assembly: GCA_963750275.1. Taxonomy (GTDB): domain Bacteria; phylum Chloroflexota; class Chloroflexia; order Thermomicrobiales; family UBA6265; genus JAMLHN01. The sequence continues at coordinate 239,208 of CAVVQC010000003.1, forward strand.
CGCCATGGTCTACATGGATCCGGATCCGGGTGGCTGGGGCGGCATCGTCGCCGTCCGCGAGATGACCCCGCCACCGGCTGGGCAGGTCTATCAACTGTGGATGATCGAAAACGGCCAGGCGATCCCTGGACCGACCTTCGTTCCAGATGCGAGCGGCCAGGCCACGGTACAGGTTCCCGGTGAAGCCGCCGCGTCCCAGGCAATGGCGATCACCATGGAACCCGATGGCGGGAGCGATACCCCCACAACCACACCCATCATGCAAGGCGATCTGACAGCCTAGAGCGGTTCTAAGGACAAGTGCCCGCTCTCTCAGCCTGTCATCCTGACCAACGGGAAGGATCTCCTCGCCGCAGCGAGTGGTGCCATTCACCAGGGAACGATGCGTACGAGCACATCTCACTGCAACCGCTTTAGCACTACATGCCTCAGTTTCCCGAAGGTCAGGCAAACAGCCGCCTGACCTTCGGGGACGTCATTGCTACCGCAACGACATCACGGCCGCAGTCGCCCCAACCAGCCCCGAGACCAGCAACAATCCATACACGATGGCGCGGAATTTCTCGATCGACAATCGCCGCACCAGCCGCTGGCCGATCATGGTCCCAATCACGACCGGAGGAACAACGGCAAAGGAACGCAGGAAATCATCGCGTCCCAGCAATCCTTGTTGTATCAGCGCCAGAATCGAAACTGGAATGATCAGGTAGTAATAGACAGTGATGGTCGAACGAAACGCCGCGATTCCATAATCGCGACTGCTCAGCAAAAACACCACCGGCGTGCCATCCATACCGGTGGTCGGCGAGAGGATCCCGCTCAGTAACCCCGCGATTGGTCCCGCCGCCGGGGCATGCGCATGCTTCGGATGCCAGCCGCGCATCAGCAGCAACGCCGCGACAATCACTACCGAACTCGCAAGCAGCTTGATGTAGTTCGGATCGACCGCCCGCACGATGAGGATCCCGATGCCGATTCCCAACCACGCCGTCGGAAGCATTGCGCCGATAGTGCGCACGTTGGTCGTGCGCCAGGTGTCGGTCAGCAGCATCCAGCGGGTCGCAAGCGCCAGGATCAGCAGCATTGCGGTCACCTGAACCGGCTCATAGAGCAAGAGCAAGGGGGGCGCAGCCACCAGGGAGAAACCAAACCCCGCAGTTGCCGCCACGACTCCTCCGAAGAGCGCAATCAACAGCGTCAGCACGAGGGTACGGTCGAGCTCCATCGATCAGCCGAGCAACGACTGAAGCGCAGTCACGATACCGATCGTACCCGTCACGAGCAGCATGACCAGCGTGATCTTGCGAAACTGCGATTGCGACACCAACCGCAACAACCGCCGCCCGACGAACCCACCGATGATCGCCGCAGGCAGGAGATGAATCGCAACTTGCAGCTGCTCCCATCCGACGATACCGCGCAAGATCAATACCGAGAGCCCCACGAAATTCACATAGTAGAAGTAGGCGGTAATGCTGCCCCGAAACTGATGCATATCGTATTGACGAGTGGTGAAAAGCAGCACAACCGGCGGACCGGACATACCGGCCGACGTGCTGAGCGTACCGCTGGCCAGTCCGGCCAATGGAGCTGCCAGGGGATGATGCACCGCATCGATCCGCCATCCACGCAAGACCGAAATGGCAAAGAGAAGGACCACGCTCCCCGCGATCAGCTTGATAACAGCGGGTTCCAGTCTGTTGAGCAGGATCGTACCGATGAAGACCCCAACGGTTGCACCGGGAATCAACGCGCCCAACGTCTTTACCTGCACGGTACGCCAGGTGCTGATCAGTACGATCCAACCGCTGGCCAATGCCAGTGAGCTCCCCAGCGCGGTCACGGTGGCTGGGGGATAGATCATCAGCATCAACGGCACGGTGGCCAAACCGAACCCAAAACCGGCCAGCCCCGAGACAATGCCACCCATCAGTGCGATGAGCATGGCGATCAGCAGTGTTTCCGACATTCCTCTTCCCTCGTGCCGCATCGTATCCTGCGGGGCGCCGGGCTGCCGCGAGCCATCCGTCATTCCCGGTAGGAGCCGAAATCCGCCAAACGACGTATGGCCGGCTCACCTTGTCTGCGACTACGATATTCCCAGTCGATCGCGCGGTTCGCCGCAATGGGGGAAAGGACGAAGCAACGCAGAACAACGTGTAAGAATGGCAGAACTGCTAGTGGATTACGGTACAGAGATAGAGGGACCGATTCGACATGAGGAGGATAACGTAGCGTGAAGACTCGAATTGTCATTGCATTGGGACTGTTGCTGACCCTGGGATTGCTTACCCCATTTACGGCCGGGTCGCGCGTACTGGCTCAGCAGCCGGTCGATTGCCGTGGATTGCAGGAATACGCCGATGACTATCACGCCATCGGTTTGGAATACATGGCCGCGCTGAACGGGCTCGACACGTCGAACCTGGAAAACTGGACGTCTGCGGAGTTCGATCAGGCGCAATCCGCCATCGCCGGAGCCATTGCCGGAATCGAGACGCTGACGCCATTGCCGATCGTGACCGAGATGCAAGCTCAGGCGACAACATCGCTGCAGCTCTTCCAGGAGATGCTGACCACCATCGAAACCGAGGGCATCCTGGCGGCGCTCCCGTACATCGATCAGATGTCAGCCGCTTCGGACGAGCTCGACGCGATCGTGCTGCCGATCGAAGAGCATTGCAATGTCGCGATTCTGGACAACGACGATGACGGCACCCCGGAGGTCGGCCCTGGAGCGGAGCTTTCCCCGGACATCGATCCAAGCGCACCGCTGGGTGACTACGCCAATCCCTATCCCGTGGGATCCGCGCAGCCAACCGAAGGCGAATGGACCATCCAGGTCGACTCCGTCACCCCGGACGGCACCCAGTCCGTGCTGGACGAGAACTCGTTCAATGATGCGCCGGAGCCGGGCCGCCAGTTCTTCATCGCCACCATTACGACCACGAACGCTGGTTCCGCCCCGGCGACCTTCGATGGAAACTTCCGGCTGCGGGCACTTGGAGCCGATGGCACCACTTACACCGCGTTCCGCGATGCCTGCGGCGTAACGCCAAATGAATGGGACCAGGACATCGAGGTCGCTCCTGGGCAGTCGCTCACTGGCAACCTGTGCTGGTCGATTCCGTCAGATCAAATCGCCAACCTGCGCATGTTCGACGACGATGCGTTGGACGCCGGAAACGTCGCTTATTGGTCACTCGGGCAAGACGGAGCCTAGCGAGCAAGTCCAGCTTTCGTAGCCAAACGCCCGGAGCAGGAGAGACCCTCGTGGTCTCAAGGCATTGCGCGCAGTCGATGATGGCCAGAATTTGGTCAATCCTGCGACGCGACGAAGACATTGATCCCTTTGGGTGCTATGCCTCTTCTCGCCACTCTGGTAAAGTCAGGTGAAGAGTCCAGTTTCGGGCTGTTCTTTGTTGGTCACTTCAGGGGGAATGTGGATGAAACGAACGTTGGGTATGTTGCTTGCGCTCGCGGTGCTGACACTCAGCATGAACGGGCTCATGAGTGGTGCGCTGGCCCAGGATGCGACCCCCACGGTCGATCCGGCCATGGTTCAGTCCGATCCGATCACCGCGGAGGATTGCCAGGGCGTGACCGAGTACGCCCGCATTCTGGTGACCCTGGGCGCAGGTCTTGCCGCCGCCAGCTACGGACTGCCCTCGGCACAGGTATCTGATTGGTCCGATGAAGCCTATACCGCATTCCTTTCGGCGCTGACCGGCGCGATCGAGAAACTGACCGGCTTGACCGCCCCTGAAGCGGCGCAGAAGCTCAATGACTACGCCATTGTGGCAATCAAGACCGTGCAGGGCGCGATCGTCTTCATTCGCACCTCCGGCATCGGCGCCAGCCTTCCGTTCGCCGATCAGCTCGACAACGTCGACGAGGTGCTGACCACCATCATTTCCACCCTCGAAGAGGCCTGCCCGGGCAGCACCGAGGGTATCGGTACTCCGGTCGCCTCGCCGGCCGCTGCCTAGCGACCGCGCTCCGGGCAACCGGAAACCAAACGACATCAGAATGCGGCGGACCGAAACCGGTCCGCCGCATTGCATTTCTCCCATGCGAGAATGCCACCATGACTGGCTCGCTCGATATCGAAAACCCCGTTGAGCTGCTTGCCTACCTGCAGGCGGAAGGATGGGTCGTTCCGGGGGAAGTTCCCGCCATTGCCGTGCTCCAGGGCGGAGTCTCCAACAAAACCGTGCTGGTCGAACGAGTCGATGGCGATCCCTGGGTGCTCAAGCAGGCGCTAGCCAAGCTGCGGGTGCAGGTCGATTGGTTCTCCCCGGTCGAGCGGGTGCATCGAGAAGCGCTCGGGCTACGCTGGCTGGAGCAGATCGCGCCGCCAGAAACTACCACCCCACTCATTTTTGAAGACTTCCAGCACCATCTCATCGCGATGGCGGCAGTGCCCCAACCCCATGAGAACTGGAAACAGATGCTCTTGCGGGGTGAGGTGGCTCCCGATCATGTCGATCAGTTCGCGACGCTGCTCGGCACCATTCATCGCGAAGGGGGCATCCGCCGAGACGAGCTGGAGCCGGTATTTGGGGATCGCGGATTTTTCGAAAGCCTGCGATTGGAGCCGTACTTCGGCTTTACCGCCAGCGAAGTACCCGAAGCGCGCACGTTTCTGCTCGATCTGATCGCGGAGACGCGTGCCCATGTCGAAACCCTGGTGCATGGCGATTACAGTCCCAAGAACATCCTGGTGCATGATGGTCGGTTGGTGCTGCTCGACCATGAAGTCATTCATTTTGGCGATCCCACCTTCGATCTGGGTTTTTCGCTAACGCATTTTCTCTCCAAGGCGCACCACCTGCCCAAGCGCCGGCAGGTGTTTGCGGAAGCGGCTTGTGCCTACTGGAACCGGTACCGATCGATCGTCGAATCCGAACCATGGACTGACGATCTCGAAGGTCGGGCGGTGCGCAAGACGCTCGGCGTCCTGCTCGCACGAGTGCGCGGCCGCTCCCCGCTGGAATACCTCGACCAAACTGAGCGTGATCGGCAAGCCGCTGCGGTGATCGCCCTGATGGCGAATCCGCCCGACACGGTGTCCGCGCTTACCTATGCCTTCCTCGAACGAATCGCCGAAATGGAGTCCCGATAGATGTCTGCCATCCGCTCGTTGATCGCTCAGGAGATCCTCGATAGCCGTGGACGTCCCACCATCGAGGTCTGTTGCACGCTGGAGAGCGGGGCGAGCGCCTGCACCTCGGTGCCATCGGGGGCATCGACCGGGTCGGCGGAAGCCCTGGAGCTGCGTGATGGCGATCCCCAGCGATACCGCGGACTTGGATGTCGGACTGCAGTGCATAACGTCAACCGTCCGATTGCGAGCGCTCTTGCCGGGGTGGAGTTAACAACGCAGCAGGAGCTCGATGCCACCCTGATCGCGCTCGATGGCACACCGAACAAATCCCGTTTGGGCGCGAATGCCTTGCTCGGGGTTTCGCTGGCCTTCGCGCGAGCGGTCGCAGCCGAACGCCGCGTTCCTCTCTATCAGCACTTCGCCTCCATTCTCGATCCGACGCTGGAGCTCACGCTCCTGCCCCGTCCGACGATCAATCTCTTCTCCGGTGGCAAACACGCCGGCGGTCAGGTAGAGATTCAGGACATCCTGCTCGTTGCCAATGGCGCGGCAACGGTCGATGACGCGCTTGCCTGGACCTGGTCGGTCTATCAGTCGGCCGCCGAGCTGATCGCTCAACGCTACGGCGAGCGCGCGTTAGGCGCCGACGAGGGCGGACTCGCTCCCTCGGCAGGTTCGATCGAAGAACTATTCGAGTTGGCGGTGGATGCCATCGGTGTGGCCGGATATCAACCTGGCACTGATCTTTCGCTCTGTCTCGATGTAGCAGCGAGCCACTTTCTCGAAGACGGTGGGTATCGCATTGCCGGCGAACTGTTGTCTGCGGATCAAATGATCGAGCGGGTTGGCGGTTGGGTGGATCGCTATCCGATCGTCAGCGTCGAAGACGGGCTCGCCGAGGAAGATTGGGAGCACTGGCCCGCGCTCTCCACGCGCATTTCAGCCAAAGCCATCGTGCTTGGCGATGATCTCCTGACCACCAACCCTCGGCGCATCGAAAAAGCGATCGCGACCCGATCCGCCAATGCCCTGCTGCTCAAGGTGAACCAGATCGGCACCCTCTCGGAAGCCGCCGAAGCTGCCCGCATCGCTCGTGCCTCCGGGTGGGCCATCGTCGTCAGCGCCCGTTCCGGCGAAACCGAGGACAACTGGCTGAGCGACTTGTCGGTCGGATGGCAGGGGGACGCGCTCAAAGTCGGCTCGATCACCCGCTCGGAACGCCTCGCCAAATGGAACCGCTTGCTCACCATCGAACGCGAGACGGAACTGCCGCTCACGCCTTGGCCACACAGCTGATGGACCGTCAGCGACACAAGCACATTCGCTTGGCTGGTTACGACTATTCCCAAGCCGGAACCTACGCTTTTACGATCGTCGTCCAGGCCCGGCGTTGCTGTTTTGGGGCGATCACCGAATATGAATTCATTCCCGCTCCTGCTGGCGACATCGTCCGCGATGTCTGGGAGCACCTCCCAGATCGCTTCCCGACCATCCTCCTGGATGCATTTGTCGTGATGCCGAATCACATTCATGGCATCGTTCTCCTGGGAGCGAATCCGGGCATTGCCGAGGAGATCGCCATAAATGGCGACGCTACCGGGCTATCCGAATCAGTGCCACACACAGGGAAGACCAACCTCGGGCAAACCTCCTCCGTAGCGTCGCCATTCATGGCGACTGTGGACCGCAACCCGCCGCCCGATGAACGCGCAATATCCCGATTGCCGCAGCCACCGTCGCGGAATCGGATTGCCCCTGCACTCGGGGAGGTTGTTCGATCGTTGAAAGTCGACATCTACGACCAGAATTCGGAAGGAATGCCTCCCTGACTTCACATGGCAGGATGGTTACTGGGACCGCATCGTGCGAAATCAGTCAGAGCTCGATCGATATCGAGCCTATATCGCAAACAACCCAGAGCGATGGAGCACGGATCGCGAGTTTGCTGATCAATGATCCCCTTCGGGAGCGTTTCACCGCTTCGCGCGCGTCAGTAAGCGTGTCGTGACGTCACCATCCATGTCCATCAGCACTCGCGACGCAATTGGTCGCCATGAATGGCGACGCTACCGGGATGTGGGCCCCATATTGGACGCCGATCGATTGCCGTCTTGATGCTTCCTGACATTCAGGCGGCCATCTCGAATTGGCTCGAGTACAGCTCGGCATAGGCGCCATCGAGCGCCATGAGCTCATCGTGCGTGCCTTGCTCCACGATCGAACCCTTTTCCATCACCAGAATGAGGTCGGCATTCCGGATCGTCGAGAGCCGGTGCGCGATCACGAAACTGGTCTTACCCTCCATCAACCGATCCATTGCCTGCTGTATGAGCATCTCGGTACGCGTATCCACCGAGCTGGTTGCCTCGTCGAGGATCAACATCGGACTGTCCGCCAGCATCGCGCGGGCGATGGTGAGGAGTTGCTTTTCCCCTTGCGACACATTGTCCGCGGCCTCGTTGAGCTCCATTTGGTACCCGTCCGGCAGGGATCGAATGAAATGATCGGCGTGAGCAGATTCGGCGGCAGCCACAACCAGTTCGTGGGTAGCCTCGTCTTTCGCGTAGGCGATGTTGTCTTCGATCGTTCCGTTGAACAACCAGGTGTCCTGCAACACCATGGCAAACAACGACCGCACCTGGGCCCGGGTCATAGCTTGAATATCGACGCCGTCGACCGATATGGAACCAGAATCGACATCGTAAAACCGCATCAGCAAGTTGACCAGCGTGGTCTTTCCAGCACCGGTCGGACCCACAATTGCCACGCGCTGGCCCGGTTCGATGTCGACACTGAAGTTCCGAATGATTGGCGTTTCTGAATCGTACCCAAACGTTACGTCGTCGAATCGCACAGCACCCCGTATGGGAGTGTCGAGCACGATCGCATCGGTTTCGGGACTTTCCTCTTCTTCGTCGAGGAATTCGAACACACGCTCGGCGGCAGCGGCGGTTGACTGAAGAACGTTCGCCACACTCGCCGCCTGGGTGATTGGTTGCGTAAGCTGGTTCGTATATTGAATGAAGGCTTGAATGTCACCAATGCGCAATGTGCCATTGATGGCAAGGTATCCCCCGATCACCGAGACAGCAACATAGCCGAGATTCCCCACGAAGGACATCACCGGCATCATCAAACCGGAATAGAACTGGGATTTCCAGGCACTCGCATGCAACGTCGCATTGATCCCACGAAATTTTTGGATGGATGCCGCTTCTCCCCCGAACACCCGCATGACCTGGTGGCCGGAAAACATCTCCTCGATATGACCGTTCATGTCGCCAAGAGACACTTGCTGCTGCTGGAAATATTTCTGGGACCTGCCAACGATCAGCCGTATCAATCCAAAACTCAGGGGCAGCATGAGAACGGCAACAATCGTCAACTGCCAGCTAATCGTCAACATCATGATCAGGATACCGATCACCATCACAAAGGACGTCACGATCTGGCCGAGACTCTGATTCAGTGTTTGGCTGACCGTATCGACATCGTTGGTGACGCGACTCAACACCTCACCATGCGTTTTGGAATCGAAATACCGCAAGGGCATGCGATTGATTTTTTCCGCGATGCTCTCCCGCATATCGAAGCTGACGCGCTGCGCCACGCCCGCCATGATGTATCCCTGGGCATAGGCAAATACCGCGCTCAACAGGTAGAGCCCAACCAGGAGCATTCCAAGCTGGCTGATGCGATCGAAATCGAATGACGGACGCTGAGAGAAATCCATCGAATCGATCTGGTCACGTTGCGACTCCGGAATGGAGTCGCGCACCGAAGACGGCATCTCCCCCAGGACGTCTGCGCCGGTCGCGCCCTCGGGAATCTCGTATCCGGGCGGAAGCTTGCTGACGAACTGGTCGTAGGTCTGGCCCGCCACGTACCCATCCACGATGACATTTGTCATGGCGCCCAGAATTTTGGGACTGACGACCGCGAACGTCGTACTGGCAATAGCGAACACGAAGACGATCAGAATCGACGCCCGGAACGGCTGCAGATAGCCGATAAGCGTGCGCATCGTCTTCCTGAAGTTCTTCGGCTTCTCGACTACCTGCGCGCCCATCGGGCCCCGGCCAAATGGACCCGGCCGGTTGCCTTGCGCTGGTGGGGACGATCGCTCGCTCATGACGGGCGCGACTCGGGATCAGGAGACTGTGTCGCGCTCGATGCGAGTTCCTCGGCAGAAAGCTGCGATGCGGCGATCTCCTGATAGATGGGGCAGTTCTGCATGAGTTGCGCATGCGTCCCCTGGCACGCCAGGCGCCCCTGGTCGAGAACGAGAATGTTGTCCGCCTGCAAAATGGTGCTGACCCGCTGCGCAACTACGATCACCGTGCTGTCTCGCGTCACGTCGCGCAGTGCGGCCCGAAGCCGTGACTCGGTTCCGAAATCGAGCGCGGAAAAGCTGTCGTCGAAGATATAGATCTCGGGATCTCGGGCAACCGCCCGGGCAATCGACAACCGTTGCTTTTGACCGCCAGAGATATTGCCGCCAGCCTGGGCGATGGGATGATCGAGTTGATCCTCGTATTCGTCGATGAAATCCGCTTGAGCGATAGCGGCACTCTGGCGGATCTCGGCATCGGTGCTGTCCGGTGATCCGTAGCGGAGATTCGACGCAACCGTTCCAGAGAAAAGCATCGACTTTTGCGGGACGTACCCAAATTTGTCGTAGAGATCGTTCAGGCGCATATCGCGGATATCTATGCCATCGATCAGGATGCGACCGCCAGTTACATCGTAAAAGCGAGGAATGAGGTTGACCAGGGTCGACTTGCCGCTGCCCGTGCTTCCCACAATGGCGGTGAATTCGCCCGGATGCGCTTCGAATGAAATGTCCTGGAGCACTGGCAATTCCGCGCCAGGATAGGTGAACGTCACATGCTCAAAAACCAGATGGCCGGCACCATCAGCGGGCACCGCAACTGGTGAGTCTGGATCGGTGATGGTGATTGGGGTATCGAGAACTTCGACAACTCTGTTGGCCGAAACAGAAGCGCGCGGAACCATGATGAACACAATGGAAATCATCAGGAAGGCAAAGATCGCCTGCATCGCGTATTGCATATACGCCAGCATGTTACCAATTTCCAGATTGCCGCTTTCGACTTGCGAGCTGCCCACCCACACAATGGCAACCAGGGTCAGATTCAGAATTAGGATCATCACCGGCTGCAGCAATGCCAACAACCGGTTGACGAACAGATTGACGTCCTTCAGCTCTGTGTTGACGACGGCGAACTTTTCCTCTTCGGTCGATTCCTTATTGAATGCGCGGTTGACCCGAAGTCCCGTCAGGATTTCCCGGGTGACGAGATTGAGGCGATCGATCAGCTTCTGCAGTCGCTGGAATCGAGGCATCGCGAAATAGAACAACACGGCAATGACGGCAACCAGCGCCCCGACGGCCACGGCGATGATCCACGTCATCGACGGCGCGAGCCGATAGGCCTTGGCAATCGCCCAGACGGCCATGATGGGCGCCATGAGTGCAAGTCTCAGCAACAGGACCATGACCATCTGGATCTGCTGCAGATCGTTGGTGCACCGAGTAATCAGCGAGGCGGTGGAAAAGTAGTTGAACTCCTGCAGGGAAAACCGTTCGACCTTGCTGAAAAGGTCGTCCCGGACATTCCTCACCAGGCCGGTGGCAATGCGGGATGCCAGGAACCCGACGCCCACCATGAAGGCGCCACCGATGAGAGAAAGAAGGAGCATGCGAATGCCATTGCTATAGATGGCGTTCTGATTTCCCCCGACAATCCCTTCGTCGATAATTTTCGCCGTGTAGTCCGGCAGGGCAAGCGTGGTGTACGTCTGTCCGACGACACAAACCAGCAGCAGGACAAGCGACCAGGCAAATGGCTTGAGGTATTTAGCCAGACCTAGCATAAGACTGGTCGCATGAACGGGTGATCCTTGTGCCGCGCGATCGGCTCACGAGGTTGGCGCTCGAATCGCCAATCCTAAGTTATGTGCTGGCCGTTCTGCCCGACTCGATCCTGGTCAAATGAACACTAAACGGAGTGAATCTCCTCAGCGGTCTGCCAGTATCGGGACCGCCCCCCTCGCAGGATTGTTGACCTTCCAAGGCCATCTCTGATTCGATAGATGAACCGAACGAGATCAATCCGTTTCGTGTGATGTCCGGCCGAGCTTGCTGCTGAGCCAACCATGCATGCGCGTCTGCACGGACTCCTGACCCCATGGTGCCTGCGGATCGAGCCAATGCTTTCCGACAACCTGACGGGCGCCCAGGCTATAGGTCGGATAACTCTGGACAGTTTTCGCCAGTAGTCCCAACGGTAGTCTCCACCGCAAAAGAAAGGCAAATTGCTGCACGATTTCTCCTGCGCGCTCCCCAATGACCTGCGCGCCCACCACCTCTCCCCCGAGCAGACCCCGATTCCATCCCGGCACAAGCAAGACCTTGATCGAACCGGTATCCCGATCGTCCGTTACGGCGCGGTCGATGTCCTTGAACGGCAAGCGCAGCACTTCGAGGTTGGCTCCAAATTTGGCCCGAGCCTCGTCCTCATCTATCCCGACCATCGCAACTTCCGGATCGGTAAAGATCGTCGAGGGAATGGCACGGCTGTTCCAGGAGTCATGAGATCCGAGGACATTGGCGGCAGCGGTGCGGGCTTGATCGTCGGCAACATGGGTGGAATACGGTGGCCCGATGATGTCGCCACAGGCCCAGATATGCTTGGCAGTCGTGCGCAACTGCGAATCGACGATGATCCTGGTGCGGTCGCACTGCACCCCGGCGAGCTCCAGGCCGAGGCTATTGCTGGCAGGCACCCTTCCGGTCGCAACCAGGATGGCATCGACCTCCACCTCCGGTAGCTGGTTGCCCTGGCGGACCATCGCGATCTGCTTGCCATGTATGTCGTTCCTGACGCGCTCGATCGTGGCATGTGTGATGACATCGATGCCCTCGTCCTGCAAGCTGTGCAAGCAGAATTCGGGCACTTTCCTTATCGACGCCCGGCAATATTTCTGCCGATCGTTCGATGATCGTGACGCGTACCCCAAACCGGGCGAATGCCTGCCCAAGTTCCAATCCAGTCGCGCCGGCCCCGATAACCGCTAATCGCGCAGGAATATCGGGGAGATCCAGTATCGATTCATGCGTGAGATACCCAGCTGTGTCCAGACCCGGAATCGGTGGAATGGCGGGGCGTGAACCGGTTGCCAGGACGAATTGCCCGGCAGTGTAGTGCTGTTGCGCGATCTCCAGCGTGTCTGGTCCTGTGAATCGGGCAGTGCCGGAAAGAACGGAGATGCCACTGGCTTCCAGCGCCGCTGGCGTGTCGATGTCACCTATAGCGGCGATCACGGCGTTTTTGCGTTGTTTCAGGCGAGCGAAATCGAGATGGGGCTCCGGGACATCGATCGCCAGCTCGCTGGCATGTCTGATTCGATAAAGCATCCTGGCAGTTGCCACAAATGTCTTGGTTGGGACGCATCCGGTGAACAGGCATTCACCACCGGTGCGGTGCTGCTCCACCAGGGCGACGCGTTTGCCGCCACGCGCGATTTCGCGGGCGGCCGTCATTCCTGCGGTGCCGCCACCAATGACGATGACCTCGTAGTGGCAATTGCCAGAAACTGTCATCTCGTGCCTCTGGGTTTCGACGCGATGAAGAGACCGTATCCGAGTGTTCCCACCGCGATTGCCTCGCGTGCGTCGTTGAGCAAGAGTCGCGCCCTGGTCATGTCGAAGTCGATGGAGGTAACTTGCCCGGTTTTGATCATCAGTTGGGCTCCGATCAAGCGTGTGTGGATTTGTCCGGCTATCGTGCGCAAGGCCGTGTCGTGGCGCTCCACACGATCGGTGGTAAAACCCGCGTCCGTGAGCAAACCCGCATAACCCTGCTCCGATTTCGCGTCGGCAATACATGCGGCTATGGCGAGCACATCTGCGAGCTGTTCGGGCAATGGTCCATCGCGAATCACATCGCTCATGCCGAACCGTCCCCCAGGTTTCAGCACTCGGTAGATTTCTCGCGCTGCCGTGCCTTTATCCGGAAAGGTACAGAGCGCGCATTCGCAGAACACAGCGTCGAACGAGTCGTCCTCGAATGGGAGTGATTCGGCGTCCGCCTGTACGAAACGCACGCGATCGCCGATCCCGGTCAATGCTGCTGCGGTTCGGGCGAGACCCAGGTTTCTGGCGCTGAGATCGATGCCGAGGAACGTGCAGCCAGAGCGTTCCGCCAGGTGCAACGCCGAGGCTCCCCGTCCACAGGCTACATCCAGCACCCGTGTAGCAGGCGCGAGCTCCAGGAGCTGCCCAAGCCGCCCAGTCAAGGCCAGACCGCCGGGGTGAAAACTCTCCCCAAGCAACCATGGGGCCCATTCGTGCTCGTAGAGCAGCGTGCAACAGGCCTTGATATCCGGTCCGGATTCGTCCAGGAGTTGCTGGAGGCCCCCGCTCATCTGCTGGATGCGCCGTTCCGCACATGGGAAAAATCGAAGGTGATCGGTTCCGGGTTGTACTCTGCCCCTTCGCGTCGGGCGCGGGAACGCGCTCGGTCGCGGGCGATGAGCTGGGGTCTGGCCTGCTCTCGATAGCCCACAGAGTTGTACGCGCAAAACGGGACCTGCACGCCACCGGGCAGCAGAAACTCCTTGCAGCACTTCATCACGTTCTTTTGATTGAAGGTCCACGGGTCCATGAAGTCTTGCAGCATGATCATGAACATCCGATCGACCAACTTATCGACATCCAGTCCGTCCGGTAGCCCGCAGGCTGCACAGGTGACCGCGAAGGCTTGAGCCGCCGAGTCAGATCCAGGCACCGCGGACGAGGACCAGAGCCCTTCCAGCGCCTCGCGAACCTCGCCAGCAATATCCGGGTAAGCCCGGTTCGAGATGTAGTCGAGGTAGTCGTCGACTTCCAGCAAACGAGGAAGCGGGGTTACCGTCTCACCGTCGACATAGGCGTAAGTCACCGAATTGCAAGTTGGAAAGCAGCACGGCACCGGAACAAAGTCCGCGACCTCGAACATGCCGGCGGTTTGCTGCTCGATCAGACGCAGCACATCGGGAATCGTCATCCGTTGCATCGGGTCGTGATCGATGTGCCGGCCGGCGTGAAAGGCGGGTTGAAAGTTGATTCCGCGTATCGCCGGGTGGTGCAAGCCAAACTCGACGATGCGTCCAACTTCATGTTCATTGACCCCGCGTTCGATCGCGGGGACCAGCACTACATCGCAGCGAATCTCCGCGAGCCGGTCCAACGCGCGCAGCTTCTCGGGAAGAATGTCCGGCTCTCCACGAATGATTTGGTAGGTTCGTTCTTCGAAGCCATCGAACTGAAAGTAAATCGACGGACGCAGTCGGCCAAGCTCGGCCAGAAACCGATCGTCCCGCGCGATCCGGCGTCCGTTCGTATTGATCATGACGTGCGGAATACCCTTCGATTGGGCCAGCTCGATCATCTGGATAATCTGGGGATGAATCGTTGGCTCCCCGCCAGAAAACTGGACGAGCTGGGGTTCGCCTTCCGCCGCGATGAAATCATCGAGAATGGCATCCACATCTTCGAGCGACAGATTGAATCCTGCACTGGCGTCGGCAAAACAGAGCGGACACGCCATGTTGCAGGCGCTGTTCACCTCGATGATGCCCACGCAGGCATGTTGTTGGTGATCGGGGCACAGCCCGCAGTCATGCGGACAGCCATGGCGAATTTCGCCGTGGAATTGCAGGGGGATCGTGCCGGGCTTGTTCAGCTTCGTCGCTGCGACATAGGCTTCCGCATCGGCATAGACGAGTGACTCGAACGCCCCGTGCTCCGGGCAACGTTTGCGGAGATAGACCTTGTTGTTCCGCGCGATCACCTGCGCATCGATGGGAATCTTGCACTCCGGGCAAATGCTGCGCGTCAATTCGAGGAAGGTGTAATCGGCGTCGTGGGGCATCGTAAGTGCGGCGCCGGCAATTCTCATGTCTGTCATTTCGTTCCTTCCTTGAGCGTCTCGATCCGCGGCGCTACTCCGCGCAGCAGGAGAGTTTGGTGACGTCCTTCTCGAAGGAAAGAGCGACGAGTTTAAGCGCCTCCGCCATCGTCGGGTACACGTGAATGAGCTCGACGAAATCCTTCCGAGTCGCGCCGAATCGCAAACCCATGGCAGCCTCATGGATCACTTCATGGGCGGCTTGGCCAACCATTTGGACCCCCAGCACCCGATCGCTTCCGTCCTCCACAACCATCTTGATCATGCCGCGCGTGTCATGTACCGCCGCCGCACGCGGGACCAACTCCATCGATACGCTGTTGCACCGGCAGACGATATCGGCAGCCTTGGCATCCTCATCGGAGAGGCCAACCATGCCGACTGGTGGATCGGTGAAGATAGCCCGGGGGATGACGGCGTGGTCGACCACGATGCCCGCGTCGGAAAGCGCGTTCTGGGCGACGATCGCGCCGTCGCGAGCACCCACAGGGGTGGCAAGTTGGCTCTCAGTCTGCCGGCCAATCACGTCTCCGGCCGCCCAGATGTGAGGAACGTTTGTGCGCAGATGCTCGTCCACCTCGATGGCACCCCCACTGGCCAGCTGCACGCCCGCCGATTCAACCCCGATGTCGTCGGTGTTGGGCTGCCGTCCGGTGGAGACGAGCAGCTTTTCGGCGTGCACTTCCGATTCGTGACCGTTCTGCATCACGGTCAGGTGGAGTTCCTGCTCCTGGCGCACCCGCAGCGCCTTCGCTCCTAACAGAACCGTTACGCCCTCGGCCTCGAGTGCGCTCAGGAGAGCATTCCCTGTTTCAGGCTCATACTCGGAGCCTGAAAGCAGTCGTTCTCCTCGTTGGACGATTGTCACTTTCGTGCCCAGTCGCGAAAAGAGTTGACCGAGTTCCAGGCCGATGTATCCGCCACCCACGACCAGAAGTGAATCGGGGAGTTTGGTAAGTTCCATGGGCTCATCGCTCGTGAGCAGATCACTCGTGAGAAATGGCACCGATGCCAATCCGTCAATTGGGGGAATAGTCGGCCGAGAGCCGGTGGCGATGAGTATTCGATCACCAATGAGCACCCGCCCATCAACGGTGACGGCGTGTGGATCGACAAAACGAGCGGTGCCGCGAACGATTTCGATCCGCGCCGATCCATCCACGATACTCGTGTACTTCTTCTGCCGATAACTGGCGACAATGGCGTCCTTCTGGGCAATCAGGGCTTGAAAATCGACAGCAGGATCGGTTGGTTCGATCCCCGGATAGCGCGGATGACGCATCGTCCAGACGATATCGGCCGCACCGATGAGGTTCTTGGATGGCAGGCAGCCACGGTTGACGCACGTGCCGCCGACGGTTCGGGACTCGGTCATGACCACCCGCTTCCCGAGTTCTCCTGCGCGAATAGCTGCTGCAAATGCAGTCGAGCCGGAGCCGAGAACTATGAGGTCATAGTGATCGTCGACTGAAGTCTTGTACATGGGGAATCCTTTTCGAGCGCCGAAAGGGAGCGGAGTTCGACAGGGAGGTGAAGAGATCCTGGTGCATCCCGACGATCAGGATCACCTCAACCGCGCACACATCTCCGAGCGGCAAATCGTCGTCCAGTTCGCATGCGTCAACCGTCGCAGTAGAACACAAGGAAAACCGGTTGCGCTGTAATCGCGCCTACATGCAGCGAAGCGGTTCCAACCGGGACAATCGAGTTCAGGCCGCACCCGACCGCACAAGCGTATACTTGTCTGCTGCGATTTAAGGCGCGAAACTGGCGCCGTTTGAACACAAATCTGAAACAGCCCCTATGACCTTGCAGCTCAAACCCATTATCAATCCCGGACTGCCCACCGATCTTCCGGCGGACACTGAATCGCTCCTCTCCGAGGAGAAGATCGGGCCGCGCGACGGAGCGGGGAAAACCGTGGTCGTTGCCATGAGCGGCGGAGTGGATAGCGCAGTCACCGCGCTGATCATGCGCGAACGCGGCTACCGCGTCATCGGCATGAATCTGCGGCTCTTCTCGCCCGACGACCCGGAGCACTCGGTCAACCCCTGCTGCGGCATTCCTGCCATGGACGATGCCCGCGCGACCTGTGCGTTGATCGGCGTTCCTTTTTATGCCGTCAATATGGAAACCGAGTTCGGGCAGCATGTGGTCGACAAGTTCGTCGACGAGTATGCCAATGGCCGTACGCCGAATCCCTGCCTGGAATGCAACCGGCATGTGAAGTTCCGGCATCTGGTGCAGCGCGCGCGCATGCTCGGGGCCGACGGCCTGGCCACGGGACATTACGCCCGGGTCGTGCATGGCACGGACGGCGCACCGCACCGGCTCTACCGCGCGGTCGACCAGCGAAAGGACCAGAGTTACGTCCTTTACACCATGGACCAGGACCAGCTCGGCTACATCACCTTTCCGCTTGGCAATTTGATCAAGCCAGAGGTGCGCCAGCTTGCGCGCAACTTCGGGCTCCCGGTGGCCGATAAGGAAGAGAGCCAGGAGATCTGCTTTGTCGGCAAGGGGTCGTATGCCGACTTCGTGGCCAAACGACGACCCGACGTCACCCGCCCCGGCGAGATCGTCACCACGGACGGCACCGCCGTTGGTCAGCACAAGGGCCTGGTGAATCACACCATCGGCCAGCGCAAGGGGATTGGCGTGCCACGCCCGGAACCGCTCTATGCCCTGCGCCTCGATCTGGCCGAAAATCGACTGGTGGTCGGGTCTCGTGTCGAGGCGGAAGCCACCTGCGTGACTGCCGATCAGGTCGTGCTGACGCAGGGAGCCTGGCCGGAGCTCCCGATCGACGTCACTGTTTCGGTTCGCTATCGGGGAACTCCGATGCCGGCGACTGTGTCGTTTGGGACAGATGCCGACCGATCTGCGACTATCGAATTCAATGCCGATCGACCCATTGCCGCTCCCGGGCAGGCTGTTGTCTTTTATGATGGAGACGAAGTACTCGGCGGCGGCACGATTGCCAAGGTCCAGCGCGCCTGGGAAGGCGTCGAAGCGATGGCGGCCGGATAGGGTCGTATTCCGAGAACAGAGGGTGAGGGACGGGGATTGACTGACCAGCGAAACGAAGACGAGCCGGGCGACGACTCGACTTTTTCTTTCTCCAATCCATCCGTGCAGCCGGTTCCCCCGGGATTCGCACCGATCACCGATCCAAACACCCAGCCCGATCTGGAATCTCGCCTGATGGGCGAGACCGAGGAGCAAAAACACACCACCCTCTACTTCATCCTGGGTGGTACCGTCGTTCTGCTCCTCTTCATCGCGCTCACCGGGTTCCTGTTCTATCTCGGCGGTGACGATCAATCCTCGCTCGAACGGTTGATGAATATCGCTGTCATCTACATCGTCTTCCTGTCGGCGGGAATTGTGATTCTGCTTGCTGCCGCAACGATCGCCTTCGTCTTCCTGACGTTGCAGATCCGCGACAAGGCGCTGCCCGCTATGGATGAATTGACCAGCACCCTCAAGGGTCTACGCGGCACGACGGAGTTCATGAGCGAGGAAGCGGTCAAGCCGGTGATTCAGGCCGCCGGTAAAGCGGCCCAGGTGGGCGCTGCGCTCCGGGTCTTCCGCAATGCGAGCAAACGCCGCTGATGCGTGCGCACCAGCTCATCCGGCCGGTGCGGATCGATGAAGCGCAACTCCTGCACGAGCTGACCCAGCGCTCCACCATGTACTGGGGGTATGAGCCGGAGTTCCTCGATTGGGAACCGCAAGCACTCGCGGTCACTCCGGAGTTTCTGGAAAACGCGCTCGCCAGTTACGCCCTTGAAGAAAATGCCGTCGTTACCGGGTACTACACCCTGACCGGCACCGTCGAGCAAGCGCATCTCGACAAGCTCTTCGTCGATGCCCCGTACATCGGCACCGGTCGCGGCAAGCTCCTCTGGCAGCACGCCATTACCACCGCCAAAAGACTCGGCGTACAGAAGCTCGACTTCTACGCCGACCCCAACGCCGCCCCGTTCTACCGCGCGATGGGTGCCATCTGGGCCGGGGAAGAAGAAACCTCCCGCCCCGGCTGGAACCTGCAGATCTTCGACGTCGACCTGAATCGTCCGTAGCTCCTATGCGCTCGGGTCCATGACGCGACCGATGAAGAGAATCGCACCGGTCTGGGTGTCGCGGATCAGGAAGATGAAGGGGCGATCGACGCGCATTTCGATCGGCTCATCGTCAGTCGGAGCGCCCGCGCCCGCCGCCATGATCACTGCGGTGACCGCAGCCGCTTCGGTGCCGGTTTCGTCCAGGCTAATGAATGCCTTGTGCAGCACATCGCTGATCACCAGTGGATCGGGCGCGCCCTCACCGAGCATGCCGGAAAAATCGGCCGCATTCGGGTCGAACGCGTCGGTCATACCCATTGCCGCCAGCGTCTGCGCGAGACTGGCCGTATAGTCGAACTCGAATTTCGGAAGGTAAAGATCCACCTTCTGGCCGGAAAGCTGGGAGATCGCGACATCAAGCGTGGCGACATCCAGTCCCGCTTCGACCGCGTCGAATTGCCCATCATCTGGCAAGATCACCGTAAACGCGAGTCCGCTGCCCTGATAGGGGAGATCGACCAACTGGAACGTGCCGGCATCGACATAGGCGAGCTCCTCTTGTTGGTACATGAAGGGCACGCTGGCCGTGGATCCACCGGCGAGATGAAAATCGCCGTCCGCGGTTGCGCTCTCACTGAACGAATGTTGCCATCCGCCATAGAAATAGATCGCGTTGGCGAGCACCAACCGGGAATCGGGTGTCAATGCACCCTCCGGTACGATGCCATCGATGCGCCCTTCGGTGTGATCCGCCACCCAGGCGTCGATCGCCGTGCGAACTCCCTCAGGGTCGTTCTTGAAATCAGCCGGTTGCAGCGGCGAACCGTAATACTCGGCCAACTGCTCGCTGAACTGAGCTGAGAACGGAAAGGTTTGCTCGCCCCAGAGGCCATTGGCGATATTCAAAGCCCGCGCCGGATCACCGTACTCACTCGCATCGGCGGTACCCCGGGTGACCAGATCGTCATTTAGCGTCTGGAAAGCGCCCGGTACGGCATCCTGGTCGAGCGTGAAATGCAGCGTGTCCGCCATCTGGGTGGCGGTTTCGCCATTGGCGCCCGCGTAGGTCATCGCCAGTGCCTGGGAGATGCTGTACGGGGAGACGAAGAGATTGCCGTCGTCGTCGCTGAGCACGGCATAGAGATCGAGCGCAAACGCCGTGTTGCCGTCGACCAGCTCGGTCGTCGCATCGTTCTGGGCCATCACGCCCAGCCCTCCCGATACCGCAAGAATCAACGTAAGCAGCAGTAGTGGAAGTCGTCGCATGCCATCGCTCCATTTCCCATGATCAAACCGCAGATGATACCAAGTGCCTCGCACCGTTCATCAGCACAGGCGAGCACGTGCACACCTGTTTCGTTGCTCATAAGTACGTTCTGGGTTGCTGATAAGTTCCCGCGATGTTGTCGCTGCGTCAGACCCATTGCACCAACTGGTAGATGATCCCGTTCGGATCGAGCACCTGGAAGTACCGCTCGCCCCACGGCTCGGTTTCGATGCTGGTCGGAAAGACGAGCTCGCGCCCTTGCAGTCGGTCCCACTCAGCATCGATATCATCGACCACGAACACGATCAGCATCCCCATTCCCGCCGCTGCGGCATGGGTTGCAGGCTTGAAGCTGGACAGCCCCACTTCGAGAAAGATCAGATTGAACCCGGCATCGCCACGCGTGAGTGAGACGAACCCTTCTGCCTCCATCTGCCGTTGAAAGCCGAAATACGTTTCCAGAAACTCGGCCGAGCGCGCCACGTCGACAACGTTGAGCGAAATGGCAGACTGGGTAATGCGCATGGAGACTCCTCACCACGTCAATGCATCAACGCGAATTGGGTACGGTGGATGAAACGCCTGGCCAGAACGGCCGTGAGATGGCGCGTTCGATTCTCGCGGAGGGTTATGGCTCTTTATCTTCCTGCTCGGAATCGGATTGCTCTTTCTGGCGTGAGGTCTGAGTCGCCATAAACGCGGCCCCGATGGCAACGCCGATCGCCACACCAACCGCAACGTGGCCCATCGCGACCCCAATGCCGGCACCAATGGCAATGCCAACCGCGATCCAGATCCCAGGACTCGTCTGCTTCATATCATTCATGAACAGTTCTCCTTTGAAGATCCACTGTTCAGCAGCGCCAGGAGAAAACGCTCATCCGGGTCGAGCAGTTTGGCATCAGCGGCGGAGACCCCCGTCTTGCGCAAATCGACCTTTTCCAGTGTGCCAGCGGTGAACGCTTCCAGCACATCCGGGTGGATATACGACGCGCGGCACACGGCACGGGTGTTCCCCAGCATGCCGGCCACCTCATCGACCGCGGCCACGATGCATTTTTTCTGTCCGGTTTCGCTTTCCGGCCGCTCTGCATCGCGCAGATAGGCTGCTGCGATCACACTGCCGCTCCAGG
>CAVVQC010000004.1:0-19120 GCA_963750275.1 uncultured Chloroflexia bacterium
CGCGGTTGGATCTCCAATTGGGAGCCCGGCCGACTTCTGTATTGGTTGCGCCGTCGATCCGACCCGGGATGACCCGGCTCTCGAGGCGGAACGACTTCATGCGAAGCTCGAAGCCGGCGCGCACTTTGTCATGACGCAACCGATCTTCGATGCGAATGTCTGGCTGGAGTTCCTGGAGTATTTCGGCGGATCCATTCCTGTGCCGCTGATGGTTGGCATTTTGCCGCTGCAATCGGCCAAGCATGCTGACTTTCTGCACAATGAGGTTCCGGGCATCACGTTGACCCCGGATGCGTTGCTGCGTATGCGTAGTGCGGGGCCCGACGGACGCAAGGAAGGGGTCAAGATGGCGCAGGAACTCTTCTCGATCTGCTCCCGATTGCGCAAGGTGTCTACCTGATGCCCTCGTTCGGACGGTATGAGGTTGCGGCGGAGGTGCTCGACGTGCTGGATCTGGTCCGAGAACGAGACGTCGAGTTCGTGTCTGCGGGCTAAATCTATCGATTCCACCTGACAAACGTGGTAAACTCGTCCGGCTACGACCGCTGAGGGGTCGTTCTTTTTGTGTCTTTATTCCGCCTATTTGCGGTTCGATACGATTGACCCCGCCCGGTAAGGGTCACTACAGTCAGGAAGTTATCATATGGCCGCGCAGTTGATTCAGGCGCTCGAGCAAGAGCAGCTCAAAGCGTTCATCCCAGAGTTCGGAGCCGGTGACACCGTCCGCGTTCACGCGAAGGTTGTCGAAGGTACCCGCGAGCGCATCCAGGTCTTCGAGGGTGTGGTCATCCGACGTCGCGCAGGCGGGGTCAATGAGAACTTCACCGTTCGTCGAATTGCCTCGCATAGCGTCGGCGTTGAGCGAACTTTCCTGATTCATTCGCCACGCATCGAAAAGATCGAGGTCGTGCGTAACGGCCTCGTTCGCCGCGCCAAGCTCTATTACTTGCGCGACCTCACCGGGAAGGCTGCCCGCATCAAGGAGCGTCGTCGCCCGAACCGCATCATCGTGCCGCCAGCGGTTGCCGTGGTCGATCCGCTGCTGGTCGAAGAGACGCCAACGGAAGATACGAATTTGGTGGCGACCGCAGTGGACGAGGGCGTGATGTCCGAGGAAAGTGCGGAGATGGTCGATCCAGCAGTGCTTGCGGTTGAAAACGCCGAGGCGGCTGGCGAAACGGTCGGAGAGGACGAGGCGAAGGCCTAGTCTCTTTCAAGAACAACGTAGAATCGCGGGCGTGGAATACTCCACGTCCGTTTTTTCTTGTTTCAGGGACGGCGCACGTGACGGTCAGCCGATTTCATTGGGAGCGTGCATTCTGGCGCGATGGCTACGAGCTCGTGGCCGGTGTCGACGAAGTGGGCCGGGGCGCACTGGCGGGTCCGCTTGTGGCGGCAGCGGTCATCTTTGGGCGATCCACTATTGAGCGGCGCTCGCAACGCGAGCAGATCGAACGATCTGTGCGCGACTCCAAGCTGATGACGCGTGAATCGCGTGAACGATCGCTGACCCTCATTCAGGGTTGTGCGGCAGCCATTGGGATTGGGATGGTCGAATGCGACGAGCTCGATTCCCTGGGGATGACGGCTGCAAACCGTCTGGCGATGGAACGTGCGGTGTTCGGACTCACCCCTGAACCGGATGTTTTGCTGCTCGACGCATTCGTCACCGATCTGGAAATGCCGCAAGTCGGGCTAATCGACGGCGATGCGCTCTGCCTCTCGATTGCGGCGGCTTCGATCGTGGCCAAGGTCACACGCGACCGGTTGATGCTGGAGCTCCACGAGCTCGATTGCCGGTATGGATTCAACCACCATGTGGGTTACGGCACCAGGAGCCATCTACGGGCGTTACAGGAGCATGGGCCCGCGTCGTTCCATCGGCAATCGTTTCGACCGGTACGTGAATGCCTGATTCGCGGATAACGCCGAAACATCTGTTGCTCGGCAGTGCCGGCGAACAGATCGCGGTTGCTGAACTCGAACGGCGCGGCTTTTCGTTGATCGAGAGGAATTGGCGCTGCCAGTCAGGTGAGCTCGATGCTGTGATGCGCGACGGAGACGAGCTTGTCTTCGTAGAAGTCAAAACCCGGGTTGGTGCGTCGCATGGATCGGCGGAAGAAGCCATGAGCGCTGCCAAAGCGCGCAAGTTGTCCGTCGCGGCGGAGTGGTATCTGGCTGAGCATGCTGAACTCGGCGATCCGATCTGGCGTATCGATCTGGTGGCAATCACTCTCGACCAGAATGGAACCGTCGTCCGCTTTACGCATATCACCAATGCCGCGCTGATTGAGTGACCGCCAGTCGTTCTCTCGTATCATGCCGGGATGACAATGAGCGATTCAGTCCAACAACATCGAGAAGCTGCGAAAGATTCCCTGTCGATTGGCGTACTGACCGTCAGCGATACGCGGACGCTTGCAGATGACAGCGGGGGAGCCTTAATCGTTGAGCTCCTGGAGGCTGCCGGCCATACGGTGGCAGCCCGGTTGATCATCGAAGATGAACGAGACCGGATTGTTAGCTCGTTGCTGGATCTTGTGAGCGAGCCGAACCTCGATGCGATTATCTCGACGGGGGGCACAGGGTTAGCGCGTCGAGATGTCACGTACGAAGCGGTGAGCACGATTGTCGACCGACAGATCCACGGATTTGGCGAACTTTTTCGCATGTTAAGTTTTGAAGAGATAGGTTCAGCGGCCATGCTTTCCCGGGCAATAGCTGGCACGATTGGATCGAAGGTGATCTTTGCGGTGCCCGGATCGCGCAATGCGATTCGGCTCGCAATGGAACGATTGATCCTTCCGGAAATTGCCCATGTCGTATATGAGGTCCGAAAGTAAGCACTTGTGAGCGAATCTACCCAGACGACACGAAAACCTTCTATTCTCAAGGGATTCCGGGATTATCTGCCTGAGCAGATGATCCTCCGCCAGGAGATCATTCGGCGGTTTCGCGATGTCTTCGAACGGCACGGGTTCGATCCGCTCGATACGCCGGCCATCGAATACATCGAGGTTCTCACCGGCAAGGCAGGCGAGAACGAGAAATTGATGTATGCGTTCGAGGACCATGGCGGACGACGAGTCGGGTTGCGCTACGACCTGACCGTGCCGTTGGCACGCGTCGTCGCCATGCATCAGTCGGAAATTGCTTTCCCATTCAAGCGGTATCACATCGCTCCGGTGTGGCGTGCCGACCGGCCGCAGCGGGGGCGGTTCCGCGAGTTCTGGCAATGCGATGCAGATATTGCCGGTGTTACCTCGATGACTGCCGATGCTGAGATCATTTCTGTGCTGACCGATGGTCTCGCAGCAGTGGGCCTCGAAAATTCGACGGTACAAATTAGCCACCGGCGCATTTTGGAGCGGATTGCCGTGGCAGCTGGTATTCCGGAAACCCAGGCCGCCACGGTTTACCGGTCTGTCGACAAGCTCGACAAGATCGGCGCTGATGGGGTCAAGACGGAACTGATCGAAGGCGGTATCGAACCAGCCGCCGCGGATTTTGTGCTGGACACGATTTCCATGAGCGGCTCCTCTGCGGACTTGTTGATGGAATTGAGTCGAATACTGGAATCCGACGCCAATGCCCAGGCGGCATTGGCCGAGATGACCCAGCTATTCCAGCTCCTGGAGCAGCTGGGGGTTCCAGCAGAGAAGGCAGTATTTGATCTAACACTAGCGCGCGGACTCGATTACTACACCGGACCGGTTTTCGAAGCGAAGGTGACCGAACCGAAGGTAGGTTCGGTGGCTGGAGGTGGTCGCTACGAGGGACTCATCGGTTCGTTCGGCAGCCGCCCGGTATCCGCGACCGGGGTTTCTCTCGGTCTGGAGCGCATTATCGAAGTTGTGCGGGAGCATGGCACGATGGCAATTCCAACCGCCGTCGCACAGGTCTTCGTTCCGGTGATAGACCGAAATCTTGCCTCGGCCGCAAACCTGGCAACGGAGCTGCGCTCGGTTGGAATCAAAACCGATCTCTCGCTCCTCGAAGGGAAAAGCCTGGGCGAACAACTGAAGTACGCTGGACGGCGGGGTATCGGAATGGCGGCGATTCTTGGGCCTGACGAGGCTGTCCGAGGCGTCGTTGCCCTCAAAACGCTAACAACTGGAGATCAAGTCGATGTCGAGCGAGATCAACTCGTCGAGCGAATCGTACATCTGCTGGCGATCTAGCTGGATCGATAAGGAACAGGATCGAACCCTATGAGCGAACCGACGAAATGGGACGAATGGGACACCTACATGTGGGTCGTTGCTCACCCCGATGATGCAGAGTTTTCCTCAGCCGGGACGATTGCCCGCCTGACTGAACTCGGCAAGAAAGTCATCATCGTTCAGGTGACCTCTGGCGACAAAGGAACCCCGGATTCAAGTGTGCCGAGTAATGACCTGGCGTCCGGAAGGGAAGTCGAGGAGAAGAACGCAGCAAACGTCCTCGGAGTCCACGAGGTGGTCTACCTGCGGTGTACCGATGGCGAGCTGATGCCCGACCTGGCATTGCGCGAGAAAGTCGTTCGTCAGATCAGAACGTTCAAGCCAGATGTCGTCGTCAGCCATGATCCCTACCGACCCTATGCGTTACATCCAGATCATCGTGCGTGCGGATTTGCGGCGATCGATTCGGTCTATCCGACCGCTCGCGATCCCCATTACTTCCCGGAGCATCTTGCAGCGGGTCTGGAACCTCACAAAACGGCGGAAATCTGGTTTTTCAATGCTGAACAACCAGACCTGGTCATCGACATAACGGGAACGATCGACACAAAGATTGCATCGCTCAAGGAACACGCGTCTCAGGTGGGTGATGGAGTCGAAATGGCCCAGCGGGTGCGCGAGCGAAATGCCGAAGTCGCCGCAGGTCAAGATTTCGAGCTGGCCGAGGCATACAAAGTCGTGCAGATGCGCCGGTGATGTCTGATTCTCGGGAGACGATGCAGTCGTCCCATGAGCTGGATCTCATCCAAACCGCACAACGTGCCCTGGCATCTGCTCAGCAGATATGGGGCACTGATTGGCGACCAAGCCGCTGTGCAGTCGCTCCCGGACGTATCGAGATACTGGGCAACCATGTCGACTACAACGGGGGGCCGGTGCTCGCTGCCGCAATCGACCGCACCACAGTAATTCTTTCGGATGACTCATCCGAACTTGCGGTCCTTTTTGCAGACTTTCCTGACCAGCCATCGAGCGCGATCGATATAGAGGCGGAATCGCTGGCGCCGTCGAGTCCCGGATCGCCGCTTCCGAGCGACTTTGTGCTGGGAACCGTCGCGCGTTCGCGATCCAAGCGCCGCGGGCTCCGGAGCGGTCGAACGGTGGTCGCAACCTCCATACCCATTGGATCGGGGATGAGCTCGTCAGCGGCGTTGTGTGTCGCGTTGACGCTCGTGCTGAACGCTTCACCACCAAGTGGCGCGGAGCTGGTCTACGACGCGCAGGCGGCGGAGAATTGGACCGGCGTTCCCTGTGGCACCATGGACCAATCCGCTTCGGTCTTCGGTGAAGTGATTCGCTTCGAAGGGCCAGAGGGTTCGACTTCGATTGCTCCCGACCTTGGCGACTATTGTTTCGTGGTGGTTGAATCTCGGGTCGAGCGCACGCTCGGCACCTCGTCGTATCCAATCCGGGTGCGTGAGTGCGCCGACGCGGTGCAGATGCTGGAGGCGCATTGGAATCGCCCCATAGGAAATCTCGCTGCTGTCACACTGGATGATTTGAAAGGACTGGACGCCGGAGTGCTCCCGGCGCCGCTCGACGCGCGCGCCAGGCACATCGTTTCCGAGATCGGACGCGTGCAAGCGGGCGAAGCCGCGCTCCAAAGGCAGGACTGGGAGACGTTCGGGGCGCTCATGAACGCCTCTGGTGCTTCGTCTGCCGGTGACTATGCCATCAGTCATCCACAAGTGGAAGCGCTCGTGCAAGTCATGCGGTCAGTTCCCGGAGTTGTTGGAGCGCGCATGATGGGTGGCGGCGAAGGCGGATCGACGCTTGCGCTCCTTCGAAAAGATTCACTTGATGCGCTACGAGCTGCCGTCTCGTCGTTTTTCGCTTCCGAAGTAGAGATGGTGCCGCTTTCGTTCGCGCCTGGAGCACGGCTGTTATCTCCAGATGAGATCGATTCCCTGCTTCAGTACCCCTGATCGAAATCGACCAGATTCTCCAGCGGTTCTCCGGCCAGATAGTGCGCAATATTTGCGCGGAGAATGCGACCGCCTCGCTGCCAGTAGTAGGGCGTTCGGCCAGAGGTGTGGCCGGTGATGAAGACATTTGGGGCCGACCAGAGCGGGTGACCCGATGGGAGCGGTTCCGGGTCGGAGACGTCGATTCCGGCTCCCCCGAGATGTCCGCTTTGTAGTGCTGAGACGAGTGCGTCCGTGTTCAGGATGGGACCCCGGCCCACGTTGTAAATGACCGCTCCCGGCTTCATGAGCGCGATCCGGCGGTCATCAAAAAGATTCTGGGTTTCCGGCGTAAGCGGAATTCCAATAATGACGTGATCGACGGTTGGAAGAATGCTATCGAGCTGATCGATCGTTCGATACGTGACGCCGTCGATAAATGAAGCGCGGCGATGGCGTCCCATGACCTCGACCTCCATCCCCAAGCCGATCGCTTTCTTCGCCACAGCCGAGCCGATATTGCCAGCTCCGAGCATGAGTGCCCGTGAGCCGGCCAGCTCCCGCACGGTCCACCGGTTGTCGTCGATCGACCAGTTTTGTTGATCTTGCGCATGAACGAGACCGGGGAAATTGCGAGCCAGCGCAATCATCATACCGACGACGTGTTCAGCGATGTTGTTTGCATGGACACCGCGGTTGTTGGTAAGCAGAATGCTCCGAGCTTTCAGCGCATCCAGTGGAGCATGATCGACACCTGCGCCTATCCACTGCACCCATCGGAGATTCGGGGCAGTTTCGATTTCCTCGGGGGTAAGAGCCCAGGTGACGGCTGCGTCGACATCGCCGAGTGGAGTCGGATTGTGGAAGGCATCGGGCGCTTGTATGAATTCGATCGAAGGGAATTCTGATTGGAACGATTCCAGAACCCCGGGCGGTAAGTCGAAGCGGATCATGATTCGCCGCAGGGGCGAGTTCGAGCTATCCGCCGATTTGTGACATTCCGCGCCCAATGTTCAGATCTCCCTCTGCCAGTCCATGACCCCACGGCTTGCGCCAAATGCCGGCGCGAAGGCGCAGAAGCAACTCCTCATCTGGTACCCCGTTGCGCATTTCTTCGCGGAAATCGATCTCGTCGTTCCGCAAGAGACAGAGGCGCAACTTCCCGTCCGCGGTCAACCGTACACGATTGCAGAATTGACAGAACGGCTCAGATACGGGCGAGATGAACCCGATGGTGCCGCGCGCCCCCGGGAGCTGCCACAACCTGGCCGGATCGGATGGGTTGGAATCGACTGGGAGTAGCGGGCCATAGTGGTGCTCGAGACGATCGCGCGTTTCCTGGGTCGTCACGAGTCCTTCGTCGTAGACCATGCCGACCCCTTCCATGGGCATGATCTCGAGGAAACGGACCTCCCAGGGCTTGTCGATGCTGAGCGCGGCCATGTCGATGACTTCTTGTTCGTTCTGGCCGCGCACGACTACGGTGTTCAATTTGATCGGGCCGATCCCCACTCGTTCCGCTTCTTCGATGCCGGCGAGGACCAGATCGAGACGACCGCCACGGGTCATGAACTTGAATCGCAGCGGATCGAGCGTATCGATGGACACGTTGATGCGATCGAGACCGGCATCGCGCAGATCAGCAGCCATGCGTGGAAGGAGCAGACCATTGGTCGTCATCGAGATCTCTTCGATACCCGGGAACTTCTTCATTTCCCGAATGAGATCTTCGACGTGCGGTCGGATCGTCGGCTCGCCACCGGTGAGACGAAGCTTCGTGAATCCTGAGGCGGCAAAGAGGCCAACCAGGCGTAGGAGCTCTTCGTCAGATAACAGCTCTTCTCTCGGTTGAAACTTCATTCCGGTGGCTGGCATGCAGTAGACGCAGCGGAAATTACACCGGTCAGTGAGGGAAATACGCAGGTACGTCATCTGACGCCCGTAGGCGTCGAATGCTTCTCCGGGTGATCCTGGCGTTGAAACGGTCGATGTTTTCGGTTGAACCTGGAAGACCTGCATGGGCCACACGCTCCTTCGAGAAGACTACAGCCAATACCAGAGTATCCAAGCATTGACTATGCACTACTACAGTATCATCGCTCGAGGATTTGAACAATCGACAACAGGGGAGAATGCGACTTGGGAGCGGTGCTCAGCTCGAATGAAATACGTGCCTTGATCGGCTCCGATGTGCCGCTCTTCAGTGGTTTCGCCGATCTCGACGCGCAGGTTCAGGCGAACGGATTCGATTTGACGCTGGCGGAGGTGCGTCGATACTCCGGGGCGGGAACGATTGGAATCGACAATGCGGATCGCGTACTCCCGGAACTCGAGGTGGTGGAGACTGACGAACGGGGCTTTTTCGAGCTCGCTCCAGGTGCGTACCACGTCACCTACGCGGAGACGGTCAGCCTGCCCAAAGATCTGATGGCGCTCGGTCGTCCACGATCGAGTCTGACGCGGAGTGGGGTCGCCATCCATACAGCCGTCTGGGACGCTGGGTATTCAGGTCGTTCCACCTCGCTGTTAGTGGTGTACAACTCCGACGGGTTTCGCGTGCAGCTCGGTGCGCGTGTGGCGCAGCTTGTATTCATTCAACTTTCTACGCCTGATGAGACTGGATATCAGGGTATCTATCAGGGCGAGAATCGTTAAATAGCGGGAAGACTCCCGGCGAGCTGCCGGGAGTCTACTATCTCGAGATTCGAAGTTGCTTGTTTAGCGATCGTTCGGCCGGGCATACACGGGTCGACTGGGAATGTCGGTTCCACCCGGAACCTGCGCTTTTCGGCGAACCACTTCCACCGTTTCGTCGCACTTGTCGATGGGGCAAAAGTAGATGTAGGTGTACTCCTCTTCGGTCTGCCATCGAAAACGAGTGGGTTGCCCAATAACGCCGCGGAGTCGCATCTCGACTTTGTGCCCAGGGCAGTGCGGCGTATCCGTATCCGTGGCCTGCCTGCGCAGCGCCCAATTGACGTATTTCATCACCATATCGGTCAATCTCCTCGCAAGCAACGCCCTGAGCACTCCAGGGTAAGAAGTATACGACCGGTGTCGTACCTATCGCGTTCTCTCCTCTGATAGGCTATGACTCGCGAGATCGAAAACCACCTGTCAGAAAGGAAACGAATGCCTGTCGTAACTGTGGAAGGATTCCCCGATCCAATAGAGACCGAACCAGGGCGCCGGCTGGTGCTGGCGATCGAAGATGCCGGTATCGATATTTTGCATCGTTGTGGCGGCAATGCGCGATGCACTACCTGCCGTGTGGACGTATTGTCCGGTGATCCCGGACCGTTGACCGAGCCCGAAGAAGCTCGACTTTCCCGGGTAGAAGACCGGACCCCATCCATGCGGCTCTCCTGCCAGGTCCAGGTGAACGACGATCTCAACGTTCGCGTCCTGCGCCGGTTGAGCGACTTCCCGGATATGACGGATGCTGGTCCCCGGGTCATCGAATGGCCGGCGGATCACCCACTTCCACCGGAGTAATCAGGGCCGTTTGATGCTAAACTTCCCGACGGTCGTGCTAGACGGGGAGCTAGCGGTGCCCTGTACCCGCAACCCGCTTTAGCGGGGTTGAATTCCCTCTCGAGGTCCGGCCCTGTGGGACTACCGTCGCCACGTGGTGTTGAAGGCCGGGTCCCGCGCGGCGAGACACTGTGAACCAGGTCAGGACCGGAAGGTAGCAGCCTTAAGCGGAACGTCTCGGGTGACGCGGGGATGCCCCGCCGGAGCAAGCGAGCGCCGGAAAGCCGGAGGGTCGCCGATCGACAGAGGGTGCACGGCCAATCCCCTCTCAAGAAAGAGAAAACGGTCCGCGGTATTCCGCCGGACCGTTTTCCATTTGCACCATCGTGCTGGTTACTTGCGTCGCCGCTTTACCGGTCGTGGTCGAGGACCAGGGGTGACACTTGCATAGGGCTTCTCGCGTTCAATCGCGCTCGCCCCACCGTGGCCGCTGGCTTTCGAGAATTGCCTGCGGCGCTGCTGCTCATCGTATTGCGCCTTGAGCGCCGTGTAGTGGGTCTTGTAGTCCCACACTGCGTAGATGACAAGTGCGACCAACGCGAGGAGTGAGAGCCAGAGCCAATAGCGGCGCGCAAGACCAAACGGATTGATCTGCAACCAGCGGATCAGGAAGAAGAAAAGCCCTAATCCGAAGATCACGATGGCAATCCCAGCCCATTTTCGCGCCATGCGATGCAGAATGGGGTCCGAAAACTGCTTCTTGGCCCAGCCGTTGTAGATCACGATCGAGAGAACGAAGCCCACAACGAAGAGGATGAGATACACGATCGAAAAGGGCCCGAACACCTCGTTGGTTCCCGGCGTCGTTCGCATGTACTCCCAATTAAATGGGTTATCCATATCAATACGTCTCGGTGAGAAGTGCGCGTTTCACTTCTTCGATCGCCTCAGTGATCTTGATATCTCGCGGGCAGGCATCGGTGCAGTTGAAGATGGTTCGGCAGCGCCAGACGCCGGAGCGTTGATTCAGGATCCGCAGTCGCTCGCGCCGCGCCCTGGTCACGACTGTCGAAAATGAATCGGTGGGCGTTGACGATGGCCGCTGGTCCCACGAACTCATCATTCGTCCAGGTGATCGGGCAGGACGTACGTGCACGCCGCACAGAGAATGCATTTGGTCGTGTCGTCGAATCGCTCGCGCTCGGCGGGACTGCCGGCGCTCAGCGCCGGCTGGATGCTCCCTCGGCGATCAGGTATGGCTTGATCGACTTGTAGCCGTCGAAAAACCTGTCCATGTCGACGACGAGATCCTTGATCGACCGAAAAGCCGATCAGCGGTTCGATGCGTGACTTCGTCGCCGAGTTCATTCATCAGAATCTTGCAGGCCAGCCGGTTGCGTCCATTGATGCGCATCGCGTCGGAGCCGCAGATGCCATGGGCGCATGATCGACGATAGGTGAGCGTGCCGTCCTGATACCATTTGACCTTGTTGAGAGCGTCGAGCACCCGGTCGGTTCCTTCGACCTCGACCTGATATTCCTCGAAAATTCGGCTTTGACGTCGGTTTCGGGGTTGTATCGCTTGATGCGAAGCGTAACCTCCACGGTCGTGTCACCTTTCGCTGGCGACCGCTTGACGCGATGCCTAGTATGTACCCGCTCTTTCGGTTCGAACGTGGTGATCGTGACCGGCTTTTTGGTCACTGCCAAATCCGTCCGGATGTTTTGTGATGACCATGGTGTGGGCGAGCCAGTTCACGTCGTCGCGCTTTTCGAAGTCGTCGCGGAAATGGGCGCCACGGCTCTCTTCGCGCGCGAGTGCCCGACGACGATCGTCTCGGCGCAGATCGAGCATGTACCCGAGTTCGAGTGCTTCCGTCAGATCGGTATTGAAGATCTCGCCCTTGTCCTGGACGGATGCGTGGGTAAAGGCATCGCGCAGAGACTCGACAATCAGCCTGCGCTTCGGTCATACCCTCGGCGTCGCGGACGACGGAGACCTTGTCCATCATCACCTCCTGCATCTGCGCCGAATGTCGGCCGGGTTCTCGCCTTTCGGCCGCGCCAAGAATCTGCCGCAATTTCATCTCGAGCAGGCTGCTCGGGTTCGGACGGCAGGGGCGGCAAGTCGCGGTCTTGACGTAATCGAAGCATATGCTGCCGGCGCGCCGGCCGAACACGACGAGGTCGACCAGGGAATTGGTGCCAAGCCGATTTGCGCCATGGACCGACACGCAGGCTGATTCGCCGGCCGAGTAGAGACCGGGAATCACGGTTCCGACTCGCATCCGAGATGACCTGACCCTCGAGATCGGTCGGAAGCCCGCCCATCGCGTAGTGGGCGGTCGGCTGGATCGGCACTGGTTCGGTTTTCGGCTCGACGCCGAGATAGGTGCGGGCGAAGTCGGTCACGTCCGGCAGCTTGGCGTCGATGACTTCAGGCGGCAGGTGGGTCACGTCGAGATGGACATAGTCTTTGCCATCGATCCCGCGCCCCTCTTTGACTTCCTGATAGATGAAGCGGGAAACCATGTCGCGCGGGGCAAGGTCTTTCATCGTAGGAGCGTATCGCGCGGCGAACGCCTCGCCTTCGCTGTTGCGCAGGATGCCGCCTTCGCCACGAGCAGCTTCCGAGAGGAGGATGCCGAGCTTGTAAAGCCCGGTGGGATGGAACTGATAGAACTCCATGTCCATCAGCGGCACGCCGCGGCGGTAGGCGAATGGCGATGCCGTCGCCGGTTCCCGCCATCGCATTCGACGTGATCTTGAAGACGCGTCCGAAGCCGCCCGTGGCGATCAGGACCGCTTTGGCATGCAGTCATGGAATCTCGCCGGTCTTGAGCTCCCTGGTCACCACGCCGCAGCATTCGCCCGTCTCAGTGAAGAGCAGATCCAGCAAGAACTGCTTCGTCGAGGAAAGTTGACGTTGTGCTTGATTCCTTGCTGATACAGCGTCTGGATGATCATGTGGCCGGTGCGGTCGGCGGCGAAGCAGGCGCGGCGCACGGGACCTTCGCCGAAGTTGCGGGTGTGACCGCCAAACCGACGTTGGTCGATCTTGCCTTCCGGCGTGCGGTTGAACGGGAGGCCCATGTGCTCCAGTTCGAGCACGGCGTCGATCGCTTCGCGTGCGAGGACCTCGGCGGCGTCCTGATCGACGAGGTAGTCGCCACCTTTGACCGTGTCGAACATATGCCATTGCCAGTGGTCTTCCTCCGTGTTGCCGAGTGCGGCGCTGATTCCGCCCTGGGCGGCTCCGGTGTGGGAACGGGGAGGATAGAGCTTGCTGACAACCGCGATGTTCGCCTTGCCCGCCATTTGAATGGCGGCCATCAGTCCGGCGCCCCCGGCGCCAACGATGACCGCGTCGATATCGGTGATAGCTCATGCTGTATCTCCCGGCCAGCGCACCTTGCTGGCAACGCTATAAGTCGCGCACGTACTCAAATCGTGTCTGCGCTGCGGTAAGTATCTCGCGGATAGAGTTCGAGTGTATCGCGACATCGGGAGTTCATAACCCGTCGGATATACTTGCCCGACCCACGAATCACGTTGGTAGCTCGTCGATGTTTCGTAGAAGGCCTCAATAATGGCGCGGAGCGCTCAGCTTACTCCGGTAGTCCACGGAGACATTGGAGCCGCGCTCTATCGGACTGCGGAGCAGTTTACGCCGCGCGTGCTCGCGTTGGCGGAAGAGATCGCCGTGGTTCCCGCGCCGACCGGTGACGAGTTTCGCCGATCTGAACTCGTCCAGGGGATGATGGAATCTCTGCCCTTCGATCACGTCGAAATGGACGAGATCGGTGATGTCGTTGGACGGATGAAGGGTCTCACCGAGTCGCCTCGTTTGTTGATCGCCGCACATCTCGATACGGTCTTTCCTGTTGGCACCCCGCTGAAGGTGTTTCATGACGAGAAGCGATCGTATGGTCCGGGAATTGGTGATAACTGTCTCGGCATTGCATCGGCGCTGTTGATCCCGGCCATGCTGGAGGCCGCAGGACTGCGACCAGACGTCGATCTGCTCATCACTGGCAACGTCGGTGAGGAAGGCTTAGGCAATCTGCGAGGCATGATCGCGGTAATGGATGCGCATCCGGAGATCGGGGCGGTGATCGCGATCGAGGGCCACAATCTGGGTCGAGTCACGCACATAGCAGTGGGAAGCATGCGCTATCGCATCACGGTCGAAGGACCAGGTGGGCACTCCTGGGGAGACTTTGGCAACCGGAATGCCATTCAGGTCGCCGCGAGCATTCTCAGCGAACTGGACGAAATCGATCTGCCAACTCATCCGAAAACCACATTGAATGTAGGCACCATCGAAGGCGGCATTTCGGTAAATACAATCGCTCAGAGCTGCACGTTCCTGCTGGATCTGCGATCGGTGAGCGCGGACGCTTTGGCGAGTCTCAATGCCGACGTCGAGCGCATTCTCAAACGCAATCGCAGCGAGATAAAAGTTACGGCCGAGTTGCTGGGTGTGCGCCCGGCGGGGCAGGTTGCCCCGAATTCACGGATTACTCGCATTGCCAGTGCGATTATCGAATCGCTGGGTATTACTCCGACTGGCGATGCCTCCAGCACTGACGCGAACATTCCTATCAGCCGTGGAATCCCTGCTGTCTGCATCGGCTTGACCACGGGTGGAAATGTGCACAAGGAAAACGAGTACATCGAACGGGAGCCGGTTGTCCGCGGGGTGTACCAATTGCTGGGACTCATTGTGGCGGTTGCTGAAGAGCTCAGGTACGGCCGGCTCACCTAGCCGCGGTTAGGTTTCCGATCGTATGTCTGCCCCTGCCTTTGCCTTCCTGTCTGAAGATCGAGCGACCGGCTACCTGCGGGTCGCTGTGTTCTCGTCGACCGCCGATATCGCGTTTCACGCAGTTGGTCCCGATGATTCTCTCGATGGAATCAAACATCTTCTCCGTGGGTTGACTGTCATCGCGGTGGATGCCGCACAGCTCACCGACCGCCTCGTGCCGCAAGGATTCGTCGCGTTCACGCCAATCGATTTCGCTGCGTTCATCGCTCTTTTCAACTCCAATCTGGAAGAACTACCGCGGAGTGATGACGGGTTCGAGGATAAATCGCGATTGGTGGCAGGGCGCGTCGATTGGCTCATCGCGCGCGGCGGTCCCTTCCTTCGGCAACTGGAAAGCTGGGCGTTGACGGGCCGTCCTGAGCTCCACGAACTGTTCGCAATGGCTGCAGACCTTGCCGAAGAAAACCCGGAACGCGAGTTTGCCAACGGTCCCAGCAAGAAACGGAAGCGGGAACGCGCTTCGCGAACCGGAACAGACGCGGTTGCGAGTGTGGATATCGATGGGATCTTCGAATCGGGTGGGGGACTTTCGCAAAGTATTTCAGGGTACGAACGCCGCGATGGCCAGGTGCGCATGGCGGAAGCCGTGGCTGAAACGCTGGAGCATGACGGAGTTCTGCTGGTCGAAGCTGGAACAGGTATCGGAAAGTCGCTTGCGTATCTGGTCCCGGCGGCGCTTTGGTCGCAGGCACATGGCGAACCCGTCATTGTCTCGACCTACACCAGAGGACTCCAGGAGCAGCTCGTTACCAAAGATCTGCCGCTCGCTTCCGACGCCTTGCAGGCTTGTGGTGGTTCACCTGTCTTTGGGGTGGCGCTCAAAGGACGTTCGAACTATCTCTGCCTGAGACGGTGGTTGGCTGAAGTGCGTACTCCGAGCGCCGACGCAGCGATGGATAGCTTGAAGATCAAAATTGCGATCTGGCTGGAATCGACGGTGAGCGGAGATCGGGCTGAGCTTTCCTTGATTCCTGCAGAGGAACGTGCGTTTGCGACGCTGTCGGCCACCAACGACAACTGCCTTCAGACCGTTTGTCGTTCGTCATTTGGCAATCGGTGTTTTTTCAATCGCTCGCGGATCGAAGCGCAAAAGGCGAACATCATCGTTCTGAATCACGCCCTCCTCTTTGCGAGTCTGGGCGAAGAGAGCTCGGTACTCGGCTCGCTCGACAAGCTGATCGTAGACGAAGCGCAACATATCGAGTCTGTGGCGACGAATCAGTACAGCTTCACGGTATCGGGACCCCGTGTGGATCGCGCTCTGGGGGAATACGCGACCTTGCAAGGAGCCTCGATCGTGGGGCATTGCGGCCGTGCGGTCGAGGCGCTTTCGGCCGCCGGAGCCTTACAAGTGAAGCCGGCGAATGCGCGTAAAGCCCTGGAGGTGTTGCGTGGCGCAGTGACGTCGGTGGAACGCGGCAAGCATTGGGCAGAGTTGTTTTTCCAGGCGGCAGCCAGGTTCGTGGAAGATAACGACGATGCATCGAACTATGCCGTCACGCGCCGACTCCTCGATTCAACGCGAGATCTCCCGAACTGGCAGCTTCTGCAGGAAACCTGGGAATCGCTCGACGTTGTCTTCACTGAGCTGCTGCAAACCAGCCGTTGGTTGATCGACGAGCTTGGGGATGCCGCGGGCCAGAGTGAATCGCTCGAAAAGATCGAGCCCGCGTTGCTCGATCTCTCGATGTGGCGAAGAGAGCTCGAAGAGATGCAATCTCGGTTGCGTGCAGTCGTCTCAGAACCAGAGCCTGGTTTCGTTTACTGGCTCTCGGGACGTCGAAATTCTACGGAGGCATCGGTCTTTGGCGCGCCACTCGAAGTAGCAGATCTGGTGGCGGGTGAGCTGCTGGTGCGGACGAGCAGTGCGGTATTCGCCTCCGCGACGCTTCGGAGCCAGGGAACGTTTCACCTGATGCGTCAGCAGTTGGGGATTGAAGACGCAAACGAACTCGTGCTCCCGTCTCCCTTTGACTATCGGAATTCCACACTTCTCTATATCGCACGTGATGTCCCGGACCCACGTCATGCGGCGTACCTCGATGCGGTGCGAGACGCGATCTTTGCATTAGCCGAGTCTCTCGATGGGCCGAACCCTGGCGCTCTTCACGTCGCATGCCGCCATTCGTGGAGTTCAGCAGCGATTACGGGAGGATCTGCGATCGTTGGGGATTACGGTACTGGCGCAGGATATCGATGGTTCGCCAAACCAGCTGGTGGAACGGATGAAGCGCAATCCGAAAACGGTGGTGCTCGGTGTGGCTGCGTTCTGGGAAGGCGTCGATGTACCTGGTGACGAATTGAGCGGCCTGGTCGTTACACGACTTCCGTTCGATGTCCCCACCGATCCGCTCTTTGCCGCTCGCAGTGAGCAGTTCGAGCAACCGTTTCAGCAGTATTCGCTTCCACGCGCCGCGTTGAAGTTTCGACAAGGATTCGGACGGCTGATTCGTTCCTCGTCAGATCGCGGGATTGTGGCGGTGCTCGACAGTCGAATCTTTACCAAAAGCTATGGCAGCACATTTATCCGCGCGTTGCCAGATTGTACGGTTCGGCACGGAACGGTCGAGGATCTTGGAATGGCCGCACGCGACTGGCTTCGGTCGGACCATGAAGAGCGGTAAACTGCTCCAACTGAAATGCACTATGGACCGGCGCTGGCAGCAAGGTGGGGTGGAATGTCCGAAATCATCGATCGAAACTTGGCACTCGAGCTCGCGCGAGTAACCGAATCTGCCGCGCTCGCTTCGGCTGCGTGGATGGGGAAGGGGCGGAAGGAAGACGCTGATCAAGCCGCAGTCGACGCCATGCGCTATTTTCTCGGTTCGGTCGACATGGACGGATTGGTCGTTATCGGGGAAGGCGCCAAAGACGAAGCGCCAATGCTCTATGTTGGCGAGCAAGTTGGTACCGGCAGTGAGCCGAAAGTCGATATCGCGGTAGACCCTATCGACGGAACGCGGTTACTGGCGAACGGCATGCCAAATGCAATCGCCGTGGTCGCGCTTGCTGACCGGGGAACGATGTTCACAAGCCCGGACATCTCCTACATGCAGAAGATTGCGGTCGGTCCAGCGGCGGCCGATGTGATCGACATCGATATGTCACCCACTGAAAATCTCGAGCGCATCTCCCGGGCGCTCAAGAAACGTATAGAGGATTTAGTGGTCGTCATCCTGGATCGCCCACGGCACGATGATCTCATCGCCGAGGTTCGACAGGCCGGGTCGCGTATCAAGCTGATCTCCGACGGTGACGTCGCCGGCGCCATCATGACGTCGATGCCGAATACCGGTGTCGACGTACTCATGGGGATCGGTGGAGCACCAGAAGCTGTCATCGCGGCTGCCGCGCTCACCTGCGTCGGAGGTGCGATTCAGGGTCGCCTCTGGATTCGCAATGAAGCCGAGCAAGCGATCGCTCAGCGGGATAGTATCGACGTTCAGCGTAAGTTGACCACCAGTGACCTGGTGAGCGGAAAAAACATCTTCTTCTCCGCAACCGGAATTACCGACGGCGAGCTGCTGCGGGGCATTCATCTGACCAGTACGGGAGCCACGACGCAAACCCTGGTGATGCGCTCTGTCTCGGGTACCGTTCGCAAAATCGACGCGGAACACCGGCTTGAAAAACTCGAGCAGCTGCGCAATCTCCGATCGAATAGGAACTAACTTCAGCTCTTGCCAAAATGGAATCGTTCGCGCTGTCGTGCGTTGACGTTCTCAACGTCCCGTGATATTCTTTTTCTACCCAACAAGCACCTATACCCCTGCTTGTGCGTGGGTTCCTAACTGGAGTCGAATCCGCAGGTGCGGATCAATTTCTCGCGAGTACCGGCGATCAGTCGGTGCGCGACATCAGACTCGAAGAGCATCTCTCTGAACGCAATGCAGCTGACAATCGCACATTGTCCACGTGCTCTGAGCCTGCGCCCGACGACTCACGGGCGCTCTTCAACTTGCTCGTAATGCCCGCCGGTTTGTGCTTTCCGGACGTGGCGGGGATCTCCTGTGGAGGAGACCCGAGAATCCAATAACGGAGAAAAATTTATGGATCTGGAAGAAAACGGTCCAGTGGCGACTCAGGATGGTCCGGCAGCGGTCGAAACCGTTGTCGAGATCGGCACGACCAAAGGTACGGCCGACGATGGCGGCGTGACCAACGATGGCGACCGAGGCGACGGAAGCTCCCAGAACGGTCGAGGCCGAGGTCGCGAGAACAGAAATGGCCGAGGCGGTCGCCGGAGCCGCGATAGCCGTCCACGCGAATATGTGGATGAAGCGCTCGAGCCGCGGCCCGATGTTGGTCCGGCCCTGATCGTGGCGGAACTTGAGACGATGCCCGAGGAGCAACTTTTTGAGTTGTCGCGGGAATATGAGATTCAGGGCTATACGCGCATCAAGCGTCCGGACCTCATTATTCGCCTGTTGCAGGCGCGCACCGAGCGCGAAGGAACGGTCTTTGGCGACGGGATTCTCGAGATCATCGAGGACGGGTTCGGGTTCCTGCGCGGTGCGCGACTCCTCCCGGGACCGGACGACATTTATGTTTCGCAATCACAGATTCGCCGGTTTGGTCTGCGGACCGGAGATCGGGTCTCCGGTCAGGTTCGACCGCCGAAAGACAACGAGAAATTCTTCAGCCTGCTGCGTGTAGAAGCCGTCAACGGCACTGACCCCGAAACGGCACGC
>CAVVQC010000005.1:0-112500 GCA_963750275.1 uncultured Chloroflexia bacterium
ATCTCAAGCCATTTTACCGTCGCACTACTTTTTCAGAAACCACACCCTTAAAAATATAGGAAAATTTAAATTAACCCAAATATCAAAGTCAAAATGTATCAAGTAAAATTACATTGGTATGCCGTATACACAGATAGAAGGTATATGTTTTCAGCGGCGTGTGTTCAGGAACCAATCAAAGGCAGCTCAATGTTTCAGATATTGTGAAATATTCCTTAGTCCATTATAAGAAGGCAAATGATTCCCTCCCATCATCAAGAATAGGCTTTTCGAATGTCTATCACTTCAATCAACAAGTAGAGCAGCAGTTGTCTTCGAGCCTTTATGAACAATGGGATAGAGTTGTCGCCGCAGGAAGCTGAAATCCAATGAGGTGAGCTTGCCAGTCGAGCCACGGAGAAACTGGATTCTTCCTTGAGCAAGCTCACTATTAGATCCGACAGCCAACATAATAAACACGTCCTTATCTTCGAGGTAGTGCTATGTAGATAGTTACATAGGACGATAAGAGCTCATCAACAGCCAATTGATGTATCAACTCATGCTTACTTGGAAGGTTCTTACTATGGAATGGACAGCACTCAATCTGTAGCACTCCTGTACGTCCAGTTAGGGTCGCTAGTTGTGTTAATCCATCAATCCTCCGTTTTGCTTGTCCTGTAAGATTTTGAGCATAGAAGTTGCCAAGGTTCACTGCCACATCATCATAGGTATCGTGTAAGAGTGTACGATAGAATGACTAGCCAAAATAGTATTACGATGCTGGATGCTTAGGCCTCCTCCTGGGTTGGTCGTCAGAGCGATAAGAGGATTGTCTAAAGTACCGAAGCTCAAATATGGTTCAGGCGCATAATCTGTTTGGAAGTTGGCGAGAATGTATGGAGAAAGCTCTAGCCGATCTTCACTCCACTGCGCCCATAGACTATTACAGAATCGCTCAAACTGACTATCTAGCATATGACCTTCTGGCCTCGCAATGCTGACACCCACAGCCGAGGTCTTGAAAATGGCTTAAGAGGCATTACAGGACCATCCCTGTACGACTATACAGCGATTTACACCAGCGCCCATATTCAGACATTGGTATGCCTTGTTGAGCAAAAGTAGGGAGCGGTCCAGCCTTAGTCACCTGGTCCTGATGCTCAAATTGCAAGTTAAGAAGCGAGCTTTGTTCAGGGTTAGCGGAATGTGTCTAGTACTTTGAAACAACTTCGAGTCGAATTTAGAGAGTATCGGCGAGTGTGTTCATCTCCTGGGCGCTCGTCGCCGCAGGCGGATTGATCCAAACGGTCTCCGGCAGTGTCGCCATGGCCGGCGT
Source organism: uncultured Chloroflexia bacterium (assembly GCA_963750275.1). Taxonomy (GTDB): domain Bacteria; phylum Chloroflexota; class Chloroflexia; order Thermomicrobiales; family UBA6265; genus JAMLHN01. Next base: position 1,319 of record CAVVQC010000005.1, read on the forward strand.
CCCACGCACGAAGCGCTCGGGATGCGCCGCATAGGCTGACTGCATCACCTCATGCCGTGCTTCCAACACCTCTGCTGCTTGCCCACGATGGACCATCGCTGGTGTCAGTAAGGCAATTCCACTATGGCGATGCTCCTCGTTGTACCAGAGTCACAAACGTCCGCATCCACGCTCGTGCATCCGCCAAACTCCCAAACTGCTCGGGAAACTTGGTCGATACTTCAGCGTTTTGAACTGCGCTTCCGAGTACGGATTATCATTGGACACATGCGGACGACTATGCGTTTTCGTCACTTCCAGGTCGGCCAGCAATACCGCCACCGTTTTCGATGTCATCGCGCTGCCACGATCCGCATGCAACGTCAGCGTTTCCGGCACAATTCCCTCCTTTGCACATGACTGTGCGATCAATTCTTCGGCCAGACATGCATTCTCACGTTCCATCACCATCCACCCGACGATGTACCGGCTATACACGTCCAGAATCACATATGCATAGTAGTAGGTCCAGGTGGCAGGACCTTTCAGCTTGGTGATGTCCCAACTCCACAGCTGGTTTGGTCCTGTCGCCAGCAGTTCTGGCCTGGTGTAGGCAGGATGACGCAATTGATCGCGTCGTTCGCGTACCTCGGCATGGCTGGTCAAGATGCGATACATCGTGCGCCACGAGCACAGATAGGTGCCTTCGTCGAGCAAGGTTGCATACACTTGGCGTGGCGCAGCGTCCTGGAGGAGCTTTCACTATCGATCGGGCAAACCCCTTCGGAATCTGAGGGATGCGCGCCCATTGCTGCGTCTACATCCTCGAAAATCCCGGCATTCTTCATGATGACCTTGCCGCCGACCGCTTCCTCGGCTGGGGTGCCGAAAACCGTGATCCGCGCGGGCGTTCCATTCAGGGCAGCCTTGACGCCGATTCCGGCCGCCAGCGCGCTTAAGCAAATCAGATTGTGTCCGCAGCCATGACCAACTCCCGGCAACGCATCGTATTCGGCGAGGAACGCGATGTGGGGCCCCTCGTCCGTTCCGGCGGTCGCCCGAAAAGCAGTCGGCAGGCCGGCGATCCCTCGCTCGACTTCGAAGCCGAACTTCTCCAGCACGTCCGCCGCAGCGGCACTTGATTTCACTTCCTCGAGGGCGATTTCCGGATGGTCGTGGATGAACTGGGACACGGCACGCAGCTCGGCGGCATTCGCATCGATCGCCTCCAGAATCTGCTGGCGGCGGGCGTCATTGGTCATCAAGTGCTCCTTAGAGGGTATAGCCACAGTCCGGACAAAAGTGATCGGACGCGTCCAGGGTCATGCCACAGTTAGGACAAAATCGCACCGTGTTCCGCGCAGTGGGGAGCTGCACCTTCGTCTCGTGCACCTCCACCATGGTCGTGCGCTCTTCCATCGTCGGGCCAGCGCTTGGGGATGAGGACCGAGCCGGCGCATAAATCGTATCGTCTATTCTCGTGGACTCCGACCTGGCGACTGTTCCGTTTCCGCTGACCGATTCCTGCGCTGCTGGTGGGCTGGGCTGACGAGAAACCTCGACGGGGCGAGCGCGCGGATCTATCCTGGGAACCGGTGGAGGCACTGGCCGCGCAGAGCTGGACCGTGCCGAAGGGTCGGGGATCGCCAACTGCAACCGGCTGAACCGCGTGTAGAGCAGCAGCACGGTGGTTACGGCCGCAAACCCAAGAATGAACCAGTCGAAATTTCGCCAGAGCAGACGCGTAACGACCGAATCGGCGAGCGGGTCGCTGGTGAGCTGACCCGCGTACGACAGGTAATAGAGCCGAAGTGCCATCGCGATCAGCAAGGCACCATTGGCTGCACCGAGCAATCCGCCCAGTAGTGCTCCCCACCGCGTTGGCGTTCCCCAGGCGAGCACGATCGACCCCGCAAAGCCGAGCAGCAACGTCACGACAAGGAGCAAAGCCATGCCAGCGAGGTAGCGGCCCGTTGCACCGCTGATGGAGAACCAGTCAGTGAATCGCTGCCCCAGGGAATCTGCCCACCAGAGCGCGACTTCTGCTCCGGCGAGCACTGCCGCAGAAAGGACAAAGCCACGCGCCACGCCGACATTCGCGCCGATATAGCCGATCAGCGCGATAATTCCCGCAAAGATCAGACTCAATAGGATCGATTCAGACACGGTTGTCGATTCCCCGCTGCGGTTCGCGCTATGGCATGAATTCTACGCCGTATCAGTCTACCGTTCGTACATGCTCCGGGCGGACTCTCGGATGTTCGCAGAAAAAACGAAAACGCGCCCGGTTGCCCGGGCGCGTTGCCATACGAACTGAGCGAATGCGAACCGTTTAAGCTTCGGTGAGGACCACGTCCTTATCGAACAGCACCGGAAGCCGACCGGTCCAGGGTCCCTGGCGCGTACCCTGCAGGGTTGGGCTTTGGACGTACATCTGGATCCAGTATCCCAGCGGAACGTAGACCGCATTTTCCAGAAGAAGCTGCTCTGCCTGCTGGTACTGGTCGTTGCGCGTGCCTTCGTCCTGCTCTTCTTCGGCCTGATCTACCAGATCCTGGAAATTTGCTGCATCGGCGCCGGGATCGAAGTCTCCCGACGGCTCGAGATCGGGGTTCCAATTGAAGACACCCGACATGGCGGCGGCGTTTGGAGCGCCAACCACGGAGAGCAGATGCGGAGTGTTATAGATGTTCCACCACCAGACGATGTTGAACTGGCTTCCGCCGTTGTCCGCGGTTTGATCGACGATCTGCTGCATGGACAACGACGTGTCATGCACAATGTCGATTCCGCTGTTTTCCTTGATCATCGCTATGAGGGCAGCATCACGGGCCTTATCGGAGTCGGAATCCTCCGATGCCTGGTAATAGGTAATCGTCGGCAGCCCTTCGGCGTTGGGGAAGCCGGCGTCATCCAGAAGCGCTTTGGCTCCACGCGGCATCGAAACCGAGTCCGTCCGGGCTTGTGTAATTGGCAATGGTGTTCAGCACCGGCGGCATCATGACCGCTCCTGGCGACCATGTCCCTTCCCAAATTTCATTGGCCCACACGTCGCGGTCGATAGACATCGCAATGGCCCGGCGCACGCGGACATCGTTGAACGGCTCTTGATTGAAGTCCATACCGATGGCGCGCACGCTTCCCTGCGGGGCGATCTTGACGAGCTGCGCATTCAGCGTTTCGTCACCGGTGACGGTTTCGAGCAGAGACAGCGGGATGTCCGCCGATATGGCGTTCCCCGACTTATAGAGATCGAGCGCAGCACTGGCGGCATCCGGCCCGGTCAGGAAGAGCCAGGTAAGCTCGGTGAGCGACGGTGAATTGCCGTCCCAATAGTTGGGGTTTGGCGTCATTACCAGGCTGTTAGCGGGATCGAACTCAGAGAATTGCCAAGGACCGGTACCGGCTCCACCGAGGGCGAACTCGTCGTCACCCAGTTCCTCGACGACTGCCGGGTCGACAACCGACCAAACGTACGCCGCCAGCATCGACGGGAAGAAGCTGTAGGCATCGTTGAGTGAGATGGCGACCGTCAGATCGTCGATCTTTTCGAAACCGATATCGGTCGAATTCCCGGCAACGTAGTCATCGAACCCTTCGACCAACGACATGAAATCGGCCATCGGAGACGGATTGGTCGGATCGAGCGCCCGCATCCAACTGGAGATGAATGCATCAGCGTTGACCGGGTTGCCTGACGCAAATGTCAGATCCGGTTTGATTTTGAAGGTATAGGTCTCGCCGTCCTCGCTGAGCTCATAGCTTTCAGCCAGATCGTTTTCGACCGCGCCATTCTGGTCGTAGCGCAGCAGGCCACCCCAAACGTTCGGGAACATGACCCAGAAAGGTCCCCAATTGACCGTGCGGTGTGGATCGAGCGTTACCTCTTGCCCCCACGGATCGAACGGAATCGTGATTTTCGCATCGGAAACGACACTGCCCTGAAACCGGGAAAGAGACTGACTGGTGGTCGCAGGCGCAGCTCCCGCCGATCCGACGCCGATTCTCGCCGTGGCCGCAGCCGCCGCCACAATGGCGGACCAACGCATCAAATCGCGCCGGGTTGGGTTCGGACAGGTCTTGCGAAAGGTCTCCATCAACCGATCGAGCTCGGCTTGGGTGGAAGAGGTCGTTGCAGTTTGCTCGTCAATCGGCACGTGCTAACTCCATTCGAGGGTCGAATCGTAAATGCCGTCGCGTAAAGGTTAACCGACGCCGCGGACCGAAAGTTCTCTGCCCGGGCCACCCTGAATCCTACGCCATCCAGGCACCGTGGGTTTGTCGTTGTTGTTGAAACGACCGGCGGGACCGCTCGGTTTCGCGCGATGTGGCCGCCGAATCAGTCGACGATGTCGTAGTTGCGTGAGCCCGCATCGTTCAAAAATGCTGCTAGCAGATCGATGCACGCCTGGATATCGGCAATGCGGGCCATTTCATTCACCGAGTGGGCATAGCGCGTGGGGATGGACAAGGTGAAAGCGGCATTTCCGCCACGCACGAGCGCGGTCGCTCCCGCATCGGTCCCCCCGCGCGGCAGGAACTCGAATTGATAAGGAATTCCGTTCGTCTCAGCCAAGTCACGGAAATGGTCGACGAGCTTGTGATTCGGGATGACTGAGCTATCAAAGTACTTGAGCGCAGCGCCCTTTCCCAGTTGGGTGACGTATTCCTGCGGTTTCATTCCAGGGAAGTCGAGCGCCAGTGTGATGTCAATGGCGATCGAGATGTCAGGATCGGCAGTGTAGGCGGCTACCCGGGCACCGCGAAGACCGACCTCTTCCTGCGTGGTGGCCACGGCATGGATCTCCGCGCTCGCGTTTGTGACTTTTCGGAGTGCTTCGATCATAACGAAGACACCGACCCGGTCATCGAGAGATTTGGTCATCACCGAATCACCGACGATCTCTAACGTGCGATCCATGGTGACTTGGTCGCCGAGATTGACGGTGGCTTTTACCTGCTCCGCCGTCATACCGAGATCGATGAAAAGATCGGAGGTCTTGAATTTCGAGTTTTCAGTGCCATCGAGCAGATGTGCCGGTTTGGTCGAAATCATGAACGCGCCGCGATGGGAATTGCCTGTACGATCCCAGACCATTACTCGTTGCGCTGGTAGCACCGTGATATCGAACCCCCCGACAGGCTGTACCCGCAGGAATCCCTGGTCGTCGATATGGGAAACGAGGAAGCCGATCTCATCGGTGTGCGCTGCCAGCATCACTCTGGGACCGCCAGTCCCTTTGCGAATACCGGTGACATTGCCAAACGCATCGACTGTTACGTCGTCGCAGATCGGTCGCAACTCATCGCGCACCTGGGCGGCAATCTTTCCTTCTCGACCGGAGACGCCTGGCGTCTCGCACAGCCGTTTCAGCAATTCGATATTCATCTCGGACACACGATTCTCCTGTGCTTCATCAATCAACCGGCAGCACGCGATTGTTACGAGTCGATGGAACCAACCATGAGCACGCCGGACACATGCTGCAAGCCGTCTTCGTGGTAGCTCACAGCGGCAAACGGTCCAGGCAGACGGGAAACGATCAGGTCGAGCAGCGCATCGTTGCCGCCGAGCAGCTGCGTCAACACGGAACAGCCAGCCTCGGCGATCCAGCTCCCGCTGATGGCGTCAGCTGAGTCGGCAATACCAGAAGTTCCCACAGCCGCGCCGGTATCTCCCGCCAGACACTGGAGGATGGCATTGCTGGAGCCATCAGCCAGTGATTCGAGTAGCAACGGTGCAAGCTTTTGGGCAATTGCTTGCGTATCGACGTAGAGGACGCCGTCGTAGTTGGCTGGAAGCTCCGCGAGTGCGGCCTGGTAGGCAGCAGACGATTCCAAGTTCGTGGCGGAGGGAACGGCGATCGTTTCGATGCCATCGCCCAAACCAACCATGAGCTGATCATCGACCACTCCGTATTGAACTGTGGCGCTCAGGCTGTCTGACGTGATCGTGACGTTGTTCACGGTCTGGCCATCGATCGAGGCGGTCGTAACGCTGGCCATGCCGGCGCCCGATGATTGGATGAGCGGGCCAAGACTGGTCACCGCTACCGACACCTGGTCTGAGTCACCGAGATCGGATGCAATCACGGCTGAGCTCTTCAGTGGATCCTCGGTATCGAGCGTGAAGAGCGCGGCTCCGTAATTGCCCTGCAGTTGGTCGATGAGATCGGTTTTGAAATTAACGCCGGTCAACATCGCCAGAAAACCGAACTGGTCCGCGATGTCAAAATCCGAGAGATCGATGTCTCCAGCGCCCATGGCTCCAGCAAGCGTCGTGAGCAGCACCTTCTGGAGCTGCTGCATCACCCAGCTTTGTCCCAGGTCCTGTCCCGCAAGCAGCGCCAGCGTGGAATCCGGCACGCGCGACGCAAAATCAGGATTCTCGCCGCTCGTTTCCGAAAGATCGGCCACAGCGGTTAGCGGAATAGAGACCGATTCGAGCCGTAGCCCGGCGTCGTCGGAGGCGATCGTGAATGCGGTTGGGCCAAACGGCGTATCGATTGAGGAAACCTCGACTCCTGAGATCTCCAAGCTACCGGTCGAGGCTTGCAAGAGCGGTACGTCGGCGTAACCGAAAAGCAAACGGTCGGCGGGAAGGGCCGCATTCAAACGTTGCAGATCGGCCGAATCGTCCAGGGTGGGACGGGAATCTTGCGTCGCTTCGATGTATGGAAGCAACGACGCATAGCTGGTTCCGAGGAAGATATAGTCGCCCGAGAAGGCGACGAGGGCCAGTGCACCGCTGTCGGCAGGGTTCACTGTCGGATCGCGTAACACCACGATGGAGCCGGCCTGCGACCTTTGCACGTCGCCGCCATGTTGCACCACTTGATCGGTGAACCACCCTTCGACCACCGTTCGTGCATTTCCGGCTTCGAGCGGATGGAGAACCACGGCATAGGCTGGCAAATCGATCCGATGAGATCACCGGGACTGCCAGATGCCAGATCATCTCCTGCACCGAAGCCCGAGATGCCAATGCCGACCTCACCCTTCAGAACGGTGGTCAGATCGGATGGAATCTTGGCCAGCAACTGCGTGAGTTGCCTGACGATGGCAGAAATTGTGTCTCCTGCTCCGGGAATGATGAGCCGAGCAGCCAGGGAGCTGAGTTGCAGGTATTGGTCGCTGGTGGGATCGAACTCGGTGGCAACGTAGGCCGCTGTATCTGCGGGCATCGCCTCCGCCAAGGGAGGAGCAACTGTGGCGATCGGGGTGGCGTCCTGGGCGCGCACCTGCCCTATGCCCGCGGTGGCAAATGTGGGTAGCACCAACAAAAGAACCGCGAACACGAAGAGCACGCGGAATCGCGATCGATTCATGGAATCCCCCTGGCGCTCGATGCGCGCGGTGACAGTAGTCGGGCCAGCGATCAGTCCTGCATTTTTTCGTCGACACCGGTCGCAATGCTGAAGACGATCATGAACATCGCCGCGAGCAGACCGATGATGACCATGAGCGCCCCGATCATGACAACGAACGTGAGAATGCCCCTGACGATATCCATCATTTCCTATCTCGCTTTACGACGGTACTTCTGGTGCGAAGTATAGGGCCGCTTCACTCTATCGAAGCGGGTAACAAAACGACCCGATCACCTTAATGATCGGGTCGTTTTCGTAGTGTCTGCAATCTAGGCGAGCAGCGGGGCTTCCGTGAGGTTTGACTTGAAGGTGAGATGCCCACCGTCGTTGTCGACCGTGATCGTTTCTCCGTCGTGTACTTCGCCCTTGATCACCTTGATCGAAAGCGGATCGAGTACCTCTTTCTGGATCACCCGCTTCAATGGGCGAGCGCCATACACAGGGTCGTACCCCTTGTTCGCCAGTAGCTCGCGGGCGCTTTCCGAAACCTTGAGCTCGATTTGCCGTTCACCCAGACGTTCCGCAACGTTGCTGAGCTGAATCTCGACGACCTTGGCGAGCTGCTTGCGGCTCAATGGCTTGAAGACCACGATTTCGTCGATGCGATTCAGCATCTCCGGCCGGAACGAGGCCTGCAAGACCTCCATCACTTTCGCGCGCATCTCCTCTTCATTGCTCACCAGAGAGGTGATGTACTGCGAGCCGAGATTCGACGTCATGATGATGACGGTGTTCTTGAAATCGACGGTTCGCCCCTGCCCATCGGTCAATCGCCCGTCGTCGAGGAGCTGCAGCAGCACATTGAAGACATCCGGGTGCGCCTTCTCGATCTCGTCGAGCAGAATCACGCTGAACGGCCGGCGCCGCACCGCTTCGGTGAGCTGTCCGCCTTCGTCGTACCCGACATAGCCCGGAGGCGCGCCAATCAACCGGCTGACCGAATGCTTCTCCATGTACTCGGACATGTCGATCCGGGTCAACGCTTGCTCGTCGTCGAAAAGCACCTCAGCCAGCGCACGCGCCAGCTCGGTCTTGCCGACACCAGTTGGCCCGAGGAAAAGGAAGCTCCCAATCGGCTTGTTCGGATCGGACAAACCCGCACGAGAGCGGCGGATGGCCGAGGCGACCGCTTCCACTGCCTCATCCTGACCCACCACTCGTTCGTGCAAGCGGTCTTCCAGGTTCAGCAGCTTCTCGATCTCGCCTTCCATAAGCCGATTGGACGGAATACCGGTCCAGCGGCTCACGACATCGGCAATGTCTTCGGCATCGACCTCTTCCTTGAGTAACTTGCCGCTCGATTGGAGCCGCTCCAGATCGGCCTCTGCCTCTTTGATCTGGCTCTGGATCTGCACCATGTCGCCGTATTGCAATTGAGCAGCCCGGTTCAGGTCGTACTCACGTTGGGCCGCTTCGATTTCGACCCGGGTGTGATCGAGCTGAATTTCGCAGCTCGGAAATCTTGGTCAATGCCTTGCGCTCCTGATCCCATTTCGATCGGAGGGCATCACGATCTTCCGTGAGGTTGGCAAGCTCGCCTTCCAGCGCAGTCAGTCGCAGGCGAGTGGCATCGTCCTTTTCTTTCTTCAGCGCTTCTCGCTCGATCTCGAGCTGCATGATGCGGCGCTCGATCTCGTCCAACTCGACCGGCATGGAGGTGATCTCCATGCGCAATCGGGAGGCTGCTTCATCGACCAGATCGATCGCCTTGTCCGGCAGAAACCGGTCAGAGATGAAGCGGTTCGACAGCACCGCGGCCGAGACCAACGCCGAGTCGAGGATCTTCACGTTATGGTGGACCTCATACCGTTCGCGCAGTCCGCGCAGGATCGAGATCGTGTCCTCCACCGACGGTTCATCCACGAAGACAGGCTGGAAGCGTCGCTCCAGTGCCGCGTCTTTCTCGATGTATTTCCGGTACTCATCGAGCGTGGTCGCGCCGATCGCGCTCAGCTCACCGCGTGCCAACATCGGCTTGAGAAGGTTCGCGGCGTCCATCGAACCTTCAGCCGCGCCTGCCCCAATGACGGTGTGCAGCTCGTCGATGAAGAGGATGATCTGTCCTTCGGCCTGGGCAACTTCTTTCAGAACCGCCTTCAGCCGCTCTTCGAACTCGCCCCGGAACTTGGCGCCAGCCACCAACGCTCCCATGTCGAGCGCGACAACCTTCTTCTCCTTGAGTCCTTCTGGCACGTCGCCACGCACGATCCGCTGCGCGAGCCCCTCGGCGATGGCCGTCTTCCCAACACCTGGCTCGCCGATCAACACGGGATTGTTTTTGGTGCGTCGTGAAAGTACCTGAATAACCCGCCGAATCTCTTCGTCGCGCCCGATAACGGGATCGAGCTTGCCTTGCTCTGCAAATTTGGTCAGGTCCTGTCCATATTTCTCGAGCGACTGGTACTTGCCCTCTGGGTTCTGATCGGTCACGCGCTGTCCTCCGCGAACCTCCTTCAGCGCGTCGCGAGCTTTGTCCGCGGTAACGCCATTACGGTTCAGGAGTTTGCTGACCTCCGACGTCGAATTGTCGAGCATTGCCAGCAAAAAATGCTCGGTGCTGGTGTACTCATCACCGAACTGCCCAGCAATACGATTGGCGTCTTCCAGCAACGTTGCGGTCGCCGTCGAAAGCCGTGCTTCAGCACTGTGTTGCAGCTTCGGCAACGCGTCGACCGCTTGATCGACAGCAGTCAACAGATTACGCGGGTCGAGTCCCATCTTCAGGATGACCTGCGGGACCACGCCATCGGACTGGTTGAGCAGTGCCTGGAGCACAGTGACCGGTTCGAGCTGCGCGATGCGGAGCTCCTTGGTTCGTTGCTGTGCCGCTCCCAGCGCTTGTTGCGCTTTTTCGGTAAATCCTTGATTGATACTCATGCCGTTTTCGTCCTTTTTCGTCGCGAAGAGAACGCCGCCTTTCGGCGACGTTCTCGATGGTGCTCTGTATTAGTCGTCCAGATATCCCAACCGGCTCAGCAGATCGGCGAGTGTCGCTCCGATCTCGTCCAGCTGGGCTCGTCCGATATCGGGTTCCCGATCGGTCATCCGCTCGACCCGTTCACGCAGTGCGCGCAGATCGCGGGTGACTTCCAGCGCCAACTGCACGCCAGCGAGGTTTAATCCGCGGTCCTCGACCAGGTGCTTCACCTGTCGCAACCGTTCGATATCCTGATCCGAGTAAAGTCGTAAATTCGTGACCGTGCGCGACGGAGCGATTAGCCCCTCGCGTTCATACTTTCGTAGCGTCTGCGGATGCATCTCGACGAGACGAGCCGCCACGCTGATGACAAAGACTGGTTCATTGATGCGTGAAGCCATCGCTCCTCCGTTCAGGTTACCTTGGCTCAATGATAAGTGTTGATACGGTACGTGTCAAGTATTCAGAGGCGTCCTGGAGGATGAGGAGATGAACATTTACGCGCATCGCGGGGTGTCGGCAAAACACCCGGAAAATACGCTCGAAGCCTTTCGAGCCGCGCTGGATGCTGACATCTATGGCGTCGAGCTGGACATTCACTTGTCGGCCGACGGTGTGCCGGTAGTGATTCATGACGATCTGTTGCAGCGCACCACCAATGGCATGGGCTCCGTCACCGGAAAGACCGTTGCCGAACTTCGAGAGCTCGATGCCGGGAACGGACAATACGTGCCCACGTTTGACGAGGTTGTCGAATTAGTAGACGGGCGGCTGCATTTCGATATAGAGATCAAAGGGACGAACTGCGAGCAAGGCGTGCTCGACGTCCTACAGCGTCACCCGGGCACCCGTGCCGCCATCTCGGCCTCCGACTGGGAGGTGCTGTCGAGAGTCCGTTCGCTTGATCAGGAATTCGAGCTCTGGGTGCTCACGAATACCGTCACTCGAGAGGCTTTGGACGTGGCCCGGGAGCTGAGCGCAACTACTCTGGCGGTTAAAAGCCTGGCGATCTCGCGTTCCTCCATGAACAAATCCACCAGTGCAGGGCTCGAGGTGATGGCATGGACGGTGAACTCGCAAACGGAAGCAGATCGGCTTCGGAGTCTCGGCGTTGCCGCCATTTGCACTGACGACCCAACCGAGATTCGCTGAGCGCGTCCATGTCCTTCGCAGGTGGGTCCCTGCTCGAATTCGAAAGTGAAAAACGGCGAGTGGCTGTTCCACTCGCCGTTCCTTACGTTCGATGAATATCGCCCCTAGAGACCGGCGGCCTTGGCAAGCGCGCGTCTGGTCAGGACTTTGATGAGGTGCGCTCGGTACTCGGCGGACGCGTAGACGTCGCCGTTGAGCTCGCCGAGGTCATCGGCAGCCAATGCGGCAGCAGCAGCGATCGACTGCTCGTCCAGAGCGTTACCGATCAACGCAGCTTCGGCTGAGGTCGCACGCATGGCATGCTCAGGCGCGCCGGTAACGGCGATCCGGGCCGATTCGACCTTGCCGTCCTTCTCTTTAACCGTCACAGCCACACCAACGACGGCATATCCCGAGGCCGGATGCGCGTGTTTGAGATACGCCTGTTTGGCGCCGGCGAAATCATTCGGAATGTTGACGCTGGTGACAATCTCATCTTCGGTGAGCGAGGTCGTGAGCAGCCCAACAAAGAGATCATCGAGCGCAATATCACGCGATCCGCCAGAACCCTGTGCAGTGATCGATGCGTTCAGCGCCAGCATGACTGCGGTCAGATCGGCGGCCGGGTCGTTGTGGGCCATCGAGCCGCCGACCGTGCCGCGGTTGCGCACTGAGGGATCGCCGACCTGCCTGGTGGCGTCGGGAATAATCGGGAAATCGCCAAACTTGTCGGAATCGATGACCGCTGCGTAGGTCGTCATGGCTCCGATCTTGACACCACCGTCAGCGGTGACGCCGACCAGGCTGTCGATCTTGCCGATGTCCACAATCGTGCCGGGCGCGGCGAGACGCAACTTCATCGCCGGAATCAGCGAATGACCGCCGGCCAGAATCTTGGCATCAGGATTTGAAGCCAGAATGCCAACGGCTTCCTCGACGCTCGACGGCCGAACGTACTCAAACTGCTGTGGGTACACGTAACGCTCACCTTTCCTTGTTGGGATCGACGGCGATCTCGCCGTATCCAGTACGTATCTAGCTTGACTGGTTGATCGCCGCCCAGATCCGTTCCGGGGTCATCGGCATTTGAATATTGCTTACTCCGAGATGTTTGACTGCATCCACGACGGCGTTTCCGACGGCGGGTGTCGACGCAATGGTACCTGCCTCACCGGCGCCCTTTGCTCCCATCGGGTTGACCGGGCTCGGCGTGACCGTGCTCTCCAGCTCATACCAGGGAACCTGGCTGGCCTTCGGAATCGCGTAGTCGGACAACGACCCGGTCAGGAGCTGACCGTCATCGTTGTAAAACGCACCCTCGTAGAGCGCCTGCGCCAGCCCTTGGGCGATACCGCCATGGAGCTGCCCACCGACGATCAATGGGTTGATGACGTTACCAACATCGTCCACGGCAAGATATTTGACGACGTTGATCTCTCCCGATTCCTTGTCCACTTCGACCACGCACACATGCGTACCGAAAGGGAAGGTGCAATTGGGCGGATCGTAGTAGGTCGTTTCATCCAGGAAGGGCTCCATTCCTTCCGGAAGGTCGTAGGCAACATGCGCCGCGAGTGCTACCTCCTGGATCGATTTGGCCGCGTCCGGAGTTCCTTTGACGAAGACCTTGCCGTTTTCGAACTCGACGTCCTGCTCGGACGCTTCCAGCATATGCGCGCCGAGCTTTTTGACCTTGTCGATCACCTTGTCGGTCGTTTTGTAGATCGCGGTGCCACCCACCGTCAGTGAGCGACTGCCGTAAGAGCCAAAGCCAAACGGCGTTCCCAATGTGTCAGAGTGCTGGATCTGAATGTCGTCGTAAGGAATACCAAGCTGATCCGACACTAACTGGGCAAAGGTCGTCTCATGTCCCTGACCGTGCGGCAGGGAACCCGTGGTGACCACGGTTTTTCCCGTGAGTTGAACCCGGATATTCGCGCTCTCCCAGAGACCAGCGCCCCAGCCTTCTCCGCCGAGGCCAATCCACTTGGAGGGGGCAACTCCACAGACTTCTACATACGACGAGAGTCCGATTCCCAGGAGCTTTTGCTCTCCGGCATCGATGCGGCGTTGTTGCTCCACACGAAGCTCGCTATAGCCGGAAAGATCAAGCGCTTTATCCAGCGCACGCTCGTAGTTCCCTGAATCGTACGGCAGCATACCGATACCGGTGTCATAGGGAAACTCATCGGGCTGGATGAAATTCTTTCGGCGTACTTCCGCGGGATCGACTCCGGTAACCGCTGCGACTGCATCGCATACCCGTTCGATCGCATATGCTGCTTCTGGGCGACCCGCGCCGCGGTAGGCATCCACCATGGCCGTATTGGTATACACCGCCGTGACATCGACACGAATGCTCGGGATCTTGTAACAACCCGCGATCATTCGACCGTAGAGCGTGGTGGGGATACCAGCCGCGATGGTCGAAAAATAGGCGCCGATATTGGCAAACGTTTTGACCTTGAGCGCGGTGATTGACCCGTCGTTCGATGCGCCAACCTCGATATCGGTAATGTGGTCGCGACCGTGGGTGGTTGAAACGTAGTTTTCGATCCGGTCCTCGAAGAACTTGATCGGGCGACCACCCAGCTTCTTCGAAATTGCCATGGTGAGCGGCATATCGTAGTAGCAGAAGATCTTTGCGCCGAACCCGCCACCAATATCGGGTGAGATCACACGAATTTTTTGCTCGGGAATACCCATCACAAAGGCTGCGATGAGCAATCGCATCACATGCGGCGCCTGGGAGGTGATCCAGAGTGTGTAATCCCCCGTGCCAGGATCGTACCTGGCAATCGACCCACGTGGCTCGATCGGCGTGGGAATCAACCGCTGATTGATGATGTGCAAGCTGGTGGTGACATCAGATTCGGCCAGGGCCTGGTCGACAACATCCGCGTCTTTTCCACATGCCCATTCCAACACGATGTTGTTTGGGGCTTCCTCGTGGAGCTGCGGCGCGCCGGGCAGCGTCGCCTTGACCGCGTCGACGACAACTGGGAGCTCCTCATACTCGACGATGACTGCCTCGGCTGCATCGCGAGCGAGATACTGGTTCTCCGCCACCACTACAGCAACTGGATCTCCAGCAAGATGCACTTCATCGATCGCCAGCACTCGGGGAGTTACAGCGTGGTTCGTGACGCCTCCCGCCTGCCAGGCAGCCGGCAAGGGGTTCAACTCCATGAAATCCTGGCCGGTGTAGGCGGCGATCACCCCGGGCATATTCAGCGCCGGGGAGGTATCGATACGTTTGATCTTTGCATGGGCGTACGGCGATCGCACCAGCCCAATGTGCAACATTCCCGGCAGCCGCAGGTCGTCGATGAACTGCCCCGCCCCGGAAACCAGACGTGGATCCTCACGTCGCTTTATCGCTTTGCCGACCATCTTCTCAGGCGCGTCGAGGGATGCAACCATCGCTAAACCTCCCTGTCAGGTATCCGTATGCGGGAGTACACCTGCGCCGGCGCCTCCGCACGTTCGATGCGTCGTTTCGAGGATTAGCCCTTCTTCGCGGCGTACTGGATGGCTTTGACGATGTTCTGGTACCCGGTGCAGCGGCAAAGGTTGCCTTCGAGCGAGTGGCGAATTTCTTCTTCTGTCGGATTCGAATTGGTTTCCAGAAAGGCCGAAGCTGCCATGATCATGCCCGGCGTGCAGTAGCCGCATTGCAGGCCATGCTCTTCCCAGAATCCTTCCTGCATCGCACTCAGCTCGCCATCCTTGGCCACGCCTTCGATCGTGGTAATGCTGGTGCCGTCCGCTTGCGCGGTAAAGACCGTGCAGCTCTTGACCGACTTCCCATCGATGTGGATCGTGCATGCACCACACGAGCTGGTGTCGCATCCAACGTGGGTACCGGTCAGTCCCAGGGTTTCACGAATGAAATGCACGAGCAGCTGTCGCGGCTCGACCTCGGCGTGGTGCTCGACCCCGTTGACCGTGATATCAACCGGAACGACACTCTGCGCTACCGCCGTTGACATAGGTGAACTGCTCCTTTCGAAATCATCGGAAACTCCGTCATTCCCGATGTTTCTTTCTACGGTCATCGCCGTTACTACTGCTCGACCCGACCATTCGAAGTCGCGCGACCCGCGGGTACACCCCGCGTTCACCACGAGCGAAGGTTTCTTCACTCGTGACAGCAGCACCGTGTAATGATGTGAGTATATCCCGGTTCCGGGTAGACACGAATGGCGTAGAGATGATGGCGAATCTGCACTTCATCGCTGTGCTAGGCTACCCGCCAATCTGCGACATCGGATCGTCGCACACGCATCCACCGCGATGAAGGCGAGATGGTATCCACCAAGCAGGCGAGAACGGGCGGCTCAGCTCCGACGCCTGGAGAGGGGACCTTTACGGTCCTTCGCCTCAATCCAGCCTTTCGCCGCCTCTGGTTTTCGACCGTTTCCTCCAGCCTCGGCCAGTGGATGCAATCCACGGCAATCGGCTGGCTTGCCCTCGAGCTTTCAGACAAGTCCTCCTTTGTCGGTCTGGTCGCGTTCGCTGCCGGCATTCCGTTCCTTTTCGTCTCGATTCCCGGCGGGCTGCTGCTCGACCGGTATGACCGGCGCAAGATCCTGATCATCTGCCAGGCCACCGCGGCAACCGGGGCGGTGTTTCTCTCGATCGATGTCTTTACCGGATTCGTACAGGCGTGGCATCTGTTGCTCTTTGCCTTTATCAATGGTTCGCTCCAGGCAATCATGAACCCGGCACAGCAAGCCATCGTTCCTTCGCTCGTCTCCCGACAGCGTCTCACCAACGGGATCGCCCTGATGAGCACGGGACAAAACATGATGCGCGTGGTGGGGCCATCGGTTGCGGGCGCCATCATCGGATTTGCCGGCACCGGGGCGGCCTTCTTCTGTCAGTCGATTGCCCTGATGATCGCGTTGGTCACGCTGGTCACGACGCGCTTCCCAGAAACCGCAACCAGACGGGCTGTCGTCTCGCTGGGATCAGTGTTCGATGGCGCCCGAATCGTTTTGCATCGTCGAGATCTGCGCGCCATCATCACGATGATCTCTATCACCATCTTGCTGGTCTTCCCCTACCTCTCGTTCCTTTCCGTTTTCGCGCGGGACGTCATGGATATCGGTCCGGAGGGTCTGGGCATCCTGATGGCCGCGTCGGGCGGCGGTGCGGTACTCGGATCGATTTACGTGGCTTCGCGCAAACAGCAGCCGAGCGGAAAAGGGTTCATTACAACGGGAATTGTCTACGGGGCCGTCATCGCAGCGTTCGCCTTTTCTCCCAATTTGTTTGTAGCAGTGTTTTTTCTGATCGTGGCAGGGTTTCTGGGATCGGCATATGTCAGCTCTGTCAACGCCGCCTTGCAATATCGCATCACCGATGACATGCGCGGCCGAGTGATGTCCATTTACATGCTTACGTGGGGATTCACCCCGATCGGCGCTATCGTCATCGGGGCAATCGCGTCGAGCGCCGGTATGGCCGTCACCATTGCGGGCGCGGCATTTCTCGGAAATGTGCTGCTACTTGCCCTCTACCTGCTCGATCCCTACATCCGGGAGCTCTAAGGCGCCCAGCCGCTGAACGATGCTCGTGGTTTCTGTGCGAGCGTTCGGCGCAATTCGAGCCACAATGGCCCGAATCTGGCCGATCTGACGATCGAGGTTCCCTACACCGGGTTCGATTGATCCGATCTCATCCAGCACCTGATCATGCACCCAGCGTTGCAGCGCCTTTCGCACACGGTTCAATGATGGTGGTTCGACACCAAATGCTTCCGCGTCCGCGACAACCCATTCGCGTAGCTCTCGGTTGGGCAGTGGCAAAGCGGAGGCCTGATTGACGGCGCTGCGATCGGCGCGCACCTGCTCGGCATCGAGCGCCCATCGGCAGACGAGCTCATATGCCGATCGGCTTTCGGGAGCGCGCTGCGCTATCTCCTCGTCTACTGCTGAAAAGTCGGGACCAGTGGTGGGATTCGGACCAAAGAGGGGGCGGTGCATGTCGTACCAACTCGCGCCGGCAGCGCTGGAGAGTCGCACATAGTAGAGCCCCAGCAGCAACTCGCGTTCCGCCGGTTCGCGTAAGCCATCGAGCTCTGCCATACGCATGCGCGCGAGATCTCCAGGAATTTCCGCGGTCAACTCGGCTGCCGATGATTCCAGCAGAATCACCTCCGCCGGTTTTACTGTCGCACGTGTAATCCCCCGGCCACCCGAGAGCACATACGCAGTCATGGCGCTCTGTGGGGTGAAGAAAAGACCCGGTACGATGGTTCCATCCGGGTGCCAGTCACGCAGCAAATCGGTGTATGCCGGACCGACTTCGGCTAGCGCGCTCAACATCTCGACACTGACCTGCTTGCTTCGAGCGGTCTCGATAGAGAACTTCGCGTCGGCAGCCTGCAGGGTCAGCTCGTCATTTCGGCGTCCAAGCAGCACAAAATCGGGATTCTGCAGGGAGCGTTTCGAGGCGGCGTGCGCCACATGCGGCAGCGAGTCGAGCCGGATCACATGTTCGACGACATGCGCGTCGTCGCTGGGAATACCGACCGGTGTGCCAATCAGGGTATCGATATGGTCGGAGACGATATCACTCCAGCGAGAGCCTATGGCACCACTGGAACCGCCGACATCGGCCAGTCCCATAAGTCGCCGGTCGAGAAGTGCCCGGATCAGCGAACCTCCGGGGAGCATGCTTGAACGCAGATCGCCGGCGGTGTTCGGATTGGTCGCAAAGGTCATGAGCGTAGTCGACTCGATTCACGGAACATATCGAATATGGCGAAAGAATAGCAACCTGCCGCCACGCTTCCGTAGAATAGGCGGCTGCGGTGATTCCGTACGGTTGTCATAGTGTTCGCGGGTCGATTCCGTCAGCCCGTTATGTCAGGAGTTTGTATTTATGGTAGCGGTTCAACCGACCCCTTCCACCACGACCGCTGCCGCCACCGGCGCCCAGCTCGTCGTCGCAGCCCTCGAGGCGCACGGCGTCGATACCGTCTTTGGCATTCCGGGGGTGCACACGCTCGCGCTATACGACGCGCTTGGCGAGTCGTCATTGCGTCACGTGCTCGCGCGGCACGAGCAGGGCGTTGGATTCATGGCAGATGGGTACGCCCGCGCCACCGGGAAACCGGGCGTGGCCGTCGTTATCACCGGGCCAGGGGTGACCAATATCGCCACCGCGGTCGGAGAGGCCTACACCGATTCGACCCCGTTGCTGGTGATTTCCTCGAATGTCGAAAGCCCGTATCTCGATGATATGCGCGGGAATCTCCACGATCTCAAGGACCAGTTGGCTGTGATGAAAGCAGTCACCAAATGGAACGCACGTGTGACCGATCCGAACGATGTCACCGGGATTATGGGAGAGGCATTCGACCGGCTCCTATCGGGGCGTCCCCTTCCGGTGCATGTCGAGATTCCGCTCGATGTGCTCGATAACCGGGCTGAGGGCGATGCAATTGCTCGTGAGCCTTTCATCGTCATTCCCGAGCCAACCGAAGAAAAAATCGAGAAGGCTGCGGCCATGTTGGCAGGAGCCAGCAGGCCATTGATTTACGCTGGCGGAGGCGCGGTCTCATCCGGCGCGGCCCCCTTCGTGCAGCAACTTGCCGAGCGGCTGAACGCCCCCGTTTTGACGTCGATCATGGGGAAGGGCGCGATCCCGGAAGATCATCCGCTTTCTCTCGGCTGTCTTTGGTCGACCGGAAATGTGGTCGACGACTATCTGAAGCAAGCCGACGTGGTGATCGTGATCGGGTCGAAACTCGGCGCGCAGGCGACGCAAATGTTCCAGATGTCATTACCGGAAAAACTCATTCGTATCGATATCGACCCGCGCGAAATGCACTTGAACGCGCAGCCCTCGACTCCCCTTCTGGGCGACGCAGCGCTGGTGAGCGAACGCCTGGTAGCTGCCCTGTCAGATACCGTCGAGCTGGCAAGCGTCGATCAAACGGCAGAAGCGCAAGCTGTGCGTGCATCGGCAGAAGAATCCGCCTGGTTCGCCGAGCGTCGCGACTATGTCGATGCGCTTCGCCGTGCGATTCCACGCGACGGAATTCTCAGTACGGATATGACGATGATGAGTTATATCGCCTGCGGACTCTATCCGGTTTACGAGCCGCGCACCTTTTTCTTCCCCAGCGGATTCGGTACCCTTGGATTCGCGTTGCCCGCCGCCATCGGGGCAAAAATCGGTCGGCCGGATGCGGCAGTCGTTGCGATTGTGGGAGATGGTGGATTCCAGTACACCATGGGCGATCTTGGCTGCGCGGTACAGGAACGACTTGGCTTGCCGATTGTGATCTTCAACGACTCGACCTACTCGGCTGTCAAACACGCCCAGATGGAGGAGCGCGGCGGTCGCTATCTGGCGGTCGACCTGGTGAATCCTGACTATGTCAAGCTGGCCGATGCCTACGGAATCCCAGGGGTACGCGTGAAGAGCCCCGAAGAATTGGAGCAGGAAATAGCGCTGGCCCTGGCGCGTGACCTGCCCACCATTATCGACGTGCCGATCGCGCCCTGGGTTTAGTTCCGGGCCGGCTCGATCTTCAACAGCCGCTCGACGCGCCGCGGTTGCACGATTGCAATCGCGGCGATCGCAATTCCGACCATCAGCAGCACACGGCCAAGCCAGTCCCACCCGTCAACCCCGTAAACGACCTCGACCTGCGTTCCGGACTGGGCCGACGTTATGGTCATAAAGCCGTTCTCGTCTTTGGCAATTTCTGCTGGCTGCCCATCGACAGTCGCGGTCCAGCGTGGGAACCAGTTGCGACGAATCTGAAAAGTCGAGGATGGTTCAGACACCGTAGCACTGAAACGTTGGTTCTGAATACTGATCTCGGTCGTCTCAGCGCCGTCCGCTGTGATGATCGGTGTTGGATCGCGCACGAGGTAGACGTTGTACGATGGTGTTTCAGAAATAACCTCTAATGCCGGCGAGATTCGGGCCGCTTCCGATGCGGCACCCGTCGTGACCACTGCGCCGATCCCCTGGCCCGCGAGAAATGCTGGGTCGAGCGTGGAGGCCGGGTCGGGATACACATGCTCCCTGCTCGGGTCGTACTTACCGGCCAGGTCTTTCTGCCAATACCAGAGCCAGTCGTTGAAGTAGAACGGCCGCTCGCTCCACTCGATCGACCAGAACTGGTCGTGCCAGGAGAGCACGCTGCCGAGCACCAGAATCGCGGTTCCCGGATCGGCACGCGCATCGGCAAGCTCGACCGCGCGTTGCTGCTCCAGCATGTATGGGTCGCCGGTATTCACCACGGGATAGAGCGCCCGGTCACTTTCCGGGACGGGCGAGCCCGTCACGACGATATACGCCAACAGCGTTGTCACAATCGCTGCCAGGAGCCCCAGATTCACGATTGCGAGGCGATAGCGCTCCATAAGGAGGGAGATGGTGGCGAGCACTACGTACACGCCGAGCGCCGCCAGATAGATCGTCAACGCGCGCTGAAACGGCATCAAGCGTGTGGCTTCCAATTGCTCGATGCTCGGGCCCGGGATGAGTCCGCTCAAGAGGATGGTGACTGCCACGTAAGCCATCGTGGTAAATGCTATGAACCGGCCAGCTCGTAGCTCGGAGCGAAAGAAGACGCCAACCAGCCCGACGAATCCCAGCCAAAGCACCGGGCGGGAGACTGCCGTCATAGACGCCTCCCAGTACTGCCGCATCGAGTCATACCGTTCGTAGACGACAAAGAAGTAGAGATCGCTGAAACGCGCCAGCGGGATCAACAATGGAGCAGCCAGGAGCCCGGCAATGACGACGATCCCGGCAGCGATCGACGCTCTGGCCCGTACATCGGATTTCCGGTCCGACTCCCAGAGCAACGACGCAATCATCCCTGCGGCAATGGCTGCCATTGGCACGAACGAGCGCACATTGGTGTAAACCGCAAACGCTGCCAAGATGGCGGCACATGCACCCCACCGTATCGAGCGAGCGCGAAGCGCATGAAATGAAAGAGGCAGGAAGACAACCAGCGCCGCCATCGCGAGGCTGCTGCTAACGAGCCCCCAGTCGACGAGTTCCCAATAGCCGCCAGACCACCAATATCCTCTGACGGAAATGTGAAAGACCAGTGCGAGGAGTCCGACCCCAAGCGGGATACGATCTTCTCTGGCAAGCAGCATGAATCCGAGAGCCGGAAGCAGGAAGATGACGATCACAGCGATCTTATGCGCTGCCATCATCGGCAGGGTACCCAGAAGAAGGGCCCAGATCAGCACTTCAAAACCGGCCGTCCCGAACGGATAGAACTCGACTGGGTACCCTCCCTGGTGGGCCGCTACCCATCTGAGTAGATCGCCACTCGCCAGGGACCGGCGCAGCAGTTCGGCGCGCGTTGCATGGAACGGATGGTCGGCCGCGCCGAACGTTTTCACCAAGCGTTCGGTCGTTCCATCCGGTAACGCGATCGTGTTCCAGAGATCGAAGGCGCCCAACCGGTGGAAGATCCAGAGCGCGATGACACTGAACACCAGCAGCCACCCGATATTGATTGCGCGCGAGACCCGCATCCGAATCCTGAGACCCGGGGGCGCATTCATATCGCGCTATCCTCTGGCTCGGTTTCGATCTGTTCAGGTTCCAGCGCCAGCCAGAGCAGCGCCAACACGCCAATGAGCACGGCCCCGATGCTTACCCAGTAAACCGCGTCGAGCGCGCCAGGATTCCCAATCTCCGGCAGGCCCTTGTGGAAATACCCCCAGATATCTGGAACCGACCGGCGGATGAAATAGAAGCTCGTGACCGAGGTTAGCTCAGTTCCCCAGCGGACATATCCGAGGAGGGCTGCGGAGAGAGCCAGCCAGACCAACAGCCTGGCGACGAATAAGCGATCCCGAGGTAGCGTCGACTTCATAGCGTCTCCTCAGCTCATCCGAATGTGCCAGTACGGGATCACGTATCTGGTGTAGATGATGAGATTCATGAAGACCAACCCAAAGACGATTAGTCCGCTTCCCAGCGGCCGCACCGGGCGCGGAATGAGCGTGCGAACGCCGACCAGCAGGAGAATTGCGAACGCATTCACCACGGGAAAGAGATAGCGAGCCTGCGTCAAAGCGAACTGGGTACCGAACTGGATAACTGCCACGTACGCAGTGATCATCGCCACAAGCAGGACGACCATACCGATCGCCTGGCTCCGATCGGGCATCTCGAAGCCAAGCGGGCTGATTTTCTTTTGTGCTCGGCGACGATAGATTGCGAAAACGGCGAAAAGTACCAGTCCAATTAACCCTGCAATGACCGGAAGAGCGATTGCCCAAAGGAAACCGCTTTCGAGATGAATGCGTCGCCACCCGAATTCGCCCCACGTTTCCTTCCAGCGATTCCAGACAAACGTTCGGTTGAGGAGCAACTCAGCGAAGGTGCCTCCCGGTTTATTCCACGGGGATTGCAAGGTGCGAATCTGCTCGAAGGCGTCGAGGTTGCCATAGGTGCGATAGAACCACACATACCAGGGTAGAACGAGGACGCCACCCACCGCTGCGGTCAGTGCACCTTTCGGAATCCACTGTCGCCAGTTGCCCAACCCGCAGCCGAGCATGATGGCAACTCCGATGGCGGGAATGATGAAAATTGAATTGCTCTTGGCCAGCATCGCCAGACCGAGCGCCGCGCCAACCCAGGCACAGGTGACGTAATCGAATCCTCGACGCAAACCTCGGGCGAGCAGATAGATCACCAAACTGACAAAAGCGATCCCGGCGATGTCGTTGTTGACCATCGCGCTTTCATACGAGATCTGGGGCTGGAACGCGACGAATGCTGGAACAGTGATCAACAGGAAGCGATCGTTCGGAAAGAGCAGACGGGTGGTGAGAAAGGCAAGCAACACGATCGCCAGGCCAAAGGGAATGGCCATACCGCGCAGAATGTACTGCATCGATTCGGGCGATAGCGATTGCCCGGCACGCGCCACTGGCGCGAGCATCAGGTAATAGAGCGGTGGGTGGTTGGCGGCGTATTGCGTTCCCGCCGGAAATTGACCAATGAATCCCCAGCTCGCCGCACGAAAGGGATCGTTCAACCAACGCGGGTTGTCGGGTTCGCACGGGCTCCAATCGAGGATGTACTGGCAATAGCGATAGAAGTAGTCAGGCAGCGTATCACCCTGCCAGGTTGCGAAATCAGTATTGGTTAGCCGGCCAAAGTCGTCGAGGCAGTTTTGGCCGTCATCGGTAGGGCAGCGGAAGAGCTCCGGCACGCGATGCTCGGTGGCGAGGGTTTGCACATAGTTGAAGTGCGCGACTTCGTCATGACCGCTGAATGGCGGAAAGACCAGTACTGTGAGCACTTGCTTCGCAAAGAAGACAACAAAAAGAATGAGCAGGAATCTGCCCACCGTGGATGCAGCAAATTTGCTGATCCTTGCTCGAGACGAAGGCGACCCCGGCGTAGCGGGCGCTACGTCGGGGGTCGCGATCTCTTCCGTCTCGACTGGCCGCGCAGCGGCTTCCACCACTAGCTTCCGGTGGCCGTTGGGGTTTTTTGGACCTGCTTGATCTCGTGATATTCCTGGTCGGCGTTGACCTGATCGAGATCGTGCCGCTCACCGAGAATATTCTCGGCGGCCAGCAGACCGGTTTCGATCGAATGATCGGTGTTGTTATAGCGGAATGTACCGTACCGCCCGATGATCTGGATATTTTCCAGGCTGTCGATGAAGTCTTTGATCTTGCTCAATGGCTCTTCGTATCCCATCACGTAGGACGGGTACGCGCGCGGGGCGCGAATGGTGAAGCCGCCAATCACTTCAGAACGGTCGATGAACTTGAGATCGTTGACCAGGTGATCGATGGCGTTCTCCACCAGCTCCTCCTCGGTCATCTCCCAAATGTGATCGCCGAATGAGCAGAAATACTCGATGACGAGCGATGTGAAATCGTCGCCGGGAACCATGTACGGGCTCCAGTTTTTCGGCTCATGGAAGCGTCCAAAAAGAATGCGCTTATCGTGCACATAAAGCCAGGTATCGGGCGTCACCTGCTTCCGTTTGAGCATCACATTGACCGTAATGATGTTGCGGAAGGTCAGTGAATCAGCGGCGGCCAGCACCTCGGCCGGCGCCGGAGGATCGACAATCTTGGCCAGCACGGTCAGCGGAATCGACGAGATATAGTTCGTCGCCTCGACCCGCTCCTCACCGTTTTCGGTTTGAATGGTGACGCCGGTCACGCGATTGCCTTCGCGATGCACTTTGGTCACCCCGGCACCGAGGCGAACCTCGTTGCCCATGGCCGTGATTTTGTCGGTCATTCGCTCCGAGAGCCGCCCAAAACCATATTTGGGATACATGAACTCATCGATCAGCGAAACCACCGCTCCCTTGGAGGGCACGACGGCATCTTTGACCGCGGTCACGATCGACATCCCTTTAGACCGCTGGGTTACCCAGTCGCCACTCATCTGATCGCAGGGCAGACCCCAAACCTTCTCGGAGTAATTCTTGAAGAAGAGCTTGTAGAGCGTCGGTCCGAATTGGTCGATGTAGGCGTCCTCCATCGACTCCACCTCTGTCGGGCGGATCTTCTTTTGTACGCGAGTCCTGCCATAGTCACCCATGGCTTTTGCTGACGTTACCGGCCCGATCGCCTTGAGCGCATTGCTGATTTTGAGCGGGTAATCAACGTACTTGCCATCGAAATAGATCCGGCTGATCCGGTTGACCCAGAGGAGTTCTTCACCAATGACTTCCTTGAAGAGGTCGTTGAGTCGGTCATTTTTGGTAAACCAACGATGACCGCCGATGTCGAACTTGAATTCGCCGTACTCGGTGTCTCGTTTGATGGTGCGAGCGAGGCCCCCAACAAATGGCGCGCGCTCGACCACGGTCGTTTTCACGCCCGCTTTTGAAAGCACATATGCCGAGCAGAGTCCACCGGGACCGGCTCCCATGATAAGGGTGTCGCGCGGCTCGGTACCCTCGCCGCTGTGCCCGTTACTCGAAACTGGCATTCGTTCGCAATCCTCCAAAAAAAGATGAGCCTGTTAAATCCAGGAAGTCACGCTCACTGCGGCATGGCGTAGCCCGCATCTGCAATGAGCTCCGTCGAGCCTACAACTCAACGAACAGCAACTAAGGGTATACCACCACCACCCATCAGTTTGCATACGACTGAAGGGGGAATTGCGTCGTTAGTCGACCTGATCTCCCCATGTGAAGTGATTGTTCAGGAAAAAGTTCCAAATTGCCGCCGCTCCAGCACCGAACAGATTGGCAATCAGGTAGTTCATACCAGTTTCCGCAACTAGCGTTTTCAGGATGACCACGTTGATGACCAGACCGATGAGATTGATCGGAAAGTACTTCAGCATGCGGTGGACGAGCGGTCCCCCGCCCCGGTCGTGCCAGGTCCAGTACTCGTTCAACAGGAACGTCACGATCATCGAGATGAAAATCGCGATGGTGGAAGCAAGAACGAGATGCGAGCCGAAGCCCTGATGCAAAAGGAGCAGGACCCCCTGGTTGACACCAAGTCCGACCGCTCCGACGACCAGGAACTTCTGAAAGCGGCGCGCAAGGATCCAGGCGCGGGCCGCGGGCTGCGGCCAACTTTCGACAGAAAACATCTTGCTCGCTGACCCCCCTCGAAGCAACAGCGTGCGGGCCGGTGAGGCTCGGGAGCCGACCAGCGATTCTGGACGCGTCCACAGCAAACCATACCATGCACATATCAGAAACGCTGGATCTTTCACACCGGATGAGCACGCATCCGATGCGTCTGAAACTACATGATCAAGCAGCGGCAGTCAGGTCGGACTCAAACGTATCGATAGCCGCCTCGAGCGGGGCATCCTGCGCTGCGGCCAACTCGTCCCCGGTTAGCGACTGACCGTCGGAAATATCGATGATCCCTGTTCCGGTTGGCTGCCGTATCTCAACATCTGGCATTAGTCCAACCTTCCATGCCAGGTCACCATCGGGCGTTTTCCAGAAAGCAGTACCCAGCGCCAGCGTGGACCCTCCGTCCAGATTGAACGTCGAAATGACCGTCCCGGTTCCGTAGGTGCGCTCACCGACCAGGACGGCGCGACCGTTGTCTCGCAAGGCCCCAGCAATGATCTCTGCCGCTGATGCAGACGCGCGATTCACCAGCACCACCATCGGCACGTTCAGCGCAGCTCCGTCGTTGCCAATTGTGGCGACGGGCTCATCCTTGCCGCCCCGTTCCTGCTGAAGATAAATCGTTTTGCCTTCTGGCAAAAATTGACTCGCCACGGTAATCGCTTCCGCAACGTATCCGCCCGGATTGTTCCGCAGATCGAGGACGATCCCCTGGGTGTTTCCGCTGGCAGCGATCTCCTGAAGCGCCTTGCGCAACTCCTGACCGGAACCGGCCGAGAACTCATGGAGTTGGACAATCGCTATGCCGCCTGGCAGGATCGCCCAGGTAACCGGATCGAGATCGATTCGCCCTCGTACAACAGTGATCTCGAGCAACGAGTCCTCCGAGGCTCGATCGATCGTCAGCGTCACCGGAGCGCCTTCCTCCCCACGCAGATGAAGCGAGACTTCCGGATCATCCATTCCCAGCGTCGGAACACCATCGATCTCTACGATGATGTCCCCCGCCTGGATACCGGCTTCCTCAGCCGGCGAATTCTTGATTGGGGCGACTACCATCGGTTCCTGATTCTGGTATTCGATACTGATGCCAAGGCCGACCAGTTCGCCATCCAATGCCGCCTGGAAGACTTTGGCTTCGCCTGGGTCGAGAAAGCTCGAATGGCCAGTATCTCCAAGGCTGTCGACCATGCCCCGGGCTGCTCCGAAAAGCAGCGTCTGATCGTCGATCGCCCCAGGATCGACGAACTGATCGTGGATCAAATCCCAAACGGATTGCAACGTTGGGAAATCGGGCTGGCTGGTCATTTCGTTCGACGCGGTCGTTTCACGCAGTCCCGCCAGCTCGGTGGTGACCACCCCGGCGAGAAAAGCACCGAGGAGGAGAGCGACGAGCAAGACGCGCCGCATGGCCAACCGGCTACGCCTCGTACTGGAACACGGGTTGGGGTCGTTCGGGGATTGATTCATGGCAAAGGATGTCCTGATTTGGGCATACAAGATCGAGGGAAAGCGGCGATCGCACCGTCCCGCATGAGTGTACGCTTGGCGTCACCTGGCGGTTCCGAATCGCGGCATTCTTCAGACGCGGAGTAGCAATCGATGCCCCCCACCAATCCAGATCAACTTGTCGACATCGTGTTTGTGCTGAACGATGTCGAGTACCCGCTCTCCATGCGACGCGGCGCGATCATCCACGAAGCGTTTCATGAAGCTCTGCCTACGCAATTCACTGCTGGCCATCGGCTGATCTTCCGGAGTGAAGACGGCCGTGAGCTCTATCCCGATAATTTTCTCGGAGATCTCATCGATCACCTGCGCATCGAACGGATCCTGACGATGGCTGAACCGATTCCGGAAGTGGACGGCGCCTGGCGAAACATTGGATTCGATCATCTGGCGATTTCAGTCGAGGATCGGCCCGGTGCTCGCGACTTTTTTCGGGACGTGGTGCAGATGCGGGTGATGCGCGACGATCCGCATCTGACCGTGTTGACCACTGGGCCCACCACCATCATGCTCTTCGATACCGGCGAGGGTGGTCCGCTCTCCACCGGTGGCGCGTCGCGCTGGCATCATCTCGGCTTCGTGGTGAACGATCTCGCCGCCGCCTATGCGCATCTGCAGCGCAACCGCGATCGACTGATTAGCGATTTCACCATGCTGGAACGCGACGAGCGGTGGAGTCTCTATTTCTTTTACCGAAACGGGGATGTGACCTTCATGATTCAGTTCTCCGAAGTCAAGGAGGCAGATCGAGGCATCACCGACCCAGCCCGCGCCGACTTCGCCAACTACCTCTTCGACTACGGCAAACGGCCGTATGGCGTTCAGTGGGAACTGGAGCTTGGGAACAGTGAACCCGTCGGGCAAGGTTAAGCCGTAAAATCCAGAGCGACCACCGCGAAAGTCGCGGCACTCACGTCACCACTTCGATCGATCCCACCTGGAGGCTCGCTCGCAGCTCCCAACGTTCTCGGGGAACACGGGCCCTTGGATCAACGTCGAGGTCAACGCCGACATGAGTAGTGGCCTATTCGATGAGAGGAAGAGTGAATCGCGATGAATCGTCAGCTTATTTCTTCGGGAGGTCCGTGGGAAGCTAAAGGCGGTTATTCCCGAGCCGTACGTGTGGAGGATCACATTTTCGTTGCCGGGACGACGGCCATGAAGGATGGCAAACTGGTCGGGCCTGACGATGTCGTGGTGCAAACCCGCGAAACCATGAGCACCATCGTTAACGCGTTGCACGAAGCCGGCGCAACTATTGGCGATGTCGTGCGCTATCGAATCTTTCTCACGAACATCGACGACAGCCGCGACGTCATTCCCGTGCTGGGCGAGTATTTTGGCGAGATCCGGCCCGCTGGCACGTTAGTTGCGGTGTCGGCGTTGATCGATCCGAAGATGCGCATCGAGATTGAAGTCGACGCGATTCGCGGCAGCGCATCAGCTTCGGACGCATAGTGCGCTGCACGGGTTCTATAAAAGCGGTCGGTCTCGCAAAGAGGGACCGACCGCTTTTTCGTTTCACGCTCGAAACAGATTAGGCAGGCACCCGAACGCTAAGGCCAACTGGCGTGCGCCAATGGTCATAGTTCGAATCGCTCGCCCGCAATGAGGCTTCGAACACTCGCTCGAGCTGGCGCGTGTACGGTCCGATCTCCCCATCACCGACCGGATACCGATCAACACTGACGATCGGCGAAATCTCAGCGGCCGTACCGCAGAGAAAGACCTCGTCAGCCACGTAGAGCTCCGTGCGGTCGACGACTCGCTCCTCTACCGTCATGCCGAGCTGTTCACGGGCTAATGCCAGTAGCGCGTCCCGCGTAATGCTCTCCAGGATGCCTGAAGTCAGATCGGGGGTGATGAGCACGCCATCTCTCACAAACATGACACATGCACCAGGCGCTTCCGACACTTTGCCGTGGGAGTTGAGAATGATGGCGGTGTCGTACCCATCCTGAGCCACCTCCTGCCGCGCTATCTGGCCATTCCGATAGTTGGAGATGTTCTTTACCCGTGGTGGCATGACATCTTCCGAGATCCGCCGCCATGAGCTGACCTTGGCATGCATGCCTTTATCGCCACCGAGATGCGATGGCATCGGGCGCGTGATGATGTGCAGCGCAGTTTTGACGTTCATGCTGTCGTATCGCGTGAAATACGAATCGGCGGTATAGGCCAACGGGAAGAAATAGGTGTCGTGATGACACTCGTTGAGCCGGCCGAGTTCGAGTGTCACATCGATGAGCTCGTCAACGGAGTACTCAAGATCGAGGCGGACGAGTTTCATCGAGCGTTTCAACCGCTCCATATGCTCACGCAGGCGATAGATATAGAGCTCCTGGTGATCTTCGTTCCAGTAGCCCCGAATACCTTCGAATACCGCGCCGATCGTGGACCAGCCCATTTCCGAGACATGCACGGTGGCGTCGTCCCAGGGCACGATCGCGCCGTTGTACCAGAGATATTTTGGGTGATGTGGGGCCATGCTGGTGCTCCTGTTGCCTGGCGACCTTGCCAGACCTTCTCGACATCGGCTCGGTTCGGCCGAAAGACGAAGCGTACAGAAAGAACGCCGGGATGGCGGAGGGCCATCCCGGCGTTTCGATAGCCACGCTATCAGTGAAGGTTGTGGTTACTCGGCTGGGCGGGTATCCGTCGTCACGCGGCGAAGCATGTTGACGTAGATGTTGCCATCCGGAACCTTCTGGCCATACGAGTTCACTGCCACGTCCTGAACCCATGGCTTGAACACGTTCTGATCCAGACGGAAGACGAGCGGCATATATCCGACCTCTTCCTGGATGATCGTCTCGGCTTGCAGGTAGACCGCCAGCCGTTCTTCCGGAGTGGGAGCTTCCTTGCCCTGAATGACGAGATCATCGAACTGTTCATTCGACCACGCCTGGCGCTTGCCCGAGGCCTTGCGGCTGAAGAACATGTCGCCGTAGCCGTTGTCCGGATCCGGATAGTCGTACCACCAGCGGATAAAGACAAGCTGCCATGTATTGTCGAACAACTGCTCGGAGAAGTTCGATTGCGGAACCGGCTGGATACTGACATCCATACCAATGTTCTGCTTGAGCTGGTCGACGATGTCGTTGGCCATGACGTCCGCGTTGTACTGCTCTTCTTCAGCGCGCATCCACATGGTGATTTCGGGCCAGTTCTTGCCGCCCTCGAATTCCGTTCCAACGAGTGAAGTCATCGCGAGCTCGGGATCGTAGCCCTGGATACCCAGCAATGATGGGTCATCCAGGAAACCGAAGACACCCTGCGGAACCATGCAGTAGGCAGTTGCGACGAGACCGTTGGTAACGGTGACGAGGCGGTCACGATCGATCGCGTGGCTGAGCGCTTTGAGGACCTCAATCTGGTCGAACGGCGCTTGACCATTCGAAGGCAGCAGCATCCAGATACCCGGGTAGACGTACGGGTTCATCGTGGTCGCTTTTTCGGGATCCTCGAGATAGCGGAGATAGTCCGCACCCGGGAGAATCGCCCAGTCGAGCTGCTGGTCTCCGGAACCGCTCTCGAAGAGAAGCATCTGATTCGCGCTGGGATAGATGGGTGCCACGTAATTGTCGATCTGGATATTCTCGGCGTCCCAGAAGCCTTCGTTGCGCGTCATCGACCACTTGACGTCTGGTTCGAGGTTGACCAGGTTGAATGGACCGTTGGAAACCAATGGGACATCCCCGAGCGCCCACTCGAGTTCACCATACTGTTCGACGGCCCACTGGGGCGCCGGCCAGGCCGCTGCGTAGGCGGTCTTCAATGGGAAGCCGCCGCGCGGCCCCTCACAGGTGACCTCGAGTGTCCAGTCGTCGATGGCTTTCAGACCGAGATCTTCGGCCGTTACGCCTTCGGCGCCGGTGTTGAAAGCTTCAGCGTTCTTGACGTCGAAGAAAAAGCTCGCGTACGGGGCGGCTGTTTCCGGCTTGAGCTGCCGGGTCCAGGAGTACACGTAATCCTGCGCCGTAACTGGCTTGCCATCTGACCAGCCGGTGTTGTTCGGACGGATATGGAATGTCCAGACCGAGGCGTCCTCGTTGGACTCCCAGGTCTCGGCCCAGCCTGGCGCTGGGTTCAAGTCTGCGTCGAACGTCAGGACGCCCTCGAAGGCATTGGTATCACCATTGCAATAGAGGTTTGCGTTGAAGTCGAACGACGTCGGATTGATGGTGTACCCGCGCTGGTAGAACGTCTGGACGACTTCGTCACTACCCGCAGCCGGGGTGGCATCCTGCGCACTCACCGACGAAATGCCCTTCGCGGCCAGAGTGGCGACCGCCGCGGCCGCACCCGCGGCCTTCAGCGCGGCGCGCCGGCTCATCTTGCCGCTCAACACATCTGCCCGGATTTGGGACAGCTGCGTATCGAGCTGAGAATGTTCGGTCATTCGGAATCCTCCTGAACCTACCGTAACCGTCACCGGCACATGCGCCGCCGACGTAAATCAGTAAGACCTTATTGATTGTGTCCGCCTCGTTTAGCGATTCTAGCAAAAGTTGAGTCGCCTTCCCAATCGGCGGCAGATTCGTGCCTCGCCCAACCGCTATTCGCGGTCCTACGCGTAGTGGCACGCAACGAGATGATTTGCCTCCTTCGCTTCCAGCACTGGCTCGTCGACAGAGCAATTTGGTTGCGCTATGGGACAACGCGGATGGAAGCGGCAGCCGAGCGGCGGATTGACCGGGCTTGGCACATCTCCTTGCAGAATGATGCGCTCCCGGGTGCGTCCCGGTGACGCAATCGGAATGGCTGAGATCAACGCCTTGGTGTAGGGATGCTTGGGATTCTCGGTAATCGTCCGGGCGTCGGCAATTTCTACGAGCTTGCCCAGATACATCACGCCAATCCGGTCGGCAATATGCGCGACCACAGCCAGGTTGTGGGCAATGAAGAGGTAGGTCAGGTTGTACTGATCTTGCAGTTGCTGCATCAGGTTGAGCACCTGCGCCTGGATCGAGACATCGAGCGCCGATACCGGCTCGTCGCAAACGACCAGCTCTGGACCCAGCGCCAGCGCGCGTGCGATGCCTATGCGTTGCCGCTGCCCGCCGGAAAACTCATGGGGATAGCGATTGGCGAAGTAGGAATTCAATCCCACCTCTTTCAGGAGATCGCGCACGCGTGCCTCGCGATCTTTTTTCGAGCCCCACTTTGCCACGTTGAGTGGTTCGGAAATCACCGAAGAGACCGTCATTCGCGGATCGAGTGACGCCGAAGGGTCCTGAAAGATCATTTGCAGGTAACGGCGATGCGGGCGCATTTGCTTCGCACCGAGCTTGGTTATGTCCTGCCCTCGGAAGATAATCGACCCGGCGGTCGGTTCGTAGAGCCGCACAATCGTTTGGCCCAACGTGGTCTTCCCGCAGCCGGATTCTCCGACCAGACCCAGCGTCTCACCGCGCCGAATCGAGAAGGAAATATCGTCGACCGCGTGGATGACCAACGGGTTTCCCCGCAACATTCCCCCACCGATGGTGAAGTGTTTCTTCACGTTCGTCAGCTGGAGGATGTAGTCCTGAGCAGATTCGGGCTCGCTCTGTTCAACCAGGACTGGTTGCGTCTCGTTTACCGTCATGAAGTCGATACATCCTCGAGCGGTCGCGCCGCTTCGTTCGATGGTCCAGGGAACCAACATGCCGCGCGGCGATGCGGTCCAATCTGGGCAAGCGGAGGAGGTTCGGAGCATTTCTCCTGCCTGCGGGAACAGCGCGGCGCAAACCGGCAGCCCTTGGGCGGATTCAGAAGATCGGGAGGCAAACCGGCAATAGGAACCAGCTTCTCCTTGACATTGTCGCCCAGGGTTGGAATCGACGAGAGCAGTCCGATCGTATACGGG
Source organism: uncultured Chloroflexia bacterium (assembly GCA_963750275.1). Lineage (GTDB taxonomy): Bacteria > Chloroflexota > Chloroflexia > Thermomicrobiales > UBA6265 > JAMLHN01. The sequence goes on from CAVVQC010000005.1 coordinate 34,660, forward strand.
TGTTGTGGAGCGGAAAAAAGATCGAAGGCTGAGGCTTCTTCGACGACTTTGCCGGCGTACATGACGCACACCCGCTGGCACACCTCCGCCACCACACCAAGGTCATGGGTGATGAGGACGATGGCCGTGCCAAAGTCCCGATTCAACCCCACCATGAGATCGAGAATTTGCGCCTGAATGGTGACATCCAGCGCGGTCGTCGGCTCGTCGGCAATCAACACTTTCGGATTGCACGCAAGCGCCATGGCGATCATGACGCGCTGCCGCATTCCACCGGAAAACTGGTGGGGGTAGGCATGGTATCGATCTTCGGCAGCTGGGATTCCGACCCGTCGCAGCAAATCGATCGCCCGGAATTCGGCTTGCTTCTTGTTGAGCCCGAGATGAATCATCAGCGGCTCACAGAGCTGGTTCCCAACGGTGTAAACGGGGTTGAGCGACGTCATCGGGTCCTGAAAGATCATGGCGATATCGTTGCCACGAATCTTGCGCAGCTCACCGTCATCGAGCTTGACCAAATCGCGTTCGGTGTCTCCGATGCGGAGGATGATCTGTCCCCCCACGATCTTTCCTGGCGGGCTTGGGATCAGGCGCATGATGCTCAGCGAGGTGACGCTTTTGCCGCAGCCCGATTCTCCGACGATGCCAAGGGTTTCACCGGCGCCAACGCTGAAGGAAACGTCGTCGACCGCCGAAACTACGCCGTTTCGGGTAAAAAAGTAGGTCTGAAGATTGCGAACCTCGAGCACCGGAGCATCGTCCGATTGCGGGCGTGCTGGTGTTGTTGGTTCGCTTTGGGCTACTGCCATGATTGTCCTGCTTCGCGTTGAGCGACTCGGAAGGAAGTGCCGGCACCTACCGGCCGTGGATCAGTCATTGCCCTTTGGATCGAGCGCATCGCGTAATCCATCACCCAGGAAGGTGAAGCCAAGCATGACCATGCCAATGGCGATAACCGGGAAGATCAACATATGTGGATCGCTGATGATATCCGCCGGTGTGCTCGCCGCGCCGACCATCTGCCCCCAGGAGGCCTGTGGCGGCTGGATGCCGACTCCGACGAAACTGAGCGCAGCTTCGATGAAGATCGCCGTCGGAATACCGAATGTCGCAGCAACGATGATGGGCGTCAGGCTGTTCGGCAGCAAGTGACGCAGGATGATATAGCCGCCACTCGCCCCTGCCACACGGGACGCTTTTATGTATTCCTGTTCGCGTAATGTCAGGAACTGCGCGCGTATCAGGCGTGCTTCGGTTGTCCATCCAATGAGCCCAATACCCAGGATGATGTTAAGCAAGCTGGCGCCTCGTGCGTTCACGAACAGCATGACCAGCAGCACCTGGGGGATCGTGTAAATCACGTCCACGATCCGCATCAGGACGGTGTCGGTGACTCCACCGTAAAAGCCAGCAATCGACCCGAACGGTAGCGCAATGCTGAGAATGAGCGCATATGATGCAAGTCCCACGATCAATGAGACTCGAGCCCCCCACATGAGGCGGCTGAAGATATCGCGCCCGTTTTTGTCCAACCCCATCGGCCAGGTCCAACTCGGACCATGGCGGGTCAGGCGAACATCGACGACCTCGCTTTGACCATACGGCGCGAGGATCGGCGCGAGGAGGGCGATCAGCACAAACAGGATGACGATAATTAACCCGATAAGCGCTAGCCGGTTGCGAATAAGACGCCGAAAGGCATCGGCCCACAAACTCGAATGCGGCCGAGTCCACTCCTCGCCCTGCGCCCCGAGCGCTTCCAGGCTCCCTTCGTTCAACAACGGTGGATTGAGGTCTTGACCATCTCCCAGAACAACTGGTGTCGGCGTATCGAAACGGTCGGCGGTTCCTGACATCGTGTCTCCGGGAGTAAACCGTTTAGTACCTGATTCGAGGATCGATGTAGGCGTTGATGACGTCTACGACAATGTTCATAAATGCCAGGAAGATACCGTAAATGAGCACAACCGCCATGATCATCGGCTGATCTTTGGTCAGCATGCTCTGCACGTAAAATTTTCCCATGCCAGGAATATTGAACACTTGCTCGACGAAAAAGGTTCCCGTACCAATGGCTGCGAAGATGGGACCGATGATGGTGACGACCGGGATCAAGGCATTCTTGAGTACATGCTTGACGATAACCTTGCGCTCCGCCAGACCTTTAGCACGCGCGGTACGCACATAGTCGGATCGAATCACTTCCACCATGCAACCGCGCGTGTAACGGGCAATCGAAGCCAGTGGAGCCGCGGCGAGCGCCAATGTCGGAAGAATCCAGTCCTGTGGCTTATCCCAGCCTTGCACCGCAAAACCAAGATCAAGGCCCCGTTGCGGTAACCAAACCGCAAATAACAGCAAGAGAAGAAATCCCATAACGAAGTTGGGCATGCTGTAGAAAAGAATGGCGGTGGTCATCGACATATAGTCGATCGGACCATTCTGATTGACGGCCGCCAGCGTTCCAAGCGTGATTCCAACGACGACCGCCACGATCAGCGCCATGAAGCCAAGCTGCAGTGAGACCGGAAAGGTTCGCCGGATAATGCTGCTGACTTCCTGTCCGCGCCAGACATAGGAAACGCCAAAGTCTCCTTGAATGGAATTCTTCAGGTACCGGCCAAACTGGACGACCTTCGGATCGTCGAGCCCATATTGCGCTTCGATGCGAGCTCGCGTCTCGGGGGTTATGCGGTCCATGTTGCCCAGTGCGAACGGGCTCCCCGGCGTCAGTTGCATGATGATGAAGGTCACGCATGCCATGAGAAAGACGGTGGGTACCAGCAGCGCGACCCGAAAAAAAATGTATCGAAGCATGTGATTCGGCTACCCGGTCGTCGACCTGTACTGACTGGTGTTAGGCCAGTCATTCACGAGCTACGTCGTCGAACCCGCACGCGGATGTGATGAATGGCCGGGAGTGTAGCACCCCGCCTAAAACGCGGCAACCACGCTCACACTTTGTCGTTCCTCCACATTCGCAGGTCGACAAATCCCTCCGCGTTCGTTCGAACCTAGAGGATAAAATTGCTGAGATCGTCGTCGACCGCGATTTCACCAATCCGCTCTGTTACAAACGCCTCCTCGATTTCGACGCGCTCCCCGGGCCGATCATTGGCCGAGAACGAGATTTCCTCGAGGACCTTCTCGAAAATAGTCGGCAGTCTCCGGGCACCGATATCTTCGGTGCGCACGTTCACCAACGTCGCCAGCCGAGCCATTTCGCGCAGTGAACCATCGGTAAAGACCAACTCGACGCCCTCGGTCGCGAGCAACGCCTCGTACTGCCGCGTAAGCGCATTACGCGGCTCAGTGAGGATGCGATAAAGGTCGTCCTCGTCGAGACTGCTCAACTCGACCCTGATCGGGAAACGGCCTTGCAGCTCGGGAATCAGATCACTCGGACGAGAGTCATGGAAAGACCCGGCGGCAATGAACAGGACGTGGTCCGTTTTGACTGGACCGTAGCGGGTCATGACTACCGATCCTTCGACGATGGGCAAGAGATCGCGCTGGACTCCTTCGCCCGAAACATCGCCGCCATAATCATTGCCGGACGAAATCGTCTTGTCGATTTCATCGAGGAAGATCACTCCCGCTTCTTCGACGCGAATGATGGCTTCGTCGATAACCGAGCCGGCGTCGACCATGCGATAGGCCTCTTGTTGCGTCAAGATGCGCGTGGCTTCGCGTACCGACACCCGTCGCCGTGTCGGACGGCGTGGCATAAGGCTATCGAGAAAATCCCGGAACGACCCCTGGGCTTCATCGCCGAAGTCGTCGCCGTATTCTCCTGCGTCGAAATCGCCCGCTCCGCCGAACTCGTCGTAATCGATTTCGATCTCGACGGTTTCTTCGTCGAGCGCATGCTCTTGCAAGAGGCGCAACATTCGCTTGCGTTCGCGCTGGACCCGCCGCTGTTCCGTCAAAGTGCGCCGGGCAGTTTGTTCGTCATCGCTCTCAGGAGTTGCACTTTCCTGCTTACCGTTGCGTGAGGCTTTACGTCGGCCCATCTGCTCGGTAACCAGGTCTGCCAAACGTTCGTCGGCGAGCAAGCGCGCTTGCTCACGCACGGCGTCTAGCCGCTTGTTATGTTGATTGCTGATGGCGACCTCGACCAGATCGCGCACGATCGATTCGACGTCGCGGCCGACATAGCCCACTTCTGTGAATTTAGTTGCCTCGACTTTGATGAACGGCGCATCGACCATTTTGGCGACGCGTCGAGCGATCTCGGTCTTGCCGACACCGGTTGGTCCGATCATCAAGATATTGCGCGGGTGAATTTCCTCACGCAACTCTTCGGGCAGCAATCGACGACGATAGCGGTTGCGTAACGCCACCGCCACAGCCCGCTTGGCATCGTTCTGTCCAATGATGTGCAAATCGAGCTCTTGCACAATCTGTGCCGGAGTCAGGTTTTCGACGACGAGCTCTTCAGCTCCATCGCCGGTCGTGCGTCGCGGAGTGTCAGATCGATCGGTCTGACGGGCGGCCTCGGCCATTAGCTTGCGGTTCCCTTCTTGCGTCCGCGGGGTTTCGGCTTTTGTTCGTCATCCTCTACTTCGATGATGTCGCCCGTTTGCGCACCCTCCGCTTCGTCGTTTGGCAGACTCACTGACTCGACGGTGAAGTGATTGTTGGTAAAGATGCAAATGTCGGCGGTGATCTCCATGGCGGCCGTTACCAGGGCAACCGCGTCCAGATCGGAATGGCGCATGAGCGCCTTGGCCGCGGCCGTCGCGTAGGGAGCACCCGAGCCGATGGCCACGATACCGTCGTCGGGCTCGATTACATCGCCTTCCCCGGAAATGACCAGAATCGATTCTGCATCCGCGACAATCAGTTGCGCTTCGAGTCGGCGCAGGTAACGGTCGGTACGCCACTCCTTCGCCAACTCGACCGAAGCGCGGCGCACGCTTCCGTCACCGGACTTCAGCTGACTCTCGAATTTCCCGAAAAGCGTCAGCGCATCGGCAACCGCACCGGCGAAACCGGCGACGATTCGCCCGTCATCCATCAGGCGGATCTTGCGTGCGCCGTGTTTCAGTACGACGTCGCCCAAGGTGACCTGCCCATCGCCAGCCATGGCAACGGTGCCCCCTTTCTTGACGCCCAGAATGGTGGTTCCATGGGGCCGCACGCCAGTTGGGGTATCTCGTTCGTAAGTCAACGATCAGTGTCTTTCGATTGGGTTGAATAGTCAGGAGCCGCTCGCAGGACGAGCGGCTCAACTGGCCAAGTTTACGTTAGCAGATAGACCGCGTCACTCGGGGGCTAGCCGGTTGGGGGTAAGGCCGTATCGGTCTGACCACAGGCCGGACATTTGAGATTGCCTTGCTTGCCCACCTGCTCCATATGCGAGCCACAACGCACGCATTTTGTTTCGACTGGTTTGTTCCAGGTAACGAAATCGCAGTCGGGATAGCGGCTGCACCCGTAAAAGGTTCGCCCTTTCTTCGATCTCCGCTCGACGACATCCCCTTCGTGACAGGTTGGACAGGTCATGCCGATTTTGGTCAGGAGCGGCTTGGAGTTTCGACATTCCGGGAACCCGCTACAGGCCATGAACTTGCCGAACTTGCCCATTTTGATGATCATCGGTCGACCGCATTGCTCGCAATCCTCGCCGGCTGGCTCGTCTTTGAGCTTCACTCGCTGGATTGTCTGTTCCGCCTGGATGAGCGTCGATTTGAAGGGATCGTAGAAACTGCGCAAGGTCGGAACCCAGGCTCGGTCGCCAGAGGCAATGTCGTCCAGCTCGCTCTCCATCTGGGAGGTGAAGCCAATGTCGAACACGTTGGGAAAGTGCTCGGCGAGAAGATCACTTACCACTGTTCCCAATTCGGTCGGGATCAGCTTCTTTTGTTCAGTCGTCACATAGCTGCGCGCCATGAGCGTCGCCAGTGTCGGAGCATAGGTGCTTGGTCGACCGATCCCTTCCTCTTCCAGCGCCTTGATCAGCGTCGCTTCGGAATAGCGCGGGGGAGGCTGCGTGAAGTGCTGATCGGCCATCAGCTCGACCAGATCGAGCTCCTCCCCTTCGGTAACCCTTGGAAGCGCCCCCTTATCCAGCTCATCCACATCGCCATCGTCGCGGCCAGCGGTGTAGACCTTCATGTAGCCCTGGAACTTCACGACCGATCCGGTGGCCCGCAGCATATACGGCGGAGCGTCGAACTCCTCAGGTTGGCCACCGGCGATATCGATCGTGGTGCCATCAAGGATCGCCGGATTCATTTGACTGGCAATGAATCGCTGCCAAATGAGCTGATAGAGCTTGAACTGTTGCGGCGACAGAAACGATTTCACCGAGGCTGGATCGCGACTCGGCTGCGTAGGGCGAATCGCCTCATGCGCCTCTTGCGCCCCCTTGGAACGCGTCCGATAGAGCGGAGGCGAAGCGGGGACAAATTCCGGGCCGAACTTTCCACTGATGACGTCTCGGGCGGCTTGCTGGGCCTGGCCGGAGACGTTCACCGAGTCGGTTCGCATGTAGGTGATAAGTCCCTCGATCCCTTCTTTGCCGAGATCGATACCTTCGTAGAGCTCTTGAGCAACCTGCATCGAGCGTCGCACCGGGAATCCGAGCTTGCGCGAAGCTTCCTGCTGCAACGTACTTGTGGTGAACGGCGCTTGCGGGCGACGTTGGGTTTCGCGCGATTTGACGGACGCAACCCGAAACACCCCAGCTTTGAGCTCGTCGACGATCTTGTGCGCCTGCTCGCCTGTGGCCAGCTCGGCATTCTTGCCGTTCACCTTATTGACGGCTGCCCGAAAGACCACCGGCTTGGCGGGCTCCGGCTGCTTCAGATCGGCTTCGACTGACCAGTATTCGACAGGATTGAATTCTTCGATCAGCCGCTCGCGTTGGACCACGATGCGCAATGCGGCGGTTTGCACGCGACCGGCGGAAAGGCCACGTTTGACCTTCTTCCAAAGAAGCGGGCTGACGCTGTAACCCACCAGACGGTCCAGCACGCGGCGCGCTTGTTGGGCATCGACTAACGCCATGTCGATCTCACGCGGATGCTGCATTGCTTCCTGCACAGCTTCCGGGGTGATCTCGTGAAAGACCACGCGCGAGACCGGCCGATCGCCTGGTTCGGTCGCTTGCACGAGATGCCAGGCAATGGCTTCACCTTCGCGGTCCGGGTCTGTTGCGAGGATCAGCTCTTTGGCCGCCTGGACACTGCTTTTCAATTCCTTGATCGTCTTGTTCTTTTCGCGGGGCACCAGGTACTTCGGAGTGAAATCAGCATCGACATCGACTCCCAACGTGCTCTTGGGGAGATCACGAACGTGGCCCATAGATGACTTGACGGTGTAGCCACTACCGAGATAGCGGCCAATCGCTTTCGCCTTGGTCGGCGATTCGACGATCACCAGCTTGCCCTTCGGTTTCACTACCGGGGCGGCACTCTTCTTTTTTGCCGGGGTCTTCTTGACCGGCTTTTCATTGATGGTATCGGTCATGTGCTCGATTCGATTCGGTTGCAAGCTCCAATAAGCCGACGAAGATGTACGCCGGGGTCAAGTCATGCTTGCGTTGCTTGACGTGCTATTCAAACGTAGCACTCACCACACACTGCCTGTCAAGAGGAGCGAGCCTTACGAGATTTCGGTCGCAGAGAAGTAGCCATGAAATGCTGAGCTCCCGCGTTGGAAACCAACCCCTTGAGTTCCAGCATAGTCATCAACGCTGAGGCTTGTGAAATCGTGACGCCAGCGCTGTAAGCCAACTCGTCGATATGTTGGGGCTCAGACGTCACCAGCGCATAGATTGCGCGTTCATCATCGATCATGGGGAATGCGGTCTGGGCGGGTTCGTCCATGGGACGCGCAGGCGAAAGCTTGAGATCGTCCAGCAAATCCGCCGCGCAAGTGAGCGGTGTCGCTCCCTGCCGAAGCAGCTTGTTGGTCCCTTCGCTCGCATTGGAAAGAATGCTCCCGGGCACCGCATAGACATCGCGTCCCTGGTCGGCAGCAAATCCGACCGTTATCAACGCGCCGCTCCGGGCTGGAGCTTCGACGACAATCGTGGCCAATGACAAACCGGAGATGATGCGATTCCTGGCCGGAAAATTCGGGGCGTCCGGTTTGGTGCCGGGCGGATAATCGGAAAGAAGTGCGCCAGATTCGACAATTCGGTTGGCGAGCTGCCGATGCTCCGGCGGATAGATAATGTCGACCCCACTGGCCATGACTGCGATCGTGCGTCCTCCCGCCTCCAGCGCTGCCTGATGCGCAAACCCATCGATCCCTCTGGCAAGACCAGAAACGATCGTCACTCCAGCCGCAGCCAAATCGCCAGCGATACGAATCGTCGCCTCGCGTCCATACGAGGTCGAGCGACGCGTTCCAACCATGGCGACAGTGGGTTCGTCTTGCGCTGGAAGCGAGCCACGAAAGTACACCACTGGAGGTGGACCAGGAATCTCCCGGAGAATCCGGGGATAGTCGTCATCCAGAACGGTTACCACGTGCGCGCCGGTCTCAGCGATTCGATCGAGTTCGCGCGCCGGATCGATGGTTGATCGCGCCATCAGCACCGCCCGGCACGTCCGTTCGTCGAGCACACCGAGGAGATCACGCTCCTCCGCACGCCACGCCAATTCGAGCGTTCCGAACCGGTCACGCAGCCGACCAAGCCGGACTGGCCCGATATGGGTCACCTGCGAAAGTGCGACCAGAAAGGCTTGCTCTGTGGCGTTTGTCTTTGCGTCGAGAATCATCGAGCTGCTTCCCCATCTTTTTCGCGCGTCACTATAGCGAACGTACGCAGACTTTGAAAGTATCGAAGAAAATACGCTTACACCGAACGCGTCGGACTCACCCAGACGTACGATCTGCTATGATGCTGCCTGGGGAAAAATCCTGTTTTTGATGATTTCGGCACGCGCATCGCTATACTTGCGCGTGACGACACGTCCCGAATCCCGCATCGGACGACCAGGACCTGACGACCCTGAGCGAAAGACCTGGTAGCGCATCCTGAACGCTCCCATCTCAAACCGATGCAGTGAAGCCTCGGAGCCGTTCGTTCGAATCCATCCCGTAAAGGGATTCGGGGGTCCAGTTCAGGATATGAAATCGCTCACGATCGGGCGAATCCAGGGAATCGACATCAAGCTCCACCCGAGCTTTGTGTTGATCGGACTTTGGGTTGTTTACCACTGGGGGTTCCGCCAGGATTCGGGTGTGGCCGGAACGCTCTATGGTCTGGCCCTGGTGCTCTCGATTTTCGTCCTCGTTCTCCTGCATGAGCTCGGTCACAGCATGATGGCGCACGAATACGGACTTCGGGTGCGAGACATCACACTCGTGCCGTTCGGTGGTATCGCCCGCATCGAACAAATGCCGTCTCAGCCACGCGCCGAAGCGATGATTTCGCTGGCAGGCCCGCTCGTCAATCTGGCGATTGCGCTGCTTCTGCTTCCGGTTTTGTTGATGGTTGGCCTGGCCGGTGGGAACGACTCAATTCAGGAGTTTGCCCGGTTTGGCTTGGGCGATGTTTCGCTCACAGGCTTCCTATTCTATTTGCTTCTTGCGAATATCACGCTGGCTGTTTTCAATCTGCTCCCCGCTTTTCCCATGGATGGCGGACGCATCCTCCGGGCCGGAGTAACCCCATTCATGGGGCGGCAGGGTGCCACCACGATAGCGGTTGCGATCGGTATCACCCTTGGCGTGTTGATCGGCATCTTGGGCCTGCTCTCTGGTGAGTATCTGATCGTGCTCGTGATGGGCTTTGTTGTCCTTGCCGCCATTGCGGAAGGCCGCGCGGTCCGGCTCGAAGAGTCGATGCGACGCCTGTGGGTGGGACAATTTGCCGTTTGGGATCGCGGTGGGGTTTCGCCGGACGATCCCATTGCCCTGGCACTCCGCCAGGGTGCGCGCGATCTTGCCGTCACCGACAACGGTCGCCTGGTGGGCATGGTGTGGCGGCAACAGCTCGTCGATGCCATGAGCCATGGCGGACTTCAACGTCGAGTTTCAGAGATCATGGACCAGCGGTATGTCACGATTTCGAGCGACACGTCGGTTCACGATGCGCAACGGCTGATGAGCCAAACGAGCCAGTGGTCGATTCCAGTGGCGGACGCGGGCTTGTATCGCGGGCTCTTTACAGCGGACCGATTTATCCACGTACAACGGCACGTCTTGTCGCAAACGGTAGAGCGCCGCCATTTTGCGAACCTGACCGGGTCGGTTACCCAGACGTTCCGCAGCAGGGTGCGCTAAACTCTTATAAGCTGCTTCCCGCAAACAGCGCTCTTTCGGTCAGTTGACCGATCCCTCTCGTTCGCCGTACGATCTACATGCCCCAATTTGGCACATCGGCGACAGGATTGTGAGTATGAAGGTTTCCACCCGAGGCGAATACGGCGTACGCGCCATGGTTGCGCTGGCAAAACACTACGGCGAGGGGCCAGCGTCTATTTCGACTTTGTCGGCGGAGTCCGCGGTGCCTTATTCGTATCTCGAGCAACTGATCTCGCCCCTGAAGAAATCGGGATTGGTGACCAGCCGCCGTGGCGCGGCAGGTGGGTATCAGCTTTCCCGGCCGCCAGAGGATATCGGCATCGGCGAGATCTACCGCACGATGGAAGGTCCGATCGCCCCAATGGATTGTGTTTCTGAAGACATTTCCGAGCAGCTATGCCCCCTGATTCCGAATTGTGAAACCCGGCCGGTTTGGCTCGAAGTGCGTAACTCTATCGCTTCCACGCTCGATTCGATGACGCTGGCCGATCTTCTGCGGCAGGGCGGCGTCGGTGATGTGCCCAAACCCGATCTCACCAGCGTCGCAGGCTAGGCGCATAGCTTTTTACTTATGATTCGTCAGATCGAGACCGATTCGATCTACCTGGACCATGCCGCTACCACACCGGTCGATCCGGATGTAGTGCGCGCGATGGTGCCCTGGTTTACTGAGTTCTTCGGCAATCCCTCCAGCATCTATCAGCTTGGCCAGCAAAGTCGCGCCGGACTTGATTCGGCTCGCGCGCAATGCGCGAATGTTCTCCGCTGTCATCCGAGCGAAATCGTCTTCACCAGTGGAGCCACCGAGAGTAACAATCTCGCGCTGGCTGGTGCCGTCTGGTCATGGCGCGAGCGGAACCCCGACGGCCCGGCTCCGCATATCGTCACTACCGCCATCGAACATCACGCGGTCCTCCATGAAGCGGAGTGGCTCGCATCCATCGGGTTTGGTTTGACGGTGGTACCGGTAAATGAGCTCGGGATAGTGGCTGCGGAGGATGTCGAGGCAGCTATTCGCCCTGAGACCGCAATAATCTCCGTCATGGCAGCCAATAACGAGACGGGAGCAATCCAGCCGCTCACGGCAATCTCGGAGGTCGCACGCAGGCACTCCGTGCCGTTCCATACCGATGCGGTGCAAGCGGCCGGGCTTTTGCCTCTCAATGTTGACGCGCTCGGGGTCGATCTGCTTGCACTCAGCGCGCACAAGTTCTATGGACCAAAAGGGGTTGGACTGTTGTATGTCCGCCGAGGTACACCGCTGAGCTGGCAACAGCTGGGAGGGGGACAGGAAAGCGGGCGGCGGGGTGGAACCGAGAATGTGCCGCTCATCATGGGCATGGGTACGGCGCTCACGATGGCGGAGCGCGACCGCGAGCAATATGCACGCGATTGCCACGATCTGCGCAACCAACTTGCTCGAGAGATCGACGAGCGCGTCGACGGGATCACCTTGAATGGGCCGCCGCTCGACGAAAGTCGGCTGGCAAATAACCTCAATCTGACCATCGCCGGAGTACAGGGCGAAACTGTTCTCCTCAACCTCGACTTGGCGGATATCGCGGCGTCGGCCGGCTCTGCCTGCACCACCGGTAATTCCCAGCCCAGCCATGTGCTCAAAGCGATGGGCTTTTCAGACGACCGTTGCCGCACCAGCATTCGGTTGACCGTCGGACGCTGCAACGATGCTGAGCAAATTGTCGAAGCCGCGGAAACTCTCGCCGAAGCAGTGCTACGAATTCGAGAGCTCGGCTGAATCGTCGACAGCGATGAGTACCGACGCGCCGACCAGCTCTAATCCCGGTTCGGCACGTTCCGCTTCCTCGACTTTGGCCTGCAACACGTCACCCAAAGCCACCCCGTCACTCGATCCAAGTGGCGGCAGGTCATCGAGCGACGATAACCCAAAGTGTTGCAGGAATACCGGCGTCGTCACGTATTGATAGGGTTGTCCCGGGGTTTCTGCGCGGCCGCCTGCCTCGACTAATCCACGCGACAGAAGCGTAGCAATCACTCCCGTCGAGTCGACTCCCCGTACCGCTTCGATCGTCGACCGAGTAACCGGCTGCTGGTACGCAACGATTGCAACGGTTTCCAGCGCAGCACTGGAGAGCCGAGCTTCACGCTCCAAGCCGAGAAATCGCCGGATATGGCCCGCAAACCTGGGCGCTGTCGCCAGCTGCACCTGATCCTGGTGCCGTTGTACCACCCAACCGCGATTCTCGATCTCAGTAAGCCGGGAAACTGCCAGATCTATTTCGTCCAGTCGGGCGCCCGCTACTTCGGCCAGATCCGCAATCGCTACCGGACCGGAAGCGACCAGCAGCAGCGCTTCGATCAGTGCCGGCAGCTCGAATTCAGTTTCGCGCGGATCGCGCATTTCCAGGGCGATCACCTGCTCGGTATCCATCATCACTCTATCGTCAATCTCTTTCGCAAAGACACTATTCGTTAGAACTCCTCGACCTCATCGAAGAGGGGGGCTGGTCCGTCGCCCATTCGGTGGATCGTTATCTCGCCAAATGGCTCATCTTGTTCAGCATCGGCCGCACCCCGCCGGATCATGACAAGCAATGCCAGGAAGAGCGCGCGCCGTTCAGAGGCATCCTGGCAGTTCTCGTCGGCAATTCGAGTGAACGACGTCAAACCTCCCGTAAGTGCAATACTCAACCGACCGATCATCTCGCGCAGACTGACTGCCGGTTTGACGAGCACCATCTGGCGCGCTGGCTCGACCACCAGAAGCTTGCGCTGGAGCGCCTTCGCCAACCAGGACACTTCATGACGTCCCAGTGGCATCTCTTTCGGCTTATCCGGCAGCTCAATTGCATCGGCACTGGGAGAAAACGCCACCATACCGAGTTTGTCGATTTGCGCGAACTGTTTGGCAGCTTCCTTGATCGCCTTGTATTCCAGGAGTTGCACGACCAGCCCGTCTTCATCTTCCTCTTCGACGGGCGCGGGCGGGCGGGGAAGCAAGGAGCGCGCCTTGATAACGACCAAACGAGTTCCCACCGTGGTGAACTCGGCAATCGTTTCTGGCGCGGAACCGCCCAATTCGCGTGCCGCCTGGAGAAATTGATCACTCACCAGCGCCAGCGACACCTCCGAGATCGGAAGCTGCTGCTTTTCGATCAGGCGTAGCAACACATCGAGCGGCCCCTCGAAGGAGGGGAGCCGTAGTTGCCAAGTGAATGCCGTATTGTGATCGAATGTAATTGCGCTCATGCGGGCCGATTGTACGCTGCGGAAACGGACTAAGACGCAAAGTCGGCCGTCTGCAGCCGTGCCAGGTCTTGATCGCCCATATCGGTCGTGGCTTCATGATGACGTATAAGCCAGCACGTCCGCTCGCTACATCCCATCTGACGAGCCAGGTCCGCTCCAATCTCCGGATGGAGCATGGTCAGGGCAAGTCCCGATAGGCGGCCGTCCGGATACTTGTCAGCGACTCGTTCCAATATCCCCGGAGAAACCCGCTTGAGCACGACTTTGCCGACCCGGTCGGTTAGTCGAACCGTTGCCCGGCCATCTGACTTCCCGATGTCATGGAGCAACCCTGCTACAAGCACGTCTGGATCGGTCACACCTTGTGAGGCCAGATGATTGGCGACACGACAGAGATGTTGTTGATCGAATGCTGGCATCGCGTCAAATCGTTTTCGCTGCTCCGGCGTCAGGAACTCCAGCACTTTGCGGTCGACATCTGCGCCGCCACGGGTCGGACTCAAACCGCGCAGGCCCTGGACGATTCGCTTGCGGGCATAAGCGAATGTGGATGGATCGTTCATTGCTGCGCCCATACTCACAGCAGGATGCGCCACAAAAGCTGACGCACCGGATCGATCATTTCACTGGTGAGCGAAGAGCCGAACCGGCCACCCAGGAAAAAGACCAAAAAGAGGATCATAAAACCGTATCGTTCCAGCGGTGCCAGAATCGGCGTCCAGAACTTCGGCAGAATGCCAACCATGATCTTGTATCCATCAAGCGGCGGAATCGGAATGGCGTTGAATGCAGCCAGCAGAACGTTTACTGTGAAAAACCAGTACGCAATATAGCCAAGATCGCTCGTATTCGGATTGGTCGTGCGCAGGATCACTGCAGCCGGCACCGCCAGCGCGACATTGGTGAGCGGTCCCGCCAGAGCGACTAACGCCATAGCTCGGTGGCGTTGATCTGGTTTGAACGCGGTCAATCGGCTCGGATTGACGGGAACCGGCTTACCCCATCCGATGAAGCTATACCCCAGAGATATCAGCGCCATGCCCATGAAACCGAACGGCTCGAAATGGGACACCGGATTCAACGTCACGCGGCCCTGTTGTTCGGCTGTGTGATCCCCAAGCTTGAGTGCCACAAACGCGTGCATGAACTCGTGGATCGAGATCGCCACGACGAAACAGGCCAACACCGTGATGATCTGTTTAGTGGGCGGCAGGGTATGCCCCCTCATCAGCTGCCCAAATAACAGGAGCAGCATGACGAGGTAAATACCGGAATTTGGACTTCCGCGACTTACGAAATGGAGCTTATGGCGATCGGAATCGCGGAACACCGATCAGGCGCCAGATCCGGAGTAGAGGTGGCATGCCACAAAGTGCCTGTCACCCTGGTCGGCCAGAATCGGGTCGATCTGTTTGCAGACGTCCATCACGTACGGGCATCGGGTGTGAAAATGGCAACCGCTGGGCGGGTTGATCGGACTCGGCACGTCTCCGGTCAGAATGATGCGCTCACGTCCCCGCTCGATGACCGGGTCAGGAATCGGCACGGCCGAAAGGAGCGCCTTCGTATACGGATGCAACGGGTCTTCGTACAATGCGTTGCGATCCGCCAACTCCACAATCTTGCCAAGGTACATGACTGCCACGCGGTCAGAAATGTGACGCACGACCGAGAGATCATGGGCAATGAAGAGATAGGTCAGGCCGAACTCATTCTGCAGATCTTCCAGCAAATTGACGATCTGAGCCTGAATCGAAACGTCGAGCGCGGAAACCGGCTCGTCGCAGACGATAAAGTCCGGGTTCGCCGCCAGCGCACGGGCAATACCAATACGCTGCCGTTGACCGCCGGAGAATTCATGGGGATAGCGGTTTGCAAAGTACGGGTTGAGGCCAACCGTCTGCAGGAGCTCCTGCACACGCTGGTTGCGCTGATTTTTGGGTACCAGGTTGTGAATCTGCATCGGTTCGGAAACGATGCTACCGACCGTCATACGCGGGTTTAGCGACGCATATGGATCCTGGAAGATCATCTGCAAATGGCGGCGCATCTTGCGCATTTCACCGCCGTCGAGCTTTGTCAGGTCTTTGCCGTCGAAGATGACCTCGCCAGCAGTCGGCTTGTAAAGCTGGAGAATTGCGCGGCCCGTGGTCGATTTGCCGCAGCCGGACTCGCCCACCAGACCGAGGGTCTCGCCCCGGTTGACGGTGAGCGAAATGCCGTCAACGGCTTGCACCGCTCCGACCTTCTTCTGAAAGATGATGCCCTGGGTCAGCGGAAAATGCATGACCAGGTTGCGAACATCGAGCAGCGGCTCTTGTCCATTACTGGACACTGCCTCTACCTTCGCTGTTTCGACCGCCATCAGGCTTCTCCCTTAGTCGGAACTTCGTCCTTAGTGACTTCTTCCCAGAACCAGCAAGCGCTCATATGTCCTGGCGCGACTTCTAGCAACGGCGGCCGTTTCTGCTCGCATTTTTCGCGGGCATAGTCACACCGTGGAACAAATGGACAAATATCAGGCAGATCGATCAAGTCAGGCGGAAGTCCGCGAATGGGCTCGAGACGTTCGCGCTCGCGTGCATCGAGCCGTGGGATCGATTTCATCAAACCGACTGTATAGGGATGTCGGGGATTCGCAAAAATTTCTTCCGTTGTGGCGGTTTCTACGATGGAACCGGCATACATGACCTGTACGCGGTCGGCCATACCGGCCACTACACCCATGGAGTGGGTGATCATGATCACGCCGGTGTCGCGCTCCGTTTGCAACGATCGCATCAGATCGAGAATCTGCGCCTGAATCGTTACGTCGAGCGCGGTTGTCGGCTCGTCCGCAATGATGAGTTTCGGGTTACAGGAGAGCGCCATGGCAATCATCACGCGCTGGCGCATACCACCGGAAAACTGATGCGGATATTGGTCGATGCGTTCTTCGGCGTTCGGGATGCCGACCATGCGCAGCAGCTCGATAGAGCGCGCCTTGGCCTGATCCTTCGACATCCCCATATGGAGCTGCAACGCTTCACTGATCTGCCGATTGATCGTCAGCACCGGGTTCAACGAAGTCATCGGGTCCTGGAAAATCATCGCGATCTGATTGCCGCGGATACGGCGAATCTGATCGTCGCTCAATTTCAGCAGGTCTTGGCCCTCGAAGATCACCTCGCCATTGACGATCTTCCCCGGCGGATTCGGTATCAACCGCATGATCGAGAGACCGGTGATGCTTTTGCCCGATCCCGATTCACCTACTACGCCAAGCGTTTCGCCCGGCATGACATAGAAGGAAACGTCCTCGACAGCCCGGACAACGCCGTCCTGGGTAAAGAACTGTGTCTGGAGGTTCTTTACTTCGAGAAGGGGCTCACCACCCTGCCCATTGCTTCCCGAACGATTTTGGGTGGCAGTGGACTCTTTCGAAGAGGCTTCCACGGACATCACTTGTCCTTTCAACGGGAACTACAATCAGTCCTCGTCAGATTATCAGGAGTGCTCCTGCTCCGTGTAACCGTCCGCTCGCTGGCTGGCACAATGGCCAGTCAGAAATCATCGAAGCTGTCTCGAAACAACAGAGCGGACGCGACGGGAATATACCATGGTCATCGCCAACGGCCAACGCAGGTGTCTCATTGATTGAAAACAATTCACGCTCCGAGTGATTTGACGTAGTCAGTGTAACCGGAGTTCCAGCCGGTCGCCCACGAATCAGGAATATTTCGCTGCGCGAGGGGCAAAAAAACATGCTAGATCCCTACCCGTCAGCGGCAGGGTGCCGACTGAGCTTTCGCGAGTTGTCACTTCGCGTCCTGCATCACTCCGCTTGACCGAACGCGCCCGCATTTTGAGGGAGAAGCGAAAGCCGCCGGTCGATGCTGACCGGCGGCTCTTAATTAACGATCTTCTCGATCGTTAGGTAGCGAGGGACTCGAATGCAAGAGGGTTGAGCTGAGCAGAGTCCTGCGTACTTACCGAGACAGATCCCGACTCGGTCATGTAATCCACCACCGAGGAATCCTCGATCTGTCCGCTGAGCGAATCCGTGAAACGGACCTTGCTGTGGGACGACCCTTGCCCTTCGATGTCGGCGGAATTTGTGTCGAGTTGGAGCGCATCGTAGCTGGAGCTATCTTCATTCTCGATCTGCTGGCTGTCGGCCTTGCCAGAAACTGTCGCGGAACTGCTTCCCTCCAATTGAACTTCTAACCGCCCAACCGCCAGGTTGGAGATCTGAAGGGACGCCGAATCGTCCAGCGAGAGCTCGAGTGAATCGGTCGTCAGACCATCGACCTCAGCGGTCACCGACCCTTCCAGCTCGATTTGGGTCAGCGACGGCACGGTGATGTGATAGACAAGATCCGCTCCGGCAGAAGGAGCATCGTCGTCTTCCGGCTCGATCTCCAGCGTGTTAAACCAGACTTGCACTTGCAGGTTGGCGATCTCCGCATCAGACCCGGAAATGGAAACTGCTGCCGGCGATCCGATCGTGATGATTGCGTGTCCGCCTCCCTGAATCTGGAGCTGGGAGAACGAATCGACCGGGAAGGTGGTCCCTTCGGATTGCGCCGCCACCGGCGCCAACTGAATTGCGCCTGCCAACAGCGCGCTTGCGCCGAGAACCGCGCCTATTTTCCAAACTCCTGATTTCATCGAATGCTCCCAGCGCCACTGCGCTCAGTTTCGACCTCACACTACGGCCCGAGTCGGCGAGCCTCCGCCTGCAACGCGACACCCGCGCACCAGGCCGGACGGTCGATCGAAAAACCGACGTGCTCGGCTCGCAGAGCTCCGACTTCTCTGTCTCCGCCATCTTAGAGAATTGGGGCCGCCCCGTCTCCCCTCCCAAAGTAGTGTTTCTTACCGCGGGTGGGATTGGATTTTCGAGGAGATCAGGCGTTGCGAGCGCCGTGTCTCGGCAGCGATACAGTCGAATCTCCCCACGCCCGAGGCCAAATTAAGCGCGCTGCCACCGAAGGAAGTTTTTCGGCATACGTTTGCGGAAAATATTGGTAGCAGGGGTGTATGTACATTGACTCAAAGTCATGCTACATTGATGGGGCATTGGTTTTGCCTAGCCGGTGCGCTGAAGCAGTAAGGCTCGATCGCCTCGATCACAACAGGGAACGCAACGGGCGTGAAGTTCATCCCCGAAGCGATGTGATTGGTACCCAGCGAAACGATCGTCGGCATGTAGGGTGCATACGACGAGCGAAGAGCTTTGACAG
The DNA here is from genome assembly GCA_963750275.1 of uncultured Chloroflexia bacterium. Lineage (GTDB taxonomy): Bacteria > Chloroflexota > Chloroflexia > Thermomicrobiales > UBA6265 > JAMLHN01. Next base: position 53,379 of record CAVVQC010000005.1, read on the forward strand.
GTCTCGCAGCCGTCTTCGGACGGAAGCACTTTCGCAAGAAAGCGTCGTTCCCTACGAACGTACGAGACACACACTGAATTACGGTTCCAGCTTTGGGCAGCAAACGTGGACGCGAAGAACGTCGGAGCAACCTTCACGGGCAACGACATCAGCGTTGAATCGTAGCCAAACTTAGCAATGCGGATCGCAAGAAACGCGCTGTGGAGAGCGGTAAGATTCCAGTCACATGGTCCACGCTGCGCATAGGCTGGTACGCCCCCGATGGTTTCGACCGGAGGGGGCGTACTGTTTTTCGTTGTGCACGAGATATCTTTGCCTGCTTGACACGTGTTCACTGCTGACGGAATCGAAATTCGTCCTACGGTCCGGGTTCTCCTGCTCGACCTGGATGATAACGCCTTGCTGTTTTGCGGAGTCAACGACGATGGGAGTCGCTTCTGGTTCACTCCAGGCGGCGGAGCCGAACCTGGCGAAAGCCCGGAATCTACGGCACATCGGGAGCTTCGCGAAGAAACCGGTTTGTCGAACGTCATCCTGGAAACGGAGATCTGGCGACGCACCCAGCGCGGTGTGTTCGAAGGACGCTTGCGTGAATTCCAGGAACGTTGGTTTCTGGCGCGCGTGCCGCGCTTCGAACCGAATAGCAGCGGATTCAATGAGCTCGAGCGGAATACGATCGTAGAGTACCGTTGGTGGTCCCTGGAAGAACTCTTCGAGTGCAAGGATCGATTGGTTCCCATCGATCTCCCTCATCGCCTGACAGCACTGTTTCGCGATGGACCTCCGACCACACCCCAAGACATTTCCTTGCTCCGCTGAGGCCATCCTTCGCATTTGCCGTGGGTTGTCCGTTCGCCTCGCATGCTTCACATTTCAAATTTTCACATCACAGAGGTAGTGCCTTGAAGGTCCTGGGACTCTCGTTCGTTCGAAACTCCGAAGCGTCGCTTCAGGCTACGCTCGATGCCATGGCAACGTACTGCGACCAAATCTACGTCGTCGACGATCGAAGCAGCGATGGCACTGCGAACATTTTGCGAAATCACCCCAGTGTGTCGAACGCGTTCACCATCGATCCCGGTCTATCCGATGACCCGTGGCATTTTCCGGAAAGCTGGCTCCTTGATCTGTTGTATCGCATGGCCGACCTGTCTCAGCCAGACTGGATCGTCTTGCTCTCGGCTGATGAGACGCTCGAACCGGGAGAGGCGGTAAGGCAGAAGTTGTCCAGTGCGGCAGCTGAGACATCCGGTTTCCAGACGCATCTGACCTCATCGTGGAACGACCCGCACTATCCCCTTATGGTTCCCTTGATGGGACAGGCACGGTCACTGGTCGGACGGATCTGGCGATATAATCCAGGATTGGTAGCGGGTCATAAGCGACTCCACAATAGCTATTTTCCCAGCAACATCACCGACTTCGGCCGCGTCGCCTACTCCAGCGAGTTGAGGATTGCACATCAAGGCTGGTCTACTCTCGCCGAGCGAATTGCAAAAGTAGACCTCTACACGTCACTCGATCCAAATCTGGAGCTGAACAATGGGGTCCCATACGATATCGGCCTGCTGTTTGGATACGAGCGCCACTGCATCGACGAATTGGTAGAGGAATACGAGCGCCGGGTTGAATCTATCAAAGCCTTCTTAGGCAACAACGAGCACACGTTGCGGTAGATTCACGCTGGTGATGCTGAACACGGCTATTCCTGCGCGGATCACTTCATCCTTGTGATCTACAGATCGCAGAGTCTAACTATGGGCTCAACAACCGACCCTGAGTCATAAGGCCCCGCCCCTGCATTCTGCACATTCGCCAGAACTTCACGTGTTTGATTTCTCTCGGAGATTTCTGCGGTGGTGTCGACTGAGGACGCTCTCGCACCGGTCACGTAGACCTGCAGATTGCTTTCGTCATTCATCGCCGGAATCAGGTCAACCCGGGGGGCCTTGACCAGCACCTCCGTCGACAGGTTTTGCGGCGAAGTGCAGGGAAGCACGGCGAGGACAGCGGAATCGCCGGAGTGATTGATGGTTGACGGACTGACCGCCGCGAACTGGTGCGTGTACTCCAGCCCCGCGATCAGGCCCTGCATGTTGGCCGGGTCAAGTGTCGTGTCACTCTCAATGACGAGCAGCAACGGTCCGTTAAAGCCTGGACCGAAGCCTTCAATGAGCAGATCGTAGACGCGTCGCGCAGGTTCAAAAGTGGGGAGATTGCCGTCGCCGGACGGACCAAGTTAGAAACGAAGGGCTGGAGCCGCGAGATCGAGCGAAATACGATCGTCGGGCACCGCTGGTGGTCCCTGGAAGAACTTCACCATGGCAGGGAACAGTTGATCCGTTCCGATTTTACTCCCCGACTGGCTGTGCTCCCTCGCAATGGACTCTGCACCTCTCCGCGAGCCATCTCCGCTCCATTGCCAAGGTAATCCATCCCCTTCGGTCAGTAACCGGCTATCCGACTTCGGCTAGCAATGTTCTGCAGCGTGTCTGCGTCAACTGATCAGGCAACGCGGTAAGATGCCTCAGAAGAACCTTCTCCCGCATTCGATGCACCGAGCTCAATCGATCGCCGATTCCATACTCTTCAAAGCAACGGTGAGCGAGAAGCGCTTTGGCTGAGCAGCCACTGGGGCTGTCATGACAATGGAGGTCGTCGTGAGATTGCTGGATGTGTCGCCTGGGGGAATTGGGCCGTCCTGTCAATATGTTGGCTGGGAAGTCGGTCGTTATGGCAGCGATCTCTTCAAAATTCCCAGGCCGCGAATCCTGGGCGTCGATGTCGGTCGTTGGGGCAGTGACGACCATCAAGAACGAGAGACCCGCGTGTTCACCTTTCGTTGGGATAGTGCGTTCGAGCCAGGCACTTTTGGTTTGTCTGTGTATCCGGGCCACAACGCGGCAGTTTTCCCAGCGGCTCGGACTCCTTCGACTGCGATATAGACCATGCAAAACTTGCTAAACAAATCCGCGTACGTTCCGATTGCCGACTATGCACTGATCGGAGATTGCCGCAGTGGGGCGTTGGTCTCACGGGAAGGCTCTATCGATTGGCTTTGCTGGCCCCGATTTGACAGTCCGTCGATCTTTGCTGCTCTTCTCGATGCCGAGAAGGGAGGCAGGTTCTCGGTACGGCCGATCGAACCTTTCCGTACCGAGCGCCGATATCTGCCAAATACGAACGCCATAGAGTCGCGTTTCACCACAGCCAACGGCAGCATCGCGTTGCGGGATGTCATGGTGGTGAGTTCGGAAGAAGCCAGGAAAACCAGCCTGGTCGCCATGAATGAGGTTATCCGAGAGATCGAGGGCTTGGAGGGTGAGGTCGACCTGGAAATCGTCTACGAGCCGCGTCCGAACTATGCGCTGGATGTCGTAAGACTCGAACAACGCGGCGCGTTGGGAATCTGCGCAAACGCCGGCCGGGGAATGCTCCTGCTTCGCGGAGATCTTCCACTCCGAATCGACCGAGAAAACGCGTCTGCCGGCGCCACCGTTCGAGTCAAGGCGGGAGACCGACGCTACCTTTCACTGTCCTATAGCGACGATGGCCCAGCGGTTATTCCCGATCTCGGCGCCGAAGTGCGGGTTCGTTTCAATCGTTCGCTCGCGTGGTGGCAATCCTGGGCTGAACGATGCACGTACCAGGGTCCATATCGAGCCGCCGTCCTGCGCAGCGCACTCGCACTGAAACTCATGTGTTTCGCCCCCTCAGGTGCCGTCATTGCTGCTCCAACAACGTCGCTCCCCGAAGAAATTGGCGGTACCCGCAACTGGGACTATCGCTACTGCTGGCTACGCGATGCATCCTTCACCTTGCGAGCACTGAATGACCTTGGCTATGAAGAAGAGGCAGCTGCCTATTATGACTGGGTCCTGCATGCCACCCGCTTGACCCATCCCGAGTTGCAAGTGCTCTATGACGCCTATGGTGAGGCACGCATTCCGGAGCGTGAACTGACGCATTTGGAGGGATACGCGGGATCCAGACCGGTTCGTATCGGAAATGGTGCATTCGATCAGCTCCAACTCGATGTGTACGGCGAGGTGCTCGATGCGATAGCCCGTTTCGCACGGCAAGGCAACCGACTCGACCGAGACGCGTCCCGGTTTCTGAATGGCTTAGGAGAGACGGTTTGTGCCCGCTGGCGTGAACCGGACGATGGCATTTGGGAGAGCCGGGGTGGCCGCGCCCACAACACGCATTCGAAAGCTCTTTGCTGGGTCGCTCTCGATCGTTTGATCGGTTTGCACGAGGAGCAGGAGCTCGACCTTGATGTGGAGCGTTTTCGAAAGGAACGCACCGCCATTCGCACCGAAATCGAGGCATTTGGGTATAACAAGCAACTCGAGAGCTATACCCAGGTCTTCAAGGGCGACACCGTCGACGCCAGCCTTCTCACTCTCTCCTGGTACGGTTATGTCGACGCGAACAGCCCACGAATGATGTCGACCTGCAAGCGAATTCACGAACGACTCGGCCGCGGCGCCCTCATCTATCGTTATGAGCATGAAATGAACGACGGGTTGCCAGGTAGAGAGGGAACTTTTGGTATTTGCGGATTTTGGGCCGTCGAATGCCGCGCGCGTTCTGGTGATGCCGAAGGAGCTGCACAGGCCTTCGAGCAGTTGTTGAGCTACGCCAACGATGTGGATCTCTTCGCGGAAGAGATCGATCCCAGGAGCGGCGCCGCACTTGGCAATTTCCCGCAAGCGTTTTCGCACGTCGGCGTAATCAATGCAGCACTTACCCTGGCCGAATACGATCGAGCCGATTCGATCGAGCCAGTGATGCCTGCACGATAGGAAGGAAATCCACAATGAACCTGCGCAGCACAGCCCTTTGGGGGTTCGCGAGCACCATTGTCCTCACCACAATCATGGCGGGGAGTCAGTGGCGCGGACTCACCAGAATGAATCTTCCCTATATGCTGGGCACCATAGTGACTCCCAATAGAGACAAGGCAAAAATCGTCGGCTTTGGCATGCACGCATGCATTGGCTGGCTCTTCGCGGGATTATACGCTGCCACTTTTCAGAGCTGGCAGAAGGCGGGCTGGTGGCGGGGAGGGATGATTGGACTCGTGCATGCGCTCTTCGTCCTCTTTGCAGCTATGCCCCTCCTGCCGAGCATGCATCCCCGCATGGCGAGTGAAGAACGCGGTCCGACCCCAACACGACAGTTGGAACCACCCGGCTTTCTTGCCCTCCACTATGGCCGTCGCACGCCGGCCTCTGTCGTGCTTGCTCATCTCGTCTATGGCGGCATCCTCGGCGCCTTCTATCGGGTCGGTTCGACGAAACCTACGAGCCTGGTGATCTCCGAGAAGTAGATCGATTCTCGAATGAGAGGGACAGGTTCTGCTCGGCGATCTCCGAAATCAGATCGCTCTCCTCCAGGCTCAACGGGTCCGGCTCTCTGCGCCTTTTACGCGGACTGCGTCGTGCCGAATTTTTCCTTTGCGATATAGGGATACAAAACACTAGCTGGTCAAGAGACTGGTGAGCACATGCACGAAATCAGGTCGTGGCATCGAGTTCGGCGTCGCTGTCCGGGAACTTCGGGGGCACCACACTAAAAACCGCAATTGCCGCGGCTATCGGCAACACGAGCAACGCCGTTATGCTCGACGTGTAGCTTCCACTGCGATCGTAGCCAATACCCAGAATGACGGGTCCTAACGCCGCTCCCACTACTCCTACCGCAAAACCAATACCGCGAATACTGCCAAGGTATCTGCGGCCAAAGTACGTTGGCCAGGCCGCGTCTGCTGCCACCATCCAGAAACCGCTCGACGCGCCGCGCATTGCCGCATACGCAAGTGCCAGGGCGGGAGCCTTTGCCAGGATCAGGCATATCATGCCGATGGCCAGAAACACCTGCCCAATCGCCAGGGAATATCGCACCGGGTAACGATCTACAAGCCAACCAGCTACCAACGTTGCTGGCAACGCAACCGCCGCTTCTATAGCAAACGACGATGCAGCCAACGAGGCTGGTAATCCGCGATCGGTGAGAATGGCAATCTGATTAAAGGCAAGCCCGGTTACCACGAGCGAAGGAACCGCACTTGCGCCGATGAGCCGCCAAAACGCCGGCGTACGCAACGCCTGATTCGATGTGAAGCCCGGTTCCTCGAACTCCGTTGGCGATACGTGGACGTCATCTGGTTGCACGCCATCCGGGAGTTGTCCGACGTCGGCCGGATGGTTGCGAACCAATATCGCCACGATTGGCAAGAGCACCAGCCAGATGATCAATGCGTTCACGCGCCAGGCATTGCGCCAGCCAAGCGCTTCGATCACGAAGGCATTGAACACTGGTACGATCGCCTGGCTCAACATGCCGGCTAAACCCAGCAAGCTGAGCGCTCGACCCAGATTGCTATGGAACCAGTTGGGAATGAGCGTGCGCCCTGCAAGGGTGAGGACACCCGAACCACACGATCGCAGCGCGGCGAAGCCAAGGAGTATGGCCAGGCCATGATGTCCAAGACTGAGCAGCATGAGCGCGCCGCCGTAGCCGACTGCCGCTGCGACAAGGATCGCGCGGTTACCGCGCCGGTCGATCTCTCGGCCCGCCACCACCAGCACCCCGGCGCTGATCAGTGTGCCAAGCGAATACGCCGACGAGAAGAGCGATCGGGACCACCCGAGCTCCGCCAACATCGGATCGACGAAGGCGGAAACACCGTAGGTCTGCGCAGGTCCTGAGAGAAACGAAACGATTCCAGCGATGCCGAGCATGCGCCAGCCCAGGAACGGACGTCGTTTGCTCGATGATCGGTTTGGCCGGCGAATCGGCAGGAACGTCATATTCTCAACAATTCAACGTGGGAGCGACGAACGAAGTCCGCCACATGAGCGACCGTCCTCCCTTGGTTGCGATGCCATTGGACGTACTATGTGCCCCTTCCTACAAGCTGATGCGTCATTCGATCAGGTTAGCAGCGCCGAAGGCGACGATCGCACGCTTCAAACAGTCACCAGCGGCGATATGAAATCGGCAGGTTCCGTGATCTTCAGTTGTTCAGAGAGATTGATCGATTCGATCGGGGGGCACCGAGGCGGCTCGGCACCTTGACCGATTGAGCATAGCGGCCCGGAACTTCAGCCGTGGCCGCGAATCGCCCAGTCGCGATGGAGCTTAAGAGATCTCCAGCAGACAGCCGAAAGCGGTTGATCACGCAAGGCCTCGTTCGATGGAGAACGAACGATAACGTCCTCCCGACTTCTTACACCATGAGAAGTCGAGGAGCTTAGTAGTTCCCAGCCTGCCAGAGAGAGATGCGCTGACCTGAAACTGGGACGTGATCGATCGAGCCTGTAGTCCGTTTCACGCTCGCTGAGGTGCTAGAATCTCGTCTGCATGGTGTGCAACGGCTGACCCAATCAGCGTATGACTGACTGAACTTGTGCAACCACACACCTGCGCGCCCGTAGCTCAGCGGATAGAGCGCTTGCCTCCGGAGCAAGAGGCCGGGGGTTCGAGTCCCTCCGGGCGTACCACACAGGTTAAATCCACAGCTTACTCGCCGTATTCCTGCCTAGCCCTCTATTCATCGGGTCGTGAGACTCTCCTCAGGTGCAGCGTTAGGCCGCCTCCCAATTTTGTTCAATCCATGTGAGAGCGGGAAGCGACGCTTCCTGAGCACCTGCATTTTCGGTAGCGGAGCAACTATTCGCTGCCGGGACGAGTCCTGGCGATCCCGAGTTTCGGCCCCAAAGCCCGAACGTCCTCAGCAATGACCACGATGCCACTTCCGTACGGCAAAGTTCATGGTACAGAACATACCCGCGGTCGCCATTCATTCTCTGTCACATCGATCTCATCCCTCGCCCTCTCATTCATTTCGAGATATCGCATCTGATTTTGTTTCTCGACGCCATGGCTGATCCAATTGCGGGCCATACTCACGTCATCTCACATTTCCACCAAGAAACCTCGCATGAGGAGACCGACTTCGATGTCCAGGGAAGCGTCTCCCGATCAGTCCGCGCCGAACAGGAAAAAGCGCAGCATCATCGAACCTATTCGGAAGAATCCCAGCTTTCGGCTCCTGTGGATCTCGAACCTATTCTTCTTTGGGGGTGCCTGGACGCAAACCCTGGTTCTTGGGTGGCTCGTCTATACCACCACGCACTCGGAGTTCTCACTCGCCCTGTTCACCGCCGTCCGACTCGCCCCCCTGTTGTTAGGGCCGATTGGTGGCTTGCTGTCCGATCGATTCGATCGAGTCCGGCTCCTCATGGTTGCGTGTATCTGGACCATCAGTGCGGTATCAATCGTCGCAACGATGGCGACGATTGGCAAAGCTCCGTTCTGGGCGCTTGTCCTCGGTGGACTGGCGATCGGACTTGCGCAATCCCCCTCACAACCGGCACGATCATCACTCGTGTTCGAGATGGTTGGGCGGGAGAACCTGAGTCAGGCGAACGCGCTAAATTCGATGGCACTGAACATGACGCAGGTTGTGGGGCCTGCCCTCGGCGGGGCAATGATCAGTGCTTTCGGCGCCCCTGCGACGCTGTGGATCTCAACCGCCTGGTACGCGATTTCACTGGTTGCATTGCTTCCATTACGATCGATAAAAATATCCCGAGAGGTCCACATTCAGTCGGCGCTGAGCATGCTGAAAGGTGGATTTCGGATCGTATTATCGAATCGACTCACCCGCGCGGTCCTGTTGGTAACACTCGCAGCGAACATATTGATCTGGCCTGTCTACCAAACGTTCATGCCAGTCTTTGCCATCGACGTGCTGCATCTGGACGCTACCGGTTTGGGATGGCTCCTGACATGCAGCGGAGCCGGCGGCCTGACCGGTGCGATCATCATCGCCTCGCTCGGGGATTTTGACAATAAGGGCGGTCTCTTTGTCCTGGGCACAGCGACCTGGGCGTTCCTCTGGTTTCTCTTTGCTTCTTCTCACCAGAGCGCAACCTCCTTCGTGCTTATGTTTGGAATCGGACTCATGAGCGCTTCATTCGGCGTCCTGCAAACTACCCTCCTCCTGATGACAACAGATCCTCGCGTGCAAGGCCAGGCCTTGGGAATGCAGGAGCTCGCGATTGGCATCATGCCGTTCTCTGCGCTCACGATCGGCGTCATTGCGAACCAGATAGGCGTGAGTCGCGCCACCCAGGGAAGCGCGCTGCTCCTTGTTTTCATGATGTTGATCATGGCGGGCAGGGTGCCAGAGCTTCTCCGGTATAGCGGAACCGACAAGGAAAAATCACAATCGTGCGTCGCTCCGACAGACTGAGTTTGCGGCCAGGCAACTGAAGCGGAATTGTCAGAGGCCAAACGCCAGCTTCTGACTCTCCGACCGCAGCCGACAGTGCAGCAGCCCATCGGAAAACTTGATCGAGGCCTGATCACCCTGGAGCACCACTGGGGCGGCCGTGGATGTGAGCGGTTTGATCTCCAGCACTTCCTCCACGGCAAGCCGTTGCCCCGAGGCAAGCACCAGAACTTCGATATATCCGTAAACAGGTCGAGCGGCATTGATGAATCTTGCGGCGGTGGTCGCTTTCCATGCGGTTGTCACGAGGAGATCGTCGGCGTCGGGGAACGGATCGGAATGTCCACTACCTGACGGTTGGCGCCAAGCGGAGATAGTGATCGAAGGATCGGTCAGAAACTCGCTGAGCATCTCGGCTCCGATCCGAGCGAGCGTTTGTTCCAGCGTGAGCATCGTCGCCTCTGCGGGGATCGCGACGAGACGTTGGGCAATGATTGGGCCCGTGTCCAGCCCATCATCGATGACATGCAAGGTGACGCCCGTCTTCTCGAGATCTCGGCGGAATGCCCAGAAGATGGGTTCGGGGCCCCGTCCGTCCGGGAGAAGCGACGGGTGAACATTGATGCTGGCGATCCTGGGCATGTCGAGAACAGCCTTCGGGAGCCTCCAGGGGAAGCACGCAACGAAGATCAGGTCCGCTTCGAACGCGGCAAGCGTGGCGAGAAACTCAACCGACCGCAGCTCGCTTCTGTTTGCAAGTTCGATGATGGGTACACGCTTATTCGTGGCGAGCGGGCTCTTCCACGAGGATTCGGAAGTTCGCACTTCCGGCTCAGTACTGGCCAGCACGATCGCGGCGATACTCACCGCCGGATCGGTCCGCAGCACCTCCGCGATTGGTGCAGTGAATCCGCACTCCATCCCGAAGAGCAGAACCCGCGTCCTGTCTCGTTTGCCTGGTTCTGCTGCTGTCACGTTCTCGCCGATCAACGAAGTTCCACCATCTGTGTCCCGGTCGGCCGATGCTACACTCGTCCATTGCTGCTGGACACGCATGTGTATGAGCGAGCATTGCATCCCCGAGAGGAAATTCAACATGGAACGAATGGTTCATTGTGTAAAGCTCGGACGAGAACTACCTGGGTTGGATTCGCCGCCCTTTCCGGGACCACTCGGCGAACGAATTTACGAGAATGTTTCCGCAGAAGGGTTTGCCCTCTGGCAGCCTCATATGACGATCATGATCAATCATTACGGGCTGAATCCTGCTGACCCTGAAACACGGAAATTGCTTCGCGCCGAGATGGAAGAGTTCTTCTTCGGAACAAACGCCAAGATGCCTGAGGGCTGGGTTTCACCCGATGCCGCTCCGGCAACAGGTGGTGCAGCCGCTCCGTCCAAGGGTGGTGGAGCGCCGCGTCGCAAATAGTCTAGGGATTCGCGTTCCAACCGGAGACTGGTCGTAGCGGAATGACCTCGCCAATTTCGAACGCGAGTCGGGAATGGGCGGTTCGCAACGCGTGTTCTGCCTCCTCCGGCGTTTTGCTCCGGGCAAAGATGAATCCCAGATAGCTGTCGCCCTCGGGCAAGGCAAGGATCCGCTGATTCAACGGCGCGGTGATCTCTACCCCGGTAACGTCCTGAACCGCTCTCGCCTCACTTACTCCCGTTACTCCCCGCAGAATGCCGCTTCGCGGAATAGGAATCATCATCGCTCCGGCGGCGTCTGTCTTCTTTCGGTGTGAGGCGCCGAGGGTTCCAGCGGCGTGACGCAGGATCAACTCTTCCAGGGACATACCCGCGCCAAATTCGAGGACGCTGGAGCAGAGACCACCGATGGAGCGACCCGCCAGTTCGATCGTCCAAATATCTCCAGTCGAGCGATCGATTCGGAGCTCCGCGTGAACTGGTCCCTCTCGGAGACCAATCGCTAACGCCGCCTCTGCCGTTCGCCTGGAAATCGCCGCCTGCACATCCGCAGGCAAGCGCGACGGCGTGACATAGATCGTCTCTTCGAAGTAGGGTCCATCGAGCGGGTCCGGTTTGTCGAAGAGCGCCAAAGTCTCAAGCTCTCCATTGGTGAGCAGTCCTTCCAGCGCCACTTCAACACCCTCGACGAAGCGCTCGATGAGGATGTCATTCTCTTCAGGCGACATCCCCGACGCTTCGAGAATCGCTCGAGTCCGCTCGAATGCCGCGGTGCATTCGGCCGGAGTGTCGGCGCGTATCACTCCTCGACTTCCCGAAAGCAGGAGCGGCTTAATCACGCAAGGATAGGATGCTGTCCAGGCAATCGGGGCTGGATCGGAATCAGCCGGATATTTCTGATAAGCAGGGACAGGGACACCGGCAGCGTCCAGCCGTTCGCGCATGATGAATTTGTCTCGTGCGGCGAGCGCCGAATCCGGATCGTTATGCGGAAGACCCAGGCACGCGTTCGCCGTGGCCGCGATGACTGCGCCCCGATCATCGATGGCAAGCACGGCCATCACGTTTCCTTTCGCCTGCGCAAAAGTCACAATTCGATCGACCGCTGACTCCACATCGGAGAAGTCGACAGCGAGAGCGGCTTTCCCATGGGACGCGAGCGACTCCGGAATATCCAGAGCGCGAATCACCTCCAGTCCAACCGTGCAGGCTGCTTTCAGGAACGCCTCGGCCCGGTAAGACGCCGCACTCATGACCAGCATCACCGACTGCGTGCGGTCGCCCGTTGCAGGAACAGGGAGCTGTTGCATGAAAGTCACCTATTAAACGATCAACGCCGAAAAAATTGGAGAGTCTCAAGGGCAATACTATCTTGGGGAAGGCGAACCGCAGTGTCTAGGACGCAGCTCGCGAATGAACGAGCAACCCTGCTGAAGTTTCGAATCAACATGCGCCAGCGAACGTTGATCTTATCGCGCCGATTCCTTGAACAACGTGGAGGTTGCCGTGTGATTCATCGTCCGAGAGTGTGAAGTGTTTCAGGTCACTTGCGTGGCGAACGGCATTCGCGAAAGGCTGGGCGGCACCGTTTACGGATGACCTTTACGTTTCTTTCACTGCGAGCGCTGCGTTCAGCCTGACCGACACACTGTTTCTTTCCGTCCGGGCCAAGATTTTGATGATGCGCCAGGTATTGGACTCGGCCGTGATACTTGCCGTCGTAGCTGCTCGGGCAATCAATATTCTGAAATAGTCCATTACGTAAAGAGCACAAAACACATACGAAACCAGCGACGCGTTTCTGCGTCGCTGGTTTGCATTGGATATTCTCGCTGGAATGGAAACTCGCTTAGACGCCCAGGAGCTTGTTCTTGGCGGCTTCGAATTGCTCAGGGGACAGCAATCCGGCGGCCTGCATGCTCTCCAACTGCTGGAGTTGCCCCATCATATCCGGGCTTCCGGCTGCCGGCTGCGCCTGCATCGAATCGACTTCCGATTGAAGCTCCGCAATCTGTTGCTGGCTATCAACGGCAGCTTGCTGACCGTCTGCCTGTGCTTGTTGCGCTTGTGCCTGACCAGCATATTTTTGCTGCTGGCGGTGCGATACCGCTCCCGCCGTACCGGCCACGACCGCGGTCGTAGCCATCACGCCGATAACTCCTCGGCCACCTCGTCGTCGTCTCATGGTGTTCGTCCTCCTAATGTAATGAATGGCTAACGAGTCGAGTGGCTACGCCCCTTCGGCGACCAGCTCCTCGATGACGGCGGCCGGAATGCGCGAATTGATGATCAGTTCGCCATTCGCATTGCGCATTGCCTGGACAAACTCAGCCGCCCAGGTGTTCTCAAAGAGGAGCATGGCGGCGGAAGAATTGGGCTCGAGCAAGACGCCAACGCTCTCGGCATCTTCCTGCGACAGGAGCTCATCGTCTGCCAGCACCATCGGTTCGAAAATCGCGGTAATTTCGTCGCCCCACGCATTGAGCTCATAGACCAGCACGTCGCCGTCGCTATCCTTCATGACGAAGAGCAAGTCAATGACGCGAATTTGGCCAGATTCGACCAGATTCTGCAATGCTGGAGCCAGCTCACCAGTGAACTGGTTGCCGGGGAATTTCACCACCAGCATTTCCACTGGACCGTATGCCATAAAATTTTGCCTTTCATGAACGATCGATCGCGAACGCGCCGATCCGCTCGTTTCAACAGCCAAGACGTACCCGAAACTCCGCCTGCTAGACAGAGCATCCGATTGTCCACTGCATGGTAACGACATTTCGTTGCCGGTGACCATACACCGAAAGGGGCAATCGAACCGACATCATGCCTCTGGCTTCTTCAGACCGTTAATCATCGCCCGCAGCTACTTCTTCAGATATGACTTCGAGACTCTCTGGATCGGCCTTATATGCATGGTAGATGATGAGGGCGCCCAGGGCGAGAACCCAGAGAGGAAAGAGTACGATCAGCCAGACGGTGATGGAAAAGCTCAGAAACAGGACGGCGGCCAGGACAATGCTCCCAATACTGAACCATCGCGGCATGTACCCGGACGCCCGGCCAATGTTCGCAGTCGTCATGATGAACATTGCAGCCATCCTAACGCCGAACACCAGCAGCAGTGCGTTTCCATAGAGCGGAAAATCGCGTGCCATGTCCGCATCGACCGTGTCATATCCAATTTCGACCAATGCAGCCGGCATCGTCGAAGCCGCCGCAGACGCCAGGGCGAGCGTAATGAATGCAATCCCACTCAGGAGCTGCACCGTGCCAATCATCTGACTTCCACGTCGTGCACTGTGGGCGACCCATTGGCGCAACGAGGCGATGAACCAGATGAACGCTACCGCGGAAAATGGGAGGACATAGAGGCCGACCAGCATGATCTTCCGGCGCTCGTCACTGGCGTAAAAGTTGACGAACTCCTGATCGGCTTCGTTTGGATGAGGGGCGGAACGAAGTAACCAGAGGCTCAAAATAAAAAGAACTGCGAAGAGTGCTCCAACAGCGCCCGTCAAGATCGCGGCTTTTCGAAGTATGTCCCGCGACCTCGTTACGTCCGGGACCAATGGTGTTTTCATAAACACGTTCTCGCATTCCCCCAGTATCACAATGACGATGCTCGAACGTTCTTCGTTTTTCTAGGGGCGAACCACGCAGCGGAAGCTAATATGGTTGGTACCCGTATCGACCGGATGATTCATTCGCGCTGCCGGTCGATATCGTTGGCAATAGTTTTCCGCGCAGGCGAAGGACCCACCCTTGAGCACCTTGCGCGGCGTCGGCGCGCCTGGCGCATTTGGATCGATACTCTGCTCACGTCCGGCGCCCCGTGGGTTGAGCTCGCCAGCCGAGCAGCAGGATCGGGCAACTTCCCCATGACTGGCGTACCAGTCGGTGGTCCACTCCCAGGCGTTTCCGATCATATCGAAGAGTCCGTAATCGTTCGGCGGAAAGGAACCGGTCGGGGCGGTGCGGGCAAAGCCGTCCAGCTCGAGGTTCTGCCATGGGAACTGACCTTGCCAGTAATTCGCGAGCATTTTTCCTTTTGGAGCGAGCTCTTCGCCCCAGGCAAACGCCCACCCGTCATGCCCGCCGCGCGCGGCGAATTCCCACTCCGCCTCTGAGGGAATCGACTTGCCAGCCCAGCTCGCATAGGCCTCGACATCCTCCGAGGCCAGATGGACGACAGGATGCTTGTCGCGCCCCTGGAGATTGCTCCCGGGTCCTTCGGGATGGCGCCAGTCGGCACCTGGCTGCCAACGCCACCAGGCATAGTGATCGACCATCGGCACCGGTCCCGGTGGAGGGGTGAAGACTACTGAACCCGCAACAAGATCTTCCGGTTGTGCGCCAGGATATTCTTCGACAGTGGGAACCCGCTCGGCCACCGTCACATATCCCGTCGCCTGCACAAAGCGACGAAACTTGATGTTGGACACCTGATACCGGTCGATCCAGAAGCCGTCGACAATCACCCGATGTGCCGGGGCCTCCTCTGGATAGTGACGATCTGATCCCATGATGAAGGAACCGCCCGGGATCCAGACCATATCAAGATCGGGAGCAGCTTCTGAGTTCGCTCCATTCTTGGAGGTCGTATTTTGTGTTGCGTTCACCATGCAGCCATTTCACTTTCCCGCTTCGTTGGCACAATGGTGAGCCAGTGGAAGCATTATGCTCATCCTATCCCAAGAGGCATGTCTCGCCCATGGAACGATAGTCGTAGCTATTCGATCAGCCGTCTTCCAGCGAGCACTCGACTCGTCTCACTTCCCGGATACACGCTTCCGAACAAAGGCTCCTGCGGAGTTGGGAGGCATTTGATTGGCTAAGCTGAATCGGACCCGAAGTCTCGGAAGACCCGAAAAGATGGCCAGTCTCGACCCCTCATCCACCGCCACGGTATCGAGCGTCGCAAACCTGTTTATCGATTCCGGTGCTTCCACTCATCTCCACCAGAGTCCCGATTCTGTACAAGTTATCCAGACTAGCGGTAGCTCGAACGAGATCGCTCAGAATCTTGTAAGGTTGCCCGCCAGAGAACGCCCGATGACGAACAAATAGATTTACTTCCATTTCAAGTGAGATCAGCATGCAGATCGCTCGCCGACTCCCCTTTGCCGAGTGGGTACCGAACTACGACCGAAGTTGGTTTCGCTCGGATCTCATCGCCGGATTGACCGTGTGGGCGTTGGTTGTCCCACAGGCTATCGCGTATGCACAGATCGCCGGACTGCCACCGCAAGCGGGTGTCTTCGCGTCGTTCGCTGCGCCACTGGGGTACGCCCTTTTCGGCACATCCCGCCAGCTCGTGTGCAGCCCCACCTCGGCCACGGCGGCCATTTCAGCGGCATTGATCGCACCGGTCGTCATTGATAGACCGGAAGACTTCGCGGCTATGTCAGCAGCGCTTGCCATCTTGTCCGGGATCTGTTTCTTCATACTCGGCAAACTGAAGTTGGGGTTTATTTCGCAGTTCATTGCAAGTGGGGTACAGATCGGCTTTCTGTTCGGATTGGGAATGACGATCATCGTCGGCCAGCTTTTCGCTATTTTCGGCATCCCCAAAGCCGATGGGCCGTTCTATCGCCAAGCCTGGCAGCTCATCACGAACCTCGATGAAACCAGCGGTTGGACACTGGTGCTGGGAACGACCGCGTTTGTTGCCGTTTTCCTCTTGGGCAAGAAAATGCCCACCGTCCCCGCTGCCCTGTTGCTGGTGGCAATCTCGATCCTTGTCGTCACCATCTTAGATTTGGCTGAAAAGGGGGTGGCTGTGGTCGGTGACGTAGATCGCGCCTTCCCCACCCCAGCGATACCGATGGTCGATATCGGAACGCTGCTCACGTTGATTCCGGGCGCGCTTGCCATCGTGGTCGTTGGCTACTCGGAAAGCATCTCAATCGCCAAACGCTTTGCCGACGAGCACCACTATCAGATCCAGCCCGATCGGGAACTCACCGCGCTCGGCATTTCAAGTGCGCTGTCAGGATTGTTTCAGGGCTTCATCACGTCAGGAGGAGCAAGCCAATCGGCCGCCAACGACCGAGCCGGGGCAAAATCCCAGATGTCCTCGATCGTCCTCGGACTTCTTGCCGCACTGACATCAATTCTCCTCATGCCGCTATTCAAGAATCTGCCGGTGGCCGTGCTCGCCGCCATCGTTATCAACGCGGTGCTCGACTTCGTTAATATCCCGGCAATGAGACGTCTTAGCGGCTTGCGAAGAGAGAGTTTCCTCCTCGCCCTCCTCGCGCTGATCGGAGTGCTCGTGCTCGGCATCCTTCCTGGATTGCTTATCGCCGTCGTTATCTCACTTCTTTTGCTTTTGAGCCGCATCAGCCGTCCCACGCTCTCCACTGTCGCAATTATTCCCGGCACCGATGCGGTCGTTGCGCTCTCGAGTCACCCGGAGGCCGAGCAGCGACCAGGATTGTTGATGCTCCGACCCGACCTTCCACTGCTCTTTACGAATGCTTCCTGGATTCGTGAAAACGTTGTTGCCGCTATCGAGGAAGCCAGCCCGCAACCCACCGTTGTCGTCCTCGATCTCGAAGATTCCTACAATCTGGACATAGGTGGAGTAGAGGCCCTGGAAGCCATCGACCGTGATCTGGCAGACCGAGGAATTACATTGTGGCTTTCGAACTTCCATGTTCCCGCTCAAGAGTTATTCGATCGCTCACGAGCTGGAAAGAGCGGAAGATCCATTCGCATCTTTCCCAGCGTACGCCAGGTCGTTCAAGCATTCGACGACTCAGAAAACGCCAGGGAAACGCTCGACGTTTGAAGCACCGCTGGTGGGCGAATTCGCAACCGACCATCGACATTTCGAAGTTGTGGGCGACGCGCTGAAGACGCCACAACCGCTTCGAAAGTCCCGGTTACCAGCCGTACACCGAGACATGCCGTCTGCTGGAGCTCTCGAACCGCTCTCCCAACCAACCGGCGTAGCGTGCATGCAAACGCAATCCTGCGATGCGCGCCATTAAGTCCATCTCGCTCGGCCAGACATAGCGGGTAACGATCGGCGAGAGGGTAATCCCCTGCTCGGAAATGCGAATGTGACTCTCATCGAGGATTTGAGTGGAGATATCGAAACGCGCCACATCGAGAGTAACCTCGTCGAGCTCCAGGCGTTCGGCGTCGACATACTGCTTGTTTCGAGTGCAGACGTAATCGGTCGGCATCTCTGCTTCAAGGACAAAGACCCCATCACGAGCCAGGTGCTTGGCGACGTTCTCGAAACAACGCACCTGGTCGTCCTGGCTGAGCAGGTTGTAGATCGTGTTGAAGACGACAAAAATCAGGCTGAACTCTCCGGGCACCTCCACAGCGGCAAAATCGCCGATCGTGACCGGGATCTCGATGCCACCAGGCTTGCGTCGCAACTGCGCCACCATGGCCTCAGAAATCTCGATGCCTGATACCTGTAGACCACGTTGCGCCAGCGGAAGCCCAATGCGACCCGTGCCGATGGCCAATTCCAGCACGCGCCCGCCATTCGCAAGCCGGGCCAGAAAATCGACGGTCTCCGCTTCGTCGCCCCGGGGATGGTCGTCGTAGTGTGCGGCTACCTGTGGGCCGAAACTCCTGGCCGGATCGAAATTGCGCATAGGATCTCCCTGTTGTATCGGGGTTGGTGGCTAATTCATTCAGCGTCAGAAAATTCCCCCGAGACGACTGCGCTTGCCAGTCGTTCAAGGACATCGATGGCGCGATCGAGATGGGCCAGTTCGTCCGGCGGCAATGTCGCCTCGATCGCACGTGCTAGCCAAGCCTCGCGGGTCTCCAGCAGCGCCGTCAACAGATCGTTCCCATCATCCGTCAATGAAATGCGTGTTTTGCGGCGATCGGTCGCGTCTGGCGCGGCTCCAACGTAGCCTCGCTCTCGCAAGCCCTTCAGTTGCTGAGCGACGGCCTGGGGAGAAATGTGCTCGGCGGCTGCAAGGTCGGAGGCCGTGGATGGACCAGCCTTCTCCAGATGGCGCATGATCGCGACCTGGGTGATAGCCAGGTCGGTCACCTGCCAGCGAGCGTCCCGCAATCCACCGCGTAACCGGCTGACGGCGGTTGCAAGGCGAAGCGCCTGATCGTCATGGATAGCAACGGGGGATGACGTCATAACGATATTCTAAATTTTGCAAGCAACTTGTGCAAGCTCCTTGCCTTTCTGCTACGCTCAATTCATGTGCAACGCCGCGGGTCGCTTCCGTACCCGAGATATACCCCGATGAATCTTTCCGGTCGGGCCGGTTCGGGCCTGCGTACGACTTTTCTGTCGTTGCGTAACCGCAACTTCCGGCTCTTCTTCATAGGAAACTTGATCTCGAATACCGGCAACTGGCTGACCAACGTGGCATTGACCTTGTTGGTCCTCAGTCTGACCGATAACGGTCTGACCATCGGTATCCTGGCCGCATGTCAGTACGGACCAGTTCTCTTTCTCTCAGCCTGGGCCGGGGCAGTTGCCGATCGTTCCGACAAGCGCCGCTTTCTGTTTGTCACCCAATCGCTCTCGATGATTCAATCGTTTGCACTCGCGGTTTTGGCGTTCATGCCCGATCCTCCGTTGCCAGCCTTTTATGTGCTGGCGGTCCTGGGCGGCATCCTGCTTTCCTTCGACAATCCGTTACGTCGATCATTCGTGCCGGAGATGGTGCGGCAGGAAGACATTGCCAATTCAGTCGTACTCAACAGCCTGGTGATCAATGTCTCCCGTATTTTCGGCCCCACCCTCGCTGGGCTCTTGATCGTGACGGTGGGTTACGGGTGGTGTTTCACCGTCGATGCGTTCTCCTATATCGCCGTATTGGTCTGCCTCTTCATGATGCGACCCGCTGAATTGCGCCGGCGGCCACCGAAACCGCGCGCCAAGGGCGAAGTGCGCGAAGGCTTGCGCTATATCCGGTCGGTGCCCATTCTCTGGATCCCCATGGTGATGCTGGGGGCAATCGGGATCCTCGCCTACAACTTCACCGTGACGCTGCCGCTCTTCGTCACCGGCGCGCTGCAAAGCAACGACGCGACCTTCACCCTGCTCTATGCGACATTTAGCTTTGGCTCGGTGGTCGGCGCGCTCGTCATTGCCAACCGGGGGCTGGTTTCCATTCGCACGATTGTTATCGGCGCGGCCCTGTTGGGCATCTGCATGCTGGCACTGGGAAGCGTGCCGGGCGTGCATGGCGCGTTCCCGATCATGCTCTTGCTCGGTGGAGCAAGCATCCTCTACATGACCTCGACCACCACCAACGTGCAAGTCATTGCGCGACCCGATATGCACGGACGTATCCTGGCGATTCAGAGCTCCCTGATGATCGGCGGCACGCTGATCGGCGCCCCGATACTCGGCTTGCTGGCCGACCTGGCCGGATCGCGGGCCCCGATCCTGCTCGGCGGATTCGTCTGTCTGGGTGCGGCAATCTTTGGTGGGTTAGCGCTCCGGTCGCGCGCTCCAGAGTCGATTCGCCCGCATCACAGAGCATCGCATCTGACCTGACGTTCGCCTGAAAATTCATCATGCCAACGCGCTTCCCGCAAACATGCGCAGTAACGCGACGGCATTCCGCTATCCATTGAATGCGGAAGCAATGGCCTGGTCATAGATGGCCTTCGTCTCCGGATCACGCACCACAATACGAATTTGCGTCAGGCTCCCTGGCCGTCTGCTTCCGAGCATTCGCATACGTCACAAGGGTGGCCCCTACCACGGCCGAAGCTTCTAGAAGCGGATACCCGTAGATCCCGGTCGAAATCGAAGGGAACGCAATGCTTTGGTATCCGTGTGCGTCCGCAATATCAAGCGAGCTTCGCCAAGCCGAAGCCAGTTGCTCCGCTTCCCCGACCCTACCTCCCCGGTAGATGGGCCCAACTGCATGAATAATTCCTTTGACCGGAATTCGGAATCCCTCGGTCAAGCGTGCCTGGCCGGTTGGGCACCCACCCAGTCGATCACACGCCGCCTGCAGCTCAGCAGCGCCAGCGGCTGCGAAGATGGCTCCGCAGACACCACCTCCCGCTTGTAATTGCGCGTTTGCAGCGTTGACGATCGCGTCAGTATCTTGCTGGGTGATATCACCCAGCACGGTTTCGATGCGAAAGTGGGGTGATTCCATGGACGATTCTCTCCAATTCCTGGGACCAGCGTTCCCGCGATTCTGCGACAGCGGTGCTCGAATCGAGACGTTCCTATGTCATGGAGCGAGGCCGTCGCGACCTTGCCCGGCACCTCATTTCCTCACCTAATAATCAATCCTCGGGGCATGAAAGGGCCATAACGACATTCGCACTTTGCGACACGCTCGGTGATGCGTGATTCGCAACGGCATCGCTACCATCTCATGCCGCTACGCCGATAGGAAATTGACCGTTCGCGCCGGTTTCAGAGATAATAGCTGCGGAGTCGCTCGTTTCCTCAAGCTGAAAACCCGATCTCATGTGGAGTCAATACGAAGTTCGCCCGAAATGGAGCATGGACCGCTTTGGACGGCGGGCCTCGCTTCGGCATTTCCGTACCACGGGACCACTTCCCGCCAAGGTCTTCGCGACACTGGGCGATGACGGCACACTGGAACTGGTGAAGTTCCCACCCTCTGGGGGTGGTGATTTCCAACCGCGGCGCAAGCCGCAACCCTCCCTTCGACTGGAACGTCGCTCGGGCGTCATCCTTTTCTTACTCCTGGTGCTCATCGCCTTCCATCTACCTGCTCCCTGACCTGGTCGATCGTCGTGACCGAACGCCGGAATTTTTCCGGCCTTTCGCTGTTGACACAATCGACCCAGATTAGGAGCTTCCATCTTGTCTACCGCCTTACCCAGGCCGCATCGACCGGCGCTTATCTCCATACTTCGGGAGGAGTTCTCGGGTTACAACCAGTTCTCCGCCAGGCGGGATGTGATCGCTGGACTCACCGTCGCCGCCGTTGCGTTGCCGCTTGCGTTAGCGTTTGGCGTCGCCAGCGGTTCCACTCCGGCCGCCGGACTGGTCACCGCGATCGTCGGCGGATTTCTCATCGGTCTCCTCGGTGGCGCGCCATATCAGATCAGCGGACCGACCGGTGCCATGTCGGCCGTCCTCATTACCATCGCCAATCAGATGGGAATGCGGGCACTCTGGATCGCCGGAGTTATGGCAGGGGTGCTCATTCTGGCCATCGGCATCCTCCGACTGGGACGCATTGTCAATCTCATTCCCGCCCCGGTCATCACGGGATTTACCAGTGGGATTGCCCTGGTTATCTTCATCGGTCAGATCGACAACTTCCTGGGTATTCAGACGCCCTCGGAAGAGCGTTCGATCATGAAACTCGCGGGGTATTTCCGCGAACCACTCCCGGCGGTGAATTGGTATTCCATCGCTGCCGGCGTCATCGTGATCGCGGTCATGATTTTCCTCCCCCGTATCCGGAAGATCAGGGCCATACCCGCGGCGTTGATTGGCATCATGATTGCGACTGGTATCGCCT
Organism: uncultured Chloroflexia bacterium; assembly: GCA_963750275.1. GTDB lineage: Bacteria > Chloroflexota > Chloroflexia > Thermomicrobiales > UBA6265 > JAMLHN01. The sequence continues at coordinate 75,522 of CAVVQC010000005.1, forward strand.
GGGGACTCGGTTGGGATGCCACTGCCATCGGCACGATTCCGCGTGGCATCGTTCTCGAGGATCGGCTGGTGCCGAACCGGAGCGACCTCGATCTCATACCCCAATTGATCGTTCCCGCGCTCGCCATCGGTATGCTCGGTTCGATCGAAAGCCTGCTTTGCGGGATCGTCGGCGGACGCATGACCGGAAGAAAGCTGGCGGTCAACCAGGAGCTGATCGCTCAAGGGATCGGCAACATCGCCCTCCCTTTCTTCGGAGGTGTTCCGGCCACTGCTGCCATCGCGCGTACCAGTGTTGGGGTCAAAGCGGGAGGCGTGACCCGGATGGTCAGCATCGTGCAGTCGGTCACGTTGTTGGTTGGAGCGCTTTTCTTTGGGTCCCTGCTCGGCCATATTCCCCTTTCCGCCCTGGCTGGCGTGTTGTTCGTCACCTCCTGGCGGATGAATGAATGGCACTCCATTCGCTACTATTGGAATCACCGTCTGAAGGGCGCAATTGCGGCATTCACCGTTACCATGCTCGCGACGATCACGCTCGACTTGACCCAGGCGATCGTGGTCGGTCTCGGCCTCAGCGTCGTGCTCTTTCTCAACGAGGCTTCCAAGCTCGAAGTGAACATTGCGCCGGTGCGTTGGAACGATTTCGGCATGGTTTCGCAACGGTCACCCGATGCCACCGTCGTCTACATCACCGGGCCGCTCTTTTTCGGTTCAGTCAACCAGCTCGTCGAGCGGCTCGAATCGATGCCCTTCAGCAAGATTCTGATCCTCTCGATGCGCGGTGTTCCGATGGCCGACGTCTCCAGCGTGCAGGCGATCGAGCATATCTGGCGCCAGCATGTCAAAGCCGGTGGCACGATCTATGTCAGCGGTTTGCAACCTTCCGTCGAGCAGGTACTGGAACGCGCTGGCCTGATCGCTGAAATTGGTGAACAGCACTTCTTCTGGAGTGCCGACCAGGCGATCGACCGTATTGCAGAGCTGGCACGGCAAGCCGAGCAGGAAACTTCTCCGCAAGCACCTCCAGCGGAATCGCTCGATGAGTTACCGCTCGGGATTTCGATCGCGTGATCGTATGAGGCTCAGTGATGGGAATTGGCGTTCCGAGCTAGCCCACCGATGGCTTTCTCAGAAGTGGCTGAGCCTTAATCTTTTTTCATCGAATTCTGATACAAACCGCTCTGGAGATTCTCGAAAGCACCATGAAGGAGTAGTCGAATGAGCGATGGATACCTCGCCGAGCTGGAGGACCAATTTCTTCGCTATGTGAAGGTCGACACCCAAGCGGACGAATCGTCGCCGACCAATCCCAGCACGGCCATTCAGCTCGATCTCCAGCGAATGTTGTTCGACGAGCTGAACGATCTGGGAGCGAGTGATGTGCGCTTGACCGACTATGGCGCGGTCATTGCCACTATTCCCGCAACGGTGGCTCACGACGTTCCAACAGTCGCGTTTCTGGCCCATGTCGACACGTCTCCCGGTTATCCGGCGAGTAATGTCCGGCCAATCGTGCATCGCAACTATCAAGGCGAAGACCTCGTTCTATCAGAAAGTCCGCCCGTCGTCATCCTTGCCGATGAAACCCCGTATCTCGCCACGCAGATTGGCAACGACATCGTCACGGCGAGCGGCGACACCCTGCTCGGAGCAGACGATAAGGCTGGAGTCGCCATAGTGATGGCGATGGCAAAGCACCTTTTGCACAACCCTTCGATTCCGCATGGCACGATTCGCGTCTGTTTTACGCCCGATGAGGAAATTGGCCGAGGGGTCAATGCCGCGCTGCCAAAGGATCTCGCGGCTGATTTCGGTTATACGCTGGATGGCGCCAAGCGGGGGGAGATCGTCTACGAGACCTTCTCGGCTGACAAGGGGACCGTGCAGATTGAAGGAGTATCGATTCACCCTGGCCAGGCGAAAGACGTTATGGTCAATGCCTTGCATCTGGCCGCCAGGATCATCGACACCCTGCCGCAGGTGACGCGTACTCCCGAAACGACCGATGGTCGCCAGGGCTTTATTCACATTTATCACATGACAGGCAGTTCCGCATCGGCGACGCTCGAATTCATCTTGCGCGATTTCGATGACGAGAAGCTGGCCGAACATGGACGCATCCTCACCAGCGTTTGCGAAACCGTTCAACTCACCGAGCCGCGTGCGAAGATCTCTTGCACCATCACTCCACAGTACCGCAACATGGCCAACTGGCTGAAACACGACATGAAACCAGTCGATCTCGCACGGGAAGCCTGCGAGCAACTCGGTATCGAGGTGGTCTCGCCGCCGATCCGCGGCGGCACCGATGGCTCGCGCCTGACCGAACTTGGAGTGCCAACCCCGAACATCTTCACCGGGATGCAGAATATCCACGGTCCACTTGAATACATCAGTTTGCAAGACATGGCACACGCAACCGCAGTCATCGTTCTTCTCGCTCAACTCTGGGCCGAGAACGGAGAACGGGCGCTTGATCGAGCTGTCGATCTGTAGTTCCGGAGCGGGGTCGGGAAGGCGAATATGGCACCTGCAACGGTATCACCGGAGAAGTCGGCACCTGGCAAAAAAAGCACCACCAGACCATCTCTGGTGGTGCTTGAATGCTTTCGCAATTCACGATCCCGGACAGGTTGTCCGGGATCGTGGCTTACTCGCCCTTGTAGGCCTGTTCCAACGCGGCGATGTCGAACTTCCGCATCTGCATAAATGCAGCGACTACCCGACCGGCCCCTTCCGGATCGTCACCTCCAAGCAACGTTTGCAGTTGTACTGGCACCACTTGCCAGGAAACGCCGTATTTGTCTTTCAACCACCCGCACTGGCTCTCTTCACCGCCTGCGGTGAGGGCGTTCCAGTAGTAGTCGACTTCGTCCTGGTCCTTGCACTTGATCGAAAACGAGAACGCCTCGTTGAGCTTGAAGTGCGGGCCGCCGTTAAGAATCAGGACGGGCTGGCCATCGAGCTCGAACTCGCCGACCATCATCCCTCCAGCCGGTACCGGACCGCCCTCCCCCCATGCGCTGCGCTCCAGCACTTTTGAGTTCGGGAAGATCGATACGTAGAAATTCATGGCTTCTTCGCCAGTGTCGTTGAACCAGAGAAACGGTGTCACCTTGTGCATAATCTGCACCTCCTTCAAATATTGGTCGCTTGCACCATCGAGATTTCGACGAACGACCGATAATGTGCGCAAGACGCCGCGCACATTCAAGGAGGAGATCATGGCTGATTTCGAGAAACGGAACGACGGGCAGATCCCGGTGGGTATCGAGGTGGTCGGGTTCGACGGTCATCCGTTGGGGCATGTGCGGGAAGCGCACGAGCACTATCTGCTCGTTGGCACCGATTCACCACACAAGGACTTCGAGGTACCTGTCCAATCGATCCTCGGGATCGAAAACGGCAAGCTGCGTGTTCATGTCAAGGATTCATCCGCGAACACAGTGGATGATGAAGAATCCGTCCATCGGAGCGATGAGAAGTAGCTCCTTGATACAGCGCGGCTGGCCAACTCTGGCCGCGCTGTATTCAGAATTCTTCATTCGGCTCGCGGACTCAGCGACCTTCTGCCCAGACTCGGGCACGGTGAAGATACTCACCCTTCCTCTGGAAGTTGAAGGTCGAAAAGGTCAGTCGATCGGCTTCAGATTTGCGACGATCTCCGCGCGGTGCGGTTCCAGGAAGGGCGGCAGGACAACTTTCTCTCCCAGGGTTTCCATCGACTCATCGACCCCGAAGCCCGGTCCGTCGGTGGCAATCTCGAAGAGCACGCCGTTCGGCTCACGGAAATAGAGACTCCGGAACCAGAAGCGATCGACTTTGCCGCTGTTCGGGATACCCATCTCGACCAGCCGGTTCGCCCATGCGTCGTAGTCTGCATCGGCCGCTCGGAAGGCAACGTGGTGCACTCCGCCCGCGCCTTGTGCCGCGACCTGGAGACCGGGCTGGACCGCGACATGCAGTTCTGCTCCCGCGCCACCGTTACTCATTTCGTAGACATGCACCGTGTCGTTCGGGCTGTCCGGTACCGAATAGGTTCGCACTGGCCGCGCGCCCATTACTTCCTGAAGCAACACATCAGTTGGTGCCAGATCCGGAATACTCATGGTGATCGGACCGAGCCCCCGAATCTGATGCTGTGCGGGAACCGGGCTCCGGTCCCAGGGATGAGCCTCACCGATGCCGCCGTCATCGATCAGCGACAAGCGTTGCCCTTCGCCATCTTCGAAATCGAGCGTCAGCCGACCGTCGCGTACGGTCGGCGTTGCGTACTTCACGCCAAGCTGGTCGAACCGCTGAGTCCAATAGTCGAGGCCGTTGGAGCCATCGACGCGCAATGCCGTTCGTGTCACCGACCGACCCCCGCGTCGTTCACTCGGCACCGGCCAGTCGAAGAATGTGATGTCGGTGCCTGGGCTCCCCAACGCATCGGCGTAGAAGAGGTGATAAGCCGAGACATCGTCCTGGTTCACGCTCCTTTTCACGAGCCGCATACCCAACGTCTCGGTAAAGAAGCGCTTGTTTTCCCGGATCTGTGCAGAGATCGCGGTCAAATGATGTATTCCCAGTAGTTCCATCAAGACCTCTCTTTCGTTTTCGATCGAATGTCATACGGGAATGGTAGGTTCCCAGCAGTCGTTTCGCACAAGCCGAACTGCAAACTCCTTGCTATCCTGCCGCAATCGACGATTGTTCCAACCTACCCGCTTTCATGTTGACAGGAGGATTCGTAGATGACGAACCGGCAACTCCGCCTGAACGTGCTTCTGGTGTTCGCCCTCTGTTCTCTCACCCTGATGAGCTCGGCCAGGGTCGATGCGACTGATGCAACCCCGGTAGCTTCGCCAGTCGCTAGCCCCACCGCAGTAGAACACTGGCCATCCTGGGTGGAAATTGGACCCAGCAATATGATCATCGTGCGTTCTGTGCGACCAGAAAGCTGCCCCATCATCACCATCGACGGCTCGAGCGGCTCGATGAACATCCGGGCCCTCCCGAGCGAAAATCACCCGAACGTCGTTTGTGAAACTACCGTGCCAGTTGGCGCGAAGGTAGTCTCGATCGACAGCAAGACCTTGCCGATGCCGAACCCCGACCCGCAGCGAATTGCGGTGATTGGCGATACGGGGTGCCGGCTCAAAGAGTCCGATGAATTTCAGGCCTGCAACGACCCGACTCAGTGGCCATTTGCTTCAATCGCCACATCCGCTGCCGCCTGGGACCCAGATTTGATCATTCACGTGGGCGACTACATTTATCGGGAATCTCCCTGCCCGGCAGGCAATGCTGGATGCGCCGGTAGTCCTTACGGAGATAACTGGGACACGTGGAACGCTGATTTCTTCCAGCCGTCCGCGCCGCTGCTCGACGCCGCACCGTGGATTCTCGTTCGTGGCAATCATGAGGATTGCAGTCGCGAAGGCATGGGCTGGTTCCGATACCTCGATCCGATGCCAATGCCGCAAGCATGCGAGCCATACACCGAACCGTATGCACTCACCATCGGCGATGTGGACGCAGTGGTGCTCGATGTCGCCTCGGCGCAGGACACGAAACCGACCGATGAGGTGACCGCCGCGTTCAAACCGATCTTCGCGCGTGCGCTCGATCTGGCGGGGGATGGCCCGACCTGGCTCCTCACTCACCGTCCCCTGTGGTCGATAGGCGCAGGCAGCTCAGGGCAAGCGGTGGAATGGTCGACCGCCACCTACGATCAGGCGGGATTCTCGCAACAGTCAGATGCCTGGGATTTGGTGATCGCCGGCCATGTACACATGTCCCAGCTGCTCTGGTTCACGCCCGAATCACAACGAGCTCCTCAGGTGATCGCGGGTGACGGCGGCACGGAGCTAGACGACATGGGTACCGGTTTCTACGATGGAACCACGTTGGGGGATCCCGACCTGATCCAGGGATGGCGCTGGCAGGAGTTCGGCTATATGACAATCCAGCCAATCGATAACGGATTCGTCACCGGAGTTCGGCTCCTCGACGCGTCGTCGCCTGCCACCTGTTTATCTGTCGGGCGGGAGCTCGCCTGTCTTGCCGCTTGAGTCCGGATACCCTTTCTGCCAACACGTGCGTCACATCATGTCGAAGGAGACACGCGAATGGCACGAGCCCGAGTGGGAATCATTGGCACCGGTTGGTGGGCAACACATGCGCACCTACCGAGTCTGACGAGTTATGCCGATGCCGAAGTGATCGGGGTAGCCGACCTCGACGGCGAACGGGCGCGCATCTCTGCCGACGCGTTTGGGGTCGAGAACGCCTTTTCCGATCATATGGAGCTATTGGCGTTGGAACCCGACGCGGTCATCGTTGTCACACCGCACCATACGCACTACCGGCTCGTGAAAGACTCACTTCTGGCCGGATCGGATGTCATGGTGGAAAAACCCATGGTGCTCGACCCGGTAGAGGCACGCGAGTTGGTCGAACTTGCAGCCAGTCAAGAGCGCAACCTTCACGTTGGCTATCCCTTTCCGTTCACGCGGCATTCGCAGCGATTGCGAGCGCTGATCGCGGCAGGGGAATTGGGCGATATTGTGCTCACGTCGACGATGTTCGGCACGATCGTGCACGACTTCTACCAGGGCAACACCGATGTCTTCGGCGACATCCACCAGGGAGCGCTTTGGGCGCCTGGCACCGAAACATATAGCAAGGTCGATAAGGGAGGTGGCCAGCTCTATACGCAAGTCACCCATGCCGCCTCGCACCTCTTTTTCCTGACCGGAATGAAACCGGTCACCGTGGCAGCGTTCCAGGGATCGCGGGATACCGAAGTCGATGAATGGGATGCCATTGCCTTCCAGGCCGAGAATGGCGCGGCAGGAACGGTGGCCAGCACCGGATCAGTCGGACGCGGGTCGCCAACGGTCGAGGGACACACGATCTTCGGGGCTAAAGGGCACGCCCAGATCGATATTCGCACCGGTTTGCTCGATGTCACGCTTTACGACGGTGGTCTCTTTTCCGAGCCGCCACTCGCAGAGCAGGAACGCTATCCCCTGCATGCGACCGCCAGACAGCTCGTCGATACCTTTCTCGGCCGCAGCCCTGCTGTGGCGTCCGGCGAGCTTGGCGCATTAACGGTGGAATTTTTGGATGCCGCGCGTCGTTCGGCGCAGCGGGGCGAAATGGTAAGGATGTAACGATGCGACGCGCATTCAGGATGAGACTCAAGCCGGGTTGCGAAGCGATCTATAAGGAAAAGCACGATGCCGTCTGGCCAGGAGTGGAAGCCGCATTGCTGGAGGACGGCGTAACTTCATTTTCCATCTATCGCAGCGGTCTGGATCTGTTCGCCTATATCGAATCTACCCAACCGGGCAAGGATCCCAAGGAAGCGGATCAGGTCACCCGTGACTGGTGGCAATGATGGAATCCTACATGGAATCGAATGACGACCACACGCCCAAAACCTGGGATCTGGAAGAGATGTACCACCTGGAAGCGGAACAGGAATGACGCGCAAGGACGATCGCATCGCGGAGGTGCGTACTTCGATTCCTTCGGAATCGGTGAGCGGATATTTCGAAAAGACTCCTGGGCACTGGATTATCGATTCCGTGATCGCGAATCCAATGTCGGGTTATCCCGAATACCATGCCCGGAGGTCGAGCTGGGGTTCGAAAGCAAATGGCACGGTGGTGGTCGAGCTGGTCACCGACTCGGGATTGGTGGGGATCGGACTCAGCCAGGGCGGCGTTCCAGCCGCGCGCATCATCGTCGATCATCTTTCGCGGTTTCTCCTCGGATCTGACCCGCGCGATGTCGAGCGGCTCTGGGATCAGATGTTCCGCGCGACGTTGCCATACGGCCGCAAGGGTCTGCCCATCTGCGCCATCAGCGCGGTGGATATAGCGCTCTGGGACCTCTGCGGCAAGTTACGGGACGAGCCGGTTTACAAGCTGCTCGGTGGTGAAACCAAAAAAGAGATCCCCTGCTACGTCACCGGACCGCAACCGCTGGCGGCCAAAGAGCTTGGCTTCTTCGGGGGCAAGATGCCGTTGCCCTATGGACCGGCTGACGGGATCGAAGGGCTCAATGCGAACGTGGAAATGGTCGCAAAGGCCCGGGAACAGGTGGGGCCGGATTTCGATCTGATGCTCGACTGCTACATGGCGCTCGATGTCCCCTACACCATCGATCTCGCCAATGCCGTGCGACCTTACCGGGTCAGATGGATCGAAGAAGCCCTCATGCCGGACGACTACGACGGTCACGCGCGCATCAAAGCCGCTTGTCCGTGGCAGCGCTTTTCCACCGGAGAACACGAATACACCCGTTACGGCTTCCGCGAGCTGATCAACCGCGGCAACCTGGACATCCTGCAACCTGACCTCGGCTGGGTCGGCGGAATCACCGAGGCGAAAAAGATCGCAGCCATGGCGCAGGCCTACGACCTTCCGGTCATTCCGCACGGCAGCGGGGTCTTCTCCACTCATTTTCAAATGGCCTCATCCAATGGCCCTTTCCAGGAAGTGCTGGCCATGAGCCCAACCGGAGATAAGATCGTCCCCATCTGGAATGGTCTCATCGAAGGCGATCCCCTACCGGAGAACGGCGTCATCCGACCACCTGATCGTCCAGGTTGGGGCATTTCACTTGGCGAGGGCCGCACCACCCTGGTCGATACCGCGGCCGTCTAGACGCTCCCGACGCCTGCCTTTCCTGAAGTGGAAAGGCAGGCGTCACCATCGTGTCTTCTACTCACCGTGCATTTCCTACATCGCGAACCAAGCGCTCCTCAACGATGACTCGACGTCATCGAGTCGCTTGACTCGCCTCACGAACACTTGTACTATACGTACATAGCCTCGACGCACCCAACACCGTACGGACATGTTCCCGTCTTCCCACGCCCGGAGTTCCCCGACTCATGTGCAGAAGCATCAAGCCTCTCTTCAATTTCGATCCTCCCGCTACTGACGAAGAGATTCGCGCCGCCTCGCTCCAGTTTGCTCGCAAGCTGAGCGGAATGAGCAAACCCTCCGCTGCCAACCAACGTGCATTTGATGAAGCCGTTGACGATTTCGCGCTCGTGGCGGCGAGATTACTGGACTCGCTGCATACCACCGCAACCCCGAAAAATCGTGAAATAGAAGCGGAACGTGCCCGTGCCCGATCAGCCGAGCGCTTTACTCGCCCGACTGCATCAGGAGGTCTGTAGCCCCATGACTGCCGCCACGATCGTCGCCCATGACCTTATCTCCGAGATCTATCAATCCGAAAGCAGGCGCGTGTTTGCGACGCTGGTGCGCTTGCTCGGCGATTTCGATCTCGCCGAAGACGCCTTGCAGGATGCCTTTGCCGCCGCGGTTGTCCAATGGCCCCGCGACGGGGTCCCCGAGAATCCGCGCGCCTGGCTCGTCTCGGCCGGCCGTTTCAAGTCGATCGACGGCATTCGCAAACGTGCTCGATTCGATGCCTCGCTGGCAATACTCGCGCGAGATCTCGACGAGCGAATGGAAGATGAATACGACCTGGATGACCCCGACGGGATTGGCGACGACCGCCTCAAGCTGATTTTCACCTGCTGCAATCCCGCGCTTTCGCCCGAAGCTCGCGTCGCGCTCACCTTGCGGGAAATATGCGGGCTAACGACGGAAGAGATCGCGAGTGCGTTCCTCGTTTCCCCTTCCACACTCGCGCAACGCATCGTCCGGGCAAAGAACAAGATCCGTGACGCCGGATATTCCCTACCGTGTGCCGGAGCCGGCCGAGTTATCCGAGCGGTTGGACACGGTCTTGCAAGTGATCTATCTGGTTTTTTCCGAAGGGTATTTCGCATCTTCGGGAGATTCGGTCATCCGGGCGGATCTCACCGGCGAAGCGATTCGGCTCACCCGGCTCCTTGGCCAGCTGCTACCAGAACCAGAAGTGAGCGGACTTCTGGCACTCATGCTGCTGCACGAGTCCCGCCGCGACGCCCGCACCGATGCGGAGGGCAACATGATTCTGCTCGACGATCAGGATCGCTCACTCTGGAATCGCATGTTGATCGCCGAAGGCACCGCTCTGGTCGAGGATGCCTTGCGTTCGCGACGTTTCGGCCAATACACCATCCAGGCCGCTATTTCGGCAGTGCACGCCACCTCGATCTCCCCAAAAGAGACCGACTGGCAGGAGATCGTGGCGCTGTACGACATTCTGCTGCTCGCCGCCCCCAGCCCGGTGGTCGAGCTCAACCGGGCGGTGGCGGTCGCCATGCGTGACGATCCACAAGATGGCGTGGTCCTGATCGATAACATTTTCGCCCACGGCGATCTCCTCGACTATTCGCTCGCCTGGTCAACTCATGGTGAACTCCTTCGCCGAAGTGGTGAGCGAGAACGGGCGCTTGTCTCATTTCGAAAGTCACTCGATCTTTCGCACCAGGAACCCGCTCGCCGTTATCTCGAGGAAAAGATCGCCGATTTGCGCACAACATTAGCCGTCTAGCAACCCCTGTCGATTTCAGCCCCGCACCGACGACAACACAGCAGAGATCGAAGTTCGTTCCACGAAGCATCCGTGTTTGTGCGGTCAGGAAGGGTTTTCAATGTCAGGAGTTCGAGTTCTCGTAGGAACCGTCAAAGGCGCATTCATCTTCGAATCGGACGAAGGTCGCCAGAAATGGGATATTTCCGAGCCACAATTCCCCGGGTGGGAGATGTATCACCTCAAGGGTTCCCCCGTCGATCAAAATCGGATCTATGCCTCGCAATCCAGCGGTTGGTTCGGGCAAACGATGCAGCGTTCAGATGATGGGGGCAAAACCTGGGAAGTCATTAGCAACGAGTTCGAATATGCCAATGATCCTGGCACGCATCAGTGGTACGACGGTACCCAGCATCCCTGGAAATTCGCACGGGTTTGGCATCTGGAACCGTCGTTGACCGATCGCGATACTGTCTTCGCTGGTGTCGAAGATGCCGCGCTCTTCAAGTCCACTGACGGCGGTCAGTCCTGGAACGAGCTTCCGGGTCTGCGCGATGTATCGGGCAGTTGCTGGCAGCCGGGAGCCGGTGGCATGTGTCTCCACACAATCGTGCTCGATCCGAACGATCGAGAATAGTATGGTCGTTGCCATCTCCGCGGCGGGTGCGTTTCGCACGATCGATGGCGGGAAAAGCTGGAAGCCGATCAACAATGGGTTGAAGTCGGAATACGAGCTTCCCGATCCCGTTGCACAAGTCGGTCATTGCGTCCACAACATCACGATGCACCCGAGCCGCCCGAACACGCTGTTTATGCAAAAACACTGGGACGTCATGCGCAGTGACGATGCCGGCGATAACTGGTTCGAGGTCAGCGGGAATCTTCCCAGCGACTTCGGTTTCCCGATCGCGGTTCACGCTCATGACCCGGAAACGATCTATGTTGTGCCGATCCTGAGCGACCAATTCCATTACCCGCCCGAAGGCAAACTGCGCGTTTATCGCTCGAAATCGGGTGGCAATGAATGGGAGGCTCTGACCAACGGGTTGCCGCAGGAGAATTGTTACGTGAACATCCTGCGCGACGCTATGGCGGTCGACAAATGCGAATCGAGCGGCATTTACTTCGGAACCACCGGCGGCCAAGTCTATGTTTCCCCGGATTCGGGTGATACCTGGCAGACGATCGTGCACGACTTGCCACGCGTGCTCTCCGTTGAAGTGCAGACCCTCGCATGATCCGCGTCTTGTTACCTGGTCATTTGCGCACGCTCGCGGGTAGCGAGAAGGAAGTCGAACTCGACGTTCCTGCGCCGGTGACTCAGCGATCCGTGCTCGATGCGCTCGAAGTGGCGTATCCCGCACTTCGGGGCACGATTCGCGACCAGCAAACGCAGGAGCGCCGTCCGCTGGTTCGTTTCTTCGCTTGCAAGCAGGACCTCTCCCATCAGCCGCTCGACACGCTTCTCCCGGAAGATGTGATCAGCGGCCGGGAGCCATATATGATCGTTGGTGCCATGGCCGGGGGTTGATCCCCGGCCAGATCGTTCACGTCATGAGGAAAATGAACCCGATGCGATATATGTTGCTGATCTACGGACAGGAAGGCATTCAGGACAACGACGAGCGGGAAGCCTGCTTCGTCGAGTCGTCCGCGCTGGCGCACGAGCTGGCCCAAGAAGGCGTTTTCGTCAGTACATCACCGTTGCATTTCGTGGACCGAGCGACCAGTGTGCAGGTCCGCGAAGGCAAGCGCGTGGTCACCGACGGCCCCTTCGCCGAAACCCGCGAGCAGCTGGGCGGGTATTTCATCGTGGACACTGAAAACCTGGATGACGCCGTCGCTATTGCGGCGCGCATTCCAGGAGCTCGCTGGGGAACGGTCGAAGTTCGCCCAATGCTCGAATTAAGCGGTCTTCCTGAATAGCAACGTCGCCCCCCGCACCAGACCACATCTGTTGATCTCTCCAGCGTCCTTCCCTGCAATCACGATGTCGGCCATTTGTCGAAAACCGCGGGAACAGATCGATAACCTGGCGATATGCTCGCAAATTCCGGGAAGGATGCCGTCGTGAAATACCTTTGTATCGCATTTCAGGACCAGGAGAAACTCGACGCCTACTCGGATGTGGAGTTTGGATACATCATGGAGCAGGTGCAGCTCTATCTCGAGGAGCTGCAAGAGCATGGGAATCTGATCGACGCGTCTCGCCTGCAGCCAGCCTCCAGCGGGGCGGTGGTCAAGGTTCGCTGCGGCCAGATGGCGATTACCGATGGTCCCTTCATCGAAACCCGAGAGCAAATTGCCGGGTATTACCTGATCGAAGCGAACGATCTCAACGATGCCATCCGGATCGCCGCCAAAAGCCCATCCGCCCACCTTGGCACCGTCGAAGTTCGACCACTCAAAACTCTCGGTCCCCGGTAAGTCACGCCAGACCTACGGCATGGGAAACGTCGACGCATTCTCGCGTCGGCGTTTTCGATGTGAATTCCGATGAGCTCACGACAAGACCGGGCGGATCGTACTGGAAGCTGATTTACTTCCAGCATTGCATCGATCGCTCAACGCCGAGGAGGTTCTCGTGAAAATTCTGATCGCCGAATGCCGCCAGGAAGTTTCCAGCTTCAATCCAGTTAACACCGGGTTGAACGACTTCATCATTGGGCGTGAGGAGGCATTTCTCGATTCTCATCGTGGTCGTCGCACCGAGGTTGGCGGCGCGCTTGGCGTCTTCGAGGATGCCGGCGTTGACGTCGTCGGGACCTACAGCGCGCAGCTCATCACCTCGGGCGGCATCCTGGCGGCGGAAGCATGGAATAAGTTGTCCACCGAGCTGCTGGATCTGGTACGCGCCAATATCGATGGAATAGATGGCATTTACGTTGCTCTGCACGGCGCGATGGCAACCACCAACGAGCTGGATCCTGAGGGATTTCTGTTACAGGAGATCCGCGGTATCGCCGGACCGAACATTCCGATCGTTGGGTCTCTCGATCTTCATGGCATTCTGACCAATCGCATGCTGGAAAACGCCAACGCCTTCTCCGTGTATCACACCTATCCCCATGAAGACTTCGAATCGACCGGTCAGCGTGCGGCCCGATTGCTGCTCAAGATCCTGCGGGAAGAAGCCAAGCCGGTCACAGCGGTGGTGCGCATTCCCGCCCTGGTACGTGGCGACGAAATGATCACCGCATCTGGCAAGATCCAGAAAACCGTCGGTCGTTGCGTACAGCTCGAAACATCGGGCGAAGCGCTCTCGGCCGCGATGATCTGGAGCAATCCCTTCACCGATGTACCTGAGCTTTGCTCGCTGGCGATCGTTACGACCGATGGGGATCCAGATTTCGCGAGTCACGAAGCACTTTCACTTGCGCGAACCTTCTGGGACGACCGCGCCGCCATGCAGGCAGAACTCTTTTCCATAGACGAAGCACTCGACATGGCCACCGGCGTTACAGGCACCACGGTACTCGTCGATGCGGCCGATGCCACCAGCTCGGGAGCATCAGGCGATTCGAACGCCGTTCTGGCAGCAGTGCTGAAACGAGATTTTGCAGGTCGTGGACTCTTCCCAATCGTCGATGCTCCCGCGGTGGAGGCTGCATTTGCAGCCGGGGTCGGCGCTTCGATCACTGTCCCGCTGGGAGGAACACTCGATCCCGAGCGGTTTCCACCGGTCGAGGTGACTGGCCTGCGTAAAACTGCTCTCCGATGGGAAGTTCCGTTACGAATCGCATGGGTTCGGCCCGACGGACGCGGGCCTCACCGCGGTCCTGGAAATCGGACCACACGTGGTGGTGGTAACGAGCCGACAGGTCAGTCATTTCGACCGCGCGCTGTTTCTTGCCCACGGGCAGAATCCGAAAGATTTCGACATCGTGGTGCAGAAATCACCCCACTGTCCGCACTATTGCTTCCGCGACTGGGCGGCCCAGTTGATCGGTGTCGATGCTCCCGGTTCGACCAGCGCCAATCTTCCCTACCTCGGTCACACCATCTGCCGGCGGCCGATGTATCCGATGGAGCTCGACGCCACCTTTGAACCGCAGGTCGAGCTCTTCGCCCGGTGAGCCAGATTGGCGCGAAACCCATCCATCAAGAGACCATCGATACCATCTCAGCCAAATGGCGTCTGGAACCGTCAGGCGCTCCCTTCGCGACGCATAGCAGTGTACTGATGCCCGCCATGCGGGCTGGAGAGCCGGTCATGCTCAAGCTCACCCCGGAACCGGATGAGATTCGGGGTGGCGGTTTACTCGCGTGGTGGCAAGGAGACGGTGCGGTGCGCGTGCTCGAACGCGAGGCAGGCGCCCTGCTCATGGAACGTCCGACCGGGAGCTCGCTCGTTGGTGCAAATGTCGCTCGACGGTCACGACATGGACGCGACCGGCATCCTCTGTTCGGTCGCCGTTGAGCTCCATGCTCCGAGATCGCAGCCACTCCCGCCGCTGGAACCGCTCGACAAGCTGTTTACACCGCTGCTCGAAACTGACTGGAGTGACGAGCTCGTGCAAGCTGGTCGCAGCTTTGCTACCGATCTGCTGGCGACGCAACGAGAATTGGTCCCACTCCATGGCGACATTCAGCATCACAACGTGCTCGACAACGGCAACGGTTGGCTCGCCATCGACCCAAAGGGTCAGTTCGGTGAGCGCACGTATGACTTCGTCAATCTCTTTCGCAATCCGCTCGGGTCGATCGGTAACGATCCCTCGGTCTTCTTCCGGCGAATGGCTCAGATAGAGCAGTGCGCTGCGCTCGATCCCTACCGCCTGAGCCGCTGGATCGTGGCGTTCTGCGCTCTCTGCCTGGTGTGGGACTACTATCCTGAAGGAACCCCGGCTTCCGACCGCGAGCTCGCTCGCCTGGCCCTCGAACAGATCGAGTAGCGATCCACTTACTCCGAGTTCCGAATTTCAGCCTTAGTCCTCTGTCCCCGGAATGCGAGTCGGCGACGCCATTTGAAAGAGATCGTTCGATGTCTCAGCGGAGAATGTCGTCTTCTCGATGACCGTCGCTATCGCGGTTTCAACGTTTCCATCGTGGTAAAACGCCTTCTTGAAGGCGCGGTCCATTTCCCAAACTGCGCTCGGCCACGTCGAGGTGGATGGCAACGGACGGCTGATGCCGATGTTTTCGAGGTAGATCGAGGCATTCCGGGGCGATTGCGCATAGCCCAGCAACGACGCGGAGCTCCCGCCTTTCAGGAACGCGTCCGATTCAGCCACGCGCCTCATCGACGGTACGGTGCGGCCAGATTCGGCGAGAATCTTCTGCCCCTCCTCACCCATGGCAAACTCGAGAAACTTCCAGGCGCCATCCTTGCGTGGCGAGCCGCTCCAGATGCCTAGCCCGTCACTATGCGAAACATTGGCGGGAATCAATCCGACCGGCAGCGGCGCGACATCCCAGGGAACCAGGGCGTTGTCCCGTAAAAAAGCAACTACTCGCCGGCTTTGGATCAACATGGCGGCTTTTCCGCTGCGGAATCGTTGCGTATCGTCGAGCAGCATCCGTTCATCTTGCGTTGGCGTAGCGCCGATACCGGTCGGCCCGAGCGAAGTGATGAATTCGATTCCTCGCCTGGCTTCCGGTGTATCAAGCGTCAACCTGGTGGGCTGGTAGACATCATCGAACAGCTCCCCGCCAGCGCCCCAGATCGCCGCGGCATAGCGGTGAATCGTTGGATCGAACGTGACGCCATGAATCTCAGGAAGCCCATCACCATTGGTGTCCTGGGTTAGCGCCTTGGCGGCGGCAGAGAAATCTTCCCAACTCCAGCCCGCCACTGGCTCTGGGATGCCCGCAGCCTCGAACATTTCCGTATTGAAGTACACGACCAGACTGGAGAGATTTTGCGGAATTGCCATCAGAGGCTTGTCCATGGGGCGGAAGAGGGAAAGCGCCTCTGGATAGAAATCGCCCTCGTTCAGAGAGCGGCTGCCCGCTAACCAGGAATCCAGCGGTTCGAGCACGCCTCGCGTGTCATATGCCCCAACATCCCGGTAGGTAAAGAGAAAGACATCGGGTGGATTGGGACCAGTAAACGATCCGCGCAGCCATTCCGGGTATTTGCTGGCCGGAAGCAGACGCCCAAGCGGAGCCACGTTCGACGAGGAAATGACCACTGGCTCGATCTTGATTTCGTTCTGGATCTCTTCGAAACGATCGATGAGCTGTGCATATGCCAGCGCTTCCGACGGGTCAGCGAAGAATGCGAACCGGACCGCATCCGCTCCGAGCGATCCCTCCGGTCGCATCAGCGTAGCCAGACCAGCGGCAGGCACCATCTTCAACAGCGTGCGTCGTTGGAGTTTCGATTGCATCGGTTGAGTCATGGAA
This sequence comes from uncultured Chloroflexia bacterium, assembly GCA_963750275.1. Taxonomy (GTDB): domain Bacteria; phylum Chloroflexota; class Chloroflexia; order Thermomicrobiales; family UBA6265; genus JAMLHN01. The sequence continues at coordinate 92,300 of CAVVQC010000005.1, forward strand.
CATTGCTCCATATCAGTCGGTGATACGACCAGGTGAGAGATGGGCCGGCATTCTGAATTGGCTAGCCGTGCGAGAGTTTCGGCAAGTGTGATCCATTGCGCGCGTTCCGTCGATAGCACACTATGATGCTTCAGCCAGCCTTCAGGCAGACTGGAGAAAGTTCACTATCCGACTTCGGTAGGGCGGCAGCTGCTGCACCCTCGATCGAGCCCGAGGAGAATTTCCGTTGAGCGTTCTTCGCAAGCGCATCCAGCTTCTTGCTGCCCTGCTTTTGTTGCTCACCACGGTGGCGGTGCCAGCAGCGATTCAACACGCCAGTGCCGAGGATCCTACCGAAATCCGTTTTGCCTTCTGGGGCGATCCGGCGGAAGAAGCAGCGTATACCGCGGTCGTCGAAGCGTTCGAAACAGCGCATCCCGAGATCGATATCACGATCGACTACACCCCCGGTCAGGGAGATTATTACCGCAAGATCGCGTCCGACTTTGCCGCCGGACTGGCGCCCGATGTTTCGCTCACCAGTTACCGTCAGTTCGGCCAATATGCTGGCGCTGGTGGTCTGGCCCCGATTCAATCCTTTATCGACGCGAGTGATGCCATCTCAGAAGAGGAGTATTACCCGCTCTCGCTCGACGCCTTCCGCTTTGGCGACAACAACGAACTCTATTGCCTGCCGCAAAACATCTCGAGCCTGGTGGTGTATTACAACGAAGATCTGTTCGAAGCCTCCGGCGTTCCTCTCCCTGACGATGGTTGGAGCTGGGATACCTTCGTGGCAGCCGCACAGGCGTTGACGCTGGACACCGATGGCGATGGCACCATAGATCAATACGGAGTGGTCGTCGATCCGTCGATGTACCGCATGGCTTCCTTCATCTGGGGGGCCGGTGGGGAGATCGTCGACGATACCGAACATCCAACCACGCTGACCATCGACACCCCGGAAGCCATCGATGGGCTCACCAGGTTCATCAGCCTCGGCGCGAGCGGATATAACGTCGTTCCAACTGAAGAAGAAGTTGCCTCAGAATCCGATCAGGACCGCTTCATCCGGGGCGGCGCGGGCATGTATATCCAAAGCCGCCGGCCGGTACCAACGCTGCGCGAGATCGAGGACTTTTCCTGGAATGTCACCTCACTCCCGGTGCTGAACGAAGCCGCGACCGTGCTCCATAGCGACGCCTTTTGCATGTCGGCCGAAACCGAAAATGCCGATGCGGTCTGGACATTTATCGAATATGCGGGCAGCACCGAGGGGCAGCTCCTGCTGGCCGAAACCGGCCGAACGGTTCCCTCCATGATCTCGGTTTCCGAATCCGATGTCTTCCTCAAGGGCATCCCGGCTTTGGCCGCCGATGGATCGCCAGTGGCGTCTCCGGCGGCAGTCGAATCGCTCCCTCCAGCGAATTCACAGGTCTATCTCGATAACGTCGAGGTGATGCACCGGTTGCCCAGCACGTCGACATGGACTGAGGTGGAGGACGCCTTCAACGCCGAATTCGACCGATCGTTTTATATCGAAGATTTCGATGTGGCAGCCGCTGCTGCAGCCGTTACCGCGAACAGCAAGGACGCATTCGACCGCGCCGCTACTTAACGGTCTCCCGATCTCAGCTCCCGGCCCGGAATGAGTTGGATCTGGGGCTCGACATCGTTATCTGACTCGCCGATCGACGTTCCTCAGATCCCGCAGAAACACCCGCTGCGCGAGAACGAAAACGGTGACCACCGGCACGATCGTCAGCAAAGAACCGGCCATGATAATCGGCCAGTTCGTCCCATCCAGGCTATAGAGCATGCGCAGCCCGAGCGACGCGGTGAATTGGTCGGATGTGCGAATCAGTAAAAGGGGTTCCACAAAACTGTTCCAGTAGTGCACGAACGTCAGGACCCCGACTGCGCCAATCGCTGCCTTTGCCTGCGGCAGTCCGATACCCGCCCAGATGCGATATGCCCCGGCCCCATCCAGTCGGGCCGCGTCATACACCTCCTTCGGCACGTTCGCGAACGCCCAGAGAAAGAGGAGCGCGAAAAAGGGCGACGTGCCCATCAGCGACGGAATCATCAGCGCCACGCGCCGGTTCATGAGACCCGCTTCCTTGAAGAGGAGGAAGCGAGGAATCCAGATCGCGGTCAGGGGCACCATCAGGCAGAGCGCGGACACCGCTACCAGGCGCACACGGTATCGATGCGGCAATTGCGACATGGCAAATCCGGCCAGAGAAGCGAAAACAATCGTGGCTGGCACCGCCACGCTGGCGATCACCAGCGAATTGAGTGCGAACCGTCCTGCATCGACAACCTCGAAGACCGTCCGAAAATTGCCCCATACAGCCGGTGAAGGCAACCACTCGATCTGTCTGGGCAACGGCCGTCCGGTCTCTCGCAACGCGGTCACCACCGCCCAATAGAGTGGGAGCAAGAAGACGGCACACACCAGGATCAGCACGAAGAACCAGAGCGCGGTTTGTCCGCGACGCCTATGCATCTCGTCCGAATCCTTCATGCCAGCGGTGCGTCAGGCGATATTGCAGCAACAAAATGATGCCGGTGATGGCATACATGGCCACGGTCATCGATGCCGCATAACCGAAGCGGAGATAGCCAAACGCGGTGGTGTAGATATACATCGGCAGATACATCGTGGCGTAGTCAGGACCGCCGCCTTTCCCCACGATCAAAGCGGGAACGAAATTGGCCTGAAAACTGAAGATCGTGTCGCGAAAAACCAGTATCAGCAGAACTGGAGCGATCGTTGGCAGGATGATTCCTCGAAATGTGCTCCAGGTTCCGCCGCCATCTACGGCAGCCTGATCAGGCAAATCGGGATCAACACTTCCCAGCGCCGCGAGGCAGACGATGAACCCCTCGCCCAGTTGCCAGACCATCATGAGTACGATCCCAAATCGCGCGGTGTGCGGATCGACCATCCATGATGGACCGTCGATACCAACCAACCCGAGGAGCTGATTGAGTGGTCCATAGAGCGGGTTCAGAATCCAGAGCCAGATCAACGCCCACGCGAGATCGGGTATGACCGTCGGGAGGTAAACAATCGCCCGCCCAACTAGCGAGCTTCGGCGCGGCCGTTGAAGCAGCTTGGCCAGTGCCAACGCCCCGATCAAGCGCAACGGCACCGCCATCACGATATAAAGCAGCGAATTGAAGACGGCAACGCGAAAGATGTGATCGTGCGGCAGCCGCCGGAAATTCCCCAACCCGGCCCAGCTCGGCGATTGAATGGCGTTGTAATCGGTCAACGACAACGCGAAACCGGCTAGCCCCGGACCGATCACCAGCAACGAAAGCCCGATGAGATACGGCAGCAGCATCGAGCTGAGCGCGATGCGTTGAGAATTGCGCTGCCACCAGCGTGCACCCGTCATTCGTGATTCCTCTGGGAATCGCCGTCCGTCCTGATCATGGCAGGTGTTGGCCGCAAAGTGGGCATCGATGCCGGCTTGACGAGCAGAGGCGAATCAGCTCCCGTTGGCCACCAACACCGTCGCACGGCCGATCCGCCCGGCGACCGCAATTGCCCCCAGCAACACGATGGTCGAACCCAATGCCAGCAGCTCGAAACCACGCGGCGTGGCAATCTCGTTCAGGCTGGTCGTGGCAATGATAGAACCACCGATTCCGGTTCCCAGGGCAATGCCCAATGTGTTTCCAAGTTGCCCGGCGGAAATGGTCGCCCCTTCGCTACCTTCTGGTGCATCGTCAAGTACCGCAAGCATCAAACTCGAAAATGCAGTGCCCATGCCCAACCCGGCAATCGACCAGGTGAAGAGCGAAACGGCGATCGGAATCTCAGTCAGAAAGACACCCAGCGAAAGCAGGATGCCAATCATCACGAGCGCGTACCCGGCGCGCACCATGCTCGTGCGGGAATAAACCCTCGAACGTTGATCCACTATCCAAGCCCCAGCTGTCCAGGTCAATGCGCTGGCGGTTAACGGCAACCCCGCCACGAGCGATGACTGGTGGCGCAAATCGGTCATCGCCAGGGGAATGAAGAACTCGAACCCGAAAAACCCAATGGTCAGCAGGATGACACATGCCACCGCAGCGGCAATTCCTGGCCGCGCCCGCAAGGTGCCTGGTGGGCTCAAGCGCCGGAACGCCGGCAGGAGGATGACCAGCCCCATAGCAATCAGGCCAAGAAGTGCCAGCACATTCGATCGACCGAAACCGGCCAACAGGATTGCAGTGCCTCCCGAAAGCAACAGCGCGTCTCGCAACCGGCCGAAGTTTCTCGGTCCGCCTTCCGGCACATCGACGGAGCGTAACGACGGAACCGTGAGCAAACCGGCGATAATCGGAAAGGGAATCATCCCCAGAAAGACCCACCGCCATCCGATTGTTTCGGCGATGAAACCGGCAACCGCTGGTCCGACCAACCCAGGGATCACCCAGGCGGACGACCAGAGTGCCATCAGCCGTGGCCGAAGGTCAGCGGGATACGCGGTACGCACCGCGGCGTACGCAACCGATATCAGGACACCACTGGCGAATCCTTGCGCGAGTCGTCCCACGATGAGCACCGGCATCGAGGGCGCCACTCCTCCGATCAGCAGCCCAACGGCAAACATGCCGATCCCAAGCAGGAATGGGGGTACCATTCCCTGTCGATCGATCTCCGTTCCCGCCACGACGATCCCAATCAGGTTCGCGAGCGTGAACGACGCCAGGATCCAGCCGTAGTAGTCGATGCCGCCCAGCTCATCGACGGTCTGCGGAAGCACGGTGGCCACTGCCAGGGCTTCGAACGCCCCCGCCACAATCGTGATCAGCAGCCCAACCGTCAGCCGGCCAAGCCGTGGGCCCCAGAGCGATTCAGGAGCCACGGGGGCATTGGTCATTTCGTCCCGTTCGGACTCATTCAACACGATTTCACGTCCTCGATTGACAGGTATGATTCTTATCGAACGCCCGGTAAGCAAACCCGGTCATGTCCGGTCACGATCGCCTTTGAGTAAGGAGACTTCTATGTCGAGCACCATGGCCGCGACGCCCATCGTGACGTCGTACCCCTTCGAAAACATCATCGGGTCTCAGGCCGCTCTGCGCGATTTGATGGGCACTGCCAGCCAGGTTGCGATCGACAAGGAAATTACCTACCTCGATCCGCATGCGCAAAACTTCATCGAGCACGCTCCCTTCATCTGTATCTCCACCTCAGACGACGATGGGCGAGTAGATGTCTCACCGAAGGGCGATCCCGCGGGTTTCGTCAAAGTGCTCAACGAGAAAACTTTGGTCATTCCGGAACGGCTGGGTAACCGCCGCCTCGACGGATTCGAGAACATTCTCAAGAACCCGCACATCGGACTCCTTTTCTTTGTACCCGGTCGGAACGAATCGTTGCGCGTGAACGGAAAGGCAATGCTCGTCACCGATCAGGCGCTCCTCGATACCATGGCCTGGCGTGGCAAGGTTCCAACCATGGCGACCGCTGTTGAGGTCGAGGAGGTCTTTTTCCAATGTGGGAAAGCGTTCATCCGCTCCGGCATGTGGAAACCTGAGGAATGGGGCGATGTTTCGGACATTGCCACCTTCGGAAAGATTCTCGTCGATCAAACGAAAGCGACAGGCACCACGGCTGAAGAAATGGATTGCACCATCGAAGAGGCGTACCAGACGAAGCTCTATTAGCCTTTATTTCGTCTGCGGACGCTCAAGCGGCGGAAGCGCCTGCATCACCGCCGAGTGCTTCATTACCAATCCCGGATTATCCTGGAGTAACTGGGTGTATTCCGCTTTAAACGCCGTCTCGTCTGGCGACGCCAAAACCGCTCGGGTTTCGGCGTAAAGGCCATCTATCTCTTTGCCGGTGATTGGCTCCTTGCTGGCAACCCGCTCGTCGATTTGCACGATCAGCGTTGTCATGGGACCAATCCAGGCAAACGACGGATCCAACGTTACCAGGCGGAAAAACTCGAACTCATTGGTCACTGGGCCGACATTCTGCTCGTATCGCTTGCGCTCGACGTGCAACAGCTCCTTATGCAGATCGAGCAATGCTTCACGGACCTTGAACAAGCGAGTGCGCTCGTCGGGTGTTGCTCGCTCGGTCAAATCTCGGTCACCTTCCATACCATGCGCTCCTCAGCACCAGAAACCCCCGAAGGAAATCTCGGACATCGCGGGACGAAGAGTCATTTCTTCGTCCCGCTCACTCTCCGTCTTTAAAGTTTCTCGCCAACAGCTTTCGCTTCAACGAAGTTCAGCAAATAGTCCGGTCCGCCGGCTTTCGAATTGGTACCGCTCAGCTTCACTCCGGCGAAGGGGTGAACACCCATCATCGCACCGGTCGATTTGCGATTGAAATAGAGATTCCCGACTTCGAATTCTTCGCGGGCCCGTTCTAGGTTCGCGCGGCTGCCCGAATACACCGATCCGGTCAGGCCGTACTCGGACTCATTGGCGACATCGAGCGCCTCGTCGAACGAATCGACTTTCACGATCGTCAGCACTGGCCCAAAGATCTCTTCACAGGCGATACGGGACGATCTTGGCGCGTCGGCAAAGATGATTGGCGGGATGTAGTAGCCGTTGGCATCCGGCGTCTCGCCCTGATAGACGAGCTTTGCTTCCTTCTTGCCGATCTCGATGTACTTGTTGATCGAATCGTACTGATTCTTGTCGACCACGGCGCCCATGGAGGCAACACCTTCGAGCCCGCTGCCGACCGAAACGACTTCACCGGTTCGCGCAACCACGCCGTCGACGATCTGGTCGTAGACATCGGCATGCACTAGCACGCGCGAACAAGCCGAGCATTTCTGACCGGAGAAGCCGAACGCGGAGGTCGACAATTCCTTCGACGGCAGCGTCGATATCGGCCGAGCTGTCGACGATGATCGCGTCCTTGCCACCCATCTCTGCGGTTACCCGCTTGAGCCAACGCTGGCCCTTCTGAACCTTGGCCGCCTTTTCAAAGATCTGGACACCGACATCCTTGGATCCAGTGAATCCAATAAACCGTACTCGCGGATCTTCGACCAGGAGATCGCCGATCTCCGAGCCCGAGCCTGCGACGAAGTTCACGACTCCCGCCGGTACGCCAGCCTCGATCATGATCTCGACCATCTTGTAGCCGATGACTGGTGTATTCGTCGCCGGCTTGATCACCACCGTATTTCCGACCGAGATCGGCCCCATGGCCATACCGGTCAGGATGGCGCAGGGGAAGTTCCAGGGTGGAATGACGATGCCGACGCCAATCGGCTGATAGAAATAATCGGTCGCTTCATTCGGCAAATGCGGCCAAATCGACGCGCTCGGTCAACTTCACCGCGTGGGCCGCATACCATTCGAGAAAATCGACCGCCTCGGCTACTTCGCCTTCGGCTTCGTCCCAGGGCTTGTCCAGTTCGTAGACCATCCATGCGGCCAGCTCGAATCGCTTGCGTCGCACGATGGCCGCCATGCGGAGCAGCACGCTGGCACGTCCGACCATGGAAACTTTGCGCCAATCCTTGAACGCTGCCTGTGCAGCGGCAATGGCGTCCAGCGCATCCGCAGCGGACGCTTTAGCGACTTTGCCAACTACCTGGTCGAGATTGCCAGGATTGGTCGAGGTAATCCATTCGCCCGTTTCGCGTGGTTCTCCGCCAATGATCAGCGGGTACTCGCGGCCAAGCTCGTTGCCGACCTTTTCCAACGCAGCCTGCATGGAATCGCGGACGGTTGGGTCGGAAAAATCTACCGATGGCTCGTTGGTATACGCAGCCCGAAGCATGAAGTCTGCCCTCTCGCATAGTGGTGGTTCGAATCGCCCGCCTGGGGACGAACTGCAGCGTTCAATCTAAACGAAAGTGACCAAAGACTTCACATTCGCTCGCGATTGCAGATGCCGCCCGCCCCGCGCGTTCCCCATTTCCCTACTACGGAAGCATCAGGCTTATCGCCGACTCACACGCTCTCGATCAATACCTTCGCCGTCGTCAGCTCATCGAGATTGATCGTGTGTCCCATCCCGGGATACACCCGAAAATCGACATCCCCGTCCATATCCGCAAGCACCTGCCCGGAAATCTCAAAACGCTCGCGTGGAATGTGAGGATCGATGTCGCTACACCCGCCAAAGATCGGCGTATTCCCTAATGACCCGGTATACCCCTGAGGATCGATTGACTCTCCGATCAGACCGCCAGAAAAAACCACCAGCCCTCCATAACGCCGGGGATGCCGCGCTACGAATTCGGCCGCCAGACAGGCTCCCTGGGAAAATCCCAGCAGCACCGTCTTCTCGGCGGGGATGCCGGAGTCTTCCAGTTGCTGTAGCAACCCCCCGATTACGGAAAGAGCTGAATCGAGATACGGTTGGTTTTGCGCTACCGGCATCAGGAAGCTCTGGGGATACCAGGTATGACTGGCCGCTTCCGGCGCGAGCCAGGCGACATGCGGCGAATCGACCACCTGAGCGACGCCCATGATGTCGCCTGCGCTGGCGCCGCGTCCGTGAATTGCGATGACCGCGCTGGTGGCATCACCGATTTGCGCTCCTCCGCGCAACACCTGCTGGCCTGCATGAGGTCCGATAGGAATCATTTGTGCGTCCTCCGCGGGTGTACGATGGGGAAGTTCGGCTCTGGATCAAAGTGAGACGATGAAATCGTCGAGCGTTCCGTTGCCGTTGACATTGATGCGCAGGATATGCCATCTGTCGATCGAGGTGTCGAGTGGTTGCGGACCGCCTGAGACATCGAACGCCAGCAGATAGCCCGCTTCGATCACCACATATGGGGTCAACCCGCTGTACGCGCCAAAGGGATACGCAAAGCAGGTGATCTCATGCCCAAGAATCTCTTCCAGAAATTCCCTGTTCTCGACGATCTCATAGTACTGCCCATCGTAATCGAGCGTGCTGAGATTCTGATGACTGACTGTATGCCCACAAACTTCGCCTGCCCGGTCGAGTGTGCGAATCTGGGCGGGTGTCATTTGCGCATAATTTGGCAACGCGAAAACGCCCTCGAATCCATAGCGATCTAGCAGCTCGAGAAAAACCCAATCAGAGGCATTGCCGTCATCGATCGTGATCATGACCGGCTTTTCAGGAAGTGGCACGCCGTACGTCATCCATGCCAAAAGCTCGGCGCTGGTGACCGATTCGTACCCATTTTGGGAGAGCCATTGCAGTTGCTCTTCCAATTGTGCTGCAGTCACCTGATATTCCGCCCCGTTCTCTTGAATGCTGTGATACATCAGCACCGGCACATCGGGGGGACCATTCGGCGGGGTAATATCACGGAGATAGCCCGATGCCACCCATCCTGTCTCAGTGCCGAAAGTTGCTTCTACAAATCCGTCCGACTGATTTCCCGTCAGGGTCAGTGTCGAGTTGACCGGAATCACCTGGACCTTTTGGGAGGTCGGCGATGGCTCTGCTCGAAGCACGATCTCAGCATCGGACACCATCGAGAGACCCGCGAGTTCGAGTGGATGTCCGGCCGCTTGAGCCGCGGCCAGAATTTCGGCCCGCCGAATATCGTCAATTTCGGGTTCCGGCCCACGATCGACGTAGATCGAGCGCACCCACCCTTCCTCGCTGCCGATCTCGACTTTTTCGTAGGCGCCGCTAACCTCCCCGGTCGCCTTGATCTGAGTGCCGGCATCGATAACGCGAACTGCGTTGTGATCGGCTCCCGGACCGGTGCGTAAGTTCACCGATTCCACCAGGGTGGCCATCCCCTCCGGGAGCAATTGGCTCTGATCGAAGCCAGTGGCCGCGCCTGGTTCGGTGCGCATTTCCACGTTCACCAACTCGGTGGAGACCCAGCCAGATTTCTCACCGTAGACCACCGGGTAGTATCCGCTCGCCGCATCTCCGCTCACCGTCAGGGCAACAGCTGGAGGCACGATCATCAGAATCTTCGATGTTGTGGCGGGTTCGGTTCGCAGGTTGAGATAACTCGACGTCATCGCCGTTGTGGCGGCCCGCGCATTTGACAGGTAGGACAACTCGAACGCAAGAATCGAAAGGAGCGTGATTCCTGCGGATAAAAGCGCTTGTCGAAATACCGCGCGATGCGGAGGTCGGAGCGTCATACGGGTCGCTTCCGGGGGCGTCAATTCTTTGAATGCCGAATCGTTCGAATCGGCATTTTTTCCGCTATCCTTCCTTATATCATCGCACGATAACCAGTCTAAATCTAGTGACGAGCAATCAGTAGGAGACGCACCTTGAATGCACCCTGGCATTCAAGGCTTGCCGGGTAACGCCACCCCGTTGTCGTACGTTAAGAAGGTATCGAACGTACGATGTTGCGTGCTACAATGTACGTACACATTGCATGCGCACCTTGCGTTCGATGTGTCGATCGAACGTCACCAGTTGGTTCCGGCTAGGTTGCAGCGCCGGGGCTACGCGACTGGACGAGACGTAACAACGCGGCTTCGGCCGTTGGGGGTCATGAGATGGTTTTTCGCAAGGACCGAACGGGCGATTCCTTCCAGCGGCAAATCAGCGCGCTTCGCCAGCAATTGGGCGGGGAAGAATTCGATGAAGTCGAGGAAGAAGTCGTTGTCGATGCACAAGGGGGCGTCGAGGCCGCCTATGTTTCGGCCCGAAGTTACGAGGCGCCTGTGCCATATGAGCGCGATCGTTATACCTATCAACAGCCGGTCACCGAGATCGTCGACGCAACTCCATCCAACGATCCACCCGCACCCGTGATTCCGGTATTCGACGGGCAAACGACGGTCATTAGCCCGAATGCCACATGGAAGGGTGAGATCGTCGCCGAAGGTTCGATGCATATTCTGGGCAAGTTCGAAGGCGACATTCGCGTGCGGGATGATCTTTTCATTCTCGAAGATGCGAACGTCGAAGCAACGATTGCCGCGGGAACGGTGACGGTTTCGGGACGATACAACGGAACCCTCAACTGCAACAGCCGCCTCGAAGTACTTCCGACCGGCCGAGTTCGGGGAGAGATCTACGCTCCGGCCCTGGTGGTGCACAATGGCGCCATCATTAACGGGAAAGTCAAGATGACCCAATCGGCGAACGCCGATCAACCGATCCCCGCAGCGGTCCACCGGCGCAGCCATCGCGGTACGGCTTAACCGGACCGACGATGCGCATCGCTCATCCAGAAACAACCACGTCACCGCATCTGATCAGGGGAGATTGTTGAGATGTCGTATCGCACGTCAGTGCTCGATCCGAACCAGGTCGGTTCGAGCCAGTCAGGTCACGACGAACAGGATTCGTTTAGTGTTATCGACCGCTTCTCCCGATTTGACGGTGACTTCGTTGCCGAGCGAGATCTCCGCGTCGAAGGCAACGTCAAAGGATCGATCGATTGCAATGGCACGCTCTTTGTTGCCGAAGGCGCGATTGTCGCTGCCAAGGTCACTGCTGAGAACATTACCGTTGCCGGTGATCTTTCTGGTGAAACCCGCTGCCGTGGCAAGCTGCATCTGTTGCCAACCGGACGCGTCCGGGGCCGGGTGAGTACAGCAGGTCTCGTCGTAACTGAAGGGGCAATCTACGAAGGCGAACTGGCGATGGCAGAGGGGGCCCCAGCAGAAACTACTCCGCAGCGTCCGACCGTCGTTCCAACGCAATCCTCAGCGACACGAGCCGAAACCACTGAAATGCCCGAAGAACCCGCAGTTGCGGCGAACACGTTTATTCGTCGTCTTGGCGGCCCCGAAACTCCATGGGATGCAGAGCAAGAGTCCGAGCCCGACAATTCCTGAGTGTCATAGCGCCGTTTTCCTTCGGCGTTGCCACGCACACCGATTGTTGGTTGGCACCGTACAAACCTGACGTTCAAACCGATCATCACGCGACGACGCCGTGCTATACTCGCGGCGTTGGGAGCGTGTATTTCATGGTCGCTTTTTGCGGTCGGGTAGCGCGCCCCCGTTTACTTTGCTATCGCGCATTTGCCTCGACGTTGGAGAGATTGACCGCGGCCGAGTATCCCGCTCAGGCTCGCAATGGATGATCGGATCTGTGGAACTTGCCGGCACTTTGAATGGGCCACGCAAGCAGGACGCGGCTGGTGCCGTAATCCTCGCCTCTACACCGCCAGCCAAAGCCAGCCAGTTTCGGAATTTGATCTTTCCTGCGCTTCCCGGCAAGGGGATTTCTGGGAAGCCAGCGAAGAGGCGCGGCCGCTGGGTCTACCAGCCGCCGCGGAACCGGAGCCGCCGGTCGACCGTTCATTGGAGTACGATGCGCATGAGGATTTGTCGGGAGGTAGTCAGATGAGAGGCTCCAGCGCGGATCAGCCACGATCTTCCGATGATGCTCCGTACGTGCAACCGTCCGATGCTCCTGCGTCTCGCAGCAGTCGAGGTTCGGGCGGATCCATGCCCCCACCAGGCGGCGCGGGCGGATCCGGAGGTGGCGACCGCCCCCCGGGATATCAGGCTGAAGAGCGCTATTGGACCGACTATCTCCGCATTGCGCTCCCGATCGCAGGCCTCCTGCTCTTGCTGAGTGTCTTTTGGTATTGGGCTAGCTCCTTCATTGGTGATGACAATAGCGGAACCCAAACTCCGATCGTCGCGGTGAACGTCACGCCACAGGACGCGCCGACACTTACGCCTACCCTCCAGGACGCGGTTGTGCTCACTCCTGAGCTGCCCACGGCCACCTCCTCAGCACTCGAACCAACGCAGGCACCCGCTGCGCAGCCGACGCAGGCTGTTACGGAGCCCACGCAGGCTCCACAGCAGCCAACTGAGTCGACCGGTGGCGGTGCGTTTGCGGAAGGCGACCTTGTCATCGTGAACGATAACGATGTCAACATGCGCTCCGAACCTTCCACTGGTAGCGATGTCGTTGACACGCTTGCACAGGGGACAGAGTTGCGCATTATCAGCGCCACCCCAACGCAGGCCGAGGACTACACCTGGTGGAATGTCAGCGATGATGCCCTCGGAATCACCGGATGGGTCGTCGAACAGTTCCTGGAAAAATAAGTAATCCTTCCATTTCAGATGGATCGACAAAGGAGTCAGGCACTACGCCTGACTCCTTTTACATGCGCTGGATGGAATTGGCGTCACGCCGGAAATTCCTGAGTTGTGCCAACAACGAGCCATAGAACCAAGGACGCGCTATACTCACAGGCGGCCCGGCATTTGCCGGGTCTTTATCTGGCAGGCGTCAGGATTTAATCCGGCGTGCCGGCATCGAACGGGGGTGCCGGTCCGGGTTAGAGATGAGTGACGCCGAAGACCCAACGATTAAAGGAGGACCCCGTGGTAGCTTCTCTCCCAGATACGCCCGATAAGGTGATGCAGCAAATGCTGCAAGCCGGCGTGCACTTCGGACACCAGGCCAAGCGCTGGAACCCGAAGATGAAGCCGTACATCCACTCCCAGCGCAACGGTATCCACGTCATCGACCTGGACCAGACGCTCGGGTATCTCGGCGATGCACTCGCATTCGTCCAGAAGACCACCAGCAACAACGGCAAGATTCTTTTTGTCGGTACCAAGAAGCAAGCGCAGGAAGTGATCGCCCTCGAAGCCGATCGCTCGAATCAGTACTACATCAACCGTCGATGGCTCGGCGGCACGCTGACCAACTTCGCCACCATCCGCGGTCGCCTGAAGCTGATGAAAGACATCGAGCGCCAGGAAGAGCGGGGCGAGCTCGAGCGGCTGCCGAAACAGGAAGCTGCCACGCTGCGCAAAGAGCTGGAGCGCCTCGAGCGCACACTCGGCGGTATGCGGGATATGACCCAGCTCCCGGCTGCGCTGTTCGTGATCGATCCCAAGCGTGAGCATCTCGCTATGGCGGAAGCCCAGAAGCTGAAAATTCCCGTCATCGCGATCACCGACACCAACGCGAATCCCGATCAGATCGATTACCTCATCCCCGGCAACGACGACGCAATCCGCGCTGTTCGCCTGCTGACCGGCATGATTGCCGATGCGGCTATTCAGGGATTGATGGAAAACCAGGCGTATCGCGCCGACGAGGCGTTCGCCACTGAATCCGTGCTGGCCGACGAGCCGGGCGTGCTCGACGGCGACCTCATCGCTGCTCCGGCGGTTGAAGAAGCAATCGTCGAAGCTCAGGCGGAAGTTACCCCTTAATTTCGTACCGAACGAACTGCGTGGGCGTTGGACCTGGTCCAACGCCACCAATACAAGAATGAGATAAGAATGAGCGCAACAACGATTAGTGCAGCCCAGGTTAAGGAGCTGCGCGACCTCACCGGCGCGGGCATCATGGAATGCAAGCGCGCCCTGACTGAGACCGGCGGCGACGTCAAGAAGGCCGAGGCCGTCATTATTCAGCAGGGACTCGCCAAGGCTGACAAAAAGTCGGGTCGCAATGCCAGTGAAGGCGTGATCGAACCCTACATCCATGGTGGACGCATCGGCTCCCTGGTCGAGATCAATTGCGAGACCGACTTTGTCGCCCGCACCGAGGATTTCAAAACACTCGCTCACGATATCGCCATGCAAGTAGCCGCTATGGCACCGCGTTACGTAAGCGAAGACCAGATTTCCGAAGCCGACTGGGTGCAACTGGATGACGAGTTCTCCGACCGGAAGTCGGCCATCGCCTCGGTCGTCCTGATGGAGCAGCCGTTTATCAAGGATTCCAAGGTCAAAATCGGCGACCTGGTTCGCACGCAAATCGGCAAGCTCGGCGAAAACATCGTCGTCCGGCGCTTTGCCCGCTTCGAGGTTGGTGCTGATATGCCGGCCGTAACGGAGACTGAGTAACCCTCACCAACACCTCGGGAAGGGTTGGGACCACAGCGTTTCGCCGTAAAGGAGCCAGGCACGTGAGTGAACGACACGAGCGAGTTTTGCTGAAGCTCAGCGGCGAAGCGCTGATGGGCGATTCGCACTTCGGCATCGATCCAGCCGTCGTTACATCGCTGGCGCAGCAGATCAAAAAAGTCGCCGAAACCAATGTGCAAGTTGCCATCGTCGTTGGCGGCGGCAACATCTGGCGAGGCATCTCTGCCAGCATCAAAGGGATGGATCGCTCCACCGCCGACTATATGGGGATGGTCGCGACGGTGTTGAATGGTCTGGCATTGCAGGAAGCGTCGGAACGAGCGGGCGTGCCCACCCGGGTGATGACCGCCATCGAAATGCATGAGGTTGCTGAACCATATATCCGACGGCGAGCCATTCGCCATATGGAAAAGGGCCGCGTCGTCATTCTGGCGGCGGGCACCGGTAACCCCTACTTCACCACCGATACTGCGGCTGCGTTGCGGGCACTCGAGTTGAACGCCGGTATTCTGCTCATGGCTAAAAACGGCATCGACGGAGTCTACGATTCCGATCCACGACTCAATCCGAACGCCCGTCGCTACGAGCGGCTCTCCCACCAGGAAGCGATCGAGAAAGACTTGCGCGTTATGGACGCCGCTGCGCTCTCGCTCTGCCGGGAAAACAATGTGCCAATCCTCGTCTTCGACATCCGCGACGAGAACGCGATCGAACGAGCAGTACAGGGCGCCCAGGTAGGCACCCTGGTCACTGCTGGCGAATCGCGTTTCGCCACCTCCTGAACCATCCTCGGGCCCGGTTGCGGGTAGAATCGACCCAACAGAAGGGGCTTTACCATGATCAATGAGATACTTTCCGACGCCGATAGTCGAATGGCCAAGTCGCTGGAGGCTCTCCACCGCGATCTGAACACAATCCGCACTGGGCGCGCCTCGCCGGCCCTCCTCGATCGGGTCTCGGTCGAGTACTACGGTACGCCGACCCCGCTCAGTCAAATGTCGAATATTTCCGCGCCAGAAGCCCGCCTGCTGGTCATTCAGCCGTGGGACAAGGGTGTGATCCCCGATATCGAACGGGCGATACAGAAATCGGACATTGGTATCACGCCATCCAGCGACGGTGTGGTGATTCGCCTGGCTATTCCTCAGCTCACCGAGGACCGTCGCAAGCTGCTGGTCAAGCAGGTGCATGGGCAGGTGGAGGAGGCGAAAATTGCGATTCGCAATGTGCGTCGTGATTCCATGTCTGGCGTCCGGGAGTTGATGACGAGCAAGATGATCTCGGAGGACGATGAGCGCCGTGCCGAGCAGCGCCTCGATGAACTGACCAAGAAGTTCGTCGACGAAACGGAAAAGATCGGAAAAGCCAAGGAACTCGAAGTCCTGGAGGTCTAGGGCCCGTGGCATCGATTCGCGAGCGGCCAGTCGATCTCTCGGAGCTCACATTCTTCAGAGCCGATCGAGAATGTCCCACAGCACGTTGCCATCATCATGGATGGCAACGGCCGCTGGGCTGCGAGCCGTGGGTTGCCGCGGCTGGCCGGGCACGAACAGGGAACCTCGAACATTCGGCGTATCACCGAAGCGGCGGGGAAGCTCGGGATTCACTATCTCACCCTATGGGCTTTTTCCACTGAGAACTGGAGTCGACCGCCCGAGGAAGTGAGCGGCATCGTTCGCATCCTGGGAGAAACCCTGGACCGCGAGCTCGAGGCGCTCCACCGGCAAGGCGCGCAACTGCGCCATATCGGCAGCCTCGAAGGCCTGCCCACACCCATGCGGGATGCAGTGCTCGCGGCGATCGAGCTCACGCGTGAGAACGACACGCTCGTTCTCACGCTTGCGTTCGATTACGGGGGGCGTCAGGAACTGATCAGCGCAATTCGCAGCATGATGGCCGACGGAGTACCCCCGGAACTCATCGACGACGACACCATCGGCCGATATCTCTACACAAGCGATCTCCCGGATCCCGACCTGATTATCCGCACCTCCGGCGAGTGTCGTTTGAGCAATTTCCTGGTCTGGCAATCGGCCTATTCAGAGCTCTATTTCAGCTCGGTGCTCTGGCCTGAATTCGGCCCGAAAGATCTTGAAGAAGCCGTACGCGATTTCAGCCGGCGGGAACGACGGTTTGGGAACATCTCTGCTGAGGCAGCGAGAATGACACGGGAGCGGACATGAAAACACGGTCGATCTCCGCGATTGGAGTGGTGTTGGTCGGCATCATTCCAGCGTTATTCGGCGGTCCAATTTGGGCGATCACCTTTGCCCTCATCTGTATGATCGCGTTCGTCGAATACCATGGGATGGCAAGCAACATCTCCGGGCGTATTCCCAAAGTCGGAATCCTTCTCATCCCCTGCTTCGCGGCGGTCCCCTACACGAATAATCAGGAGCGGCTGGCCATGGGATTGGTGGCGCTAGCCGTCTTCCTGCCGCTCATGAGCGCCACCAGACGCAAGAATCTCAGTGGAGCGACCACGGACTGGGCGCTTTCGGCAGCGGGCACACTTTACCTGGGAGCGGCACTGTTTGGCGCGGTGCAATTGCGAACGATGTCCGGCACGGTTTCTCGCCAGTGGCTGACCAATCTCGATTCGAGCTTCTCATTCGCATGGGCCAATGCCCCTCGCGGTTTGGCATGGCTGATCACTGTCATTCTCTGCACCTGGCTCGCAGACACGTTCGCGTACATGGCCGGGAGCAAGATTGGCCGGCACAAACTCTCTCCCGTGGTTTCGCCCAACAAATCGAAAGAAGGCTTCACCGCCGGCATGCTGGCCGCCGCAATCACCGGTGTCATCTGCTTTTGGGGATTTGGTCTCACCTCCCACTGGTTGTGGGGCCTCCTCTTCGGCGCCATCATTGCCTGGATCGGGCTCTACGGCGATCTGGCCGAATCGGTCCTGAAGCGGGATGCTGGGGTCAAGGACAGTAGCGATCTGATTCCCGGCCATGGGGGATTCCTCGATCGAATAGACGCGCTCATCTTTACCTTTGTGGCGGGATGGTTCCTGGCGATCGCGTTCGACTGCTGGCTGCTGTGATCGAATCAGGGCGAGCCAGTGACCAGCCGCGCACCGGCGTGGCGCTGATCGGGTCGACCGGATCGATTGGTACGCAAACACTCGATGTTCTCAGTCAATTCCCCGATCGGTTCGATCTGGTCGCCATAGCGGCCGGCAGCAACCTCGAGCTCCTTGCGGATCAGATCGATCGATTCGCGCCGACGCTAGCTGTGCACAATGCGCCAGAGACGCCGTTCCCGCGCCTGCGCCCCGGAACCCGCTACGAGTGTGGAGAAGCCGCGCTCATCGAAGCGGTTACGCATCCCGATGTTGATGTCGTGGTCATCGCCAGTGCTGGCCACGCTGCACTCAAGCCCGCATACGAGGCGATTCTTGCCGGCAAGGCAATTGCCCTTGCCAACAAAGAAATCATCGTTTGTGGCGGACAAATCATCATGCCACTTGTGCATGAGCGGGGGGTGTCGCTGCGGCCAGTCGACAGCGAGCACAGCGCCATCTGGCAATCGATGGGCCAGGCGAAAACTCGCGAGATCTCCCGACTCATCCTGACCGCATCTGGCGGACCGTTTCGAACTACGCCACTCGCTGAGCTCGCAGCGATGACCGTCGCGGACGCCTTGCGCCATCCTACCTGGTCGATGGGAGACAAGATCACCATCGATTCCGCCACTATGGCTAACAAGGGACTGGAGCTTATCGAGGCGCGCTGGCTTTTCGATATCGATCCGAATCGCATCGAAGCAATGATTCACCCCCAGAGCATCATTCATTCGCTGGTGGAATTCGTCGACGGCAGCCAGCTCGCGCAGTTGAGCTGGCCAGACATGAAGCTTCCGATACAGCTTGCGCTCACCTACCCCGATCGTCTGCCAAACGTTCATCGCCAGCTCGATCTGTCGTCGATGGGGACACTCGAGTTTGCTCCGCTGGATGACGACCGCTTTCCCGCCTTTCGAATGGCACGAGAAGCCATCTCCGCGGGAGGATCCTATCCCACGGCCTACAGCATCGCGGATGAGTTGGCGGTGGAGGCGTTTCTTCATGGCAAGATCGGTTTTACCGATATCGCCGGTACTCTGGAACGCTCGCTGGAACGCCACGAATTGCATGACGTGTCGACCCTCGATGCCGTGCTGGCATCCGTCCAACTGGAAAAACAGCGCGCAGCCGCAATCGTCGAGGAGATCGCTACAGCCCGTGAGCGATAACCACCGCCGACACCGATTGCACGCCGTTTCTGCGTAGCGCACGCGCGCACTCCGAAAGAGTCGCTCCGGTGGTCGCGACATCGTCGATCAAAATCACCTGATCCGGTAGCACAACTTCCGGACGGACGCTCATGGCATCGAAAAGGTTCAGCGATCGCTCCGCTGCGCTTAGGCCGACTTGCGTTCGCGTTTCCCGATCCTTCCTCAAGACTTCCAACACCGGTTGCCCGCTCCGCTTTCCCACGTCTCTGGCGAGGATCGCAACTTGATCGTATCCTCGTTGGCGCTTCCGCTTCGTGTGCATCGGTACCGGCACCAGCGCTACATCTGGGCCAATCGATCTGCTGGCCTCTGCCAGAAGCGAGGCGAGCGATGGTGCGCGTGCGGTTTCTCCTTTGAATTTGAAGCTATACACGGCATTTCTCAGCCAACCGTCGTAGGGGCCCGCAATCCACAGCCGGTCGATATCCGGGGGCAACTCGCGGCAATCGCACGCGGTACTTCGCAGGGGAATACTACAGATGGGGCAACGTGGTTCCGCGAAGAGTGGCGTCACCGCCAGGCACTCTTCACACACCCATCTCCCGCGCAGCCCACAACCAGCGCACCGAGGCGGGTAGGCGACCTCGATTACCTGGGTTACAACACTTTGAATCCGAACTCGGCTAAATGAAGCCACGTTCAGTGAGCTGCGTGATTGGCAGTCCGCCAATAGTGGGATCGGCGCCGAGACGTGCCTCGAATCGGGTGACCGCTGCCTGGGTTTCACGCAGAATGGCGCGTTCATCGATCCTGGTGAACACCCCGTCACGATAGATCACGCGGCCGGCCACCATGGTCATGCGGACATTCCTGCCCGTTTCGGCGTAGACCAGATTCGCCGCGATGTTGCGCGCGGGATGCAACACGAGCGGGGCCATGGGTGGCTTTGTCAGATCGATCATGATCAGATCGGCTTCCTTGCCAACTTCGAGGGTTCCAACCTTGTCGTCGACTCCAAGAACCTGGGCACCGCCAATGGTCGCCATACGAAGCACCTGCCAGGCTGGCAAGGGAAGCGGACTTCCCGCGGCGATCTTGGCAAACATAGCGGTGGAGCGCATTTCCGAGAAGATATTGTGGGAGTTATTGCCAGCTGCTTGATCGGAACCTAGTCCGACCACACCACCGAGGGACGAGAAGCGTGCCGCGGGAGGGACGATACCATCGATCGTACCGATCGAATTGGT
>CAVVQC010000005.1:115000-824348 GCA_963750275.1 uncultured Chloroflexia bacterium
CTTCCGGCACTGGGCAGGTCTCAGCCCATATACATCCACACGAATTCGTGTTGGCATGGACCGGTGTTTTTGGTAAACAGTCGCCTGGGCCTGCTCGCTGCGGCCCCCTCGAGCTCCGGACGCGTGGTCCTTCACCCTACCGGGGCGTCCCTTCTCCCGAAGTTACGGGACTAATTTGCCGAGTTCCTTGACGGAGGTTCTCTCGTCCACCTTGGTATGCTCTACCAGCCCACCTGTGTCGGTTTTCGGTACGGGCGCTGGCGTTCCTGGCTAGAGGCTTTTCTTGGCAGCTCGGACTCAATCCCTGCGGCTTGGAGCGGACTCCGCGCCTTCCCATCACCTCTCAGTCATCGCCCGAACGGATTTGCCTATCCGGGCTCCCTACAGGCTTGGAGGGTCTGCACCCCGGGACCTATCCCCCTGCGTCCCCCCATCGCTCATAACGGCTCGCCAGCGGGACCGGAATACTAACCGGTTGTCCATCACCTACGCCTTCCGGCCTCGGCTTAGGCCCGCCTCACCCGCAGTTGATCAGCATGGCTGCGGAACCCTGGGGCATTCGGTGGGGAAGATTCGCACTTCCCTCGCGCTACTCGTGCCGACATTCGCACTCCCCAACCCTCCAGGTCGGTTTCCACCTTCCCTTCACTGGCGTTGGGGACGCTCCCCTACCACGCGTCTTAAAAGACGCATCCGCGGCTTCGGCGCTGAACTTAGCCCCGGTGGATTGTCGGTGCCGCGGCACCATCGACCAGTGAGCTATTACGCACTCTTTCAAGGATGGCTGCTTCTAAGCCAACCTCCTGGTTGTCTGTGCACCGCGACCGCCTTGCCCACTCAGTTCAGACTTAGGGACCTTAGCCGGCGGTCTGGGCTGTTTCCCTCTCGACAATGGAACTTCGCTCCCACTGTCTCACTCCCGGGTACGCACCACGGCATTCGTCGTTTGGTTCGGGTTGGTAAGCGGCAAGCCCCCGCGCCGATCCGTTTACGCTACCTCCGCGGCGCTGTTACTTCCCGGGGCTGCACCTAAATGCATTTCGGGGAGAACCAGCTATCTCCGGGTTCGCTTGGCATTTCACCTCTACCCACAGGTCATCCCTGCCCTTTGCAATGGACACGGGTTCGGGCCTCCACGCGCGTGTTCCGCGCGCTTCACCCTGCCCATGGGTAGCTCACCCGGTTTCGGGTCATTTGGACGCAACTAGTCGCCCTTTCGGACTCGGTTTCCCTCCGGCTCCGGCTGTCGCTGCCTTAGCCTCGCCACGCCAAAATACTCGTCGGCTCATTCTACAAAAGGCACGCCGTCACCCCTAGGTAATCCTAGAAGCTCCGACAGGCTGGAGGCACACGGTTTCAGGATCTATTTCACTCCCCTCGTCGGGGTGCTTTTCACCATTCCCTCACGGTACTGGTTCACTATCGGTCGCTGGTCGTATTTAGCCTTGGGAGGTGGTCCCCCCAGCTTCCCACCCAATGTCACGTGTTGGGCGGTACTCACGGTTCCAGATCACTGGTGCTGACTCGTCGTCGACTACGGGACTCTCACCCCCTCTGGTGCTCCGTTCCAGTAAGCTTCGTCTGACGGCCAACCATCCCAGCGAGCAGTCGGTATCCCGCTCCATCTGGATCGTACAACCCCGAATCGGCAGCGCATACCTGCTCGTACGCCGACCCGGTTTGGGCTCTGCCCCGTTCGCTCGCCGCTACTCAGGGCATCCTCTCTTTTCCTCGGGGTACTGAGATGTTTCAGTTCCCCCGGTTCCCCCCCGGTTACTTCCGGGTGGCAAGCCATCACGCCTGCCGGGTTGCCCCATTCGGAGATCTCTGGATCACCGGCTGCCAGCGCCTCCCCAGAGCATTTCGTCGCGTGGCCACGTCCTTCATCGGCGTCCAGCGCCAAGGCATCCACCGTGTGCCCATCATTCCGGTCGCACCTTTCGTTTCACAGGCCAACCATCCAGCTCGCCTCGTTCCCCGCCGGGACATCGAAGCAAGCCGTCGTTCCCGCCCATCGTCCCAGCCCAGACACGTCCGAAAACGAACGCGACGAGTCCGATGCGATGGGAACATTGTGCTTGTTCCTCGCGTCGGGCAGGACCTGCCGACGTCGAGGAGCTTGTTCCTCATTCATACCCGCCCGGTTGGTCCCAGGCGGGCCGATTCTCATCGTCCCATTCCATTGTCAATGTGCATGACCGCAGTGGAGCCGCGGGGGCTCGAACCCCGAACCTCCGCCGTGCAAGGGCGGCGCTCTCCCGGTTGAGCTACGACCCCAGAATCTGGGCCGGTGGGCGCACCTGGACTCGAACCAGGGACCTCGGCCTTATCAGGGCCGCGCTCTAACCAGCTGAGCTATGCGCCCGCTGCGTACTCACTGCGGTACGGACCCCTGGCCTGCCGACCAGACGGCCGAAGATGGAGGACTCCCAACTCGCCCATGCAGCCCGACCGTCTTGCGTTGGCAGGCCTGCATAAATGAGGGGGATCCGACGCGCATGTAGCGCATCTGTGTGACGCACGGCTCCGGCGGCTCACCTGCTGCCCGGCGCCACTGCCCAGTCTCAAAGCACGTCGTACTCGACGGCGAAACTGCGTGGCTCGGTGCCCGAAACAAACAGGGTCATCACCCACCGGCCTGACCTGGGTTGCGCTGCCCGAAAGCAGCGACACTCCCTAGAAAGGAGGTGATCCAGCCGCAGCTTCCGCTACGGCTACCTTGTTACGACTTCGTCCCAATCACCAACCCCACCCTCGACGGCTGCCCCCCTTGCGGGTTGGCCCACCGGCTTCAGGTGTTGCCGGCTTTCGTGACGTGACGGGCGGTGTGTACAAGGCCCGGGAACGTATTCACCGCAGTAGTGCTGACCTGCGGTTACTAGCGACTCCACCTTCACGCGGGCGAGTTGCAGCCCGCGATCTGAACTGAGACCGGGTTTGTGGGATTCGCTCCACCTTGCGGTTTGGCAGCCCATTGTCCCGGCCATTGTAGCGTGCGTGTAGCCCAGGACGTAAGGGCCATGCTGACTTGACGTCATCCCCACCTTCCTCCGGCTTGCTACCGGCAGTCTGGCTAGAAACATCGACAACTAACCACGAGGGTTGCGCTCGTTGCGGGACTTAACCCAACATCTCACGACACGAGCTGACGACAGCCATGCAGCACCTGTGCACCACCCTCGAAGGCCAACCGCTTTCACGGCTCTGCAGGTGCATGTCAAGCCCTGGTAAGGTTCTACGCGTTGCGTCGAATTAAACCGCACGCTCCGCCGCTTGTGCGGGCCCCCGTCAATTCCTTTGAGTTTTAGCCTTGCGGCCGTACTCCCCAGGCGGCAGACTTATCGCGTTAGCTTCGGCACGGAGGGGGTCAAGTCCCCCCACGCCTAGTCTGCATCGTTTACTGCGTGGACTACCGGGGTATCTAATCCCGTTCGCTCCCCACGCCTTCGCGCCTCAGCGTCAGGTACGGCCCAGCTGGCCGCCTTCGCTACGGGTGTTCCTCCCGATCTCTACGCATTTCACCACTACACCGGGAATTCCACCAGCCCCTGCCGACCTCAAGCTCGCCAGTCCCCGACGACCCTCCCCGGTTGAGCCGGGGGCTTTCACGTCAGGCTTGACGAGCCGCCTGCGCGCGCTTTACGCCCAGTAACTCCGGACAACGCTCGGCCCCTACGTATTACCGCGGCTGCTGGCACGTAGTTAGCCGGGCCTTCTTCCTCGGGTACCGTCACTGCTTCGTCCCCAAGAAAAGGGGTTTACACTCCGAAAAGCGTCATCCCCCACGCGGCGTTGCTCCGTCAGGCTTTCGCCCATTGCGGAAAACTCCTTGCTGCTGCCTCCCGTAGGAGTCGGGGACCGTGTCTCAGTTCCCCTGTGGCTGGCCGTCCTCTCAGACCAGCTACCGATCACCGCCTTGGTAGGCCGTTACCCCACCAACTAGCTAATCGGGCGCAGGCCCCTCCATCGACGAGTCCGAAGACCCTTTCCTGACCCAGGCTATCCCCAGGCCAGCGTATGCGGAATTACCCCGCGTTTCCGCGGGCTACCCCCCACCGATGGGCAGGTTCCCCACGTGTTCCTCACCCGTCCGCCACGTTTCTCTCCGAAGAGAGCACGTTCGACTTGCATGCATTAGGCACGCCGCCAGCGTTAATCCTGAGCCAGGATCAAACTCTCCACCAAAATGGCTGCCTGCCCACCCGAAAGTGCGACAGGACTTTATTTCACATTGTGCGTGCGTCATCTCCGATACGCCTGATCCGCCACCACACCCCCTAAGGAGCGCGGCTCGACCGGCGCGTCGGTCCTCCATCTTCGGCCGCCCACTCGGCGCCCAACCACCGCCCGGTCCACAGTCCCTCCCAAAAGGAAGATCCTCGTCCCTGCCGCTGGCCAGTCACCTGGCGTCCAACCTGTCAAGGTGCGGCGCTTTCATCAGCGCACGAGCAAAAGAAAACCGCCCAAATTGGGCGGGCAGCGCTTGGCCTCAACGCATTTGCGTCTCAGCACCGATCGTCGTCGACGATCTACAAAGCGAAACCCTCCGGTTACTCGCTCGCGCCCAAATCAGCGCGTGTCAGCATTTGCTGACGGACGCAGATTATAGACATGTCCGAACACGAGTGTCAAGGGATTTTGAACTAATTCACGAGGGAATCTCAAAACCTGTTCACATGCCTTGCTCCGGGTGTGACATTACGCACTCCAGAGCCTGAATTTATACTCCTCAAGATGCGAGTTTCGTCGCTGACTTCCCATTAAGAAAGGCGCACGATCGTGGTCAATCCACCCGTCATCGGCATTACGTCTGCCCTCATTTCCGAAGAGCAGGATTATGGCACCATGTCGCGCCATCGGGTTTCCGCCGACTATTCAGAAGCGGTACGTCAGGCAGGTGGACTTCCCATTATCCTCCCGCCCCAGGATGGCACGATCGAACAAATCCTTGATTTGGTCGACGGCCTGATCTTCAGCGGAGGCGCCGACATCGATCCCGCCCGATATGGGGAGACTGATGTCCACCCGATGACCTACGACATCAGTGACGAGCGGGATCGCTTCGAGATCGATCTGCTCAGTGCCGCCGTTCAGCGGGATATGCCGGTCCTTTGCATTTGTCGCGGCATACAGGTGCTGAATGTCGCGCTCGGCGGCTCACTGGTGCAACACATCGACGATCAGGTCGAGCAGCCGCTCCACCATCGGCAGCACCAGGTGGGGATCATGGGAACCGAAACGAGCCACGACGTCTCATTTGAAACCGGGAGCCTCTCCGCAGAGGTCTTCGAATCGACCGCGGTGCCGGTCAATTCGCTCCATCACCAATCTCTGGCAACTCCCGCAGAAGGGGTGCGCGTCGAGGGCGTCTCGACGGACGGCGTGATCGAATCGGTCTCAGTCCCGAGCTGCCGGTTCGTGCTCGGTCTGCAATGGCATCCGGAGCTGTTGTACAAGACGCTTCCGGCGCAGTTCAAACCTTTTGAAGCACTGATAGAAGCCGCGAAATCCAGCGTCGCTCAACCGGTGCCGGCATAACGACGAACTTCGGAACGTAATCAAGTTCCGCAGCGGGGTCATGTGCCCGCTGCGGAATTTGCGTCTGATCACCGGCTACGACGACTGCCGGAGCCCAATCGGATTCCCGTCCGCATCGGCCAGCACGGCGATGGTCAATCCTCCGCCAACCTCCGCCGGCTCCTGCAAAACCGTGGCGCCCGCGGCGGTGAGTGCGGCAATTGTTGCGTCAAGGTCATTGACATCCCAATAGGCCACCGGCCCAAATTTCCCGTTTGGATCGAGTCCGATTTCCCCGGCGCCGGTGTTGAAACCAATGTAGTACTCAGAATCGGCGTAGGGGTCGATCCCAAGCAACGCCCGGTACGTCGCCTTCGCGGTTTCGACGTTCGAGATGGGCATGACGATCAATGTCGGATAGGACATTTCAGTGTTTCCTTCTAGTACGATGGAACGGTCGTGCACCGTTCGCGTGTGAACATCCCGGCCAGGGTTCATGCATATGACGAAACGCAAAGGACAAATGTGACCGATGATTCCGGCCGAAATCGCTGCCAGGAGATTTGAAGAAGAGCGTCCGCGCCTGCGGGCTGTCGCAACCGGAATTCTGGGATCGACCCATGAAGCCGACGATGCGGTCCAGGAAGCCTGGTTCCGGCTCGATCGCGCCGATCTCTCCAGCATCGATAACGTGAGCGGTTGGCTCACAGTGGTGGTTTCCCGGATTGCGCTCGACCACGTGCGCGCCCGATCGAGCCGTCGCGAGATCACCATCGACGCGCCGGCCGCCGCAGCACTCTCGTTTGAGGGATCTGGAGAATCGGCCAGTTATCTTCGAAGAGTCGGTTTACGAAGCGCTGACCTACACGCTCGACCGGCTCTCACCCCTCGAATCTGCCACCTTCGTCTTGCACGATCTGTTTCGACTCCCCTTCGACGAAATTTCGGCCATTCTCGAGCGCTCCCCGGAAGCGACCCGTAAACTCGCCAGCCGAGCTCGTCAGAAGGTTGCTCCCTCCGACCTGCCACGCATCGCTCCAGAAAATTCGAATCGTGCAGTGATCGACGCCTTTTTTCACGCCGCGCAAAGTGGAGATCTGAACCGATTGATCGCTCTGCTTGCCCCCAACGCGGTCCTGCGGGCCGATCGCTCGGCCGCTCAAATGGGTATTCAGGCGGAGATCCACGGCAATTCCGAGATCGCCGGGCAGTTGGTTGGTCGAGCCCATGCGGCGCGCATCGCCTGGATCGATGGCGATCCAGGGGCGGTATGGGCACATCGCGGAGCAGTGAAAGCGACGTTCGGTTTCACCATTCAGGATGGGCAGATTTCAGAGATCTGGTTACGCGCGAACCAGGATTATCTGGAATCAGCTGAGATCGAGATCGAACCAGCCCAGAAACGCAGAAGCGCCGGAGAGGCGAACCCCTCCGGCGCTTGAATTCCGCGTTAGCGGCCGACGGCCGCGAGCTCGTCCGAGCGGCTCGCTTTCGTTGGTTTATTACCCGTCAGCAATGGCTTTCGGTTCTTGTTGAACTTGGGTGGCATGACCGCTTCGAGCACGTCGTCCATCGTCTTTGCAGGAATGAACGTCATCGTCTCCTTCAGTTCCGCTGGCAGGTCGTCCAGATCGACTTCGTTGCGATACGGCAACACGAACCGGGTGAGTCCTGCGCGGCTGGCCGCGAGGGACTTCTCCTTGATACCACCGACCGGAAGCACCTGCCCACGCAGTGTGATTTCACCGGTCATCGCTACGTCTTCGAGCACCGGTGTGCCCGTCAACAGCGAGATGATCGCCGTCGTCATTGCGACGCCAGCCGACGGACCGTCCTTGGGAACTGCGCCCGCGGGAACGTGGATGTGAATGTCCGAGTTCTGGAAGAACTCCGGATCGATCTTCAGATCAGAGGCCCGTGAACGGACGAACGAAAGTGCGGCATGTGCCGATTCCTTCATCACGTCACCAAGTTGTCCGGTGACCTGCAGGGATCCTTTACCCGGCATGCGAGTCGCTTCGAGGAACATGATGTCCCCACCGACGCTCGACACGCCAACGCCAATGGCGACACCCGGCTGGCTCGTGCGCGCGGCCAACTCTTCATAGAAGAAGCGTGGCCGGCCAAGCGCGTCCCTGACCTGCTCGATTGTCACTTCCGCTGGTGCGTCCTTGCCTTCCGCAACCTTGGTTGCGATCTTGCGGCAGACCGAGCCAATCTCTCGCTCCAGCGAGCGAACGCCCGCTTCGCGGGTGTAGTGCTGGATGATCTGCATCAGCGCCTCGTCCGTCCAGACGATCTCTCGTCCGGCCAGTCCGTTGGCCCGCAACTGCTTGGGAACCAGGTACTTGCGTCCAATGTTCAGCTTGTCCTCGTCGGTGTACCCGGCAAGGTTGATGATCTCCATCCGGTCGCGCAACGGAGCAGGAATTTGATCCAGCATGTTCGCTGTCGCGATAAACATCACCTTCGACAGGTCGAACGCCACGTCGAGGTAATGATCCCGGAAGTTGTTGTTTTGCTCTGGGTCGAGCACTTCCAGCAGGGCAGACGACGGATCTCCCCGCCAATCAGCGCCCAGCTTGTCAACCTCATCCAGCACGAATACCGGATCGTTGGTGCCAGCGCGGCGGATTGCCTGAATGATGCGGCCCGGCATTGCGCCCACATAGGTGCGCCGGTGACCGCGAATTTCGGCTTCGTCACGCACACCACCGAGCGACATTCGCGTCAGCTCGCGGCCAAGCGCGCGGGCGACCGACTGTGCCAGGCTGGTTTTGCCAACACCCGGAGGTCCCACGAAGCAGATGATCGGCTCGCGATTGAGCGTCAGGTGCGAGTCGTCGAACGGCTCCTCGTCACCCTCGTGCTCGGCGCGCAATATCGCCAGCTGGTCCTGCTTGAGCTTTCGCACGGCGAGATATTCCAGGATGCGATCCTTGACCTTCTCCAGATCGTAGTGGTCCTCATCCAGAATCTCACGCGTCTTGCCGATGTCGATTGCGCCCTCGGTGCTCTTATCCCAGGGAAGCGCAGTCAACCAATCGAGATAGGTTTTGATGACACCGTATTCGGCAGCGGCGGGAGGAAGCTTGCTCAATCGATCGAGCTCGCGATTCGCCTCGCGATTCGCTTCCTCGGGCATCCCTGCTTCTTCCACCTTCTGCCGTAGCTCGGTGATCTCCGCCTCGGTTTCGCTCTCCTCGCCCAGCTCGCGGCGAATCGCCTTCATCTGCTCACGCAGGTAGTACTCGCGCTGCGACTTACCAAGCTCTTCCTGAACTTCAGTCTGCAACCGCTTTCCGAGCTCGAGCACATCGAGCTCTTTGGTGATGAACTGGTTGAGATAGGTCAGCTTGTCCTGGAGGGTGTTGATCTCGAGCAGCTTCTGCCGCTCTTCCGGCTCCATACGCAGGTTACTGGCCACCATGTAGGCGAGATGCTGGGGATCGTCGATATTGAGGGCGGCGGTCACCAACTCATCTGGCAAGTGCGGCACCAGCTCGACCAACCGTTGGAACAGCTCCAGCGTGTTTCGCGAAAGCGCCTGCACCTCGGCAGAATCGGTCTGGTCTTCCGGCATACGACGGACCTTGGCAACCAGGTAGGGTTCCTCGGTCACCCACTCGATCACTTCCATCCGTTCATTGCCTTGGATGGCCAACCGCACACTGCCATCCGGCACTCGCATCATTTGCAGAATGGTGCCGATGACACCGATCTGATTCACCTCGTTTGGGCCAGCACCTTCCTGCTCGGAGTCATGCTGAAGAACGACACCAACCGAGCGATCGCCCGACATCACTTCATCGATCAACCGAAGCGAGCGTGCCTGAGCGGCCGCCAGGGGAACGACAGTCTGGGGAAATACGACGGTACCGCGCAGCGGCAGAATGGGCAGCACAAACTCCTGGTCATCGACCGGTATCCCAGTCGAACCAGGTGCTCCGAGCTCGATCACATTCGCGGCCGCGGCGTCCACGGCTCTCTCTTTCACGTTCTTTTCCTTCACTTTGTCCTTGGATTTTTCTTTCTTATTCTTGCCCATGCTCTACTCCTGTTCGTCTGCCTGTGCGGACGATCCGGCACGCTTCGGAACAATGGTTCGGGAGCGGACACGCGGAAGCTCGATACGCAAAAGGCCGTGGGTATATTCGGCATTGACCGAATCCAGATCGACTGGAAACGGCAGGTAGATGTCAGCGGCAAACTCGCCGTAGGGAATCCCGATTTCACGGAAACGACGTTTCATGCCGGCGTGGGGATCGCTACGCGAGCCGCGGATAGTCACCATGTCACTGTCAGCAACGATGGTGAGATCACTTTCATTGACCCCGGCGATTTCCGCCAGAATTACGAGCGAACGCTCCGTCTCATAAACCTCGACGGGCGGGCGCCACGCGGCCCGTGTTGGTGACGGGAAGCGCGGACGTGCCGGCAACAACGCGCGAAAAACTTCTTCCATCTCCTGCTGGAGACGTTCAGGGTTTCCGGCAATCGTCCGGCGTATCAGAACAACCATAGATCGCGACCTCCTCTTCAAAATTCATGACCGCGTTGCGTGAGCGAGGCAAGGTCGAGTCCCAAGGATGGGGGCGACCAGAACTGTTTGACCGGTTCGCGCCATGACTCCAAGTATTATACACGTCTCATCGATCTCTTGCTATGATCTGTATCAACTATTTATTACCATTCGTAAGTGATTGTAGCAGAATGCGCCCCATCGGCTGCAAAACGCACAGCGTCACTACCAGCGCCTGGATCCCGATTACGTGGCGTAATACAGCGGCCACTGGAAGACCACTGCTTTGTGCATCCTGTCGGTTGTTTCTCGAGTCAGTTAACCGGCACTGGACGGATACTCACCGTCACCTGTTCCAAGAGCTCCCACGGTGAATGAGCTGTCCGGATTCCAGAGCATCCAGCCGCTGGCTCCACCTTCGAAGGCTGCATCGATCTGCGCCTGAACTTCCGTTACTCCGTACGGCGGTTCGCCCATGGTGAAATCCTGAATCCAGGGCCGAATCTTGAGCACCTGCCCGGGTACTTTATCGGCCGCCGAGTTCATGGTGATCAACACCGTGTCGTACGGATCCTCGTTCGGCGGATTGTCCATTCCCAAGGGGCCGGCGGTGAAGTGCGATGGGTAGATCATTGGACAGATGTAATCGACGACTTTGGTGAAATCGGCAAACCGCTGACCAATACCCTGGTCGTCCGGGAAGATGGCAATGATCGCGAAGACATCGGCTGCCGTCTTGACGCCGTGAGCTGTGAGTTGGGTGCGTGCCATGGTCAGAAAATCGACAATCGTCTGGACGCGCTCGTCTTCCTTGTAGGTATGGTCTGCCCCGAACTCCGCGTTACTCAGATCACCGTCCGAGGGGAATCGCACGTAGTCGAACTGGATTTCGTCGAAACCCATCTCAGCAGCCTCGATCCCGAGGTCGATGTTCGGCTGCCACAGCTCCTGATGATACGGATTCACCCAGGCCGCGTCATTGGAGCCTCGCCAGATATCTCCGGTCGTCGTTCGGATCGCCAGGTCCGGAAGATTCTCCGCGACAACCGGGTCATTGAAAACGACGATACGCGCGATGGTGTAGAGACCGGCATCATTGAATCGCTGGACAAGCGAAGCTGGGTCGAACGCAGGGAAGACCGCGTCGGCATCGATGAAGAATTGAACTCCCGTGTCGTAGTAAACGGTTCCTTCTTTCATGTCGATGACGACCGCATTCACGTCAGTGGTTTGCGCCAGATCGATAATGCTCTGGATGGTTGCTTCGTCGGTCAGCTTTGCTCCGGTCAAATAGGCCGCATTGATATTTTCGCGTTCCATCTTGACTGACATCGCGCTAGCACCCGGCACCGTCTGATCCTTGTAACCTGAGGCCCAAACCTCGACGTTACTTCCCGCCTTTACATTGGCCAATGTAAAGGCGCCATCCTCTCCGGTACGGACAAAGTTGCTCCCAGACAAAATCGTGGCGTCCCAGATGGCTTCACCTTTGTCGTCGGTAATGACTCCAGCGATGGTATCGCCGCCCGTCGCCGCAGGTGTTTTCTGTTCTGTCTCGCTGGAGACAACCGTCGCTGCCATCGTCGGCGATGGCGTGGACGCAGAAGTTGGAACCACGGCCGACGTGGGATCTGCTGCAGTTGTGGGTGCGGTGGCTGGCTGTTCGCTGGTGGAAGAAGGAGCCGCTGGATTCAGCGAAATCTTCTGAAGCTGATCGATATTCGTACCGGCGGTGCCGTACACGGGTTGGTATCCCGGAGCGGAGACGTCGATATTGACCGACTCATCGGCGAGCGCCAGTGAAACCGTTCCGTTCGCATCGGTCGGTGCACTACCGCCCGGATAGCTGACCTGAGCTCCAGCCAACGGTTGGCCATTCTCGGCGCTCGTGACCTGGAACGTAATGACGCGACCCGCAGTCGCGGCGTTGTTTTCGTCGCCACGGATGCCAAACCACCAGGTAAGCGCCCAAGCTACCAGGGCAACGGCAAAGATCGAGCTCAACCACCAGCTGACGCTTTCCCAACGGCGGCGACGCTTTGATAGCCGGTAGGAGCCGTAGGGATTCCGTGCGGTGCGATCGTACAAAGTTGTTTGTTCCAGTAGTGACCAACCTCCAGCCTGCTGCCGGAGAACACATCACATTCTACAACCGCGTAGAGAATGTACGTCGAAAGTGGACCGCTCCGGTCACCATGTTTCGCGCATGACCGGCCACACGAATTGACACGTCCATGGCAATCCTTTGATAATCACGGAATGAGCGGCACGGATTCGGGCCGCTGAGCGAAGCTGGTCAGGATCGGCAACAGGGTGCTCCAACGAACTGATGCCTTCGCGGCCATGCGCGGCGACTTGCAGCGGGTATCCGATCGGGTCGTCGATGCGGCACAGGTCCCCTACCCTCAAATCTCCGCCATTCTCGAAGAAATCGTCCGCTCGGGCGGCAAGCGTCTCCGGCCGATGCTCGTGCTGTTGGCTGGTCGCGCGTGGAATTATGACGAGCGGTTCGAGACCCTGGTCTCGGCAGCAGCGGGTGTAGAGCTGTTGCATACGGCGTCGCTCGTCCATGACGACGCGGTCGATCATTCCGCGTTCCGGCGCGGAAAACCGACGCTTAATTCCAGGGTTGATACCGCGGCAGTCATTCTGGTTGGCGACTTTCTCTTTGCCCAATCCGCCATTCTCGCTGCGTCGACGAACAATCCACGGGTAGTCTCGGTTTTCTCCAACGCGTTGGGTGATATCTGCGACGGTCAGCTCATGGAGATGATGGACGCGCGCAAACCGGAGCAAACCGAGCGGCAATATCTTGCCCGTATCTATGGAAAAACTGCATCGCTCTTCGGAT
This sequence comes from uncultured Chloroflexia bacterium, assembly GCA_963750275.1. Taxonomy (GTDB): domain Bacteria; phylum Chloroflexota; class Chloroflexia; order Thermomicrobiales; family UBA6265; genus JAMLHN01. The sequence continues at coordinate 127,891 of CAVVQC010000005.1, forward strand.
GCGCTGCAGAGACCGGCGCCATCATTGCGGGGGCGCCAGAACATGCCATCTCGGCACTTCGTGGATACGGCGACGATCTGGGTCTCGCCTTTCAAATCATGGACGACGTGCTCGACCTGACCGGTGGCTCAGCCCAGTTGGGTAAACCTGCAGGTCACGATCTGTTGCAGTCCACCATTACCCTCCCGGTAATCTATTACCTGCAGATGGTCGAAACCGGAAGTCCGGAGTGGAGCGAGATTCAATCGATCGTCGACCGCTCGAACCAGGACGAGGTTTTCGTATCCAGCGTTCTCGAGAAGATTCGTGCCTCCGGCGCCGTCGAACAATCTTTCCAGCGCGCCAGCGCCTACATCGCACAGGCGAGAGATCGACTTGATGTCGTCCCCGATGCCGAAACCCGCGAGCTGCTCTACGAGCTAGCCGATCAGGCTGTCCGCCGCTCCTCGTAACCGCCCTCCTCCCATCATCGATATGAGAGCGACGCGTTCTCAGCCTGGAGAATGCGCCCGATGTCAAGGTAGCTATCGCACTTTGAATGACCGTGATACGACGCGAACTACAGGGTTTCAAACTCCTCCAGAGCCCTGCTTTACGGAATGAATCACCCTACAGTGCGACCAGGCTTGTCTCGTACATGCGTGAAAACAACCGGTTCCAGGACGCTTCCGTGGGATCGATCGTGCGCAAGTCGGCTTCCAGCTCCGACGGCATCTCAGGCGTCAACAGGATGGTCGCCTTACGATTCGAGTAGCGTTGCTCGACCGTGCGATCCAGGAAGGCCGCTTCGTGCGACTGCCGTGGTTTAAGATCCGTAACCACCAGCAGCTCGGACGATTGACAACGGAGCCAGACATGCTCGGTGACTTCGCGCGCAAACTCGTATTCCCGACGTAAACGTTCGTTGCCTTCATCGCGTTTGACCCGCGGTTCGAGCTCAGGCAACCCGACTTCGTTCACATAGGCGCTCAGTGCGAAATCCCGCCACGGCATCATACAGGCGTCGACATCGCCGGCTTCGTCCAGGCGCCGCTCGATGAATGTCGAAATGCGCTTGCCTCGCTTCGCATCGGCATTGAAGATGAACCATCCCTGCCCCTGGCGCAGTCGCTGCTCGAAGGCATCGAAATAGAGGCTCAGCCGTTGCAGCAGATCGCGATCCTGAACCGGCGCCTGTTCGACGAGCTCAGTTGCTTCAGTCATGCCTTGCCTCTCTTTCTTTGCTCCGCCTGCCAACTGGTGATTTACGAAGGGCGCGTTCCGATTCCGAGACGCTGGTAGAAGCGTTGCATGAACGTCACAGCATCGACGGATTTGGACACATGCACGCCCTCTCCGGGAACGATGCGGGTTTGTCCACGATGCACGTCATCGAGCGGCACGTCGATACCATGTCTTTCCCATTCGATGAACGAGGGATCGAGCGCAGCCGCGACCGCCATGGCATCGTGAATGTATGCCGTTCCCTTCTCCGGATTCTCGATTCGTGAGCGATACAAGGCGCAAATGAGCGTAGCGGGCGCCGAATCGGAGCTCGAGATCAACTCCCAGGCCTCAGCCGAAACTGGCGCATGATGCGTGACGTCGAGCCCGACTGCATAGAGCTCGGAGAAACCCGCGGTAACTATTTGCTGCGCGGCCTCGGGATCGACATAGATATTGAACTCGGCGTGCTGGTGGGGTTTGATATTGCCTGGCGTCCAGAACGCCCCGCCCATGATGACGACGCGCTTCAGGAGCTTCGGAAGATCAGGCTCGACATTGACCGCAATCGCGAGATTGGTGAGCGGTCCCAGGCAGACGAGAGTGACCTCACCTGGTCGCTTGTGCGCATGCATCACGATTGACGCGGGACCGCGATATTCGCCTTCCCGACGCGCACTGTGCGTTAACTGAGCTCCACCAACACCATTGTTTCCATGCGCATACGTTGCGGTAAAGAGTTCGCGCACCAGCGGTCTCGAGGCACCGCGATAGACGGGTACCTCGCTTGCCCCCAACAGATCCAGCACATCGAGCGTATTTTGGGTCGCTTGCTCGATGGTGGTGTTGCCAGCTACCGTCGAAACCGAGAGGAGATCTGCATCCTGAGAGTGCACCGCGAGCGAAATCGCTGCGGCATCGTCAATCCCGGTATCGACATCGAGAATGATGGGGATGCGTTCGTTCATCGCGAGAGTGCTTCCTGTCTGGTGCGTTTGGCTTCCGCGCTTACCCACCCGGCGACCGGCGGAGTTTCGGTGATTTGCGATTCAGTGATCACGTCGATGAACCACGGACGCCCATCGGCCAGGGCCTTTGCCAACGCCGGCTTGAAAGCGGCAGCTTCCGTAATTTGAGTCGATTGAAAACCAAATCCGCGCGCGATTCCGGCGTAGTCGACGGGATTGAAATCGACCGAGAAATAGTTATCGTCGTGATAAAGGTGCTGCAGCTCTTTGATCCAGCCAAAGCTGCCATTGTTGCTATGCACGAAGACGATGGGCAGATTGAGCCGGGTGATCGTTTCCAGCTCACCGCACGACATGCCAAAGCTACCGTCGGTGGTGAATCCAACGACCGGAGAATCAGGACGTGCCCTTGCTGCACCAACCACGGCTGGGATTGCATAGCCGAGTCCGCCATGTGCCCGCGGAATGATTGTGGTGCGTCCCGGGCGATTGAGTCGGTATTGCGCTCCGAGATATGGCGTCGGCGTGCCCGGATCGGCCACGATCAAGGCGTCGTCGGGCAGGAGTTCCCGCATCGCGGCGACGATCACCTGAGGCTTCATCGGCGTATCCGTCTGAAGCGATTGCTGGCGAACATCTTCCCAGTACCGGTCAGCGACTGCAACCAGCCCATCGATTCGCGCTCGATTACGCCCCCCGATCTTCCCTGGTTCGTCGATAGCAGCGAGCAAGTCGATCAGGGTCAATCCGGCATCACCTGCAATGGGAACCGCCAGTCGGTAGTTATTCCCAATCTCGAATGGTTCAACATCGATCTGGATCACCGCGGGCGGCTCGGTGATCTCGGGGACCGACCAGTGGTGCGTGGTGGTGGAATCGGTTCGGCTACCGATGTACATCACGAGATCTGCGTCGGAAACGACTTCGTTGGTGTACGAGCGAGCACCATTTCCGCCCACGATGCCGATCGAAACCCGGCTGGTCTCCGCGATGCTCCCCTTGCCATTGATCGACGTGGCGACTGGGATATTCAAGGTTTCCGCAAATGCCGTGAGCGCATCCCACGCTTGTCCGGTCACCACGCCACCACCCGCAACGATGACAGGCCGCGACGCGTGTTCGATAGCACGCGCTGCGCGTTCGACCATCTCGGGATCGGGACGTGTGCGCAGAACGGGAACTCGCGAAAGCTCGGGCGTCCCATAAACCGAACGCTCGTCTGTGTCTCCTTCGAGGCTATCGGTGGGGAGCGAGAGATGCACCGCGCCGGGGCGTCCGACGGTGGCCATCCTGATCGCTCGGCGCGTCATCTCTGCCACGGTCGCAGAAGAATTGATTCGAGTGTTCCATTTCGTAACCGGCCGGAAAAGCGACTCCTGATCGAGCTCGGTCAGCACACCACGCTGGTGTTGCGATACCGGTGTATCCGAGGTCATGCACAACATCGGAAGTGCTGATCCCTGCGCCTCAGCAACTCCCGGAAGAATGTAGGTCGCACCACCACCGCTCGGTCCTTCACAGACACCGATTCTTCCTGAAGCGCGCGCGTAAGCGTCTGCCATGAACGATGCCGACCGCTCGTCCCGGGTCATGATGTGCTCGATTCGGTCGCGCCGCTCGTTGAAGGCATCGTAGAGAGCCATCCCGGTATCACCGGGGAGGCCAAAGACGTGCTGGATATCACTTGAGACGAGTACGTCGACGAGGGCCCTTGCGCCTTGCATCGGGGTGGATCACCTGTCCTTCCGTGTGGAGAAACCTATTGTGATGACTATAGCAAGCGAACGACGGTTACGGCGTGGGTCTTGACTCGAGTACGAAAGGAACCCTGTCGGATTCCTCCGCCGCTCGTCACGCGCGGCGGAACCCAACGTAGAGGTCGTTCACGTTCGTACCCGACGGACCGGTGAAGACGAGGCCACCGACTTTTTCGAAAAAGGTGGCGCTGTCATTCTCCGCCAGTGCAGCCTCTGGGTCGACTTCCTGTTCCCTGGCTTTGACGATCGTTGCACGACTCGCAATAGCGCCCGCGCTACTGCTCAAGCCGTCCTGTCCATCGGTCGCCAGGCTTGCTATCACCCATTCGTCATTCTCTATTCGCTCCAGCTCGAGCGCAGCGGCAAGCGCGAACTCCGTATTGCGCCCCCCTATACCTGAGCCGCGCACGGTGACGATGTTTTCACCGCCGCCCCAGACAACATCCGTTGTTTCCGGCGTTCCAAGCAGTACCTGAATCCATTCGCGCGCCATTTCCGTGGCTTCGCCGTCGAACTCCACTTCCATTGCCATTGAAGAAAACCCAGCCGCCTGCGAGACCTCCACTGCCAGCGAAATAGCGAGGTCGAGATCGCCCACTATTTCGATCACATCGTCAGGATGATCCCAATCGGTTTGTTCTCCCGCCGCTTCTTCCAACACTTTCCGTACCGCAGGGGAAACGGACGCTCGCAAATCATAAAGATCGAGAACGTCGAATGCCGCGGCGGCGGTGGTAGTCGGTTCAACGGTTGGACCGCTGGCGATGATTGCGGGGTCATTTCCGAGGACATCGGACAGGATCAAGGTTACGAAGGTGCCAGCTGGGGAACGCTGCCGGAACGATCCGCCCTTGACCTGACTCAGCGCAATGCGAACGGTATTGAGGTGCTGAATTGGCGCGCCCGCGTTTAGCAGAAGCTGGGTTAGCTCGGCGAAGTCCTCCAGGGTCAACGGATCGCGGGGCGCTTCGAATAGCGCCGATCCCCCTCCCGAGATCAGCGCGACGACCATATCGTCCGGTTTGAGCGCTTCGACCACCGAGATAAGCTGTTGAGTTGCATCGATCCCCCGTTGATCGGGAATCGGGTGACCGGCCCGGTAGACCGTCCATCGCTCGTCGAGCGCACCATCATCGGGCCCATCGACGGTCAGCGCGTATCCGCGTTCGAAGCCTTCACCAAAGAGATCTTGCGCACCAGCGGCCATGGCGATCGCAGCTTTCCCAATGGCGATAACAACTACCTGGCCGTCGCGCGGAATCGTAACGGAGCGCGATGCATCGCCTTGAAGGTCAACTACACGGGAGCCTTCTCCGAAGCAAGCCGCGCGGCTGGTCAGCCGGCGGGGATCCAGCTGCGTGAGAATCTCCTGAAACCACTGCTCGATGTGCGTTTCCGGAGTCATTGCGATCCCGTCCGGCGAATCTCACCAAGTGTTCGGGTCAGCGCTTCCGGAAGTGGCGACTCGAACTGCGCGCGTTGTCCATTCGACAAGCGCAGCCCCAATCGCCAGGCGTGTAAAAACTGCCGGTCGAGTCCCAGCGTGGGCCAGCTTCGATTCGCGTACAGCGGATCAGCAACGACGGCATGTCGGATGTACGCGAGGTGCACGCGAATCTGGTGGGTGCGCCCCGTCTCGATTTCGACATCGAGATAGCTCGTCGAGTCGAAGCGCTCCTCTACGGAAAAGTGGGTGACTGACGGCTTACCGGATGCGAGAACGGCCATACGCTGGCGATCGGTTGGGATCCCGGGCAATCGGCGCGTCGATTGTCGCTTCGTTTTCTTCCACGATGCCATGGACGAGCGCCTTGTAGCCCTTCTGGACCGAACCGTCGGCCCACTGTTCCAATAACAGCTTCTGGCCAGCCGGAGTGCGCGCAATGACAATGAGACCCGAGGTGTCCTTATCGAGCCGGTGGACGATCCCCGGACGATTGGTGCCATTGATGGCGACCTCCGGATAGCGATACAGCAGTGCGTTGACGAGCGTGCCATCGGGGTGACCGGCCGCAGGATGCACCACCATGCCGGCGGGTTTGTCGATGACAGCAATGTCGGCATCTTCATACACAATCTCCAGCGGGAGATCCTGTGGCTGGATGTCATGCGGTGTGGGTGCCGGTACGCGAATTTCCACGACCTGGCCTGGTTGAACCTTGAACGTGCGCTTGGGCGCCAAACCGTCGACCAGCACGTTCCCATCGGCGATGAGCTGCTGAACGAAGTTGCGCGAGAACTCGGGCAACTGGGATGCCACGAAAACATCGAGCCGCTCGCCGGTTTGATCCGCGGCTGGATGTAGCTGCAGTCGTTCGGAATCGGGCGATTCTTCCAACTCTTCTAGGGATGGTGGCATCTGCTCAGTCATCAAGATCCTGTCGTTTGTTTGTCCTGGTCGCGTTCCCGAAAGCTCAATCCGATCAACAGTATCGCGCCGACCGTTATGGCGGAGTCGGCCAGATTGAACAATGGCCAGCGGCCGATAGAGATAAAGTCGGTCACCGTGCGGTCACCAATACGGTCGGTCAGATTCCCAGCTGCACCGCCGAGCACCAGGCCCGCTGCTATCGCCCAGACCGTCCCACGACCGGCAAGGATAATGAGCACGATGACCAGCGGTACGATCAGGATCCCAACCAGCACTCCCGCGACGGTTGAAGAGCCGCTGAGCATGCCGAATGCCACTCCGCTGTTGAGCGTGTAATGGAGCTCGAAAAAATTCCCCGCAATCTGGATCGAGCTTCTGGACCCACCGGGACCCAGTTCCCGCGTCACCAGGAACTTGGAAAGTGCGTCGAGCACGATAACCAAACCTGCGACCCCGGCCGCTAACACCAGCCACCGCGCGGAATTGGCCGGAAGATAGCGTCGATTGGTGGGCAGAAAATGGTTCATGGAATCAACCGAAACATATCGATAAACTGGTGAAACCGAGCGAGTGATCGCTTCCGAAATCTCTCGCCCCAGAGAGCGTAGCGTACGGCATACGATAGAGCAGGGGCCGCTATACTCGCCCAGCACAGCGTCAGCAGGGCGGAAATAATCTTCCTTGAATTGATTCAGGCGTACCTATGTCGACAACAAAACCGATTCGAATTGCGATCGCTGGGGGAGGCACCGGGGGGCATGTGCTTCCGGCACTTTCAGTGATCGAAGAGCTGGAGCATCGTGGCATTCCGATGGAGCTCCTCTGGATCGGGAGCAATAATGGCGTCGAAGGCAATGAAGCGCGAGCGCGAGGCATTCCCTTTCGGGCAGTCTCCACCGGCAAGCTGCGTCGCTATCCCGACTTCAAGACCGTCACCGATGCATTGCGCGTCCCAGTGGGAGTACCGCAAGCGTGGTGGATCCTGCGGGAGTTTAAGCCGGATGTGATCTTCAGTACTGGCGGCTATGTTTCGACGCCAAGCGTGGTCGGCGGCACGCGGATGGCGCCAGTGCTCAGTCACGAGCAAACCGCGGTTCTGGGACTGGCCACACGCATCAATGCCCGTTTCGTCGATGTTCAGGCTCTGACATTCGAGTCGTCGCTCGCCTATGCGAACGATAAGAGCAAGACCGTGGTTACAGGAAATCCGGTGCGCGGATCATTGCAGCTCGGCAATCGCCAGAGCGGATTACAACGCTTCGGCTTCCGAAGTGATTTACCAGTGCTCTTCGTGACCGGCGGAGCACGCGGGTCGAGTCCGCTCAATGAGCGAATCGAAGCAATCCTCGACGACCTGCTGGAGCGAATACAAATCCTGCATCAGACGGGGGCCAAAACTGACAATCCCGATTTCGATCGCCTTTCGGCGCGTCGTGAAACGCTGTCAGCCAATCTTCGTGAACGCTATCGGGTGATCGAGCGAATTCGCGACGAGATGGCCAATATCTATGCGATGGCCGATCTGATGCTGGCGCGAGCCGGTGCTGGAACTGTGGCGGAAATCTCCTATTTGGGAAAGACGGCGATTCTTATTCCCTTGCCGGGCGCGGGAGGCAACGAACAGCATCGCAACGCGGAGGCGCTTTCGTCGATCGATGGGGCCATCGTGCTAGATCAGAACGATGCGTCGCCGGCTCGGTTGCGGGAGCTCATTCTCGATTTAGCGGGGAATCCCGAGCGGCGCTCGCAGATTGGGGCAAATGCGGCAAAAGCGGGCCGCCCTGATGCGGCATCTCGCCTGGCTGATCAACTTCTTGAGCTGGCATACAAGCGCCGACTGCAGTAGCGCTATCCCACTGCTTCCTTGATCGCTTCGGACAGCGTGGCAACTCGCGTGACGGCGAGGTCACCGGGCATCGACTGTGTGCGGCGACCGATGGAGGCAGGCACGATCGCCCTGGTGAAGCCCAGGCGGCTGGCTTCCAGCAGCCGACGGTCGAGCTGACTGACCGAACGAACTTCCCCAGAGAGTCCGATCTCCCCGATAACAACGGTACGAGGATCTATCAAGCGATCCTTGAGCGACGATGCGATGGCGGTTGCGACAGCCAGGTCGGCGCCAGGCTCGGAGATGCGCAGGCCACCGACCGCATTGGTGTAAACATCCTGTTCGGCCAGGTTGAGACCAGCGCGTTTTTGCAGCACTGCTACCAGGAGCTGTAACCGACCCTGGTCGAATCCATTCGCACTCCGTCGCGGCAAACCGTAAACGCTTTGCGACGTCAGCGCCTGCACTTCAACCAGGATCGGACGACTCCCTTCGAGCGTGACGGTGACGGTGGATCCAGCAGCATTGAGCGCCCGCTCCTGCAGAAAGGCTTCGGACGGGTTGCGAACTTCCTGTAGTCCGGACTCGACCATCTCGAAAACACCGACTTCATCTGTCGAACCGAAGCGATTCTTAACCGCTCGCAGGATGCGGAACTGCTGGAACCGCTCTCCTTCGAGGTAGAGCACCGCATCGACCATGTGCTCCAGCACGCGGGGTCCGGCGATGTTCCCTTCTTTGGTGACATGTCCAATGATGATGACCGGCACCATACGCGGTTTTGCCCAACGGATGAGCTGCGCAGTCGATTCGCGGACTTGACCGACACTGCCGGCTGAGGTTTCGAGCTCGTCGACCGTGGTGGTCTGGATCGAGTCGACGATCAGAACCCGAGGATTGGTTTGCTCTGCCAAAGCAATTATTTCGTTGAGGTTCGATTCCGACACGACGAGGACGTTTTCACCGGTGACCCCGAGTCGTTCTGCGCGAAGTCGAAGCTGATGAGTCGACTCTTCGCCGCTGGCGTAGAGGCTTGGCGCGCTCTTGGATCCAAGTTGTGCCGCGGATTGCAGGACCAGGGTCGATTTCCCGATACCGGGATCGCCACCTACCAGCACCACCGATCCGGGGACAAGACCGCCGCCCAGCACGCGGTCGAGCTCGGCGATGTTGGTCTTGACGCGTTGCGATTCAGCCGCCTCGACCTCGGAAATGAGTTGTGCCTGAACTGAGGGAACGAGACTCGCGCGAGAGCCGGATCGACCCGGTTGCGCTTTCGGCTCGACAGTCTCTACCATCGAGTTCCACGAGTTGCAATGCGGGCACCGACCAAGATATGCGGGACTGTGGGCACCGCATTGCTGGCAGACATACATTGTGGATCGTTTCGCCATAGATGGAGTCTACCTATGCGGTTCAGTTCGAGCGGGTTCGAATGAATGATTATCAACCGGGCAGCGAGCGGCTGCGCAACTCACGCCCTCAGCTCCCGTATCAGGGACGTATCGAAACCAAGAATAGAACTTATGTTCTTGGCTGTCAAAGCTGCCCGAAAGACATCGGGGACGGCGTTGGCCGTCCCCGATTCATGTGCAATGGATTGTGATTCGACGGGCTAGCCGACGATGGCGAACTCTTCGACCTCGATCGTTGTCGATGTAGGCGTGAGCTTGAGCAGGTCGTCCTCCACCTCGACGAGGATCGTCGTGTTGGGATGGAAGCGACTATCGAGCAAGCCTTCCGCCAGCGGATCCTCGATCAGATTCTGGATGATGCGTCGTAGCGGACGCGCTCCATAGGTGTGATCGTATCCACGCTCAGCCAGGAGGTCCATCGCCTCCACAGTGACATCGAGATGAATCTCGCGCTCGGCAAGCTGGGTTCGCACCCGGGCCAACTCCAACTCGACGATTTCGCGGATCTGCTCGGCCGTCAACGAGTGGAAGACGATCGACGCGTCGATCCGGTTGAGGAACTCCGGCCGGAACGACTGCTTGAGCTGCGTCATCACCTTGTCGCGCATAAGGTCGTAATCACGCTGCTTGGCTTTATCGGCGTCCTGCGAGAACTCGAATCCCATGCGCAGCTCGCCAGAGATCTGATCGGCTCCGACATTCGACGTCATGATAATGATGGTGTTGCGGAAATCGACCCGCCGTCCCTTAGCGTCCGACAGATGCCCGTCTTCCATGATTTGGAGGAGCATGTTGAAGGCTTCCGGGTGGGCTTTTTCGATTTCATCGAGCAGGATGACCGAGTACGACTTCCTACGCACCGCTTCGGTCAGCTGACCGCCTTCTTCATATCCAACGTAGCCTGGGGGCGCTCCGACCAGCCGGGCGACCGAATGGCGCTCCATGAATTCGGACATGTCGATCTTGATCAGATGATCTTCGGAACCGAACATGAACTCGGCGAGCGCCTTGGCAAGTAAGGTCTTGCCGACGCCAGTGGGTCCGAGGAAGATGAAGGTACCGATAGGCCGCTTCGGATCTTTCAAACCGGCACGAGCACGTCGGACGGCCTTGGCCATCGCTTCGATCGCCTCTTCCTGCCCAATGATGCGCTCATGCAGCGCTTCTTCCATCTTCAGCAAACGCTCGGATTCTTCGCCAGCGATGCGATAGACGGGAATACCGGTCCACATCGAGGCAACCTGAGCGATGTCCTCCTCGGTGACGTAGACTTCTTCCTCCGCCTGTTGGTCGCGAAGCTCCTGCTCCTGATCGTCGATACGGTCGCGCAGCTTGCGCTCGCGATCGCGAAGCTCAGCCGCAATCTCGAACTCCTGGCTTTCTACGGCCGCTTCCAGCTCACGCTGGAGCGACGAAAGCCCGGCCAATGCGTCCTTCAATGTCGGAGGAGACACCGATTTTTGCATGCGCACGCGGGATGACGCTTCATCGATCAAGTCGATAGCCTTATCAGGCATGAAGCGATCGGTCACATAGCGGGCTGCCAGATTCGCGGCGGACTTGAGTGCTTCGTCGCTGATCTTCAGGCGATGGTGTTCTTCATACAATGGCCGAACACCCATGAGAATCTCGATGGTCTCATCGATCGATGGTTCTTCCACCACGACTGGTTGGAACCGGCGCTCGAGCGCAGCGTCCCGTTCGATGTACTTGCGATATTCGTCGAGCGTCGTGGCGCCGATCGTCTGCAGCTCTCCGCGGGAGAGCGCTGGCTTGAGAATGTTGGCCGCGTCGACCGCGCCTTCCGCAGCACCAGCGCCGACTAAGGTGTGGAGCTCATCGATGAAGATGATGCTGCCAGTCTCCTTGACTTCGCCAACGATCTTTTTCAACCGCTCTTCGAACTCACCACGATATTTGGTGCCGGCGACCAATGCGCCGATGTCGAGCGAAACCAGGCGTTTCCCCTGCAGTCGCTCTGGCACATCGCCATCGATGATGCGCTGGGCGAGGCCCTCGACGATGGCAGTCTTGCCGACGCCGGGTTCGCCGATGAGCGCCGGATTGTTCTTGGTACGCCGGGAGAGAATTTGCATCACCCGGTCGATTTCCATCGAACGTCCGACCAGCGGACCCAGCTTGTTGTTGCGAGCAGCTTCGGTAAGGTCGAAGCCGAGTGCATCCATATAGGGGGTCTTGGTTTGGGTTTTGGCTTGTGAGGTGCTGGAGCTCTGGTTGACCACCTGCATTACTTGCTGGCGAACCTTTTCCAGATTGACCCCGAGGCTTTCCAGCACACCAGCGGCGATCCCTTCGCCCTCGCGAACGAGGCCGAGAAGCAGATGCTCGGTGCCAATGTAGTTATGATCCAGCCGGCGCGCCTCATCGACCGCGAGCTCGATGACTTTCTTGGCCCGCGGGGTTAGACCGATTTCGCCAATGACCGCGCCTTCGCCCCGTCCAATGATGAATTCCACCGCAGAACGGACCTTGGGCAATTGCACGCCCATATTGGTCAGGACCCGGGCGGCGACACCCTCCCCCTCACGCACAAGGCCGAGAAGCAGATGCTCTGTACCGATGTAGGGATGGTTGAAGCGCTGCGCCTCTTCCTGTGCCAGGGAGAGAACTTTCCGCGCTCGTTCAGTGAATTTGTCGAAATTGCTTGCCATTCTCGGCTCCCTTTACGCCTCACATCGCGATGGCCTCGTTCTCGGGCCTGCGTCTGTGTGCTTATAAAGCATACGAGATCATGCAAGGAATGGACGCCTACCCCAATGGGGAGTTGTCAATCTCGCGCGCTGCTTCTACCTTTGGAATCGTCCCCGTCCTCCTCCAACTCGCCGCTGTGCAGACGTTGGCATACGCTCGAAACCGTCTTTTCCTGCCGGAGCGCGGGTCCCCCCGCTCTCTGGATCGGCCCCGATACGGTCGAAGGCGTTTCACGCCTGAACATCGATTCCAATCGAACCCGCTCGAGAGGCGATGGCCGCCCGAAGGATCCGGTTCATTTGGCGACCTGGGTGTTATCGAGCGAACGCGTTCGTCCTCGCCGATGGTACGCCGCCGCAAATGTTCGGTGCGGCAGCCGTGGTGGTTGAACCGATGTGCGGCGTCGGTTCGTGGCCCGATCTTCTCACAAATCACCAGATGGTTCTTGCGAGCGTTGAAGCATCCATCTCTGCACGCGCGAAATTGGCTACTCCCCTACTTTCAGCGAACAGCATGATGCGTAATCGACCTGACAAACACAAAGGCCGGTGGGAATCCCACCGGCCTTTGTCTTAAGTCTGAGTTAGAAGTACGCGCTACTCGCTGTCGTCACTTCCTTCGACCGCGGCAACAACCGCGTCTTCGGTGTCACCATCTTCGTCGGAAAGACCGAGCGAGGCAGCAGCAGAAGCAAAGGCGGCAGCCATGGCCGGCTCGTCGCGCCGGCTCGAGGATGCCGCGGAAGCGACTGCAGACGCAACCGTCTCTGGAGCAGCCTCAACTTCCTCTTTTTCTTCCTCTTCTTCCTCGACTGCGTTGATGTCGATGCCTTCGGCTTCGAGTGCAGCGGCAATGTTGGTGATGATCTGATCACGCTCGGCGAGGGCCTCTTCGCCAAGCGCGGCGGCCAACTCTTCATCCGGCGTATCGAGCGCGCGGCGCAGGCTCAAGCCCATGCGACGTCGCTCTGGGTCGATGCGGATGATGCGGAGCAGTAGCTCCTCGCCCTCCTGCACAACCTGCTTCGGATGCGTGATCCGGGCGTCGGTCAGTTCGGAAACGTGGATCAGCCCCTCGATGCCATCGACAATGCGCGCGAAGGCGCCGAAATTGGCGAGCTGCGTGACCGTACCGCGGACAAGCTGTCCGACCTCGTAATCCGAAGCGACCTGGCTCCACGGCTCGGCCTGGGTCCGCTTGATGGAAAGCGCGATCTTCTTTTCCTGAGCATTGATGCCAAGGACGTAGACATCGACTTCCTGACCGATCTTGAGCACTTCGCTTGGGTGGCGCACTCGGCTCCAGCTGAGCTCGGAAAGGTGAACCAGTCCGTCTGCTCCGCCGATGTCGACAAAGGCGCCAAAGTCGCAGATCGATGAAACGCGGCCCTGGCGAACTTCGCCTTCGCGCAGCTCCTCGATCAGCTTCTCCTTCATCTCGTCGCGCTTTTCCTGCATGGCCTGGCGCTCGGAGAGGATCAGCCGGTTGCGATGGCGGTTGATCTCGATAACCTTGAGTGGGAGATGGGTTCCGATCATGCGGGCCATTTCGGCCTGCTTGCCGGCTTCGTCGCCACCACGAATCTCGGTGACCTGCGATGCGGGCACAAAGCCACGAACACCGTCGAGGTTCACCAGGAGGCCGCCCTTGTTGTAATTGACGACCTCAGCATCGATGACGCCATTCTCTTCGTAAATTTCCTGAAGGCGCCGCCAGGACTTCTCCTGTCGGGCACGGTCGATGGAAACGACCGCATGACCCTCATTGTTTTCGGGCTGGACGATGAAGATCAGCACCGTTTCACCGATCGCAAGAGCCTGTTTCTCACTGGAGGTCAGTGAAGAGAACTCTTTCGCCGGCACGATCCCTTCGGACTTCGATCCGATGTCAACCAGGATTTCATCCCGGTCCACCCGCATGATGGTCCCGTCCATGACGTCCCCGAACTTGAGCGTTCGGTAATCATTGGAGGGATCGTTGAGGTACTTTTCCATGAGCGACACGGGTGCGTCCTGCGCTCCCCCTTGCTCGGTAATGCTAGAAACTTCCATACACCTTCCTTGCGACAAAACGTTTGTAGCCACCGAAAACCCGCGGGGCACGATGCGGCCGCGGACTCGTCGCCCACTTTTTCAGTATAACGCAGGTTCACATTGGGAGTTCAGGGCGAGAAATGGATGATGCAATCGGGAAGATACTTCCCATAAGATCCCGGATGCTCGATCCTGATTGCTAATTCCCCAGCACTGCCTTCACAGCGGCAAGGCAATTGTCGATATCGTCCGCATCGACCCAACCCATATGGCCAATGCGGATGATCGAGTCGGCAATGTGCGCCTGCCCCCCCGCGACCGTGACACCGTGGTCATCAGAGAGTTGCTTGATGACAGCCTTGGCGGTGAGTCCTTTCGGGAGTTGAATGGCGGTGACGGTATTCGACTCGAAGCCCGGCTCTGCCAGGAGCTCAAGGCCCATTGCCTCGATGCCGGCGCGGGTTTGCTCACCAAGCGAAGCATGCCGGGCGTAGACATTCTCCAGCCCCTCCTCTTCGATCATCTGAGCCGCCGCATCGAGCGCGAAATCGAGAGAGACCGGAGGCGTTGTGCTCGTGTGTCCATCTTTCGCCAGATCGCGCATTGGGCCGGCATCCCAAAAGAATTTCGGGAAGGTCGATTGCTCGTAGGCTTCCCAGGCACGCGGTCCGATGGCGGCGATAGTTATCCCCGGGGGGCACATCCAGGCCTTCTGGGAGCCCGACATCAGATAGTCGATATCCCAGCCGTCAAAATCGAGCGGAATGCCTGCCACCGAGGAAACCCCATCCACAAAGGTCAGCACATCGCGCTCACGCGCAACTGCGGCAAGCTCAGGGATCGGATGGGTAACACCGGTAGACGTTTCGTTGTGGGTCAGGAATACCGCCCTGGCAGCAGGATGTTGGTCGAGCGCGTTTCGCACCATTTCGGGATAGATCGCACTCCCCCAGGGGAGATCGACGCGATGCACTTTCACGCCGAGCCGGTCAGCAACAAAAGCGAAACGATCTCCAAACGCACCGGCCACCATCGCAACGACCTCGTCGCCGGGCGAGAGGAAATTGGTCACCGCGATCTCCCAACCCGCCGATCCGGAGCCTGGCCAGGTGAGAACATCGGATTCGGTTTTGTGAATGCGTCGCAATCGGGCGAGGAGCTCGGCATAGAAGGCGGAAAATTCCGCTCCCCGGTGCGGGAGCATCTCCCGCTGCATGGCGGCGTACACCTGGGGCGGGACTGCGGTCGGTCCGGGTAGGCGGAAATTGCTCTTCATGCGTTAGCTCCTGGAGCTGATTAGGGCTCGATCGATACCAGATGTGCGGGTACGTCGAACAATATCAGTTCCGGGCGAATTGCCTGTTCGTCGATCTTGATGATCCCGATTCCGAAATGGCGGGACCAACGGCGGTCGGTGGGCGACCCAGGGTTGAAGTACGTCACCCCATCGATCTCTTCGATGATGGGAATGTGACTATGCCCGTAGATGACGAAATCCACTGGTTCAACGAACGCAGTTTTGGCGGTTGCCCTGGCCGATGGTCCCCCATGTCCATGAACGATGCCAATGCGATGAGTGCCTATCGAAAGGATGATGCGCTCCGGGAGCAGTTTCCAGAGCTCCAGGGGCTCGTTGTTTCCATGCACAGCGAGTGTCGGCGCGACGGTTGCCAGGCGGTCGAGCACCGCATGGTCCACGATGTCGCCTCCGTGCACGATCAAATCGGTATCGAATCGTCGAAATAGATCGAGGACTTCGACCGGAAGGGTCCGCGAGCCTCCGCCAGGGAAGATGTGCGTATCCGAGATAACGCCGATGGTGATTGGGAGCGGGTACTCGTAGCGGTCTATGCGACCAGACAGCGGCTTATAGATCCGCTTGGCGCGTTTCTTCGGTGTCAACGTTCGTCGAGGATGGCGTAGATCACGCCACTGATGGCCGTGGTCAGCACAGTACCAACCAGCACGCCCCAGATGTTGGCATCGATTCCAGGAGCGATGACCGCCGCGAGACCGAAGATCAAGAAATTGAGCGCTCCCGATATGAGTCCGAAAGTGAGACAGGAGAGCGGCGCAACCACAATCGCAAGCACTGGTTTCACAAAGGCGTTGAGCAGCCCCACGATCAAACCGAACGCCAGCACGGCAGGCACGCTGGTATAAGTCACGATGCCGCCCTGGAAGATCTCTCCAGCCGTCAGCACCGCCACACAGGCGGCGAGCATATAGGCGACAACGCGCGCTACCATCGAGGTCAGCGTTCCCCTGCGGGGAGCGGACCGTACACCCCGAAACCATCGAAGTCGTAGGTGGCTTTTACGTCGTCGACACGGTCGGGCGTTTTGCCATTACGCACCGCGATCAGTGCGTCACGCATCTTTGGCAGCAGCGCGGCATCCATAAGATCGGCATTGTGCGAGGGGTGGACAGCGGTCAGTTTCGGCGCCAGATCCGCCAGGATGTCCAGCGAGCGAATGTAGACATCGAAGTCGGTGTCGCTGGAATATGCGTACAAGGGACCAGGGTAGGCAGTATCGGTGGTCATAAGCACACCGTTGGCTTCATCCAGAAAAGAGAGCAGCCCCGGAGCGTGGCCCGGCGTATGGATCGCGGTGATGACGCGGCCCCCGAGGTCGAATTGCTCGCCGCCGTCCAGAAGTTGCGTGGGAACCGAGGGTCCGATGGTTATGTCGTCGACGGTACGCCCGGACGGCAGCGGACCGAGAAGCTGATCGTCGGCAAAGAACTCGGCAATCTCGCCACTGCTGTACTGGTAGGCCAGCTCGTGCGCTTCTGCGCGATGGACAGCAATGCCGGAGAACTCGTGGTTGCTGCCGACATGATCCCAATGGGTGTGACTGTTGACCAGGAGCACCGGAAGCGTGGTGATCGTGGCGACCGCGTCCCGCATGCTGGCGACACCGGTGCCCGAGTCGATGAGCAGAGCGCGCTCATCGCCAACAACCAGATAACTCAGCACTCGCTCGCGATGCAGGGGTTCCTGGATCGCGAAGACGCCCGGTGAAGGTTGGGTAATGCGAAACCAGTCGAGCGTCAGCGAGCCGACCACAGTGCCACGACATCCTTCCAAAAAAAGAGCCGGTCTCTTCTGTGACCGGCTCGAGGGTTATCCCATATATCGATCAGCTACTGCCGATCTCTTCTTGGTACATTTCGATTAGCTTGCAGTGCGACGACGCCGGCGCTCGGCCTTACGGCGCTTGGCGCGGTTTTCTTCCTGGGTGCTAATGAAGCGCAGACCACGGCGATGTTCGCGGATCACACCTGATCGCTCGATCCCCTTAGTGAAGCGGCGCAGCAACTGATCGAACGATTCAGAATCGCGAATCTCTACATGCATGCGGTAGTAAATCCCTGTCCTTCCGTAGATGACCCGCCGGGCGCGAAACACCTCGTAGCAGGCAACCGCCGACGATACCGACCGGTAAGTATAGCTGATAAACGGGTCGCCAAGCCAGTGGCTTTCCCTTGCTACCACCAACCATAAGGGATATTGCGATAGGGATCGAGCTCGGGATAGCAACCCGAGATATGCAGCGCTTCGGCGCGGGCAAAGAAGGCATCGATTTCCCGACGCTGGAGTAGCGTGTGAAATTCGGCAGCGTACGCATCCTGTTGATCGAGAATGGTAGCCAGATCAGCGCGGAGGGTCTCGGCTATCGGCATGCCGGCGAATTGCCACATGACGGTACGGAGCTTGGGTACTTCGTTAAAGGCCAGACCGTGATCGATGCCCCATCGTTTCCCGGCAGGGTCTAACAGGCAATGCGACAACTTGCGGTCCGCGTTATTGCTCAGGTGATCGAAAAGGACGATTCGCTCATTGTCGAGGCACGTATCCCCCCAGAATCCGTGCGGGTCCTCGACTTCGGCGGCCGGTTGAATGTAGAGCTGAAGGCTGCCGATGCCATGTGGGCCTTGCCGTACGACCGTCGGCGGCACCAGGTTCCAGCCGAGTTGCCTGCTCAGGCGATACGCGGCCACTTCCCGACGAAAGAGGGTGCCGCTGCGGAAGTCGTGCAGCGGTGCTTCCCCGGAACGCGGCTTATAAACCGCAAGCTGCTCGATCCCATCCGGATCGGAGAGCGCGACGGCGAATGAATAATTCGAGCCCCAGGGAATCAGCTTCGCCGCGGTGAAATCCGCGTTTTGCAAAAGCTGCAACGCCTCCTCTTCGCCGAGCGGTGGCAGGAGTCTGACCGGAAGCATCGTCCGGGGTTTTGAGTTCGAGAAAAAGATCGGGCATAGGGGAAATCGAAGTCGAGGCGAGAGGCGGCTACCTGATCGGAGTTTACTCGCAGGGAGAGAGATGCGGCGAATACCGAGTTCCTGCGCCCTCCCTGGGCCGGGTAGGATTCCACCGTATCGACCCAATATTCATGCGGAGGACACGGATGCAACTCGGACGTGTGGTACTCGACGGAGAAACGACGCCGCGGCGCGTGGTGATCGAGGAGAAGAGCTGGTACGCCTGGGAAGGCGACGACTGGAACGTTCCCAGCAAGGGCGCCAGGATCGATGGCAACGGGAAGTTGGTTGCACCGCTCGATCCTGGCAAGATCGTTTGCGTCGGGCTGAACTATCTCGATCACGTCACCGAGCGCGATCCGAATCGGACGATACCGGACGAGCCAGTGCTATTCATGAAACCGACCTCGTCGGTAATTGGGCCTGGTGACACCATCCAGATCGCCAATCGCCAAAACCAGACCGATTACGAGGCGGAGCTGGCGCTCGTGGTCGGAAAGACCGCGCGCGATGTGCCCCAGGAGCATTGGCGGGAGTACATCGCGGGATTTACCTGTGCGAACGATGTCTCAGATCGCACCCTGCAGAAGAAAGATGGTCAGTGGGTCCGGGCCAAGGGATTCCATACCTACTGCCCGGTCGGTCCCTGGATCGAAACCGAGCTCGATCTCGACCAGGCCATTGTGCAGTCGCGGCTCAATGGGGAGCTTCGCCAGAATCAGGCCGTCTCGACCATGCTCTTCCCTATTCCCCTGCTCATTGCGTACATCACCAACATCATGACCCTGAATCCGGGCGATCTGGTGTTGACCGGGACGCCGTTCAATGTGGGCCCCATGCAACCTGGCGACACGATCGAAGTCAGCATTTCGGGAATCGGGACATTGGCCAATCCAGTCGCCTGAGCATTGGCAAAGCTCCAGGGTCACGTGTGGCCAGGTTGACCGATAGACGTGACCCTGGGGTTCGACTCGCCTAAAACCAGGTCCAGGTAATACCAGTACCGCGGTCGAGGAGTTTCGCCAGTTCCTCAGTTGTCGTTACTGGCGGCATGCAGGTGAAGTGCTCGCACAGGTAAGCAGCGGGCTCTCCATTGCGAAGCGGTCGATACTCCAGGTAAGGCATGCCAGCGATGGAGGCTTCGTCCCCATCGACTGCCAGGCCGACGATTGAATTCGGGTTGTAGCGATCGAAATAGACACGCTGGAACTCCCAGATACGCTCGTCACCTGCTTTGGCCGCTATTGCTATTTCCTGGGAAGACGCAAGGAATGCTTCGATGGCGCAGAGCGCTTTGCTGACTCCCATCGGCTGACTTGCTGCGACCGAGGCCATCGGACGCAGGATCGCCTCAGCGCGTGCGCGATAGTCGTCGTCTATGGTCATGTGGTTGAGCGCGATCAGGTTGAGTGCCATGACCGCGTTGCCAGAGGGGACCGCGCCATCCTGGAGATCGCGTGGACGAGTGACGAGCGCTTCGGCGGTGGCGGACGCATCGAAGAGCAGCCCGGTCTCGTCGTCGCTGAATTCCTCGATGACTGCCTTCGTCAGGCGAAGTGCGGCATCGAACCATTTGCGATCAAAGGTCGTTTCGTACAGCGTGAGAAAGGCATCGATGGCGTGGGCGTAGTCGTCGAGGAATGCGCCGGTGCCCGGGATATTGTCGCGAATCGAATGCAAGGCGCCGGATTCCGGAAAGAGGCTCGTGAGCAAAAACTCGCCGGCGCGGACAGCGGCATCTGAAAATGCCGGTTCGCGAAAGACGATGCCCGCTTCAGCCATGGGGCGAATCAACATACCGTTCCAGGAAGCGATGATCTTTTCGTCTCGTCCCGGTCGCACGCGCTCGTCCCGCGCGGCAAGGAGCGCCCCGCGGATGGCATCGATCCGTTTACTTACGTCGTCCAGTTTGATTCCAACCCTGCGGGCGACTTCTTCGGTGGTCACCCGGTTAGTCAGGATCGTGCGTCCTTCGAAATTACCGCCCGGCTCGATTGCCCAGTACAGCTTGGCGATGCGGGCATCCTCTTCGGAGAGAAGGGCATCTATCTCCTCTGGGGTCCAGAGGTAGAAAAGCCCCTCTTCCCCTTCAGTATCGGCATCCTGAGTGGAATAGAAGCCGCCCTCCGGGGCGGTCATCTCGCGGAGAACCCAGCGGAGAGTTTGCTGCACGACAGTCGCGTAACGCTCGTGGCCGAGCTGGCGATAGGCATCGAGATAGACCTGCGCCAACTGCGCATTGTCGTAGAGCATCTTTTCGAAGTGAGGCACCAGCCACTGCGCATCGACCGAATAGCGGTGAAACCCTCCACCGATTTGGTCATAGAGGCCGCCAGCAGCCATCTGATCGAGCGTGAGCTCGACCATGCGCACCGCGCGGGTATCGTTGCGGCGGCGGATGAAGCGCTGCAGGAATTCGACAATCGAGGGCTGGGGGAACTTGGGCGCGTTGCCAAACCCGCCGTATTTCCCATCGAACGATTGCGCGAACGCTTTCACGGCTTCGTCATAGAGGTCTTCAGTCAGCTCTGTTTCACGAGGCACGCGGGTCGAGGCCGATTCGAGAAACTGCTTGACATTCTGGGCGTTCTCTTCGACATCCTCGCGTTTGTTTTCCCAGGCATCGGCGACCGCTTCCAGCACCTGGCGAAATGAGGGCATGCCCTGGCGCGCTTCCGGTGGCCAGTACGTGCCGCCGTAGTACGGGACCTGTTCGGGGGTGAGAAAGACGCTCATCGGCCAACCGCCGTGCCCGGTCAACGCCTGGACCGCCGTCATGTAGATCGAATCGATGTCGGGGCGTTCCTCACGATCTACTTTGATATTCACGAAGTGCTCGTTCATGAAGGCGGCGGTTTCCGGATCCTCGAACGATTCGTGTGCCATGACATGACACCAATGGCAAGAGGAATACCCGACACTCAGAAAGACGGGCTTCTGTTGCTGCTGCGCGAGCGTAAGCGCTTCTTCGCCCCAGGGATACCAGTCCACCGGGTTGTCCTGATGCTGTTGCAAATAGGGGCTGGTGGCGCTGGAAAGTCGGTTCGTCATGTCGATGGCCTTTCGATTGCGGCCGCGTTCGACGGCGACCGGAGATGTTCAATTCTCGCAGCAATGCAGCATGCAGGGGTGTAACGAATTCGGCCGATCCCCGGATACAATGCTTCGGCGAACGAACGATCGATGCGAAATGTCTGGAATCGGAACGATGAGCGAGATTGAATCAATGGCCGCGCTGGCAGGGGTAAAGGTTGCCTTCGTCGGCAGCGGAGTGATGGGCGAAGCGATGCTGGCCGGCTTGCTCACTCAGGGACTGGTCGATCCCTTGCAGATCGTCGCATCCCATCCCAGGGCTAATCGGCGTGAGCAACTGGTCGAGCGCTATGGCATTACGGTGTCTGAGTCCAATCTCGAGGCTGCACAGGACGCCGATCTCGTGGTACTCACGGTCAAACCACAGGTGCTGGTGCCGGTCATGCGCCAGCTCAACGGGCAGCTACGAGAAGATCAGGTCGTCATTTCGATTTTGGCGGGAACGACCTTTGCCAAGCTACGCACCGGTCTCGATCACGAGGCGCTGGTGCGCGTCATGCCGAACACACCGGCACAGATCGGCCAGGGAATGCTGGTCTGGACCTCGACCCCGACGGTGTCCGACGCGCGCATGGCGCAAGTGCGGAGCATCCTGGGGGCGCTCGGGCGTGAGATTTGGGTCGAGACCGAAAAGTATGTCGATATGGCAACAGCGCTATCGGGCACCGGTCCGACCTATGTCTTTCTGATGATGGAGTCGCTGATCGACGCCGGAGTCCACATGGGCTTTCCACGCCGGATTGCCGAGGAGATCGTGTTGCAAACGGTCTCGGGTTCGGTCGAGTTCGCGCGCGATTCCGGCAAGCACATGGCCGAATTGCGCAACATGGTCACCTCACCAGGTGGAACCTCCGCGGAGGCGATCTACCAGATGGAAAAGGGTTCGTTACGTACGATCTATTCAAAAGCGGTCTATGCCGCATTCCAGCGAACACAAGAGCTGGCGAAGAACGAGTAGGCGGGGTCAAAGTCATCAGAAATCGTAGGCACCGGCCCTATGCCGGCAAGACACACGAAACCGTAGGCGCCGGCCCTGTGCCGGCGAAGCCCAAGTGGAGAGATGCAATGTACGTAGTGGTTGCACGGTTTGTGGCACAAGAAGGTTCGGGCGACGAAGTCGCAGCCCTACTGGCCGAGATGACTCCGTTTGCCAACGCCGAGCCGGGATGTCACAAATACATCATCAATCGGTCGGTCGATGATGCGAACGCGTTCCTGCTCTATGAGCAATACACAGACCAGGCCGCATTCGCCGCGCATGGCGAGAATCCGGAGTTTCAGCGGATCATCCTCGGCAAGGTCGTGCCGCTGCTGGCCCAGCGCGGCCGGGAAATCTACGAGCTGATCGCAGAATAACCGCGGTCGCTTTTCATCCGCGACGATAAAAACGGCCCGACTCGAGCAATCGAATCGGGCCGTTTCTGTAGGTTTCGGATGGTCTTAGACCGCGACGTCGCCCTCGCCAATCTCGGAGTCGAAGAGCACGGGATTGGGCTGTGCGGGAACCGCATCGCCGGTAGCGCCCTTGCGATCGGGGAGTTTTGGCTGCACCCAGCGGTGCTCCTCAGCATGGGTAAAGCGCGCGAAGCGCTCGACCGCATCCTTCCCTTTCGGGCTGAGATCGCGAAAGAGGGCGGCGAAGCGGCGTTCCCGATCGGATCGCTCCTGCCCCGGGTTCGGTTCGATGATGCCGGCGGCACGCAAGAGTTCCATGCGTGATACGCCGAGAGCGGCCGCCAGCTTGTCGAGCGTGGTTACGCTCGGCTGGGCGCCACGCCCGCGCTCGATGTCACAAAGATATGAACGGCTCAATCCCGATCGATCCGCCAGCTCGCGCTGACTCATCGATTGCTGCATGCGGCTCACGCGAATCCAGTCACCTAAGGTAGCGCCCGGAGACGCGACTTCGGCACTGATTCTTTTGCGCTTGCCGCCGGTGGGTTGGGAGCGGTCAGACATGCGGGTCCTTCCCAACTGAATTCGGCGAATATGTATTCAGTCTACCCTACGATCGGCATTGGAGCACTCCCCGATTCCGCTCAATCTACGACGGCGAGCTGCAACCCATCGACCAGCGCTTTGATGTGCGCTGGCCGCGCTCCGCAGCACCCGCCGATGATCTGCATCCCCTCATCGACCCATGATCGAGCCGATGTGAGGAACTGATCGGGAGTCGGGCAGACCGACCAATCCCACTCGTAGCGCAGGTAGGTTCCCATGTTGGGATAGGCGCCAATCGGCAGGGAGGTGAAACTTCGCAACCAGGGGGCGACGCCGTCGACCTTGTCGGACGGCAGGCAATTGACCAGGACAGCAGCGGCCCCCATCTGCTCGAACACCGCAGCGGCATTGCCAAATCGGTCACCGTCTTCCAGTAGGACCCCGCCATCGACATCGATAATCGAGCCGACTGAACGCCGATACGAAATCCAGAGCGGGATACCGGTATCGATGAAAAGCTGGTAGTCGGGAAACTGCAGGTCCTCGGGGATTTCCTTCTGAATTTCCATCAGCACCAGGTCGGGCTTTTCGTCACCTTCTGCGTTGGCGAGCAAATTCGCGAGCGGCTTCAGATAGTTCTCGAAATCGAGCGGAACGTACGTTCCGTCGTAGTCGCGGGCTTCTTCCTGCTGATCCCCTGGCCAGTCCATCGTGCGGCAAGCGAACGCCACCGACACATCGGGACGATGTGCTTGCTTCGCCCCCTCGCGTGCCAGGCGGACCGATTCGATGGCCATGTCTTTCCATGCGTCTTTGGGAAGGTCGAGCTTGCCACGCTCGATTCCGGAATAGATCCGGTTGAGGGCGAAGGTGTGCGTTTCGATGACATCGCATCCGGTTTCGGCATAGCGCCGATGGACCTCGACCAATTTGTCTGGAGCTTCGGTAATTGCGAGGCTGCCCCAGGTGAAGTTCGCGGGACGGTCGTTCGCTTGGTCGGGGTAGCCAACTTCCTGGAGCTCGGAGCCTATGCCACCGTCCAGAATGACGACCCCACCTGCGCGCAGACGATGATCGATTGGGGAATAGCGTTCGGAAATGACGGATTTCGCAGCAGCCACAATCCCATCCTTTTGTCCTGAACATGAAAAAACCCGATCGAGCCATTGTAGGCCCGATCGGGTTGAGTCGCCGGGATTTAGGCGACCTTGAGTTGACCGCTGGTGGCTGTCGCGTGAACAGCGGCGATCCCTTTGATGCAGCCCTCGCGGTCGACATCCATATGCGTCACCGCGCGCACGGTATGCGGATCGATATAGGGGCTCATCGATACGCCATGCTCTTCCCGCATGACCCTGGCGAACTCGGGAGCGCTCATGCCAGTGTTCGCCACACCGAAGATGACGATATTGGTTTCGATCGGCGCGCGCAGGAGCTCGATACCTGGCACGTTGCCGATTCCCTCCGCCAGGAATTTGGCATTCTCATGGTCCTCGGCGAGGCGGTCGACGTTATGCTCGAACGCATAAATGCCAGCGGCGGCAATAATGCCGGCCTGACGCATAGCGCCGCCCAGGCGATGTTTCCAGAGTCGACCCTCTTCGATGAAATCGGCCGGCCCGGCCAGGACAGCCCCGACCGGAGCACCGAGTCCCTTGGAGAGGTCGATCCAAACGGTATCGGGATAGGAGGCGATGACGGAGACAGGCGTGTCGCTGCCAACTGAGGCATTCATCAGGCGAGCGCCATCCATATGCAACTTCATGCCCGTCTCATCGCAAAGCTCCCGCAGGCCAGCCAGGACCTCCAAAGGCCAGATTTTGCCACCCCCCTGATTGGAGGTGTTCTCGACGGAAATCATCGCGGACCTGGACGTATGCGTGCCCCGACTACTGACAAACGGCCGGATTTGCTCCGCGGTGAACACACCGCGCTCACCGTCGATCGAACGCATCATGGCGCTGGCGAAGAGCGCTGGTCCGCCACCTTCGGCAATATTCGGATGAGCGCGCCGCTCTACGAACACGGCATCGCCGGGACGACAATGAACGGCATAGGCGATCGCGTTGCACATCGTTCCCGACGGCACGAAGAGCGCGGCGTCCTTGCCGGTGAGCTCGGCGGCCAGCTCCTGGAGCCGGTTGACTGTCGGGTCTTCACCATACTGCTCATCGCCGACTTCGGCTTCCGCCATGGCCCGGCGCATCTCGGCCGATGGTTTTGTCAACGTATCACTTCTAAAGTCGATCACCCGTGGTCCTCCACGATCTTGCCGTCCGATCTCTCGACGGCCATTCTAGCCGCTCGTTTGTCAGACCGGATATCCCCCATCCGGCCAGCGACGCTGCCGTGGTATTCTGCCGCAGCGGCTGACCACCATGACACCGAAATCAGAGGCGGATGTCTAACTATCTGCAGCGCGTTCGGTCGTTCAACCCCGATGTCAAGCTCATCCTGGTCTATTGCCTCCTGGCCAATATCGGCTTTGGAGTCATCGAGCTCATCTTCAATTTCTATCTGCTCGAGCTAGGCTACCGCGAAGATTTCATCGGACAGTGGCGCGCGATTGCGACCCTCTCCGTGGCCGGGGCGTCGTTTGGCATGGGTTGGGCCATCAATCGCTTCGGAAACTGGCGCGTGCTGGTTACCGGGTTTGCCGCGCTCTGTATCTCCAGCTTCGGGCTCGGTCTCGCTTCGAGCGAATTGCTCCTGCTGCCGCTGGCGGTGAGTTATGGAGCGTCACTCGCCTTTCTGATCAATCCCGTGCTGCCATTCATCATGGACCACGAGCGCGCCGATCAGCGGCAATACGCGTCGGCGGTTTCCCTTTCGGTTGTGAATCTCTCGCTGATGATCGGCTCACTCCTGGGTGGTTTTGCGCCGGCGTTCTTCACACGAGTGATTCCATCGATCACCGAGGGCTCGGTCTTGGCATATCGCGCGGCGATGCTTACGGGCGCAGGTATTGCTGTGCTGGCGCTGATCCCGCTCTTTATGATGAAAGAGCCTCGCAAACAGACCGGGCGCCGTCGCAGCACAACAGCCGTTAGTGAAGAGACTTCTGAGGAACGGAAACGAACTCGCATGGATACCGCGCAGTTCGTGCTTATGGGTGGCCTGATGAGTATCGGGGTCGGCATGGTTTGGCCGTTCTATAACGTCTATCTCAAAAGTCTCGGATCGAGTAACGATCAGGTGGGATACATCTTTGCCCTGGGAGGACTGGTCGCCGCGATCGCCGGGCTCCTTTCTCCAATGATCGTGGCTCGTTTCGGCGCAATCAATTCGACATTGGCGCTGAGATTGAGTGTGGTGCCGCTTTTCATTCCGCTGATCTTTTTCCCCACCCTTGGGATTGCGGTACTGGGCATGCTTTGGCGCTCCAGCACCGCCAGCATGGCCTGGCCAATCGAGGTGACGTTTATCAGCGAAGTGCTTCCGCAGCGCGCCCGCGCTGGCGTGTTCGGTCTCCGCTCTTCGGTGTGGAGCCTCGGGTACGCGTTCGCAACCTACCTCGGCGGTTTGCTGATCGTGGCCCATGGCTACGGACCTTCGATGGTGACCTTCGTCGTCTTCAGTATCCTTTCAGCCCTCACCTACTTCTTCTACTTTTCACGCCAACCCCGCGTGCTCACCGGAGAGATCACGACGGCCTGGCCGCCCCAGCGGCGCGCACGGCTTCAGGCGCAGGCTGCACGGTTAGCGGCAGACGTGGGAGAATCAGAGGTGACGGCCAGTATTTGAACAGGTGGGTTCATGCTGTTTCGCGTAACGCAAGAAAACGGACGATGATTTCAAACCAACTTCGCACCCTCACGTTCGACCGTCGCACCCTGCTCAAGGGTGGTGCGGCGCTCGCCGCTTCGGCAGCGCTCACCAAATCCTCGGCACGAGCAGCGGAAAAATCGACCAATGCCATCGACCGAATGTTGCAGAACATGACCCTGACCGAGAAGATCGGGCAGATGTTCGTGATCCAGGCGGCCGACGCGGTCATGCCGGGCTGGTTTGCGAACTCATTGAAGACGGTGCAACCCGGCGGCGTTCTCTTCGTACAACCGAACATCGGCTCTCCCCAGCAAATTTCCTCCTATATTTCGGCGATCCACGCGTCAGGGAATCATGTGTCGCCGTTCGTGGGGGTCGACCAGGAAGGTGGACCGGTGACCCGCGTGCCGGGGGATCCCGTGCCGGGTGCTCTTTCGATGGCAGCCTTGCCCGATCCACATGTGCAGAAGTTGGCACGGGAACGAGCCACCTTCCTGAGCAGCTTCGGATTCAACGCCAATTTCGCTCCAGTTGCCGATGTGGCCTATTCCGCGCAAAGCACGATGGCCTGGCGCGCGTTTGGCAGCAATCCAAAATCGGTCGCAGCCAAGATCGCAGCCGTGGTCGAAGGCTCACGAGATGGCGGAATAGCCAGTGCGGCCAAGCATTTCCCAGGGCACGGTCGCACCACAGTCGATTCGCATTTCGGACTACCAGTGATCGATCTCTCCTTTGACGAGTGGATCCAGACCGATGCGCTTCCCTTCAAGGCAGCGATCGAGGAAGGGGTCGAGATGATCATGCTCGGCCACCTGGACTACACCCAATGGGACGATGTGCCAGCGTCGATTTCGAAGGTCGCGATGCGGCATCTGCGCGAAGATCTCGGGTATGACGGCGTCGCCATCACCGACGATCTGGGTATGGGTGCCCTGGGAGCCTGGTCCTCGTACGAGCTGGCCGACCGCGCGATCGATGCCGGGCTCGATCTGCTGATGTGGACCGCGGCCGGAGCCGCGTTTGGGGACTTGATCCAGCATATTCAGAATCGGGTCAAGAAGGGCGAGATCAGCGAAGAGCGCATCGACGAAAGCGTGCGCCGCGTGCTTCTCATGAAGACCGAGTGGTTCCCGTTCCCTGAAGCGTCTTGACCCCCTTCATCATTTGGCCGTGAGCTGAACGCTTGCCCAGAATGATGCCGGTGACCCGCAGTCGGCCTGTGTCTCGCGCATGAAATAGCCGGACGGGCAAGCATTCGAGCCTGGCCCTTCGGATCTGCTTCGGTCGAACACTTCTCCCAGGTTACTGCTCCGTCGATCGCAGATGAGCGACCCAGACGTTTGCCAGGGCGGATACCTTCAGGACTGAGAATCTCGACGCGCTCGGACCCTAGAAGTCAGTGGCGCCGATAATTTCGAAGACCTCAATTGAGCAGCGTTGCTATCGGAAGTGGCCAGTCGTTACCACTTTCGACTGTAAGCGCCCTGGTCGGATATCGTCCGCGATACGGCCTGCCAGATGAAGAGATAAGAATTCTTAGCGCTTCACTAATTCCCTTCTCTAGCAGCGTACTTTTGCGCGCGTTCTAGTCACCATGCTGTCCATTAAGCAACGTTGATCTGGCAGGTCCTCTCGATATTCCAACGAGATGCAACATCGACGCTTGCCTTCCCTCGTGGCCGAACGGAGTTCAGGCGCAGTTAGAAACAGATCGACGCTGGCCGATCTGAAGTACACTGCATGAGTTATTTTAGAAAGTAAAGTTTCCTGCGCCGACTTTCGACCTCGAACCACCAATGCGCCGGAAACAGAGGTCAGCCCTTTTGAAATCCTGTAACGACAGACCGGAAAGGTCGCAATGAAACGTTTTCTTGTTCTCGCCCTACTTCTCATATCGATTTTGGCGCCGATTTCGATGCGTGGTTCCAGCGCGCTTGCACAGACGGTGGGTGGCGTTTGCGCCGATTCTGAGGAGTCTGCATTTTTGCAGCTCATCAACGTTTACCGCGCGGAGAATGGGCTCGGGCCGCTGGCACTCAGTTATACGCTGAGTGTCGCCGCCGACACGCATAGTATGGATATGGCGGCGAATGAAAATTTTAGCCACACGGGAACCGATGGCTCGTCATTTGTCGACCGCCTTAGCGCGGCCGGGTATCCGAATCCAGGCGGCGGGGGTGAAATCATCTTCGCCGGCCGTTCCTCATCGGCCGACGCAATGGCGGGCTGGCAAAGCAGCCCAGCGCATAACGCCGCAATGCTGGATCCAAATTACACAGCAATCGGCATAGCACGGGCCAACAACCCCGACTCGACCTGGCAGTGGTATTGGACCTCCGAGTTTGGACCGACTATCGATGGGCCGGGATGTTAGGTTGCACCGTAGGCTGTTTTACAAGCCGCCGCTGTTCGAAATGAAATTCTGATATCAGAGGAGCCAAGGAACACCCTGTGTGGCCCGACGACCAAGCAGGGTGAGACGCGCGTCTCGACCGCCGACGAAACGTTGGCTGACCGTATTGGCTACAGCCATGCCATCAACGGGGCTGGATCCTCAGAGCCATTCGGTAACTCCACTGCCTGTGGCGACATCGGCAGAATGACTCTCGTAAGCTTGGATGTCACCATCCAGTTCGCGACCCTGAACCATTCCGGCAACTCCAGAGTTGCAAGGCTGCGCGACAAAGGAGACGCCACCCATAGGGTGACGATCAAGTTGATGCAGGATG
This sequence comes from uncultured Chloroflexia bacterium, assembly GCA_963750275.1. Lineage (GTDB taxonomy): Bacteria > Chloroflexota > Chloroflexia > Thermomicrobiales > UBA6265 > JAMLHN01. The sequence continues at coordinate 157,978 of CAVVQC010000005.1, forward strand.
AGATGTAGCCACTACTCCGCTCACGAATAAACCACCATGTGAGCTCTCAAACGGCCCGGGCTATGCCCGAGCCGTTTCCAAGTTTCAGTCGTCCCGCAGGATGACCGGTAGGGAATGTCCACCTGAGGTCGACGGTAGCTGAGCCCGACGGAATGCCGTACCGGGGCCATGGGGTCGACTGGCGCACGTGTCGGCGCGGACGGGCTGGGTCAGGTGGTATGGATCGACGGCCGGCATCCAGCGCTCGTCGAGCACCCCTGGGAGAAGACAAAGCGGCAGCTCCCCACCTCGTCCAGTGGGTTCGGACTGGACTTGGGGAGAGCTGCCGACGCAGTGACGCGTAAGCGTATGCGCCGGGCGTGCGTCAATCCGGTTACATGCGGGCGTTCCGCGATCGTCCGACACGGACCCTGTATGCAGCGCCGCCAATGATGCCTAAGCACCGTCAGCATCACCAGGAGCTGTCCCTGATGATCTGAGCCGGAGGGCGATTGGCCATTGCCAGTTCCAGGGAAGGTCGAAATAGGAGTCTTGTTACCCGCTGCCGCTGAGGCTGTCTTTGTGGCAAATGCAACGCGCGTAGCGGTGGCGGTTGCCGTTTTGGCTTCGCCGGTCGCCGTGTGGGTGGCAGTACCTGTGGCCGTGCCTGTCTCAGTGGTGGTGGCCGTCGCCGTCGCCGTACCAGTCCCGGTGCTGGTTGCGGTACCCGTGGCCGTACCAGTCACGGTTGCTGTGGTTGTAGCAGACGCGGTAGAGGCGCCAACTAAGGTACCAATCTGGGTGGCGGTTGCAGTGCCGGTAGCGGTACCCGTCGCCGTGCCGGTGGCGGTACCTGTGGCCGTGCCCGTCTCAGTGCCGGTGGCGGTACCTGTGGCCGTGCCCGTCGCCGTGCCCGTCTCAGTGCCGGTAGCGGTACCTGTGGCCGTGCCCGTCGTCAGTGCCGGTGGCGGTACCTGTCGCAGTGTTCACCGGTGTATTGACCGGGGTGTTCACCGGTGTGTTGACCGGCGTGTCCACCGGGGTGTTGACCGGCGTGTCCACCGGGGTGTTGACCGGCGTGTTCGACTGGGGTGTTCACCGGTGTATTGACCGGGGTGTTGACCGGTGTGTTGACCGGCGTGTCCACCGGGGTGTTGATCGGCGTGTCACCGGGGTGTTGACCGGCGTGTCGACCGGGGTGTTGACCGGCGTATACCGGGGTGTTGACCGGCGTGTCCACCGGGGTGTTGACCGGCGTGTTGGTCGGCGTGTCGACCGGGGTGTTGACCGGCGTGTTGGTCGGCGTGTCCACCGGGGTGTTGACCGGCGTGTTGGTCGGCGTGTCGACCGGGGTGTTAATCGGCGTGTTGGTCGGCGTGTCCGACCGGCGGTGTTGACCGGCGTATCGTCGGCGTGTTGACCGGCGTAGGGGTCGTCGAGCATGATCCTCCGCAGATTGCCATTCGCATCAGGGCCACCCGCACAGCTCGTCGAGCCGTCAAAGGTCGCGCCATTGAGGCTCGCCCCTACGAAGGTGGCTCCCGTGAGGTCCGCGCCATTAAACGTCGCTCCGTCGAGATCCGCGCCGTTGAAGTTGGCGCAAATGAGATAGGCGCCGTTGAAGGTGGTGGCCGCAGTCGACGTATACCACTGAAGTCGGCCCCGGCGAGATTGGCCCCGTTGAACGTGGTGCCGCCGGCGCTCGTGGCACCGCTAAAATCCGCACCGGTAAGGGTGGCGCCATTGAAGGTCGCGTCCGTCAGATATTGCCCCGCTGAAGTCAGCGCCCGCTCAGGTCAGTCATCGCTGTTGTAGGCGCAATCCGAAAAGTCTCTGTCCGCTAATCTCTGGTCATCGGGCTCGCACTCTGCGGTGATAGGCCGCAACGCTGACGTCCTCGTCGGCGGCGGAACGACTGAACGCTGCTTGCGGCGATGCTTCAGGCAACCTCGGCGACTCGGACTTCCCGACTCGACCGGGGGCAGAACCGCCTCGGTGGGATCCGGGTCTGGCGGCAATGCGGTCGATAGGGAAGAATCGGGGGTACTCGAAGGAAGCGAAAGATCGACCGGCGTCTCCGTCACCGTCGATTCCGTCGGTGCGGTAGTCGGTTCGGTCGTTCCGATCTCCTGCGTGGCCGTCATCGGGACTCGAAATCGTTTCTTCCACGATCACAATGGGGATGGTCGGCGGGACTTCGACAATCTCGTTCGTAGCCGGTGGCTTCGATCGCCGGCGGCGCAAAGGTTGAGTCGGAATGAGCGTGGGCGTCAGCGTTTCGACCGGCTCTCCCCCAGTTTGCTGCGCATCCTGAAGGGCGCGGACGAGGGAGGCATCTGGTTGCTCAGCTGTGAGCTGCTGAGGTTGAGTTCCAATAACGAGAAAAACGCCGAGCACGACGGCGAATGAAAGAATCGTGAAAACCCGGGTCATGTGCGACCCCTTTCCAAGATAGTGGCGAAAGTGCCGATCAGGTGTTTCTCAATCGTCTGCGCAACACAGTGGACAGCGATGCGGCCCATCCGAGCGGACGGTCGCGCATGAGAACCGAGATCGACGAGGTAGATGTGTGTCTTGGGGAAAACGGCGGCGAGACGATCCGCGATGACGACGGATGGATCGAGAGCGGCCGGAAGCGAGCCTGAAGAGGGCTCGTGTGAGGAGGAGGCGGGTCGTCACCTTCGACGATTGCCCATTCTCTATGAGGTTAATTTCAGCTTAATTGTTCCATATATAATTAACAAGTAACTAATGCAAATTCGGCCAAATAATTACCTTGTATACAAGATAAAGCGGTTTTTCCCAGAATTACTGGACCATTTACGGGAAGATTACCTCTTCCACCACTCACCGACCTTCTGCGTCTTCACCGCGAACGAAGACCGAATTGGCAAATGCTCTGGCGGCGTTAAATACGCGAAGACTGTTGCGTTTGAGTTTGCGTTCCTCGCCTTCGATCTCACGATAGATTCGAGCAGAATGTTCGGGACTGAATCGCGAGCCAGCGGCTAACTTGATTTGCAGCCGGTTGGCCATGACCCAGAGGTAGATGTCCGTCTCGGTTCGATCGGGGAAATCACGAAGGAGCTTTTGCTCGCGCACGGCGAGCACAATTGGCAAATAGACCTGATCGAACCAGTCGGTGGCGGCATCGGACATGGTGACTGGCTCTCCGGTCCGCGCCTCGGTAAGTTGCCGGCGTCCATCGATGTGAGTCACGATCTCATCGTACCGGCCGAGTGCGGTCGGGCGGATATCGTGCTGTGGTCGAGTGCGGTCGAGGTTGGTCTTGCGCAGAAACTCGGCGTATTCCACCTGCTGAAGGAGCCGGCTGGGGCGCATCGAGGAGTCAATTGGGATCCGAATGTGCCCCTCGATGACTTCGGCATCGATGAACTCCACACCACGTTCACGCGCGACGGACACCCGGTGATTTCCGTCTTTGACGAAATAGACCTCGCCGACTTTGTACAACTGAATAGGCGGCAGCGTGACATCCTGGTAGTACGCCCGGTCTATGCTTTTCCAGCGATTAGCAGTGTTTTTACGCTTGGGCAGGAAGCGACGGTCGAAATCACGGTAGCGATCCATGCTGCCGACGATTTTGGCGACCGGCACCTCCCGCATTCCCCGGTAGCTCTCATTCTCCATCGTGACGCGATCTCGCACGTCCGCATAGGAAATAAGCGTATTTGGCTCACGTTTGAGGAAACTGACGATATCGTTGAGGAACGCCTTGCGGCGCGCGCGGTCGTAGTCGGCACTGACCTGTTCGTCACGCATGGCGATCGCTCAACCGCTTCCGCTCAGGAGCCGGATGGTGTATCGAAATCGAGCTCGAGTTTTTGATAGGGATAGACATTGATAACCCTCGTCTCTCCAAGGGTGGCCTGCCATGGCTCGTTACGGTCGTAGAGGTGAATGTGCCCATGGAGGAGATATCGCGGTTTGAACAATGAAACGAATTTGCGATAAGCCACGAAGCCGCGATGAGCCTGGTCCGGCCGATCGTTGACGTCACGCGGAGGAGCATGGGTAATCAGCAGATCCACCCACCGCCCCCGCCTGAGCCGGTTCCAGACCAGCCTGGGTGTCATACGGGCGATGGTGAGATAGACCTGAAACTCGGTGAACTGCTGGCCCCCTTCGCCTGAGTACTTGGGCGAGCCGGACATTCCGGCAATGATGAGCCCGTGGGTCTTGTCGAAGATCACCCGTCCGCTCAGCGACTCAGCGCCCATCGGTTGGTAGATCTTTCCGGACTGCTGGTCCTTGACCCATTCTTCCATATGGTTGCCAAGCACGTAATAGACTGGACGCTCCAGCGCGTCAGCCAGAAACTCGAGATACCGTGACGGGAGATCTCCCGCGGCGACCACGACGTCGATATCCGGCATACGTTGCCGCAACGATGGCGGAATGGATTCGCGGGTCGATCTGGTCCGACACCGCAAGAACGCGCAGAATCATGTTCCGCTAACGCACCTCGTCCAGCCGTTTCAACGCTCGTTCGAAGCGTGCGTCGATCTCATCGAGCGTCGCCTCGGTCATGGGCGTGGAGATGCAGAACATTAGACGCGGCGCGACAAAAAGCCCTTCCTGCAGCAGGGCAAGATGGAGCACCTTTTTGAGCTCCTGGTTGCTGCGCGCGGAATCCCGGTAGTTCTGGACCGGCCCGCTGGTAAAGTGAATGGCTCCGAACGAGCCGTATCCCGTGATGACGGCTTCGAATCCGTACATCTCCAACAGGAGACCGAGGCGGCTGCGGAGCTGGTCCCCCAGGCGATTGATGCGGGCCACTTCGCTTTCGCCGAAGTGATCGAGGGCGGCCACGCCCGCGACCATCGTCACCGCATTTCCATTGAAGGTGCCGCTTTGCCAGAGCGGCTGCTCCGTGAAGGGATCGAAGATGGACATCACCTCGTCGGTCCCGCCAAACGCGCCACCAGGAAGACCACCGCTCATGATCTTTGCGAATGAGGTGATATCGGGATAGATATCGTAGTTGCCTTGCATACCGCCGTACCCAAGCCGGAACGACATAACCTCGTCGAACATGAGCAGCGCGCCGTACCGGGTGGTCAGTTCTCGCAATGCTTGCAAGTAGTCCGGTTCGGCCGGAATCATCCCCGCCGAACCCATGACCGGTTCGAGGATGACCGCGGCAATCTCGTTCCCACGCTCGGCAAAGATGCGCTGAGCGGCGGCGATGTCATTGAATGGGATGACGGTGACGGTTTGCAGACGGTTCTGCGGAACACCACGGGTGTCGATGGTCGCGACCGGATAGCCGTCCGGTCCGGATTCGACTGACGGGTGCATGCTGATTTCGAAGTCGTCGTAAGTGCCGTGGTAGCCGCCTTCCATTTTGACGACCAGCTCGCGGCCAGTGAAGGCGCGCGCACCGCGAATCGCCATCATGGTGGCCTCGGTACCGGAATTGGTGAAGCGGACCTTGTCGACCGATTTGACGCGGTCAGTAAGCCGTTCGGCTAGGTCGGCTTGGGCCTGGAGGGCAGCGGCGTAATTGGTTCCAAGCTGAAGCTGAGCGGTGACGGCCTCGGTGATCGGGGCGAAGGCATGCCCGTGGATCAGCGAGGTGTAGTTGTTGAGCACATCGATGTAGGTATTGCCATCGAGATCGGTGAGTGTGTAGCCCTCACCTTTGACGATAGTCAGGGGATAGGGCGCATGGAAAGCGACGGTGCGGGTATCGCCGCCTGGCATCGACTTTTTCGCGCGCAGATAGGCAGTGGCGGAGGCTGAGGTTCGACCGCGATATTCCTGCTGAATCTGTTCGGTGATGTGCGCTAACTCGGGTCCGGTACCGCTTCGTCGCGTTCCTTCGGCAACCAATGCTGTTCTCCTTTTCGTCCAGTGCCCGGGTCACGGGAGCCGAGACACGTCAACCTGGCTTACGGCAAGCCTCTTCTCGCCTAATCGTAGTCTCCCGTGATCTCGACGAGCTCGATCAAGTTCTCGAACGGATCGCGCACGAAGAAGCGCGGCCGATTTTTGATGGCAATCGTCTCTTCGATCGGGACGCCCTGCTCTCGCAAATGCACCCGAAGCGCTTCCAGATCGTTTACCTGCAGGCACAGGTGCTGCTGATTCCCTTGCGGTTGGAAGTTCTGCTCGACGAAGCAGTGGACTTCCTGACCCTCTTTCCCGGCTTCGAACCAGATCACGTTGCTCAGGCTCGACGGCGGCGCCTTTTCGGTCATGCCGAGCGCTTTACCGTAGAACGCACGCGCGCGCTCGGCGCCGTTCGCGGACATTGGAACGCTGGTGTGCTGCAATCTGGTCACGAATCCCATCGGGTATCTCCTGTCGCATCGTTGCGGGCCGGGTCGACCATTCGGTCGAGCGGCATCATTCACGGGTAAGATATCGCCGGTCGTTATCCTAACGAACGGAGCCATCTCGTGTCCGAGCTTTCTTTTCCGGAACCCTCTCGCCGATTCCCAAACCTTTTTGTCAGTGGCCATCCACTGGTCAAGCACAAAATCACGCAGCTGAGCGAGGATCGCACGGCCACCGCCACGTTCAAGGAGCTGACTGACGAGCTGACGCAGTTCTTGCTCTATGAAGCGACGACCGACCTGCCCCTCAAGCAAGAGATCTACTCGACGCCGATGGAACAGACGCAGGGATCAGTGCTCGACTGCCGCATTGCCCTGGTGCCAATCATGCGGGCCGGGTTGGGCATGGTGGACAGTGCGCGCGAGCTGGTGCCGCATGCGTCGGTCTATCACCTGGGAATTTATCGCGATGAGCTGACGCACCATCCGGTCAGCTATTACCGCAAACTTCCAGATGTCCTGCCGTTCGACCTGACCATTGTGCTCGATCCCATGTTGGCCACTGCGGGCTCAGCAACCGCGGCAGTGGCTGAGCTCAAGAACCACGGAGCGAAGTGGATCAAGTTCGTTGGACTGATCGCCTCGCCGGAAGGGGTCGGGCTGATGCTCAAGGAGCATCCCGATGTGTCGCTGCACGTTGCACGACTCGATCGGGAGCTGGATGGCAACAAGTTCATCCGTCCCGGGCTGGGCGATGCGGGAGACCGCTTGTTTGGGACTATCGACCACTAAGCCTGAGCTTAGCCCTCAAAGTTCACACCCTCGTGGCTCCGGCCGGAGGGCAGGGTGGTCCGCCGCTACGACCTTCCTGCCGTGGCGGTGGGATGACGATCGAGCGGACTAGGCGAAGAGTTGCTGGATGGACTCGAGTTGTTGGGCGGTGACTCGCTCTTCGAGGAAGAGATCGATACCTGCATCGGCGAGCGAGCGGCGGAAGGCAAGCACCAGCTCCATTTCGGAATCGTTTAGGTCATAGCCGAATTGTTTCAGCGCGCCTTCGAGATCATGCCGGGCCACCGCGCGGAAATCGAGATCGGACATGGCCTGCTCAGCCAGCCGCTGCAAGACATCGATGCGGATGTCGCCACTCAAATCTTCGATGCGAAATGTTGGATTTTCGGTCATTTGGTTCATCGTTCGTGGTGCTGCTTGACGAGACGACCGCAACGTTCTACGGTTTCATTCCCCGACCCCGAAATTCTACATGCTGCGGGGTCACCGCTTCACAATCCTAAAGGCCCATTTTATGCGCCGATTGCTTCCCTTCCGCGAACGTCCCACCGTCGAACACGAGGTTTACGATCTGCCCGCCCGCGATTCGTGCGATCGTTGCGATGCCGCACTCGACGATGCGCCCGATTTTACCTACTTCCGCATCTGCCCAGTGTGCGGACGGCACTTCGGTATCTCGGCCACCCGGCGCATCGCGTATCTGGTCGATCCAGAATCGTTCGAAGAGCGGGAGACCGATCTCTTTTCGACCGACCCCCTGCAATTTAGCGACGATCTCCCCTACCCCGAGCGGCTACGCGGACAACAGGAACGCACAACCCGTTCGGACGGGATGATTTGCGGGACGGCCACGATCAGCGGAGAACCCGTGGTGCTGGCGGTGCTCGACTTCACCTTCCTCGGTGGAAGCATGGGCATCGTGGTCGGCGAACGGCTGGCGCGAGCGGCTGAGCTGGCGGTGAGCAAGAAACGTCCGCTGATCGTGGTGGTCGCGAGTGGCGGCGCCCGCATGCAGGAAGGGATGTTTTCGCTTCTGCAAATGGCAAAGTCCGCATCCTCGATCGCCACGCTCAAGACGGAGCGGATTCCCTACATTTCCATCATGTGCGATCCGACCACGGGTGGCGTGCTGGCGTCGTTTGCCAGTTTGGCCGATTACATCCTGGCTGAACCGGAAGCATTGATCGGATTCGCTGGTCCGCGGGTAGTCGAGCAAACGCTCGGTCGACCGCTACCTGAGGGATCCCACTCCGCTGAGTTCCAGTTGACGCATGGAATGGTCGATGCGATCGTCGCACGGCCGGATCAACGCAGTTCGCTCTGCGCGTTGCTTCGGATGTTGCAACACGCGGAACCCACTGAAGTGGAACGCAAACTACCGCCTGTGTCGGCAAACGATCGAACTGCCTGGGAGATCGTCGCAACCGCGCCGCGCCGCGAATCGGCCCTCTACCCGCGACTACCTGGAGCATATAACCCCGAGTTATGTCGAATTCCATGGAGATCGCGAAGGCTCCGACGATCCGGCGATCGTCACCGCGATTGGCAAAGTTGCGGGAATTCCGGTCGCCTTTGTCGGATTCGACCGATTTGCCGAATCAGAGATCGAGGGTGCTGCGGGTCGGCCGATGCCGGGCGGATTCCGCAAGGCACGCCGCATGTTCGCATTGGCTGAGCGGTGGGAGCTGCCGGTGGTTTCGTTTATCGATACCCCAGGCGCCTACCCCGGGATCGAATCCGAGGAATCAGGTTTGGCCAGCGAAATAGCCCGCACGCTGGAACAGATGAGCACGTTGGGGACTCCTACTATCGCAGTGGTAGTGGGCGAAGGTGGAAGCGGCGGAGCGCTTGCTTTGGCACTGGCTGACCGCGTGCTGATGCAAGAGAGTGCGTTCTTCTCGGTTATCAGCCCGGAGGGCGCCGCGACGATTATTCACCGCGATGCCGAGCGTGCTCCCGAGCTTGCAGAATCACTTCGCATCACCGCAGCGGAGCTCGCCCGATTTGGCATCGTCGATCAGATCGTGCCCGAACCGGCCGGCGGCGCGGAGGCGGATGTGGCGCTGGCCGCGGAGTATGTCGAAACCGCAATCACTGAGCACCTGGTGGGCCTGCGCAAACGGCGCATGGGCCGTTTGCTCAAAGCGCGGCGAACTCGCTATCGAGAGATCGGCACCGCATTCATCAGTCGCCGGCCACCAGAATGGTCCCAACCGGGCGAACCCGCCGCCGACACAACCTTGACCGCTTAACCAGCATCGACACGTCGACTTTCGAAAGAACGGTAACGTCGACTCGTGCCGTGAACGAGTGCGACTCCGGTACGTCTGCCGAAGGGGATGGGGTCTCCTGCCGTATGCGGTGGTTTTCGGATTGGACGTGTGGTTTTGGCATGATGGGAGATTTCCCGACTCCTCCCAGACCGAGAGAGGAACCGGGTAAGCTACCCTCATTGAACGAATGACGGGCTGCGCGGCGAGGAATGGCAAGGATGCTCGAGGCGAAAGAGATCACGCTGGAACGAAACGTTTCAGCGGTGAAACTGGCGAATAACAAGGTCGAAATCACGATCCTGCCGGACAAGGGCGCCGATATCTACCAGTGGATTCACAAGGGAACCGGGGTGGACGTCCTTTGGAAAAGCCCCTGGGGTCTGCGCAAGCCGGGCGCGGGCATTCCGAGCTCATTCCAATCGAGCGTGACCTGGATCGAGTGGTACCCCGGTGGCTGGCAGGTGCTCTTTCCCAGTGGCGGCGGTCCGTGCGACTACAAAGGTGTCGAGCTCAGCTTTCATGGCGAAGCATCGAGCATCTCCTGGGATGTCGCCGATCTTGGAAGCAATAAGCATGAAGCATGGGTACGGTTGACCACCCGGCTGGCTCGCAGCCCGTTCACGCTAACGCGCGACATGGTGCTGGAAAAAGAGGGGGCGTCGTTCTTACTCCGCGAGACCATCCGCAATGACGGTGGTGAGCCAATGGACTACGTCTGGGGCCACCACCCCGCCTACGGCGCGCCGTTCCTGAGCGAAGATTGCCGGATCGACACGAATGCGCACACGTTGATGGCGGACGAGACCTACGAACCTCCGGCCTGCCCGTGGGAAATCGGCAAAACCTACGATTGGCCGACTGTGGAGCGCGAAGGCGCAAGCACCGACCTAAGCGCCGTTCCCGGCAAGGACGACACACGCGGTGCGATGGGCTATCTCGGCGAATTCGAAGATGTCGCCTGGTATGGAATCACCAATACCCGGCTCGGTATTGGAGCAGGGCTCGCCTGGCGGACAGAGGATTTCCCATACGCCTGGTTCTGGCAGGAGATGCACGCCTCACCAGGTTTCCCCTGGTACAAGGGGGTGTATGTGATGGCGATCGAACCGAGCACCACCAATGTTGGACAGGGATTGGTTTCGGCGATGGAAAAGAATGGCACGCATCGCACGCTCCAGCCAGGAGAATCGCGTACGGCGGAGATTCGCGCGGTGCTCTATGACTCCACTTCGGGAATTGCGGGAATCGACATGGAAGGACACGTGCGCTCATGAGCCGCGAAAGTGGGGTTTGGGACGTTACCACCGGAATGCAGTCAAAACCTTTGCGGGATCTCGCCGAGTTCCGCACGCTGGCCGACGGGCTCGATCATCCGGAAGGGGTAGCGACTGGTCCAGATGGCACGCTTTACGCGGGCGGCGAGCTCGGGCAGGTCTATAAAGTCGCATTCGATGGCTCGGTGCAACAGATCGGGATGGTAGACGGGTTCGCGCTTGGGCTGGCCCTCGATGCCGAGAGCAATGTTTATATCTGCGAGACGACTGGCCACACGGTGAAAAAGGTCACTCCCAGCGGTGAGGTTTCGGTCTACAGCTCCGGCGCGCCCGACCGGCCATTCGTGACGCCAAACTATCCCGCCTTCGATGCAGCAGGGAATCTCTACGTCGCCGACTCCGGTCATTGGAACGGCAACGATGGGTGCATTTTCGTTGTGCGCCCGAATGGCGCCACCGAGTTGTTTAGTGACCAGGTGGCTGCATTTCCAAACGGACTCGCGTTTGGTCCAGACGGGAAGTGGCTCTATGTGGTTCTCTCCGAGCATCCAGGCATTGTGCGGGTGGCGATCGAGGACGATGGTTCGGCCGGCGCTGTCGAAACCGTGATCGAGCTGCGCAAGAACGTGCCCGATGGCATTGCGTTCGATGAAGAAGGGACGCTGTTCATTGCCTGCTATGCGCCAAACGTGGTCTATCAGCTTACGAGTGATGGCAGGCTCGATGTGCTGGGATACGACTGGCAGAACACACAGCTTTCCGCACCGACCAATATTGCCTTTATTGGTGATCCGCGGACCACGATGGTGATCGGCAGTCTCTCGCGCTGGCATCTGACCGCGCTCGAGATGGAGACACCCGGATTGGCATTGCACTTTCCGTCGCTCTCTTAGTTCGTTCACGAGGATTTCTGAACGACCACCGCATGTCTCCGAAGAGCTTGACTAGCTGCTCGTTGGTCTACAGCTCAAAGCTTGCCATTGGTCATTTCTTCACCGGTACCGTGCTCGGGAGGCCATTGGGGTCGCGAGCGAGGTCCAGTAACGGGTGCGTCCACGAAGTAGGTCGTGAGGATTTGCTCTCCATCCGGCAAGGTCGAAACCGTAATCGTTCCGTCCGGGAACCAGCCACGCACGACATCCAGTTCGCCCAACCGCTCTGGCACAAAGGCGAACAGGGTAGGACCGGTCAGTTGAGGCTCAGGGCTGGCTGCCGTCCATGGCTCGCCGACATCGATGCCGGTCGCATTCGGTGCGATGTACCTGATGTTTGCGAAACCCCCGTAGTTCAGGCGGGGCGCTCCGGAGAAGTAGACCGTTAATCCCGATCCGTAGAATGCGGCCTCGTGCGCTAGCCGGTTGGCGATCTGTGTGTTTGGGTCGGAGGAAACGGCGACAGGGTTGGGGTCCTGGAAGTACCAGTTCAGATGCCAGCCTGCGATCAGCAGCGTAGCCGCGGCGGCGAGTACGGCCACCGGAATGCGCGGGAAACCCACCAGGCGGATCATGATGCGCGCTATGGCCACGATCCCGATAGCGGCGAAGATCACGAGGAACGGTCCGGACGATGTGTAGCGGTTGGTCTGGGGTAAGCCGTCGGTAAGTGCGATGCCGACCACCGTCGCCCAAAATGCGATCGCGATTCCAAAGCTGCGTCGCCGCCAAAACGTCGCCGTAACGATCGCCATACCGATCGCGAGCGGGATCACGAGCGGCCAACTTGCGAAGGGAACCTCCGGATGGTAAGTGGCCGCCCGCAACGGTATTGAATGGGAGCAAGGCCGCATTCTGGAACTGGATCCAGAGGATTTCCAGCGGGCCCTTTCCGGTGATTTGCTGCTCCCGCTCCAGCCACCCCGAAGCAAACACCGAGACTTGATTGGTCCGGTCAGAGAATGCTGTCCGGTGGGTATTGAAGTAAGCGAGGAGCGGCAGGTGTCCAACGATCGCGCCCGCCGCGACCCAAAGCACATCGGGCACGAGCAAGCGCACAGCTTGAGCCAACTGAGCCCTATTTTTGGGACGTTGGTAGAGCAAGGCATAAACCGCATAGGCGGCAGCGATTGGAAAGAGGATCCGGTTCGAGGGATGAAAAAACTGCGCGAACCCAATCACCAACCCTGCGGCCAAGCTGTCGAGCCGACTGCGCCCGATCAGTCCGCGATCCAGTAGCAGGAGCGTAAGCGGGATAAAGAGCATCGGCGCGATCGCGTTTTGCGCATTCCGGCTCCAGAAGATGTGAAAATTGAACGCCGCCGCGATTACCCCTGCAACCAACCCGGTCCAGCGCCCGTAGTGGTGACGCACAAGCCAATAGATCGCAACGACGGAGGCCGTTCCCAATACGGCGCTCAACATCCGGGCACCGCCGACCGTTTCGCCTGTCAAATTCATCAGCCGGCCCTGGAAGATGAACAGCAAGCTCGGGTAGCCCCAAGGACCGGATGAGAACGGATTGGAGAGCTCTCCACGCAGAACACTTCGGGCAGTGACCGCGAAGGTTCCTTCGTCACCGGACATCGCCCATGGAAAACTACTGAGATGGTAGATCCGTGGAACGAGCGCGATCACAGCAATGAGAGTAGTGATCAGAATGTCCCCGCGAGCACAGTGCGCCCAGGCGCGCAGCCGGGCGGCATGCTCCCGGCGGGGCGGACCAGCGGCCGCGACGATCAGCGCCACGATCGTTGCGAACCACAGCAGGGTCAGATCAAGGCTGGAATCGTCGGCGGCACGGTTGGGCGCTGCTTGCCAGATGTAGAGCGAGATTACAACGATGATGCCGAAAAGAACCGCCACTCGCTTGCCGGAAAGCCCAGCGCGAGTATTTGTCGTGGCAGGTACCGCCGGCGCTCTACGTTCGGCCTGGTCGTAGACCAAAACCAGCAGTCCAAGACCGGCAAACCAGATGGCGTACGCCCCGGCACCCCGATCAACGCCGAGGAGCGCGCTCTGCCCAATCCAGACGAAGCACAGTCCCACGACTAGTGCCAGCGCAGCTACCGGGGCGCTGCGCAACCGAACTCGGGTAGCGACTCGGTCCGGTAATTCGAGCAGTCCGGAAACCTCCCGTTTCGGTCGCTCCGGGTCACTCTTGGCTGGTTGCACGACTGACGGCGTCGAGACAGATGGAAGCGATTCCGGATTTTCGAGCACGGATGACAGCGGGGTGGCGGAAAGCGCCGGAGCGATGGCGGACGTGGAGGGCGTGGAGGGGGAGGTGGCAACGGGGACGCGGCTCGCGGGGAGCGCCCGGTCGATGACTTGCTCGTCCCGTCTGGTCGACTTGTCGCCTCTCGGTTCGCTTCTTCGGGTGGCGACAACGAGGAAGAGGACCAGGAGTGTCGCGAACAGGACGAAGCCGTCTACGCCCAGCGGATCGAATTCCCCCAACAGACCGAACGACAGCACATGGACGGGGAGACTCGAGACGATCCCAAGCAGGTCGACGACCACAGAGCACTCCTGAGTCTATGCCGAATCGGATCACGTTCATCCGACAGCGACGGCTGGTCACGTTCTTTCCTACATCGGGACTCGCGAAGTGTATCTCGCCGATGCGTTGCCGGGTAGTCCGCCATCGTCACTGCCATCCGCAATCGTCGCCCAAGCAGATGAACAATGCAGATGCGGGAAATCCTCCTCAATTGGGTCGTCGTCTTCGTATCCGAATGCGTCCAGCCATTGTCTCTGCGACCCTGGCCATTTTCTGTCCCCTCGCTTCGCCTCGGCAGAGCGCGGCTGCGCAGAGGGGCAAGTTGACGCCAATTCCCTTGAGCGCCTTTTCGAGCGTAGGGCCGCGGACAGCCTGGAAGTCAATCATGGGCAGGCGCCAGGTTAAGCCTCGATGGCGACTTGCGTGCCAGCCGCCGGCAACCTATCATGGATAGTATCTGAAGATAACCTATACCATCGAGAACATTCTGCCGTTGGCCAAGCCTATTCAGGAGCAATCGCGGACAAGCGAGGGTTGCGACCAGGACATGGTCGTGTCTATCATCGTTCCCGCGTTTAACGAGCGGGCAACGATAGAGGAAGTCCTTCGGCGGTTGAGCAACGTACAGCGCTCACTTCAAGTCATCGTGGTCGACGATGGATCGACTGATGGTACGACTGAGCTACTGCGGACGGAAGCAGCATCCAGCAACATAGAGCTCGTGGTGCATCCCACCAACCTCGGCAAGGGAGCAGCAGTTCGATCTGGTTTGGCCCGCGCGACCGGCGACGTTGTTATCATCCAGGACGCTGATCTCGAGTATGACCCCGCCGATTTCCCCCTCCTCCTTAAGCCAATTGAGAATGGAACCGCTGTGGTTGTCTACGGTTCCCGATTTCTCGGTCCGCATCGCGCGATGTACTTCTGGCACAGTGTGGGCAATCGATTTCTCACACTGCTGTGCAATGTGCTCTTCGACACGACGTTGACCGATGTGGAAACTGGCTACAAGGTCATGACCGCGGAGATTGCCACGTCCTTCCATCTGAAATCTGAGCGGTGGGGATTCGATCCGGAAATTACCGCGAAAATCCTGAAACGCGGCCACCGAATCTATGAAGTTCCGATCTCTTATGCAGGCCGAGAATTCAGCGAAGGGAAAAAGATCCGCTGGAAAGATGGACTGGTCGTGGCCGCGACGTTACTGAGGTACCGGTTTTTCCGTTGATGGTGATAAGCGATTTGGGCGATATCACCTGAAATAGACATTCGCGGCTCATGACCATGGAATATGCGTTTCGCGCAATCCCGGGAACGAACCACGAGCCAAGTTCATCGTGGCAAATCGGCGGGAAATGACTATCAACTGGGTCAGTCTCCGGCTACCTAGTGAGCTGGATGCCGAACGAGCAGTGGACCGCGCCTTCGCCTCTGGAGTTTGAGATCAACCTGATAGAACCCCAACTGCGTGGGTCAGGATCGGCATCGGCTACTCAGTTTTCGGGCGACCAATGCCACCAATCGTCCAAGCGACTCCCATCGGAACCGAATGCCGGTAAGCCGTTCCTGTAGGCTATGTGGACACGAGCTTGACGCTTTAAGGAGAATCCAACCTTGAAATACGAATTCATCAATGAGAAAGACGCACCGGTCGCTCCAGCGAAGAAGAGCCAGACTGCCATCGAAGCAGAAAACATTCTGAAGCAACTCGGTAAAGGCAAAGTAGCGAAAGTCGAGCCGGATGATGGGCAAACGCTCCGGGGGCTGCGTGTCGGATTGGGACGAGCGGCGAAGGGTGCAGGTGTGAAGCTGCAAACCTGGGATGAGGACGGGATCCTCTATGTCAAACTGCTGAGTTAGTGTGGTTGCGACCGATCGGACGTTGAATCGGTGGTGCGGCAACGGGACTTGAATGCCACTGGAAACGTCAAGTTCGTCAGGAGTGTCTCTTTAGCAATCCCAATTCTGGTGACGCGGACATGCACCGCGAGTCGGCGACTCGTTGCTCACCAAGACTCAGCGAATGCTAGCAACGCACCTGTTTCTCCCTCCTGGCTCATGTTCTTCGGTCCCCCAAAACAAGGAGGCTTCTGAATGATTCCCAGGCTGGTACATGTCGGCGTTCGGGCGACCGATCTCGGTGAAACATTACGTTTCTGGCGGGACGGGCTTGGATTGCAGGTAGTCGAGGAGACCAGTCAGCACTGCGATCTTACCGACGGCTTGCACAATTTCCGAGTCTTCCAGCATGCAGGTCCCGCACGACCAGCTTCATGTCTCCGGAATGCTCGACTACCTGCATATAGGTGTAATGGTCGACGATCTTTCAGCGGCCGCAATCCGGCTGCGCGACCGTGGCTTCGAAATCATTTGGGACGGTGTGGATGGCGGGAAACCATACGACCCTGCGCACCCGCCCACTGAATCGTTCAAGGTCGCGGACCCCGATGGGATCGTGGTGGATGTCTCGGCGAATCCGAATCAATGGCCGGGTGTTTCGATTGCAAAATGAGAGAATCAAATCGGCGCAGGCGGCTACTCAAACTGATGCAAATGAGCTTCACAAGCTTCTTCCATTCTCACATTTCGCCTTCATTGCTTCAGGAGAATGCCGTTCCGCTCGATCGAAGTGGAGCGCCTCACGGCTGAATCCTGCATTTTCCTGATGCCGGGCAAGCATCGAGCGGAATTCAATGGCGACTCAAGCAGATCACGAGCCAAGAATCTGGCTCATGAGAACGCTTTGAAGTAACTGGTTGGGGTCAACATTGGGGTACAACCTAAAGGCCGAAGGCTATTGAAGCCTCCGGCCCTCTGATTTCACATCGTTTGTCACACTTTTCCGAAGTGACCCCCCCGGGACTCGAACCCGGAACCAACGGATTAAAAGTCCGGTGCTCTGCCATTGAGCTAGAGGGTCAGGCGCACTGATAGCGCGCGTGCAGATGCTACCGCGTAGACGGCTAGTTCAGCCAGTCAAACGGCGAAATCGAGATGCTAGTGCGAACGTTTGGTACGACCAGGGTTCAACGAGACGCCCGCACCGGCAGCCAGTGCAGCAAGGCCAAGCAACGTCAGCAAGGTCAAGCTAGCGATACCGTTGGCTCCTTCTCCCGTTGCTGGAAGAGTGGAGACATTCGCCAATGGGTTATGACTCAGGTTGCGTGTATGGAAGCCGGGGCTTACAAATGGCGCGCCAGAGAAGCCGTCGCCGTTTCCCAGCGCGTCACCGCTTCCGATCGAGCCGCCACCGCCCGAAGGATTACCATTCTCTCCACCAATCGATCCAGGATTCGGACCAGGTTCTACTGGCTCTTCCGGAACGTAGGCCGGCTCTGCACATCCGAACGCGGCGATCTGCACCGTATCCCCAGCGGCGAGGGTAAAGCCGTTGCGAGCATCCGCACCGTTGGCAAAGAGGGCGCAGCCACTGGAGGAAGAGAGTGAATAGGTTCCCGGCACCAGGCGGCTAAAAGCAAGTGAGCCATTGCCGCCCGTCGAAGCCGTGGAAATGACGTTTCCACCTGAATCGAGCAGTGAGACGACGATTCCGGCTCCGGCAGGTGCACATCGGCTGGTCCAGTTGCCCCAGGCGGACGGATTCACCGAACCGCTCACCGACGCGGAACACCAGAAGAGACTTGCGGAAACTGCACCCGTGCGAATCGTGCTATTGATCGCGGCAGTGACGGATTCGCCCTCGGCGACTTGCACCGGCGCGGAGGCACCTGTCGGGCCATCGGTGACGATATAGTTGCCAGCCGCAACATCGACGGAGGTGGTCCCGTCCTCTCCGAGGTCGATCACCAACGGAGCGGCTCCACCCTCCGCAGACGCAACACTGACACTCTTGTCGCTCGGTACGCAGGAGCCATTGTTCGGGCCGCCGCCTATGGTGATGGTGGTTCCTTCGTCGCCGTCCGCGCAGTCATAGCGCTGGATGCTCAGGGTGCCTTTCGGACCTGGAACATAGTCGACCGCCAAAACAATGGTGGTCGCACCGGCGACGACCTCGAGACCAGCCGAGGCATTCGCATTGGAGATGGTGTACGAGCCCACCGGAACCGTACCAATCCAGTTACCAGCCCCATCGGTGACCACCGAATACGTGCCACCGGGACCGGTGACAGTCAGGCTGGCACCAGCTCGCGGCTCACAACCGAGCGCAGACGACTGCACCGCAAGCGGCCCAACGACAATGAACTGGGTTCGCGCTTCGCCAGACGTCGGGCACTGGCCGTTCGAGACCTGCAGCCGTCCAGCAGTACTCACCTGAATATTGACAATGTAGGAGGACGCGCCGCTACTGGCAGTTACGGACGCAGAGCCGTTGCCATCCGGCACGTATCCACTCGGGAGCGTCGACTGGTCTTCGACGAAGAGGACTTCGGCATCTTCGGGGGCGTCGAAACTGGCAACGCCGGCACCGTTTGTGGCAAGAGTACCAATCGGTCCTTCACTCGTCGACGCCGTTACGCCCACTCCGGGAGCGGGTGAGCAATTTGCATCGCCGCCCGGATTTCCGCCCCCAAACGCGCTGGAGCAGGTGTAAATCGTTACGGACACCCCGACGGACGCTGCTTCCACAGCTTCTGTGGGTGTCGGGGTCGGTGAGACTTCTTCCGTGGGGGTCTCGTTCGAGGTGCTATCCGGAGTCGGAGAGCCGTCTCCCGTGGAGACACCGGTTCCTTCATCGCCACCGATTCCGCCTGGCGTATCAGTAGGTGTCGGAGTTTCCGTTACTTCGATAACCGGCTCGTCTGTCGCTTCACTCGGCTGCGCTGGTGGCGAAACAGGCGTGTTGGTCGCTATGGGCTCTTCCGCAATGCCAGTGGTGGAATCATCCCCGATGGAGACGTCGCCGTCGGCCACCGCCGTTGGGGTTGCGGCCACGCCCACACCCTCTTCCTGGGCCAAAGCAGTTGAAGCCAGGCCCATCGAAAGGACGGAAATGAGCAAGAGCGCGGCGAGCCAACGCAGTAGGTTCAATCGGTTCATCATGCGAACGTTTTCCCGACGCCCGGGCAGTTTCCCAGGTTCGCCGTACTGAGTGCTGAACACTCCCGAACTGAAATGCCGATCGAGATGCGAACGTTGCCGACGGGTTTGAAACGCGTAGACGTTTCCTCCCTGCAACTCATCCTACCAGCGGCAGTTGGTCGAAACAAGCCACTCATCTCTGGCTTCTCCCCGACCGCGTCCGAATCCGAGCGCGTTCAAGCTGCTCTTCTCGATCGCGCCGCACCCGAAGCATTGCGGCCAGGACCCCTGCGGTCATCGCGGCCATCAACAGAACCAACAGGACCTGCGTCGTGGACGATCCATGACCATGGTCGGAACCTGTAGTTGGCATGGCCTTGATCGATTTGATGATCTCTTCGTTCGTCGGCGTTGGCTCGTTGCCCGGAGTCGTCGGAGTCGGGTTCACCGGCGGGGTCGGGCTTGGCAGCGGGGAGGG
Organism: uncultured Chloroflexia bacterium; assembly: GCA_963750275.1. Taxonomy (GTDB): domain Bacteria; phylum Chloroflexota; class Chloroflexia; order Thermomicrobiales; family UBA6265; genus JAMLHN01. The sequence continues at coordinate 177,491 of CAVVQC010000005.1, forward strand.
GGTTGGGGTGGGCGGAAGAACTCCCGCGTCTCCCGAAACCGCGTCTCCGCCATTTCCACCATTGCCACCTGCGCCACCGTTGCCACCGGTGGCATCGCCACCAATTGCCGTTCCACCGTCGCCACCTGTCCCAACACCGCCGTTTGCGTCCGCTCCAGTGGCGTCTCCGCCGTTTCCAGCCGCGCTATTACCACCGGAAACGCCTTGGCCGGTAACGAGTGCGCCCTGGACTGATCCGCCAGAGCCATCTCCACCAGTGGCTTCGCCACCATGGGAGCTTCCAGCAGCGGCGTCCCCGCCATTTCCATTGCCGCTGGCGGAACCGTCTTCGGTGACATTCGTACCCGCGCTTCCGCCGGTAACACCTTCAACAGACACCGATCCGCCGGTGTTCGTCCCACCGTCGACTTGTCCGCAGTTGGTTAGACCGGCGGCGCCGTCATTGCCAGTATTGGTTTGCGATTCATCTTCTGCGTATGCGGGCCCGACCGGTCCATCGCCAGATCCTGTGATATTGCATCCCATAGTGAGCGTGATGACGGTTGAACCATCGACGCTCAATCCGGAAAGGTCGGTATCGCTGCTCGAAGCAGTTCCACCAAGGACGGTCAGCTCCACCGAGCCAGCTTCACCAGGTCCACCGTTGGCAGTTCCGCCTGCGCTGGCGTTTCCTCCGGTAGCCGGCCCTCCGGTGCCGTCGCCGGCTTGAACCGCAGCTCCGGTTGTGGTGCCAGACGTTACGTCACCGGTTGCCTCGCCCCCGTCACCGGCGGTTCCTGAACCTGCGGTGCCGTCCGCACCCGTTCCGTCACCAGCATTCGCGCCGGCGTTTCCAGTCGTGGCCGTAGCGCCACTCCCGCCGGTGCCACCGGAACCGCCGGTTCCACCAGTAGCGTTTCCAGAGGTGGCAGAGGATCCGTCGCCACCCACGGTAGATTGATCGATATTGCCATTACCAGGAGAGGTCACTGCGTCGGCATCAGCTCCAGCACCATCGTGCCCGAGCGCTTCGCCTGATAACGCGTCCCCGCCATCACCTGCGTTGCCACCAGCACCGCCACTACCAGCAGCCGCTGAACCACTATCGGCGATACCGCCAGTTCCACCAGTGCCCGCTCCGCCAGCCCCAGCGCCACCGGTTCCAGCGCCACCAGTGCCGCCGGTGTTGCCACCACCAGTTGCGTCACCACCCGTGGTTGCGCCGCCGGAAGCGGAGCCACCAGTGGCAGCTCCTCCGGTTCCGGACCCGCCGTTCGAGCTTCCCGCAGTGGCTGCTCCACCCGAGGCCGATCCACTGGTACTACTGCCCACGGACGTGTCCGCCGTAGCGTCGCCAGATGAGACCGTGCCCAGCGAAACATCTCCGGCGCCATTCTGTCCGCCGGATGTTGTGCCGCAAGTTGCAGCCCCGCCGGAACCGCCGCTGCCGCTATTTGCCCGGCTGCCGTCGACTGCCGAGCCCCCGGTACCACCGTTGCCGCCCTCAGTGCCGACTGCCGTGCAACCGCCGGTCACCGTGAAGCTGGCGACGGTGTCACCTGCAACTTGGCTGGAGAGTAACTCCCCTTGAGATTCGGTCAATACACCTTGAGTAACGAGAGAAGCAATCAGATCATCGGAACTCATGCTGCCGGTCGTGACTGTGCCACCAATGACATTGCCACTGGTGGCGGTCCCGCCGGTGACGTTGACCGTCACGTTTCCAGCAACCGCGTTGCCGCCAATAGCGTCTCCACCGTTGGAAGAGTTGCCGCCAAGTCCAACGCCGCCGTCTGCGTTGCCAGCTTCGACCGAGCCACCGATGGTCGAGCCGCCAGTCGTATGACCGGTCGCCTGCCCACCCTGGCCACCGATACCGGAACCACCGGCTCCATCTGCTCCGGTGCCCGAACCACCATCCGCCGAAGCGTTGCCGGTTGTGGCCTCGGCGCCATTTCCACCGTTGCCTGCGATCCCGGCTTGTCCGCCGATCGCTGTGCCTGTTGAAGCAGAGCCGCCATTTCCGCCGGCAGCGCTGGCATTGGGGTCGATCTCGATGACTTCAGCGTCGGCACTGGCATTTCCGCCGTTGCCGCCAGTCGCATCGCCGGAGACCGCGTCGCCGCCGTCACCGCCAGCGCCACCATTGCCACCGGTGCCACCATTGGCAGTACCGGAGGTAGCTGAGCCGCCAGACCCGCCGGTGCCAGCTCCACCGGTTCCGGTGCCGCCAGTACCTGCGCCGCCGCTGCCACCGGCGTTTCCACCGCCTACAACTTCGCCGCCTGTCGTATCTCCACTCGTAGCCTGGCCACCGGTCGCGGCGCCACCACTCGCGTTTCCACCGGATGACGCGCCACCTGTTGCGGAACCACCCTGGGCCGCTCCGCCGGCGCTTCCTCGAACGTCGGTCACTGCGGAGGCAGCACCAGCCGTGACATCACCATGACTGGCAACACCCGCAGTATTCTCACCGCCTGAGGTAGCTCCACAGTCTGCATTTCCGCCGTTGCCACCGGTTCCGCCTGATGCGATGCTGCCACCGTCGGCCACGCCGCCAATGCCACCACTGCCGCCAGCGCCACCGGTTGCTGTACATCCACCTGTAATAGCGACCAAATCGCCTTGCACCGCGGCGCCACCTGTAGCATCGCCACCGGTTACGATCGCAGTTGTGATTTCGTTTTGAACCGAACCACCTGATGCGGTGCCGCCCGTAGCGTTTCCACCATTGGCGGTTTGACCGGCCGTTGCCGCACCTCCGGTGCCGTCACCGGCCACCGCGTTGGCTCCTTGAGTCGAACCACCGGACGTGTCGCCAATGGCGTCACCACCAGTGCCACCGGTACCGAATCCACCGGTTCCGTTGCCTCCAGTACCTTTGCCGCCATTCGCAGAGGCGGTCCCACTCGTGGCATTACCGCCCGAGCCGGCCGCGCCGCCTCCAGATCCATCGGCGGCATTTGCATTTCCAGTTGTGGCGTCGCCGCCATTTCCACCAGAAGCAACCGCGTTCGAGACGGCGTACCCGCCGCTCGCGACTGCGGTCGCGCTAGCGTTGCCGCCATTACCGGCAGAAGCGTCTCCACTGAAGGCGTCGCCGCCCTGGCCGCCTGCGCCACCTGATCCACCAGCGCCAGCATTCGCGTCGCCGGATGTTGCGGTGCCACCGGCCCCGCCAGTGCCCGCGCCACCAGCACCGGTACCACCGGTGCCATCTCCACCCAGGCCACCTTGATTGCTGCCACCAGTTGTGTTGCCGCCCTGGGTTGCTCCGGAGGAAGCACCGCCGCCATTCCCGACGCCACCCGTGGCGCTGCCGCCATTGGAATCGCCAGCCGTCGCACTGCCACCCGTTGCGTTTCCGCCAGAACTTGGGCCAACTGTGGTTTCGCTGTTCGCGCTACCACCGGTCACATTGCCATGGATTGCTCCGGACCCAGCACTGCCGTTTCCGCCGCCATCGGTTGCTCCACAATTCGCAGCTCCGCCGCTACCGCCGGGACCGCCTCTCGCGTTCGAGCCAGCGTCTGCCTCGCCACCGTCTCCGCCATCACCGGCATCGCCAGCAACGGATTCACATCCCGCAACAACCGAGATAACGTCGCCACCCTGGGCCGTACCAGAAATGGCGTTGCCGCCATTAACCGTTGGACTTTCAGTTTGTCCCGGTCCGACAACGGTGGTTGCTGAACCAGCAGCTGCATTGCCGCCGACAGCAGCACCGCCGGTTTGGGCGTCGCTCGCGGTAGCGTTTCCACCTGCTCCGTTACCACCAGTGGCATTACCACCCGTGGTGAGACCGCCGAAGGTCGATCCGATGGCATTGCCACCGTTTCCGCCAGTGCCGGACCCGCCGGTGCCGTTGCCACCGGTTCCGGTACCGCCAGTGGCAGAAGTGGAACCCGAAGTCGCGTTCCCTCCTGCTCCACCTGAACCACCTGCTCCGCCATCGCCAGGATTGGCCGCGCCACTTGTCGCGGAGCCGCCGCTTCCACCGGTAGCGGTCGCTTCGGCGTCGCCGCCCCAGCGTCCTATTGCACTCGAACTCGCGTCGCCGCCGTCTCCGGCAAGGGCATCGCCAGAAATACCGGTGCCGGCTGAGCCGCCGGTCCCGCCAGCGCCACCGCTACCAGCAGCAGCACCGCCACCGTTGGCAGTTCCGCCGGAACCGCCAGTGCCCGTGCCACCAAGCCCGAGACCGCCGGTGCCATTTCCTCCGTCGCCGCCACGATTGCCACCGCCAACGGTGTCGCCGCTGGTCGTGCTACCAGTCGAGGCCGAACCGCCCGAAGCTGCTCCACCGGTCGCGTTGCCACCGTTGGAGGAGCCCCCCGTCGCCTGGCCGCCAGTGGCAGAACCGCCGGTGTTCCCCGCCACATTGATTGTCGATGAGGCATCGCCGCCAGTGGTATCACCGTGAACAGCGTTTCCGCCGTGATTTGCTGTGTTGTATGTGGAAGCACAGGATCCAGCGCCACCCGCCCCGCCTGCTCCACCAGAAGCGTTCGACCCGCCAGTTGCCACACCACCGTTGCCACCGTCGCCGCCAGCACCGCCACTGGTATCGCAACCCGTGGTCATAGCAAGGACATCACCGCCAGAGGCGACAGTTTGACTGGCATTCGAGGCGCCACCACTTTGTACCCAGTCACCCTGGACCGAGGTGGTTGCATCGCCACCGGCGCCAGATCCACCGGTCGCAGCGCCACCGTCTCCACCGTTGCCAGCTTCCGCTGTTCCACCAGCGGCATCGCCACCGGTAGCCACGCCGCCGACGGCATCCGCGCCAACTGTCGTACCAGAAGCGTTACCACCGCTGCCCGCTGTGCCGTTGCCACCCGTGCCGCTACCGGCATTGGAATTGCCACCGGTCGCTGAGGAGCCTCCACCTAGTGCGGTTCCGCCGTCTCCGCCGGAACCACCAGCTCCTGCAATCGCTGGGGCCACGGCGCCAGCGGATGCATTACCGCCCAAGCCGCCAGTCGCGTTGGCTTGCGCCGCGCTGCCTTTGCCCGTCGTTGATTCATGTTCAGAAGAATTGCCATCATCGCCAGTGGAGACCGCTCCGCCTACAGCGACGGTTGCGAGACCTGGATTACCACCAGCTCCGCCGTTGCCACCATCCGCGGTGCCGCCATTGGCTGTGCCGCCGGCTCCCGCAAGAGCTCCGCCAGCGACGCCCTGGCCGCCAGTGGCTTGACCTGCCTGACCACCGATATTGCCACCGCCGATGGTGGATCCGCTGGTAACCGCGCCGCCAACAGCCGCGCCGCCCGAGGCGATCCCGCCGAGCGAATCGCCGCCGACTGAGTTACCACCAAACGCTGCGCCGCCTCGGCCGTCTCCACCGGTGTTTGCGCCACCATTGACGATGGAAACAGAGGTTCCAGCACGAAAGTCACCGACGGTCGCCGAACCACCCGTGCTCCCACTGCCAAACGATTGCGCGCCCGCACCGCCACCGCCGGACCCGCCAGGTCCGCCGTTCGCGGTGCTGCCACCATCAGCAGTCCCACCACTTCCCGGTGCGCCTCCACCTCCGCTTGCTGAAGAACCACCAATAGCAGGAGACGTGACGCTGCCGCCCTGACTGGCGGTTCCAGAGACGGTCACGTTGCCGGATGTGGACGAACCTCCAGTGACATTGCCACTTGCGTTTCCACCAATGCCATCGCCACCAACTGCGTTTCCACCGGTGCCTGCGTTGCCGCCCGAGGTATTTCCACCAGTCGCGTTGCCCCCGGAGGTGGTCCCACCAGTTGCATTGCCGCCGACGGTTCCGCCCGAAGTCCCACCGGAGTCGCCACCCGTGGCATCCCCCCCAGTGGCATCGCCACCGGTTACATCGCCACCGGTTGCATCGCCGTCGCCGCTGGAACCTTGACCAGCATTGCCACCGTTTTGTTCGAGCTGAACTATGGAAGGTGCCGCGCCATCGGGCGCAGCAAGGGAAGGAGTCGCGAACACAAGCGTGCTCGCCAACAGCACCAGCGAGGCAATCCAACGAAGCACGATACCGCGTGAAATCACGGTATCGTATCGCTTGTATCTGGACTGGCTACCTATCGAGGCCTTTGCCAAAATCCGCTCCGACCTTCCAGGACGCGACCATGGCTGCGCAAACCATGGAAACGCATCCTTTTGATGCGGCAAGAACACAACGAGCCGTTGGGCATTTACACGCCCTCCGGCTTCGCTTCATCCCCGCCTTCCCGCACCATTGACCATCAATTCTTCGTCCCGCACGACCAACCTCGGCCATTTCCGACCTTATACGGTCACTCGATCCGGGCGGTTCCATCGCCCGTGCACCAGGGCGAGGTCCGGTGATATTTCCTGATTGACGCACGGAGCATGGTTACCTGCTGGAATGTTTCCGTCAGAAACCGTGCTTTGCTGCACAGGAAAGTCTCACTGGCATCTTATCGGCCTGCGCCGGGTATTGCAACAATCGACGACCGGTGAACGTGCAGTCTGCGTAAATTCTGGTAAGGATTGACCGCAATCGCCGGGCAAACCGTTCAGGGCGCGCCTACGTTCATGAGGAATAAGGTAGTGTTGCGGTCCATTCGCCGGGGCCACACCTTCCCGGAAACCCTACTCCCGCCCGCATAGAAGCGCGAGGCAAGGGTATCTGGATCGCGACCGGCGCTACTTTTCGGAGGATTTTCACCATGTCAATTGGCCGATTGCGCCGGCTCATCTGGATCGCGCCCTTGCTGGCTTTCACGCTGTTGGGCAGGTTTTCGCTTCCTGTCGCCGCGCAGGAGAGTGAGAGCCCCGGGGTTTTGATCGATGCCACACTTGATGCTGGCGATTATCCAATTGCGCCAGCGTTCGTTCGCCTCTTGCGCATCACGCTGGAACCGGACGCCAGTAGCCCGCTACACACCCACCCCGGTCCAGAGATCGTGGTAGTCGAGCGAGGAACGTTGACAGTCAAGGTTGGTGGGGTGGCGGATCTCACGTTGGTTAGCGATCGGTCAGACGCGGGCACCCCCACTGCCGGTCAGCTTGCGCCGGTCGATTCCGAATTCGAGATGACCGCGGGTGACCAGCTCGCGTATCTGCCCCAAACTCCGATGACATTTCGCAATGCTGGTTCCGAGACCGTCTCGCTGTTAACCGTGGTGCTCCTTCCGGCTGGTCATCAGCATCCTCCGGGAGTGACCTATATCGGCGGTCAGCCCGGTGCTGAGGCATTCTCCGGAGTCACTCCGCAGATTCTCGGCGACGGAGTCGCCTCGTCGATGCCAGCCAATGGCATTCGGATTGTGGTCGACCAGCTTGACATCGATAAGGGCGACCCGATTCCAGCAGAAGCAACGCAGACCATGCTCTCGCTACGGCAAGGTGGGCTCGATTTCACGGTTATCGGCGGCAAGGTCCAGATTTCCCGGGGGGCAACTCCCGGTCCGCAACCCGATTCCGCACCCGGCACCGAAACCAATCTAGCCGTCAACGATGCGATATACGCTCCCTTAGGAATGAAGGAAGCAGTGCGGCCGGAAACGGACGGGGCAATCTCGTTCCTGCGCTTAACCATATCGCCATCCAATCCGGAGACCGAACCGACCCCATCGGGTGAAGGAGTTGGAGAGATCCAGGTCACTGGTACTGAGATCACCTCGACACCGGAGGGTGACACGCCACCAGCGGATGGCACACCCGGAGCCGGACCTACCAGCGCTCCGGAAACCGCAGCATCTCCGACGGCAACGGCAACACCGAGCGGGCCGAAAGAAGGCGATTCGATAGCCGTCAACTCAGATGGCGTCAATATGCGCGACTGCGCGAGCACCGATTGCGAAATCGTGACCCAGGTGTTCTTTGGCCAAACCGTCACGATCCTTGGGCCGTCCGAAGACGACGGAACCTACATCTGGTGGCCAGTAGCACTCGACGATGATCCGTCGATCACCGGCTACATCGCTCAGGACTTCCTCGATCTGCCGGAATCGGGCGAGTAGATTCGTGCCTTCCCCGGCGACCGGTACCCTTGGTTCGGTCGCCGGGAAGAGCGAGTCTGTTAGCATCCGGCGTGCCGCGAATCGCGGTTTGTGTCCCCGCGTTTGGTTTTAGCCGGGCGAAACTGTCTTTCGCCCTTATCCGAGGTTGACTACGATGTTCATACGACGATTGAGAACCATTGCCCTCGCGGGCACACTCACATTGGCCACCGCACTCCAGCTTTTCCCTGCAGCTGCGGCCGTCCAGTCGAGCTACGACACGATCCGTATCGAAAACGGTGGGGTCGCGAGCCTCTATGAAGTTTCGATCGATTGGTCGCCCGTGGTGATCAATCTGCCCGATGGCGGCGCCTGGGGCTTTTTCACCGCGCAGCTTCGGCTACCAACCGAACCCGGTGCGAACCCCCTGCTCTCCAACCGCAAGCTCTTTGCAACGCACTTCGATCCTGGCACCGGCACCTGGCAGCCTGCCGTCGCGCTTCCAGGTGAAGTCAGTTTCGGCCCAACCGGCGTGGTGGACTCCTCCGGCACGGTTCATTTGGTCTACACCATTCGTGGCTCGCTCGATGCCGCATCATTCTCGACCCTGGTTTACCTGACCGTAGATGATGCCGGCCAATGGAGCCCGCCCGCGGTCATCGTTGCGAGCGAGAATGCCGGACATCAGCTAAGCCCCGACTTGACCATCGATAGCGATGGCGGCTTGCATCTGGCCTGGCAGGATCAACGCGGCGTTTCCGAAGAGCTGCGTACCGCTGACCCGTCCAACGCCGATATTTTCGAAAGCGATCTCAATCCGGATGGCACCTGGACCGAACCGGTGCAAATCAATCAGCGCGCTGACGATGCCACCAATTCCAGTCGCCCACAGCTCGTCGCCGATGGCGATCGCCTGGTCGCGGTGTGGTCGGTCTATAACACCGATGTTGGTCTCAACACCGCAACCACGCTTATGTGGAGCGAGCGACCGATCGGGGATTCCGCCGGTTGGAGTGAGCCGCAGCCGATCTTCGACCGCGGAGAGGATCTCATTGGTGGCCGGTTTCTCGATTTGGCCGATGATCCGAGTGGCGGCGTAACGCTCGTCTACGGACGCCGGACAGCGGATGCGAACCAACTCTTCCTCCAGCGACTCGACCAGGATGCCGATAGCTGGAGCGATGCAGCACTGATCGCTACCGGAGACCGAGGCAGTTATCCGCGTATTGCGGTGAGCAATGACGGCACTACGTATGTGGTTTACAACCTTGGCAGCGGCGTGTCGGTGAAGGTCGGAGCGATCGCGATTGCGCCGGGCGAGACCGCCGCTGGCACCGAAGAGACACTGACCGCCGGAGAAGAAGGAATCCAGGGAATCGCGACGGTTTCCGTCGATACCCTCGGCCGGCCCTGGGTCATGTATTTCCACCAGCCGCTCCAGCAGCCGGTAGAGGAAACACGCGTCCTGCGGTCTGCAGTTATCTCGAGCGCGCCATCTGAGGATGTACCGGGCGCCGCCACTCCCGTCGCCGATGGGACTCCGGTCGCCGAGGCAACGCCTCAAGGTTAATCATTACGACTTCGACGACCCTACTCAAAGTTGCGCACAACGGTCCCGGACGAACGTCCGGGACCGCTTGCGTTCACATGGGGCCACCGGTACACTGGGGTTCGGTCTCCCGCAAACGGGAAAGTGAATCTGCGCCTCGCCGGCAACGGTTCACGCAGGAATGGGTAGGTCTTTGAAACATTGCCGGAACCGCACATCGTTCTGGATCGCCGCGGTTCTTTCAATCGTTCTGGCGACCGGTCTTTTCGCTCCAGCAGTGCGCGCCGACGAGATCGGCGATGGAGCGGGAACATCTGTTGACGCTGCCGCGATCGTTGGCAACGATGCGTCTTCGGTTACCACCGGTGGCGGACATACCGGCGGGAACGGCTTCGGCGCTAATGCTACGGGAGGAAACTCGACCGGAGGCAGCACGACGGCTGGCGTCGCGAATGGTGGCAGAGCTACCGGCGGCCCAGTAACCAGTGGCAATACCTCAGCTAAACCAGCCGGTCAGGGGCAAAACAATACCGGCGCGCAAGGTCTGGACGGAAATCTCCTGCCGCAAACCACTACTGACAACGGATCCTATATCTCTATTTCAGCCGCGGATGGCGGCAACGGCACGGCTGGTTCCGGCGGAACCGGCGCTAGCGGGTTTTCCGCCACCGGTGGCAATGCCAGCGGTGGCACGGTACGAGCTGGCAATGCCACCGGTGGTACCGGATCGGGCGGAACCGCCGGAGCCGCTGGTAGCGCGCAGGGCGGCAACGGACGCGGTGGAAACTCTGGTGGTTCGACGGTCGGTAACGCTGCTTCCGGTCAGGGGGCGTCCGGCGCAAATTCGCAGGGCGGTAACGCGACCAGTTCAACGGTGAGTGAAGGCAACACCGGTGGAAGCGGGGTCGGTGGGACCGGCACTGGCGGAAACTCCACTGGTGGCAGCGCTACCGGTGGTGCTGGCAATGGCGGATATGCCGTGGGCGGCGAGGTTCGCGCAGGCGACACCAACGGCGGCCAGGGCGGCCAGGGTGGGACCGGAACCGGCGGAAGCGGCGGGGACGGCGGCTCCATCGACCACACCACATCACAGATCACACAAAGCAGCTCGCTTAATTGGGCTGGCTCCGGTAATACGCAGGTGGTCGCAGGTAATGGCGGCGACGGCGCATCTGGAACCGGTGGCACTGGCGGAAAAGGTGGTACCGCGAACGGTGGGGATGCCCAGGGTGGCACAGTCACTGGAGGCTCGGGCACCGGCGGAACCGGGGTCGGTGGCCGCGCTGGGATCGCTGGCAATGGCTCTGGCGGTAACGGAACCGGCGGTAACGCCAGCGGCGACACGATTGGCGGCAGCGCAATCGGTGGTGGCGCATCTGGCTCCGGATCGATCGGAGGCTCTGCGCTCTCACACACCGAAGGCGGCGGCAATCAGGGTGGCGCTGGCAATGGCGGAGCTGGCTACGGTGGCGACGCCAACGGCGGCACCGGAACAGGTGGCGCCGGTACAGGCGGAACAGCAACTGGCGGCGATGTCTACGGTGGAACGACAACTGGAGGCACGGGCGGAACCGGAGGCACCGGAAACGGTGGCAACGGTGGCGACGGCGGCTCAGCAAATCTGACAGAAATCAATGCGAACCACGCGCAGGGCGATATCACCGTCACCGGCCTCGGTGGAAACACCGCAATCGCTGGCGATGGCGGCGACGGAGGTGACGCGCAAGGCGGCAATGGCGGCACGGGCGGCCAGGCCAATGGAGGACGCGTGACCGGCGGTACTGTCGTCGGTGGAACCGGCACGGGCGGGCTCGGTCAGGGCGGCTCGGGCGGTACTGGCGGAAACGGTACTGGCGGAAACGGCAGTGGTGGAAATGCCAGCGGCAACACGGTTGGCGGCAACGCGAGCGGTGGTGGCGCGTCTGGATCCGGCAGCACCAGCGGTGCGGGCGTCTCGGACACGGTTCACACCGGCAATACTGGCGGTGTCGGCACGGGCGGAAATGGCTACGGCGGTGACGCGAATGGCGGCACCGGTCAGGGTGGTCTCGGCCAGGGCGGCAATGCTTTCGGCGGCGATGTGTACGAAGGAAATACCTACGGCGGAATCGGTGGAGCTGGTGGGGTCGCCAATGGCGCTTCCGGGGGTTCGGGTGGCAACTCGATCGTCACTGGAATGGTCCTCAATGCCAATGCCTCCTCCGGTGGTTCGATTTCCGCGATCAAAACTGGGGACTTCAGTGCTGGTGGCAACGGCGGCGCTGGTGGCGATGCCATTGGCGGCAATGGCGGCCAGGGTGGACAAGCCAGCGAATCGACTGGCGTGCTCGGTACGGTAGTCGCCGGCCAAGGTGTTGGTGGCCAGGGCTCGGGTGGATCCAGGGGAACTGCAGGTAACGGTAGCGGCGGCTCCGGCAACAGTGGCAGCGGCAGTGGAACCGGGCTACCGGGCACGCAATCTGGATCAAATGGTTCCGGTCCTGGCACGGTAACATCGACGCCCAACGTCACCCCTGGGAATGTCAACGGCGTCGGTACACCGGGTGAGGCAAACGCCGGCGAAAGTCTCGCGGGAGATTCGAACGACGGCGTCGCAACTCCGGGCGAGATCATCGAAGGTGAGACCGAAGCTGGTCACATTGGCAATGGTGGCAACGCCAACGGAGGCCAGGGTGGCCAGGGCGGCAGCGCCATGACCATTGGGATCATTACCTACAACTACAACGGCACGGTCAACCTTACGCAATCGTCCTCCGATTTCACACTTGGTGGCAACGGCGGTGCGGGTGGTTCAGCCACCGGCGGATATGGCTACATCGGCGGTAGCGCGTTTGGCGGCGACGGTGGAGACGCCGGAGGAGCCTTCGATGCGCAGGTACTGACTGGTGACTGCAACGTCTCCGTTCTCATGTTCCAACTCAGTAATTCGGATGCGCAGATCGACAGCGATTGCGCGCCTTCGAGCGAAGCCGATCTCGTCTTTGGCGGGATGGGCGGCGACGGCGGTACCGCAACTGGCGGCCTTGGTCTCATCGGCGGAGGAAATGCCTTCGGTGGCGATGGGGGCAACGGTGGCGTCGCGTTTGGCGGTATTTCCTACGGCGGCGACGGCGGAAATGGCGGAAATGCTGTCGCGACCAATGCCAATGCGACCGGCGGAAGCTGGCGGTAATGGCGGCAATGCGACCGGCGTCGTGGCGACTTCTGGGAACGGTGGCAATGGTGGCAACGCAACCGCAGTCAACGGTGACGCAATTGGCGGCGCTGGCGGCAACGGCGGCGTGGCGACTGGCGACTCGGCTACCAGCGGGAACGGTGGAACTGGCGGAAATGCCACCGCGACGAACGGCAACGCCTACGGCGGCAACGGTGGTCAACCGGGCTCGATCGATTCTGGTTCGACCGGAGGCAACGGCGGCACGGCGGTTGCGGTCGGCGGCAACGCGACTGGTGGCAACGGCGGCGGATTGGCCGACGGCGGATGCGCGGTCTCGGTTGGTGGGACTGCAACTGGCGGCGGCGCTGGAACCGGTGGCTTCGACGGCTGTGGTGTTCAACTCACCGACGAAGACGGTGACGGAATCTACGACGTCGATTGGGGCAACTAACCTTCTGACTCTGATCTGAATAACCGAACCGCCGGTGCGATTGCACCGGCGGTTTTCTTTTGTTAGGTCGCTCACAGCATGAGGAGCTACCGGCCTGAAATGCTTGGTGGTGTCGCACTACAGCCTTCAAACGACACAGACGTTTCAATAATGTACCTGTTACTCGGAGTGGATAGAGCAATCCCAAGCGATTGCCGCTACTCGGGGCCGCCGCCGTCGTGCTACGCCCGGGATCGACCCCGATGCATTGCAGTCGGAAGTCTCACAGAAGCAGTGTCAGGAGACCACCCAGACAGAGAAACGGACCATATGCGGTCGCGCGCGACCGGGCAGGTTTCGAAAAGATGGGCAGCAGGATGCTGGCAGTGACCGCCAAAATGACCGCGATGACAAAAGCGGGCACGATTCCGTCGCCACGCACGATGGCTCCAACGGCTGCCGCGATGTAAATATCCCCTATTCCGATAGCGGAGATCTTGAGATGCATGCTGCGGAAGACCCAACGGGAAAGCGCGAAAAACGCAATCGCAATAGCGATCCCGGCGATGAGTCCCACCATGGCCGATCCCATGGCAGCCGGCCCGTCGAGAAAGCCCAGCACCGCGGCTACGACGAATGCCAGCACAATGCTATTCAGATAAAGAATATTTCCGCGGAGATCGATGATGAAGATCAGAAGCAAAGGCACCGCGGAAACAGCCGCAAACACGAGGTGACGCGAGTCGTCCCATTTCCAGCCGAGCAAAAAGAAATAAGCCGCGACGATCGCTTCCCAGATGAAGCGGCTGCGCGGTTGTCTGGCACCGCAGGAACGACACCGCCATGCGGTGAACAACCCGTAAAACGGCAGCCAGGTTGTATTCGACAGAGGTGTCCTGCACTGGATGCACACCGGATGAAGCTGGCGCGAGCTCATGCCCAGTCCGATTTCTGCCAGGTTCCACAGTACTGCCGCCAGCAGGAAACCGATGACGACGAGTCCGATCAGGAATACGGTCACGATCGGGCGGCCCTTGCCGCGAGCGCGGCGGTCATCATCAGGTCGATAGAGGGCGTCATACCCGTCCAGATCTCCAGCGAACGAGCTCCCTGGAAGACGAGCATCTCGAGACCATCCAGGGTGCGGAGTCCGCGCGCGCGGGCGGCTTCCAACAGATCCGTGTCCCGATACGTGATATCGACCACCAGGCAGGACTCTGGCAGTAGAGCAATCTCGTCCGGAGACAGGGGAAGCTCCCCACGTTTCCATCCAAGTGCCGTGGCATTGATGAGCACATCAGCCGAGCGTAGCGCGTCGCTGGCCGCGACAGTGCCAGAAGCTATCGCAACCACCGGCGCCGGAGCCAGATCGTCTCGCAAGCGTTCTGCTCGTTCGATTGTCCGATTGAGCACTGAGATTCGTCCTGCTCCCACGTCTTCCAGCGAAAGGACCACTGCACGAGCGGCGCCACCTGCCCCTAAAACGACAGCCCGGCAACTGGCGAGCGCATCTGAATGCCGCTGGAGTGAGCTTTTCAGTCCAGAGACGTCCGTGTTGTCGCCCACCAAACGACCTTGGCGATTGGAAATCGTATTGACCGCGCCTGCGCGCTGGGCAAGGTCAGAAACCTCATCGACGAGCAGGAGCACACGTTCCTTATGCGGAACGGTGACATTGGCTCCCAGGACATCACTGGCGCGCAACGACTCGATCCGAGCCGGGAGCTCGTCGAGGGGTGTGTGCCAGCGTTCGTAGACGGCAGAGATACCGAGTGCATCGATCGCCGGCTGCTGCATAGCGGGAGAAATGGAATGCTCGACTGGATCGCCAATGACCCCCAGCCGGAGTCGTGGAGCGTCGCTCATCGATCAGGTGCCCGCAAAGGGGTCACTACCGGCGGCAGGTTCGCTCGCATCTCCGGCGACGAAGTCGATGTTCTGCTGTTGCTCGTCCGAGGTCGTGGCAAAGAAGTGGTAGCCAGAGCCGTCGGCCTTGGCGAAGAAGTAGTAATAGGGAGAATCAGAAGGAAAGAGGACCGCTC
The DNA here is from genome assembly GCA_963750275.1 of uncultured Chloroflexia bacterium. Classification (GTDB taxonomy): domain Bacteria; phylum Chloroflexota; class Chloroflexia; order Thermomicrobiales; family UBA6265; genus JAMLHN01. The sequence continues at coordinate 192,600 of CAVVQC010000005.1, forward strand.
GAATCGAGGAGTAGCCCGGGTTCGCAATCGGTCCGGGAGGTAAGCCGTCCACCTGGTAGGTGTTATACGGGCTCTCGTCGTAGAGATCATCACCACTGAGCTCGGGCCACCAGTCCTCGTGGGTGCCAAGCGCATATTGCACCGTCGGGTCGGCTTCCAGTCGCCACCCCTCGGTGTATCGTTTTTCATAAATGTCAGCAATGATTGGACGCTCTTCAGAAACGGCAGCTTCGCGCTCCACCAAGGATGCGAACGTCATGACCTGGTAGAGCGACAGTCCCATTTCAGCAGCGCGGTCGCGCATCTCTTGTGGGACCTTGGCATCGAAGTTATTCAGCATCGATTCGATAATCTCGTCGGGTGTCGAATCGGGCGTGAAGTTGTACGTGTCCGGGTAGAGATAACCTTCGAGCGAGGCTCCCTCCGGCCGATCCGCCAGGAAAGAGAAATTCTCTGACGGGTAGCTTTGGGCAGCTTCCATGAACTCGTCGAACGAGCCATTCCAACCGAGCGATATCAGCTCATCGGCGATCTGCTCGGTGCGCCATCCTTCGATGACCGTGATCGAGAGCGTGGACGTGTCGGCATTCTCGCCCCCTCCGCTCGATGTGCTCTCGCTGGTCGCCTTTCCCGTGATCGTGTCGATGATATCGCCCACCGACATTCCCTTGGTGATGCGATACGATCCCGGTTCCAGTTCAGAGCTCACCACGCGCATGCGACTGGTGAAGTACGTCTTGCTGTTGATCAGGCCATTCTCTTCGAGAAGCTCGGCGATCTCGTCCGGCGTGTTGTCCTGATCGATCGAGACGGTGTAGACCTTCCCCACATCATCGGGGCGCGATTCGTCCTGGAAATGCTCGAAGGCGCGCGCGCCGCCAAGCAACACCAGCCCGGAAAGTACCAGGATGGTCGCGATTTTGAGGATTTGTACGAGCCATTGAACCATGAAGCAGGAGCCTGTGCGGAATATGCCTTTTGTTGGAACGACACGCGACTCCGCGGGGTTTCGCCGTCGAATGGGAAGCGGATCGCTTCCTCGCAGTAGGCCATTGTAGTTTTGGATGCAGGTACAACACAAACTGAACTGTCGCTGCTGCCACCATTGATCGTCATTTGCGGTGCCACGGCTACCGGCAAAACCGCACTTTCGATCGAGCTGAGCCGGCACCTCGACGGCGAGGTGGTCAACGCCGATTCCCGGTACTTGTATCGGGGAATGGATATCGGCGTCGCCAAACCGACGATGGACGAACGCCGCGGAGTGTCGCATCACCTGATCGACATTCTGGATCTCGACGATCCCGAGGGAATGTCACTGGCGATCTTTCAGGAGCTGGCGTTTACCGCCACCGACGATGTGCTGGCACGTGGCAAGCTCCCCTTTTTGACAGGGGGAACGCCGCTCTATATCAATGCGGTAGTGGAAAACTGGCGGATCCCGAGGGTGCCGCCAAACGAAGCGTTTCGCACCCGGCTCGCGATCGAGATCGAGCGTATCGGGCTGGAAACGGTGGTCGAGCGACTCCGAGCGGTCGATCCCATCGCGGCAGAGCGGAGTGGCGCGAATCCACGCCGGGTGATTCGTGCGCTGGAGGTCTATGCGGCAACGGGACAACCGATGTCGGAGCTAGAAGGCAAAGATCCACCTCGCTATCGGACGCTCGAGCTCGGGCTCTCTATGCCAAGGGAACAGCTCTATCAAGCGATCGACAAGCGGGTCGACGATCAGATCGCACAGGGATTGGAACGTGAGGTGCGCACGCTGCTGGAATCGGGCATTCCCAGATCGAATCCGGCATTTTCCGCACTTGGCTATCGTCAACTTTTTCCAGTCATCGATGGTGACGTGTCGCTGGACGATGCGATTCGTACGATCAAGCACGATACCCATCGCTTTGTCCGGCACCAGGAGACGTGGTTGCGCAAAAACCCGCGAATCACTTGGCTAGATGTAACCGAACCAGGTTGGCAATCAGGCGCGTACCGAGCGATCGAGTCATTTCTCGAGCAGACTTGATGTGGAGATAGTCCAGGGTTCGGCGTCTCACAAACGACCACCGGCGATCTGGTAGAGTGCGGCGAAATCTCATCCGGAAATGACGCCCGAGCAGTTGGTTGGATACGACCCGCATGGAGAGTGCACACGTTCGAGAGATCGCCGTTTCGCGCTGGTGGAACGGAGCCGATCTTAGTGCTCCACTACAGACCACTGACGGACGAACGCTGACGATCGTCTATCGCGGAAGCTGGTCGCATGGATTGGGACCAGACTTCCAGAAGGCGCTCATCGATTTCGGCGAAGGACGTTTGCTCGCGGGTAACATCGAAATCCATCTCACCACCGGAGCCTGGCGGCAACATGGACATGACCGCGATCCACGCTATAACGATGTAATCCTGCACATCGTGCTGGAACATGACGGGAGCGAAACCCGGCGCTCCGATGGCCGCATCGTCCCGGTCGCGGTGGTCACCCCCAACCCCGAGCTGCTGACAGTGCTGCACGGTTTCGAGGTCGACTGGAACCTGGTTGGCGGGGAAGTTTGCGCGGAGCACGTCGCGCGGGATGAGCCGAATGCTATCCGCGCCGCACTCTGGCGTTTGGGAGACGAGCGGCTGGGCGAAAAGGTGGCGCAAATCTCCGCCCGCTTCGAGCAGGATACGCCGGCTGACATCCTTTTCGAGCTCCTGATGGACGGTCTCGGCTACTCCGCCAATCGGGAGCCGATGCGGCAATTGGCCCAGCGAATGCCAGTCAATGTGATCGACGCGATGCTGGCCATGGTTGCACCGGAAGAACGCTATGCACTCGGACTTGGTCTCTTGCTCGGCGCGGGAGGGTTTCTGCCACTCTCACCCACGGAGGCCGACGTTGCGCAACTCTCTCCTGCGGAGTTAGATCGAATCGAGGAGTTTTGGCAAACCCGGGGCACGGCCTGGCATTTCGATCGTCTCGCGCCCACGAGCTGGGAACGCGTGCGAGTGCGTCCCGCGAACCATCCGTTGGTGCGATTGGGAATGGCGGCCGCGCTGCTCACCAACTCGATCGAGAGTTTGACGGCGTCGATTGTGAACACCGTGCGCACCGGAGGAGATCCGGTCGAGTTGCTCATGGAGCGCTCTCGAGCAGGCGATCGTGCCGGCATTGGGAGAAGGACGGGCAATTGCGATCGTGGCCACTACCGTGCTTCCTTTCCTGCTGGCGTTAGCGGACGCCACCGGCGATCCGCAGCTCTCCGAGCAGGCATCCCACTGCTGGGAAGTGCTGAAAGCGGGAGAGCCGAACCGCACCACCAAACAAGCGATGCACCAGGTGTCTGGAAAAATTCGCTTTGGACGAATTGGTGAGCGCGGTATGCAGGGTTTGATCCAGCTCGACCGTCGGTATTGCGAACCGCGTCGCTGTCTGGAGTGCCCGGTCGCGCATCTCGCGCTGTCACGGCAACCGCTTCTCGAGCAAGCTGCGCTAGAGTAACGACGACACGATTTGAGGAGAAAGGCGCACCATGTCCGCGAGGCCGATTATCGATTCACATGTGCACATCTGGGATACCGATCGTTTCCCGATCCCCTGGCTGGAGAGCATTCCCACGCTCAACAAGCGATTCTGGATCGACGACTACTTTGCGGCTACCGAAGGACTCCCGGTCGAAGGGTTCGTCTATCTGCAAGTCGAGGTTGCGCCGCCGTATGCACTGATCGAGGCGCAGACGATTGCCTCACTTGCCGAAGTCGATGCACGCGTGCTGGCGATCACACCGTGGGCTCCGCTGGAAGAGGGCGAGAAAGTGCGTCTGTTCCTGGAACAGCTCGTGGCGATGTCTCCCAAGATCAAAAGCATCCGGCGCATCGTTCAGGCTGAGCCCGATCCCGAATATTGCTTGCAACCCGGCTTCATCCGCGGCAATCAGCTTTTAGCGGAATACGGGCTCAGCTCAGAGATTGCCTGCAACCATACCCAGCTCGCAGCGACTGCGGAGCTGGTGCGGCAATGCCCCGGCACCGAGTTCATCCTGAATCACATCGCCAAGCCGGACATCCGCGGTGGGGTGTTCGAGCCCTGGGCGAGTCAGTTGACGGAGCTGGCCGCCCTGGGCAACGTGGTCTGCAAGATCAGCGGCGCCACCACGGAAGCGAGCTTCGAATCCTGGACGATCGACGATGTGCGCCCCTACGTCGAACACGCGTTGACGGCTTTCGGCGAGGACAGGGTGCTGTTCGGATCGGACTGGCCAGTGGTTACCCAGGCGGCCTCCTATCCGCGCTGGGTCGAGACCGTTGAAGAGATCACCAGGGATCTTCACTGACGCCCAAAAGGCCAAACTCTGGAAAGACAACGCAGTGCGCTTCTACCGGCTGGAAGACGAGGTCTAGATCGATGGAAGTTCGGGGGATGTTGACGGCGCAGGAGCTCGCTGCCGAGATCGAAAGCGGGGCGATCGACACCGTTATCGTTGCCAGTTGCGATATGCAAGGGCGGCTGGTGGGAAAGCGGGTCACCGGTTGGTATTTCCTCGAACATGCCAAAAATCATGGCACGCACTTTTGCACCTATCTCCTCGGCACGGACATGGAGCTCGAGGCTCGCAAGGGCTACGAGCTGATGACCTGGGACGCAGGGTATGGAGATTACCTCTCACGTCCCGATTGGAACACGGTGCGGCGTATCCCCTGGCTCGACGGGACCGCCCTGATCATGGGCGATGTGGTCGACGAAGCAACCGGCGAAGAAATTCCCGTTGCGCCGCGTACCCTGCTCAAGCAGCAAGTTGCACGCTGTCGAGAGCATGGGGTTCGAGCCGAACATGGCCAGCGAGCTGGAGTTCTATCTTTTCGACGAAAGCTTTCGCGCGATCAAATCGAAGGATTATCAGAATTTCGTACTGGGTGGCGATTTCAACGAAGACTACCAACTCCTCCAGGGAACCAAATACGAACCGTTTTATCGGCTACTTCGCAACCAGCTAAACGCGGCCGGGGTGCCGATCGAGTTCAGCAAAGGGGAAGCCGCGGTCGGGCAGCATGAGATCAACATCCACTACGGGACCGCGCTCGAAGCGGCGGACCGCACGGTGATGCTCAAGCACGGTATCAAGGAGATGGCCATCCAGCAGGGAATGGCCGTAACTTTTATGGCAAAACCCGACTCCAGTTGGACGGGATCCAGCGGGCATGTGCACTGCTCGCTAGCGTCGGCGGCAACCGGGGAGAATCTCTTTCCCACCGAATCGGGCGCCATGTCGGAAACCATGCGGTGGTTTCTCGGCGGGCTGTTGGAAGGCACCCGGGCGCTCTCCCTTCTGACTTCTCCCAATATCAATTCGTACAAGCGTTTTTCCTCTGCGAGCTGGGCACCGGTTTATCTGGTTTGGGCGATGGACAACCGAACCAGCGGATTCCGGATCGTCGGGCATGGAGCGAGCCTACGTATCGAGAACCGTTTCCCTGGAAGCGATAGCAATCCCTATCTGGTGTATGCCGCAATGCTGGCGCTTGGGCTGTACGGAATCGAACACCAAATCGACCCCGGCGAGCCATTCGCCGGAAACGGTTATCTGACAACCGACCATCCCCGTGTGCCCGGATCGCTCTCCGAAGCGATCTCTGCCTGGGAAGAAAGCGACCTGCCAGAGTTGCTCTTCGGGGGAGTGGCCGCACGGCACTATCTTCATGCGGCCAGGCTGGAGCAAGCCTCGTTCGATCAAGCAGTAACCGATTGGGAGCGACGTCGGTATTTCGAACGGGGGTAGACTCGTCGAGTCCATCTCTTCGCATTCGGCAAGATGACAGAAGGACGTGCGAATGTTCCCTCCTGTCGAGATGCGCGCGTTTCCATGTATTCCGAACAATCGTCGCCTCCAAAACAGGGCATCTCGCACAACTTCATGCGTTCAGTTTGTGCAGCCTGAGCCTGATGTCAGACCTCATTCATGCGTGAAAATTTTCGAGATACGCAGACGACACTCAGGGGGCACTCTCGAACCGATGGCAACAGCCGCCACCACCAGCCGCAACGACGAGCACAAAGTGCACTCCATCGACGCAGCGGCACCATTTTTCGAGCCATCCATTGTCGACGAGCACGGCAATCTGGACCACAACCGCGCTCCCCTGATCGAGGGGATTTCCGCCTACCGCCAGCACAACATGACATCCTTCTCCACCCCAGGGCACAAGCTTGGCAAGGGTATGGATCCTGAGTTGGTTGCGCTCTATGGAGCCGACGCCTTCGCCAGCGATATTCCAGTCAGCGGTGGTGCCGACGCGATCCATTTCAACTTCGATACCTGGCGATTGGCAGAGAAGCTCGGAGCGGATGCCTGGAATTCGGACCGCACTTTTTATCTGGTCAACGGCTCCTCGACCGGTAATCTCGCCTTTCTCACCGCTCAACTTCGGCCCGGCGATGAAGTGATCGTGGCGCGTGACATCCATAAGTCGATGATGGTGGCGTTGATCCAGTGCGGAGCGCGACCGGTTTACATCGCTCCGCGATTGCACCCCAAACTCGACATCGGCCTCGGGATCGAGGCGCAGGATGTCGAGGAAATGCTGCGCAAACATCCTGACGCGAAGATGGTGATCCTCGTCAGTCCCTCGTACTGCGGAGTGTCGTCGGATCTGGCAGCCATTGCCGACGTTGCGCATACACGCAATATTCCGGTTTTTGTCGATGAGGCATGGGGGCCGCACTTCCACTTTCATCCGGCGCTGCCGCAATCCGCAATGGACAGCGGGGCCGACGGGGCGGTTGCCAGTACGCACAAGGTGCTCGGAGCGTTCACGCAAAGCGCAGTGCTCCACATCAAGGGCCCGCGTGTGGACCCGGGTCGGGTGGCAAGCACGGTGGGTATGGCGCAAACCACCAGTCCGGCTGCGTTTATTCTCGCCACGATCGATGGGTGCCGCCGGCAGATGGTCTCGCAAGGACGCGAGCTGCTCGATACTGCCATCGAGCTCGCCGAAGATGCCCGGCATCGTTTGCAGCGAATTCCCGGATTGTCGGTGCTCGATGCCGAGATGCTCGGCGTCGATTTCTACGATCTGACCAAATTGGTTATCGATGTCCACGGTCTCGGGATGACCGGGTTCCAGGTCGAAGACGAGCTACGCTACCGGTATCACATCAATCCGGAAATGAGCGATCTGACCAGCATCATCTGCCTGGTAACGATCGGTGATTCGAAAGCGACCCTCGATCGTCTGGTGACCGCGTTCGAATCGATTTCGCGCAGCCAGAACGGCTCTAAACCCAAGGGGGGCCTCTCGGCGATGCGCTCATCGGGTGCGGTCGTTTCTCCGGGAATTCAGGCTATGTCCCCGCGGGATGCTTTTTTCTCTCACCAGCGTGCGATTCCGCTGGACCATGCGGCGGGCGAAATATCCGCCGAGCTCGTGATCCCCTACCCGCCGGGAATCCCGGTGCTGGCTCCAGGCGACGTCATCACGGTCGAAAAATTGGAGTACCTCAAATTCGGTGCTGCTCAGGGAATGTACATTTCCGGGGCGGCCGACCAGTTGCTGCGGACGATTCAAGTCGTGGACGAACCGAAGCAAAGTGCCTGGACCCAGCAGCCTTACTATTCGAACCTTCCAAACCGCTGACCTCGAACCGCTGGCCGCGCTGCTGAGGACTTCGCTGGCAGCCGGCGAATTATCGGGGTTCACTTCGAGCGAACTCGAGCGACTCATCGAGGCGTTTCCGATTGCGCGCAACTTCATGATCGCCGCGCTGGACGGCAAACCGGTCGGTCTGATCTGTCCTGAATATCGCCTGATCGTGGTCCGTCCGGACGTACGCCGGCGAGGAATGGGGCGGGCACTGGTCGAGTTCTCTGAAAAAGAACTCGCGTGGAGTCCGGATGGACCACTCGTTATTTTCCCGCCGCATGGGAGTAATGGCGCACGTGCGTTTCTCGAGGCGGTTGGGTTTCGCTACGACCATAGCTCGTGGCGCTTCGTTATCACTTCGACGGGTGACACGCCGCTCCCGGAGCTCCCGGACGACATTGCCCTGACAGGATACGAAGCGGCCGATATCCTCCCGTATATCGAGCTGATCAACTCCGCGTTCACCGGTCATCCAACTCCGCTGCGGGTGACCCTCGAGCAAGTGGAGCACATCCACGCGAAGCCGGATTTCGATCCTGCAGCAATTGCCATCCTGCGCAATAAGACGGACGACATGGTCGGTTTCTGCGTCACCGGCGTCGATACCGATGTCGAGCTGCCGGTCGGCAGCATCAATCTCGTTGGCGTGCTCGAGGCATATCGCAGACGAGGGTTGGGACGCTGGCTCCTGCTCTGGGGAATCGCGCGGTTGCGTTCGATCGATATCGAAAGGATCGAGCTCTCAGTCGACGCTGAGAACCAAAATGCAGTCAGCCTCTATCGCTCGGTCGGCTTCGAACCTGTCGAGGAATGGCCACAATGGATGCGTCCCTCGTAGTGGCGGGACCTGTGCCCGCCAGCGGCCTCAGGCCGCCATTGCCACGCATACAGCCGAGTTGGTATCTCGCAGGTTGGTCGTCGCGCTCGTCCATTATCGGGCTGCGCCCGATTGGCGGGCACAGGGCCCGCCACTACGATGGGCGGGTGGAGGCGAGAGTCTGCAAACGATCCGCGGCGGCGGCTATGGTGGCGTCGGACTTCGCGAAGCAGAAACGAGCAAGTAGCGGTGCGGTGGTCGGGTCCTGGTAGAAGGCGGACGGCGGCAGGGCGACCACACCAGCAGCTTCTACGAGCCACTCGCAGAAAGCCACATCGCTCTCGAAACCACGACCGGCAATGTCGGCCATCAGAAAATAACTTCCCCCGATGGGCAGGGTTTCGAATCCAGCCCTGGCAAGAGAATTAGCGAGCAAATCTCGGCGGTGGGTGTAATCGCGTTTGAGTTGCTCGTAAAAGTCGGTACTGCGTGCCTGCTCCATGGCGCTCGCCATCGCGTCCTGAAAGGGCGTGGGGCTGGCAAAGGTCACGAATTGATGGACCGTCTGAATGGCACCAACCAACTCAGCCGGACCGACCGCATAGCCGATCTTCCATCCAGTCATGCTGAAGGTTTTTCCCGTCGAATTGACGGAAATCGTCCGTTCCCACATACCAGGCAGCGACGCGATGGGAATGTGCTCGGCTGGGGCGAAGGTGATGCGGTCGTAGACCTCATCGGTGATCACCATGATGTCCCGCTCGATGGCGAGCGCCGCAATCAGCTCCAGTTCCTCGCGACTGAAGACCTTACCGGTGGGATTATGCGGCGTGTTGAGCAGCAGGAAACGCGTACGCGGAGGTGATCGCGCTCGCAAGCTCCTCGGGATCGAAGCTCCAATCGGGCGGGTTCAGGCGCACTGGCACGAAGGTCGCCCCGGCAAAGGTGGCCGCAGCGGGGTAGGAATCGTAGAACGGCTCGAAGGCGATGATCTCATCGCCGGGTCCGGCGAATGCGATCGCGGCATCGAAGATCGCTTCGGTTGCCCCGTTGGTAACCACCACCTCGCGCATCGCATCGATCTCACGACCGAGCGCGGCAGAATAGTCGAGCGCAACCTGCTCTTTCAGGCGAGGCGCTCCCGAGCTAATGGAATACTGGTTCAGGTCAGCATCGATCGCTTGCTTGGCGGCTTGTTTGACGAATTCTGGGCCAGGGAAATCGGGGAAACCCTGACCCAGATTGACTGCATTGTGCTGTCGCGCGAGCGCGGACATGCGTGTGAACACCGATTCGCCGAATCCGCTGATCCGCGCATGTGACCGTGTCGCCGTCATCTTGCCTACTTTGCCTCGACCGTGAATCCGGCCGCATCGGCCAGCTTTTCCATCTCGGCAATTGTCTCATCGAACACCCCGAGCGCCGCGTAGACCGGTTCGGGAGTCGTCAGATCGGCACCGCCACGTTTGAGCACTTCGATCGGATAGTCGGAGCTTCCGGCCTGAAGCATGCTCAGATACTGATCACGTGCCTCAGGGCCCTCGTCCCGAATCTTGCTGGCAATCGCCAGCGCTGCCGAAATACCGGTGGCGTACTGGAAAACGTAGTAGGCGCGATAAAAGTGGGGCACGCGGCTCCATTCCAGCATAGCCCGCTCGTCATTCAGAACGCCCGGCCGGTAGAGCTCGCTCCGGTCGCCATAGATTTCGCTCAGGCTTTCCGGCGTCAGCGGCTGGCCGTCAGCCGCAGTGACATGCGCACGGTGCTCGAAATCGGCAAACATCGTCTGGCGCACCAGCGTGCCAGAGATGGTGTCGGCAAAGTTGTTCAGGATCGAGAACCGCTCCTGGGGGTTGTCTTCTGGAGTCTGGGCCAGCAGGTCCCAGGTCAGCAACGTTTCGTTGATGGTCGAAGCGACCTCGGCCAGGAAGATCGAATAGCCAGCGTAGTGGAACGGGTTGTTCGCCTGGCTGTAAAAGGTGTGCATCTGGTGGCCGGCTTCATGCGCCAGGGTGAAGACGTGGTCGGTCGAGCCGTTCCAGTTCATCAGGATGACAGGGTTCGCTCCGTACGTACCCGAGGAATACGCGCCGGAGTTTTTGCCTGCGGTTTCATGCCAGTCGACCGTGCGCTTTCCCATCAGGTCGCGCAGATCGTTGGTGTAGGTGTCGCCCAGTGCCGAAAGGCTGCCGAGCACCGTCTCGACTGCCTCTTCGATAGAGAATTTTCGCTCCGGCGCAGGCGAAAGCGGCACGTAGAGATCGTAAATCGCCAGATCCTCGACACCGATGAGTTTCGAGCGCAGGTTGTAGTACCGCTCGATGGTTCCCGTCGAGTTGGAGACCGCTTCGACCAGGCTGTCGTAAACCGATTCGGGAATGTTGTCGTCAAGCAGAGCAGCCGCACGGGCGGACTCGTACCCGCGCACACTGGCGTAAAAGTTGTCGTTGCGGATCGATCCCGCAAGCAGCGCGCCGGTGGTGTTGCGATGATCCTCATACGCGGTCATGAGACGGTCGTAGGCACGCGCGCGGACTGCCCGGTCCTTGCTCTCCATCATGAGCTGATAGCGCGAGCGGGTGAGCTTGATCAGCTCGCCATCCTCATTTTCGATTTCACCGAAGTCGAGATCGGCATCGTTCAATGCACCAAACGCCTCCGCGGCGGTCCGTGCAATCTCGGCGGACTGGGCCAGCACGGTCTCGACCTCGATCGATCGGACATACGGGCGATGACGGGCGGCATCATGCAACGCATGCTCGAACGGGGCGAGCTCAGGCGACTTCATGAATTCCGCGTACGTCTCTTCCGGAATTTGCAACAGCTCTGGCTGGAAAAACGCCAGCAGCTGACTGGCCTGGATCGCCGCGCCCACAGCTCGCTCGAACGCGGCAGATCGCACCGGATCCGCAACATTCTCGTCTTTGCGCAAGTGCGCATAGCTGGCAGCGCGAGAGATCACCTGCCGCGCGGCCATCGAATCCTCGAGTGCTTGTCGCAGGCTGGCTGCCGATTCGCCCAACCTGCCCCTGCCAGGCGGCGGCTCGCTGGACGAGCTCCGGGATGCGAGCAAGATCGGCTTCGAAAGCGGCGTCATCCGGGTAATAGGTCGTGAGGTCCCAGGTTTCATCAACCGGAACATCCTCACGCGTTAGTTGTTCAAGCGTGGTAGCAGACATCTATAACCTCGATCCATCTAGCGATTTCAACGTCGCAATCAATCATAGTGGAGGCGCGGATTGGAGAACTGCGCGAGGAAGCAGAGCGAATATCGGTACTTTGGTCGGCCGGGAGTTCGATCATTTGGACAAGTGCCAAATAGCAACGAGATGGGCAAAATCGACGAGCGCGTATGAAAGCTGCATCGTCCTACAGGAGCAGTTTCCACTCGCACGGGGACGTGTCGGAATTGGATGAGGCTGACTTAGTGTCATGTTGACAATTACTCGGCTCCCCCCTATGCTTGAACATTGAATAAGGGAATCGGGTGCGCGGTAACGTGCACCGGATGTCTGGCTTCAGACCCGGTTTCCCGGTTCACCTTAAAGGAGTGCAGGACCCCATGTCCTCTTTGATCGATCTTCCGAAGAATCCCCAACCGCTCTCGCTGAAGTTTGGGAAAAAGTCGTCCGAATGGTTCGATAATCAGCAACTGGGTGTGGCGACCTGTGTGCCTGAAGAAGGTACGGGTGCGTACGAAACCCTGTACACCTACGGGTCGACTCCCAAGAAGCAGGAGAAGATTCCTCGCGAATATTTCAAGCTGCCAGCTGAAGAGCGTGACGCCCGAACCTGGGAAGCACGCAACGCAATTGGCGACAGGCTGATCATTCTCGGGCACCACTACCAACGTGATGAGGTCATCCAGTTCGCCGACATTCGCGGTGATTCGTACAAACTCTCCCAGGAAGCGGCGACGCGCACGGAAGCGGATTTCATCCTCTTTTGCGGGGTGCACTTTATGGCGGAGAGCGCCGATGTGCTCGGACAACCGCACCAGCAAGTGATCCTGCCGAACATGGAGGCCGGGTGTTCGATGGCCGATATGGCCAAACCAGCCGATGTGGAAGCCTGCTGGGCAGAGCTGAAGCGACTCGGAATCGGCAGTGTCATCCCGGTCACGTATATGAACTCGGCGGCCAGCCTCAAAGCCTTTTGCGGCAGCAACGGGGGAATCGTTTGCACCTCGTCGAACGCGTCCCGCGTCTACGACTGGGCGTTCGAGCGTGGCGAGCGCATTCTCTTCTTTCCGGACGAGCATCTTGGGCGCAACACCGGCATGAAGAAAGACATTCCGCTCGACAAGATGGTCGTCTGGGATCCGTTCCAGCCGTTGGGCGGCAATACCGAGCAGCAGCTCCGCGATGCCACGGTAATCCTGTGGAAAGGATATTGCTCGGTCCACGCTCGCTTCACGGTGGAACAAATCGAAACGTCCCGCATCGCTTATCCGGACGTGCAAGTGATCGTCCATCCTGAATGCGACTACCGGGTAGTGCAAGCGGCGGATTACGACGGGTCGACCGAAAAGATCATTAATACCGTTAACGACGCACCGTCCGGATCGACCTGGGCCATTGGAACCGAGATCAATCTGGTCAATCGGCTCCAGGCAGAAAATCCAGACAAAAAGGTGTTCTGTCTCGACCCGGTCATCTGCCCCTGCTCGACCATGTATCGAGTGCATCCGGCATATGTGCTCTGGACAATGGAACACCTGGCGCAGGGAGAGGTCGTGAACCGGGTAGAGGTCGATCCAGTCACGAAGAAAGACGCTTTAGTCGCGCTCGAGCGCATGTTGCTGGTGCCGTAAGGACCGGTTTCGAGGCCGGTGTCCAGAAAACGGAGTGATTTGTGATTCGCTCGTTTCAAGAAACAACAGAGCTCTGCGGGCGCCTACAACCGGCGCCCGTTTCTCGTTCACCTCTGGACTCCTGAAGCTGGATCGCGGACATAGGATGGACATTGGACTCTTGACGCTGGCTTGGCCTAGAATCCCGTTATGACCGATCAGCCATTACCGGGACCACAGGTTGGGGATCAGGCGCCCGACTTCACACTCGAGAGCACGGGCGGAACTTCGGTCACGCTCTCCAATTATTTCGGTGCTTACCGGGTGTTGCTGATCTTCTATCCCAAAGATTTCACATCTGGCTGAACGAACCAGCTGTCCGCGGTTCGCAGGGCAATCGACTCTTATCGAGACTTCGATACCATTCCACTCGGCATCAGCGGTGACGACCTCGACAGCCATGAACGCTTCAAGGTTCACCTGAAGTTACCCTTCGATCTTTTGGTCGATGAGGGCCTGGTGCTGGCACGCGAGTACGGCGCGTTGAAGCCGGTTCCTGGGCAACCTGGGGTCTACGGTGAGCAGATCAACCGCACGGTGTTCATCGTCGGCAAGGACGGCACGATCATCTATCGCGCTAATGGTATTCCTTCGACCGATGAGCTCCTCAACACGATCCGGCACGCTGGCGACGAATAGCGTTCGGAGCCGAGATCGTCGCGCATCCACTCCCTTGTCGTCCTGAACCCCGAAAAGAAGGGCGCCACGGTCGTGGCGCCCTTCAGTACGTTTGCGATCGAATACGCGTGGCTACACCGTGTAGTCGGGCCCGTCAGGTTTCTCGGTAAGGGTGGCCTTCAGATCTTCGTAGCCTTCGCGGCCCATCAGCGCATAGGTAGCGTTTTTTCCGGCTTCGACGCCCGGTTGGCCAAAGGGATTGACGCCGTAGAGTCCGCCGGCAACGACCGTTTGGAACTCGTGCATGAAATAGAACTCACCCACAATCCCAGCATCAATGGTGGGAATAGTCAGCATGAGGTTGGGGCGTTGTGCTTCGGTAAGTGCCCAGGCGGTGGCAACCCGCTCGCGATCGAGCAGGGTACCGAGCTCGGCGCCGTCGAGATAATCGAGATCGGGGATACCGGCTGGGGTACCGTCGATGCGCACCTCATCTCGATATCGATCGACGCCGGTCAGACAGAGAAGCTTGTCGTTCGGTCCTTCGGTATAAAGCTGGATCTGTGAATGCTGGTCGATCGCACCGAGCGCCTTGATCGGCGTCTGGCCTGCGAAGACCTCCTTGCCATCGGTTCCAAGGCGTTTGCCCAGGCTCTCCGCCCAAAGCTGGCGGAACCAGTCGGCAAGACCGAAAAGCGAATCGGCATACGGCATCATGACCAGTATGGACTTGCCGCGTTCGGTGTCAGCCAGATACGCGATGGCAGCGAAGAGCGCGGCGGGGTTGTCGAAGATATCCGACGATTTGCAGCGCTCGCGCATGGCGGCCGCGCCGTCGAGGAGACCACCGATGTCGACGCCACACATGGCCGCTGGCAGCATGCCGACCGCGCTCAGCACGGTCTGGCGGCCATCGACTCCCGGCGGAACCGGGAAGGTGCGATACCCCTCCTGATCGGCCAGCTTGCGGAGCAGTCCGCTCTCCGGATCGGTAGTGGCAACAATCTGCTGGCGCGCCTTTTCCTTGCCGACGGCCTTTTCCAACGCATGCTGCACGACCAGGAAGTTGGCCATCGTTTCGGCCGTCTGACCGCTTTTCGTCACGACATTAACCAGGGTTTTCGAGAGATCGACCGTGGCGAGGGTCGCGGCAACCTTTTCCGGATCAGGATTGTCGAGTACGAAAAAGCGCGGTCCGCCGCGTTGCTCGGCAGGGAGCAAGTTGCGATAGGGATGGACCAATGCCTGAATGGCGGAGATGGCGCCAAGAGAGGAACCGCCAATACCGATCAGAATGAAGTCCTCGTATTTCGAGCGGTTCTCCTCTGCGAATGCGTTTATGTCATTCACAAGGGCAGCGTTGTCCGGAAGGTCGATCCACTTTTGGTCGCCGGAAGCATGCTCCGCCCAGATGCGTTCGATCTCCTGGGCGGCTTTTGCCGCCACCCTCTTCAACTCTGCCTCGGACAAACCGTTCGCGTCGCCAACGGCCGTCGCCATCGCATTACGGTAATCGAGCCTGATGCGTGAATCCGTCACGACGCCCTCCTGTATATGCCGAAAAAAGCCATTTTGATGGTAGCACGCAGGGTGCAACTGGCTGCTGCTCCCACGTCATGCCACACATTCCCAATTGCACGAGCCTGACACCGCGGGTCGTTTCCGCACCGCGAATCGCCTAATCGTCGTCAGACGGGGGAATGGTGGCAGCCAGGGTATCGAGGCGAATCTGTCGGGCTGGCGGGCGCTGGGTCATCGGGTCGAGTTCGCCCACCGCCAGGAGTCGGAGAACTTCACTGATGCAATAGGCGCCCTGACAACGGCCCATGCCGACGCGGGTATGCCGTTTGACATCGTTGACGGTGGTTTTCCCCTCAGCGATGACTTGCTCCACCCGCTCCTGGGTAATGTCTTCGCACCGGCACAGATAGTTGGTCATGAGTTCACCTCGAGCGGTACATGCCAGGGTTGCTGATGGAGCGGCGCCGAACCCAGAGAGTCCATACGATGTGGACGGCGTTCGATCATCCTTGAAGCGAGCTCGGCTACGGCTTCTTCCGATAGCAACCCCAAGGATTGCGCAAGCCTCGCGCCCACGTAGGCGCCATCGAGTGCGCAGATGTCGGCATTGTCGGCGCCTGCGGCATCGCCCGCTACGTAGAGCCCGACCGGAATTTGCTCCGCCTCAGTGTGACGGTTGGGTACCCATCCGCCCTTGTCCGGCATCCAGACGAGATTGTGACCGCCCATGGTGGCAAGCTGCACATCGGGTTGCCGGCCAACCGCAACAGCCACGATATCGACGGGGTGTTCCCGGCCATTCACCACTGCACGCTGAACGCCCCCTTTGCCCTGAACCGAGATGGAGCGGGCGTCGTCTTCCGAGACCAACATGGCGACCCGTCCCCCTGCGATACGGACCGCGTTGGCCGTCGCGGCGGCATCAGGGCCATCTCCCAGGACCAGGAACCGTTTGCCGGGAAGAACGCCGAACTCACCAATCAGACGTCGCAATCCGGTCCCGGTCATGACGCCGGGAAGCGTATTGCCCTCGAAGGCAAGTCCGCGGTCGATCGAGCCGGTCGCCAGAATGACGTACTCCGATTCGACAACTTCGGCACCAGCGGGGGTTTCGAGCGGAATTTGCCAACCCGGGAACAACCCCCAGGCGATGGTGTTCGACCGGATGGTGACCCCGAGCTGCGCACACTCGGCCAGCAGATCGGGAAGGCTGGTCGACTCTACCCGATCGAAGCGCAACCGCCCTCCGGGTGCAGGGCGTTCGTCGATGACGGTGACGGAGATACCGGCCCTCGCTGCCGTCACTGCGGCTGACAACCCAGCCGGCCCGGCTCCAATGATGACGACGTTGGGCGAGCTCACGAGGTAACCTGCCGTTCGACCGCGCCTTGCCCGTGCTGAATGCGCACGTCCATTCCGGCGCGTACTGGAGTGATACAGGCCCGCTGGTTCGCTTGTCCGTCGATGATGACCATGCAGTCGGCACAACGGCCCAGGAAACAGAACCCACCCCGCGTATCGCCGGAGACTTCCGTTACCGTAAGCGTGCGCACGCCGGCAGCCAACAGAGCAGCAGCAATCGTGTCGGACGGAAACGCTTCGAACGGTTTCCCTTCGAACAAGAATTCCACCGGATCACCTTCTGGATCATCGATTCTGCCGGCGCCATGGGTATTTTGTAGATCGATCACCATTCATCTGCTCCTGAAACGCCGTAGATCGCTGGTGATCATGGCAGTTTCGACGGGTCGCGTCAAACCAGATATCCGGTATCGGAAAGGGGAGCAGCTGCGACTCTCCGCTATACTGCTTCCTTAACTGTGGCTTGGATTTGCAGAGACCCATTTTTGCCACTGCTGTCTGTCCCCGCCACGTGCGAGGCACCCACCAGGAGGATTTCGCTATGGTCAAGACCGCCGTTCGGAGCTCGTCCGAGCAGGACACGTCGATCGCTCGGGATTTCGCACCGGTTTATCTCGAAGAGAGCGCTCGCGATCACGTCTGGATCCACAGCCTCCCCTGGGCCGATCTTGCCGAGAAAGATGGCTTCCGCGTTTTCGATCGTGGCGAAGGCTCCACGATTTATGACATCCACGGACGCGGCTATATCGATGCCATTTCCGGTCTGTGGGTGGTCAATGCGGGTCACGGCCGCGCTGATATCGCCGCCCGCATGGGTGAGCAGGCCGCCCGTCTGGCCTACGCTTCCGCCATGTCCTTCACCACTGTTCCCCAGGTGCAACTGGCGGAAATGATCGCCGAGCGCGCGCCCGGCGATCTCAACCGCGTTTTCTTCTGCTCTGGCGGATCGGAAGCGGTCGAATCGGCGATCAAGATTGCCAAACAGGTTCAGGCCATGCGCGGTTTCCCGCGGCGTTACAAGATCATTGGTCGCCGCGGTTCGTACCACGGGATGACCTACGGCGCGATGAGCCTCACGCAGTCAGTCCGCGATGAAGCGTCGTTCGGCCCATACATGTACGGCGTCTACCATGTGCCGCATCCGGACCGCTATCGATCCGACTTCGGGGTCGAAGGCGAGCAGGCCGACATCATGGCCGCGAAGGCAGTCGAGCTCGAGATCATGTATCAGGGTCCTGATACCGTGGCCGCCGTTATCGGCGAGCCCATTTCGACCGCAGCGGGCGTACATGTCCCATCGCCGATCTACTGGCAGATGCTGCGCGAGACGTGCGACAAGCATGGCGTGTTGCTCATCTGCGACGAGGTCATCAACGGCTTCGGTCGTACCGGCAAGATGTTCGCTCAGGAGCACTTCGGCATTCAGGGCGACATCATGACGATCGCCAAGGCGCTTTCATCCGGTTATGCGCCGATCGCAGCCGCCGTCGTGAGCGACAAGGTCTATGACATCTTCAAGGAGAAGGATCAGACTCCCATGGGTCACCTGCTGACCTTCGGTGGTCACCCGGTTGCCTGCGCAGCCGCGATCCGTAACCTGGAGATCTTCGACGAGGAGAACCTGGTCGAGCGCGGCAATGAGATGGGAACCTACCTCGGGCAGCAGCTCGAGACCCTCACCAGCCACCCGTCGGTCGGCGAGGTTCGTGGCGTCGGAATGGTCTGGGGTCTCGATATGGTCGCCAACAAAGCGACTCGCGAGAAGTTCGGCAAGGACAGCAAGTTCAAAAAGAAGCTGGGCCAACTGCTGATGGAGCGAAATGTGGTGACTCGCGTCTGGGACGTGCTGCACCTCGCACCACCCCTGATCGTGACGAAGGACGAAATCGACAACATGGTCGGCGCCATCGACGAATCGCTCACCATCGCCGAAAACGATTACGCGTCGGAGCTGCAGGCGTAACGCCAGTTTCGATCAAACAAATTGAGAACGGGCTCCGGAGATTTCCGGAGCCCGTTATTTGTTTCCTGAGACCCGAGCGGAAGTTAGCAGAAAGAGATCAACACCTCGCCCATCTTTGGAATCACGAAAGAACACGGAATCTCTTCTCCGGGCACCGGTTACCGGACTCCGGACCCATTCCTATTTGGCGCGCTTATTCGTCGTGAAGCAGTCACGGCAATAGACCGGCCGGCCGGAACGGGGCTCGAACGGGACGACCGTGTCTTTGCCACATTGGGCACAGACGGCCGGGTATCCGCCCATTCCGTTGCGACGGTTGATCGATCCGTTGCGCGAGTTGTTGGTCGAGCCACCATAGTGACCGAGCGTCTCAGTCCACGACGATTCTGGCTCGGCGTTGCGGATGAGATCGGCATTGCGAGCGGCACGCCGGGCAGCGCGACAATCGAGACAACGGACCGGCAGACGAAATCCTCGTTGCTGATAGAAATGTTGTTCGTCCTCAGAAATCGAGAAAGGCTTCTGACAGTCGACACAGATCAACGAGCAGATTTCGGTTTGAGCGGTCAACGCAGAAAAACTCCAGAGCAACACGACGAAGAAGCAATTGTCACTCTCACGATACCGCAGTCATGCCGCTGGGGCGAAATTGTTATCGCGCCAACCCGACAGCGGCCCGCAAATCGCTCACCGACTCGCAGACAATATCGGGACCCGCCACCAGGAGATCGGAGTGGTCTGGCACTCCCCACAGCACACCGATGGTGACGACACCCGCGCCCTTGCCCGCGAGAATGTCTGCAGCGGAGTCGCCAATCATGGCGGCACGTGCTGAATCGTCGTGCGCCAGATCGGCAAGCGCCATGATCAGCGCCATCGGATCGGGTTTTTGCCGGTCGACATCGTCACCGGCGTAAACCACATCGAAACGGTCGAGCACTCCCAGGATGTCGAGGGTCATCAACGCGGTGTTACGGCTCTTACCGGTCACGACGGCCAGCTTGATGCCCGCCGCATGTGCGTCGGCCAGCAATGCGTCGATGCCTTCGAACAACTCGACCAGATCTCGGTGGCGGCGTTCGTAGGTGGCGACATAGCGTCCGATAGCCTCGTCGTGATGCTCCGGGTCGAGCACGTTGCGGATCACGTAGTTATCCGGCGGTCCGAAGAGGGCGCGGATTTCTTCCGGCGAGAGCGGTTTGCCAGTGATCGGTACAAACGCGTCATTGAACGACTCGTAGATCAACGGCAGGGTATCGGCCAAGGTACCGTCGAGATCGAAAATGAGCGTAGCGAAGCGGGGTGTCATCAGCGTTTCGAACCTCGGTCGATCATCGATTGCAAGCGGGCGATGTGCTCTGGGTCAGCAGCCGCGACCTCCTGCAAATCGGCTTCGTAGGCAAGATGCTGCTCGAATCCCGCGAAGACCGAGCGATTCAACGCACGTTTCGTCAACGCATTGGCCGACGAGGGTTTGGCGATGAGCGTCTCAGTGAGCTGCCGAGTCCGATCGACCAGCTCGTCATTTGGAACAACCCAGTTAACCAGGCCAAGCTCGAGCGCCCGTGCGGAATCGATGCGCTCGCCAAGGAGCGCGAGCTCGCTGGCAACTGCAAAACCGGCCAGCCGTGGCAGCAGCCAGGTAATTCCGGCGCCAGGAATGAGCGCGATCGCATGCGGCGCGCAGATGAACGATGCCGACTCCGCGGCTATGCGCAGATCGCAACAGAGCGCGATGCCCAGTCCAGCACCGGTGGTCACGCCATTGATCGAGGCAATCACCGGTTTATCCATGCTTCGAATTCTGAGCACCACGGGATTGAACCGAAGCCGCAGCTCATCGCCTGCGGCTTGGGCTCCTATTGCGGCCTCTTTGGTTGAAAGCTCGTGGATGTCCTGCCCGGCGCTGAACGCGGCGCCCCGGCCAGTGATAACCACCACGCGAACGGCGTCATCCCGCTCGGCGGTTTTCAACCCGGCCAGTAGCGATTCCGCCATCACCTGATCGAAGGCGTTGCGCGCGTCAGGACGATCGAGGGTCAGGGTGGCGACGCCGTCTCCGGTTTCGTATCGCAATGGACTGGCAAACGATGTCACGAGCGAGGGCCCCCAAACTCTGGCTTGCGTTTTTGCAGGAAAGCGGACATGCCTTCTTTCGCATCCGGAGTATCGAAGAGCTGGTTGAAACGCGCGCGCTCCAGGTCGAGCCCCTGTTCCATCGGCAGATCGAACGATGCGAGCACCGCGGATTTGGCGGCGATCGTGGCGTCGAGCGATTTAGATGCAACTTGCTCAGCCAGTCGAAGTGCGATGGTCAGAGTCAGCTCATCTGGCACGACGCGGTTGATCAATCCAGCAGCAAGCGCGTCCCATGCCGACACTGGTTCGCCCAGGAGTACGAGTTCCATGGCGCGAGCTTTTCCAATAGCTCGCGGCAGGCGCTGCGTGGCGCCGCCGCCAGGCATGATGCCAAGCGCAATTTCGGCTTGCCCGAAGCGGGCTGACTCGCCAGCAACCACCAGATCGCACAACCAGACCAGTTCGGCCCCACCCCCCAGCGCGAAGCCATTGACAGCGGCGATCAGCGGTTTGCGGATCTGACGCAAGCGTTGCCAGCAACCGAGCTGCGGCCGGTTTGCCATCTCCTCCGCGGAGGCGTCCGCCATGGCCGCAATGTCCGCGCCAGCGGCGAAGAAGCGCTCGCCGCCAGTTAAGATGACGACGTGGATCTCTCCGTCGTCATCCAGACGTTCTATGGCGGTGGTCAATGCAACCAGCAGCTCCGCGCTCAGCGCATTGCGCACCTGGGGGCGGTTGAGCTGGACAAGGGCGATCCGACCCTGGCGCGACTCGAGCAGCTCAGGCGTTTCGATCGATTCGGTCCAGATGAGATGTACAGTCAAACGGTTGCTTTCTGGCGGGTTTTATCTGGATTTGGGCAATTCTGCCTCTGCTACAGTATGCCGCGATAGTGATCGATAACGCATCTCGACGGACCGATTCCATGCCCACTGCGGCGAACCCGACACCTGACATCGATTCCAACACCACTCCTCCTCGTCTGCTCGTCGTGGCCGATCACTATGAGATCGACCCGGAGCGGCCCTTGGGTACTGGCGGCATGTCAGTTGTGTACGAGGCGCGCGATCTCAAAAACCGGCGCACGGTGGCGATCCGAACGCTGCGCGCGGAGCAGGCCCAGAATCCTGAAACCCGCGCGCGCTTCCGCAAGGAAGCACGCACCATGGCATTTATCCAGCATCCAAATGTCGCTCGCGTCTATGATCTTTGGGAAGACGATACCTCAGCCTGGGTGGCGATGGAGTTGGTGCCCGGGAAGTCGCTGCGCGAGGTACTGGCCGAGCAAGGACCGTTACCGCTCTTCGAGGTAGCAGTCATCCTGAACCAATCCGCCAGCGCGCTGGAAAAGTTGCACAGCGCGGGCATGGTTCATCTCGATGTCAAACCAGCGAATCTGATCCAAACGCCTGACGGCACGATCAAGCTGATCGATTTCGGACTGGCGCAGCAAGCGGACCAAACCCAGGAGCTGCTGCACGGAATGGCTTACGGGAGCGCAGCCTATCTTTCACCCGAGCAAGCCGCCGGCGAGCAGGTCGATGGAGCGAGTGACGTCTACTCGCTGGGTTGCGTCGTCTACGAGCTCCTAACCGGTCGAACTCCGTTCGAGGATCCGTATCGAACCCGCACGTCGGAGGAGATGGTGCAGGCGCATCTGAACCTGCAGCCCGACCGGCCATCGGATGCCAATAAGGGAGCGGATATTCCAGATTGGTGCGACGAGCTCGTGCTCTGGGCGTTGATCAAGGATCCAGCCGATCGTTTGCAGAGTCCGAAGCGATTCGCCGAGCTTTTCGAACAGGGTCTGCACGGAACACTTTCTGCGGCAGAGGTGCGCAGATTACGCACCGCACGCACACCTCGCCCCAGTATCGCCTCGCGAGCAACGGTGCCGACCCTCTCGTATCCCAGCCATGCGGTCCCCTCTCACGAGGTTTCGGCGTCTGCGTCGCCTGCAACGTATGATGTTGGTACCGCGTCGAATCCTCGAAAACCTCCACTGATCATTCGACTGCTGAATCCGATGCGGCCAGTCTTCTGGCGCCTCATCATGGCACTTCTGGTGGTCAATCTGCTATTGGCGGGGGTGCTCTATGTGCAACGGGGAGAGATTCCCGGCATCATCGACGCGAATAACGCTGCACTGGCGGTAGGAGATACCACCACCGTGGCGGTCGACGGGCTCAATTTACGAGCCGACGCCGGAATGACCGCTGCTTCGATGGCGACGCTGGCCGAGGGGCAGGAAGTCTATCTCCGCGATGTGCCGGTGCAAATCGACGGAGAGACCTGGTGGCCAGTGACTGTCGGGAATCCAGCCGATGGGCTGGACGGGTATGTCTGGTCAGCCGGCCTGAATCAGGGAGATCGGACGATTCGCGAGCGGATCAATAGTGGCATCGATCGTGCGATCGAACGCTTCAAGGAGAAGATCGGTGTCTGAGTCACGCATTGCCGTCATTGGCGCGGGAACCATGGGATCGCAGATTGCTCAGCAGATCGCGCTGCATGGCTATTCGGTCTCACTTTATGACGAGCGCGTCGAACAACTTGCCCGGGCGCTGGAGAGCAACCGAGCACACCTTCAACGACGGGTCGATAAAGGCACGCTTTCGCCACTGGAATTCGACGCCGCGCTGGCGCGGGTCGAACCGTTCGACGATATGGTGGGGGCCACAGAGGGGTGCTCGCTGGTCGTCGAAGCGATTGTGGAGGATCTCGGAGCCAAGCAAGCCCTGTTCCAGCAGCTCGACGAGCTTACGGGACCCGATGTTCTGCTGGCGACCAATACCTCCAGCATGACGGTTACCCAGATTGCGTCCATTCTCCGGGGCCGTGACCGCTCGATTGCTTTACATTTCTTCAATCCCGTCCTGGTGATGGAATTAGTCGAAATCGCACCAGCTCCATTTACCAAACCTGATTTTGTGCAGCGCGCGGTTGATTTCGTGACATCGATCGACCGTACGCCCGTGGTGCTCGACAAAGAGATCGAAGGGCTGCTGGCCAACCGCATCATCGCGGCGATCCGTCGCGAAGCGTTCTGGCTGGTCGATCAGGGGTATGCCACTCCGGAAGCGATCGACCGAGCGATCGAGCTCGGACTGCGGCACCCGATGGGACCATTCAAATTGGCTGATTTCAACGGCCTGGACGTGGTGCTCGCGATCCAGCAGCGGCGCTTCGAGCGGACCGGTGACGAGCTCGACCGCCCGCCGGCACGCCTGCGGGCATTGGTCGATGAGGGCAAGCTGGGGCGAAAGTCTGGAGCCGGTTTCTACGACTACGAGCCGACCACGGAGCGCACCCGTTGACCGATTTTTATCGGATCGATCTGCTGCTAACTGACGAGGAGCGGACTGTCCGGGATCATGTACGAGACTGGGCGCGCGAGCGTATAGCTCCCCGGGCAGCCGAATTTTGGGAGCGGGGTGAATTCCAGGCCGACCGGGTGCTGGAGCTGGGCGCACTGGGCATTTTTGGTGGAACGATTGGAACCCACGGCTGTCCGAAGATGAGCGCCGCGGCCTATGGACTCGCCAGTCAGGAGCTCGCCTGGGCCGATTCGTCATTCACCACTTTTTTCGGGGTGCACTCTGGATTGGCGATGGGGGCAATTGCGCTCTTCGGGACGGAAGCGCAAAAGGAGCGGTGGCTTCCGCTGATGGCACGCGGCGAGGCGATCGGCGCCTTTGCGCTCACGGAGCCAGACCATGGGAGCGACGCCGGACACCTCACGACCACAGCTACCCCGGTCGACGGCGGATACCTGATCAACGGTGGCAAGCGCTGGATCGGGAACGGCGACAACTTTGCCGTGGCAGTGCTGTGGGCTCAGACGCCGGACGGGGTGGCGCCCTTCCTGTTCGAGCCCGATACACCGGGCTTCGCTCGCACCCCTATGCTCGGCAAGCTTGCGAAGCGCGCGGTGACCAATGTAGAGATGTCGTTCGCCGATTGCTTCGTACCGGAATCGAGCCGTATGCCGGTGACCGGGTTCCGGCACGTTGCCGAGATCCTGCGCATCACCCGGCACCATGTTTCCTGGACCGCCCTGGGGGAAGCCATTGCCTGCTACGAGACGGCGCTGGAGCATGCACAGCAGCGGGTTCAGTTTGGCAAGCCGATTGGGGCGTTCCAGCTGGTACAGGAAAAGCTGGTGGAGATGGCGACCGAGATTACCAAGGCGCAGCTCTTGTCATTACAGCTTGCCCGCTTGCTGGATGCCGGTCAGGCCACGGCTGGGATGACCGCTATGGCGAAAGCCAATAACTCGAAGATTGCCCGCGACTGCGCCCGTCTGGCGCGCGAGATCCTCGGCGGGGACGGCATCTTGCAGCAGCACCACGTCATGCGGCATCTGGTGGATATCGAAGCGATTTACACGTTCGAAGGGACGTGGGACATCAATACGCTCATCGTTGGTCGCGAGCTGACCGGGTTGAGCGCGTTCGTGTAAACGCTTCCAAAACGATCAGTCTACGGAGCGGGAGAAATGGCGTCGGTCGATTTGAGAGGATTGGCGTCGCTGGCAACGGTGAGAACGACAGCGACGCGCTGCTGCTCGTCCTGGGTCAGCGTGGCAATGGCACCATAAGGATCAGGTGACGCCGCGGTGAGGATGGCGTTGACGTCATCGCTGCGCAGCGCCTCGCGCAAGCGCTCGCCGTGGGCCTCACGACGGACCTCCAGCTCGAGCCTGGCAAAATCAAGACCGTGCCCCAGATACGGCTGCGCCACGCCGAAAGCTTCTCGGGCCGCGGGAAGCATTCGGCTAAGGCGCGCATAGTCCGGGGGATTTGCGGTAGCGGCGCGCCGGATCGATGCGACGATGCTGAGCCGATCGGCGACCGACTGGATACTCGACCAGTCGAGATCGGCCGGGAGCAACGCGCCGGTGCTCTCCATGTCGTTCATCGCGTCCACCAGCTTGCGGTCGTCGCCGGTGGTTAACGCCTCGCGCAATCGCACCGATGCGCGTCGCTGCGCGATCAAGCGTGACGACCGCCGCTTCTCAGAAGGACCCAGGAGATCATTACCGCCGGGTGGTTTCGCTGCCATGAGATCAGCCACGGCAACCGCGTCCCGACTTGCGAGCGCTTTGCGCACGTTCTGCAACCAGCGGCGGCGTCCTTGTGCCAGAGAGATGCGTTCCTTATCCTCCTCGCTGAGATAGCCTGGTTCTACCAGCAGCTCCTCGACGGGAATCGCCAATATTTGCGTGTCGGAGTCGAGGTCAAGTGCCTTCTGCAATTGCTGCCATTTGATCGCAAGCCGCACCGCGCTCTCGGCAGATCGCGAAATGCCCCGGAGCTCATCCAGCTCGCCGCTGGCAGCCATATCGGCCAAGCTTTGGCGATCATCCGCTTCCAGCGCTTCGATCAGATGAGCACGCAGATCTGACTGATGCAGCGCCTTCCGATACGCGCGGCGGGCCGCAGGTTGCACCGCGATGACGAGCGATTCCGCCTGCTCGATTGCGGCGATGATCTCATCGTCGTCGCTGGTGACCGTCGCGTTGGTGATCCGGAGTCGCACGTGTTCGGTTGCAAGGTTGGTTGCCTGGATAGCGAAAGGAATAACTTCGGGCGCTTGCCGGACCGCGGGCCAGAGGTTCACTACCGTAGCCGAATCTCGATCGATAACGGCTGCGATGAAGTCGCCCACCTGGTTGTCAGATGAGTCGAGGGGTACCACGTTGTACCAGGTCGCTTCGGCCGCGACTGGAGGTGCAGAGAGCGCCTCTGGCGGCGGAGGCGGTGCTGCGCGTAGGTCGACCACAGCCGCCCGGGCGGCCTGCCAGGCGTCGTCGATGGGCGGAACCGCGTCGACAGCCGCGCGACAGGCTTCGCGCAAGATACCGAGCACACCTTGAAACTCATCATCCGGGAGTTGCCTGAGCCGGTCGAAGAGCTTCGACTTCCCCGGATGTGCCAGATCGGACGGAGCAAAGAGGATCGCGCCATCGATGCGCGCTGGCGAATCTCCGAACTCCTCCCGCAAGGAGGGATCGAGTGCCAGCGCCCGCAACGACGTGTAGATCAACAGTGCAGCAAAATCGTCTCGCCGCTCGGGAGCGGAAGCCACACCGCGTGGATGCGAATAGGCGGCGGGTGGTTTGGCTTTCGAGATGGAGACTGCGCCGGGCCACCAGGCCGTGTCGTAATCGACAAATACCGGCCCGCGTTCCAGATCGACCATGACGTTTTGTCCGGTTAACGCGCCGTGGGAAAACTCGACCTCTCGATTGGCGGATACCGCCCGCAACCAGGAGTTCGCCAAAGCGTTCAGAACCCTTTTCTCGCCTTGCCGGGCAGCACGGTCGACGGCTTCGATCAAGGTCGGACCTTCGATCCATTCCATCGCGATCACGGGCTCGGACAGGGAGCGAAAATCGGGACCGGGGAGCATCAACCCCTCAGCGAACAGGTGAACGAATTGAACCAGGGGTGAATGCTCGGACGAGCGCAAGCGCCGCAGCGTTGAGTCTTTGGAAAGACGCTGGTACCGGGCGAGCACGGCATTGTCGAGCCGGTCGGTCAGAAAACACCGCAGGGCAACATAGCCGGGCGCGGCGTTTTCCAGCCGGTAGACCACAGCGTCGTTACCCGCGATACGAAACGGTTGATCGGCCCCGGACATGGAGATCGAGCCGCCACCGAGCGCACGAAATGCGGCCAGGTTGCGGCCCGGTCGGAGCATGGCGTGATCGAATGTCGCAATAGTCGGCATGGTTCGTTACGCAGTCTATCCCTGTACGTTCGCTGAGTACGGGGTACCAGCAGGGATAGCGGGAATGGTACATTGTCCCTGCGCAGAGAGATGCGCAACGATTGATTGCCCCTCGCACGGAACCCCCAACCGACTCCTGCTACCGAGAAATCGAGACACACGCGGTATGCGGCTACGCTCTAATCCCACCGAGACACCCAGCACGAGCGACGTCACCAATGGGTCGACGCCGGTCTGGCCTGCGTCACCCAGCTTCGATCTCTTTTCCTCACGGCACCGGCCGTCGACGACCAGTGAACTGGCGCGGGAAATCGAAGCGATTTCCGCGTCAGTTGGCGAAGTCGACACAAAGTCGGCGGAGCGCCTGACCGATCTGGCATCTTCGCTCGAAACCGATGAAAGCCGGTTGCGCTGGGCTGACGTCGATATGCGGCAGGCCTTCAATACGGAACAGATCGCGCATGCCTATGCGGTAAAGCGCGAAGGCGGCTATGTCCCAGCGATCGTCGACCGCGTCGACCGATTGCGCAATGTGCTGATCTTGCTTCCCATCCTGCTGACCTGGTTTGCCCTTTTCGAGTCAAGTCGGAACTACGCCAAGTTCATCGAGGCGAACCCGGAAGCAGTCACGAGTCCATTTCTCCTCCTTTGGGAACAAAATTTTGGTGGTACGGCAAGCTGGTGGTCGCCGACTTTTTCGCTGCTGGCATTGACCGACGCGGGCATTATCGGATTCATCATCCTGCTGACGTTCTACTCCCACGGACGCCGAGAGGCACGCGAGGAAGCAATCGATAAGAGTGCCGTGCTCTTTCAAACCGAGCTGGATAACGTGCTGGCCGAAGCGACGGTTGCGCTGGCACCCGACCGGGCCGGACGTCCTGCGATGCTCGCGCGCAGTGTGCACCGCCTCGCAGACCGGTTCGATAACTCGAGCCAGGAGCTCCTGACCCGACTCAAGGCGGAGCATGATCGGTTGGCCTCGATTGCCAATCGTCGCGAACGCGAGATTGCCGACTTTGGCGTGTTTGCCAGCGGCATGCGCTCCGGCGCGGAAGAGACGCATCGCGTTCTGCTTGAAATGAAGCAACTTTCGACCGGTCTGCAGAATGCGCTCGAGGATCTGGCCAGTGAAGTCAGTGCCTCTGGAGAGCATCAGCATTCACTGCAGAAATCTGTGGCATCGCTGGAGCGCCTCGTCGGCGCGGGTATGCAAAGTGATGCCGCTCTCACTCGTAAGCTCGCTGAAGCCGCGGAAGCGTTGGCCGATGCCGCCGATCGTTCGCTCGCAGGGGCGGAAACCGCCTCGCAAGCCGGACGTCTGGCCACCGATGCGGTGCATGGCATTGTCGATCTGACCGCATCGCTCTCGGGTGGGCAAGCTCGCCTCGAGCACGCCCTTGCCGAGCAGACCGAGGCCAATTCCAAGTTGGCCGATTCGCTTCGCTCCGGCGTGGGCGGTGTGAGCGCATCGTCGCGCAGCCTGGGGGACATCTCGATCGCGCTGTCGCAGCTCCGCGAAGAATTCAATCGCATGTCTCAACTGGCCGAAGATCAGAATATGACTCTCTCTCGGCTCCTCTCCGAGCAAAACACGATGGCTTCCAGTCTCTCCGATGTCGCGCGTGATCTTGGCGCAGCCGGGGTTTCCACCTCACTCCGCCAACGTGAGATGAACGACGAGCTTGGTTCGCTTGTACGCCGGCTGGATGCGCTGGCCGCGACGCTGACCCACATTGCGGGCGGAGGCGACTCTGCCTGGATTCAAGGAGGCGGTTCTTTTGCTGAGGAAGAGCCGGCCCCACGCCCTCGCAAAGGCAATTGGCCGGGCGGGGGCCGCTAGGTCGGTTGCGTATGCCTCCCGCCGCTCGTAAGGCTCCCTCTCGATGAGAACCCGCCGGCGTCGTGAAAGCCGCGACATGATCCTCCTGGGCGGATGGCTCTTTGCCGACCTTCTGCTCGGTTTAGCAATGCTCTTTCTGACCGCCAACACGGTCGGCACGCCCCCTCCAACCCCCACGCCCACACCGTCACCGAATGGTTATGCAACCATGGCGGCTGCGGCGCAGGCGACCGCGACCGCGCAACAGCGAGAGCTCGATGCGCTGAACATCACGGCCACCGCAGTCGATCAGCAGGCAGCCGCGACCGCCGCAGCGCAAGCGACTCAACAGGCCGCGCTTGCGCAACGCGCCACTGAGGCGGCGCTGCTGCAACTCACCCAGGAAGCGCTCACCGATGAAGAGCGGGCCACCGCTAACGCCGAGGCTACCAGGCAAGCCCTGGCTGCCGAAGCAACACTGGCGGCATTCGCCACCCAGCAAGCAGAATCCAACCTGAGCAACGACGAGCTCAATCGGCAGCTTGCCACGGCGGCGGCCCAGGCGACCGAGAATGCGATTAGCGTGCAGCAAACGATCGAGGCTCAGCAGACGGAGGCCGCCGAGGTGGCGCTGATTGCCACGCAGAACGCCGAATCCGGAGCGAATGACCTGGCAACCGCTCAGGCAGCGGCCGCAGCCGCTCAGGCGACCGCCGAAGCTTTGGCTGCCGCCAACTCGTCCAGTGATTCAGAAATTGCCACCGCGCAAGCGAATGCCAATCTGGTGCAAGCAACCATCGCTGCGCTAAGCACGCAGCAGGCCGCTTCGAATGCCACGGCAACCGTGCTCGCGCAACAAGCAGCGCAAGGATCGATCGATCCGTCCAAGGTGGAGCTATCGATCGATGTCGATTACAACGGGCTCATCAACGGGGATCAGGATGCGATCGACGAAACTGCCGCAACGCTGGCCGATGTGCTCGCGCCGTATGAAGGTTGCCGAGTCGGGCTCTCCCTCACGTTTGGATGGAGCTCGGATTTGCAGACCGGTATCGCGGTGGCGCAGGCAGTCAATGAGATCCTGGCAGACGACTTCCCCGACATCTTCTCCGATGCTGCGCTGGAAGACTTTGCCAGCTTGCAGGATCCGCCGGGCCGGGTCGATCTGGAATTCTTCTTCTACAAGGGTTGCGACGCGCTCGGGACCTAGGCCCGGAGCTCGGAGTCCGGAGAAATTAAGACCGAAGCCTCGATTAGCGGGGGTATTCAGCCGCGCGATGGTAGGTGTCCAGAGTTGACTGCGCGGTGCGCGACCAGGAAAACAGAGCGGCGCGGGATCTACCTTTGTCCGCCAGGCTGGAGCGGAGGTTTTCGTCCATTCCCAGCAGGGTAAGCGCATCTGCGAGAGCTTCCAGGGTCGGTTCGACCAGCAGCGCCGCGTCACCCGCAACTTCGGGATGTGCGGTTCGATTGCTGGCGATGACCGGGACGCCATGTGCCATGGCTTCGAGGATCGGCAATCCGAACCCTTCACTCAGTGAGGGGTTCACTGCAATCGCCGCATTTCGGTACAAGGCGTGTTTTTCCTCTTCGTTGACCCGCCCCGTGAGTACCACGCGATCCTGGAGACCAAGCTCTTCGATGACCGGATCGATCGGCGGGTAGACGGTCGGGTTATCGCTGTGAGGAGCTCCAACGAGGATCAGCCGCCACTGGGGTCCAAGCTCCAGGCGCGCACGCGCGAATGCCCGCACCAGCAACGGTAGATTCTTGCGCGCATCGAAGCCGCCGGTATGGAGGATGTAGGGGCCGGTAACCACAGCAGGAAGATCCGATTCCGGGGGAATGGTGACGCCCATCGGGATCACGTCGATTCGCTCGCGCTCGACCCCCAGGAGCTCCGCGACGACATCGGCGACATAGGCCGATGGGACGATGACCCGGGTAGCCTTGGGTACCATGCGGCGTGCCAGCTCACTCTGTATCCGCGCAGGGCGAGACGAACGATATTCCGGCAATTGCAGCGGAATGAGATCGTGCACCGTCACCACCATCGGACCGCTGAACCTGAACGGAGCGGCGAATCTGGTCATATGCAGGAGATCGACACCAGCCGAAGTTGCGGATCCCGCCACACCGTGTACATCCCAACCCAGACGCGCGAGACGATTGGAGGAGCTGGTCAGCCCATTGCTCGCGGCCAGCGGCACGAGCTCGATGCTGCCATGACGGTTTCGATATTCGTTGATAAGCGCTTCGACATAGACCCGCACTCCTGAAAACGGGTAGTGCAGCGGAACAACATCAAGGCCAATTTTCATCGGTTTTGCCATAGGGACGTTCGATTTATTGTGTTGAGTTGTATCCCAACGCCAAGTGGTTAGCGAACGATTCAGATGCAACGCCAAGGCGGGTCCGGCGATGTCCGCAAATCCATTCCCGCAGTTGTTTCGGAGGGGGTAGTATAGCTGGTGAGGACCCGGCCTCAGCTTCCAGATACATGCAGCTGACCGATGCGGAGCCCGTCATCCAATGATGGACCGGACTGGCAAGAGTCGCACAGACGTGCTAGTATTCTGGAAGTAACTTGTAAATAGTAACCACGTCGGAGATGACGAATGTCCAAGTGCATAGAAATTACGGACGCCCAGTTCGATGAGGAAGTGACCAAATCGGAGAAGCTGGTGCTCGTGGACTTTTGGGCCCCCTGGTGTGGCCCTTGCCGCGCGATCGCGCCGATCCTCAACGATCTGGCGAAAGAGCGGGAAGATTCCGTTAAGGTCGTAAAGATCAATGTCGACGAAGAGCAAGTCAATGCCGCCAAGCTCGGCATCATGACGATTCCTACTCTTGTGCTCTTCAAGGACGGCCAGGCGGTCGATCGCTTGCTGGGGGGATACCCCAAGCGAGCAATCGTCGAACGGGTCGACAAGCATCTATCGGTGCCCGCCGCCAGCTAAGCATTCTTAATATTCCTTACAACGAAACCGGCGGCCATTCGGCCGCCGGTTTTTCGTGCGTCCTTTGAGTTTTGACCGAAGCTACGCTGTCGCCGGTTGAGCGACCAGATCGGCGGAGCCTCCGGTTTCGAGTTTGCCATCGGCAATGCGCACGACCCGGTCGCACAAGTCGATCAGTCGTTCATCGTGCGTCACCAGGATGCCCGCCTTCTGTCGATCGTGCACCTCTCTTGCCAGCATTTCCACCACCTGCCGGCCCCGCGTAGAGTCCAGACTCGCGGTTGGCTCGTCGGCCAGGATGATGCGCGGATTGTTCATCATTGCACGCGCAATAGCGATCCGTTGCCGCTGCCCACCGGAGAGCGCCTCGGGATAATGCGCGGCCCGCTCCTCCATTCCCAGCTCCGCCAGCAACCGATCAGCGCGTTGGCCGGCCTCGTCATTCGGGAGACCGATCAGGTGACCGATGAACAAGAGCTGCTCGCGGCCGGTCAGATAGGAGATCAGGTTGGCACCCTGAAAGATAAATCCGATCCTGTTCAACCGGAGATCGGTCCGCGACTTGGCGTCTGCTTGCGCAATATCGACCCCGTCGAGATGGATGGTTCCCGAGGTGGGAGTCAGGAGCGCCCCTGCGATCGAGAGCAGGGTGGATTTCCCAGAACCGGACGGTCCGACCAAAGCCACGAGCTCCCCGGAATCCACATGCATGTCGATTCCGGTGAGGGCATCGACCCGCGACTCTCCTTCGCCAAACTGTTTGCTGATATTCGAAAGTTCAAGAATTCGTTCGGTCATAATCTGATCCTTTTTTGGGGCCGTCAGCCGGCATTGTTGATAGCGTCGAGCGGGTCAACCCTGGCAATACGGAGCAGCGATAAGGCGGTGCCCCCGACGGCTACAATCAGCAGGAGCGACCCGAATAAGGCCATACGCTGCACCGAGATGCTGTAGGGCACTGAATCGCCGATGATAAGCTCCAGCGTGTCGGCGATCGAAATGCCGAGCAACACGCCGACGAGCGCCAGCCCGAAGACCTGAGAAACGAGCGCAATCGCGAGATAGGACGTGCTGGCGCCGACAGCCTTCATAACGCCGAGCTCGGGCATCTTTTGCAGGGTAATGATGTAGAAGAAGGAGGCGATGATACCGGCGGCAATGATCACCAGGAATACCTGGATCAACAGCAGGGTACTGTTTTGTTCCGACTCACCCGGTATGTGATCGCTGATCTCTTGCTTGCTGGCAACGGAAATGTCTGGAACCGCGTCTGGAATAGCTGCCAGTGCCTGATTGCTGCCCTGAACCAGAATGGCGGTGACTCCGTCCGCGGGCTTCCCCTTTTGCTCGGACTGCAACTGCTGCCAGAGCGGCAACGGCAGGTACACGACCGGAGCTATTCGGTACGTTTGGTCGTGGGTAATACCAATGACGGTCAGCTCGACGCCATCCGGTTCTATCGTCAAGCTATCTCCCAGACCTATCCCGTCCACGGCCAACGTGTTATCGATGACGACGCCGTTTTCCGTCTCGTTCAACCAGCTGCCATGAGTAATTCTCGGATGGATGAACCCATCCGTCTGCACCCCGAACAGGGAGACTCCGGTCAAATGGGCGCTGGCATCGGTTTTGACGTTGGCGGAAGAGATGCCAATCGGCTCAGCCGCTTCGATCCCGTCCATCGCAACAATCGTTTCCGCGTTCGCTGCGGAGACGGTCGATCTATCGAGTAGATAGTCGCTTTCCGCGCTAACGACCATGGCATCGCCCGGAAGTGCTTTGATCGCGGCCGTGTTGCCTTCGCTCAGGCCGTTAGCCAGGCCGGCGATGATGAAGACCAATGCCGAGACCATCACAATGACGAGCGTAATCAACGCGAAGCGCAGCTTGGAATGTCGTATCTCACGTAAAGAAAGGAACACCTTCGGAATCTCCTGACTGGCTGGATGCTGGCCGGAACAACCGGCGGAGTGAGATAGTCACCATTGCTTAGTCCTGCATGACTATTTGACAAAAAGTGTAATCTCCCGGAGTCTTATAGTCAAAGATGACTAATTCATCATGACCAAAGGAGTCTCGCGTGCACGCATCCCCCATTCATCTTCAACCTGATATCACCGGTTGGGACGAACGCGCGCTCTTGCTGCTCGGTGTCCTGATGATGCAAGACCAGCACGGATATCAGATCAACGAATTTATCGAGCGTTCCCTTTGCCGGGTGACCTCCATGAAAAAACCGACGGCCTACGCACTCCTCGATCGATTAGCGGACGCCGGGTATATCAGCGACCATCGGGAACAGGCCGGTAGCCGTCCCCAGCGCAAGGTCTATTCGATCACCACAACTGGACAGGCGCTTTTTTACGAGCTCTTGCGACAGAACCTCGCTGACGCCAGCAAAGCGACCGACGAGGGCGATATTGGCCTGATGATGGTGAATTACCTGGATCGAGAAAGCGCAATCGCCTGCCTGCGTGAACGGATGCAACGGCTCGACGCACTGCTTCAGGAATCATCGATGGTGCCACCGCACGGCGGAACACTGAGTGTGGATCTTGCGCTCGACCATCTGCAGGCTATTCGCCGCGCGGATCGCGAATGGCTGGCCGGCACAATCGCCCGGCTTGAACGCTCGGACGACGAAACGGCAGAGATCGCGTGACGCTTCCGGTAGAGGTTGTTTCCCTAATGGAGCTCTAGGGCTTCTCAGGGTCGCTCAGAACATCGACTTCGCGCTTGAGGTCCTGGAGGTCGGCGAACTCACGGTAAACCGAGGCAAAGCGAATGTAGGCGACGTGGTCGACCGATTTAAGTTGCTGCAGGGCGGCTTCGCCGATTGCAGATGACGGGACCTCGGCTTTCCCCTGAGCGTGGAGCTCGGCTTCGACGCGCTGGACCAGTTGATCGATCTGTTCTTCCCCAATGGGGCGTTTCGTCAACGCGACGCGAAGCTTCTGGCGCAGTTTGTCGGGGTCGAACTCCTGCCGCCGGCCGTCTTTCTTGACGACAACCAGCCCCGCAAGATCGATGCGCTCGAACGTGGTGAAACGGCGCGCGCAGACTGAGCATTCGCGGCGACGGCGAATAGCTGCGCCCCCGGAAATCTCCCGACTATCGGTCACACGGGAATCAGGTGCCTGGCAATAGGGACATTTCAACCGCGCGCCCTCCTCTTACCATGAAGGCTCACGGACATCTGTATCTTCCGATCGAGTCTATCGCTCGCGTAGGAACCGGATGATGCTCGATTCCTCATCGAACTCGTCGTCCGGGAGAATGGGGCTGTACTGCGGTCCACGTGGGGATTGGTCGTTCTGTCCAGTTCGGTAGACCTGCTGTTGTTGACGCTGTGGCTGCTGCTGTTGCTGTCGCGCAGAGCGGCGCGTCGGCTGTTGGAAGTCTGGCACCTGATCGCGATCGTTGAATCCAGTGGCAATCAGCGTGATCATCACCGCATCGCCCATCGACTCGTCGATCGAGGTGCCGTAAATGATCTCGGCGTCTTCGTCGACGGCAGCGCGAATGATCTCGGCCGCATCGCTGGTTTCGGTCAACGTTAGATTCGAGCTTCCGGTGATGTTGTAGAGCACACCGCTGGCGCCTTCGATGCTGGTTTCGAGCAAGGGACTTGAGATCGCTTCCTTGGCGGCATCGATCGTGCGGGTTTCGCCCGTACCGTAGCCAATCGCCATCAGGGCCGACCCAGCATCGTGCATGATTGTTCGCACGTCGGCGAAGTCGAGGTTGATCACGCCCGGTTTGGTAATCAGATCGGAGATGCCGCCAATACCCTGGCGCAGCACATCGTCAGCGATCCGGAATGCTTCGGTAATCGGCGTTTTCGGATCGACCAAGTGGAGCAGCCGTTCGTTCGGGATGGTGATCAGCGCGTCGACGCTTTCGCGCAGAGCAGCTGATTCCCTCTTCAGCTGCCCTGCGGCGGCGGGTGCCTTCGAACTCGAACGGCCGGGTGACGACACCAACGGTGAGGGCGCCAGCGGCCTTTGCGATCTTGGCGATTACCGGCGATGCGCCGGTACCAGTGCCTCCGCCCATTCCAGCGGTGATAAAGACCATGTCGGCATCGCGCACCATCTCCTCGATCTGGTCGGCGCTTTCCTCGGCGGCGCGCGCGCCAACTTCGGGTCGTCCACCAGCGCCAAGTCCCTTGGTCAGCTTGTCGCCGATGCGCACGGAAATGTTGGCATTGCTACTCAGCAGCGCCTGGCCGTCGGTATTGACCGAGACGAACTCGATACCATCGACCCCCATCTCGACCATGCGGTTGATGGCGTTGCCGCCGGCGCCACCGACGCCGATAACCTTGATGCGGGCGAAGGTCTGGGGAGAAAGACGATTGGTCACAGGACGCTCGATCGGCATAACGGGCTGATCGCCCGAGACAGTGCGTGGAGTGGTTTGAAACGGAGTTGGGTTAGGCTCGGAGGGCGACCGAAATTCTCGGCGCGGTTGCTCGACTGGTCGCTGTCCCTCTGCTGGCATCCACTCGTCCCTTATGCCCGTATGCCGCATCGTGTGCGAGATGCAGGCGGCGTTATCGAAATTCGGCCGGATTCACGTACACGCGACCGGAACTGACAATAGTACGATCCAGCCGTCCAGTTTGAGTGTTTTTCGCTTGCGCGGGAATCATGAGACGCCCAGACGGCGAGAACCCGGACGGTTTGGGAGTATATCACGGAGGACGTTCGGTCCTATCGTATTCAGGAGAGCGCTTCCGATGCCTTGCGCTCCTCCGAGCGAGCCAGCGCAAGCTGCAGCAACCGCTCAACCAACTCGGGAAGTGACACGCCAGAGGCTTCCCAGAGCCGAGGGTACATGCTGATCGACGTGAAGCCCGGCATGGTGTTGATCTCATTGAGCAGCACGTGCCCGGTATCGGTGTCGAGGAAAAAATCGACTCTCGCTAATCCGGCCAGATCGAGCGCGATAAAGGCGTCCACTGCTATACGCTGAATCTCTGCCTGTACGTCGGCGGGAATGTCGGCCGGTACGATCAGCTCGCTTCCCTCATCCACGTACTTGGCGCTGTAGTCGTAGAACTCGTTGACTGAAACGACCTCTCCCACTACTGATGCGATCGGGGTCTCATTGCCGAGCACGGAAACCTCGAGCTCACGCACGTTGACCCCTTGCTCAGCCACGATGCGGCGGTCGAGCCGTCCCGCGTGCTCCATCGCAGCGGCAAGCTCGGTTGGATTGTGTACCTTGCTCACACCCACACTGGAGCCCATATTGGCCGGTTTGATGAAACAGGGATACCCAAGTGTGGTCCCAATCTTCGCAGAGACGCCCCCTGGATCGCGTTCCCACTCCCGCCGGTTGACGAGCAACCAGGGAACCTGCGGGATGCCATGCTGCTCCAGGATCAGTTTGGCCATTGCCTTATCCATGGCCAGCGCAGAACCGAGCACACCGGACCCCACGTACGGAATCCCGGCCAGCTCCAGAAGTCCTTGAACGGTGCCGTCTTCGCCCATGGGGCCGTGCAACACTGGAAAGACCACATCGATATCGGCACCGAGCCCGCTCGGGAGCGATTGCGATGTCGAGGACACGGCTACCTCGAGCGTTTTGACATCGGGCTCGGCCGGACCATCGAGCGCAAAAAGCGGTGACGATGACGTGAGCTGTGCCATCGGATCGGCACCGCTCAGCCATTGCCCATCGCGAGTCACACCGATGGGAATCGCTTCGAACCGGTCGTCGTTCAGCGCACTGAGCACGGTCTGAGCCGAGCGAAGCGACACATCGTGCTCGCCCGACTGGCCGCCGAAAATGACAGCGACCCGCACTTTTCGTTCGGTGCCGTCGTCGTTGCGTGGTTGTCCGCTCATGCCGCATTCCTTCCGGTGAACGTTCCGATTGTTTCGATTTCCGTTTCCAGTTGCACGCCGAACCGGTCCAGCACGACCGCCTGCGCATGCGCGATCAGCTCCAATACCTGCTCTGCGGTTCCGGAACCATCATTGACGATGAAGTTCGAGTGGATGGTTGAGAATCTCACCCCGCCAACGGCGAAATCCTTGAGTCCCGCCGCTTCGATCAAACGACCAGCGTAGTCGCCGGGTGGATTCGTGAACGTCGAACCAGCGCACTTCCCAGTGGGCTGGGTGAGGTGCCGGTAGGCGGCGTGTTCGTCCGCCAGCCGTTGTAGCTCGACCGGATCGCCTTTCGGTAACAACAGCTCAACCCAGGTCACCGCTACCCCGCGAGGTTGTGCTGCATCTTTGAGGCGGGTGTGTCGATAGGTTGGAGTCAGCCACGTTCGGTCGTGGACCTCGATCGAACCGTCGGAGCGGGCGATCTCAACAGATTCCAGGTGGTCTTTCATTTCCGTGCCGTGCGCGCCGGCGTTATTGACCGTTGCGCCCCCGATCGCGCCTGGGAGTCCGACTCCCCAATCCATCCCGGCCCAACCGCGCTCTGAACAGAAGCGGCCAACCCAGGAAAGCGGAGCCTGCGCGGCGACCCGCACCCGGACATGATCACCAAGATCTTCCGACGTGAGCAGCTTTTCGGCTCGCTCGCCGGGAATGCGGGCAACAATCACCAGTCCGCGAATACCGTCGTCGCCAACTAGCAAGTTGCTACCACCGCCGATAACCGTTACTGGAAACCCTTCGTCGTGAGCCCAACGGAGTGCGGTGATGACGAGGTCGGGATGCCCAGTGCGGACGACCAGATCGGCCGTTCCGCCAAGACGCCAGGTGGTCATATTGGACATTGGCGAGTTTGCCAGCACCTTCAGCTCAGGATGGCCGGGGATCTGGGGCTGTGCAGGCGGGGAAATGGTGCGGTTCATAAGCGAGAAACGTGCTTTCAGTCGATCGAGCCTCGCTCGAGTGCACGAACGAGAGCCGGGGCAGCGTGGGTAACGTCGCCAGCGCCGATGGTGAGCACGACATCCCCGTTCTGCAGGAGAGGATAAACCGCCGGTGCCACATCGGGCACCCCGCCGACCACCCGTGCGCGTGGACCGATCAGCCGTTGCAAGTCGTCTGAGGAGACCACGCTCTCGTCGATTTCGCGTGCGGCGTAGATGTCCAGCAACACAATTTCGTCTGCAACCGCCAGCGCGGTCGCGAAATCATCGAGCAGCGCTTTGGTACGGGAGAAGGTATGCGGTTGGAATATCGCCCATATCCGACGGCCAGGAAAACGATCGCGCGCCGCCTGGAGCGTGGCCGCAATTTCGGTGGGATGGTGAGCATAGTCGTCGATGACCGTCACGCCAGCCACTTCGCCAGCCAGCTCGAAGCGGCGTCCTACGCCTTCGAACGAAGAAAGCGCGGCTGCGGCAGCCATCGGGTCGAACCCAAGCCGGGTCAACACCACGAGCGCCGCGGTGGCATTCATCACGTTGTGCGTACCGGGAACACGCAGATCGAGCGCGATTAGCTGACCGTCGCGAGGAGTCACGAACCAGTTATTGTCCTTGCGAGCAACCCGCCAATCGCAGGTCACATCTTCTCCAAAGGTAATCACCTGAATTGGCTCGATCGCCAGTCCTGGCAGGATGCGCGCGACACCGGCATCGTCGCCCCGCACCACCAACGCCCCACCAGGAACGATCTGACTGGCGAAGCGAGCAAACGCTTCGTCGTAGCTTTCTGTCGTAAAGAGATCGGGATGGTCGAACTCGATATTGGTGATGATTGCGATGTCTGGATGAAGAGTCCAGAAGGAACGGTCGTACTCGTCCGCTTCCACCACGATCTGCTTACCGGTCGTCCAGGCAGAATTCGAGCCGCTGCTACCGACCACCGCACCGACGAAGTAAGACGGTTCCGATCCGAGTGCATCGAGCGCGGATACGAGCATGCCGGAAGTGGTCGATTTGCCATGCGATCCTGCCACCGCGATAGACGTCTTTTGCTGGGCCAGCAACCCAAGCAGCAACGCTCGCTTGATAATGGGGATGCCAGCGTCCCGCGCCGCGACGATTTCCGGATTGTCCTTCACCGCCGCAGTGATCACGATCAGGTTCGCGCAGGAGGCATGTTCGGTAGTGTCATGACCGCGCTGAATGGCAACCCCGCGCGCCGTCAATTGCTCGGTTTGCGCGTTGACGCCAGAATCGGAGCCGGTGACCAGATACCCCTGCTCGTGTAGCACGGCGGCCAGTCCACTCATGCCAATACCACCGATGCCGATAAAGTGAATACGCGCTGGGGGATCGGGAAGCATGCTCTTCGTCATCGACCTGCCTTTACGCGAGAACCGGACAAGGACGACACTGCTTCACGGAATTTTGCTCCCCGGTCGAATTCATCACGGAAGAGACCGAACGATGCGCATCCGGGTGAGAGGAGCACAACATCGCCGGCTTGGGCGATCTCCGCTCCGGCCTCGACAGCTTGAAGCATCGAATCGAATGGACCGAGCCAGCTCCCATTGTGCTCGGATATCGATTCCATCAATCGTGGAGTGGCGGTTCCATCGAGGAGCAAGATCGACTGAGCCCGCGTGGCAAGGGCTGCGCCGAGCGGGTCGAGCTCCAATTTTTTGTCGAAACCACCGGCGATCACATGAATCTTTCGGCCGGGATATGCGTCGAGCGCGGCGATTGCCGCTGCCGGAGCGGTGGCAGACGTGTCGTTGACGTAGAGCACCCCCCCGATCTCAGCAACCAGCTCGGTACGGTCCTGGACGCCCTCGAACGCATTGAGTCCTACACGAATTGAGCTTTCATCTGCGCCGCGTACAAGAGCAGCCGCGATTGCGGCAGCGGCGTTGAGTCGTTGGTGCATTCCCTGGTAGACAAAGCGGTCCGGAAGTTCGATACACCCGGTCGACTCCTGGGTTTCCCAGCAGATCGTGTGGTCCTCGACCCAGAATCCTTCACCGGCTGGCCGCGTAGAACCGAATGAAATGACTCGGGCACGAGTTCCATCGACTGATCGCCAGGCTTCGGCGTTGTCCCTATTGACGATGAGGGTGTCATCCGCCGAGAGGTGCCTGGCAATACTGCGCTTGGTATTGGCGTAGTCATCGAAGCCGTCGTACGTGTCGAGATGGTCTTCGTGGATGTTGGTCAGCACCGCGATTCTGGGACCAATCTGACGCTCGTCCATGGCTTCGAGCTGCCAGTTACTGATTTCGAGAACGACGGGGGTTTCAGGCTTGATCTGCGCGAGATACGCTACGGCCGATACACCCATGTTGCCCGCAAGAACGGTGTCCGGGTTCCAGGCTTTCAGGATGGCAGCAGTCAGGGTAGAGGTGCTGGTTTTCCCCTTGGTTCCGGTAATGCCAACGATCGGTGCCGGTGAGGCTTGCAGGAAAATCGACATTTCCATCTCGACTGGCACGCCACGTTCCCGCGCAAGGGCAAGATAGGGCGACCAGCGACGGACCGCCGGGTTACGCACGACGAGATCTGCGCCCTCCGGGGTGAAGTGGCGCTCCTGGTGCCCACCTAACGCATATTCGATCGCGAAACCGTTCAACTCGGCCAGGGAATCAGCGAGCTCGGCTTCGGTCTTGCCATCGGTGACGGTGACGATTGCCCCCTGCTCAGCAAAAAAGCGGGCAATGCCAAGTCCCCCGGCACGCGTGCCGAGACCCATGACGG
Source organism: uncultured Chloroflexia bacterium (assembly GCA_963750275.1). GTDB lineage: Bacteria > Chloroflexota > Chloroflexia > Thermomicrobiales > UBA6265 > JAMLHN01. Next base: position 234,541 of record CAVVQC010000005.1, read on the forward strand.
TGACCCGTTTTCCCTGAAAATCGATCACGCGGGAGTTCCTGAATGCGGGATCAGAGGAGCGCGAAAGCTACGCCGATCAATCCGAACATCAAACCGACGATCCAGAAGCGCAGGGTGACCTGCGTTTCCGACCAACCGTCTTCCTTTTCCTCGAAGTGGTGATGGAGCGGTGTCATTTTGAAGATGCGCTTGCCACCGGACCACTTGAAGTAGCTGACCTGAAGGATAACCGAGACGATTTCAGCTACGAAGACCGCGCCAACGATCGGCAGAAGCAACCACTGACCAGTCATGAACGCGCAGACCGAAAGGGTTGCTCCCAGCATGAGCGATCCGGTGTCGCCCATGATGACTTGTGCAGGATGGGCGTTGAACCAGAGGAATCCGAGCAGGCTACCAACCATAGTGAAGCTAAAGGTAACCACCCCGAGCTGCCCCTGCTGGTAGGCAATGATGCCAAAGGCAACGAATGCGATGGCTGCCAGCCCACCAGCGAGGGAATCGAGTCCATCGGTAAAGTTCACCGCATTTGACATCGCAATGATGGTCAAGATGGCAATCGGCAAATAGAAAATACCGATGCTGTAGCTTCCAAGGAACGGAATATATATGTGATGCAGGCCCAACCCGTACGGATCCGGAAGATACAAAAGCAGTCCTGCAACGGTCGCGATACCGGTTTGCCAGACCATCTTGCGGCGGGCAGACATGCCGTGTCGCGTGGCGCCAACGAAACTTTGCCGATCGTCGAGCGCACCCAGGATGGCCGAGGCAATCAGAATGCCAACCGGAAGCAACATGGAAAGCCGGCCAGCAAGATTGAAGACAATGGTCAGAATCACGACCGTGGTCGAGACCATAATCCCGCCCATGGTCGGTACGCCCATCTTGACGATGTGGCTGGCAGGGCCTTCCTTGCGGACCTGCTTACCCGCCTTCTTGACGCGTAACAGGGTAACGATGGGGCGTCCGATCAGCACCGTAACCATGAACGCCAGACTCGCCAATGCCAGCGAGACTGCCATATTTTGGTTGGGATCAGTCGGCATGACACTGGTCATGAGGGGGCCGAAGTTCAGGTGACTGGAAACATGGGCATCGATCATGCGGATTGGTTCGAGTCCTTGGTCGCTTCGACAAGCGCTTGCACGATGCGCTCCATTTCCAGCCCGCGTGATCCTTTGAGCAAGACGAGATCCCCGTCAGCGAGTTCAGACAGGAGGGTGGCGGTCAAATCCTCACGCTGGTCTTCACGGAATGATTGCACGTACACACGCGAACCGTCGACTGAGGCGATTGCCGTGGCCGCATCGGCCAGTTTGAGCGCCAAGTCTCCGTAGGTGTACATCTGGTCCACGGAACGTGCGGCCGCTTCGCCCACGAGCTGGTGCTGGGTGTCCGTTTCCGAACCAAGTTCGCGCATGCCGCCCAGCACGGCAATTCGTCGCTTGGCGGGCGTTTCCTGCAGGACTCGAATGGCGCTTAACATCGATGGGGCGCTGGCGTTATAGGTGTCATCGATCAGACGGGAACCATTCGGCCCCGCCAGCGGTACAAGTCGAATCTGAACGTTTCGGTCGCTCAATGGCTCCAGCATTTCGTCGAGCTCGAGTCCGAAGGCGTGTCCGGTCAGGAGCGCCGCCATCGCCAGTTCAACGGAATGCGCTCCGGCCAATGGCAGAGATATGCGCCGCGAGGGCCAAAGCCCATGCAGGTCGAATGCGATGCCATCGTTCCCGAACGTTTGCAAATCGGTAAACCAAAGGGTGTTCGCGTCGGACGACCCGTAGGTCAGCACGGTTGCCGGGGTGTATTCCGCCATCGCCCGCACCCGGAAGTCGTCTCCGTTCAGCACCGCAAAACCGGAGGTGTCGAGCGAAGCCGGTAGTTCGCGCTTGGTTTGCGCGATGGCTTCGATCGTGCCCATGCGTTCCAGGTGAATCGGATGAACATTGGTCACCACACCGACCTGCGGTCGGGCAATCTGGGCCAGGAGCGCGACTTCACCCATGGCATAGGCGCCACCCATCTCGAGCACCGCCATCTCGACATCCGGCCCGATTTCGAGGATCGAAAGCGGCAGACCGATTTCGCTATTCATGTTGCCCGGACTGCGATAGGTCTGAAACCTGGCGCCGAGTACGGCGGCAATGGTTTCTTTGGCGCTGGTCTTGCCCAGACTGCCGGTCACGCCAACCACTCCAATAGCCAGACGCGCACGGCGGGCTGCTGCCAACTGCTGCAAGGCTTCAACCGGATCTGGCACAGCGATCAGCGGAAGATGGGGATCGGTTTGCCCGTCAGCCCAATCCTCCCGCACCAGCGCGGCTATCGCTCCATGCGTGGCCGCATCTGAGACAAATATGTGGCCGTCATGCACCTCGCCACGAACCGCAATAAACAGATCGCCTGGCACGACCTCACGCGAGTTGCGTTCGATCCAGCGAAACTCAGTTTCCGGATCGAGAGCACCGACGATACTGGCCCCGGTGGCCTCCAGTAACTCGGCGAGGGGGATAGGTGGCGATGTCCGCGCGGTGGCGGGAACAGGCATACGGTATTACCTCTCGGCTCGGCGTTCTGCCACGCGCATGATGGCGCTGCGACTGCGGGAATTCCGTTCGATTTCGGCTTCCGTCGGTTTCACCGGTTTGCCAACTGGTTTCAGCGTCGGAATGGTGTGACACGTGCAGATCGGTTGCTCGGGCGGGCAGACACAGGTCGCACTCTGTCGGGCAATGAACTGTTTCACGATGCGATCCTCGAGTGAATGGAAGCTGATGACCACCAGACGACCGTTGGGCGCGAGCGAGCGAACCGCGGCTTCGAGCGTCCGCTGCAAGGTTGCCAGCTCATCGTTCGTGGCGATACGCAGCGCCTGAAACGTGCGCGTAGCGGGATGGATTTTGCCGCGCTTCCCTGCCGATGCCTTCGCAACAATGTCTGCCAGTTGCGCGGTGGTCTCGATGGGCTGTTCTTTCCTTTCGCGAACGAGCGCTGCAGCGATCCGGCGAGAGTTTCGGTCTTCCCCATAACGCCAGATCAGGTCAGCAAGAGACTGTTCATCGAGGGTGTTGACCAAATCGGCCGCGGTCGAGCCGGACGAGCGGTCGAACCGCATATCGAGCGGTCCATCGAGCCGCAGCGAGAATCCCCGCTCGGCATCGTCGATTTGAAACGACGAAAAGCCGAGATCGAGCAGCACGCCATCGAGCGGAAGCATGTCCGCCGATTTGGCGGCATCGTAAAGCGTGGCGAAGGAAGCATTGACCAGCACCAGCCGGTCTCCAAGCGCCAGCGCGGTTCCACGGGCAATGGCGTCCTGATCGAGATCGAAGGCAATGACACGGCCACTCGGCGCAGATCGCTCGAGGAGGAGCCGGGTGTGCCCTCCCCCGCCGTAGGTGCCGTCGGCGTACCGGCCATTCGGTTTCGGCAGTAGCGCCTCGACGGCAGCATTCCAGAGCACGGGGAGATGGTGGTCAGGAGCAAGCGCAGTCATGGTCGAACGCCCTCCATCCCGAAATGCCCGATGGAGCGCAGGATGCTGTTCTCCGGCCGGGCGAACACCATACACCGCGAACAACGGCAACCACAGCGGGTTGCCGCTCCTGAAAACGCACACTGTGGAAAGTGATTGACGGTGCCGGCTAGATCAATCCAGTGAAGCGGCTGGCAAAATCGTCGGATTGCTCTTCCATTGCCGCTTGTTGTGCCTGCCACCCGGCTTGACTCCAGATTTCGATCGAGGTATTGACCCCGACGACGACCGCTTCTCGCTCGATGCCGGCCCATCCGCGCAGCTCGGGCGGAAGAAGTATGCGACCCTGGCTATCGAGCTCGAGATTAGCCGCTTCGGCGTACATAAGCCGCCGGAACGCGCGCGCTTCCGGATCGGCCAATGGGAGAGCGTCGACCTTGGCGGCAAGCGGTTCCCAGCTTTCCAAAGGATAGAGCACCAGGCAAGGGTCGATCCCCCGGGTCAGGATGACGGTTCCGGCCAACGACTCGCGAAAGCGCGCTGGCACTGCCAGTCGCCCCTTTTGATCGACGTTGTACGTGAATCGCCCGAGAAACATAGCGTTCTTCGTGGTTCCGGTGGTCTGCGGCCTTGGCTACCGTCGAGCCAAGTTATCCACATCATCCCCCACTTATCCCCACAATTCCCTCCACTTGTCCACATGATAGGGACTTTGGGGTGTACGGACAACCACGAGTTGCGCTAAACAGGGGAGAGCTCAAAGCCCGAAGAGCACGTCCGCAAGCTCATCGAGTCCACCGACACGTTTCCCTGCGAGGAGGGTGGGAAGGCGGTAGAAGATATCGCCGCCGGGACCATGCTGGCCGTGAATTTGCGCATGGCGGCGTAACGCCATGGCCAGCGCTCGACGGGCAAAATCATCATCGACTGGCCAACCATACCCATCGAGGAAGGCTCGCAAGAGCTGCTTGTCTCCCTCGAAAACATCGAGGTGAATCTTGCCGAGCTCGACATGCGGATCGGCAGACATCGCGTCTCCCCAATCGATGATGCCGGTCAGCTGACCATCCTGCACGAAGGGGTGACGCACGAAGATATCGCTGTGAACGAACGCTGGCGGTGAGACCGGAACGGTTTCCAGCCAGGGGTCCACTTGATCAGCAAATTCATGGTGGAAATCCACCGGATCGCGCTGCGTCACCAGGCGTGCCAATCAACCAGGTGTCGATGGTTGGCAGCTCTTGATTCGGAAGCGCGTGGATGAGCCGAAGTTGCTCGCCGAGCTCGCCAGCCAGATCGAGCCGGTTTTCAGAACTTAACGGCACATCACACCAGCTCTGGCCCGGGATTCGGGAAAGAACCAGATAAGGAAGCGGTTCGATGTCACCGGGGAGGAGTTCACCGCTCCCCAACAGACGTGGCGCGCGGATTCGGCTGTCGAGCGCCAGTCGCTCCTGCGCGGTCCGCTCGTTCCCCCACGTCGCGGCCCATTTACCAGCAAAGCCGAAGAACTTGACAACCAACTCACCTGTGACGACCACCGGGTAGGTGCCACCTGGCCCGAGAAAGCCTGCTGGATCGAGCCGGAAACCGTGACGATCCAGCGCTTCATTGGCGAGTGGCAGCCACAGGTCAGGCCGAGACCTGAGCGCGGTCCAGGATTCTCCTGGTGCAAGGCGGACCGGCCTGACAGGATGCAGAGGTTTAGCCCTCGCCAATCCGGGCCACGATCGCTCCGGCGACAATCCGCTCGCCGGCCGCGACCAGAACCTCCGAGACCACGCCGGCCCGATGCGCGCGGATCTCGTTTTCCATCTTCATCGCTTCGACCACCGCCACCAGCTCTCCAGCGCCGACGGTTGCCCCTGTTTCGATTGCGACCCGCAGCACCGTTCCCTGGATCGGGCTGATCAGATCAGCTCCGCCTTGTCCGCTAGCGCCACCACCGGCGCTGCTGCGTTTCGGTGCGGATTTTCCTGGTTTGCTCGCAGCAACAGCCCGTGGGGCATCGCCAAAAGTCTTCACCGAGAAACGATGCCCATTGACTTCGACGACCTGCTCGTTCGGCGGCACGGTTTCGCCTGGCACCCCTACAGTTCCTTCCCAGGCGGGCGGAATAACGTCTGGATGCTCATTGAGATACCGCGTGGTAACCCCGCCAGCGATGAAGGCTGGATCGTCCAATACGCGGCGATGGAAGCCGATTGTGCTGGGCACCCCGCCGATCTCGAACTCGTCGAGTGCGCGGCGTGCCCGGGCCAGCGCTTCGGCACGGTCGCGCCCGAAGATCACCAACTTCGCGATGAGCGAGTCATAGGCGGGAAGGACCGCCGTCCCCGGCTCAGCGGCGGAATCGATGCGCACGCCCGGTCCCAGCGGAAAACGGAGCTGCTCGATCACGCCTGGCATAGGGGTGAAGTCTCGTCCCGGATCTTCCGCGTTGATGCGTAACTGAATCGCATGCCCGCGGGTCTTGATCGATTCCTGGGAAAAGGAGAGCGGTTCGCCCGCGGCGATTAGTAATTGCTCGCGCACGAGATCGATCCCGGTGGTTTCCTCGGTGATGGTGTGTTCAACCTGGATACGGGTGTTCATCTCCAGGAAGAAGAACTCACCGGAAGGTTCGACCATGAATTCGACGGTTCCAGCGTTCTGGTAACCGACCTTGCGCGCCAGCGCGACCGAGGCGTCGCCCAATGCCTGACGCGTTTCGGGACGAAGCTCGACCGCCGGAGCTTCCTCGATCAGCTTCTGGTGGCGTCGCTGGACCGAACAATCCCGTTCACCCAACCAGACAGCGTTGCCATGCGCATCAGCCATGAGCTGCATCTCGATGTGGCGGGCCGCGCCGAGGTACCGCTCGGCATAGACTGCTGGGTTACCAAAGTAGCGAGTGGCTTCACCAGAGCTCCCGGTGAAGGCCGCTTCGACATCGTCCGCCGTCTGCGCGACCCGGAATCCGCGTCCGCCACCACCGGCCGATGCTTTGAAGGCGACGGGAAAGCCAATCGCCTGAGCCGTCTCCATCGCTTCATCGACGCCAGATAACGGTTGCCCGGTGCCCGGAACGACCGGGACCCCGGCCTGCACCGCGATGGCGCGGGCTTCGATCTTGCTGCCCATCGCGGCAATCGCGGATGCCGGTGGTCCAACGAACACGAGGCCGGCTTCCGTGCTGCGCTCTGCGAAGGTGGCGTTTTCGGCCAGGAAGCCATAGCCGGGATGAACTGCGCTTGCCTTTGCTTCACGCGCGCGATCCAGGATTTGATCGATATCGAGATAGGGCAGCCCCTGCTGGTCGGTCAGGGCATAGGCGTCATCGGCCAACCGAACATGTAACGCCCGCTCTTCGCCAGGACCGTACACCGCGACTGTTGAGAGCCCGAGATCTCGGCACGCCCGAATGATGCGCACGGCGATTTCGCCGCGATTGGCGATCAGCACCCGATCGAACGACATACGGGGTTACTCCTGCTCTTCCTGTGCCGGTTTCACGACAGTTTCGTAGAACCATGTATCGATCAAACCGGGATCGGTCAGATCCCAGGGCAATGGCGCGTAGCGAATATTGAGATTGTCTTCCATCCCACGACACGCATTGTGGAGCATGGCGACATCGGCGTTGCCAAGGCATTCTCGCCGGAAATCAGCATAGCCATTGATCTTGCGCGCCATGGTCCACCCGATGAAACTGGCGAGCTCAGCATGATCAGGATCGAGCATGAACGCATTCACGATGCGCGCATATCGAGTGCGATAAGCGCCCCAGGACATACCTTCGCGGAAGTGGCCAACCACCGCATTACTCTCCGGGAGGTAGAGCTGATCGAAGGTGCTCTGCACCGATTTGGGAAGTACTGTCTCGAGCGCATCGGCTTGTTCAGCAATGGCGTTTCTGGCATCGTTCAACTGAGCTTGTTGCTCGCCGGTCAATGTCGATTCGTCGAGTGGACCGGCGCCATACATCGACTCACTGGCGATCCAGGAACCGTCTTCCTGCAGGCGACAATTCGTAAAGAGCTCGAGGGGAACGGGGTCGATCCCGGCGCCAGATGTACTGGTCCAGTACCTTCCAAAGTTCTCACATCCCTCATCCGCCGAAACCGTGGACCCCGGCAACCGATCGGTGAGTCCCGTGGTCGCCGAGGGTGCGTTACGTGATGCAATCCAGACGACGAGCACGAGCGCACCGCAGATCAATCCCGCCAATACGACTCCGCCGATCGACCGGCGGTCGAAGCGGCGAGGACGCGTCTGCGATTGTCCCGGTGTTGCCATGCTCACGCGTGCGGGTTTTTCCATTCCCCAGAGGTAACAAAATCAACGCACGCAACGGTACCATGCCCACTCGCTGCATCGAGCGGGTTTTCTCCCCAACGATCGTCGTGTCTTATCTACAATGTACTGAACGAAACAGCAGAACTACGTCGAGGAGGAAAAATTGGCGATCGGGCTAAGCGAGACAACACGGACGATGACCGGATGGCAGGCGGTTGTCGAAGCGCTGCGGACGGAGAGCGTGCCGTATGTCTTCGGGTTGCCGGGCGATCCCGGGCACCTCTATGACGCGGTCTACGATTTGGAACAAGACGGAGGTCCACGCGCCGTCGGCGTACGCTACGAGACGTCGGGCGCCTTCCTGGCGATGGCCTACACCCGCGTCACTGGGAAGATCGCGGTTTGCTTCGGCTGTCCTGGTCCGGGAATCGCCAATCTGGTTCCTGGGGTGCTGGAAGCCTTTTCCGGGTGCACCCCGATGCTGGTGCTGGGAGTCCGCGCCAGCCGGCAAACCAACGGCATGGGCGCGTTCCAGGAGACCGATCACATCGGCATGATGAAGCCGATCACCAAATGGGCGACCACGGTCGAGGTTGCGGAGCAGATTCCGTGGACTATCCGACGCGCAATTCAACTGGCGCAAACCGGGCAACCCGGTCCCGTGTATGTCGAGCTTCCCGCCGACATCGGTATGGGCACCTTCGAAATCGGCCCATATCGCCGAGCGAGCAGCGCGACTCGTCCGGGTCCCAACGCGGATGATGTCCTGCGAGCCGCCGACTTGATTGCGGCGGCCAAGCGGCCGCTGATCATTACCGGTGGCGGATGCTACTTCTCTGGCGCAGGCAATGCGGTTGCCGAGCTTTCGGAACGATTCGGGATCCCTATTCAGACGACGGCCAGCGGGCGTAGTTCCGTAGCGGAAACCCATCCCCTCTTTTGCGGGGTAGTCGGGCTGTATCGGACCACTTTCCCCAAGCAGATCTATGAAGCGTCCGATCTGATCGTGACGGTCGGGTCACGGATGGAGGAATTTCAGGGTGGGTTCCTCGATCCGGGTGAGCCAAAGCAGGTGATCCAGATCGAGATCGACGATTTCGAGATCGGGCGCAACTGGGTTCCCGAGGTAGCGATTCAGTCGGATGCGCTCACCGCCGTGGAAGCGCTCACCGGCGTACTGATGGATCGAGATATGCCACGCTTCGACGCCTGGGCCAATGAAGTGCAGGAAGGTCGGGGCTTTGCGATTGCCGCGGCGCGTGCCGACGCGGAAGCCTCGATGGCATCAGGGTCTATGCCAATGCAGGGTAAGGCGATCGTGTCTGAGATCAATCGAGTGTTCGGCAGCAATACCATCCTGGCGAAGGAAAACGGCGGTCAGGATCTCTGGGTCTACTACTGGCCCTACTATCAGGTACTCGATCAGAACAGCTGTATCGCGCCAGCAGAACAGACGGCGATGGGCTACGGCATCATCGGTGCCATGGCTGCCAAGCTGGCAGAACCGGGCAAGAAGGTGGTTTCCACTTCAGGCGATGGCTCATTCCAGATGTCGATCCATGAGCTTGGCACGGCCGTACAGAACAAGCTGGGCATCACCTGGGTGGTGATGAATGACAACGCGTTCGGCTGGGTGCAGTGGATTCAACGCCGGGCGCTGGATAACCGCATCGTCGCGACCGCGTTCGAGCCGGGAATCGATATCATCGCAACCGCCAAAGCGTCCGGATGCGACGGAATCAAGGTCGAATCACCGGATCAACTCGGACCTGCCCTGGAAGCCGCGCTTGCCGCCAACGAACAGGGCATCCCGTTCGTGATCGAAGTACCGGTCGATCAGGCGCACCATCATGCCGAGTTCGACCGCTTCCATGGGTATGAGCCCCTGGCGTCGAGCGCCACCGTATAAGCGACGGCGTCGCGGGACCCAAGTGAAATGAATAACCCGTGGGGCTGGACGACCAGCCCCACGGATTCTCTCTGGGCCTTTGCCGATCGACTGTGCATCTGCGCTTTACGCTGGCTGGGATCCCTGGTCGATGAGATCCTGGCGAGTGGGACGACGTAAGGTGATGATCTCTCCCAGCGTTGCGTAGTTGCTTCCGGAGAGCCGGCAAATCGGCCGAAGTTTCTTCGGGTCCACGCGGTCGTTCGTGAAGATGCGTTCCGCGATGTGGATCCGCACGACCTCACCGGCGACCAGATTGCCACTCCCTCCGCCGAACGGAATGACATCGACAAGCTTGCATTCCATGGAGATGGGAGCCTCCCCCAGACGGGGGCTTTTCACCACTTCGGAGGCTCTGGGGGTGAGCTTGACCCATTCGAATTCGCTCTCATCCCGGTGCAGATCGGCGGCGGTCATATTGAGGGATTCGAGCAGATCCTCTCCTCCGATGTTGTAGACGAAATCGCCGGTTTCCTGCGCATTTCGCATCGAATCTTTGATGCCTGAGCTGACAAAGCAGACCACCGGCGGATCGGATGAAAGCACGGTGGTGAAGGAAAAGGGGGCGATATTAGCGGTTCCATCCGGCCCCATGGTGGAAATCCAGGCGACAGGCCGCGGAATCACCGTACCGGTCAAGAGGAAATAGATCTCTCTTCCTTCAGCAGCAGCGGGATCAAAAGTGCGATAGTCGTCGGTCATACGAGAGGCCGCAGTCCTTTTAGAATCTCGTCGCGCTGTGACTCCAGCCATGGCGGGAGCTGCACTGCGGAGCCGAGCTCAGATTCATCCACGTGGAACCCGGGGGGATCGGTAGCGATCTCCACCAGCAGTCCATCCCTGGTGCGCAGATAAATGCTCTTGAAGTACTTCCGGTCGCGCACTTCGGTGACGTCGTAGCCCAAACCGATCAAATGCTCGCGCCAGGCGTTTAACTCATCCTCATTCGTTGCGCGCCACGCAACATGGTGAGTTTGCCCTACACCTTCCCGGGCTTTCGGTGAGGTCGGACGCCAGCCGAAGAGGGTGAAGTCCGATCCGTATGTAACAGTTTCGCCATCATAGTTCGCCCAGAAATAGTGCTTCGTATCCGGGTCGTCCTGGTTCAGGCTCATCTTGACGAGCTTCAACCCAAGCGCGTTGGTGTAAAAGTCATGTGACGCATCGAGATCGTCGGTCATACCGGTGATGTGGTGAATACCGCGGAGTCGCATCGCGTCCACTGGTGCAGTGATTGGCTCTGGCCAGGTTTTGGCCCGAATTGCCTCTTCGTCGCGGCCTTCCGGGAATCGGCTCGGCGGCGGCACCTTCAACTCGCGGCCGAGCGCGTTGGCCGGTTCGTCGATCTGGAATCCGGGGCCGTCGGTTGCGATCTCGATCACCTGGCCATCTGGATCAGTGAAATAGATGCTGGTGAAATATCCGCGATCGTAGGGGCCGGTCACACGGACTCCGTTGTCCACGAGCCAGCGCTTCCACATCAACAGGGAGTCGTCATCTTTTGTGCCGAGCGCGACGTGATGGATCCCGCCAACGCCGTAGCGCCCGCGCATGGCGGCCGGCCACTCGAAGAAAGTCAGCAGGGTGCCCGGAGCGGCTGCTTCGTTACCGAAGTAGAGATGGTACGTATCGGTGCGGTCGAAGTTGACCGTCACTTTGACCATCGCGAGCCCCAGGATGTCGCGATAGAAGCGCATCGTTTGTCGCGCATCGCGGCAGACCAGGGTGACGTGGTGAAAACCGGTGGTGACAAGCTGGGACATCATGGCCTCCGCAAGGATCAATAGCCCCGATCGCCATAGGTTCGGCGATAGAGCCCCGCAAGGAAGGTGAGGATCACACTGCAACCGGAGCGCGCGGTCAGGTCTTTGACATCACGCGACGGGTCGATTTCGACTACATCGAGCGCGCCAACTTTCGCATCTTGTCCACAGAGCCACATCGCTTCCAGCAATTGCCAAGCGCTTAGGCCTTCCGGTGAAGCAGCCGAGGTACCAATGGTGAAGGGATAGGCCAGACAATCGATATCGACGCTGACATAGATGAGATCCGCGCCAGCGCCAGCCAACTCCAGCGCCTCGAGGGCACAGTCTTCCATACCGCGCTTTTCGACTTCACGACCGGTGATAACCCGAGTGCCCTGATCGAGCAGCTCCTTGTAGTAGGTCGAGGAGTTCATGAAGCCATGAATACCGACCTCGACAAAGTTCTTCGGGTCGATGTTCGGCTCGCGCTCGAGGATCTGTCGGAATGGGGTGCCGTTGTGGTTACCGTAGTCGAAGTTGCGGACATCCATGTGCGCGTCGAAGTTGATGACCCCGATCTTCTTGCCGGGGTTCGCTTTGGCGAATCCGCGAATGGCTGGAGCTGAAATCGAATGGTCGCCGCCGACGATCACCGGTACGAACGGATGCCCGAGACCAAGCACGCCGGAAACGGCATCCTCGATGTTCTGGTGCGCTCGCTCGACATTGGTGAGGTCACCAGCGATATCGCCCAGGTCACGCGCAGTCATCCGCTGGATGTCGGTATCCCAGTCGGGCGAAAAGGTGACATTGAAACGAAACGCCATGCGGACCGCCTCTGGACCACCAGAGGCGGAGGAGGGAGTAATCGACGCACCAGAATAGGGAGCGCCGATAAAGCCGACATCGAGCGGGGAGTCGAAATCCCAGTCGGTCAACCAGTTATTGATGCGGATCTCGTGCGTGTCTTGCCAGGGCGCACGCTTCGTGACCGATGGTGCCTTTAGCGTCGGAATCGATGGATGAGGCATCTTCGACTGGATCTCCTATGCAGTAACGGCGTCGGCTATTGTCTCGTCCGTGCACGGGACATTCAGCCAGCCAGACTTGAATGGTTCGACACTATCGGTCGCGGGCTGGAACCGATGTCGCCAGATGCAGCCATTATCGTTTCCCAGCAGATGCAACGAAACGGAGGTGAACTCCGAGGTCGTTCTGACCTCGTGAATATCGGTTTCCGGGAGCAACTCGTACATGTCGCCAGGCGACAGCGAACGATTCATGGGAGCTTCCAGCTTGGCGACACCCTCGATCGACCCATCGTCAGTGCGGGTGTACACCACTTCATCCTGGTTTCCCCGATAGAGACCAACCAGCCCCCAGGCGAGATGGTCATGAACAGGAGTGCTTACTCCGGGAGGCACCACCAGGCTGGAAAACGCCAGGCTCCCGTCGCCAGAGCGATAGAGCAGCCACATGCCGATGCCGTTGCCCATACCACTGTCTGCTTTGGATTCCGTGAACTCTCCCGGCAACCAGTCGGGATCCTGCATCAGTTCGGCCAGATGCGGCTCGATCCATTTGACGATGACGGAGACGTCGGTTGTACTGCCCCGAATCTCATCCACTTTTCCAATGAATGCGCGCATCTTAGGCGAATCGACGAACCACTCATCGCGGCCAGTCGGGGGCGCAGTGATCACAACGCACATAGGGCAATCTCCTCGAGTCTCGCAGATGCAAACCGCCATGTGGCGGTAGGCCACATAGCGGAATTCTCCCATACGCGGACCGGCCGTTCGGAGGAGTCGATCAGTCTTCGCCCAGATAAGCCTTGCGCACCATGTCGTTCTTGATTAGCTTGTCCGCATCGTCCGCCAACACGATTTCACCGGTCTGGAGGACATAGCCCCGGTTCGCCACGCTGAGCGCCATCAGCGCATTTTGTTCCACCAGGAGGACGGTCGTGCCTTGCAGATTGATCTCGCGAATGATGCTGAAGATCTGATCGACAAGGATGGGCGAAAGACCCATCGACGGTTCGTCCAGCAGCAGCAGCTTGGGGTTTCCCATCAACGCCCGCCCAATCGCCAGCATTTGCTGTTCGCCACCCGAGAGCGTTCCGGCTTTCTGTCCGATCCGCTCCTTCAGGCGTGGAAAAAGCTCGTACACCCGATCGAGATCAGCCTGCGTGAACTTACCCCGAGCATAGGCGCCCATCTCGAGATTCTCCAGCACGCTCATTCGCGGAAAGACGCGCCGTCCTTCGGGAGATTGGACCACTCCGAGGGTCGTAATTTTATGTGCAGGCATGCCGACCAGCGAGCGTCCCTCGAGCGTGATCTCGCCGGATCGGGCGTGCACTAACCCTGAAATCGTCAACAGCGTGGTCGATTTCCCCGCTCCATTTGAACCGATGAGCGTGACGACCTCGCCCTCTTCGACGGAAAGCGAGATTCCCTTGAGCGCATGAATGTTTCCGTAATACGTGTTGACATCGGTTAGCTCGAGCATCGCCATCGATTAACGTCCCTCGCCCGCACGGGCTTCGCTGGACGCCGCGGCGGCTTCAGCGCCGGACTTGCCCAAATACGCTTCGATCACGCTTGGGTGACGCTGTACCTCTACCGGCGAACCGTCGGCAATCTTTTCCCCATGATCGAGCACCGCCACCTGATCGGATATCCCCATAACGACGCGCATATCGTGTTCGATCAGCAACACGGTCAGGTCTAGCTCCTTGCGCATCCGGTCGAAAAATCGGGTCATCTGTGCGGTTTCCTGGGGATTCATGCCTGCGGTCGGCTCGTCGAGCAACAGCAGCTTTGGCCAGCTCGCCAGTGCGCGCGCGATCTCGAGTCTCCGCTGATCCCCGTACGCAAGGTTCTTGGCGATCTCATTTTCCTTGCGCGCCATTCCGACGTACGCGAGCCACTGCAAGGCCGAGGCTCGCGCATTTTTCTCCTCCTCGGTAACCGAGCGGAGTTTGAGGAGCGCCCCAACCGGGCCCGACTTCAAGAGCGGGTGCATACCAATGAGCACATTTTCCAACGCGCTCATATTGGCGAAAAGCCGGATATTCTGGAACGTGCGCGAAATGCCTGCCGTCGCGATTTGATCAGGCCGCAATCGCTTGCCGCCAGCCGATTGAATGACCGTACCGTTGAACTCTATGTGCCCTTCCGATGGCACGTAAATCCCGGCGATCATATTGAAGAGGGTGGTCTTTCCGGCACCGTTCGGACCGATCAACCCCTGAATCGTTCCGCGCGGAATGACCAGATCGACTTTGTTGACCGCGGTCAACCCGCCAAATCTTTTCGTCACGCCAGATACGCGCAACACCGCGGAGTCAGTTGCACCAGCCGTGTCGGCCGGTTGCGAAGTCACCGCGCTCATCGCCCCTCATCTCCAAAGCTCAACTGTTGCTCATCGTGTTCTACGTCCCAGAACTGCTGATTCTCGGCTTCGGAAATATCCTCGGTTTCGGGATGAAGCTCGGCTTTGCGGCGAGCGCTCGGAATGAGCCCTTCGGGACGGAGCAACATCATGAGGACCAGCGCCAGGCCGAACACCAGAAATTTGTCCTGTTTCAAATCATGATGCGCCAAAAAATCGATGCCGATCTTGTCACCAAACCAATGCATCGGTTTGTTGAACTCTTCGGCGAAGATGCGGTCGAAGAAACCAATCAAGAGCGCACCGACAATGGCACCGTAGATGTTCCCGACGCCTCCAAGAATGACCATGGCCAAAATGGTGATGGAAACAGAAAACTGAAAATTGTCGGGATGGACGTATTGAAAATAGGAGGCGTAGACCGACCCGGCGAATCCCGCGAACGATGCGCCGATAGCGAACGCCATGAGCTTGGTGTGCACCAGATTGACACCCATGCTCGATGCGGCGATTTCGTCTTCGCGAATGGCGGCCCAGGTACGCCCTAATCGAGAGTTATAAAAGCGCCGGATCATGAAAAACGAAAGACAGGCGATCGCCAGAATCAGCCAATACCAGTTGCGCTGATCGCTCGGCGTGAACGAGAAGGTGTGGCCGAAAATGGTAAATGCGGTTGGCATTGCGATCGGGTTGATCCCGCGTGTACCGCCGGTGATTCCTTCCGCATTGAGGAAAAAGTTGGGCACGATCTCGCCGAAACCAAGCGTCACAATGGCGAGGTAGTCTCCCCGCAGTCGCAGGGTGGGCGCCCCCAGAAGTATTCCGAACGTCGCCGCCGTGATCCACGAGATCGCGATCGCTGGCCAGAAGTGCTGTAACCAGTCGGGCACATATCCACGTTGCACGAAAACGCTGGTAGGAGAGGTCAGGAACCCCATCGTATAGGCGCCGATGGCAAAGAAGGCGGCGTAGCCAAGGTCGAGCAGACCCGCGTAGCCAACCACCACATTGAGACCCATGGCGAGAATGACATAGATAAACATCGGCCCAAGCGAGCCGAGACGGCCGATCTGCAACCATGAGTCGAAGAATGGATAGAGCGCGAACACCACGATCGCCAGCGCAAGGAGCAGGCTTTCCCGGTGCTTGAGCGACCAGCTCTCCGTTTGAGGACTGGCATTGCCCGGCGGAAGTGCGGTTACGACGGTCGCCATGTCAGACCTTCTCCGCTGTGTGCTCGCCCATAAGCCCACTCGGACGGAAGATCATGATGATGACCAAAATGCCAAAGATGACCGAGTTCGTCCATTGCGCGCCCCAGCCGGGGATGTATTCCTTGATCATGCCATCGCTCATTGACCAGATGAGTCCGATCAGGAATCCACCGATCACCGCTCCGGTCAGATTACCGATACCGCCAAGCACTGCCGCGGTAAAAGCGAAGAGCCCATAGCGGAAGCCCATTTGCGCGCGAGCGATGTTGTTGTAATAGAGAGCGATCATACCGGCCGCGCCAGCCAGCAAACCGCCGATCGTAAAGGCTATGGAAATTGTTCGATTGACATCGATGCCCATGAGAGCAGACGCCTGCCGGTCCTGCGCTGTGGCGCGCATCGATTTGCCAGTGCGCGTGGTGCGGATGAACCAGCTCAAGAGAATGAGCAAAGGGATGGTGATCGCGAACACGGCCACATCGGCCGGTTTCAGCCTCACCTTGGTATCCAGTCCGAAGACTTCGGTCAGGATGTTGTAGGTTCGATATTGAGTGGGAATCAGCTGGGGGGGCGAGATGGGAATCGGCCCCTTCCAATAGATGGCAAGCTGTTGCAGGATGAAACTGATTCCGATCGCACAAATGAGCGGCGCTAATCTGGGCGCATTACGTAACCGCCGGTAAGCGAACCGGTCGATCGAATAATTGATCGCCCCACTAAAGATCATTGCTCCCAGCAGCCCGACGATGAAGATCCCAAGGACCTGGAAGAGCGGGCTTTCGCTCGTTATGCCCGAAGCGGCAACCAGGGTGAATGCGAAGAACGCACCCATCATAAAGACCTCGCCATGAGCGAAGTTGATGAGCTCCACGATGCCGTAGACGATCGTGTATCCCAGCGCGATCAGCGCGATCAGCGCACCGTTGGCCAACCCCTGAATCAAGTAATTCAGGAACAATTCATAGTTGAAATGCATCGATCACCTTTTCAGGGTGGTTGACCCGGACCTGCGTCGGGGAGGGCGGCGAAAACGGCAACGAGCGCGGGTCGGGTATGTGCCCGGCCCACGCTCGCGTTGCATCTTTAAATAATGGCTTCCTGGAAGGTAATCGAGTCGTCGATCACCTGGGAAAGACCGATAACTGCGTTATCGGTATCGCCATTTTCGTTGAAGCTCCAGGTGAATCCGAGGAGGCTTACAAAACCTTCGGTACCGAAGAGCTCCTTGAGGATAGCGGCGCGGTCGTTGACGCCCGCGCGGCCGATCGCCTGGATGACGGCAACCACGGTCTCATACGAGTAGACCGAATACGCGTCCGGCGAGTGGCCGAGCTTCTCGGTCACACGAGTTACGTAGTCGCCACCGGGACCGCCCACTTCCAGCAGCTTGTCGGGGGTATATCCGCCGAACGTGATGTAAGCGCCGTTGGCAGCGTCACCGGCACCGTCAACGAAAGCCTGGTTGTTCTGGCCGTCAGAGCCGAGGTAAATGACTTCTTCGCCCATGACGCCGCGCATGTCCTGCAGCAGCTTGGCCGGGTTGTTCTCGACCGTAGCGCCGACATAAATGATGTCCGGGCCCTTATCTGCGATCGAGGTCATCAGGGTCTGGTAGTTGTCGACACTTTTTTCGTAGCTCTCGGAGCCCAGGATCTCACCACCGAGTGCTTCGAACTCATTCTTGAAGACGGTCGCGACACCCTTCCCGTAGAGGCTGTTGTCGTCGAGCACATACGCCTTGGTGCGGGCCTGGGAATTGATTGCCCAGCGTGCACCGGCACCACCCTGAATCTGGTCAGCCGGGCAGACACGCATATAGTTGCGAACTCCGCTCGGGTAGTAGACGTCCGGCTCACCTTCTTCGGTGGCGCCTTCGACCGCTACGGTCAGGCCAGGGTAGGTGTTGGCGAACGAAATCATTGGCATTGGCGACGGCGTTGCCTGATTGAGAATCGGGATCGCAATCTTGGCGGCGCCGGAGTTGTAGGTGCCCATGAGCACCATCGCATCGGCATCATTGATCGCCTTATTGGCGTTCTCGGTTTCCTTACCGGCTTCCCAACCACCGTTATTGGCGGCCACACCGTCATCCAGCGGCTCGTAAACGAGCGCATAGCCTCCGGCGGCGCTACCGAAGTCGTCGAAGGCCATCTGGGCGGCGACCACGGCATCTCCGCCGGTGCCTTCCATCGAGCCAGTGAGCGGCCAGGAGGAATAAATCTTGATCGTTCCCTTGCTGGTGTCAGAGCTGTTGAGATACCCAGGCTGACCGATGGTGGCAGCTGCAGGGAGATCGGTCTCTGCTTGAGCGCGCGTCGCATGGACGGCCAGCGCCTGTCCGATCAATCCGGCAGAGAGCCCAGCAACTGCGGCACGCTTCCCGAAATCACGACGGCTAATTTTCGCGCCATAGAGTTGCGCGACCAGTCCGGCAATTGAATCCTTTGCCATTGGCTCACTTTCCTTCTGCGTTGCCGCGGAGCCGACTCGTTGCCGGCAATAAAACGCGGCGATCACTCTGCGTGACAAAATCCCGTCAGCGTACCCGCGAGTCTGCCGTTCAATCGTGAGTCGTGCTCGACCCGACGCCTGATCGTACCCTCTGACCCGGTACACTCGTTCATAACGCTACGGAACTCTGAAACCGAAACATAGCGAACGGCCTACCGAATTGTCAAACGGCCGGGAAATTTCGCTCGATCGAGTCTCGACTAGAATTTGCGAACCTGCGGCAATTTGCGCCCGTACTCACTGGCACGGGGTTTCATCATAAGAAGCTATGACCGACGACCTTAATCCCCGTCTCGAACGGTATCTCACTGACGATCGATTGACTCCAGAACAGAAGAAGTTGCTGGCGCAAGCTCGTCAATCACTTGCCGACGAGGGCTTTTATGCCTACGGCATGCTCGACGACCGCCAACGATGGGTCGTCGCGATCGATGACGAACAAGGGCAGGCCGATGTGGGTCTCGAAGAGAATGGGTATGTCATCGAGATTCGGGGCGTCTCGCCGGGACTTTTCTCTGAAGAAGACAGCGAATGGCGCCGCCGAGCGCTGGAACGCCTTGCGCGGCGGGTGATTCCCAACGTCGCGCGTGGGATGTTGGAACCGAACCAGACGGCCAGCTGGAGCGAGAACGAAGCGGGCGTTGCAGTCGGTATGACCTTCCGATTTTCATTCGACCAAGCGGCGGACATCGGGGCGTTCGTGCGTCAGATCCTTCCGCAAGTCGATGACCTCGTCACTGAAGTCGAGTCGCAGCTCCGATCGTAGCGAGAGATAGAGGAGAGGAACGATGATTGGCGGCTTCGATAGTCACGGTTGGCGCATGCGCGTGGCGGCGGCGCGTGGATCGGGCCGTTCGGGCCGGACCCTGGTCGGCGGGAAAGTGCTGAATGTCTTCACCGGTGAGCTCGAGGAAAAGTCGGTGTCGATTGCCGACGGACGCATTACCGCGGTGGGGGATTCAGGAGGCACCGCCGAACTGATCGACTGCCGGGGCAAGATCATCGCGCCCTCGTTCGTCGATCCCCACATTCACACCGAAAGCTCACTCCTCTGGATGCCTGAATTTGCTCGCGCGGTGATTCCGCACGGCACCGGCGCGGTCGTGACCGATCCCCACGAGATCGCCAATGTGGCTGGGCTTCCAGGTATGGACGCGATGCGCGCCGCAACTGCTGGTCTTCCACTTCATGTGCGCTTTACTGCTCCCTCCTGCGTCCCGGCAAGCTTCAACGAGAGTCCTGGGGCGACATTCGACGCTGACCAAATCGCAGAGATGCTCGCATGGCCGGAAACGGTTGGTCTGGGCGAACTTATGAATGTGGCGGGTACCTTTTCTGGCGACCGTGTCATTGGCGACAAATTGCGGGTGGCTTGGGGACGGCGCAAAGACGGTCATGCGCCGGGCGTACGCGGCTTGCGCTTGCAGACGTATCTTCAGACCGGCGTGACCTCCGACCATGAATCGACCGAGCTGGATGAAGCGCGCGAGAAGCTGGCGTTGGGCCTCTTCATTATGATCCGCCAGGGGACCTCCGAGCGAAATCTCGATGCCTTGCTTCCCCTGGTGAATGATTGGACCTGGCCGCGTTGCGCGTTCTGCTCCGACGACCGGGACTGCTTCACCTTGCAGCATGACGGGCATGTCGATGCCATCGTGCGCGATGCGATCAAGGGTGGAATGGATCCGTTCCGCGCCTATCGACTGGCAACCTTCAATCCTGCGGACTACTGGCGGCTGGACGGTATTGGCGCAGTCGCACCAGGATATGAGGCAAACCTCAACATCCTCAACGACTTCGAAACCGTCGACATAGAAACGGTGCTCTTCCAGGGTCAAACCGTGGCCTATCGGGGCGAGATGGTCGTTGACCTGCCGTCGAATCAACCACCTGACTTTTTGCTCGATACGATGAATGTCGGTCCGCTCGATGTCGATTCGTTCCGGCTCGATCCCAGGCAGGCGTCCCAGGCAATCGTGGTCACCGATGGACAGATCGTAACCGGCGTCCAGGCGATCACACCGGTCGTCGTCGAAGGCGTCGCCGTTGCCGATGTCGATAGCGATTTCCTCAAAGTTGCTTGCATCGAGCGCCACAGGGCAACCGGCCGTGTGGGCGTCGGCTATGTGCGGGGTTTCGGTCTGAAGCGCGGCGCTATTGCCAGCTCGATTGCCCACGATGCCCACAACATCGTGGTGGTCGGCGTTACGGACGAAGACATGCTAGCGGCAGCACGGCGCGTAATCGAAATGAAAGGCGGGCTTGCCACCGCGGTCGACGGAGAGATCGTGGCCGATCTGCCATTACCGATTGGCGGCATCATCTCGGACCGATCGCTGGCCGCAGTTTCGGCGCAGTTGGAAGTCGTCGAGCAGTCGGCCAATGATCTTGGTTGCCCGCTTACGTCACCGTATGGACTGCTTGCGTTTTTGGCGCTCTCCGTCATTCCCAAGGCACGGGTAACCGATCGAGGATTCATCACCGTCGCTTGACGAACTCAGACATCACTGCTGGTCTCTATCGCCTATCGTGAGTTCGTGTCAGTGCTACACTAAGTCGTAGAGTCCCGGGTGTTGGATCCCTCGATAAGTGAGGATTTCTCTTGGCGCATCACACGACGTCAGCTCTCGACATTCGTACCTATGACGTGGTCGTCATTGGCGCCGGAGTAGCCGGTTTGGCCTTTTCTCTGGCACTCCCAGAGGGTTGGCGGGTTGCCCTGCTGACCAAGGGAATGCTCGGCGAAAGCAATACTCGCTACGCCCAGGGCGGAATCTCGGCCGCGATCGGACCGGACGATTCCACCCGGCTCCATGAAGAAGACACCCTTTCCGCCGGAGCCGGGCTTTGCGATCCCCTGGCAGTGCGCGCACTTGTCGATGGCGCGCCCGCAGCGGTCGACCGGCTCCTGGCTATTGGCACCAAGTTCGACCGCAGTCTGCAAACCGGCGAGATCATGCTGGGCCGGGAAGCTGCGCACAGCCGCCATCGCGTACTGCATGCCGGTGGCGACGCGACGGGAGCCGAAGTCGAGCGAGCGTTAGTTGCCGCGGCCCGCACCCACCCCGATATCGACGTCTTCGATCATGCCTATGCGCTCGATCTGATCGTGCAAGATGGAAGTGCCGCCGGGATCGTCGCCGAGCTCAGCAGCGGAGAACGCACCGTTATGGCAGCCCCATGGGTGGTTGTCGCCGCAGGTGGCGCTGGCCAATTGTGGGCGGTCACCTCGAACCCGAGCGGAGCTACTGCCGATGGACTGGCAATGGCGCTACGGGCGGGGGTGGCAGTAGCTGATCTGGAATTTGTGCAGTTTCATCCCACCGTCCTGGCTCTGGCTGGCACCGAGCCATTTCTCGTCACAGAAGCGGTACGCGGCGAAGGCGCCTATTTGCTAAATGACGCCGGCGAGCGATTCATGCTCGAGATCCATCCGTTGGCCGAACTCGCGCCGCGCGATGTGGTAGCACGCGGAATTCAGACTGCGATGGCGGTAGGCAGTACCGATCACGTTTGGCTCGATTTGCGTCATTTGCCAGACGAGCTGGTGTATGAGCGGTTCCCAACCATCGTTCAGGAACTCAAAGGGCGCGGACTCGATCTCGCCAACGATCTGATCCCGGTCGCGCCAGCCGCACATTACTTCATTGGCGGGATTGCGGCCGCGATCGACGGTCGCACAAGCCTGCCTGGACTGCTCGCGCTTGGTGAAGCATCCTGTTCGGGCGTGCACGGCGCGAATCGCCTCGCAAGCAATTCGCTGCTGGAGGGCCTGGTCTTTGGCACCGGAGCAGCGAGCTTGCTAACCGAGCTCGGCCGCCCAGAACCGATCGATCTGTCCACTTTGGAGTTCTCAGCGCTATCGGCCAATCAGGAAGCGGGCAATCTGGACATGATCTACGAGGCCGTCGAAGGGATTCAGCGGGCCATGAGCCAGGATGTGGCGGTCGTCCGCTCCGCCGAGGGACTGCGCTCAGCGGCAGCCGAGGTAGCGACTCAACTCCGCGTGCTCGATGCCGCCGGTGGTAACGATCGGGTCGCAGTCGAGGCTCGTAACATCGCTCAGGCTGCCGCGGCAGTCATCGATGCCGCGCTCTTTCGCGAAGAAAGCCGGGGGGCACACTTCCGTGAAGACTTCCCTGTAACCGATCCGGCGCTGGATGGCCACCATTCACTCTTGTTGCCCGAAGCCAACGGTGAGTGGCGGTTCGGTAAACTTGCAGAGGCGTTCGATCGATCTCCGGTCGCGTTCGAACCGGTAGCTATCTGACCACATCGATGCCCGTCGGTGGCGACAAGTTTCAGGCAACGCTCGATTTCATCGACGATCGCAGCAACTATGCCCGAGGTTCCATTAGCGGGCCGTCATCCAGTTCCGGGGGACTGGAACTGGGATTAGTCCGTACCCGCGCGCTACTCGATGCCCTCGGATCTCCCGATCGAGGCTATCCGATCGTTCACATCGCTGGCACCAAAGGAAAAGGCTCGACCGCCGCGTATGTTGCCGCTATTGGCCAGGCCGCGGGCTATTGCACTGGACTTTCCACGTCGCCCCATTTGCATTCGTTTCGCGAGCGGATCGCGATAGACGGACACCCAATCTCCCGAGACGACTTCGGACGCATTGGCAGCATCGTCCAATCGACTACGGGCAGTCTGGAGCGAAATAGTCCGGAGCTCGGCAGAGTTACGGCGTTCGAGCTGGTGACCGCCATGGCGCTGCTCGCGTTTGCCGACGCGCGTTGCAATCTTGCCGTGGTGGAAGTGGGAATCGGCGGGACTTTCGACGCCACGAACGTGGTCATGCCCATGGTGTCGCTCATCACACCGCTGGATCTGGAGCACACGCAGATTCTTGGCGAGACCATCGAAGCGATCGCGGAGAACAAGGCGGGCATCATCAAGCACGGGGTTCCCACCATAACCGCGCAACAGGACGCGGCAGCGATGCGGATCATCGAGGAGGCTGCGTGCGCGCGCCAGTCGCTGCTCCTGGTCGCCGGCCGTGATTTTCTATGGACGGGGGATTGGCACCAGTTCACCTGGAGCGACGACCAGCGCCAGATCGCCCATCTCCGAACCGCACTGCCCGGAGATCACCAGATGGAAAATGCCGCTCTGGCAATTGCAGCCTGGGAAACCTTGTCAGGGATTGGGCCCAGCCCATCGGAAGAAGCATTCCAGCAGGGGGTTCGTGCGGCATCGCTGCCGGGACGGTTCGAGCAGATAGAGTCCGAGGGTCGCATTTGGGTGCTGGACGGCGCGCATACGCCGTTGGCTGCGGCGGCGCTTGCCAACACAATCTTGGCCGAGTTCGGCCGGCCGATCGGTGTCATCGCCGGTATGCTCAGAGATAAGCACCCCGCTCCCTTCTTCACCGCGATGGCTCCGGCGACCGCAGGCACTATCGTGACGACGCCGAAGAACCCGCGCGCGATCCCCGCCGAAGAGCTCCTTCCGAGTGTCCTCCCAGCGAATTTTCAGACAATTGCCAGCCCTGAGCTCGAAACTTCACTGGTAACGGCAAGCGATCAGTTCCCAGCAGACCTTCCCGTCGTCATCACCGGCTCATTCACGCTTGTTGCCGAAGCCCGGGAACGATTTGGGCTGGCACTCACCGATCGCTAAACATTCAACAATCTGCACACACCTGCCAGATTGCGGTCAATACCTATCAGGTAGACTGAACGAACAGGCAATTTCTCCGAAAGCCACACATTCCTCGAAAAAAGGACATCCCGATTGGCAACCCCCGACGTATATCAAATGAACGGGAGCCGGGTGGATGGCAACGGATTCCGGTTCAGGGAAACCAGCGGTACGTAAGATGGCTGGCTCCCCCGGATTGGACCCACGAAGCGATCCGACTACGATTTCCGACGCCGACTTGATTTCGCTGGTAACCCAGGGTGATCAGGAAGCTCTCGAAGCGCTGTATGAGCGCTATTCGCGTGCGGTGTTTTCATTCTCCCTGCGCATCGTCGGTGATGCAGAGGTGGCCGAGGAGATCTTGCAAGAGGTCTTCGTGCGGGCCTGGCAACAGGGAGGATCTTTTCAAACGACGCGTGGGACGCTCATCACCTGGTTGCTGAGCATCACTCACAACCTGTCGATTGACGAAGTGCGACGCCGTAAGCGACGCCCGCAAAAATCGGAATCGGAGGATCCGGATTTGATTCTGGCAATGCTGCCGGATGAAAGTCTCGGTGTCGAAGAAGAAGTCTGGCTTTCGAGCCTGCGTACCTCGATTCAGCTCGCGATGCAGCAACTCCCTGCAGCGCAACGAGAGTCTATCGAGCTGGCGTACTTTCAGGGTCTGACGCAACGGGAGATCGCCGAAACGCTGGGCGAGCCGTTGGGAACGATTAAAACGCGCATGCGTTTAGGCATGCTCAAACTTCGGGAACAGCTCGGTCCGATGGTGAGCGAGCGAGCGGAACCGAACGAGGTGAAACTGTCGTGAATCCACAACCTGCGGAACAAGACAGCCCCCGTAACCGGGCGCATCCTCCCACATCGAGTAGCGATTGCCGCTTGGTGGAAGAGGCAATCGATGAATATTCGCTGGAGATCATCGATCCTTCGCAGCGAGTACTGATCGAACAGCATCTGATCAGTTGCCGTCGCTGTTCCCAGCTCGTGGAAAGCTACCGGCAGACGGTGGCTGCCCTCGCGCTTGCTGTTCCGCTCCTGTCGCCGCCAGCCAGCGCCAGGACCGCACTGCTCACGCGCATCGCCACAACCTCTCAGAGCACGGCTCCGTCACCCGCTGTCTTTTCCGGCAATCTCGATACATTCCGAACGGCAACGCTGCCGTCTTCGAACTCGTCGTTGGCCGCGACAGTCCCCAGTCAGCCACCATCCGACCAGAACGCCTGGTGGAAGGTCTACGCCGCTCCGCTGGCGACCCTGCCCTTGCTCTTGGCGCTGGGCCTGGTTGGCGCATGGGGATTTAATAATTACGCGAAGCTCGACAAAGCCAATGGCGTCATCGCCCATCAGGCGCAATCCATGGCATATATGAACGACCAACTCCAGGTCGACGATCAGCAAGTCGTCCGGCTGGCTTTTTCCCCGTCCGCTCAACACTACAATCTGACCTCCGAGATTGCATCGCAGGACAGCAATGCGTCCGGCATGTTCGTGGCGGACAGCGCGACGGGTCAGGCGCTACTCCAGGTGGACGGGCTCCGAGCAGGTTCCTACTCCCTCTTCGTGCAAACTGAAGACGGCACGATGATGCAAAAGGCAGAGTTCATGGTCGGTGCCAACGGATCGGCCACGACCGCTGTCGATCTGGGCGACCTGGTTACCAGCTTCCAGTCCGTGCATATCCGGTCGGGCAACACCATCACCGAAACCGATGTGGCGGTGAATGGCGAGCTGCAGGATGTGCTGATGGCCATCATTGGCCCGGGCATCGACGGGAGCTTGGGAACCGGACAACAAGGCCCCTAACGGTCCCGGTCGCAGCGTACAATTCGATGCTGAATTGCGCAGTCTCGGGCCTCCGCTTATAGTCAGTTGGCGATCCGCCAGTTTGTGGGCGAAGCAGAACGACAGGTAAGCGACACGAGCACTTCGACTATCACCTCCTTTGAACAGAATGAAACGACGGTCACCAGTCAATCGGTGGTCTCGGTCGAGTGCGGCTCCGCTGCGGATATCGGTCCGGCCCGCGGTCCGCTTTCGGTTGTTATTCCGGTGATGAACGAAGAAGGCAATTTGCCTGAGCTGCATCAACGGCTCAGCACCGTGCTTGCCACGACCGGAGTGGATTGGGAGATTCTCTTCATCGACGACGGTTCGACCGACGGCACCTGGCGCGAAATCACCCGGCTTCGTTCGCTCGATCCTCACGTCATCGCCATCCAGCACCGGCGCAACTTTGGCAAAGCGCAGGCGCTCGCGAACGGATTCGCCCTCGCACGCGGAAACACCATTATCACCATGGATGGCGACTTGCAGGACGATCCTGACGAGATTCCCCGCATGCTGGACACCCTGAATGAAGGCTACGATCTGGTTTCGGGGTGGAAGCAGCGTCGTCAGGATCCCCGGGGAAAGACCGCGCCGAGCAAGCTGTTCAACTGGACAGTTCGCACCGTCACCGGCGTCCAGCTACACGATTTCAATTGCGGCTTCAAGGCATATCGCAGCGAAGTGACGGAGACGATTCGGGTCTACGGCGAGCTGCACCGCTTTACGCCGGTCCTGGCATCGGCCGAAGGCTTTCGCATTGCCGAACTCCCGGTCAAGCATCATGCCCGTGCATGGGGAAAATCGAAGTACGGACTCAAGCGGCTCTTTAAGGGTTTTCTCGATCTCATCACCGTCTTCTTCCTGACCAACTATCGCCAACGTCCGATGCACCTCTTTGGCATCCCCGGCATTATCTCGGTGGCGCTCGGGGTGTTGATGGGAATAAAGCTTTCCTGGGACCGGTTGGCCAACGATGACACGATTGGCACTCGTCCGCTGTTGCTCCTCACGGTGTTGCTGATCGTCGTGGGAGTGCAGTTCTTCGGATTGGGTCTGCTGGGAGAGTTTCTGGTGCAGGAGTCGCATCGACCCAAACCGGAACCTGCCCGCTTCTTGCGCCGCACGCTTGGCGTTGGTCCCGGCTTCGATGGCGCCACACCGCATCTCACGGATCGCGACGAATATTTCGCCTCCGCCAGTTAGCCGAGCACGCCGCAGATGATGCAACGGGTGCTGAAGCGCCTCACCTCGATTCCCACACCGGTCATTTTTGGCTTTTCCCTGGCCATGGCTATTCTCCTGCTCTGGCAGCAGGATGCCCTTTCCAGTATTCGCCCCGCCATTCAAAACGCCGATCCCTGGATCATCGCGGCGGGCCTGCTGCTCTATCTGGCGGGACTGGCGTTACTTTGTGTTCGCTGGAACTTGCTGGTCATGATGGTCAGCGGCGCTACCCGGCAATTACGTGCCTCAGAAGCGTTCATTACTTCGGTCGCGGTCAACTATGCCGCGCCGCTGAGTCTGGCCCTGCCCAGCAGAGCGTATCTGACCAAACGCGCGCTCGGGCTCGGGACCGCGGAAACGGCCTCGATTACTTTCTGGGAGGTCGCGTCCGATCTCGCCGTGCTGGCAGTCGGCACAATGCTCTGGATCGTGGTCGGTGGGTGGCGCGGACAGGGAGTCTCCGTCGACGACCGAATCATCGGCTCGGGTGCAATCCTTGTGCTCCTCGGGGTAATCGCCGTTTTCATCGCTTTCAAACGCGCAGCCAGACTGCGATCAATCGTGCTCAAGATGCGCACGCATGTTACTGCGGCGCTCAAACACCCGGCGAGACGACCGCGATATTCGATCATGTCGCTGGCAGTGACGGTTATTTACTGGATCGTGCAGGGCGGCGTACTCTTCTTACTGCTAAAGGCGCTCGATGGCGAGTCTCCGTCGCTGTCCCTGATACTCGGATTGACCACCCTGCCGATTCTGGTCGGCATGCTGAGTCCGGTTCCGGGCGGGGCAGGCGTTCGAGAAGCCTTGATGATCGCGGTCGCCAGTGTGCATGGCGCAAACGAAGCCAATGTCTTGTTAGCCGGGGTTACCTATCGCATTGCCCTGTTCGCCGCGATTCCCATTCTTTACGGCATCATTCGCGTGTTGATCACGCTAAGCGACCGCCGCGAAGGGCATGACCGAATCCCTGAGCAGGATGGCGTGCCCATCGATGGCTGACCACAATACTGAGGAGAGATGACACCCCCGTGACCGCAATCGATACGTCTACCATCGACGCGCTGGATACCAGCAATTACGCTAAACACAGCTCGAACAACCCAGTGCAGCGAAAACTCATCGACCGATTCCATCATGTATTGCTGGGGAAGATTGGCGAGCTGGCACCCGAGTCGTTTCTTGATGCCGGATGTGGAGAGGGCTTCGTTTCCAGCTTGCTCACCGAACGTTTTCCAGGACTCGACGTCAGTGCCTTCGACTTCAATCCGTCGTCGGTCACGCTCGCGCAGGAACGCAATCCTTCTGTCGATTGTCGCGTAGCAAGTGTGTACGAGGTGCCTTGGGACGACAATTCGTTCGATGCGGTTGGATGCTTCGAAGTGATGGAACACCTCTACGAGCCGACCAAGGCATTGCAGGAGCTCGCTCGCGTTTCGCGGAACTATCTGATCCTGAGCGTGCCGCACGAGCCCTGGTTCTGTTTCTCCAATGCCGCCCGCGGCAAGAATCTCGACATTCGCCCACGCGGGAGCGATCCTGACCATCGCCAGTTCTGGACCCGGGCCGCGTTCGGTCGATTCGTGAGCCAGGTCGCCGATGTCGAGTGGCTTGGTGGATCGTTGCCATGGACCATCTGCGTGGCCCGCGTTCGTTAAAGGCTCCGTTTTCAGACTCCAGATTCCGAAGAAGCCACCGGCTACGGGCCCGCCGCACCGCGAGCTTGCTCGTGTATGCTAGGAGTACGCCGCTCAAGCGATGTCCCCGGCTGGGTGATCGATGCCGACCTTTCCCTCCTACCATCTCCAAGGCCACGCGCAAGGTCCTCAGAAAACCTGTCCTGATTGCGGACAGACGGTCCCGTCCCGCCTGACATTTTGCCCCAACTGCGCGACCGATTTGCGCGCGGTGCCGGTGAACTTACGCACCGTGATCGAAAATCGCACCCAGTTTCAGATTCCGACCTTTCTGCTCTCCGAAAAGATTGGCCGCCGATTCGATGAAGAAGGCATCGGGACCGGGCTGATCTGGGTTGGATTGGTGCTGATTGCCGTTCCCGTGGCTAGCTCGAATCTCTCGCCACTTGCCTGGGTTGCCTGGGGAATAGGCTGCGCGCTCACCGCGTTCGGAATCATTCGAACACGGCGCGATGGGCAATCGATGATGCGCGCTGGGGCGTTAACCGCAGCGGCCGGTGTGTTAACGCTGGCCGTCATGGGAAATCACATTCTCCGCCACGAGCAGGCTCCGGCGATTATCGATCCTGAACTTGCCGCGCTGGCCCTGACGCCTACGAGCGAAGCAGGAGAACTCGACGACTCGCTGGCAGCGATCTTGACTGGCACGAGCCCGATGTACCGCGGTGCGCCGGCTCACACCGGTGTGTTGGCCGGCCCGGTGCTGGATGGGAATCCCTATCGCAGTTGGCGGTACGACACTGGCGAAGACCTTCGATCGACACCCG
Organism: uncultured Chloroflexia bacterium; assembly: GCA_963750275.1. Classification (GTDB taxonomy): domain Bacteria; phylum Chloroflexota; class Chloroflexia; order Thermomicrobiales; family UBA6265; genus JAMLHN01. The sequence goes on from CAVVQC010000005.1 coordinate 264,287, forward strand.
CGATCGCGGGCGCTGTTGCCTATTTCGGAACGCGCGACGGATATCTAGTCGCGCTCGATCTCCTGACGCAACAACAAAAATGGGCGTTCGATCTCGGCGGCTATCCAGTGCGCGCATCGCCAGCTATCGATGGACGTACGGTTTTCATCGGCACTGGGTTCAATATCTTCGCGATCGATGCCGATACCGGCGTGGAACGTTGGAATGCCGACATGGACTATGCGGGCGAGTCTTCTCCCACAGTTGCCAATGGTGTGGTCTACATCGCCAGCAAAGAGAATCATCTCTATGCGTTCGACACGAAATCAGGCGAACAGCTCTGGTTCTACAAAACCGACGGATTACTGTTTGGATCGCCTTCAGTCACCGACACTGCGGTGCTTATCGGTGGAGATGATGGTGATCTCTTCTCCATTGATCGAAAAAACGGTCACCTGAATTGGAAGATCACGCTTGATTCCGCAATTTATTCCACTCCGGCCATTGCGGACGGACGTGTATTCGTCACGACCAAAGCGCAAACAGTTTCGGCGATCGACCTGGAATCTGGAACCCTGATCTGGAGTTATCCGGTCGGCGGGTCGTCGTCCCCCGCGGTCGCCGGCGGCATGGTGTTCGTGGGAAGTGACGACGGAGCGCTCTATGCCATCGATGCGGAAAACGGAGGCACCCCGATCTGGCTCTTTGCCACGGGGAGTCCGTCCGTTCAATCGCCAGTTGTCGTGGGAGACGAGGTGGTCTTTGCTGCGGGGCCAATGCTGATCAGTCTCGCGCGTACAACGGGCGAGGTCGTCTGGCAGTATCCGGTTGGCGACACGGTCACCACCGAGCCGGTGATCCTCGACGGATATCTCTACGCCGGTGACAAGAATGGCTATTTCTCTGCAATCACCGGGGATTCCTCGTTGGCTACCCCAGTTTCCGGTACCGGCGGCACTTCGACAGGCAAACTTGGGTCGACCTGATCGAGCGGAAACCAAAAAAAACGCGCGGATCCATTTGGATCCGCGCGTCATCGTTTCAGCGAACGATTTTTGACTAACGGAGACCGAGAGCTTTCCATGGGTCCGGCATGGCCTGGACCGGGACCTCGATCAGGGCCGGTTCGTCGGCGCGAATAGCATCGGCAAGGGCCTGAGCAAGCTGATCGGGCGACTCGGCACGTCGCCCCGTAACGCCAAACGATTCCGCCAGCTTCACGTAGTCGGGGTTGACCAGGTTGGATGCAATCTGGCGCCCTCCCATATCCACCTGCTGAATGCGCTTGACGTTGCCATAGGCGTTGTCGTTGAACACAATCGTGATCAAGCCAATGTTGTGTTGCACCAGCGTAGAAAGCTCGTTGAGGGTAAATCCGAATCCGCCATCGCCGTTCATGGAAACGACCGGTACATCCGGCTTGCCAACCTTTGCGCCCATGGCCAGGGTGAACCCAAATCCGAGCGTTCCCTGGTAACCGCAACCGAGATAGGTATTGGGTTTGTAAACGGGATAGCCAAGATTCGACCAATACCCGAGTTGGGTCATCTCGCCGACCAAAACCCCCTCTTCCGGAAGGGTCTGGCGGATCGCTTTTGCGTAACCAGCTTGTGGTTCGATTGACTCGATTTGCTTCTGCAGACCGGCTTTCAACGCACGAAGACTCGCGAGCTTTTCCGCGTCAACCGTGCGGTCTGGAGAAACAGCATCGACCAGCGCGGCGAGCGCCGCTTTGGCGTCGGCTTCGATCTCGATGGTCGCGCGTCCGTTCCGCACGATTTCCTCTGGATCGATGTCGATGCGAATGAGGGTCTGGTCAGGGCGAACTTCAATGGGGTCACTGACCGGGCCAAGGAAGCGAGTACCGACCGCGAGTATCACGTCAGCCCCGGGACGCAGGTCTTTGTCGGCAAGCTGACCGACGGAGAGATCGTCGCGATCGTCGATCACGCCTTTCCCGTTTCGGGAAACGATGACCGGTGCCTGGAGCATGCGCGCAAGCTCGAGCAACTCGACGCCGGCATTCGCCCCGAGAGCACCGCCGCCAACATAGATAAGCGGATTATTGGCGCCGTTCAGAGCCTTGGCTGCCTTCGCGATCAGATCGGGATCTCCCGCTGAGCGAGCCCGCTTTGCGACGGCGGGACCGATGGTCACATCGGCCGAGGCGAAGAAGATATCGGGCGGAACCTCGACATAGGTCGGACGCGGCCGGCCGGTGCGAATCTCGGCGAAGGCACGATCGAGCGCGCCTGGAATTTCACCGGGAGCGTTCGCGCGGGTCTGGAATTTGGAGAAGGAGCGGGCCATCCCAAGCTGATCGGGAATCTCATGCAGCAGTCCGCGTCCCACGCCGATCATGTCGGAGCGGATCTGACCGGTCAGGCAGAGGACCGACGAGTTGCACGCATAGGCGGTGGACAGGGCCGCTGCCGCGTTCATGACTCCCGGTCCAGGAACGACGACACAGACGCCTTCCTTTCCCGTGACGCGGGAGTAGCCATCCGCCATGTAGGCCGTGGCCTGCTCGTGGCGTGTATGGATAACGCGGAGCGAATCCTGGCTTTCGTAGAAGGCGTTGAATAGTCCGTCGAGCTGGACCCCGGGAAGCCCGAAGATTGTGTCGACACCATTTTGCTTCAGGGTTTCGACAGCCGCCTCGCCTCCGGTCATCGGACGAGGCGCATTCGATTCGGCGGTTTCCCTGGTAACGACGGCTGAGCTCACGCTGTTCCCTTTCTGACAATGAGTTAACCGGCGCCTGCAACAGTGGATGGCGAACCGGCGGACAGATTGTACGTGGCTCTCCGGCACACGTGGCGGAACGATGCGTTTTTCTGCTTTTCCGTTAGATCGCTTCAGCGGACTTTGCCGCTCCCAGGGCTGCAATCACCGTATCGAGATGAACGACGAATTCAGCGGTGATCTCCAAGCGGTGTCGAAGTGGCGGATCGGTTTCGAGCGCTTTGGTGTTGCTCCATCCACCGTCTGGTTCTTGCTCGGCGGCGAACCATTCGCCCATGCGAGCGATCCAGGGGACATACGCTGCATCACCGGTCGCAAGATAAAGCAGCCCGGATCCCCAGGCGCTCTTGCAGACTTGTTTCGTCTCGAACTGTTCTGGACATGCATCTATCGAGAACTGTTGGTAGCGGCGGGCATAGTCGATCCATTTATCGTCGCCGGTTGCCATGGAAAGCTGGGTGAGGAACGACGCAGCGATACCACCGTTGTAAAAGAGCTGGAGCGGGCGCTGGGCCTCTTGCACGATGTGCCGCCGGTCAATGTCATCCGGAAAATCGGTGAGCAAGCTGTCGCCGGTCCAGATCGTGTACAGGCGGTCCGGCAGCTCAGGTTGCGCATCCCAGAGACGCACGAACCACTCGCCGGTCGATCGCGCCAGGTCGAGCCGCCCAGCGATGACAGCCGACATCCCGAACTGGGCCGTCGGGAACAAGAGTTGTGGATCGCCAGCGCCAGTCCGTTCCCGGGTCATGAAGATGCCGCCAGATCGTGGATCATGGAACCGGGTCGCGAAATCCATGGCTTTACGCGCGAGATCGAAGCGGCGCATCAGGCAGGCGCCGTACGCGAGGATGGTTTCTGGATAGGTATTCGTGGTGCGATTAGCCGCGGGGTCCCAGGTCATTCCACCGTGGAACGCGCCGTCGGAGGCGAGCCCGGTTCGTTCGATCCAGTGGAGCACCCCGCTGGCCGCGGCGGTCTCGCCACTGACCTCCAGGGCCCACGGGAACCGATACCAGGTCACGCGGCCGCCAGTGGCGTCCGCGACGCTACCATCTGCGCCAATGTGATCGAGCAAAAATTCGACGCCCGCGCGCCGGGCATCTTCGATCCGCGTCAACAGCTCGCTCGAAACTACCGTGGTGATCGTCATTGCATCCTCGCTTGCCTAAAGTCGTCGAACCCGCGGATCGAGCCGGTCGCGCAATCCGTCGCCGAAGGTATTCAGTGAGAGCACCAACAGAAAAATGCAGATACCGGGAGCAAGCACATACCAGGGCGCTTGCTGGGGATAGCTTTGCGCGTTCTTTAGCATCGTGCCCCAGGTCGCGGTGGGGGGTTGCACGCCAAGACCGAGGTAACTCAGGGCTGCTTCGACCAGCACCGCGACCGCCATGGTCAACGTAATTTGCACCAGAATCGCTGGCATGGCGTTGGGCAAAATATGCCGCCAGAGGAGTCGTCCTCCCGTCGCGCCGATCGCCCGGCTGGCGGTAACGAAATCCTCTTCCTTCAGAGCCAGGACGCTGGCACGGACGAGGCGAGCAAAGCGGGGAATAAAAATGATTCCTACCGTGAGGATAATGCTTTGCTGGGACGCCCCCCGAGCTGCGACGATCAAGATGGCGAAGAGCACGCTCGGGAACGCAAGCAATGCATCCTGTAAGCGCATGAGCACGCTATCCACCCAACCGCCGCGGTATCCCGCGATCAGGCCAACCGGGATGCCTATGGACATCGCGATCAGCACGCCCACCCCGGCGATGAAGAATTCGATACGCGCTCCATACACCACCCGGCTATAGATGTCGCGGCCGAACTCATCGGTGCCGAACCAGTACGCACGGGAAGGTGGTTGTAAGAGATCGGAACCGATCTTGTTCGGTGCATGGGTGGCGAAGAGGCCAGGGACGAGTGCCCAGGCGAGAAAGAGGATCAGCACGAGCGCCGACGCGATCAGAACGGGATCGGACTTCCCACCGAAAATGCGCCAACTGAGCGATCGCTGCTGGCCGCCGAGCGGAAGTTGGACTGGTTCGAGCGACGCATCCATGAATCAGGAAATCCGCATGCGAGGGTTGAGGAAGCCATAGGCGATATCGGTCAGCAGATTGACCAGGATCAACCCAATCGTCACGAAAAGGACTGCCGTTTGAACGAGCGGGTAGTCGCGGTCGAAAATTGCTTGCACGGTCAACCAGCCGACCCCCGACCAACCGAAGACCTGTTCGATGATCACCGCACCGCCCAGAAGCGCTCCGATCTCGAGTCCCGCTACGGTCAGCACCGGAACGAGCGCGTTCTTCATTGCGTGCCGAAAGATGACCGTCTTTTCTCGCAAGCCTTTTGCGCGCGCGGTGCGGATGTAGTCGGCACCGAGCACCTGGATCATATCGGAACGCAGGAAGCGCATCAGGGTGGCGGCCAGGTACGTTCCCAGAGTGATCGAGGGGAGTATCAATCGCTTCAGATTCTCGGCTGGGTCTTCGGTAAAGGGCACATACCCTGAGGCAGGGAGCCAGTGCAAACGCACGCTGAAGATCAGAATCAGCGTCAGCCCCAGCCAGAAGCCGGGAATGGCTAAACCAGCGCTGACCAGCCCCATCGCGGCCCGGTCGATCAATGAACCGCGCTTGATGGCGGCGATGATGCCAAGCGGGAACGCAATCAGGAGCGCGAAGAGCGTGGCCCCGAGCACGAGCTCGAGGGTGGCGGGGAGTTTCTGCATGAAGAGATCGATGGTCGGGCGCTTGTTCTTGAGGGAATCGCCGAAATCGCCGCTTGCCAGGTCTTGAATCCAGTAGAGGTATTGCACCGGTACCGGTTTGGTAAGGCCCATCTCTTCCCGGAGCGCTTCCAGTTTGGGCAAGTTTTCCGGCTTGGCGGCTTCGCGGCCCATTTGCATGGCGGCGGGATCGCCCGGGGCCATACGGATGAGCCCGAATACGAGCATCGAGACGATGATCATCGTCGGGATTGCTTGCAAAATGCGGCTGGCAGCGAATCGAGCCATGACTCCTCTGAATAACGTACGGCGCCGTCAGCTATGACGGCGCCGTGCAGTTCGACTGAAGGTTATTCCCCGTCGATCGTCACATCGTTGAGCAGGACCCAGCTCAGTGAGTTGATCCCCCAATTGCTGACGTCCGGCGCGGTCAGGGAGACCTTGGGGGCTTCCTGAATCACCATGATCGGTAGCTCCTCGACGAAGAGCTCCTGCAGCCGGTCGTATTGCTCCTTCCGCACCGCCTGGTCGATGGTTTGGTTGGCGGTCGTAGCCAACTCAGCAGCTTCGGCATTATCCCAGCCGTCAGCCAGATGTGGTTGCAATCCGAGGCTGACGAAATAGTTCGGATCAGCGAATCCCGGGAAGACGTTCCAGATCACGTCGTAGGTATGGTTCAGGTAGTTATCGAGCCAGACGGAGAGCTCTTGTACCTCGATGTTCATCTTGACCCCGGCCTCGTCCAAGCCGGCCTGCCAGATCGTGGCGGCCCGCTCACCGTCCGGGTAGCCCTGGATGCACAGCACGGTGAACTCGAGATCCGATGCGCCCTCTTCTTCGAGAATGGTCTTCGCGCCCGCAGGATCGTACTCATATCCTGGGAGGTCGTCGTATGCCCAGCTACTCGAACCAACAAATGTCCATTTCGGGAAACCGCCGCCCGCGAAGACCGTTTGCTGAACCGCACTCTTATCGAGCGACATGGCGAGTGCCTGGCGTACTCGGATGTTATTGCGAATCGTCTCGTTGTTCTTGCCAAGCATTTCGAAGAGATGGATGCTGCTGGTTGGAACATTGAGCACGACAACACTGTCGTCGCCTTCCAGCGGGACCGTCTGCGACACCGGGATATCGAGCACGCCCTGCACATCGCCCGATTTCAGGTTATTGATCGCAACCTGCGGCTCCGGCAGGATATTGAATCGCAGGGTAGCGACGCCCGGACCGTCACCGTAGTAGCCATCGTAGGCCTCCAGAGCAATGTGGTCATTGGGCACCCACTCGACGAATGCGAAGGGTCCGGATCCGATTGGCGTGTTCTCCACGTCGGCCGCGATCGCCTCGGAGATGATGGCAATTTGGGTCAATCCGTCGAGAAAGTCGGCTTGGACATTGGCCAACTTGATGCTAATGGTGCGGTCGTCGATCACCTCATAGGAGTCGACATTGGCGACCCGGCTCGACAGGACGGTTTCGAGTTCGACGATGCGTACGAACGAAAATTCGACATCGGCTGCCGTTACCGGGGTACCGTCGTGATAGGTCGCGCCCTCGCGCAACGTGAAGACGTAGGTGGTCTCGTCCGGGTTCTCCCACGATTCGGCCAAATCCCCGACATAGGAGAGGTCGTCGGCATATTCCACGAGGGTACTGAACACGGGGCGGCGCATCATATCGCCATACAGCAGAAGCTGACTGACCTGCGGATCGAGGGTGTCGATATCACCCCCGGCGGCCACCACAAGATCGCCAACTGGCTCAGCAGCCGGAGTTCCGTCCTGCGCGGACACTCCGATTGCGCTCCAGGGCGCGACGGCCATCGCGCCGAGTGCCGAAACGCTCACGCCAGCTGCAGCCGCGCGGGTCATCAACTGACGACGGTCGATCCGCCCGGTTAAAAACGCTTGCATAAGTCCGCGTGCTTGATCGTTCACAGGTTTCTCCTTTGACGTGTAACGGCGGAATTGGCCCATACCAATCTGCGCCTACCTGAGCGGCGCGACTCCCCGTCGCGCGTGGCACGAAATCACACTGCTGCTGAGGAATCGTTACATTTTGACCTGAACGATGTCAACGCGGCAGTTTTATGGTAATCACCGAGCGGTCAATGGGGGGGATGCGTCAATGCAAACGTTGCAATGCTCGAGGAGAGTGTGCCCGATGCATGGAGATAGAGGTTCCGCAGCCCTATCGGGACGAATTGAAACTCAATTGGGAAGGTCGCGGCGCTGAAAGACAAGCATGCCAGCTATTGCACAGACGAGCGATACCGCTCCGAGAACGATCACGTTCGTGATGGGGATGGTGCCATGCGAGAGCGCAGTGGGCGGATCGTAGTAATTGAAGATGGAGAACGGTTGCAGCGGATCGAGAAATGACCAGAGGGTTGCGAAGTAATCGATCACGTACGAAATGATGAGAAATGTGGCCGCCCACCCGACCGCCTGTCCCATGCGATCCGCACGGGCCGAGGCCAGCAGAGCGGCTCCGCCAATGGTGAGCGCCAGCAGCATCGAGGTGCCGCCCTGGGCTATAAAATGCCAGTTGTTCATCCCGCCATCCGGCTGGGAGAAGAGAATCCCGACGATGTTCCCCAACACCGCGACGATTGCCACCCAGAGTGAGATGAGCACAACCGACAGTACGCGTGCCAGGTAGAACTGCAGGCGGGAGACTGAGCGCGCCATAGAGACCTGCACCTGCCCGCTTTCCATCTCTCCCGCAAGACCGCGCGCGGCGATCCAGATGACGAGTGCGGATACCAGCAGGTGATAGACCGGATGGGTGAAGCCGAGTGCCAGGAATCCCGGCAATCCCACCTCTTCGACCACCTCGGGCGTGACGTTCATGAGCGCGAGAAAGGGTTTCGGGACCAGGTCCATGATCGCGATAAGCTGGTCCAGATTGCCGAAGGCATCGATGGCCACTGGCTGGATGAACTCGAACGCAAAGAGGCCGATCGTCATTGCGATCAAGCCACCCCGCGAACGGCGCAGAAGCTGTGCGAGCAAGGTCACTATGGCCTTCACCGGTTGGCTGGCTCCGATTCGTAGAAACCGGCAAAGATATCGTTCAGGCTGGGCGGTGCGATAGTTACCGATTCGATCTGCCATTGCCCGAGGAACGCGAGGAACGGATTCGGATCAAGATCGACCAGCAATGAGAGCGTCTGCCCGTCTCGCTGGAGAACTTCCGCCCCTGGGATGGAAATGCGCTCCGCGAGCGGATAGGCAAACACGACGTCAGCCCGCCGGCGATGCTGGGCACGCAATCCGTCGATCGACTCTTCCTGAACCAGCTTGCCATCCCGCACGATGGCGACCCGCTCGCAAAGCCGATCGACTTCTCCGAGATCGTGGGAGGACATGAAGATCGTCCGTCCCGCGGCATGCCGGTCAAGCAGATGCGCTTCGAAGGCGCGCTGAATCAGTGGGTCGAGTCCGTCGGTGGGCTCATCGAGGATCAGCAGGTCGGGGTCGTGCTGGGCGGCGGCGATCAGGGCGAGCTTTTGTCGCATGCCCTTCGAATAGGTTTTCAGCTTCCGGTCCAGTGCGGCGTTCGAGAGCTCGAGTGCATCGAGTAACCGGGCTTGCAAAGGTGCTTTCGAATCGGACAGGGTCGCCGCGAAAGCGAGTTGATCGGCTCCGGTGAGATCTGGAAAGAGCGAATCGGCCTGAACCAGATACCCAACCTGCGAGCGCGCGCGCACCCCGTCGGTCCAGGTATCGCAGCCGAACATGTGGCTCGAACCACGCGTGGGTTTGATGAAACCCATAAGCAGGCGAATGGTGGTGGTTTTCCCGGCGCCATTCGGGCCGAGGAAACCATAGAGCGCGCCTCGTTCGACGGTAAGGGAGAGATCAGATAGCGCGTCTACGCCGGCATAGGTTTTGGTGAGGCCCTTAGTTTGAATGGCGGGACCTGCGCCAAAACTGCTCATCTCCTGAGCGTAGCACCTCTCGACATTCCCGGTGATTCCGCTATGGTCCGGCGGTTATCGGCGCATGTGGTATAAGCAAGCGCGAGCGTCGAAGAGTGGTGAGGAGCGGCGGTGCGCACCGAAAAAGAGAAGTGGCAAGTTCCGGAGTCGGATCCCGCGGGGACCGCCAAAAAGGAACATATCGACATACCGAGCCCCCAGGGGATGAGCGGTATCGAAGACACCGACCGCGGACCGCTCATCTTCTGCGGCATGTGTGGAGCGCTCAACCCGTCAACCAATTTCTATTGCGCGGCTTGTGGCACCACATTGGTGGACGCGTTCCACGCGACCGAGGGACTGCGGGTTTTTGAGCGGCCAGATGCGGCTTCGCGGATTATCGAGATCGTGCCGTCCGGCAGCGAGCTGGATATCATCGACGATCCCGACGCCCCAGATGACTACGTGCGGATTCGATTGCGCAATGGACGGCTGGGATATATCCGGCTCAACGAGGTTTCCGCGCTGGAGCAAGCCTCGCCGCATTTGCTCGATCCAGACACCCCCGATCCAAACCTGAACGCGCGTGGGTGCGTTTCGCCCTTTGGAGCACTGGCAGCTTTGGGTCTGCTGGTCGTCCTTGGCGCATTGACGGCCTATCTGCTCCGGCAGGGAAATTCTGGCCAGGGCGGGTTCCTGGCATTCATTACCTGCATCGTGGTGGCGCCGGTTGCACTGGTGATGATCTTCTTCTATCTCATGGCCCGGGATCGGGAAGACCAACGGATGGCGGACATCGACGATTCCCAGAAATAACGACGCAAAGCCCATTCGGAATGCGTCGATCCCGGCGCGTCTCGCTCAGGCAGGATCGAAAGCGTTGTCCTGTTCTGCGTCCCAGAGCTGGCGCTGGAGCTGCATGTGGCCGAGATGAACGGCGGTGTGCTCCAGCGCATGAGCGATGCACTCGGCGCGGGTGAGGCTCGCCGCAGACATCCCTCGTTCCGGATTGGCGGCACGTTCGAACGTCGAGGCGAGCGTCGAGTCATCCATGGCTGCGAAGACCTCGGCCGAGTCAGCCAGCCAGCGGTCGAAACGAATTCGCAGTTGTTCCAATGAACCGGTCGCGCTAAATTCGGCCGACCGGTTGCGGTCGATCGAGCGACCACCCGCAGCTTCCACAATCCAGAACTCTCCTGCCCCGACTGTATGCGTCGCCAGCACAAAAAAGGTGTTGACATCGCGCATTCCATCACGAGGCAACCAGGTATTCAGATCGTCGGCGGGGATACCGTCGAGCTGCTGAAACATATCGCTCACAAGCTTGTTCAACATATCGAGCGTGGCGGGAAGCATGGGGTTGGTCACCGTCAGGCTCCTTTATATCCGGTCAGCCACGATTCAGCTCCGATGGTGGTCGGGAGACCGTGACCCGGATAGACGACGACATCCTCTGGAAGAGCGGCAAGCCGTTGCAACGATGCCGTCATATCGCTCTCGGATGCGCCGGGGATATCGAGGCGCCCATGACCATTGGGAAAGAGCACATCTCCGCTGATCAGCAACCGGTCCGGTTCGGAATAAAGCGCGATGTGCCCGGGATCGTGCCCTGGGAGGTGCATGACTGTGAATTCGTGCCTTCCGAGCGGCACCAGATCGCCGTCGTGTAACCAGCGGTCAGGATTCACCGCCTGGATGGTAACGGGCAGATCCACCCCGGAGCTTTCTGGATTTGCCAACCGGTCTTTCGTGAGCGGATGCGCTGCAATTGGAGCGGAAAACTGGTTGTGCAGTTGATTGGTTGTGCCGACGTGATCCCAATGCGCGTGGGTGAGTACAACCAGCACCACCTCACCTCCAAGTTCGGAAGCACGGTCTTCGAGCAACCGATCCACCTCCATCGGTGCATCGATGATGAGGATTTGCTTCGAGTCGTCGTCGAAGACCAGATAGGCATTGGTGTCGATCGGTCCACCCGCAAAAGTTTCGACGTGCAGGGTCATCTGTTTTCTCCCAGTTCAGCGGCAACTTCCGCCTCGGTTTCCATTGGTTCGGGATCGGCAGCGGGCACCGGTGGTTCTGGGGCCGGAATGGAAACCTGCGGATCCATCCCGGGAATCCAGTCGGGCTCACCTTCGGGTAACGGGGTCAAGTCGAACCCTAATCGCGCCAGCAGGTCTTTAATCCATATCGCGTGCCAGGGACGAGGGTTGGTCGGATGGTGGGGTGCGTGGGAATCCGATCCCGCTGAAACGAGCATTCCTCGTTCGTCCGCTAATCGCCGGTAAAGAGCGGTTTGCTGATCGGAATACGAGCGATAGTGAGCTTCCAAGCCGTCCATACCGGTTTCGGCCACGATGCGATCGAGGTCTTCCTCGGTCACGATACCGACCGCGTCCGCCCGGCCAGGATGGGCAATCGAGCAAACGCCACCCGCCTGGTGTGTGGCGGCCACAACATCTCTTAAGGGCAGATCGGCGGTGAAAGTCCCTCCCAGTTCAACGACCAGCTCGGCGGCTTTGGTCAGGTTCGGAACATGCTTCATCGCGATAGCCGCGGTCAGGACGTGAAAAGGCCAGAGTGGTCGACCAGCACGAACCTGATCGAGATTCGGAAGCGGTTTCCCGTCGGCTTCGATCCGCTGAGCAGCGTCGGCCGCATTTGCCTGCAATTGCAGATCGATCTGGTTTAGCAGGCCGAGGAACGGTTTGGCATCATCATCAATGCGGCCTGGATGGATACCGTAGCAAAGGATGTGCAACTGCCGGTCGTTCCAGCCACAGGTGACTTCGACACCAGGAATGATATGCACACCCCGAAGCTTGCCGAGTTCGACCGCCTGGGCGACCGAGCGTTGCGTGTCGTGATCGCAGACCGCTGCAACCCGAAAACCTCGGTTGGCGAGGTGGTCGATCAGGGCAGATGGGGTCCAGCCGCCGTCGCTCGCCAGGGTATGGAGATGGAGATCAACCGGCGCGCGTGCCGGAATCGTGATCCTGTCCGGTGCGGCCGTACTCCCATTCGGAGAGATTGTCATCGTTTGCCTCATGTTGCCTCTGCTCAAGATAATCCAGTCTACCTTGCGGGTGGACGGTGGAACGTGTCACCATCGGTGTCACAGAGACGATCTTGCCCGAGCGGCGTACGCACTCAGAGGAACCGAAGACCATGGCATTCGATCAGGCGACGATCTTTAAGGCTTACGACGTTCGCGGAATCGTGCCCGATGAGCTCGATGCAGATCTGGCGTACAAAGTTGGACGGGCGCTGGTCATCTTCCTGCAACCGGAGCAGGTCGCAGTTGGGCACGACATGCGGATATCCGGCGATGCGCTATCGAGCGCCATGATCGACGGTATCCGCGATCAGGGAGCCGATGTCATCGATGTCGGACTGGTCTCGAGCGATGCCCTCTATTTCGCGGTAGGGAAGTATGGATACAGTGCAGGGGTCATGATCACCGCCTCGCACAACCCGCCGGAATACAACGGGTTCAAGATCTGCAAGGAAGACGCACGCGCGTTGTCACTGGATGACGGGCTCGACCAGATTCGCGATATTGCGCTCAGCGGTGACTTCTCTGAGCCAGCCAAGCGAGGCGACATTATCCAGAAGGAGGTGTTGCCGGCGTATGTGGATCATGCGCTCAAGTTCGTCGATACCAGTCGCGTCAAACCGTTCAAAGTAGCGGTGGACGCGGGGAATGGCATGGCCGGGCGGACGATTCCACTGCTCTTCCAGCATCTCCCATGCGAGCTCGTGCCGTTGTATTTCGAGCTCGATGGCACCTTTCCCAACCACCCGGCCAATCCTATCGATCCGGCAGCCATGGTCGATCTGCAAAAGACGGTGGTCGAGCAACAATGCGCTCTGGGTGTGGCGTTCGACGGCGATGCCGATCGCATGTTCCTGGTCGACGAAAACGGCAAGCTGATCGGTGGGGATATCACCACCGCAATGGTGGCGATCGCACTGCTGGAGCTGCATCCGCAGTCGACGATTTGCTACAACCTGATCTGCTCCCGTTCGGTTCCAGAAACGATTCTGGCGCATGGCGGTCGGCCGTATCGCACCCCGGTGGGCCATTCGCTGATTAAAAAGATCATGCGAGCGGAAGATGCGATCTTCGGTGGAGAACATTCCGGGCACTACTACTTCCGGGACAACTGGTACGCCGATTCCGGATTGATTGCCATGCTGGCGGTGTTGCGTCTGCTCTCGAAAGAAAACAAGCCACTCTCAGAGATCGTCAAGCCGATCGAGAATCGCTTCCGAAGTGGCGAGATCAATCTGAAAGTGGACGACAAACCAGCCGCTATCGCGCGCGTGAAGTCTCATTTCATCGAGCAAGGCGCAGCAGCAGACGAGTTCGACGGCCTGACGATCGAGTTCCCTGATCGCTGGTTCAACATCCGTGCATCGAACACCGAACCACTGCTACGGGTGAACGTCGAGGGTGACACCGAGCTCGCGATGACCGAGATCAGGGACGAAGTGCTCCAGGTCATCGGCGCCTAGATGGCGGCCGGCGACCGGCTTCGCATCATCAAGCTCCGTCCCGATGGGAGTGAAGCCACATCCTATGACGGTGTCGAACTTGGCGGCCCTTTTCCTGAGGACTGGCGGGCGTTTCGTGCCGAATGGACCGTGGGCACGATCAACGCAGGTGGGTTGTTGTTCGAGATCGGCGACTATCTGCACGAGTATTTCTCGCCCACTGCCTGGTTCGATGTCTTTGCATTGTTCGCGTCTGACGGCCGCCTGAAGGGGTGGTACGGCAATGTCACCTGGCCAACGATGTTCGAGGAAGGACCGGAAGGCGAGACGGTCGTCTGGCACGATCTGTTCGTCGATCTCATCGGCTTTCCCGATGGGCAGTTTCTGATCCTAGATGAAGACGAACTGGAAGCCTCGGGAATGATGGAAGAAGAGCCCGATCTGGTCGCGCTCATCCTTGTTGCACGCGACACCATGGTCGAGCGATTCCAGGCAAGGGAGTTTCCATTTCACGAGGGATAGGTCGCTGACCGCAGGATGCAGGGCGGCCCCGCTCGGGAGCGGGGCCGCCCTGCATCCTGAAGATTGAAATCGTCTCAGGACGCCGGACTCAGTCGGTTATAGGTCGCCATGACCTCGGTCAGACGGTCGAGCGGAATGGCCTGAGCAGTGCGGTTGTCAGCGCCAGTGGTAGTGGTCGCCATGCACATGGCGTTGAGAATGGCTTCCTCCGTGGCTTCGACGACCCCGACAAAGAGCTTCGAGATCTCGGAGTTTGGGAAGGCAAGCACCGGGAGCGGCTCGGTACCGTCGTGGCGCTCGACGTCGCGGTTACCCGTCGAGAACGCAAGGAAGATATCACCGCTGCTGTCGCCAGACATGCTTCCCATCCGAGCCAGACCGAGCGAGGCGCGTTGCGCGAGACGCTTGCATTGATGGGGAAGCAACGGCGCGTCGGTCGCGACGATGATGATGATCGAGCCCTCTTCCGCTTCGCGGCTGAAGGCGGGAGGAACCTCGTCGAGCGTAATCTCACGTCCCACAGGCACGCCATCGATCCGCAGTTCCTGACGGCGACCGTAATTCGCCTGCACCAGCACGCCTACGATGTAGTCACCCGAAGCCGTCGAGACCAGCCGCGACGCGGTGCCGATGCCACCTTTGAACTCGTGACAAAGCATTCCGGTGCCACCACCCACCGCACCTTCCTCGACTGGTCCGGAGGCGGCTGCGTCCATGGCGGCCTCGACATGCTCGGCGCGTACATGAAAGCCGTTGATGTCGTTCAATATTCCGTCATAGGTTTCACAGACAACCGGCAGTGACCAATGGAGTCGCCAATCTTCGGCGCCGCGGACCGAGCGGCGGATCATCGCTTCGTGCACGGTCCCGACGCTGTGGGTGTTGGTGATGGCGATTGGGGTGGTCAGCAGGCCAGATTCCTGGATCCAATGGGTACCGGTCATCTCGCCGTTGCCGTTGAGTGAATGGTAGCCAGCGTAGAGCGGATGCTTGCCGATGTCGTCACGTGGAATCACCACGGTCACGCCAGTGCGGACAGGGCCTTTACCGACGACCAGCTCGCCCTCGCCAGAGATCAAAGTGGTCTGCCCGACTTTGACGCCGTCGACATCAGTAATGGCGTTGTTGGGCCCAGTCGGCAACGTGCCGATCACGATACCGATCTCCCGCGCCCGCGCGCGACCATTTCCTCGCAGGGTCATCGATTCCATCCGTTTCCTGTGTCGTTTAGCGACGTGCGCAATTGCTCCCGCCGTGCGATTTTGGCCCAGCGCGAGTCCAAGGGTTCATCGTGCGGTGGCTCGATTTCTGCCTGAGTCCGCATCGCGGTATAAAGCGCGACAAATTCGGCTGCCGTCGGCTCCGGTTCGATCGACCAGCGTGGCACCATCGGCTCAGCGTCGGTCACAGGGGGATGTTCCCGTGCTTGCGAGCTGGAGTGCGCACCCGTTTGTTACGCGCCAGCTCGAGCGATCGAATCAACCAGCGGCGGGTTTCGCTCGGCATGATGACGTCATCGATATATCCCCGCGCTGCCGCCTGATAGGGACTCGAGAAGAGGTCTTGGTAGTTGGCCTTTAGTTCGTTGCGCACCGCCACCGGATCGGCGGCTTCGGCGAGCTCGCGGCGGAAGAGCAGGTTGACCGCAGCTTCCGGCCCCATGACGGCGATCTCCCCGGTCGGCCAGGAGCAGACAAAGTCAGCCCCGATATTGCGTGAGTTCATCACCACATACGCCCCACCATACGCTTTTCGGGTGATGACGGTAACTCGCGGCACGGTCGCCTCGCAGAAGGCATAGAGGAGCTTGGAGCCGTGCCGGATGATGCCGGCGTATTCCTGATCGGTTCCCGGAAGGAATCCCGGCACGTCTTCGAAAACGACCAGCGGAATCGAAAATGCATCGCAGAAGCGGACGAAGCGGGCGGCCTTCTCACTGGCATCGATGTCGAGCGTCCCGGCCAGCACCTGCGGCTGGTTTGCCACCACACCGACACTGTAGCCATCGAGCCGCCCGAACCCGCAGATGATGTTTCTCGCGAAGGCGGACTGCACTTCGAGGAAATCGCCTTCATCGACCGTGGCACGGATGACTTCGTGCATGTCGTAGGGCTTATTCGAATTTTCGGGTGTGATGCGGTCGAGCTCGTCGACTAACCGCTCGGGATCGTCACCGGTTTCGAAACGGGGCGTGAGGTCCAGATTGTTGGACGGGATGTAACTCAGCAGCACCCGAACCAGCTCGTTGAGATCGTCCTCGTCCGTTGCGGCGAAGTGCGCGACACCGCTGACCCGGTTATGGGTATCTGCTCCGCCAAGCTGCTCGTGGGTAACGTTTTCGCCGGTGACCGTCTTGATCACATCGGGACCTGTGATGAACATCTGACTGGTCTTGTCGACCATGATGACGAAGTCAGTCATTGCCGGCGAGTAGACCGCGCCTCCCGCACAAGGGCCCGCGATGATCGAGATCTGTGGCACCACTCCGGAGGCGCGCACATTGCGGAAGAAGACATCACCGTACCCGGCCAATCCTTCGACGCCTTCCTGGATACGCGCGCCGGCTGAGTCATTGATACCAATGATCGGACAACCGTATTGCTCGGCCAGGTCCATGATGCGGACGACTTTTTCGGCGAATGCCTCGCCCAGCGACCCGCCAAAGACCGTGAAATCCTGCGAAAAGATGGCCACTTTGCGGCCGTCGATGGTGCCGAACCCGGTTACCACACCGTCTCCGTAGGGATTACTTTCGGCCATGCCAAAGTGACTGGCACGGTGTCGCACCATCGTTCCCAGCTCTTCGAACGACCCTTCGTCGAGCAAAAGCAACACGCGTTCGCGGGCACCTCGCTTGCCACGCCGCTCCTGGCGGGTAGCGGCCGCGTCATGCTGGGCATCGATGGCTGTTCGAAGCTCGGAGAGCCGCGCCACCTTGGTCTGTTGCGCTCCTTGAATGGTCATTACACGCTCGCTCGATATTCGCCGAAAACAGACTTCAGCGCGATGACGATCTGTCCCAACGTGGCTCCTGCCAGGAAGGCTTCTTTCATCACTGGCAGAAGGTTGTCGGTTCCGCGGGCGGTAGATTCGACCCGAGCCAATGCAACATCGACGACTGTTCGCTCCTGCGCCGCTTTGTATGCGATCACGCGGGCGGTCTGCTCTTCTACCGTAGCGCGATCGATGCGCTGAATTTTCGCGCCGATCCCGTCTTCCTCGACCACATATTTATTGACTCCGACGATGATGTCGTCACCGGCCTCGCGTGCCAGCTCCTTGCGATAAGCGCTATCGGCGATCGCCGCTTGCACGAAGCCTTCCTCGATCGCGTTGACCGCCCCGCCATACTCATCGACCTGCGCGATCCAGGCACGTGCCTGTTCCTCGAGCTGGTCGGTGAGGGATTCTACATACCAGGACCCGGCTAGCGGATCGGCGGTATCGGTCACCCCCGATTCCTCGGCCAGGATCTGCTGCGTACGGAGAGCAAGCGTGGCGGCATGTTCGGTGGGCAATGCCAACGCCTCATCGAAACCGTTGGAATGCAGGCTCTGCGTGCCTCCCAGAACCGCAGCGAGACATTGGTACGCCACACGGACGATGTTGTTTTCTGGTTGCTGGGCAGTCAGGGTGACACCGCCGGTCTGGGTATGGAATCGCAGCATCCATGACTTCGGATCGCGTGCACCGAATTCTTCCCGCATCATATGCGCCCACATGCGGCGGGCGGCGCGAAACTTGGCCGCTTCTTCGAAAAGATTGTTGTGCGAGGCGAAAAAGAAGCTAATCCGGGGCGCGAAGTCATCGACCTCCATGCCCGCCTCGACGGCGGCACGTACATAGGCGGCACCGTTCGCCAGCGTGAATCCTATCTCCTGCGCCGCCGACGATCCCGCTTCGCGGATGTGGTAGCCGGAGACGGAAATAGTGTTCCAGGACGGCAGAACGCGGCTGCAATAGTCGAACGTGTCGACCACCAGGCGCATCGATGGCTTCGGTGGAAAGATGTACGTGCCGCGCGCCGCGTACTCCTTGAGGATGTCGTTCTGAATAGTTCCTCCCAGCACCGCGGGATCGGCTCCGCGTTCCTCTGCCACGATCTGGTAGAGCAGCAGCAGCAGCGATGCCGGTGCGTTGATGGTCATCGAGGTGGTGACTGCGGCCTGATCGATTCCATCGAACAGGGTACGCATGTCATCCAGCGTCGAGATCGGCACCCCCGTGCGTCCCACCTCACCCAGGGCGCGTGGATCGTCGGAATCGAGTCCCAGTTGCGTGGGCAGATCGAAGGCGACGCTCAATCCAGTCTGACCGCGCGCGAGGAGCAAGTGATAGCGTTTGTTGCTTTCCTCGGCGGATGCGAATCCAGCGTATTGCCGCATGGTCCATGGACGCCCGCGGTACATCGTTGGATAGATGCCCCGGGTGTAGGGCCAGCTTCCGGGATCTTCGGCGGGACCCGCGGCGTCGCCATCCCGGTAGACCGGCTGTATCTCGATATCCGAATCGGTCACGATCGGTGAGTTGTTCGATTTTTTGGTTGCATTCGTTGCCACAGACATTCCTTCACTCTGCGATGAAGGATACGGGAGGCGGCGGAGATGTGGAGCCGGCTCTTTGCAACATCACCAGGGAGCTGCTTTCCCCCTACCTTCGGATGTGGTCAGGAGGTTGAGTCGTCGACCAGCTCGGTGAGAACGCCGTTACAGGAATCGGGATGAAGAAAGGCGATGCGCCAGCCATGGGTTCCCGTGCGGGGCACGTCGTCGATCAAGCGAACCCCATCGGCTTTCAACCTGGCGAGGTCGCCATCGAGATCAGGCGTGCGGTACGCGACGTGGTGCATGGTGTCGCCACGTTTCGCCAGAAATCGGGCAATAGCGCCATCGGGATCGGTAGGGGTAATGAGCTCGATCCAGCCGGCCCCGCTGGCGAAGGTGACTGCTTCGATCTGCTGATGCGGCATGAGCCAGTGCTCGCCCCCGGTAAATCCGAGTCGCTCGTAGGCAGCCAGGGCGGCGTCCAGATCAGAGACGACGATGCCAACATGATGAAGCTCGAGCCGGGAGCCTATTGGTTCGCTCACGCGCCTGTCTCGTCAATCGGGGGTTCCTCGTATCCTGGGGCTGGTCGGCATTCTCATCTGGGACGGCAGTAGGCGAACCAGCCACCACGATGCCAGAGCTCGGTGCCGGATGCTCTTTACCGATCGGCACCTGGTCGTCACGCAGCATGACGCCCCGCTTGCGGGATCCCGCGTATTCGAAATATGCGCGCAGCACCTTATCGGCGATTGGCACCGCGTAGCTCGATCCTTCGCCGCCTTCCTTCAGGAAGACGGTTACCACGACTTCAGGCTCGTCATAGGGGGCATAGGCGGTAAACCAGGCATGCGAGTCCTGGTAGGTGCCATCTTCGCGCTTGACGCCCACTTCAGCCGTGCCTGTCTTGCCCGCGATGTCAATCTGATCTTCGCCGGTCGGATTCGAGTAGAGCCATTTTGAGACGGTTTGATCGGTTGCACTGTCATAGGCCGCATGGGCGGTGCCGGTAACCGCGTTGACCACCCGCCACATACCTTCTCGCACGAGATCGAGGTGATCGTTCTGGAGTTTGACCTGGCGTAGGCTCTCGGTCGAGAAATTCTGAATCGTCGAGCCAGTGTCATCAACGGTTTCGAGCAGCAGTCGTGGGCGGTGAATCTGGCCGCCATTTGCAATCGCCGCCGTGTTCACCGCCAATTGCAACGGAGTCGCCAGCAAAAAGCCCTGGCCGATCGAGGTATTGATCGTGTCGCCAGCCGACCAGCCTTCTTCGTAAATGTCGTTCTTCCACTCCGGATCCGGCACCAAACCAACGGCCTCGAACGGGAGTTCGATTCCGGTGGCCTGCCCAAACCAGAAGCGATCATGCAGATTGTCGTGGATTTTCTGGATACCAAGTCCCTGGAAGAAGTGCAGGTCACCCTTCTGGTCCGACTCGTAGTAGAGATCGCGGTAGTGAAGATTCATCAAGGCGCCCTCGGGCTTCTGCTCCGGGGTACCGGTGTTGTAGAAGTAGACGTCGCACGACTGTTCCAGTGCGCCAACCAGGTCGAGCGTGCCATGCCCGCCATCGGTTCGCTGCCAGCAGAGATAGCGGTCACCGCGGGTTTCATCCCAGGTGTATGGCACCCAGATTCCGCTGGTGCAGGTGAACGCCGAATTGGCAGAAATGACGTCTTCATGCAGACCGGCCATCGCCATGAAGATCTTCAGGGTCGATCCGGGCGGAAAGTGGTCGGCAGCGGCTTTGTTGACGAGGGGGCGATTCTCGTCCTGGGTGTATTCCAGATACTTTCTGGTCGAGATTCCCTCGACAAAGAGCTGGTTGTCGTAGAGCGGAAAGCTGGCGAGCGCGAGCACGTCGCCATTGCGCACGTCGAGCACGACGACCGCTCCCGCACCCGCCCGATATTCGTGTCGTTCTCGTTCCGGATCTGGATTTGCCTGATCCTTGAGATAGCGATCTTCGTTCGAGAATCGCAGTCCCTCTTCCAGTGCGGCGGTCGCGGCAGCCTGGAGCTCCAGGTCGATCGTGAGCTTGAGGTTTCGACCTGGAACCGGTGGGTTCTCGTAAATAAGCCGGGTCTCGATGCCGAGGCCATCGACTTCAACATACTTCCCGCCTCGGTTGCCGCGCAGCACCTTCTCCATCCAGAGCTCGAGTCCGAGCTTGCCGATGGTGTCGTCATACTCATAGTAGGAGGCGCCTGCGGGGGTCTGGTTGGCGGGGTCTTGCCGCTCTTCTTCGATGACCGGTCCCACGTACCCAAGCACGTGCGACATGACCTCTCCGGCCGGATAGCTCCTCACCAGGGCTGTGTCGTTCAGTTCGATGCCGGGGAGATAGAGCCGGTTCGCTTCCAGCGTCATGGCAATCTCGCGCGAAACATCCCGCTTGATCACCACGGGCAGATCGGGCACGGCCGTGTTCTCGACCAAAAAGTCGAAGCGGTTGATGACTTTGACACCGGGTAGCTCTTGCGCGGCAGCGCGGAACATCGGCGCCTGATCGTCACTGAACTGGTCGACCTCGACGAGATAGTTATATTTCGAGCGAATGCGCACGATACGCAGGAACTCTTCGATCGTGTCTTTCTTCGTCAAACCGAGCAAGTTCGCCACGCGCCGGTTGATCGTCTCTTCACTTCCTTCAGGGACGGCGCTGGGGTCGATGACCAGCACCTCAGGCAGGCGCAACGCCGATATGACCGAGCTGCGAACCCGTTCTCGCTCAGGCGTGTTGCGCTTGGGGAGCTTCGCCGGAACAACGCGAACTTCCCAGACGCGCCGGTTCTCGGCCAATGGGCGGCCCTGCCGGTCGAAAATCAGCCCGCGAACCGGTTTTTCCGGCCGCCAACTCTGCGTGGTGTTGGCGGTTTCAGCCTGGTAGTAGTCTCCCCGGACAATCTGCATGTAGCCAAGCCGGGTGGCGAGGGTGGCGAATCCGGCGACGATAGCGCCCTTCATCAGCAGAACACGCCGGTTCAGAACGACCTGATCCGCGCGCTTCCACTCGGGCCGTTTGCCCTTATTTTTCCGTTGGCCGGGCGGATCGTAGGGGATCCGTTTGCGACTTCTAAACATTTCGAGAGCTCACTGGTCTTTGCGCGAGGCTGCCGATCAAATAGATGGGCGGAACGATCATCACATTCAGAACGGTCTGAAGCATGATGATTCGGAGGAGCGGAGTAATGGCAATCGATTCGCCTCCAGCGCTTCGCACCAAGAGTAAAACGAAGGCGTGCAGAAAGGTAGCGGCGACGCACGCGACGATGGGAATAATGAGGTTGCTATGAAAAAACGCTCGTCCCGAGAGCGCGCCGAGCAGCACGACAGGAAGGAGCGCAAGTGCGTTTCCGCCTAATGGGTCGAGCGCCAGCGTATCGAGCAGGATTCCCACCAGAAAGGCCCAGATAAGGCCATCACGCACCCCGCGTACTGCGCTCCACACCAGGATGATAACCAGGGTGACGTCCGGATAAATGCCGATCAGCTCGCTCGACGGGAAGACTGTCGCCTGCATCAATGCGAAAAAGACAAGCGAAATCGCCAGGACGAGCGGAGCCATTCCAGAAGCTCCCCGCTAGGAGCGCGGAATCGGCGCAAACGCGGCGATTCTGCGAAAGAGTGAGGGGTTCGGCTCGTCCCTGCGCTCGGTCCGGGCGCGACCGACCGCAGAGCGATGGGCGCGGTCTTCGAACATGTCGCTCAACGGCGCCAGTTCAGCGTCTTGATTGCGATACTCGAGCCCGCGCGCAATCAACCAGTCAGCGAGCGCCGGATTCTTGGGCAGGATCGAGCCATGCAAATAGCACCCCAGGGCGTTCTTGTACTTGGCGCCCTCGGTACCATCTGTTCCGTTGTTTCCGCGCCCATGAAGCACGGTGGCCATGGGCTGGGAATCCGGTCCGAGCCAGGTCAGTCCGCTGTGATTCTCGAATCCCACCAGTTCGCCCCACTCGCTTTGGGCCACCACATTCCCGATGAATCGCTCGCTGCCAGCTTCGGTTTCGATATCGAAAACGCCGATCCCGGGAAGCGGCGCGGCGTCGTGCGGCCGGTAGCGATGCCCGAACAATTGATAGCCGCCACAGACGGTTAGCGCGGCGGCTCCCTGTTCGATGGCTTCTTTGATCTGCTGCCCTTTTCCAGCGGCCAGCTCGTTCGAAACAGCAATCTGCTCCTGATCCTGCCCGCCACCGAAGAAGAAGAGATCGATGTCGTCCGGAATCGAGTCGCCGATGTCGAGTTCGATCACCTGCGGTTCGATACCCCGCCAGGCAGCTCGCTGCGACAGAACGATGACGTTGCCGCGATCGCCATAGATGTTCATCTTGGTTGGATAGAGCCAGCCGATGCGGAGGCTGCGCTGGTTATTCACGCTCATTCCTCCCAGAATCGATCAACTGCGCCGGCATCGCCGAACGCTTTACGTACCGCCAGCATAGCGGTGTAGGTCGGGAGAATCGAGACTTCGCGGGAAGCTTTCGTCTGTTCCAGGAACGCCTTCAAGGCTTGATCGATCGGCCCATCCAAGGGAATGAGACGCGCGTCTTCGACCCCAGCATATTTCAGCCGGTTCGCCATATCTGCCCCGCGAATACCTGCGGTCGCGATTGGCATGGTTCCCGCTGCCAGCATCTCGAAGTCGACATCCCAGAGCCATGAGACATCGCGACCGTCCGCAAACTCGTCGTTGATGACGATCAGGGTCGGCGCCGCCAACTCGCTACCTCCGCCGGTTATCGTGCGCAGCACTTCATTGAAACCGACCGGGTTTTTGACGAGGGCAATCGAAATCTCTCGGCCGCCGACGCTAATCCGCTCCGCGCGCCCAAATGGCGACTGGAACGTCTTTCAGCGCCGATCGAATCGTCTCAGGCGCAATTCCGAGCGCAAGTCCGGTTGCCACTGCAGCTGTCACGTTGTACGCGTTGTACATCCCCGGAACCTGAACGGTAATGTCCTCGATGGTTTGCTGGCCAGCGGTAACCGTCATCGTCAACGAAGCCATCGCGTCGAGCTGGATATCGCTGCCAACCACGTCGAGCGCGGGACGAGCGAAACCGCAACTGCGACAGACCCAATCCCCCAGGTGCCCAAGATAGAGCTCGTTGTACGTCAGATCAGCCCCGCATTTGCGGCAGATGGCGGCATCGGCCGCGTGAGGAAGCGCAGCCAGTCTGTGCTCGGGGGCCGACAGCCCAAACGTGGTTCGGGGAGCAACAAGATCGCTGGTGATGGTGGCCAGGGTTGGATCATCTCCATCGACGATCAGCCGTGTAGTCGCAGGAAGCGCCGCGAATGTGGTCTTCCATGTTCGACTCACCGTATCGAGCTCGCCATATCGGTCGAGCTGATCGCGAAAGAGATTGTTCAGCACAAGCAGGCGGGGTTTCACGAGCCGCAAGATCTCTGGCAGTGCGGCTTCATCTGCCTCGATGACCGCGATCTCAGCGTGCGGTTGGCCGGCGAGGGAGGAGTGCTGAACGAAGACTGCGGCCACACCGCGCGCCAGGTTGGAACCAGATCGGTTGTGAAGCACCTTCATCCCGGAGGCTTCGATTATGTCAGCGATCATGCGTGCAGTCGTCGTCTTCCCATTTGTTCCGGCTACGACGACCGCGCCGTTCGGGAGCCGGCAAGCAATTTTTGCGACAACCTCAGGGTCGATCTGCAACGCGACGAGACCGGGAGCTGCCGTTCCGCCCCTGCCGGAGCGTCGCAACACTTCCAGCGACGCTTTGGACGCTAAGATCGCGGCGAATTGCCGAATTGAGCTGATTGCTGATCTAGGCACCGGGTGACGCCTCTCCGACATTCACAATGA
The DNA here is from genome assembly GCA_963750275.1 of uncultured Chloroflexia bacterium. Classification (GTDB taxonomy): domain Bacteria; phylum Chloroflexota; class Chloroflexia; order Thermomicrobiales; family UBA6265; genus JAMLHN01. Next base: position 289,051 of record CAVVQC010000005.1, read on the forward strand.
CCGCCACGATCGAGAGATTGTCGAAGTCGGCGGCGGGCAGAATCTGGATCGTTTGCGAGTCGGATGCGTTGTCGACCGCGGGCTCACCGGTCACACGACCGATGATGATGGCCGGCGGAATACGCGCCGTTTCATCAGAGGTGACCACAACTTCTCCATCCTCCGGAGTGATATCGCGGCTCACATGGCGCATCTCGATACGGCCGCCGTTTTGCCATTGGCCGTAGGCGATACCGACCCCTTTGGAATCGAGCAGCTGCGCCCCTACGGCGAAGGTGGCATCGATAGCCAGGGTAATACGGGAGGTGTGTTCATTGACCTCGGTGACTATGCCGACGAGATAATTCGGATCGACGACCGCCATTCCCACTTCGATCCCGTCAGCGGACCCCTTGTTGATCGTCACGAGTTTTTGCAATCCACTTGGGTCCGGGTTGATGACTTTAGCGGTCAGAAGGGTCCAGTCCTGGTGGGCTTCCTGCACGCCGAGCACATCCTGCAATTTGGCGACCGAATCCATTTGCGATTGGAGCTGCGCATTTTCAGCCAGGAGCTCATCGCGCTCGCGGGTAATTTCCGCGAGTTGCACTTCGAGTGGCGTCTGATTTCCCGTACGGTTCGTCACCCGGTCGATCCAGGACACCGCGGGATCGACTGCGCTGCGCAATCCACTGCGAAATGGCGACAGCGTCGAGCTGTTGTCAAGTGCAATCAACGCGACGGCTGCCACGATGAAAAGGATCACAAGCAGGATCGTCTGCCGGATGCCAATCGTGGACAAGAACCTTACCTCGGTTTTCGATGCGGAAAACGCACGCCAGCGCCACTCAGCACGCTGGTCGTGGCGGGCATGGCAGCATAGCACCCAAAACTGAATTCTTCGACGAAACCGCGACGGTTATGTCCGGTTACGCCCGAATCAGCCGGTGGGTCGCAGTTCCTGGCCACCAGCCAGCGCCCGCTCGTACAGGTGCAACGCCTCGGCCACACGTCCGGTTCCGCGCGCCACACAGGTGAGCGGATCCTCTGCCCGGTAAACCGGCATACGCAATTCGTTCTGCAACCGGCGATCGAGACCGTGCAGCAACGCGCCACCGCCGGCGATGACGATCCCGTTCTCCATGATGTCGGCCACCAATTCAGGCGGCGTCTCTTCGATAGCGGTTTTGACCAGCTCGACGATGGTGTTCACCGGCTGGGAGATAGCGTCACGCAATTCGACCGAGCTCACTTCGACGGCTTTCGGCAAACCGGTCAAAAGATCGCGACCACGCAACGTCACGCGAATCTCTTCTTCGAGTGGATAGGCCGATCCCGCGGCGATCTTGGCGTTTTCGGCAGTTCGCTCGCCGATAACCAGGTTGTGGTCCCGTCGGGCGTACTGGATGATGGCATCGTCGATCTCGTCGCCGGCCACGCGGATCGAATGATTGACGACGATGCCGCCCAGCGAGATGACGGCAACCTCAGTGGTGCCGCCGCCGATGTCGACGATCATGCTACCGATCGGCTCGTTAATGGGAAGTCCGGCGCCGATCGCGGCAGCCATAGGCTCTTCGATGGTGTAGGCCTCACGGGCGCCGGCTGAGAGCGCCGCGTCTTTGGCTGCGCGCTTCTCCACTTCGGTTACACCGGAGGGGATGCCGATAACCACCCGCGGGTGGGGAGCCATCATGCGTTGCATGTGAACCTTGCGAATGAAGTAATGCAGCATCATCTCAACGGTGTCGAAGTCGGCGATGACGCCGTCTTTGAGCGGTCGCACTGCGATGATGCTCTCTGGCGTTTTGCCAACCATCGCTTTCGCCTCGACACCCACGGCTAACGCGCGTTTGGTCTTGGTGTCGATGGCCACGACGGACGGCTCAGAGATTACGATGCCCTTGCCCCGGACGTAGACGAGTGTATTGGCGGTGCCGAGGTCGATACCCAGGTCCCGGCTAAACAACCCAAACAGGGTAGCCAGAGGACGTATCATTTGTAGGACTCTCCATCGGGGTTTTGGATGTACTCCCGAGTATCGCGACTTGCCTGCAAACTCATCGCTGGACGCATTCGGCTAGCACAGGAATGAGAGCTCGAAAATCTCTGGAAGTGTAGCACGGAAAGTCAGATTTTCATTATTTATGACAACTTATGCGCTTTCGTTCCGGACGTATTTGTGGACGTTATGCGCATCCCTCTACTGCTTCTCACAGATAACCATCCTACGGACGCCGCCTAGGGCGGCATATTCGGATCGAAAGGCGTTCTATGAGCTTTGATATTCGCCAGGCAATTCCGGATGAGCTCTCGACGCAGCTCCCGGAAACGCCGCATGAGCTGCCACTCGATCGGCAAAAGATCGTGGAACTTATGGCCCGGGTACGTGACGGCCAGCAGATTGATCTCCTTCATGAGCTTTTGGCCGCGGTCGATTGGCGAGCTGCGTTTTCCGACGCCGAAGGCCGACCGCTCGATCTCGAAGAGATTTCCCGGCTCCACGCGTACTATCGGGAAAAATTCGTCGAAGTCGGTCCGATCTTTCTTGCCGATCTGCTGTCGACCGAGTTTATGACCGAGCAACGAGCCCAGGGCGACATCGAATTCAGCCCGCAACTGATGGAGCTCTTCCGCAAATACCCGGACATCTGGAACGAGATTCGCCAGTTCTTTCGCCGCAAGGAAGCAGTCACCGGTTTGCTTCTGCTGGCATCGAAGGACAAGTCTCGCTAGCGGTTCGAGAAACGTTGCTCTGCCTGATCGAGTTGCGCCCTGCACCGGCAACCTGGGCGGGAGCGTTCGTGGTCGAGGCAGTGCGCACCGCAAGGTATCGTGCGGGCATAGCCTTTTAGAGCAGGAGCATGTTGCTCTTACTCGGGGCGCTCGACCCAGACTGAGCGAGAGAGCTGTCGACCGATCACATGCGAGTTGTCGCCAACCTCGATGCGGGTGAGCTCGTCGAATGGAAGACGTTCGACAATCGTGACTTTCGCGCCGGGGATGAGACCAAGCTCAGCCAGATAGCGCAGCTGACCCGGATCGCGGTCAGATACGCGCACCACGGTAGCGAGCGTGTTACCGGCAAGGTCGACAAGCAGCAGATCGGTGTCCTCTGGTATCAGTCCGTCGCGAGTCGGTATGGGATCGCCATGTGGGTCTCGGGTTGGGTAACCGAGGAACGAATCCATGCGCGCCTCGAGCTCATCGGAGACGTGATGCTCCAGCTTTTCGGCCTCGTCATGTACCTGATCCCAGGGATAACCCAGCGTTTCGGCCAAATAGAGCTCGAGCAAGCGGTGGTGACGGACGACCTCAAGCGCGATTCGCTCGCCAGCGGGGGTGAGCTCGACTCCCTGATAGCGTGTGTGGCGCATGAGACGCATCTCGTCGAGGCGCTTAACCATATTGGTGACCGAAGGCCCCGAAACTCCCAACTCGTCTGCGAGGAGTTGGGTAGTCGCCGGTTTGCCGTCCATCTTTAGTCTGTAAGCCGCCTTGAGATAATCCTCCATGGCATGGCTCACATGCGGGATCTCGTCAACTGGCTGATTATCGGTTACGTAATTGCTGGAAGACGACACGTTGCCCTCACCTTACGAACGGTCAACCTGACGTTCGCTTATCTCGAATGCTGGCTGGGAGAACGGGGGATGTCAAGCCACCGACATTGCGCTGGTATTCTCTTCGATGGTCGAAACCGCAAGTAAGCACGAGGAGTCGAGAGTGGCGGAAAAACTGGAAGCGGAAATTCGGGCGGAAGCCGATCTCGGTGAGGACAACGCTATTCCTCGGGAAATCCCGGAAGGAAAGCGCGTTTTGATCATCACTGCGCATCCAGATGATATGGAGTTTGGCACCGGGGGAACCGCAGCCCGGTGGTCGGACGAAGGGTGCGAGATCGGTCTTTGCGTGGTGACCGACGGATCAAGCGGGAGTGACGATCCCGGGATGACGCCGGCAATGCTCAAGGAAACTCGGCACAACGAACAACTGGCCGCGAACCGGATTCTGGGTATCAGCACCTTCGTGCAGCTGAACCGGCCAGACGGGATGGTGGTTCCAGATCTGGAGCTCCGTCGCGATCTGGTCCGCGTCATTCGAGAATTCCGCGCCGACGTGGTGGTCTGCCAGGATCCGACCAGCTGGTTCTTCGGCAACGAATACATCAATCACCCGGATCACCGCGCAGTAGCAACCGCAGCCGTCGAGGCCATCTTCCCCGCTGCCGGGAATCGGAATTATTTCCCGGAGCTGCTGGCCGAAGGACTCGAACCGATCAAGATCAAAGAGGTCTATATCTCGACCGCAAGCCAGGCCGATGTCTGGGTGGACATTACGTCCGTAATGGATCGCAAGATCGAAGCCCTGCGCCAGCACAAGAGCCAAATGGGCGATTGGGATCCGGAGCCAATGCTTCGAAAATGGGGCGCGGAAGACGGCAAGAAACGCACTCCGCCGGTCGACTATGCAGAAGACTTTCGCTACATGAGGATCGAAGGATAGCGGGGCTGATGCCAGATTCGCCCGAGTTACAGCTCAACCGGTTGCTCGCCGCAAGGTCAGGGCCAACGCTGGCCACCGCCGAATCATGCACAGGCGGAACCGTAGCATCGCGCATCGCATCGATCGCGGGCAGCTCGAGCTATTTCCTGGGTGGCGTGGTTTCGTATTCCAATGCGGTGAAGCATGACGTTCTGGGCGTGTCGCAGTCGGTGCTGGACGAACGCGGGGCGGTTAGCGCAACCTGCGCTCGCGCGATGGCGATCGGAGTTCGCAAGCTGATGGGAAGCGACATCGCGGTCTCGACGACCGGTATCGCTGGCCCCAGCGGTGGAACCACGCGCAAGCCAGTCGGACTGGTTTACATTGGTATAGCAACTCCGACCTGGTTGGAAGCGTTCGAGTTCCATTTCGAGGGGGACCGCGGGCGGGTTATCGATCAAGCGGCGTTCCAGGCATTGACCATTCTTCTCGAGGCGGTCAACCAGACGGTTGCTGCCGGACCTGATGCAATCTAAAAGGAGCCTTTCATTGCCCTCCCCGTATAACAAGACCGTGCTCGATAACGGCGTGCGCGTCGTCACTGGCCCGATGTCGGGTGTGAAATCCGCCAGCCTCATCCTTTACTTCGACGTCGGATCACGCTTCGAAGCGCCCGAGATTGCTGGCGTATCGCACTTTCTCGAGCACATGCTGTTCAAGGGCACCAACAAGCGACCCGATGCCAAGATGATCTCCGAAGAAGTCGAAGGTGTAGGCGGCATTCTCAACGCCGGGACCGGACGAGAATCGACCAACTACTGGGCGAAGGTTCCCAGCACCAAGATGGATCTGGCGTTCGACGTGCTGGCAGACATGCTCAACGATTCGCTGATCGACGCTACCGAACTCGATAAAGAGCGGTCGGTCATCATCGAAGAGATTCGCGGCACCGAGGATTCCCCGGAAGAGATGGTGCATGAGCTCATCGACGAAGTCATCTGGGGCGAGGATCCGGTCGGGCGCCCGATTGCCGGGTCGGTGGATACCGTGAACGCCACGTCGCGAGAGCAGATGGTCGATTTCTGGAAGCGCAACTATCTTCCCTCGCGCATGGTGGTAGCCGCCGGCGGCGATGTCGATCACGCGCATATGGTGGAGCTCAGCGAAAAGTATTTTGGCAATCTCGAGCATTACGGCGAACCGGACCATTTCGTTCCGGCCAAGGTCGAGCAGACCGAGAGCCGTCTGCATGTGGTGGAGCGACCAACCGAACAAGCCCATCTCTGCATCGGTCTACCGGCACTGCCGTTCACGACCGAGCGCCGCTATGTGCAAGGCACCATCGAAGCGATCCTCTCCTCCGGCATGAGCTCGCGGCTCTTCCAGGAGATTCGCGAGAAGCGCGGGCTGGTTTACTCGGTCTACGGCTACTTCCGACCTTACGAGGATGTCGGCCAGGGCGTGATCTACGCTGGCGCAGATGTGAAACGTGTGCCCGAAGCGATCGGCGCGATCTGCCACGAGCTTGCCCGGCTGCGCGACGAAGGCGTTCCCCTGGACGAGCTGGAACGGACCAAAGAGCTCCGCAAGGGCCGCCTGTTGATGGGGCTGGAAGACAGCCGCTCGATGGCGAGCTGGGTGGGATCGCAGGAGCTGGTCTATCGGGAGATTCTGACACCTGAAGAAGTAACTGCCAGGATCGAAGCCGTCACGGCGGAACAGGTACACGAGCTGTCCCGGGAGCTCTTCCGTTCCGAATTGCTGAGTCTGGCACTGATCGGCCCGTTCGAGAACGATCAGCCGTTCCGCGACGTGCTGACCCTGAACTAACGCGATGACGTACGACCCGTCTCTCGACTTGATCGAACTGGCGCTACGTGAGGATCTCGCGTTGGGTGACATCACCAGTGACGCCACGGTGCCGGCTGACCGGCAGGCCACGGCCATCATGCTGGCGAAACAGGACGGCGTCATTTCCGGACTGGAGACGGCGCGGGCGGTATTCGCCCGCGTCGACCCAACTGTCGAGTTCGAACCGTTCGTCGCTGACGGCGATCACGTCACAGCTGGGATCCGAATCGCGCGAATCTCTGGCAATGCCCGTTCGATTCTGTCCGCCGAGCGCACCGCGCTGAACCTCATTCAACGACTTTCCGGGATCGCTACGATCACCGCGGAGTACGTGAAGGCGGTCGCCGGAACCGGCGCGTCGGTCATCGATACACGCAAAACCACGCCCGGCATGCGGTCGCTGGAAAAAGCCGCCGTCCGACATGGAGGCGGGAGCAATCATCGGTTCAACCTGGGCGATGCGGTCCTGATTAAGGACAACCATCTCGCGGCGATCGGCGGCAGCTCTCCGATTCGCGCTGCGGTGACCGCGGCCAAGCTACGCGCGCCGCACACGGCAAAGGTCGAAGTGGAAGTCGTCGATCTTGCCGGGGTACAAGAAGCGATCGATGCGTTGGCCGACATCATCATGCTCGACAATATGTCGCTCGATGAGATGCGGCAATCGGTCGCACTGGTCGAGAAGCGGGCCCTGGTGGAAGCGTCTGGCGGAATCACGCTGAAGACCATTCGTGCGGTGGCTGAAACCGGGGTCGATCTGATCTCCGTGGGGGCGCTCACGCATTCGGCTCCATCGCTCGACATTAGTCTCGATTTCCAACTCGCCTAATCCTGAATTTGTGATGAATTTCGGTCCATTTGCTTGAATTCAGGGTTGGGCGTGATACCATGCGCCCCGTGGTCACACGACGCCCATAACTCGAAGGGCGATACCCCAGTCAGTCGACCCCAATTACCGGGCCCTCTCCTTCGGTATCTACCGCAAAGGCGCGGAGCATTCGAGACTCAGGACGTTTCTATACCGAAGAGCGCGACGGACGTCTGAAACGCGTGTCGCAGCGCTCGCAATCTAGTCCACCTGGGGAGGGAGACTATGCTGGCGTTTGGGGTAATGCGCACGAGTTCGCGGCGCACATCGGGTGCGAGTATGGCAACACTCGCGATGATCGGGCTCCTGGTCCCGCTTCTTGCATTGATTGCTTTCCCGGTGAAGACGATGGCGCAGTCCGACTGGGCCGCGCCACGCACCGTGTTCATTCCGGAAACCGGTCAGACGATCGACGGGGTCTTCCTCGATCAATGGCGTGCTGGTGGCGGCGTTAATGCCTACGGCAACCCGATCACACCGGAGATGACCGAGAATGGGCACACCGTTCAATACTACGAATACGCGCGATTTGAGTATTTCCCAGATGATTCGGACGGAATCGTCGTCCATCTGGGCAACATTGGCCAGGAGCTGAAGCCGGTAACGGTTTTTCGCACGGTGCCGAATCTCACCGGTACAGGCGGTACCGATTCGTCACTCGCGGCACTCGCCCATGAGGCGCGTGCCTGGATTCCACTCACGAATTCCGAGTTGGCACGGCCGGACACCGATTCGCGAACTTCTGTTGCTGATACCCGCCACTCTGTGCAGAACGGTTTCAAGGACTTTTGGCAATCGACCGGTGGCGCTGACTATCTTGGTAACCCAATCACCGAAGAGTTCGACGGGAATGGGGTGCGCTATCAGGTCTTCGAGCGTGGCAAGCTCGGTTGGACCGCGACCGACGGCGTCTACATGCTGCCGGTCGGCACGATCCTGGCAAAGCAATACAAACTCGATACCACTGGAACGCCAACCAGCGACTACCCGACCTATTCCGAAGATCTCTTCATCGAGCCAACTCCGGAGCCGACCGAAAGCGATCTGCCAACGGGCGTATCGGGCGAACTCTGGATCGACGTCAATCTCAGCGCCGAATATCTGACGGTCTGGGACGGATCCATCGTGTTGGCGGAAACCTACGTCAGCACTGGACGAGAGGGTTTCGAAACACCGACCGGCACCTTCTATATCAACTCCAAGATCGAGGTCCAAACGATGGAAGGCGTGCTTGGCGGCGAGTATTACAACGTGCCGGACGTTCCCTGGGTGATGTACTTCACCGATGTCGGACATGCCCTGCACGGCACCTACTGGCATGACAATTTCGGCACACCTATGAGCCACGGGTGCATCAATCTCCCGATGGGCTTCGCCGAATGGTTGTACGGAATCGCCAGTGAGGGCACACGCGTCGAAATTCACTACTAGCGCGTGGCGCAAACGGCCCGGGAGCTTTGCAAAGCTCCCGGGCCGTTCTGTTTTTCCGCGCCTGCGATCGGATTGGAAAGGTAGAATGAGATCGACGTTTTGAAGAGGGGACAGTTTTCATGAAACTCAAGTCGCTCGTCGCATCTGTCGCTGCTGCGTTTCTGCTTGCACTGGTTGCAGGTAGTCACGTTTCGGCCCACGCCGAGCTTGATCGATCTGTTCCAGAAGCCAATGCAACGGTGAAGGATGCGCCAGAACTGGTCGAGATTTGGTTCACCGAGGAAATTGCCAAGGGATCGAAGATCGAAGTGACGGACGCGGCAGGTACGCAGGTGCAGGTGGGAGAGGCCGCGCTCGATCTCATGGATCCGGACCGCAAGCACCTCACCGTCGAACTGAAGCCCGAACTGCCGGCCGGCATATACACCGTGACCTGGACCTCCAATTCGGCAGAAGACGGCGATGAAGCCAGCGATTCGTTCCAATTCACCGTGACAGATTCCGGAACACCGGTTGCGTCTCCAGTCGCCTCGCCCGCGGGTTCTCCCGTCGGAACGAAGGTGAGTGGAAGTCAGCAATCGGTACCGGAAGCCCAGCCCGCCGACTTCGACAATAGAGCATTGGGCATTGCGTTCGGCGCCGGCATTTTGGCCGCGGTATTCATTTATGGATTCTGGCGACTGGTTCGTCCGCGACGGCATCCGTTCGATCGCACCGGCAAATAAACCCGCGAGAGCCGTTATCACGAGCATCGACATCCGGGAAAGAAGGGGCTAGGGCGTGAAAATCCTCGTGGTGGGTGGAGGTGCGCGCGAGCATGCGCTCTGCTGGAAGCTCGCGAAATCGCCGTTGGTCAGCGAACTTCTCTGCACGCCAGGCAATCCCGGAACCAACCAGATCGCCCGCAATCTCCCGTTCAAGGCGAACGATATCCAGAGCATTGTCAATGTGGTGCAGGAGCTGGAAGTCGGCTTCGTTGTCGTCGGTCCAGAGGAGCCCCTTTCGCTCGGTTTAGCTGATGAGATGGCCAAGCTCGGTGTGCCCTGCTTTGGCCCCAGCAAAGTTGCCGCGCAGATCGAAACCAGCAAGAAGTGGGCCAAAGCGATCATGGCGGCGGGAAATGTTCCGACGGGCCGGAGCGTTGCGGTCATCGATATGGCGGAGGCGCTGTCAGCGCTCGACACATTCGGACTGCCGGTCGTGATCAAGGCAGATGGACTCGCAGCGGGTAAGGGCGTTGTGGTTGCGCAGACGCGTGCGGAAGCAGTCGATGCGTTGGGTTCGTTTCTGACGGACCGCGCGCTGGGAGAGGCAGGAGCGCTCTGTCTCATCGAGGAGTATCTCGACGGCTCCGAGCTCTCCGTCTTCGCGTTGTGCGATGGAACGACCACGCGCCTCTTTTCGTACGCCTGTGACTACAAACGCGCGTATGACGACGATGCAGGGCTGAACACCGGCGGTATGGGCGCCTACGCCCCGCCGGCGATCGTGACGCCCGAATTGCTGGAAACCGTCATGCGCACGATTGTGGATCCAACGGCCGCGGCTATGGCCGCGGCCGGCGCTCCCATGTGTGGCGTCTTTTACGCGGGACTCATGCTGACCCCTTCCGGCCCGAAGGTGATCGAATTCAACTGCCGCTTCGGCGATCCGGAAATCCAGGTCATGCTTCCGTTGCTGGAGGATGATCTGGTCGAGCTGCTCCATCGCACCGCAACCGGCGAGTTGGGCGGCATCGGGGAGATCGTGATGAAACCCGGTGCAGCGGTGGGCGTCGTGCTGGCCTCGGGAGGCTATCCGGGCCCGTACGAAACGGGGAAACCCATCGACGGGTTGGAAGACTGGCTGGACGAAACGGTGGTCTTTCAGGCAGGAACCCAACGTGACGCGGATGGCGACATTGTCACGGCTGGGGGCCGCGTGCTGACGGTGGTCGGCATCGGCAAAGGTCTGAGCGACGCCCGTTCCCGAGCCTATCAACGCCTCGAGTCCATCGGGTTCGAAGGCATGCACTATCGCAGCGATATCGCGGCTCGCGAGATCACGGCGCGCGTTGAATAACGAGCGAAGCACCTCCCATCATGCATTGCCATCGCCAGGTTGTGCCTCGATCACCTCGAGGAGCGTAATCTGTGCGTTGCTGGAAACAAGACGCATATTCGCGGCAACGCTTTCAAGATGCTGGGTCACGGCGTTAGAAGTCACCCCGGCTGGAGCGTAGACGCAGACGGCGACGCTGGTGGTGTCGGGAGTCACGAGCCCGTAGGCTGCCGGTCCCCGAATCACCGAGGTGAGGATCCCATGCGCATCGCGCATGTACATGTCCCCCTCATCCAGCGCGACGAATTTCCCGTTGAACAACGTCACGGTTTCCGCTCCTGTCGCCGTGTCAGTCACAATGTCCGGTCCGATCGCATCGGCATCGTGCATCGCGGTCAGCAAGCCACTGCGCAACTCCTCAGCGAACGCTGCTTCCACCAGCGCAGCGCGCCGGGGAATCGACTTGCCCTTCAGAGCTACCGATTCCACTTGATGGAGCACGTGATAATTCTGTCCAAAGGTCGTGTAGTAACGAGCGTAGGAGTCGAACGGGGGCAGCGCGCGAATCGCCGCGCGATCGAGTCCACGATATCGGTCGCGCAGCTCCAGCTCGATGTCTGTAAGTCGTTCATCCAGGGCGGGTGCCGAAGCTGGATTCCTGACTTCTTTGACAATCAAGCACGCAACCACCGCACCGGGCCAGCGATCGTGCCACCGCTCAGACACTGCGAACGTTCGCATTTTTTGCCTCCTTGCTGGGTATTGGTTACGAGCATTCCAGAAATTCGAAAAATCCCTGGATAAATAATTGCCAACCAGTCAACGACATGCAATACTGCGCAGGTAGGTTCGCTTGTTCGTCGATTTCGTTGCCGTCCGTTGTCCGAGAACGCTGACTAGCTCATCGTCCCCGCCGGATTTCGGTCGCACGATCGTACTGCGCAAAACATGGGGTCACCGCAGTGCGCCCCTTCGGCGACGAGTGAAACAAATACAACCGCAGATGCCAGGTGCCGGGGGGCGCGGGCGCATCTAATGGAGGCAAGGGAGCAATGCGGAAACCTGGGGTACAGCATCGCATCAGCGTGGCGCTGGTTGCGGCGTTGATCGCGATTATGGGCATTTCGACGGGGTGGAGCGCCACGTCAGTCAGTGCACAGGACGATGTGTCCGCGGCGGCCATTACGCCCGGCACGGACGCGGTGGTGGACGATGGGCCACTCAACCAACGGCAACAACCCACGACGAGCGCGACCGTGTTGCAGGTGCTCGCCACCGGCACGCTCGTGAATGTCATCAGTGGTCCGACCTCGGCAAATGGATACAACTGGTGGCTCGTGACCGCCAACGGCACGAACGGCTATGTGGTGGGTCAATATCTCGCCGAAGTCGGATTTCCCATCGGTTCCAGTGTTTACGTCAATTCCAACAATGTCAACATTCGCAGCGGTCCAGGCACCACTTATGCCATCACCGGCCAACTGAGCACGGGAGCGACCGCGCAGGTTGTTGGTGGACCGTCGGCCGGGAATGGCTATACCTGGTATCAAATCCAGTACGGCACCTCGTCCAGCGGCTGGATTGCGGGGATGTACCTGACGCTCTCCAGCGGACCGCCGTCAGGCGGGTTCGGTGTGAACTCATGGATCATGCTCGATGACCCGCCGGTAAACGTTCGCTCTGGCCCCGGGACCGGGTATAGCGTGACCGGATCACTGGTCGATAGCCAACAGCCCGTTCAGGTTACTGGCGCCTCGACGACATCCGGTGCCTACACCTGGTATCCGATCATTACGCTTGGCGGCTTCACTGGATATGTTGCCGGCGATTTCTTCGAAGGCGGCATTTACATCAACGACTACGGCATCGTGGCGGACGGTCCCCTGAATCTGCGCGCCACAGCCAGCAGCACTGGCACGATCCTGACGTCGATGCCGAACAACGCGTCGATCTTCATCAACAACGTTCCCCCGGTGTATGCCAACAGCATTGCCTGGTTCAATGTGACCTACAACGGCACGACCGGGTGGGCCGCTGGGTTATACCTCGGCGACGCGTAGGCTTCCACTTGTCCTTGGGACAACCGAAAGAGGTGACGGCAGGAGCCGTCACCTCTTTTGTGTTCTGGCTTGGGATGCGGTGAGGTCGACTCAGTCACGTTTCGAAAAACCTGGGGCCATACAATCGACCACTTCGATCTCCCGCATTCCACTTTATGTAGCACGTAATGATTCTGCAGGCCAAGTCAGAAGCTGGTATTGAGACACCTTTGACTATCGAGCACCCGGCAACTGCGCAAACATTGTGAACGTTCGAATTCTCCCCGCCTTCGACCGAAAATCTGGAGAATTCCACACACAGAAAACATCTCCGATCAAACAATTGCCATCCAGTCATCGGCCTGCAATACTGCGCAGGTACGTTCGCTTCGTCGTCAATTTCGTTGCCGTCCGTTGTCCGAAAACGCTGGCGAGCTCAGCGTCCCCGGAGGGCGCCTATTCGGCGACGAGGCGAGCAAGGACAACCGCAAATGCCAGGCGCTGAGTGGCGCGGGCGCATCTCATGGAGGCAAGGGGGCAATGCGGAAACCTGGGGTACTGCATCGCATCAGCGTGGCGCTGGTTGCGGCGTTGATCGCGATTACGGGCGTTTCGGCGGGGTGGAGCGCCACGTCAGTCAGGGCGCAGGACGAGGTGTCCGCGGCGGCCATTACGCCCGGCATGAACGCAATGGTCGAGGATGGACCGCTCAATCACCGGCAACGCCCCACCACCAGTGCGCCCGTGTTGCAGGTACTCGCCACCGGCACGCTCGTGAATGTCATCAGCGGTCCGACCTCGGCAAATGGCTACAACTGGTGGCTCGTGACCGCGAATGGCACCAACGGCTATGTGGCGGGGCAATATCTCGCCGAACCCGATTTCCCCATCGGAACCTATGTCTGGGTCACCGGCAACGATGTCGAGCTTTACGAAGGCCCAGGTTTCGGCAATGGCGTTATCGATGTTTTGTATTTAGGCGAACCCGCGTTCGTTGTTGGTGGCCCAACGACCGCGAATGGCCACACCTGGTATCAAATCCAGGAGGACAGCTGGTACGGCGATTCGATGATCGGCTGGGTTTTGAGCTTCTACCTGATGTACGCTGGCGAACCACCAGAAGGCTGGTATGGTGAGAACTCCTGGATCATGCTCGACGATCCGCCGGTGAATGTCCGCTCTGGCGCCGGCACAGATTTTCGCGTGACCGGAGTTCTCCGCGACAACTATCAGCCAGTTCAGGTCACCGGGCCCCCGACAACCGTTGGTCGCTACACCTGGTATCCGATCATCACGCTTGATGGCCTCACCGGGTTTGTTGCCGGCAAATTCTTCGAGGGCGGCATCCATCTGAACGATTATGCCATCGTGGCAGACGGTCCTCTGAACCTGCGCGCCACAGCGGGCCGCCCGAGCACCATCCTGACGACGATGCCGAATAACGCATCGATCTTCATCAACAACGTTATCCCAGTGCATGTCAACGGTATCGCCTGGTTCAATGTGACCTATAACGGCGCGACCGGGTGGGCCGCTGGGTTGTACCTCGGCAACGCATGATCTCCCCATTGTCCTCGGGACATCAAGAAGCAGGCGACGGCTCTTGTCGTCGCCTGTTTTGCGTTCTGGGCTAGGATGCGGTGAAGTCGACCCAGCCGCGTTTGATCGAGAGTAACAGCGCCTGCACCCGATCCTCGACCTCCAACTTGCGAAAGATGGAGGTCATATGGTTCTTCACTGTCTGTTCGTTGACGAAGAGCGCTTGCGCGATATCACGATTCGAAAAACCCTGGGCCACACAATCGAGCACTTCGATCTCTCGCAGCGTCAACCCGGGAGGAGCCATGCCACTTCGCGCCAGACGGTTCGCCCGGTCGGGGGGTGCCTCGGGCTCCCAGAAGATCGGCTGCGCGCTCGCCACCCGGCGCAGCACGCGCGCTAACTGGCCAGCAGTCAGCCGGCTCGAAACCGCTCCTGCCGCACCACAGGCAATTGCCCGGTCGTAGGTCAAGTGGTCGACCTCTTCGGCCAGCAAAACTGCTGTTCGACCGGGAACAGCACGCAAGAGCGAGGAGACGATGGCATATCCACCCATCCCTGCCAGATCGATATCGACCAGCAACAGATTCGGCTTGGTTCGCTCCGCTTCCTGCATCGCCTGGTAGCCGCTGGCCGCTTCCCCCACGACCAGGCAGCCTCCGGCGGATTCCACTGCCAGCCGGAGTCCCGCACGGTAGATGGGTTGATGGTTTACAAGCAACACGCGCTTGGCGAGCATTCGATCTCTACGCTCCCACCGTCAGAAGAAGACGCCGGGCACGCATCCCGGCGACTGCTTTGAGCATAAAGAACGCCACCGCTCGGGAACATAGCGCGATCGGTCGATCCTGGCGGGCCGCTAGTACTATGAACGTACATGACCCCGGCAGTGCCCAGACCTCGGTCCTGGGGAAATCGACGCATTCATCGATAGGAGCACGACATTGATCGCGTTCGATAAAGCCGGTCGCGGAATGCCGGTCGTCTTTCTCCATTCAGGACTCGCCGACCGCCTGATGTGGCAACCGCAGATCGAAGAGTTCGCGACGAGGTACACCTGTTTCGCTATCGATCTTCCCGGCTACGGCGAATCCTCGAGCCCGACCGAGCCGTTTTCCTACCCGGTGGAGCTAGCTCGATTTATCGAGGAGTCAGTTGGCACGCCGACCGCGCTGGTAGGGTCGTCCTACGGCGCGTCACAGGCGTTTCTCACCGCTCTGACCGCACCGCAGTGGGTGGGACCGCTAGTCCTGGCTGGCACTGCTGTCATGCGTCCGGAAATTGTCTCCGCGGAGTTAGACGCCGTCTTTACGGAGGCGGATGCAGCATGGGATCGAGGTGAGCATGACCGGGCGAATGAGATCGAGATCGAGGGTTGGGTGGACGGCAAGGGACGCCGGAGCGGGCAAGCAGATCCGGAGGTGCGCGCCTACTTCACGCGCGTCAACCGCTCCATCTGGGAACGGCATAGCGCTTCGCCGCTGCCGGATCTGCTTCCGGGACCGGACATCGAGCCAGATCGCATCGAGCAACCGGTTCTGCTGATCGACGGGGTCTACGATTTTCCGGATGTGCTCTCCAGTAACCAGACGCTGTTTGGCCGGCTGCCGAATGCCGAATACATCCAGTTTGCAGAGTCTGCCCATTTCCCGAGCTATGAGCAGCCGGAAGCATTCAATCGGATTGTGCTGGAGTTTCTGGATCGAACCTGGGGTATGCACGCATCGTAGAAAAATGGGAGGCGCCAGCCGGATTCGAACCGGCGATCAGGGTTTTGCAAACCCGTGCCTTACCGCTTGGCTATGGCGCCACATCACTCGTTAATGCCGCGAGAGTGTACCACGACGTCCGACTCTAGAGGTTAGCCGAAGATCACGTCGCGCCTTGACGTCTGAGCGCGGATACTTGCCATTGAAATGATCGATCTACCATCGAACGAGGACGGGATGTCGAAAGCAACACGCACAGAAGACGCACGGCGAACTCTTTTTGAAGCGATCGATCAGCGCACCGACGAACTGATCGAAATCGTGGCCGAGCTTGTCAAACGCCCCAGCGAGCTGGGACACGAGGCGCTGGTACAAGAATACGTCGCCGAGCATTTGCGCGGTTCGACCGAAACCGTCGAGGTCTGGGATCTGGACGATTCGGTTCTCGGCGAGCCAAATGCGGGCAACAGTGGTGTCCCGTTCCCGGGCCGACCAAATGTCACCGGCAAAATCCCTGGAGCGGGTGGTGGCAAGTCGATGATCTTCAATGGTCATATCGATGTCGTCAGCCCAGCGCCGGTGGAGCAATGGAGCCATGATCCCTGGGGTGCCGAGATCATTGACGAAAAAATGTTCGGCCGGGGCGCTTTTGACATGAAGTCGGGCGTGGGGGCCAATCTCTTCCTGCCTCGGCTGCTGAAAGAGACCGGCATCCGCCTCAAAGGCGACCTGACGATCCATTCCGTCATCGAAGAAGAGTGCACTGGCAACGGCACGCTGGCCGCCAGCCTGCGTGATACCGCCGATGGCGCCCTGGTCACGGAGTCGGTCGGACGAAAAGCACCGGTCGGACACCTGGGGGTAATCTGGTTCCGCGTCGCAATTCAGGGACGTTCGGCGCATGCGGGTTGGGCAACCCAGGGAGTCAACGCCATCGTGAAATCGGTGCCGATCATCCAGGCGCTGCATCAGCTCGATGCCGATCTCAATGTGAATGTGCATCCGCTCTACGAAGGGATCGATCATCCCATCAATCTGAACATTGGGGTGATTCGCTCGGGCGACTGGCCGAGCACCGTTCCTGGAGATTGCGAGATCCGCTGCCGCGTGAGCTTCTTCCCGGATATGTCGCGGGAAGCGATGCACCGCACGATCGAGTCCACTATCGCCGCGGCGTGCACGGGAGATGCCTGGCTGGAGGAGCACCCACCGGTGATCCGCTACGACGGCTTCGATACCAACGGCTGCATCATCGATGTGGACGATCCGTTCGTGCGAGCGCTGGAAAACGCCAGTCTCGATGCGACCGACTATCCCCTCATTCCGCAGATGACCACCGCGGTCAACGACATGCGCTACTACATCTTCCAGGGGGTGCCGTCCACCTGTTATGGGGCGGAGGGCGGCAATGCGCATGCGGTCGATGAATGGCTCTCACTACCATCGATGCCAAAACTTGCGCGCACAATGGCGTCCTTTCTGGTGGATTGGTGCGAGATTGCGTAAAACGGGAACGCCTGTACCTGTATACTCTGCGGCGCTCGACCAGTCACGGTGACCGGCCGGCGCGACAGTCTTGGTAAGCCGCGTCCATGATGAACATGGCCGGTTAGCTTTAGGAGTGCTCACGTGAGCGAAATGTCACCAGCGGATACCCGGGTTTTCCTGTTCCACAGCGCGAATGCGGCCGCCGACGCCAGCGGCGCGATGGACAAAGTCAATGCCTGGCTTGGCAAGGATCGTAGCGCCTCGGCCTATCCGAACCTCAAGATCACCGACATCACGGTGACGTCGGATGGCACCGGCGGCGTCTACACGCTCGTCGTTTGCAATCTCGGTTCCACCAAGCCGCGCGAAGACTTCTAGTCTGCGACTTAGGGGAAACGAACCCAGGGCCGGGCGAGAAATCGCCTGGCCCTGTTTCGTTCGATCCGCGCGAGCGGAGCTGCACCCTGGATCAGATCTCGCGGAATTCACTCACTGGTTCGGTTTCGGGTGCAACCCAGCCATCCGGCATTTCCGCTGCCTGATCGAAGAGAAAGAGCTCCATCTGTTCGCGCAGGAACTGGCGGGTTTCCGGCTCGACCGGGTTGAGACCGTAGTGATTGATCAAAATGGTCATTTGCGGCTTCCACATTTCGAAGCCTTCTGCCGAAACCTCTTCGTAGATACGCTCACCCAGCTCACCTGGAAACGGCTGGGCTTCGAGGCTGGGGAGTTCTTTCCCCAGCTTGGCGCACATGACAGTTCGCAATGGATTCCTCCGACAGTTCACGAGCGGCACGCAGCCAGTGGCACGCAGCGGTGCCGGCGCATGCCAGGTCAACGGTCAACTGTACGCCAATACCTCTTCAGAACGGCTCGCCCCGCTCACATGGGTAGCTCACCCTACGTTCAGGCTCCGGTACAATTTGTGAATGACTCTCCAAACGGAAACGTTTGGCTCGCGAACCCAACCAGAAAGCACGCATGACCGATACGAACACCACGCTCGACAAGGATGCCGTCCTCGAGCTGCTGAAGTCTGTCAACGAACCGGAGCTGGGCCAAAGTCTCACCGAGCTCAAAATGGTAAAAGACGTCGTCGTCGACGGCGGTAAGATCACCGTCCACATCGAGCTCCCGACGCCAGCTTCGACGTCAAAGCCCAAGATTCAGGAAGACGTCACCGAGCGGTTGACGAGCAACGGCGCGACTGAGGTCGACATCGTCTGGTCCGCACGGGTCCGCTCCAGTAGCGGCGGTCGTCTGGACGCCCAGCCGATCAAAGGCGTGAAGAACGCGGTTGCGGTCGCATCGGGCAAAGGCGGCGTTGGCAAGTCCACCGTGGCGGTCAATATCGCCGTCGCCCTGGCACGCACCGGCGCCAAAGTCGGATTGCTCGACGCGGATGTTTACGGGCCGAGCATTCCGCTCATGATGGGCACCCACGATCGCCCGATCATGAGAGATCAAGATCATGCCGATCGAAGCGCATGGCGTGAAGCTCATGAGCATCGGTTTCATCCTCGATCCGGAAAAGGCGCTCATCTGGCGCGGTCCGCTGGTGGCCCAGCTCATCACCCAGTTCCTGAACGATGTCGATTGGGGCGATCTCGACTATCTGATCATCGACCTGCCGCCGGGCACCGGTGATGCTCAGCTCACGCTGGTACAACGATCCCGATCTCCGGCGCGGTGATCGTCACGACCCCGCAGGATGTGGCGTTGGCGGATGCGCTCAAGGGCCTCAAGATGTTCGAGGAGGTCAAGACGCCGATCCTCGGTATCGTCGAGAACATGAGCGGATTTGTCTGCCCGGTCTGCGGCACCAACCACGATATTTTCGACACTGGCGGTGGCGAGCGGATCGCCAAAGAGCACGATGTCGAGCTGCTTGGCAAGATCCCGCTGGAGCCGCTCGTGCGGGTCGGCGGCGATAATGGCATCCCGATCGTGGTCGCCAATCCCGACGTCCGCGACCGCAAAGGCGTTCGACCAGGCGGCCGCCCGGGTCGCAACCCGCCTGGCCGTCGATGCGGCCAAGAAGCCGCGCAAACCGACCATCATGCTGAAGACGGTGTAACGCGAAACACCATCGCAGGTGTGAACGGCGTCACGCAGTGCGTGACGCCGTTTGCGTGCCTCCTTCGATCAAGGATTTGAGCAGCTCACTTTGCTCGGGACGGCCCAATACGGTCACGAGATCACCCTCCAGCAGCATGGTTCCCGCGCTGGGAATAACACTCTTTCCGTCGTGCGATACCGAAACCACGAGCGTCGCGGGCGGAAAACCTGCCGCCCGCAGCGATTGACCTACGACTGCCGACCCGTTCCCCACCCTGAATTCCATCAGCAACGACGAGCCGGGGAGCTGATCCACGCGCTGTAAGCCTGCATCGATCATCGATCGATAAGTGGTGAGCGCATCGTGATAGGTCAGCTCGCCAACCACATCGCCCGACTCCACTACAGAAATCCTGTTGGTATCCGCATCGGCCATGACGAGCATCGCATCGTCGAGCCGGTCTCGTACATCGACGGCAACGTCGGGAACTGGGTCAGCCAGATTGCCCTCAGGCGATCGAAACGGTTTGAACGCGTTGCGTACGGTGAGCGCCGCCAGCAGTGGAAAACTCGACCGGAGCCGGTGGGCCGGAGACGATGCGCGATTGGGCACCTGCGAGGAGTAGATGGTGTGATCGCCGACCAGCATCATGGCAACCGCAAGGGCAATCATGGCCGGAGCAAGGAGCGAGAGATTCCCAGTCATTTCGGCAACCATCAGCATCATCGCCAACGGCGCATGGGCGATGCTGCCGAAAAGGGCGATCATGCCGACGATCACGAACGGGACCGGATTATCTGGCATATTTGGCAGGATGTCATGGCCCAGACGCCAGAACGAAGCTCCGAGCATCCCACCCACCACCATCCCAGGTCCAAAGATGCCGCCCGAACCGCCCGAGCCAACGGTGAACGAGGTGGCCAGGATTTTGGCAAAGGGAAGTGCCAGCACGATCCAGAGCGGCAGAGACAGCAGTTCGTCGGTCATGCTGATCTGGATCCAGCCATATCCCGTTCCGATCGACCCCTTTATGAAGAGCCCCAACAGGCCCACGAAGAATCCGCCGATGGCGGGCTTGAGCCAGATCGGCACCTTGAATTTGTGAAAAGCCGCTACCGTCCCGTAGAAGCACTTGGCGTAAAGGAGTCCCATGAGCCCCGCAATCACACCGAGCAAGGCAAAGTATCCGAGTGTGGTGGGGTCGTGGAAGGCAACGCCACTCTGCTGCCCGAAGATCGGCTCGAAATCTTCGATCGCTCCGTAGACGCTATAGCCAACAATGGCGGCAATCATGCTGGGAACGAGCACCTCGACTTCGATGTCGTGCAGATACAAGATCTCAGCGGACATGAGGGCGCCCCCAAGCGGGGCCCGGAAGATCGAACCGATACCAGCGCCCAAACCAGCGCTTGCTGCAATCCGACGATCGTTTGGGGAGAGCTTGAGCTTATCGGACAGCAGTGAGGCAAACCCGGTGGAGATTTGCGCTGCGGGGCCTTCTCGTCCTGCCGACCCACCGCTGCCGATCGTAATGGCCGAAGCGATCAATTTGACCGGCGGGACCTTGGGATCCGTGCGTCCATCCCGGTGAATGATTGCTTCGATGGCAGCGTCAGTGCCGTGACCTTCAGCCGACGGGGCAAATCGAAAGACGATGAGCCCGGACAACAGACCGCCGAGCGCGGTAACAATCGGCAGCATCCAGGGGCGTGCCATTGGCCCCAGGATGGGAAGACCTTCGCCGAGCGGCATCGGAGGGGCATATCCCACCATTCTTCCCAGAAAGATCCGGGAGGCCAATGCGATCGCCTCGGTGAAGACGACCGCTCCCAAGCCGGCGATGATGCCGATCATGCTGCCGATCAGCAGCCATTTCCCCAGGTATCGGGTGCTTTCCAGTCCAGCTAGCGTATCCAGACCAGGAAGCTGCACGTTGCGCGACCATTTTGATTGACTGTCTGGTTCTTCGGGGAACCCGTCGTCGGGTTGTGGTGATTCCTGCATGTACGTTCCTTCCGACCGATGACGCGACTGTCCTGAGGCGCCTATTCATAAGGCGTCCAGAACGAGGTGCGACATATCTCTGAACTGATTGCTCGGTCAGGCAGGTGGAGGATGAGGAAGTCGACGGGAATCGATACGCTCGAGGAGGACGAGGTCACCCTGGTCGTCTCGCAGGTCGCGGCGGCTCGCTGGATCCCGGGCAAGGCACCCTGGCCCCACCCGGTCCAGCCTAAACTGCTTCATCCCAGAAGAGCCGGCGGAACTCGGTGGTGTCGTAGTAACCGACGATACTGATGATCTTGCCGTTGACGACACGGAAGATGGCGACCTGCTCGGAAAGCATCTCGCGACCGAGCCGGTCAGAGAACTCGCGGAAGACAAATTGCACCGCGGCCCGGTCAGTGGTGGCAATGATGTCGCTGACCTCCCAATGGGCTTCCGGGTAGGAGGACACGACGGTGCCGAAATACGAAACGATTTCTTCCGCTGGGCGGATCGGGGCGGAATGCGGTAAGGCTCGGAAGGTAGCGTGGTCGGCAAGCGTGGCAAGTAAGCGCTTCGGGTCACGCGCGTCGATGGCCGCGAAGAATTCGCGAGCCAGGATCTCGGCGATCGCTGTTTCCCGGTAAGAAAGGCTCACGCTGCTTTACCGATCAACGCGTTCGCTGCTTCACGGGATAGAGCGTCATCAGCTCGGTCAGATGCGCGCCGGCCGCCTGGTTGATTTCCTGCCGCACACCGGTCGTGTGAAGCTGCACATCCATGAGATGCAGAATTCGCGTGTCGTTCTCGGCCAGGAATTCAGCGAGGGTGCGGATCTGCCAATCGTGTTCCAACCGGCTCGTGCCGACCCGCTGCCAGGCGCTGTCCGGGAGGCTACGCAGCAATGCACAGGTGCTCTGCCGCAGACGACGGACCTGTGCCAGCACCGACATCGGAGACCGATCGAACCCAGGCTGATCTTTTTCGGCGAAGTAGCGCGGGTCAGGCAACCGGTCGAGATCAGGATTGATGTTGTTGGCGATTGCATTCATACGGGCGAATGCCACCTGCTCGGTGTCGCGCATCTCCTGCAAGAGCTCGAATACCGATTTCTCGCCGCGCCGGGCGCTGCGCATCAAAAGCTGCTGATCGGTGATGGGTGTCAGCCATCGGGAAAGATGGTTGACGGTCATCTGCAGGCGAATGATCATCGAATCGTTATCGAGGTCCGCCACCGCCAGATCGATCGCATTCAAAGGTTGACGTGCCGGTCCACCGGCCACGGGCTGTTCGACCGTCATGCGCCGTTCTTCTCCACTCATGCCGCCCGGGCGAATCCCGGATCGGGTCATTATCCCGCAAGAACCTCGCGCGCTTGGTCGAGGTGTTCGGAATCATGATCGCACACGTGGTCTTCCATCCACCCGAGAGTCATTTTTCCGTAAAGACTGTGCTCTCCGGAGCGATTCCACGCTTCTGGCGGCAGTTCCAGCAATAACTCGATATGCTCGCGCCGGAGCTCAGAAAAATCATCGAAGACTTCGCGCGGGTCCTGGCCACGATAATCCCGCTCGATGGGCCAGAGGGCATCATCGTAACCCGGAAGATCGGGGTTCTCCTCCTCGACGATGCGGCGTGCCCGTTCGAGGTAGATCTCTTCCCAATCGCGTAGGTGCGGCAGAATTTCGACGATACCCCAACCGCCGTCGCTGCCGGGGCGGTAGAGCGCATCGTCGTCATGCGCGGAGAACAAAAGTCTGCGCAAATCGTCAGGAAAGCCAGCAAGGTCTTCCAGGATCTGCTCGCGCGAACGTCGGGGTGATTCCATTCGCTCCCTGAATGTCGACATTACGCCAACGATTGCCAGTTCGGCACCACCTGATGGCGGCCCAAAATCCGGCGAATGCCGTCGACCAAGCATACAGGAAAGGGTTATGCGAGGCGTTTCCCTATCGACCTTCGATACGAAGGGAAGCGCGGCGAACTCCACTTGCCTCCTGGTCATTCGCGAGGACCCAGCATCCAAACTCAGGGGGTTCGCTGGCGAAGGAGACGATCAGCAAGCGAGCCTGGGGATAATACGCCTCACGCAAATCGGTACGAGATGGCACCGCCTGGGTGCGCGGATGGCTATGCAAGATGGCCGCGAGCGACCAGCCTTCCTCGCGTATCTGTCGAATGGCATCGACGACCTCCGCCGGTTCCATCGTAAAGCGGACCGGCGAACGGTCGATGTTGGTGCCTGGGAAGAAGTGGATAGCCCGATCGACTGGTCCATCCGGGATCGATGCCAGCAGTCCGCATCCTTCATTGGGTAACCATTCAGCCAAATGTGTCACGATCTGCCCATACAAGTCGCGTGACAACACCAGCTCACGGCCCGGATCGATTGCCCCGGAAGAATGCTCTACAGTTGTCGCCGGCTTGGACGGCCCGTTCGATTCGAGACTCATCAGCGCAAGCATAGCTTCCCGGAGCACCTCCTCAACGAAATGAAACGCATACCCTCGTTCGCCCGCTGCACTGCTCTCCTTCTCATGGCACTCACCGTCATGCTGATCGCGCCACTGGCGTCAGCGCAGTCACCGCAGGCGCGGCCCTCGAGCAACGTGCTCTTTGCCGACATCGTCCCGTCACTCTCAGGTCAGATCGAACGCCAATTTACCGGCGAGCTTCCTATCTATCACGTGGCCGGGAACTTGATTCCGGCATCCGTGCAAGCGGGGCGGATCGAAGGAAAGCTCGATCTCGACTTCGTCAATTTCACCGAGGTCGCCCAGGAACAGATCTACCTGCGCCTCTATCCGAACTTCCAGGACTACGGCGGCGGTTCGATGACGATCTCCAACGTGACTGTTGCCAATCATCCGGTCGAGCCGGTGACCAGTGCCGACACCTCACTTGTTACGATCCCGCTCGCCTCACCACTTGAGCCCGGAGACCAAACAGGCGTGGCGCTCGACTTCGTGACCACCATTCCGCTCGATCCGGTCACGAGCTACGGAATGTTCGGCTACTTCAGCGACTCATCGTCCTACAACCTGGCGCAATGGATGCCATTGGTGGCCGGATGGGATCCCGCCAATGGCTGGCTGCTGGATCCGCCAAACACAGTAGGCGACCCAGTCTTCTCCAACTCGGCCATGTTCGATATCACCATGACGGCTCCGGCAGACATCACATTCGTCACGAGTGGCGCCGAGGTCTCCCAGGAGCCAGTGGGGCCGCTCACCACCCACCGCTGGACCGCGGGCCCCGTACGCGATTTCGTCATGTCCGCCGGAACCGATTTGCAGGTGATGTCGCAACAAGTCGGCGAAACCACGATCAATTCCTGGTACTTCTCAGGATATGAAGAACCGGCTGCGCTGGTACTGCAATACGGCGTCGACTCCTTCGACGTGTTCTCGGAGCACTTTGGCGTCTATCCCTACACTGAAATGGATCTCGTCCAGACCCGGCTTGGCGATCAAGCGGCCGGCGTGGAATTTCCCGGCATCATGTATATCGGCACCTATCACTACAACCCCACGAGCGACTATCTCCGGTTCACCACGGTGCATGAGGTCGCGCATCAATGGTGGTACGGCATCGTTGGCAACAACCAGTATCAGCATGCGTTTCTGGACGAAGCCCTGGCCAATGAAAGCTCGATGCTCTATCGGGAGGCGATCGATGGTCCGGATGCCGCGCAACAATGGATCCGCGACTACTTGCAACGTCCCTACCTCTCGATGCTCTTCGGAAATTTTGGCGATCAGGTGGTCGATCAGCCCAGCGCCGATTTCCTGACCAATGGTCCCTACGGCCGCACGATCTATGCCAAGGGCGCACTCGGCTTCGACGAGATTCGCCAGACCATCGGCGACGAGGCATTCTTCCTGGGATTGCAGGAATACGTAGCTGCCCATCGTTTCGGCATTGCCCAACCGGAAGATCTGCTCGGCGCATTCGAGCACGCCTCAGGTCAGGATTTGCAGGAGTTGTGGGCGCACTGGTTCGAGCGGACCGAAGGGCAACAGGATTTCACAGCGGAAGATCTGCTGGAAATCAATGGCTGAGACGTATCCGATCTCCATTGTCCAGTTGACCTAACTGCGCTCAACCGCTGATGCTACGCGCTGAACGTCCCGCAGGGAGGCTTACTGAAGGAGTGGGAACGACATGAGGCGGTTCTCCGGTCCTGTCGTTCCGGCGTTGCTATTCGCGATCGTGACGCGTATGGCGCTGGCATTTGCGGTCTGGCTGACTGGTCGCGCGCTGCCCCGGCTCGAACTCTATCCCGCACAGCTCCCCGATAGCTTTATCACCAATCATCCGTCACTGGATGGGTGGGCACGCTGGGACACGGCGCATTATGTCGCCCTGGCACGCTTTGGCTATTCCGGGGCCAATCCAAGCGATGGGAATGGTCTTGGATTTCTCCCGCTCTTTCCCTTGCTCATGCGCGGACTGGTACGTCTTTCGGGGGCAACTCCCACGGATTCCGCCTACGCGGTTGCCGGGCTGATCATTGCGAATATTTGCTTTGTCTTCGCTGTCGCGCTCCTGGCAAAGCTCTCCGGTCGCATCCTGTCTGGTCACACCGCGGTCTATCCCGTGATGCTGCTTTGTCTGATGCCGTTCTCCTTTTTCCTGAACGCCGCGTATTCCGAATCGCTCTTTCTGGTCATCGTCCTTGCGGCGCTTTTGCTAGCGCTGGATGGGAAATGGCTCGGCGCAGGCGCGGTAGGAGCATTAGCCTCGCTTACCCGTCTGGCAGGGTTGGGTCTCGCTCCAGCGTTGCTCTGGGGAGCATGGAAGGATGGCGTGCGTGGTTGGCGCCTGATCGCAACGGGTTTGCTGCCGTTCGGTGGATTCCTCGCCTATTCCATCTTCACCGCCGTCTGGCATGACGACCCGCTGGCGTACTTCACTGCCCAGCAGAACTGGGGCGGCTGGGATGAGCATGTGCGCTTTTACGCCAAGCTCTTCTTCCGGCATCCGAAGGATGCGTTACAGGGCGATCCCCGCCATTTGGTGATCGTGCTGAACCTTGTGCTTGCAATCGGTTTCCTCGCCCTGCTGCCGCTCGTCTGGAAACGACTCCCCCCGACGATTGCCATGTTCACCGTTGTGACTGTGGTAGCGCACGTCATCGTCACATGGGTGTCACTGGGTCGCTATCTGCTGCCCGCAATTGGCGTCTATCTGGTCCTGGGGGCGATGGTAGCGTCACCGCGATGGTCAGGTTGGGCACGTGATGCGCTCTTCGCAGTACTCGCAATTCTGCTTGCGTCATTGACCATACTGTTCAGCCGAGGGTTCTGGATCGTGTGACGCGGGAGACCACGCGATTCTGGACCCTATCGTTGAAAACCTCCCACGTGAGTCCAGATCCGCTTGGAGCTAAGGGAGCATGTCAACGTCTAGCGGCTGGCACCTTGTCGTGTCAGCCAGTCGTCGATCAGACGGCGAGCGATACTGATCTTCCCGGGCAGGAGGGGAAGATCGTCAGGAGTGAACCAGTGCGCATCGCCGATTTCCGCGTCCTCGAGCACGATCTCCCCACTGGCGTACCGGCAGTTGAAGCCAATCATGAGGGAGTTCGGGAAGGGCCACGGCTGGCTACCGAAGTACCGTACGTCGTTTACCACGATGCCGGTCTCTTCCAGCACCTCACGCGCAACGGCCTCTTCCAGTGACTCCCCGGGTTCGACAAAGCCAGCCACGCAGCTAAACATCCCCTCCTGGAAGTTGACGCCATGTGCCAGCAGGATTTCATGCTCGCGTTCGACCGTCATGATGACCGCTGGTGAAAGCCGAGGGTAATTGAAGAGTCCGCAATTCGGGCATTTGGTCGCGCGGTCGCCATCGACCAGCTCGGTGAGCGATCCACACCGGCCGCAAAACTGATGGTTGCGCCGCCAGTCGAGCAACTGGATCGCGCGCCCAGCCAGGGCAAAGAGCTGATCGTCTACTGCACCATAGACCGAGCGCAATCCGGCCAGCTCCCAGCCATCGGGGAACTCCTCGGCTCGCTCGCTGAGCTCCCATGCAATCAGATCGGATCCGTCCAGGTCGCCGAGGTAGGTTTCCAGGCCCAGCTCGAGCTGAAGCTCGTGAAGCTGGGCATACGACGGAATGGCCACTGTATCCCCGCTTCGGACAACCAACAGCTCGTTTTTGTGGAAAGCAAATGAGATCGCTTCCGAGTGGTCATGCTGCTCGGACGGACGCACGAGCGATCGAAAAGGCTTCATTGGCCGTTGCTCCTATACTTGGCGCGACATTCGATGATGTCTGCCATCGGCCTCTCTCCATATTGAACAGCACAATCATGACTGAAATCCTCGAAGACAACTTGCTCATCATGCCCGCACGTGGCCGGCGTGTCACGCGCACCACCCTTTTCGATATCGGGTTCGACTCGCTGCGCGATCGTTTGGTCGAGATGGGCCAGCAGCCATTTCGCGCATCCCAGATCTACGACTGGACCTATCAAAAACTCGTCACCAGTTACGACGAAATGGCCAACCTCCCGGTGGAGCTTCGCGCCTCGCTGGCCGAAACGCTACCAATGGACCCGTTGGAGCTGGTGCATGCCGTCGAAACCGACGACGGCGAAACGATCAAGATGCTCTACACCACCCACGACGGCCACCTGGTCGAAACCGTGCTGATGTTCTATCCCGACCGGGCGACCGTCTGCGTTTCGTGCCAGGTGGGTTGTGCGGTCGGATGCGCGTTCTGTGCTACCGGTCTCGGAGGATTGCAGCGCAATCTCACCGCTGGCGAGATGGTGGTGCAAGCGGTGGACGCCGCGCGCATGGCGCGCGATCGAGGCCGTCCGCTGACCAATCTCGTCATGATGGGCATGGGCGAGCCGTTCCACAACTATCGCGAGACCATGACATTCATCGGCATCCTCAACGACAAGCACGGGATGAACTTCGGTGCCCGCCGGATCACGATTTCAACATCTGGCATCGTTCCCGGTATCGAGAAGCTGGCTGCGGAACCGTATCAGGTCAATCTTGCGATCTCGCTGCATGCGCCCAACGATGAGCTGCGCAGCCAGCTCGTGCCGATCAATGGTCGCTTTCCAATAGCAGTGCTCATGGCTACCGCGCGCGACTACATCGCGCGAACCGGACGTCGCATCTCGTTCGAATATGCGCTTATGAAGGGAATCAACGATAGTAATGAGATCGCGGACGAGATGGCCGATCTGCTGAGCGGAATGCTCTGTCATGTCAACATCATCCCGTTGAACCCAGTGGACGTGTTGCCCTACGAGCGGCCTGAAACCTCCGACATCGACCGATTTGCGGCCGTGCTCGAATCCCGCGGGATACCAACCACAGTGCGCTATTCACGCGGCGTGGAGATTGCTGCCGCCTGCGGCCAATTGCGCGCCAAGTTTCAATAGCGTAACCAGCGAAAGGAGACTTCGATGGCCGAACAGCAATGCACGCATCTCGATCAAATTCGCGATGTAGAAGCGCTCACTCCGAACGGATGCGAGGAATGCTTGAAGACTGGTGACCAGTGGGTCCATCTCCGGCTCTGCAAGATCTGCGGCCATGTCGGCTGCTGCGATTCATCGCCGAATACCCACGCCACCAAGCATTTCCATGCGACCAGCCACCCGATCATACAATCATTCCAACCGGGTGAGGATTGGATGTGGTGCTACGTCGATCAGGTGTACGTCGACCCAGAGCAGGAGTAATGTGATGCCAGATCGAGTCTATGAACCCTGGCCAGAGCTCGACTATGGCCAGTGGTCAGATACCCTGGGAACCGTCCACATGTGGACGCAAATCGTTGGCAAGACGAAGCTCGCGAACTCGCCGTTCCGCAACCAATGGTGGCAGGTCGGTTTTCATCTGACGGCGGTTGGTCTGACCTCAGGGCAGATGGCCTCGGCTCACGGTCTTCTGACAATCGACTTCGATTTCCTCGACCATAACCTGCTCCTCCGAGCGTCGTCCGGTTTGACACGCGTCATTCCACTGTACCAACGCTCAGTAGCTGACTTCTTCGAGGAGTATCAGAAGACCATCAGCCTCTTCGGAGTCGAGCCGATCAATCGCCCCATCCCGACCGAGATTCCCGATCCCATTCCGTTTGCCGACGACACCACGCACGCCAGTTATGACGGTGATGCGGTGAATCGATGGTTTCGGATCATGGCATCGACCGATCTCGTGTTACAGCGCTATATGTCACCGTTCCGCGGCAAGAGCAGTCCAGTATTGTTCTATTGGGGGAGCTTCGACCTTAATGTGGCGCGGTTCTGCGGCCGTGACGCAGATCCGCCAAGCGGTGCGCCGCGCTTCTTTCAGCTTGCCGAAAACCAGGAGAATGTCGCCTGTGGCTTTTGGCCTGGGAATGTCTCCGCCTCTGGACTGACATTAGGCGAGGCCGCCTTCTACTCGTACACCTACCCAGCCCCGGACGGAATCGCCGAGAAGGAGATCCAGCCATCCTCGGCAGGCTGGGACACCACGTTCGGCGAGTTCCTCTATCGCTATGACGATATGCGCGCCGACGCTGATCCCGAGCAGGCGCTCTTCGACTTCTTCGAATCGACGTATCTGGCCGGGGCGACATGCGCCGCATGGGATATTGACTCCCTTGAGCAGCGACATCTGCTTGAGGTGCAGGAATCCATTCAGTCGTAGCTCAAAAACTCCCGCTCCTGCTTGCCTCAACCAGACTGCTCACGGAAACCAGATGACCGGCCGATCGACTAAGATCGGCCGGTCATTGTTTGAAGTATCGCGATGTCGTTGACGAACGCCGGAACAGGAATTCCTTCTCGACGCCGGAAGAAAGAGCCGGTTACGCCGTAATGTCGTGCGCCATCTCTTCGAACATGGCGACGTATTTGTCAGCATCTTCGACTGAGTGCTGCACCGAGAGGGTCCACTCCTCTTCCCGGCCAGGGGTCATGAAGATTTCTCGGTTCATGGCGTAGAGCCAGGCCAACTCGGTAAGCTCGCCGTGCAGGTTCTCCATGAACGACGCATAGTCGGTGATCTTCTCCTCCGAGAAAGTGACACACCCCTTCGAGCTGATACCGACGGTGTATCCCGGCAGGTTGTACTTCTCCAGCACCGCATCGCACCCACTCATCAACCGGTCGTTGAGCATATTCAGGTGGGCATAAGCCTCATCGGTCATGACATGCTCGATGCTGGCGCGCGCGGCGGCCATCGTAAGCGGATTGCCGTTGTAAGTTCCGACCTGGTAGACCGAGCCGTCCAGCACGACTTCCATGACTTCCTCGGTCGCGCCGATGCCGCCACAGGGAAGTCCGCCGCCGAGGGCCTTGGCCAGGGTGACCATATCGGGTTTCAACCCGAACTTCTCAGTCGCCCCCCCCGGAGCGACTGTCAGCCCCGTTTTGACCTCATCAACGATCCAGACGATGCCGTGCTTTTTCGTAATCTCGCGCACGGCTTCGAGATAGCCGGGCTCCGGAAGAATCACGCCCATGTTCATCATGGCCGCTTCCATGATCACGCAGGCCGGCAAACGCCCCTCATCGGCCAGCCGCTCGATACGTCGTTCCATCGCGCCGGCATCGTTGAAGGGCACCGCCACGGTCATATCACTGACAACCTTGGGAATGCCAGCACCGTAGGGCAGCGAAGGAATATCCTCGCGGTCACCCAGATCGTCATAGGGCACGCCGATGCAAACCATGGCGTAGTCATGATGCCCGTGATACGAGCCGAGGATCTTCAGGACCGTGTCGCGGCCGGTATAAGCTCGCGCGATGCGGATGGCATCCATGGTCGCTTCGGTTCCGGAGTTCACATAGCGCCAAAGTGGCAGACCGAAGCGCTCGGCCAGTGCCTCGCTGACGACGATGGAGTCCTCGATCGGCGCGGCGAAATGGGTTCCTTTGGCAACGCGATCGGAAACCGCTTTGATGATGGCCGGATGCGCGTGCCCCTGCACCATCGAGCCAAAGCCGTTGTGATAATCGATGCGCTCATTGCCATCGACATCCCAGACCTTCGAGCCTTTGCCCTCCTCGAGATAGATCGGCCAGGGATCGCGTACCTGATACGATGATGGCACCCCGCCTGCCATCGTTTTCCTGGCACGCTCATACATGCGGCCCGAAGCGGGGGTGGAGTCGTTCAGCCGCTTCTCTTCCTTGGCAGCCAGCTCAGCGATGCGCTCTGTGTCGATCTGTAACCCTGCTCCAACTACGGTCATGTGCGTGTCCTCTATTCCCTATGATGATGGTTCGATATGTCCCGGATTCTCTCACATAGCTACGATTCGAAACTGGAAACTCGGCTGAAGGAGCAACAATGGCAATGGATAAGCAGTGGTTTCGCGTTCAATCGATCGGGTTTGTACGTCGCCCCGGCACGGGTGAAACCGCGCCGGATGAGTTCTTCGACCC
Source organism: uncultured Chloroflexia bacterium (assembly GCA_963750275.1). GTDB lineage: Bacteria > Chloroflexota > Chloroflexia > Thermomicrobiales > UBA6265 > JAMLHN01. Next base: position 320,936 of record CAVVQC010000005.1, read on the forward strand.
CTGGCAGGAATCGATGCTGGAAATCGACGAGCGCTGGTTGGATGGTTTGATCGGTATCGAGGAGTTCAGCCATTTGGTCGTGCTGTTCTATCTCGACCGCGCAACGCGGCGGCGCGCCGCCGGTGAGCCGCGCCAGGCGGAAGATGTCGACGGATTGACTCCGGTTGGGTTCTTTTCGACTCGCACACCCAAGCGCCCAAATCCAATCGGGATCGCCTGCCCTCGCCTGATTCGGCGGGAAGGCAATCTGCTCTACGTGGCAGGTATCGACGCATGGAACGGCACCCCGATCATCGACATCAAGGGGTACTACCCCCGCGACGAACAACGCCCGGACGCGACCATCCCCGGGTGGCTAGACATGCTTTGGTCTCGGCATGATTCCGAACGGGACTAAAGCCCGGCCGAGCTTCGATACTGCCAGACCGTCATAACCGCCATCGCTCCTTCGCCAACCGCCGTGGCCACCCGCTTTCCCGACCCGTGACGCACGTCGCCCGCGGCGAAAATGCCCGGCACGCTCGTTTCGAGCATGAACGGCACACGCTCAAGTGGCCAGGAACTCGCTGCAGCGGTGAGGACATCCGGTCCCGTCAAAATGAATCCGCGCTCGTCCAATGACAGCGTTTCCGAAAGCCATCCGGTCGGCGGAATTGCTCCGATGAAGATAAAAAGCGCCTGCGTGGGAATATGCTCAATCGTGCCGGTCTCGGTGTTGCGAACCTCGATCGATTCCAAATGTCCGTCTCCGGCCGCTCCTACGACTTCGGAACGGACGCGGACTGAGATATTGGGCGATCCCTCGATACGCTCGACCAGGTAGTGCGACATGCTGTCCGAGATATTCGGACCACGATGCAACATAGTGACCGATTTGGCGATGTTGGAGAAAAATACCGCTGCCTGTCCGGCTGAATTCGCTCCACCAACGATGAAGATGTCCTCTCCGATCACCGATGCAGCCTGGCTGCGGGCCGCGCCGTAGAAGACGCCTTTCCCTGTCAGCGGTTCGATACCGGGCGCATCGAGCCGACGATAGTCGACACCGGTCGAGATGATCATCGAATGACCGCGAATGTCAGTGCCATCTTCGAGTCGCACGCCGACTGACCCTTCGACGACAGAGAGTGCGCCCGCGATGCTTGCCATCCGGCATTCAGCACCGAACCGCAGGGCCTGCGTCATCGCTCGCCGGGCGAGATCGTCGCCAGATACGCCCGAGGGAAATCCAAGATAGTTTTCGATAAGCGAGCTCATACCCGCCTGTCCGCCACCAGCCAGTCTTTCCAGCACCACGGTTCGCAAGCCTTCCGAAGCGCCGTACACGGCCGCGGCCAGACCTGCGGGTCCAGCACCAACGACGATCAAGTCATAGACTGGCACGTCGTCAGGTTTTCGCAAGAGCCCAATCGAGGTTGCCACCTGCTGAATCGATGGATTCGCAAGCGATTCACCGTTTTCCAGGATCACGACTGGCAAGTCGGTCTCGGAACGCTCGGCCAGCTTGAGCAGAGCCAGAGCTTCCGCTTCCCTGTCGATCTCCAGCCAGCGAAAAGGAACTTGATTGCGCGCCAGGAAATCCCGCATAGCGTTTGATTCGGCGGACCACCGTTGTCCGATGAGTCGAACCCCCTCGAACTCGGGACGATGCCCCGCGGACCAATCGTCGAGTAATTCATCGACGACTGGATAGAGACGTTCTTCTGGTGGATCCCACGGCTTCATGAGGTAATAATCGAGATGGACGTCGTTGATCGCTTTGATCGCTGCGTCCGTGTCCGCGTAGGCGGTCAGCAGCACCCGCTTCGCCTCGGGGAAAAGCTCGCGAGCGCTTTCGAGAAATTCAACCCCGTTCATTCCCGGCATTCGCTGATCGACGAGCATGAGTGACAGGTAGTCGCCGGTAAGCTTGATTTCCCGAACAGTCTCCAGCGCCTGCTCACCCGATTCCGCCCGAATCACCCGGAAGTGCCCTCCATATTTACGGCGAACATCCTGGGCAATAGCATGGAGTACTTCCGCGTCATCGTCGACAGTAATAATGATTGGATTCTTCACGGATGGGATGTACCTCCTCGTCGTGAGATGATACGTTAGTTACCGGAAGCAGATAGTCAACATTCCTTCGGGTTCCTAACAAGAGGCGGTGGAGGCGAGATCATTGAGCACAAACACTCCTCAGGAGCAAGTCGCGCAGTTGGCCGAAAGTGAAGAACGCTATCGGACCCTGATTGAGATGTCGTCGGACCTGGTTCAGAGCGTTCGGCCCGACGGCACCTTTGAATTCGTGAACAAGGCCTGGCTAGACAAGTTAGGGTACACCCCCGAGGAGATGGACAACCTCATTATCTGGGACATCATTCATCCAGATTCGCTCCAGGAATGCCAAATTCACTTCTCGATGGCAGTTGAGGGAGCGCCTATCGAATCGTTTCCGGCCATCTTTCGGGCCAAAGACGGACACGCCATTCCTGTCGAGGGGGATGCACGCTCGCGGATGCTCGGCGGCAAAGTCATTGCCACGCATTCTTTCTTTCGCGACATTTCCGAGCGGCTTCGAGCGGAAGATCTGCAGAAGCGAAATGAGGAGCTCGAGCGAGAGCAGCTTGGCCGTTATCTCGAAAAGATGGCTGCCCTGGGGAAGCTCTCGGCCGGGCTCTCTCATGAGCTCAACAACCCCGCCGCCGCTGCCCAGCGTTCGGCGAAGCTGCTCGAGGAGAGTCTCGGAAAACGCGATATCGCTGAACAGGAGCTTGTCCAACTCAAGCTCGAGATTGAAGCTTGGCGAGCGATATCTGACGTGGTCGATCGCTGCCTGAATCCGCGCCCGATTCCCGGCGAATTGTCGCTTATGGAATTTAGCCGGCTCGAGGACGAGGTTCAGGATTGGCTAGCCGATGCAGGGCTAGAACAACCCTGGATTGCCGCTCCGAGTCTTGTCGAAGGTGGCATTGGCGTCGAGGATCTGGAGGCACTTTCCCGGCAACTACCCAAAGACGCATTGCCTTCTGCGGTGCGATGGATCGGTGAAACACTGGCCATCCAGGGTCACGCAAAAGTCATCGCCAGCAGCACAAATCGAATCTCTGAGCTGGTCGCAGCGGTTAAGTCCTACTCCTTCCGGGATCAGGCGATCGAGCAGTCCATCGATATCCACGATGGCCTGGAGGATACCCTGACCATCCTTGCCTATCGACTGCGGGGTATGACTATCGTTCGAGACTACGATCGCACGCTACCGAAGACAACCACCCGTGGAAGCAGTTTGAATCAGGTATGGACCAATATGCTCGACAACGCCGCCGATGCCACTGGAGGCGAAGGCACGATCGAGCTCCGTACCTTCGCTGACGATAACAACATCGTCGTCGAGATCATCGACAACGGATCCGGGATTTCCAGGGAAAATCTGACTCGCATTTTCGAGCCGTTCTACACCACAAAGGGCCAGGGCCAGGGAACCGGTCTCGGGCTCGACATTGCCTGGCAAATAGTGAACGACGAACACCACGGCACGATCGAAGTCGAATCCGAGCCGGGACGCACATGCTTTCGGATCAAGCTCCCGGTCACTGCATAGCGCGCCAGAGAATGCATCCGGGCCAGGTCGGACGAACCTATCCCTGGTCCAGAATCTCCAGCACCGGGGCCAGCTTTTCGATTCCTTCGACGGTACAAGGATCGGGATAGAACTGCAGGTGTGAAACGCCGATCTCAGCGTAACGCTTGCATTCGTCCGCAATTTCCTGCGGAGTGCCGGTCAATGAGGGCACGTCCTGACCCGGGCGGCCGTACGGGTTATCGAAGTCCACCAGCACCGCCGCGCTCCGCTCGAGCGTTTTCGGATCACGACCAACCGATTCGCAGATCGCGTCCATCTTTTCCATGAGGGGTTTGGTGGTTTCGGCGCGATTTCCCGAAACCGCGGCCCAGATGTTCCAATGATCGGCATGCTGGGCGGTGAGCTTCATCATGCGCTCGCCACTAAAGGTGCCAACCATGATCGGCATCCCCTCCGGACGCGGGCCGCGTGGGCGCAGCTCACAATCGATGGCACTGTAGTACTCGCCTTCGAAATCGACATGTCCGGTACGAATCAGGGAGGTGATGATAGTCAGCGCTTCTTCGAAGCGGCTGGCACGATGGTCGAACGGGAATCCGAACGCTTTGTATTCGGGTTCGGCCCAGCCAGAGCCGATGCCGAGAATAAGTCGGCCATTGCTGATCTCGTCAACGGTTTCCGCGATCTTGGCGGTCAGGGCCGGGTTGCGATAGGCGGTGCACGAAACGAACGGACCGAGCTCGATCCGCTCGGTGCAGGCAGCGAACGCCGCCAACATCGACCACGCTTCCCAGGCGCCTTGCGGCTCGTTTCCGGGAACCTTCATCAGCAGGTGGTCGCAAAACCAGACCGAATCGAAGCCAAGCTCCTCCGTCTTTTGCGTCATGGCGAGCTGGTCTTTCCAACCGCCGGTTTCTCCCGCCATCTCGCGCTCCGATTCCGGGAGCATAATGCCGATTTTCAACGGGCGGTGGCCCATCTTTTTTCTCACTCCTTGGTAATTCGATCGAGCTATGATCGGTCGAGAATCTCGATGATCTTACTGAATTCTTCGATCTTGGCCGGGTTACAGGGATCGAGCCCCGCGACCCAGTGTCGCAAACCGATCTCGCGGAATGCGGCAATTTGCTCGGCAATTTGCTCGTTGGTTCCTTCGATCGGGTTGGCACGACGTCCCAGGTATCCGGGAAGGGCCACATTGCTCCCCGAGGTGCGCACCATCGTCTTCGGGTCACGACCAACATCTTCACACGCCTTGTCGAGTTCGATCAGACGTGGCAGGACGGTAGACGGATCGTGATGCCAATCGGAGTTCCAGGCGTCAGCAAACTGCGCGGCCAGCCGCATGGTCTTTGGGCCGTTGGTGCCGACCAGAATCGGAGGTCCGCCCTCACCTCGACGCGGGCCACCGGGAAGGTTCAGTGCCTCGGTGGCGGAATAGAACTCGCCCTCGTAGTCAGCGCGACCAGTGCGCAAGAGGGGGTTGATGATCGAGATGCTGTCTTTGAAGCGGCCGAATCGGTGGTCCCACGGCAGATGGAACATCTCGTATTCGGGCTGATGCCACCCGGCGCCGACCCCAAGAATGAAGCGGCCGTCACTGATTTCATCCAGGTTTTCGGCCATCTTGGCGACAATGCCGGGATTGCGCCAACCGAGACAGGTAACCAGCACCCCAATCGAGATACGCGGCACCTGGGCCGCCACTGCCGCAATGGTGGTAAAGGCTTCCCAGATCCCTTGCGGCGTGCGGTTGTTGGCCTCATGCCGGAAGATGAAATGGTCGGGCATCCAGACACCATCGAAACCACACGCTTCGACGGTTTGCGCCATTTCCAGGATGTCTTTGAAGCGCGGCTGGCCACCAAACGCGCCGCCGTCGAGGAGCGGCAGCATGACGCCGATGCCCATCGGGCGTTTGGATGCCGGCCAACGACCGAGCGGCATGGGGGTAATGACTGGGTCTGCCATCGAATATCTTCCCTTCGAATTCCAGGTTGCGCGGGTTCACCCGCTGTCATGTCGATCGAAGCTGGGTTCCCAGGCGGTCGCCGGTCGCGCCCAACCTGAGGCCCCTCGACCCCGCGTAGGACCATCGCGTTGCGAGCCGCACGCGTCGGATCGCGGTGTCGGTAGCTTATTCGAGATCGAGGTTGCGCAGGCGCCAGGTCGCGATCAGGATGCAAGCGATCGTGACAAATGCGATCACGATGATCGAAGACGAAACCCCGGTTGCACCTTTGAGCGCGATATCCGGGTCGTTCGCCATGCCAACCAGGATCGACTCGGTGTAGTGTCGAATCGACGCCACTTTCAATCCAGGCAGGTAACGTCCCAGCAGGCTTTCCCACACCAGGGCGTAGACGATCCCCACCAGCAGGGCCCGGGAGACCAGAAGGCTGACCAACAGGAAGACCGCAGCATACGCGAAGATGCCAGCGGTTGCGCTGGCAAGCAACGCCCAGAGAAAGTCCAGGCTCTCGGATTGGCCGGCATTGCCCCGGAAAACGATCAGATAGGTCACGATCAATCCCGCCAGAATGATCGGAATGCAGACCACCAGCGTTGCCAGCAACTTCTCGGCCACGATGCGCAAGCGTCCGATCGGCTTGAGGGTTAAATAGGGGAGCGTTGCATCCTCGATCTCGTTACCGAGCGCACCGGTTGCCAGGATGAGCACCATGATCGGCAGCAGGGTGGCGATAACAAGCGGCCGGTAGATGGAATCGCTCAGGAAAAACGCAGGCGGATTGCTGGTGGTATCGAACCAGTAGATCATGCCGAAGAGCGCCGGCAGGAACGCCAGCACCGTCACAACCCAGACCGACTTGCCGCCAAAGAACTGGCGGATCGTCAGCATGAAAACTGGAAGTGGTCGCCAAAGGGCGTTTGACATCGTTGTTCCTACCGCTCGACCAAGTATGAGAAAACCGACTCGAGCGATTCATCGGCTGCCTGTAGCTCGGTCAGGCGAACGTCTTTTTCTTTCGCGAGCCGGGGCACCATTCGGTAAAAATCGCGAACTTCACTTGTCTCGACGAAGATCCGGCCATCCTTATCGATCCGCACGGAGCTGATCTGGGGCAAGGTCACCAGTGCCGAAGCCAGCTTGCGCGGTTCCGGCGAACCGAGGCGAACGATATGCGGATGATTGTCGATACGCTCGCGAATGGTGCGGTAGTTGCCCGCAGCAGCCAACTTGCCATTGACAATCACGATGATGTTCTCGGCGAATCGCTCGACTTCGGAAAGGACATGGGACGAAACCAGCAGGGTTTTGCCCTGCTGACCGAGCTCCCACATCAAGCGAATCATATGCGCGCGCTGCTCCGGGTCGGTGCCATTGAGCGGCTCATCCATCAGGATCACACTGGGATCGTGGACGAGCGCACCGGCCAGCTTGATGCGCTGGCGCATCCCTTTGGAATAGCCGCCCACTTTTCGGTCCGCCGCGTCGGTCATTTCCACCGTCGTCAGTGCCCGCTCGGTGGCCGCGTCGACATCCGGCAGTTTTTGCAGCAGCGCATTCATGCGAACGAATTCGCGACCGCTCAGGTAGGGATAGACCTGCTCAATATCAAGCACCACTCCAAGGTTCCTGTATGCCTTCGGGTCGCCACGCGCCGGAAGACCGTCGAGGGAGATTGATCCGGTCGAGGGTCCTAACAGACCGCAGATCATCTTGAGCGAGGTCGACTTGCCGGAGCCATTGGGTCCCAGCAACGCCGTCACGCCCGGCCCAATGCTGAACGAGAGGTCGGAAACCGCCACCAGATCCCCGTACCACTTGGAAACGTGGTCGAGCACGACAGTTGGCTGATCGGACATGATGGCGACCGGCCGCGATGGGTCGGGCGTCACGGGCACCACATATCGCGACCCGCCAGCACCGTTCTGCGAGGTAGGAGCATCGCCTTCGAACTTGCGCTTAATCTTCTGGAACATAGCGCCAGTACATGATCGCGCAGCTGATCAGAATAACGATGACCATCACTGCTCCATAGATCCACGTGCTCAGTGGATTGCCAAACGCGCCGTCACCATTTTGTTGTCCCCAGATGCCAAGCACGAACTCCGAAATCGTCCGGATGGGGCTGATGAGCGCGAACCAGGCCTTCTGGTCGGCATTGCCAAAAGCTTCCTGCAGGACTGCGGCGAGCGCGTTGAAGAAGATGAACGCGACGATGATGACGCCCACCGCAATAGCCTTTCGGCCCGTGAACGACGAAATGACCAATCCCAACGCGCCGAGATAGGCGGAGACCAACACGCTCACCAGGACGATCTTGCCCAGATCGCCGAGGTTGTCGCCCATCGCGCGGACCGGCGAATCCTCCAGAAGCTGACGTCCTAGCCAGAAAACGATGAGCGGAACCATCGTGATGGTCAGGGTAAGCAGCGCCGTTGCCAGCAACTTGGAAAGCAGATAGTCGAGCCGGGTGATTGGCCGGGAGAAATAGAGAATCAAGGTTTTCTCACGCCGGTCACTGCACAGCATTTCCGGGGCGATGGTCGCGACGAAGACCCCGAGAATCAGCCAGGCAACCGAGAAGTATTCCCAGTACTGGAGGACTTCGGCGGAGTCGATAAACGCCTGGATGCCCAGGGGAATAATGACGAGCAGAGCCACCGCGACATACAAGATGACGGGAACGACTTTCGCAGTCCAGCGTTTCTTGGAGCCGAGCGCACGCTTCGTCGAATAGCCGGTGAGCGCGCGAAACGCATGCGCCCGGCCAAGACGCGGTCCGGTGTAATGCTGATACCCACGGTCATAGACTTCGCCAAAGGCGCGCTCGTCGGGCTGGGGTGTCATGGATGAGTCAGACATCTCACACCCCTCCGTAATAATCGGAGTCGAGCGCTTCGGCACCGACCGCTTGCAGGTAGAGGTCTTCGAGCGAGCGGGTACGCCCGGTCATCGATACCAGTGCGACATCCAGTTCCACCGCCGTATCGCGAACCGCATCGTAGGCTGCGTCGCTTGGATGGCGGATGACGATTTCGGGCATCCCGGTCATACGATCCCGCAATCGCGCATCCTGAATGCCCAGCGCGTTGAGCCGCTGGATGAACTGATCGGCATTACCGTCGATCTGAATCGAGAGCTGCGCGCCTTCGGCTGGCGTTCCACCGATTGGCTGTGCCAGCGCGAGCTGCCCATTATTGATGATGACCACGTAATCGCAGACCCGCTCGATATCCTCCAGGATGTGCGACGAGAGCACTACGGTCATCCCCATCATCTGGTGGATGCGCTCGACGAGCTCCAGCATGGAATCCCGCCCCGGGGGATCGAGCCCGGCCGTCGGCTCATCGAGGAAAACGAGCGACGGATCGTGCACCACGGCCTGCGCGAGCTTCACGCGTTGTTTCATACCGGTCGAGAAACCTTTGATCAGGCGGTAGCGCTCTTCATTCAGTCCGACTTGATAGAGCACATCCGCGGCACGTTGGCGTGCGGCGGTTTTCGGTATCCCACTCATTTCGGCCATATGACCGACGAAATCAGCAGCTGTGGCATTGGACGGCAGGCATTCCGCTTCTGGCATGTAGCCGACGCGCTCACGCACCTGGATTCCTTGCGAGACCGCGTCGAATGTCAGGACCTCGGCACTGCCCGACGTTGGTTTCGTCAAGCCCAGCAGGATTCGGATCAGAGTAGTTTTACCGGCTCCGTTCGGGCCAAGGAGACCGATGGCACCGCGCGGTATGGAAAGATCGATCCGATTGAGCGCGGTGAAGGAACCGAACCGCTTGGTCAGATCGACCGTGCTGATAATGGGATCATCCACAAGCTGGGAGGTTACCCGTGGTTCCGTACCGGCGACTGCCTGTGCCATACCGTTAACGAGAACCCATGGCGGCGTTTTGTTCGAGTGTCAATCGTTCCAGACAGCGCGCGGTACGCTCCAGCCCTTCCGCAAAGATCTCTGGCGATTGGCCAATACCGATCCGCAGATGACCTTCGTAGCCGAAGGTCGACCCGGGCGCCAGCATGACCGAGTAGTCCTGCGCGAGTGTATTTGCTACCTGATCGGACGGAAGATCGACGTTGTACTTCAGCAGTGCCAGCAACCCACCGCGCGGCACGTTCCAACTGGCCAGCTCGCCATGTTTGGCAAACCACCCTTCGGCGTAATCGAGGTTCTGGCGCATGATGTCCTGATTGCGTTTGACGATCTTGTCGCGCTCACGCAGGGCAATGCTGGCTAGGAAGTCGGAGATGCCCCCGGGAGCCAGCGAAACATAGTCGCGCGCGCTCCAGCAGCCCTTGATGATCTCTTCGGTCGCGGCGATCCAGCCGATACGCAGTCCGGGAAGTCCGAATGGTTTGGAGAAGGTGCCAACGCTGATCGCACGCGGACCGAGGTTGCGCATTGGCTCCGCCAGCGGCTCGCCCCCGGGTACGTCAAGCCAACGGTAGGCTTCGTCGCTCAGGACGTAGGCATCGACCGATTCGGCCAGCGCATAGACCCGTCGCAGTTCTTCATCCGAGAGTAACGCGCCGGTTGGGTTGTTTGGCGTGTTGATAAGAATCATTTTGGTTTCAGGTTTCACCAGCCGTTCGAGCTCATCGAGATCGAAGCGGTAGTTTCCTCCGTCGTTCACGATGTTCCAGAGGCTGATGTCACAACCAACGGCTTTCGCGACGCTGTAAAGCTGTTGATAGGCGGGAAAAACGGAAACCACATGATCGCCAGCTTCCAGCAGCGTATTCACCAGCAGATAGTTGGCTTCGATAGCGCCAGTGGTCACCAGAATCTGTTCGGGATTGACGCCTTCATATGTGGCAGCGAGATCCTCCCGCAATCGGGCAGTACCGCGAGCCTCGTTGTAGCCGAGCCGCAGATCGAGGAGTTGATCCTCAACCTTTTGACGTTCATCGGGAGGTAAAAATTCGAGGAGCTCCCGAGTGGTAAGCGGCAATATCCCGCTTTCGGCGATATCGAATTTCGCCACAGTTTCCCAGGTGCTCATCCACCTTTCGAGCGTAAACGTTTCGACTTTCACCCGTGGAGACCTCCAGCCAACTCAATTCAACGGGGATAGCATACTCTCCGACCTCCCCATACGATCAGGATTCCATTCACCATTTCATCAGTTGGAGCCGATTCGTCCGGCACGTAGGCTTTGCATATCGACGCAAATGGCTCGACGCAGAACCTCGGAGACCCAATTCATGACTGAATCCAACAGCGTACTCGCCAGCCTTTCCAATGATCTTGCCACCGCAGTCGAGCGGGCCGCCGCGAGCGTTGTGACCGTCTACGGTCGTCAACGAATGCCAGCAACCGGCATCGTGTGGACCGACGGCGGATTGATCGTCAGTGCCAATCATGTGGTCGAGCGTGATGAAGATATTCACATCGATACGCCGGACGGCCAACACCTTTCGACCAATGTCGTCGGACGTGATCCAAACAGTGATCTCGTGCTGCTCAAGATCGAAGGTACGGAGCTGCCGCCGGCCGTACGCGCGAGCCGGGATCCGAAGGTGGGTCAGTTCGTCCTCGCTATCGGACGCCCGGGCAAGTCGGGACCCATGGCCTCCCTCGGTGTCATCAGTCTGATCGGGGGCAAAGGAGGTCGCGATCAGCGGCGCAACCAGCTTGGAAGTTTCCTCAAGACGGATGCGGCCATGCTGCCAGGTTTCTCTGGCGGTCCGTTAGTCGACGCGTGGGGAGAGATCCTCGGGCTGAACTCATCCACCCTTGGTCGAGGCAGCGGATTCGCCCTGCCGAACGAAACCATCGATAGGGTCGTCTCGTCCTTGCAACAGCATGGCAAGGTGCGACGCGGGTTCCTCGGGGTCAGCGCGCAAGCGGTGGCGATCAACGATCAACTCGCCGAATCACTTGGTCTCGAAAGCAAGAAGGCGCTGGTCATCGTCGGTCTCGAATCGGGAGGGCCGGCTGAACAGCAGGGTCTCTTCATTGGCGACATCATCGTACGAGTTGGCGGCACGGCAGTTGGATCGGTCGATCAACTGATGGAACAGCTCAGCGGCGATGTCGTTGGCCAGTCGGTTGCTATCGACGTCGTGCGTGGTGGTGAGTTGACCAGCAAATCGATTCTGGCCGGCGAGCGCGCGTAAGCGAACCGTCAGCCTGAACTGCCTGGTCACCATCTCGGGGCCACGTACGACAGGAACGAAAAGGAACAACGTATGACGGCAAGCGTCCAACCGATCCTGAGCGTTCACGCCGAGATCGATGCTGAGGTGAATGCGCTCTACCAGCGGCTCTGCCCGTCGGTAGTCCAGGTCCACCGGGGCAACGGCAATGGTGCCGGCACGATCTGGCGGGAAGACGGGCTGATCGTGACCAACAACCACGTCGCCGGTCAAAGCAATACTCTGGAGATCACACTCTTCGATGAACGCCGGTTCGAAGGAACAATCGTCGCTCGAGATCCCGAAAAAGATCTTGCCCTGGTGGAGGTCGACGCAACCGATCTTCCCGCCGCCCAAATTGGCGATTCCTCCCGCGTCCGACCCGGCCAGTTGGTCATGACCGTCGGGCATCCCTATGGTCAGGTGCAATACCTCACCGTGGGCGTCATCTGCGCTGCTGGTCAGGCAGCGACGAGTCAAGGACCACGTTCTGGTGATCTCATCCAGATGGACGCGAAAATCGCCCCGGGTAGCTCGGGGGGGCCTCTGGTCGATGTCGAGGGCCAGGTGCTCGGGATCAACGCCATGGTCTCTGGACGATTGGGAATGGCGATCCCGTCGGCTGCGGTCGAACGGTTCGTTGCCGGTCTGGTCTCGGGTGGCGCGCATGCGTACCTCGGCGTCAATGGGGTGATTGCGGATCTACCGAACGCTTCGCAGCCAACCGGCTTTGTGCTGACTGACGTGATCGCCGGTACTCCTGCCGCGCGCGCTGGGCTAATGATCGGTGATGTGATTCTCTCGATCGCCGGTGCGCTGATCGTCGACCAGGAGTCTATTCCGGCCGCCATGCTCCGCGTTCAGCCGGGAGTGGAGGTCGAGGTTGGCCTCACACGCGGCGGCGAGCCGCGTTCCTTCATCCTGGTACCCACCGAACGGATGCAGTCTCGCTGATCCGGTCGGTCATACTGGCAGGGCCATGTTCAACCGCGAAACCGCCTTAATCCAACAGATCCGGGTCGCCGTGGTGAGCGGTTACCCGGCCGTGCATGCGGGGATTTCGGTACTGCTGCGTAGCGGTCCGGGAATCGAGGTGGTAACGCTGGATTCCGGCGATCCGCCTGGCATCATCGAACTCGATGCCATCGTGGTCGACCACGAAGGCTTGGAAACCGCCGTCGAGCTCGGCCGGGATCTTGCCACCCTGCCCCCCTTCGTCGTTCTGGGAGCTGAGCCAGAAACCGACTGGCCCGATCTGGGCGATGGCCCGGTGGCATTTCTGGCGGGTGATGCCGGCGCTTCCGAACTCATAGCGGCTGTGCAGGCCGTGGTCAACGGGCTGATCGTTATCGACCCGCGGGTTGCCGATATTGCCGGGCTACGCTGGAGCGGCCGTCAGGTTCCGCTCGATCCTGCCGACGACCTTTTGACTCCGCGCGAGTTGGAAGTACTTCGCCTGGTAGCGAATGGTCTCCCCAACAAGACCATCGCGCATGAGCTGGGCATCAGCGAGCACACCGTCAAATTTCACGTTGGTTCGATATTGACCAAGTTCGGCGCCGCGAGCCGCACGGAAGCGGTCACGATTGCTACGCGTCGCGGGCTGCTGGCAATCTGAGCCCAGGCAGAGCGCAGGGTTAGATCGCGGAAATTTTCTGTCCCGAATCGAACAATTCGCTCCCGGTTCCTGAGTCAGACTGGTAGCATCGCCCGCATGGCCTCGGGATCTAGTGCGTTTTTCTCGGGTCGAGGGCGTCGCGCAGACCGTCACCGATGTAATTGATCGAGAGAACGGTCAGAAAGATGACCATACCCGGGAAGAGGGCCATATAGGGGTAGAACTGGAAGTAGTCCTTTGCCTCAAAGAGGAGGCGTCCCCAGGTGGGAATGTCCGACGGAAAACCGAGCCCGAGGAAGGAAAGGGTCGATTCCGTGATGATCGCCGCACCAACCGCCAGAGTAGCGGCGACGATGATCTGACTCACGACATTGGGCAGAATGTGCCGCATCATGAGCGTGACCTGCTTGGCGCCGATCGACTTGGCGGCTTCGACGAATTCCTTCTCCTTCAGTCGCATGAATTCGGCACGCACCAGTCGGGCGGTCGACATCCAGTTGAGAATCGCGATCACGAAGACGATGAGAATGAAGACGCCAATGTTTCCATTGCCGAATTTCTTGTCCGCCCAGACGAACATCTCATCGCGATAGAGAAAGCTGATCAGGAGCAATAGGGGGAGCTGCGGCAGGCAGATGAACAGATCGGTAAACCGCATCAACAAACCATCGGTCTTACCGCCCATGAACCCGGCAGTCGCACCAACGAGTGTACCGACGGAGATCGCTACGAAGGCTGCCAGGAAACCGACTGCCAGCGAGATGCGCCCTCCCCAGAGAATACAGGCCAGGAGGTCACGACCGATCGGATCGGTCCCGAACGGGTATTTTGCCGTTGGACTGATGAAGGTGGTCAGCATGTCCGGGTTGATCCCGCGGGGATAGATGAGCGTTCCTACGTAACATGCCAGCGTCAGGAAGATCAGGAAGATCATCCCAATCATAGCCAGATGATGGAGCCGGAATTGCTGCCAGGCATTCCCCCAGAGCGACCGGTATTGGCGCGCTGCCTTCGCATCGCGCAGCGATAGGCCCGGCGAGGCTCCTCCGTCGAGAAGTGGGCCTCCCATCGGCTCTTCAATGAGGGTGACGTCGTAAGCTTGGGACATCGTTCAGACCTTCCGGCGATTCAGCTGAACTTGATTCGCGGATCGAGGGTGGCGTAAAGCACGTCCGCCACAATGTTGAAGACCACCACCAGAATGGCGTAGCCGAAGCTGATGGCCATCACCACCGGAACGTCCTTCTCGTTCACCCCCTGCACCAGGGCCGACCCGATACCGGGAATACGGAAAATCTGTTCGGTGACTACCGCGCCACCGACGACTGCTGGAACTTCGATCGCGATAATCGTCACTACCGGGATGAGGGCGTTGCGCGCCGCATGTCCAATGATGACCGAGTTCTCCCGCATGCCCTTGGCCCGCGCAGTGCGCACATAGTCCTGGTTGATCACTTCGAGCATCGAGGCACGCACGAACCTGGTCAGCGATCCGGCACCCGCGAGGGCGAGCACCATCATCGGCATGATCATCTGTTTCATATTGGGAATGAACCCGGTTACCGTGTCGTCATAGATAAAGGGCAGCCATTGTAATTTCACACTGAAGAGCAGGATGAACAGAATGCCTGTAAAGAACGTGGGCAAACTGAACCCGAAGAAGGCGAATGTGGTCGCCACCTGGTCGAAGATCGAATACTGCTTGATTGCCGAAATAATCCCAACGGGTAAGGCGATAAGCAAGCTGATGAGATACGCACCGCCTACGATTTTGAGGGTCACCGGCAACCGGCCGAGGACGTAGTCCCGCGCTGAGCTGCGGGTGGTATAGGAGATGCCCCAGTTGCCCTTGAGATACTGACTCGCCCAGCGGCCGTATTGCACCGGTACGGGATCGTTGATGCCCATCTGATCGGCCATTCGCTGGCGTAGCTCGGCGGGAACATTGGGATTGGCGGCAAAGCCGGAAAGCGGATCGCCCGGAGCCAGGGCCAAAATGCCAAAAATCACCACGCTGATAGCGATGAGCGTAAAAATCGAAACAATCAGTCGCCGGATCAGATAGCGGCCCATGACCTGCTCCTGCCTCTGTACCATTGTCCATCCGCAATGTCGCGTGTTGGAAAACGAAACACGGCGGCATTCTGGATGAAAACGATGCTAAACCGGCACCTGCCGGATTCGATGGGACGCTTTCGATCTAAGTTCTTCCGAAAACGCCATCATGCTACGCAGTGGCCTCATCTGATGTCAAGAAACACCGTTCCACTATGATAGACTCCGGTAACGCGGCGTCTGCCGCGTTTTTGTATGCCTGCCGCACAGGTCGTGCTCTGTCAGGTAAAGGAAGTAGAAGTCAGGAGTAGGCGATGAGCCAGCCGACTTTGAGTGCCGTAGAGCGAACGATCTCCGGCAAGAAAGTCAAAAACCTGCGAAAGCAGGGTTTCGTTCCGGGTGTCATCTACGGCCCCGCACTGAAGGACACCGTGCAAGTGAGCGTCGAGGAGAGGGAGCTCTCCCGGTTCTATCGAATCCACGGTCACTCAACCCTTTTCAAACTTTCGTCCGAAGGTGAGGACTACCAAGTCCTCATCCGCGACATGCAGCTCGACCCCGTACGCAAAAATCCGCTGCATGTCGATTTCTTCGCTCCAAACCTCAAGAAGGAAACGACCGCGTCGGTTCCGCTCGTGTTGATTCACGTGCCGGAAGGACCCGGCATCTTCAACCCGCAGCTCTCCGAGCTGATGGTTTCGGGACTTCCGAATGAGATTCCGGCCCGCATCGAGGTCGATTGCTCGGTGCTGGTGGCCGAAGGCGATCAGATCCGGGTGACCGACATCCACCTTCCCGAGGGGATCACGATTTTGACCGGCGAAGATGAGATCGTCGCCAGCCTGAATCCGAAGGTCTCTCAGGAAGCGTTCGAGGCCGCCGAGGCCGAGGCTGCTGGCGAAACCGTCACCGAGGCTCCGGCCGAGGAAGGTTCCGACACGGCGGAGGATTCCGCTGCCGAAGAGAGCAACTAGCTCCTTTTTCTCTCTGCGATACGAACGAACCCGGGCGAAAACGCCCGGGTTCGTTGCATTTCGCTGAATAACGCTGGTCAGGACAGAACGGGTTCCGGCCGCTCCACCCGGGGAGCGTCGATGAGGAGCGGAGCGACCTGTTCAGCCAGGAGCGTCGTCATTTGTGCCAAACGCTCATCGCTGACCCCGGCTGCATGGATGTTCGCAAGGAAGACATCGATGTCGAGCCGCTCGCGCAGCAGCAGGAGTTCACGCGCGACCGTTTCGGGCGAACCGGCAATGAACGCTTCCTCCTGAACCATTCGCTCGGCTGCCTCCCGAGCTTTGTCCAGGTCACCGGGTCCACCGCTGCCAAGGCGATGCAATCGATCGAGATCCTCGGTCATCGCGTCGAGCGCTTCGCGGTCGGTTGGCGCAACAGATACCTGTCGCATCAAAGCGATTCTTCCAGCACCGGGCGCTTCCACTTGTCGTTTTCGACATCCGGAGCGAAATGCGGCAACGGTCGGCGCCAGCTCGATGGCCCGTTTGAATCCGACAGCGAGGCTCATGCCGCGCATTCCCGCCCATTGGGCGGCCTGAAGATCGCTCCCCGCGAACCAGAGAGGCGGATATGGCTGCTGCAACGTCAGGGGATGAATGGCCGCGTCACGCAGCAGCGTTCCCGGCCGCTCCAGCGTTACGGCGCCACCTGCCCACAGTGCGGTCATCACGGCATACCGCTCCTGGAAAAGCTGCTCACGCTCTCCGGGATCAATTCCCAGGGCGATAAGCTCTTCTTCGCGATGTCCTAGTCCGAACCCGACTTCGAGGCGCCCATGGCTGAGCTGATCGAGCACCGCGATCTCCTCGGCCAATTCAGCAGGCAGATGCATTGGGAGGGTATAGGCCATGACCCCCAGTCGGATAGTTGTGGTCCGCTGGCTTGCGGCCGCAATCCAAGCTGTCGCGGACGAGGCGCGGTAATTCGGCATGAAATGGCGCTCGGCGGTGAACGCATAACGCAATCCAACCTGGTCGGCCAGCGAGAGGAGCCGAAGTCTCCGTTCAAAGACAGTGGCCGTGGGATCGGGGTCGATGGGGTCGACCTGATGAATGTCGAAAAGCCCGAGTTCGATGGTCATAGTTGCATTCTCAGTCGCCCCAAAAGCACTGTATTCCGAAAACGACGAGAGCCGGTCCAATTTGGACCGGCTCTCTTCTTCGGGGCATCGCCGCCGGGAACGAACCTTAGAGGCTCACTCCTGAAGCGGCGACGCCCGTACCGTGACTACTCATGGGCATCACCTCCTTCACCCTACGCGGAACGTGATGGATAAACAGCGAGCCGAAGGTGCTTTTCAGCGATTCCGGCCCGGTGAGTAAACAGTAGCACCCGAAGAGAAATGCGTCAATTCCCGTACGCCGTAACAGGAGCGAGCAATGGAAAATTAGCCGCAAATGGCATTGACAGCCTGGTGTCCAGAGTGATCGAGCTGCCGTAACCTGCTCCCTAACGCTCCTCTTTTAACTCCGCAAGATACGCCTCGATTGCTCTCGGATAAAGTTCCTTCTCGGCGTCGAAGACCCGCTCGGCCAACGTCTGCGCGGTGTCACCGGGCAAAATGGGAACGCTTTGACGCATATACACCGGGCCAGTGTCGTACCCGTTATCGACGAAATGCACCGTTGCGCCCGATCGGGTCTCGCCACGATCCAGCACCGCCTGATGAACATGCTCACCGTAAAACCCACGACCGGCGGCGAAGCCACACTCCGGCAGCAGCGCGGGATGGATATTGAAGATACGACCCTCCCACACTGGCGGCACCACGATCTTGCGCAGAAAACCTGCCAGGACCATGAGCCGAGGATCGTACGGCGCGACTTCCGCGAAAATTGCCTCACTAAATGCGGCGTCGGATGCAAAGTCTTTTCGCACGATGGCGACCGCTGGAATATTTGCGGCTCGAGCAATCTCGAGGCCACCTGCATCGACCCTGGAACTGATCACGATCCCAACGCGGGCGCCGAGTGTGCCTGCTCGATTGCGTTGGATCAGGTTGGCAAGCGATCGGCCACCACCGGAGATAAGCACCGCTAGCATCGGTGTCGGTCCGTTAACGGCTTCGCTCATGTCCCCTCGCAGTACTTTCGGTCGGTTTAGCGCAACAGGGCGATTCTAGCGGGAACGCCGCGCTATGTCGGTAGACGCATCCGCCCCACTCTTTCATACTTGCCCCGAGTTGCAGATACCTAGGCGCCGAGACGGCGATCGAGCGCGATGCACATCGATGAACAAACAGCTCCGGTCACTTCGCATCAACCGGTCGAATCTCAATCTGTCCTGCCCAACCTTCTCCTGGGACGCACGCTCGACAAGACCGTCGAGTCGCAGCGCCGGCGGTTGTTGGCGGTCGCGATCCCGAAATCGCTGACTCGGGAGGAAATCTCCCGCGCTGACGAGGCGCTCGATCAACTCTCTCTAACCTTCTTCTCCGCTCCGAACGAATCCCTGGCGAATGCCTTTGGCGCGGCGCTGGAGGCGGTACAACGCCCGCCCAAGTCGGCGCTGATCGCAGGTGACGCAACCGGATTCGATGGTGGTCTGGTGACGGCCGCGCTCGACGGCCAGCGTTTGGTGGTCTCCGCCGCAGAGCCGGGACTGGTCATCGTGCAGCAGGGGGCACAACTCTTTTCATTTCCGCGCGCGGCCGAAGCGGGCGACGAGTTTCTCGATCCCGCTGCAACGATTTTCGAAACCCGACTCGATCCGGGCGACATCGTCGCACTGCTTTCCGGTGGAGGCATTGCAGAGCGCTCGAGCGAAACCCCTCTGACCCGCACTGAGGTTGCCGAGATTGCCGGAACCAAAGGCGCCTGGGTGTGGATCGAGCTTGAGAAAGCAAAGAAGCAGGACTCTCGCCATCGAGCCGGGCTGCTCTCCGCTCCCGAACCGGAAGCGCAGCGCACCTGGAGTACCACCGCGAAGAAGGCCGATCCCCTCTGGACCAAAAGCGCTCGGAACGATGGCGATTTCTTCCAAAAGCCTCCGGCGCTCGATTCACTCCACCGATATCACACCACCTCGGGCGACTCCTTTTCTCGCATTGCGCTCCGGCGCCTGCCGCGAGGTCGTCCCTCCGCATGGGTGTTTGTCGCAATCGCCTTGGCGCTGATTCTGGTGATGAGTAGTTTTGGCTATCTGTATAGCAACCGGCCACAGGGCGTCGAGCTGCCCGATCCCGATATCGCGCAGCAACATGCCACCTTGTCAGCGGCACTGGCGGGGAGCGATCCGCTCGCGATCGAGGCCGCGCTGCCGGCCGCGGAGCGGGCACTGGCTATCGGAAAGCGCGCCGAGTTGCCGGCTGCCCAGCTTGCGTTGCTCGAAACCGAGATCCTGCAAGCGCAAGACCAGATCAACGGCGTGCTTCGCCTGAGCGACGCACAACTGGTTGGGCGGCTCCCGGATTCTTTGACAGACGAAAACCTGCAGCTTGCAGAGGTGGCGGGTGTGCTCTTCCTGCTGGATCCGTCCGCCTACGAGATCGATATGGGGACCATGTCGATGCTGGAAATGCCGTTCTCACCCAGCTCGTCTATCCGCACCTTCGGCGCACAATCCTCGGCCGACGATGTGGCGGGCATTATTGCAAGTGACGGGAGCCGGTTGGTGATGATGGGCTTCGATGGCTCGGCCAACGAGATCGGCGTCACCACCTGGCCGCAAGATGTCGATCCGGACAACGGGCTTCTGAGCGGATTCCAGAATCGACTTTATCTTCTCGATCAGGAAAGCGGTGAGATCTACGTCGCCGATGGTCAGGACAACATTGCCTACCGTTGGTTAGCAGATACAGAATCTCCGTTGCAATCGGGCGCATTGGGAATGGAGATCAATGGCGCTATTCACGTCATCTATCCAGATGGGCGTCTGGTCAGTCTCAGCTCGGGCGAGGTCTACGACCGGCAGGATCTCGGAAGATCCAGCAGCGAGTTCGAGGTGCTGGCGGTCGATGCAGGCGACGAAACAGGCGATCTCTATCTTGCGACCTTGGCTGATGGTGCTGTCTCGATGATTGTCTACGATCTGACCGATGGCCTGAGCACTTCAGTCTTACTTCCGCCGGTCACCGTCGACGGCGTCGCAATGGACGACCTGTTCAAGGATGTAAGTTCGTTGGTAGTTAGTGAAGCTCGCGGCCAAATCTATTGGATTGCCGACGGTGCTATCTGGTCAGCCGTTCTCCCGGAAATGCCAAGCGCCGAGTAGCGTTTGGGCCACTCGGCGCTCGTATTAGCAGGACATCATGCTACTTGGCGAAGAACGCCTTGTTCTGCAGGATGAACGACTGCCACTGCTCGGGCACATCGTCTTCGAAGAAGATCGCTTCGACCGGGCAAACCTCGGCACATACACCGCAATCGATGCATTCGTCCGGATCAATGAAGTACTGCTCGGCATCATCTGTCGAGTGAATGCAGTCGACAGGGCAGACCTCGACGCAAGACGCGTCTTTGGTGCCAATGCACGGCTGTGTGATGACGTATGCCATCTCTCATCCTCCTCCCATCTTGGGAGCACAATTTGGCTGTGCGCTGGGTCCGCTCTTGCAACAAGACGCTCGTCGACGACGAACTTGCGGACGTGTCCAGTATACCAATGCGTCAGTGATTGACTAGCAGGACAATCCAGCCGGAACTTTGATGGGCATAAACCGGCAGGACCGTCCAGGGTGGGCTTCTCGTGCACCGAACCAATGGTCCAGAAGTGATTGGTTTCACGGTGGTGCCCAAACAGGAACAGCGGATACAGAGAGCTCGGCATCACCGGGCCGTCCCAAGCAAAAACCGCTGGCGATTCGATCGCCAGCGGTTTGCTCAGTTCCTAGAATTCATCGTTCCTATCGCGGCGGGAGGGAGGCTTCGCTGTAGGACTGGTCGTCCCGGTACGGCTGGTATTCATAGTTTTGGGGAAACCCCCGGCTCACGCCAGACTGACGGTCGTCCCAAACATCGTGATCGGCAGGTGACGCCACCACGCTGCCACCAGCGCGCACGATCGCTTCCTCAATATTTTCGGCCAAGTCATTGCCGATCGGCCCCATATCACCAACCAGATCGGCCGCGCGATAGAGATGATCGAGCCCCTCGTTTCGATGCCCATCGGCACTCAGGAGGATGCCGAGATTGAGTCGCACCACCGCTTCGCGATAGACATCACCCAACTGCTGCGAGAGCGTCAATGCCCGGCGATACGTGGTCGCAGCAGCCGGATCGCCCACAGCGTGCTGTGCTGCCGCAAGATGCAGCAGGAGCTGGTTGGTCAAACGGGGCTTGTCGATCGATTCGGACAGATCGACGGCGGTGTAATAGTGCTCGAGCGCCTTTGGCCAGTCGCGCTGTTGCTGAGCCACTTTGCCGAGTCGTCCCTGTAGCTTCGCGCCTTCGACCCGATCGCCGGTTTCGGTGGCAAGCTGCAAGGCCTGGCTGTACAGGGCGTTCGCTTGCGAATATTGCTGCGCGCGCAGCGCTACCCCGCCCAATGCGCTGTTCAAGCGGATCTGGCGCGTGCGATCGTTCAAACGCCGCGCCAGATCGAGGGCCCGGTGATAGCACTCACGCGATCTCGGCAGCTGCGCCGCATCATCGAAAATCTCGCCCATCAATGTCAAAAGATCGACCTGAAGCGGCACGTCGTCGGTACGCCGCGCGATGGCCAGACTCTCGCCAAGCGCGGCGATCGCGTCTTTCGATTGATCGAACTTGAAGAGGGCTTGCCCGATGCTGGCCAGCCATTCGGCTTGCTTCGGCAAATCGCCGATTTCCCTGGCGATCTCGTTGGCTTCCATCAGGTTTTCCAACGCATCGGCCGGCCGGTCGAGCTGGGTATAGGCAATACCCAGCCCTCCGAGAATTCGCTGATCGAGCATGGGATCGTTGAGCGAGCGCGCCAATTGCTGAGCGCGGCCATACGCTTCCGCGGCCCGTTGCGGTTTGTTGAGCTCCATCAGGGTCCCGCCGAGTCGCACACCCCAACGCGCCGCGATCGGCCGATTCCCCATTCGTTCTTCCAGTAAGAGCAGATCGGTCTGCCGTTTTGCGACGCCGACCAGATTCCCTTCCTGACGATACGCTTCGACCAGGGCTTGCAGGCACTCGGCTTCGACCGAGAGATCACCGATCTCACGGGCGATATCGACACCATGTTCCAACTGCGTAATGACTTCGTCGACTCGACCCGCCTTGGCCAGCGTTTCCGCCAGTGCCAGGGTGAGGCGCGATTGCAACCCGAGATCGGGCGTGCGCATGGCAGCGTCGAGCGCTTCTTTCTGAAGCTGGATGGCGGTCTCGACGTCCGAGTTGTTGTCCAGTAGCTCGATCTGACGATCGAGCGCTTCAGCAACGCCCCGGTCATATTCGAGCCGGGTAGCCGAGCGAGAAGCACGACGATAATAGGTCTGCGCCCCAGCGGCATCGCCCTCACGACGCAGGATATCGCCCAGCATCAGTGCGGAATCGACCTCGGCCGCGGTGTCGGTCGATTCATCGCCAATATCCATCTGCTGTTGGAAGATGGCGCGTGCCCGGTCGAACTCGTCGGCATCCAGCGCGCGCACGCCGAGTCGAGAGAGCGTCGCTCGCCCTCCCCGGGCATACCCTGCTCGCTGGGCGATGGTGTACGCATCGCGAAGCAACTGTTCGCGCTCGCGGCTGGGATCTTCGGCCGGCAGAAACGAATCGAGCCGCAAGGCCGAATCTACGATTTGCCGATCAAAACCCTTGGCACGCGCAGCGGCGTGGGTCAATCGTGCCAGGACGAGCGCGTACTCCGGATAGTCCTGCGCGCTTTCGACGATCGCTTCGTCGAGCAGGCGGAAGTCCTCGTCAGAAAGATTGTCCAGGATGGCAGGATGACGCACCTCGTTGAGGGCGCCTTGCATCGAGCGGCGACGCTCGACAACCTCGCGGGCGATCTGGAAGATCGCTTCGCAATTGCCTTCGCCTCTGGATCGGCCTCCAATCAACTTTCCGATTCGTGTCACCAGGCTCGCTCCTCGTTTAGCGCTCGTGCCAGCACTCCGGCTTCGAGGTTGCCGCCTGAAACGACAACCGCCACCTTCTGTCCCTGAAGTTGTTCACGTCTGTTATATGCCGCCGCAAATGCCGCGGAACCGGCTCCTTCTGCCAGGAGCCTTGCCTGTTCGAGCAAGGTAAGAATAGACCGGCGCAAATCTGTCTCTGAAATCAACACAATACTATCAAGACCTTCACGTAAAATGCGCAATGGCAGAGAAAACGCTTGCCGGGTGGCCATACCCTCTGCGAACGTGTCCATCGTCTCATACGACAACAGTTCGTTACGTTGCCAGGAATCGTGGAAGGCCGGCGCACCTTCGGCTTGCGCGCCAATGACCCGCAATGAAGGATTGACTCCCTTCGCCGCGACCACCGCGCCACACGCGCCGCTTCCCGCGCCGATCGGCACGATAAGAACGTCCAGATCGGGCACCGCTTCGATGATCTCCAATGAAGAGGTGCCCACCCCGGCAATCAGGTCTGGTTCGTTGGCTGAGTGGATAAAGAGCAAGCCTTGCTCGTGCTGCAACCGTTCGGCGTGCTGACGAGATTCATCGAAGTCGCGGCCAGCTCTGACGACCTCGGCTCCCAGACGCTCCATCGACGCGGCTTTGATCGGATTCACATTTTCGGGGACGCAGATCACCACACGCGCGCCAAAGATCCGCCCGGCATATGCGATCGACTGCCCATGATTCCCCGTCGACGCAGAAACCACGCCTCGAGCTTTTTGCTCGGTGGAGAGCTTGCTGATGAGATAGATGCCTCCACGGATCTTGAAGGCTCCGATCGGCTGCAAGCTCTCGCACTTGAGCCAAAGATCGAAACCGAGTTTGCTCGAAAGCGCTTCTGAATAAAGCAATGGGGTCGGATCGAGGTACTTGTCGACAACCTTGCGCGCCTTGAACACGTCCTGCAACGTAGGCGGCTCGAGCTGCGAACCCTCAATCGTCGCGTGCGGGTCGCCCGCGGCGGGGTTACCAGTCATCCTTCCCTCCGACCGGTGTGGTGCGACAAAAAGCACGTGGAATAACGTTCGTCGTCTCGACTTCGCTGGGGTGCATACTGGGCTCGCTCGCGGCGGAATGAGCGTGAGCGGCACCCGCACCAGATGCCATCTCCCGCCTCAGCCAGCTACGCTAACCGAGCCCTCGGGTCCGTTCAGTCTAGCACAGGAACTTCGGTACTTAAGTGCATTTTGTACGTTAAGATCGAATACAAATCAGGCGAAACACGAGGGGAAGTGAATTGACCGCAAACGACGCCAGGATGACGATAACCAAGTCCATTTCCTTCCTGGACAAGGTGTCCAGCACGGTGGAATCGCGTGACTCGCTCGTCTGTGTCGGGCTCGATCCCGACCTTTCCCGCTTCCCGGAATCGGTGAAATCCGGCCGCTCGACCGGGGCGGCTATTGTCGAGTTCAATAAATGGATCATCGAGGCAACGGTTGAAATTGCTGCGGCGTACAAGCCACAGCTCGCCATGTATATGCAATACGGGCCGGAAGGGTACGAGGCCCTGCTCGAAACCCGGACTTTGATCCCGCAAGAAACGCCGACGATTCTCGACTGCAAGATCGGCGATATCTCCACCACCATGGAGCCGTACGCCCGCGCGTACTTCGATCTGGCCGAGTTCGACGCCATCACGGTCAATCCCTATATGGGCAGCGAGTGTCTGGCGCCGGTCTTCGATCGAGCCGGGAAGGGTGTCTTCCTCTTAAGCAAGACGAGCAATCCGGGCAGCGGCGAGATTCAGAACATGGAGCTGGCAAACGGCCGGCTCCTTTTCGCGGAAATCGCGGCGAAGGTCGTCGAATGGAACGAAACCTCCGCTGCGTCCCTTGGTCTGGTGGTAGGTGCCACCTACCCCGCTGAGCTGATCACCGTGCGCGAGGTTGCGCCAGATCTACTCATCCTGGTGCCGGGAATCGGTTCCCAGGCTGGCGATCTCGCGGCCGCAATCGATGCAGGGATCGACGATCGTGGCGCCGGACTACTCATCAACTCCGCTCGCAGCATCACCTACGCATCCAGCGAAGACGATTTCTCCCGAGCGGCCGCCAAAGCGGCACGCACCCTTCGCGACCAAATCAACGCTATTCGTGGCTAGCGAACGTACGGGTTTTCCGCACAATCTGTAGCAGGGTCTTGAACAGCGTGCTAGCCTTCTTACAAAAGGGAAGCTCCTCGCTGCCGCGCTGCTCGCGTTACAAGAGACTTGGCAAGTCATCCGGACCACACTCCATATGAGATACGAGGTTTTTACTATGAAGCGATTGCTGTCCTCGGCAGCCTTCGTCCTGGCGCTGTCACTGGTTGGAGGCATATTCACTCCCAGCGTGCAAACGGCCTCGGCGGCCAATAACGCGGTGGACCAGTTCGCGAATGTCGAGCTGCCGCCCGATCTCGGACAGGCCTCGTTGCAGGTCTTTGTCCCGGACACCGGCCATACGCTCCGCGGGTACTTCCTCGACTATTGGCGTGCGAACGGTGGCAAGGCCATCTATGGCGATCCGATTTCGGAGCCATTCGCTTCGGCGGACGGGCTCTACAGCCAGGCGTTCGAGAAAGGAATCTTCCAGTTCCGACTCGAACTCGTCTGGACCGATGCTCCCTCGGTGACGTTGATGGATCTCGGTGACCATGTCCTGAACGACCGTCTCGACTCCTTCCGCAACGATGGTCGCCGTGGCGGTGGCGGTGGTGATCGCCGCACATCTTCATGGAAGGGCGTTGCCCCTGACGGCGCGACGGCAACCAAGGCGATCGCGGACGGCGGAGTCTGGAACGAAACCACCGGCAACACCATTTCGGGCGCGTTCTATGGATGGTATTCGGAGAACGAAGGGCCCTACTACCTCGGAAACCCAATCAGCCAGCCCGTCCGCGATCGTGGACTGTTAGTCCAGTACTTCGATGGTGGCATCCTGATGCAGGACAGCACCGGCGCCATTTCGCTGGCGTCGCTTGGCAGCGAAATGGCCAGCCACCTGGGAATCGACACGTCCCCAGTCGATGGAAGCGGACTGCCCGTCTTCGACGAATCCCTCTTTTTCGAAATCTATAACCCGAACCCGATGGGTGACATGGCCGCGCCCGGGAAGCGCTGGATCGAGGTCAGCATCTCTGAGCAGCGACTCTATGCCTATCAGGGCGAGACGTTGATTTCGACCACGCTTATCAGTACTGGTATCCCGCCCAACAATACCGAGCAGGGCGTGTTTCACGTTCGTTACAAACTCGAAAAGACAGATATGGCTGGGATCACCGATTCCAACGGCCAGGTGATCGCACTCGGTGAAGGCGAGGGACAAGCTGGGACGCCATACGACGTCAAGGATGTCCCCCACGTCATGTACTTCAACTACGACGCGGAAGCGTTGCACGGCGCTTACTGGCACAACAACTTCGGTACGCCGATGAGCCACGGTTGCGTAAACCTGCCGCTCGATTTCGCCACCTTCCTCTTCGACTGGGCACCGTTGGGGACCATGGTCTGGGTTCACGCCTGATCGTTTTTTAGGCAACCTGCGCAAAATTTTGGGATGGGCGGCATTGTTGCCGCCCATTTCTGGTGCTACCATCGTTCGATTAACACGCTCGACGGAGAGCAATGCCCGATCCTCGGCGGATTCGCGTACCCACTCCCCTATCTTCGGAGCGTTCTTGGAGTCAGCAACGAACCAAACCCAATCCCGAACTTCTCCCCTCACGATCGCGCTGGCAAATCAGAAAGGCGGCGTTGGCAAGACCACGTCCGCAGTGAATATTGCGGTCGAGCTCTCGCGCCGGGGCGCGCGTGTATTGCTCGTCGATGTCGATCCGCAGGGAAATGCGTCATCCTCCCTGGGGTTGGATAAGCGCGAACTCGACCTCACCGTCTACGACGTTCTTATCGAACGGGCCAAATTGGCCGATGTCACCGTGCAAGACATTCGCCCATCGCTCGACCTTGTTCCTGCCACGAGCTCACTCGCAGGAGCGGAAGTTGACCTGGTCGAGTTCGCGGATCGTGCAATTCGCCTGCGTACCGCGCTCTCCGGCAGCGCGGACCGCTACGATGTCGTGGTGATCGATTCCCCCCCGTCGCTCGGATTCCTTACCGTCAACGCACTCTGCGCCGCGCAACATGTGATCGTTCCGATCCAGTGCGAATACCTTGCGCTGGAAGGACTGGGGCAATTGATCGGCACGATCGACCTGGTGAAAAAGCAGCTCAACCCGGAGCTCGATCTTACCGGTGTCCTCATGACCATGTATGACGCTCGCACCCGGCTCTCCGCGCAAGTCGTGGAAGAAGTTCGACGCTTCTTCCCACAACGAACCTTCGCCACCGTCGTTCCGCGCTCGGTTCGCCTGGCGGAGGCACCCAGCTTTGGGCAATCGATCGCCGAATACGACGCGGCCTCTCGCGGGGCTATTGCCTATCGCGCTGTTGTCGATGAGCTCTCCGCCCGGCTCGCTCTTGGGCTCACCGCACTCGAACCTCCGCTTTTCGCAGGCACGAGCGATCAGCTCGCCGCCCAATCGATGTCATAAGGAACCATCTGCCACGATCGAGGAGGAGTCCCTAACAAATGAGCATTACCGAAGAAACGACCAACACTGGGGCCCACAACGGACTCTCCGAGATCCAAAGCGCGCCATTCGAGCTCGAGCTCTCGGGCGGAACCATGCGAGCGGACAAGTTCGCCGGCCTCGGCTTGACCTTTGACGACGTGCTGCTGCTCCCTGCCGCTTCCGATGTCGTACCAGCCAACGTTGACACCAGTACCAGAATCGCTCCGGGAATCGTGCTCACCGTGCCGATCCTCTCTTCGGCTATGGATACTGTGACCGAAGGGCGACTCGCAATCGCATTGGCGCGTGAGGGCGGCATCGGCATCCTGCACCGCAACCTTTCGATCGACGAGCAAGTGCTCGAAGTCGACAAGGTCAAGCGCTCGGAATCGGGCATGATCGTCGAGCCGGTTACCTTGCCGCCCGACGCCCGAGTGTCTGAAGCCCTTGCGGTGATGGAGCGTTATCACATCTCCGGAGTTCCGATCACTGAGAACGAGGGCCGTCTGGTTGGCATTCTGACCAACCGCGACCTGCGCTTCGTCGAAGACGTTGAGCAACCAGTCAGCAATCTGATGACCAGCGAAGGGCTCGTGATAGCGCCGACAGGCACCACACTCGAGGAAGCGAGTGCCATTCTCCACCGGCGGAAAGTGGAAAAACTGCCCGTCGTCGATGAACACGGGTATCTGACCGGACTCATCACCGTCAAGGACATTCAGAAGAAAATTCAATTTCCGAACGCCACCAAGGACGGAGCCGGGCGCTTGCGGGTTGGCGCGGCGGTGGGCGTCGGTGGCGATTCGATGGAGCGAGCGGTGGCGTTGGCCGAAGAAGGGGTCGACCTGATCGTGGTCGACACCGCGCACGGTCATTCACGGGGCGTGCTCGAAGCCGTCGCGGCCCTCAAGCGCCGGCTAAGCTTGCCGATCATGGCGGGAAATGTCACTACGGCCGCTGCGGTTGAAGCACTCATCGATGCGGGAGCGGACGCCATCAAAGTTGGCGTTGGCCCAGGATCGATCTGTACAACTCGCGTGGTCGCAGGTGTTGGAGTTCCGCAAATCACCGCCATCCACGAATGCGCCAAGGCAGCCGCCCGTCACGGAATCCCCATCATTGCAGACGGCGGCATTCAGTATTCCGGTGATGTTGCGAAGGCGATCGCCGCCGGAGCCGATGCCGTCATGCTCGGCAGTTTGCTGGCCGGGGTAGATGAAAGTCCGGGCGAAGTCGTGCTCTATCAAGGCGAACGCTTCAAGGAATACCGCGGCATGGGATCGATCGGTGCGATGCGCGGCCGCTCCTATTCCAAGGACCGATACTTCCAGGAGAACGCCAAATCGGACAAGCTGGTACCGGAAGGAATCGAAGGACGCGTGGCCTACAAAGGCACGCTCGGAACGGTGGTCTACCAATTGGTCGGAGGCGTGCGCGCTGCCATGGGGTACTGCGGTACTCCCGATATCGCCAGCCTGAAGCGCGATTCCCAGTTCGTACAAATCACCGCCGCTGGCTTGCGTGAAAGTCACCCACACGATGTCATCGTGACCAAGGAAGCCCCGAACTACCGCGTCAGCTAGTCTTAGAGAAATTCGCCGTTTCCGAGGGGTCCGGTCAGCCGGATCCCTCGTTTCGTTTCACAAGCTCCTGCAAATTGGACTTTCGGCGTAGGCAATCTCACCCATATTTTCTCCAACGCTACGTTTCCTGCTTTTCATTCCTCCAAACGCTCGGTATGGTGGTACCAGGAGCGGCGAATACACGATGCCGCCCTGTGCAAGTAATGGACGAGGCGTTCGAGTCGTGGAGTGCCACGGCAGGCGTCTCGGATAAAGGAGGCGATAATGAATCTCTCTACTCTCCCCAGTAGTCTTGTGATCGAACTCGAAACTCTCGGGCCGTTCGTAAGCTTTTTGAACGACAGCCGCTGGGCGGAACGCTCCGGACAATCTGGCATTTCCGATTTCGTACTTGGGAATCCGCACGATCCCGTTCTACCTGGATTCACCCGCGCGCTGGAACGCGCCCTTCCTCCGCAAACCAATAGCTGGCATGCCTATCCAATGAGTGATCCGCACGCCTGCAAAGTCGTTGCCCAGTCGCTCAGTGAACAAACCGGCGTGACGTTCGATCCCGCTGATTTCGTCCTGACCAACGGTGCCTTCACTGGTCTCTCGATCGCACTGCAGACCGTGGTCGAGCCAGGCGACGAAGTCATCTATATTTCTCCACCCTGGTTTTTCTACGCCTCATTCATTCGCAGGGTGGGTGGCATCCCGGTCAGCGTCTCGATCGACTGGGAGCGATTCGATATCGATCTCGCCGCCATCGAGGCGGCTATCACCCCGCGCACCCGGGCGATCATTGTCAATTCGCCACACAACCCCACCGGTCGCGTCTTTTCCGCTGACACGCTGCGCGACCTGGCCGCTTTGCTGACGCGCGCCTCAGAACGCAACGGACGCTCGATCGCCATCATTTCCGACGAGGCGTATCGCCGCATCCTCTTCGACGGGCGCGCCTGTCCCACTCCGTCAGAGTTCTATCCCCACACCTTCGTGGTCTACACCTACGGCAAGACCTTGCTCACACCCGGCGAACGCATCGGCTTCGTTGCGTTGGCTCCCGGCTTCCCCGATCCGGAAAGTGCGCGTGCCGGTTTGACGGTGGCGCAAGTGTTGACCGGCTACGGTTTCCCGAACGCGTTGTTGCAACACGCTATCGCCGATCTCGACAAGGAGATCATCGACCTCGCCTCCCTGCAGGAGAAACGTGATCGCACGGTGGGCGGTCTACGCGCGGCAGGCTATCGCACCTCGGAGCCAGAAGGAACGTTCTATCTGGTGGTCGAATCGCCCGTCCCAGATGAAACGGAGTTCGTCGACCGGCTAGCGAATGACGATGTCTTCGTCCTTCCCGGCGCAATCTTCGAGGCTCCCGGCTACTTTCGCATCTCATTGACCGCTACCATGGAGATGATCGAACGTGCGCTGCCAATCTTCGCGGCAGCCAGAACGGAAATGCTTGCCACAACATGACGGATTCTGACCAACCCCAGCATGACGGCCGCCTGGACACCATGCTGCCCGGGGTGTCTATCGCAGCAAAAGTTGCCCTCCTTGCCGGACTGGCTGGCGGGCTCTTTGCGTCGATCGTCATGTCGTACGTCGACAACAGGTGGCAATATCAGGCGCTCGCTGCCGGAATTCTGCTCGGCGCCATCGCAGCGCTTGCCCTCACGATTCGGAATCGCTCGAAGGAGCGGCAATCCTGAAAGGCCTTCTGTCCTTTTGACTTTCCGTCACGTAGACTGACGAACACAACAGTGAACGTACGCCCTCGTGGACAATCGGGCGTGCGGCACTTTCGGAAGGCGAAGGCCGCGGTGCGCGGTACAGCAGTTTCGTAGGAAAGGGAGGAAATGGATCTTCTTGTAGGAATCATTCTTATTGCCTTGGGCGGCTTTCTCGCGCTCGCCGGTTTGCGGGTGTTCTTCATCGCGCTGCCAATCATGGGGTTCATCGTCGGCATGGCTGGCGGTCTCGCCCTGATGGATCATCTCTTCGACAACCGATTCCTGTCGACAACGACCGGCATTATTGTCGGAATCGTGTTGGGAATCGTAGGGGCGGTGATCTCCTACATGTTCTGGTACGTGGCCATCATCCTGGGCGCGGCATTCATTGGCGCCAGTCTGGGCTCAGGCTTGATGAATGCCTTCAATGTCAATAGCCAGTTGTTGATTTTGGCTGCCGCCGTTGTCGGTGCCATCATCCTTGGCCTGATGACCGTTCTCCTCGATCTTCCCATCTACTGGGTGATCGTCAACACGGCGTTCGTCGGCGCGACAATTCTCATCGCTGGCGTGATGCTCGCCCTCAATCGCATCGACCGCGTCGACCTCGGTTATGGCACGGTCTGGGCTGCCATCGACGAGAGTTGGTTCTGGGTTATTGCCTGGGTCGTGGTAGCCGCGGTCGGTATCGGCGCTCAGTTGTCGATGATCACTCAAGCTGCCCTCCCACAAGAGAAGTGGACCAAGTTGGAGCCAGCTCGCTAACGCATTCCTACTCATGAAGAGCAAACGGGCTGTCTGGAAATTCCGGACAGCCCGTTCTTCGTTTGACCCAAGCGTTTCGAAGGAAACAAGTGCCTTCAACCTCGTGCGCGTAACTGACCGCCACGATGTTCATCGTGAGAACGCGACGTCCGGGCAATGCTAGTGGTAGATGATCCAGTAGCCCCACACCACCAAGCCGACCAGGATCGGGTAGCCAATCCGGGCCGCAAGATCGAGCGTGCGCATCTCGGAAATTTGCTTTGCGTCATTCAGCCTGCCGCCGATCAATGCCACCAGGATACAAAGCGCCGAAAGGAGAATAAATCCGTAGAACGCCCATTCGATGGCCACGGTGTATCCCACGTCGGGCAAGACCGAGACGACCGTGCTCAGCAGAACTGCGCCGGTGAGCACTCCGGTAATGCCGAATGAGACCCGCTCGGTGGTTTGATCGTGGGAAAAGAAAAGTGAGATATAGGTGATCGCCAACAGCAAGATGAGTGGTAACAGGTTCTTGAGCAGGAACTGATCGACATTGCGGCCGATATTGATATTGACACTTACCTGCGAAAACTCGATTCCCTGGCTGGCAACTTTCACTTCCGGGTTTCCAAGGTTCGACGAGGTTCCCACCGAACCGGCAAACGCCTGCAGATCGTCTGCCTTCCAGTTGTTGATCTGATCGAACGGCTGCGTCGCATTTCCTCCGACAGTTAGCCGGTCTGCGATCGGTATTTGAGCGAAATCACTGTCTATCGCATAGACGAGCTGATCCGAAGGGATGGTCCGACTCTGATAGTGCACCTGGAGATTCTGGGCATCGAACGGGAAGGAATGGAAGTCCAGCCGTGACGTGAAGTACCCGGTGACGCGGTACACCTTGTATTTCATTCCGTCGATCTCGGTGGAGCGAACCTCATCGACCGTCAGCAACTGTGGATCGGAGATATTCGTAAACACCACATCCGCAGCATCGTCATCCCCGTAGTACTTGAACCAGACAAAGAAGTCAGCGTAGAAGGTCTGGTCAACGGTGTTGAGGTCGCGAATCATGTTGTAGTCAACGCCCGTCAGCGCAACGCGTTGCACTTCGAACGTGGAGTCTCCGACTTCGATGTATTCGTCTCCGTTTGTGAGGTCGGTCTCCGAGGTCACTATCGCAATCTGTCGTGGTGCCGAGTTGAAGAAATTCCCGTTGGCGATGCCAATCGCCACCGGACGGGGCGCAGTCCGATTCGCATCGAAATAGAGTGGCCCAACAAACGCGGGAATACTGTCCTCCGGATTGTCCAGCGAGAGCCAGTGATCGCGGATGGCCGAGCGCTGTTCAGCAATTGACAACCGTGCAATGTTGTCACTGACAGATCGCAATCCATTGACAACGGCTACTCCTGCATCAGCAGTGGTAAATGACCGCCAGGTCGGCGGTTCGCCATATCGGCTCTGAATGGCCGCCGCCAGCCGCACCGAGTCACCATTCAAACTGTCGATGAAGAGCGGTGCACTGGCATAAAAGCCGTTCGTCACCACGCCGTTTCCGGACTCCGTGGAGTTGGCATTCGCTTGCGCAAGAAAGGAGCTCGAGCTGCTGGAATCACTGGCGAAGATCGTTCCGTCTACTCCCGCATTGCGCAATGCGATCAACGCCGAGTTTGCCAAGCCCGAACCGGTTGCAAGCAGGATTACCGTTTCATCGTGCTTCTTGGCGATCTCCCTGGCCGTTTGCTGAATCGTGTCGCCGGCTTCGGATACCTCAGCGGGAAGGACATATTGGGTCGAGATCGTTCCCCCGCCCGCCTCGAACGCAGAAGAAAATCCGTTTGCCAATGACGAACCGTAGTCGCTTTCTTCCGAAACAATGACCACCTTGTCAATATCGAGAATCCCCAGCACATAGGACGCCATCATCTTGCCCTGCGTGTTGTTATCGAAGGTCGTGCGGAAGCACCATTCGCAATTGGCTGTCAGATCGTCAGCCGTAGCGGTCGGCGAGATCATGGGTATGGCCGCTGCCGCGTAGATAGGAGCAGCCGCAATGGAGGTGGAGCTGAGTCGATGTCCAATGACCGCGACGAAGCGGTCGTCTGTCACGATCTGATTGGCGACCTCTACGGCCACACTGGGCGTGTCCTCATCGTCAAAGGTAACGATCCTGATCGGATGACCCTCGATCCCGCCATTGCTGTTTGCATAATCGATATAGACCTGCAACCCACGTTGCATCTGGACTGCCGACTCTGCCCCCGACCCTGTCAATCCCGCGACAAATGCGATGTAAATTGGCTCTCCGCGGTTCTCATCGCGCGGCCAGAGGAACCAGATTCCCGCCACCAGGGCACCCAGGGCGATCGCCGTTATGACGGCCAGCGGCAGCCAGGGGCGCCGGGCGCGCTGAGCAAGATGCTCCCCACCGAATTCTTCCGGGAGCGGGGGCGCTTCCATGTCGACCAGCTCGGGCGGCGGGTTCGACGCGGTGGTGCGCATGCGCGCCAGACGATCTGCCACAACGGAGGACGGATTGATTTCCAATGCCCGTTCGTAGCAATAGCGCCGTTCGGCATCGTCAGTTGCGATCGAAGCAAACCAGATCCAGGCAGTCTCATAGTCGGGGTCGAGTCGAAGCGCCGCGGTGAGCATTTGGCGGGCGTCGGATATCTCGCCGCTGTTGATCTCCTGGATGGCATTTCGTGTCCATCCAGCAGCATTAGTGGGAATGGAGTCGCTCAAACCTGTAGCACCCAATCATCGATCGCTGGAGACATGACGCCGGTATCCCTGTTGTCTTTAGAAGGTTGATCCCAACGAGGAAGAATGCTTGGTTGGCAGAAGAGCGTCAACCTGGGTACTTCCGCCAGCAGCCAGGTTACAGACGCGCGTGCGAGTGCGTATCATTGCGCGCTTGGAACGCTTTGCACCTCACTTCAGGAGTCACGTGCATGAGTACCGGGAAGCTGTCTCACCTGCAGATGAATGTCAACACCGCAAACTTGCCGTTTTACAGGGATTTTTTTGAATTCCTTTCCTGGGACCCCATCTATTCCGACGATGTCACGGAGTCGTTCAACAGCCTGGGCGATGTCTCGCTTTGGTTCATCGGCGGGGTCACGACCGCACCGAATAATTACGACGCGCTGGGAGTGAATCACATTGCGCTGGCGGCTGAAACGCAGGCAGATGTGGACAAGACGGTCGCGTATCTCGAAGCGCACGGAATCGAGCGCCTGTTCGATACACCGCGACATCGTCCTGATTTCTCCCACGGCGACGAGAGCACGTATTACCAGGTGATGTTCGAATCGCCGGACGGCATTCTTTTCGAGCATGTCTATATCGGCCCGAAGCAGGCATAACCCGCACATGGCCCAGTGCGCACTCTACGTGCATCCCACCTGCAGCAGTTGTCGCAATGCTCAGGCGTGGTTGGATGAACACCAGGTGCCCTACCAGCGACGCGACTTTTTTCGCGACCGCTTTACGCGCGATGAGCTGGCCGGGATTCTCGCCTCTGCCGGACTCACATCGCGGGATGTGCTCTCGAAACGCGCCCGTGCGTACAAGGAGCTGGTCGGCGAACGCGATCTGAACGACGACGAGCTCCTCGATCTGATGATCACCGAACCCACATTGTTGCGCCGGCCACTGGTGATCTGCGAGAACTCCACCGTGATTGGGTTCGATCGCGCCGGACTGGAACGGATGGTTTCAGGGAACGCTTCGGAGGACATCGAAAGGCAGTAGGCTCACACGACCCTGCTCCACTTTCCCCATCGACTTCAGGCACAGCGACAGTACGCGGCTCGGCTGAGACCCCGAACCAGCGGAATCTACGCTGCTCCGGGAATCTAGACCGGCCCGGCGAACGCGTGCAGCAGTCTGCTCACCTCTTGATATGCCGGCCGCGCCGCGATCGACAACGCGGTGTTGCCATCGGCATCCTGCACGTTCGGATCGGCTCCGGCACGGAGCGCAAGCATCACCCGATCGACATCATTAGTCTCCGGCGGCACGGAAGAGCTCTGCCAGAGGATCGGCGGGCGGATCGGAATGAATCGCAGCGAAGAGCGTGGTCGCAATCGTCCAGAACTCGCGTGTCTGCGCATGGTCGATCGGGCTGATGCCGTCCTGCTGTGAAACGATCAGCGGATCGGCTCCTCCCGCAAGCAGAACCCGCACGGTATCGGTATAGCGTTGTCCACCGTCTCCCAGAATGATCGATTCGAGCAGCGCGGTCCAACCGACATTGTTGATGTGGTCCACCTCGACCCCGCTGCGAAGCAACATTCCCACGAGCAACGCGTGTCCCCGTTCTGCGGCGCGAATCAACCCAGTGCCGTTGAAGCTGTCTTTCGAGTCGACATCCGCTCCATGCCGCATCGTTAAGGCCAGCAACGAAAGAAACCCCTCGCTCGTCGCGATCAGGTAAGCGCTTTGGACAGTCTCGTCTTTGGCGTTGACATCAGCGCCGAGCTGAATCAGCCGTTCAGCTTCGTCGAGATCATTGCGCCAGGCCGCATCGATCAGCGCGCGATTCAGATCGTCATTCATGGTCGCTCTTCCATTCCAACGGCCAAGGGTCGCAGAAGAACTCCGCGGTGGCAACTGACGACGCTGCACAGTTCGCAGCCCGCCGGGTAGCGCTACGAAACCCAGTACCAGCTCGAGAACTGCAACGTCAGCAGGATGAGCAGAACCGTGCTGATGACTGCGAGGGGGAGGTAGATAAAACGCCTCCGAAAGAGGATCGCCATCACAATGAACAGCGGGAAGAGCACCAGGCCAAAACGGGGGATGCTCATCAGCGGATGCACGCTCGACGGCTGGAAGAGCGGGATCAGGATGCCCGGGACGAGATAAAGACTCTGGTAAAGCGGCAGCACCTTGAAGCCGATGACGATTAGCACGATGAAGAAGATCGTCATGATGAGTTCGAGCACGTCGCTATTCGCCACGCGAGTACGCCACGCGTTGCTTGTAACCAGCGACCACGACGGATTATCGAGCAGCTGCCGGGTCCACCCCCAGTCGACCGCCTGCGCCTGGAAGGTTCGATCTTCCCCATATTGATGCACAGTCATTGCGCACCCATTAATGGCGCAGTCGAACGTTCGCCATGGCCAGGCAAACGTGCGGTTCCACGCTCCTTGCACATCGATGAAGTTGCGCCAGTTCCCCTGGGTCTGACAGTCACTCCAGGTAGGCTCCGAAAGACAACCGGGCCGAGCAACGGCATGACGACCGTGATGCCCTTGGGGATCATGGCGCGGAGATAGAAACCATTCTGTTTGACCCAGAGCACGGCAAAGGGAATGACGAGAAAGATGCCGTGCGATCGCGTGAGCGCCGCCAGGGCTCCAAGCAATCCCGCCAGCCACCACTTGCGAATACGCGCGCAGAGAATGGCGGCCACGCTGAGCATGAGGAACGTCGATTCGGTGTAGACCGCGGTGAAGAAGAGGGATGTCGGGAAGAGCGCAAGCGCCCAGAGCGTGCGCCGGGCGATTTGGGTGTCGAAATCGACCCGTACCAATTGATAGAGCAGCACCATGGCCACGAAGAAACAGAGGTTGGCGATCAGATATCCGGCGACATCCGGCTGCAAACCCGTGACGCGGCCGAGCCCGCGCATCGAGATCGGGAATGTTGGCCAGAACGCGTCGTTCCACACATGGGTCTCTGGATACCCCTCGACCGCGATCAGTCGATACCAGAGTCCATCCCAAAGGCGCAGGGGATCGACAATGTGCTGCCAGATTCCAGAGGGAAGGGGCGGCACGGTTGCGTAAGGCGGAGATGGGCTATTGCTCGTCCCGAACAGACTTGCCAATGTGGCGGTGATCTGAACGATCAGGAAATGCACCGCGGCGACGATCAGAGGGTAGCCGATTTCCCAGCGCGGCATCTCCGCGGCCACGCTCTTGCGTCGCGGCGGGGGAACCGTTTGCGTCTGAATGGGAATGGTGTCGTCGCTATGCGCGGCCACCGTTCGTCGTGGGGTGCTGGCCATGCGGGTAAGCATAGGGTTCCGGCAGCGCATGTGCGAATGCCACCGCGCTGGTCGGGATAGAATTACCGAATGTTCCGAACGGACCATGGTGCAGCGCGGACAACCGTGCGACGCTGGAGAGCAACGGTATCGCAATCGGATCGGCGGTTGCGAGCAAAACACACCGATGTCGTCAAACGGCCGGGGAGCCAGAGGAGAGCCAGATGAGCGCGAAGAATCAAGTGGCGATCGGAGATAAAGTCATTTCGAGTGACGGGCACGGCTTGGGCGATGTCGAGCACCTCGTGGTCGATCCGGGCAAGCGCGAGCTGGCAGCCTTCATCGTCGGCAAGGGTCATTTCGATCGTGGCCGTGTCTGCGACCTCGGCTATGTCGACAACGTCGACGGCAATCAGGTCAAGCTCACGCTCGCCCGCGATCAAGCCAACAGTCTGCCGGAGTGGGTCGAGCAGGAATTCATGCAATTCAACCAGCCAGGCGGAGCCTCGTACGACACCGCCGGCGGCGGTGGCACCTGGTATCACATGGGGCCCGCCGGCGGGGGAGTGCCCAGCACCGGAGCCAGCTCGTTTTTCCAGCCGGCTATCGTCGGCGATGTCAGCACCCAGATCGTTTCTCCGATCGATGAGTCGGATATCGTGATCGGCAAAGGCACCGAGGTCTATTCGATCGACGGATTCAAGCTGGGTCAGATCGACGAGATCGATTTTGACGAGCATGGGAAGATCAGTGGCTTTTCCTTCGAGAAGGGCCATATCTTCAGCAAGAAAGAGGTCAGCGTTTCCGTGGACGATGTCGACGGAATTACGCACAAATACGTTCGCCTGAAGTTGACCAAGGATGCGCTCGGCGCACAGTAAGCCAGGGCGAACCAGTATTCAGGAGTGAGTGCATGACCGCCGCGCGTGATCTCGAACAACTCGCCTGGGAACACAGCATCTTTCCACTGATCCAGATCGAAGAGCTGAAACAACGCGGGCCGACGATCTGGACCGAAGGTGAAGGAGTCGGACTTTCCGACATCCACGGAAAGAGCTATCTCGACATGATGGGCAGCCATAGCCGGGCGAACTCGCTTGGCTATGGCAACGAAGAGATTGCGCGCGCGGTCTACGAGCAGATGCGCTCGTTGCACTATGCCGGCACTGTCGCGAATCTGACCGAACCGACGATCGAGCTATCAGCAAAGATCGCCTCGCTCGCGCCGGGACGGCTTTCGCGGATTGTCTATGTCAGCGGCGGATCGGAAGCGGTGGAAACCGCGATCAAGCTGGCCAAGCAATATCACCTCGCGGCCGGTCGAAAACCGCGCGCCCACAAGATCATTTCCCGCTGGAATGCTTATCACGGGGCAACGATGGGCGCGCTGGCGGCTACTGACTGGCTCGGCACGCGGCACATTTCCGAACCGGGCGTGCCTGGGTACTCGCACATTCCTGCGCCGTCGCACTACCGCAATCCGTTCGGCATGACCGATGACGACTATGCCGATTTCTGCGCAACCTATCTGGAGCAGCAGATTCTGCACGAAGGGCCCGAGTATGTGGCGGCCTTCATTGCCGAGCCGATCATGCAGGCGCACGGGGTCCAGATGCCACCGACCCGCTATTGGCAACGGGTACGGGAAATATGCGACACCTACGATGTGTTGCTGATTGCCGATGAGGTCATCACTGGGTTCGGCCGCACCGGCAAGTGGTTTGCCATGGAGCACTTTGGTATCGAGCCGGACATCATGACGATGGCCAAAGCGCTGACCGCCGGGTATATGCCCATGGGCGGCGTCATCACTCGGCCCGAGATTGCCGATGCGCTGCCGATTTTCCGGCATGTGCACACCTTCAGCGGTCATGCTTCTGCGGCAGCGGCGGCACTGAAAGTGATCGAGATCAAGGAACGAGACGGGTTGGTCGCAAAAGCCGCCCGCGACGGCGAATGGTTTCAAGACCTGCTGAAGGAGCTGCTTCTCGACAAACCGATCGTTGGCGATGTGCGCGGGATCGGGATGTGGCACGCGGTGGATTTCACCAGCGATAAGGGAACCAAAGCCTCATTTGCCGACGGCACCGTGCCGGCGATCGTCCGTCGTATTCAGGAGAAGGGCGTACTCGTCTGCGCAATCGGGCCGTCCGCTTTTGAAATGGCTCCGCCGCTCATCGCGACGCGCGAGCAACTTGCGCATGCGGCAGACATTGCCGCCGATGCGATCGATGAGATCACGACGGAACTGGGATTGGGTTAGGCAAATCCTTCGGGACGATCGCAGGTGTTCCGAAGGGTTTGCGTGATGGGTTACGCGGAAGCTAGGGGTCGCCAGGATTCCAGCAGTCTTCCCATGCATCTCCGGTAAAGTGAGAGATCGCGGAACGGTATCCAGAGATATCGAACCTTGGATGTTATGACCGCCGTGCGAGTTTTTGGGCAGCTATACTAAAGGTTGGATCGGCGAAAACGGATGGCACGAAAGTGCCAATTTTGATTTAACGACGGTGGCCATCAGTTGAGATGCGTCAC
Source organism: uncultured Chloroflexia bacterium (assembly GCA_963750275.1). GTDB lineage: Bacteria > Chloroflexota > Chloroflexia > Thermomicrobiales > UBA6265 > JAMLHN01. The sequence goes on from CAVVQC010000005.1 coordinate 361,469, forward strand.
TGGGTTCTGTTACGAAATGAACCGGCGCGGGCGGGCATCGGAACACTAGTATGCATCGCCATTGCACGGGAGAGCGACCCTCATGCCGGAATCGATCGATGAGCGGCCAGGCGACGCAATCGCGCCGTCCGGAGAATCCGCCCGGACCGCCCGCACTGGGCCCGCCAAATACGTCCGTCCCCGCATCTCATCTGGCACGGTGGTACGCACTCGGCTCTTCGAAGTCCTCGACGCCAGTGTAGATTCGCCGCTGACCCTGGTTCTTGGGCCAGCGGGATATGGAAAATCCACACTCGTCAGTCAATGGCTGAGCCGCTCAGGCGTCAGCCATGCATGGCTTTTTGCGGATGAGTACGATGCAGATCCGATCTCATTTATTCGTGGGTTAATTCACGCAGTTGTGCGAAGCGACGCGACGCTGGCTCCACGGTCGGCGACGTTGCTCGGAAACGAGCATGCGCCGCTTCAGCAATTGATCGCTGAGTTCGTGGATGAGCTTTCGCGCATTGCCGCGCCACTCGTAATCGTTATCGATGACTACCAACGCGCGCAATCGTCCGAGGTCGATGCGCTACTGGGCGTGCTGCTGAACAGTCTTGGTTCGACGCCGAGTTTGCTGGTGATTTCGCGCACGGAACCAGCCCTTCCGCTCGATGTTATGAGCGCCTATGGCGAAGTGGCGGTCATCGACGCGGCCGACCTTCTCCTTAACGAAGATGAAGCGCGTGCGATGGTGCGCAAACGCACCACGCACGAGTTGACGAACGAAGAGATCGATCTGATCGTGGAACGAGCCGGGGGCTGGGCCGTGGGTTTACGGCTGCTCTCGGCTTGGACAAGGGTGTCTGACGAAACTGTCGGAACCTCTGGCTCAGACGCGCGGCGACCCCTCGGGCCGAATTTTGTGGACTATCTTTTTTCTGAAGTGATCGGCCAGCAGCCGGAAGATGTGCAGGACTTTCTCCTGCGAACAGCGATTCTCGATTTTCTTCAGCCCGAATTTTGCGATGCGCTGACCGGACGAACCGATAGTCGTGAACTACTGGATCGTCTCGTGGCGGATCATCTGTTCACGGAACTCGTCGATCTCGATGGACGCGCCTACCGCTTCCATCCCTTGTTTCGCGATGCCTTGCTCGCGCAGCAGGAGAAGATCCTAACTCCCGATGAGATCGCGGCGCTCCACCGCAGCGCTGCATTCCATTATCAGGGGATTGATTCGTTTGAATGGGCCGCGCACCATTACATCCTGGCCGAGGAGTGGGATGTGGCGCTCGAGCTGGTGCATCGCCAAGCCGCCGCCTGGGTAATCGAAGACCAATTGCCCTCGCTCGAAAGGTGGACCGGTCGATTCCCCCTGGAAATCTTGCTCCGCGATTCTTTTCTCACCTTCTGCCGCCAATACACGCTCAGCAGGCTAGGCCGCGTTTCTGAGGCCGAAAAGCTCGTGGAGCTTGCCCAGCGGAGAACGGTAGAAGGGGAGGACGTTTACGCCGATCTCAGGCTAGACCTGATCCGGGCATATGTGGCAGCCCTTCGCCAGGATACCGAGGTATCGCTGCGGTATTGCAACAAATGGCTCGAAGCGTTTCCTCGCAAAGGCACGTTTGAGCATCTCGCGTTCTTGATATTCGAATGCCTGAACCAACTCCTTGCCGGTCAACCGTTGGTCGCGGACCAATCGCTCACCCGGATGCGATCACTCGTCGAATCGACCGGTAAAATCTGGATCGACACTCTCGAGTCGAATTTCCGCGGGAACATCCTGATGGCAACCGGTCATAATACGAAGGCCAAAGCGATCTTCAAGCAGGCGGTCTATCTCGGAGAGCGAGCAGACGCGCAGCCACTTCATTATGCCCATCTCCTGCTCGCTCAGGCGAGTCTGGAATCGATGGAGCTGCGTTCCGCCCGCAGTAATGCCTTGCGCTGTCTCGATTTGGCGAGCACCATTGGCACTGTTGTGCATATCTCAGGGGCATTGCAGGTTCTGGCTGATGTCGCCACGGTGCGCGGTGACCGGCATGAAGCCACGCAACACATTCGCCAGGCAATCGAGGCCGCGCGCGAAGCCGATCTGACGAGTATGTTCATGAACGCCGAAGCTCGGCAAGCTCACTATCTGATTTCCACGGGCGAGGTGGACGGCGCAACCTATTGGGCGGAATCGCACCTGGCGCTGGAGCGAAACCCACTGGATTATCGGCAGTATCAGGAAAACGCGGTGCTGGCGCGCTATCTGATTGTTACCGGGCGTGTCCCAGAGGCAGAGGCGCTGATCGTGCCAATCTTCGAACAAGCGCGCCGCGACAACCGGCGGCGCGATGAGTTCGAGATGGTGGTACTCGGAGCGCTGGCGCGGTGCTGCGTCGGTGATGAGCAGGGCGGCATCGCGAAACTACGACCAGCGTTGCGACGGGCGGTCGAGCATCAATGGGTGTTCACCGTGGCGCAAGACGTCCACCTCCTCGCCCCGATGCTCGAACGTGTGAGTGAGGATGCCGAGATCGGCGGATTCGTGAGCGCCATCTTGCGCGAGCGGCGCGACCGGTTGCACTTGCGGGTCGTACTCGATTCGACTGGTTCGCCATTGACTCCGCGCGAGCGCGATATGCTCTCGGGATTGCTCACCGGAAAGTCGAATCGCGAGTTGGCTGACGAAATGTTCATTTCCGAATACACGGTCAAACGACACCTGTCGAATCTCTATACCAAACTCGGTGTATCAAGCCGGGCCCAAGCCATCGCATTCTTCTCGAATCGCGGTGAGGGAGCGGCGTAGCGGCGAAACGCCGGGATCAATAATCCTCAGGTGTGCCCGTTACCGAGACTTGCTCCAACTGGCTCGACCCTTCGGGCGTTTCAGACACTTTCCAGACTTCGTCGAACATCGACCCGGCGCGTACATCGTCCACATGACTGATGACGAAGAGCTGCTGGAACGCTTGATTCTCTTCCATAAGGCGCTGAAGCATTTCCATGAGATTGCGGCGACGGTCGAGATCGAGCGAGCCAAAGACTTCGTCCAGCACCATGAACTTGATCGGGGTGGCGGCCTGCCCGCCGATGATCTGTGAGAGCGCCAGCCGGGCGCAGAGCGCGATGACATCGCGCTCGCCACCGGAATACTGGCTGAGGGGGAAACGGTCGTCCTCCCCGTCATAAACCTCGATACCATAGTCCTCGGTAAATTCGAGCCGGTCGTACTTGCCATCGGTCGCCTTGTCCAGCAGCTCGCTGGCGATCTCGCCGAGCACCGGGGTGACGGCGACCGCGACATATTTTTCGAAGCGGGCAAACTCACGATAGACCCGGTCGAGCTCACCAGCAGCAATCTCCGCTGCGGCCGATTCGTCCGAGAGTGTCCTGAGCTGAGCCTCGAGTTTGTCCAGATCGTCGCGCTGGCGTTCTGCCCGAGTGAGCTCCTGCTCGGCAGCATGGGCAGCGTCGGTGGCAGCGCGTTCCCGATCGAGCACCTGAGCGAAGATTCGGTTGGCGTTCTCGACCTCGACGGTATCGAAAGCCAGGCTCGTTATCTCCCCTGCGGTCCTGGTGCGTTCGGCTTCCAGTGCCGACAGCAACACGGTCCCCTGCTCGACGGTTGCTTCCCGTTCGGGACGGCGCGCAACTTGCTTCTGAAGTGCTTCGATACGGGCGACGGCATCGCGCGCAATCGACCAGGCGGCATGATCGGCGCGATGAACTTCGAGATCGTAGGCGATGACGCCGAGTGCGGCGAGTTGGCCATCGATCGATTCCTGACGTGCGATGGAGGCAATAAGCTGTTCGCGACTCACCTCGAGTCGTGGACGGCGACTGCAGTCTGCTTCGGCAGTGCGCAAGCTCACTGTCCAGACGGTCGATCTCGGCCTGGTCTGGTACGTCGCGGCGTTGCGCTATGTTGAGTTGCTGTTCGAGCTCCAGCTCGATGACCTTGACGTCACGTTGCTGCGACTCGATCATGGCACGGCCATTCTCGATTCGCCCCGATCAGATTCAGATACTCGTCGTTTTCTTTGCTGAGCGCAGCTTCGCTGGCGGCAAGCTGGGACGCTTGGCTCTCGAGCCGCTGCGCGGTGGAGCGCTCAGTGGCGATTTCGTTTTCCAGTAAGCGAATCTGCTCGGTAAGCGCCTGCAGCGTCTTCTCGGCTTCCCCTGTCTGAAACGGTCGCGCGCAGGTGGGACAGACTTCCCCTAACTCGCTGGCGCGCAGGCTGCGTTCGAGCGATTGCAACTGGCGAGCGCGTTGCTCGGTTTGGTTTGCGGCGCTTTTCGAAGATGCCGCCGACTGCTGGAGGACCAAGCGCTCACGTTGCACCGTGCTCAACCGTTCCGCCGGTGGCCCGCCTACCGTCAATGCTTCGATTCGCTGTGTCAGCTCAGCTGCAAGCTTCTCCATATGATCGAGCTTGGCGCGTGCGACGGTTCGATCGAGCTCGACCTTTGCCAGGCTCCTGGCTGCTTCGAGCCGGAGGCGTAGTTTTTCCAGATCGATAGAAGCAAGTTTCGCGATCTCTCTGTCGAAGGCAGCAACCAGATTCGTGGCACCGAGGGTCGTAGCGCTTTCGCGCGACTCACTGATCGTTCGCGGCGCCGAGAGCACCGACGTGATTTTCTGCCGGTCCTGCAGAAGTTGCTGCAGATCCGCATTCAGGCGGTTCGATTCGTCGAGCTTCGCTTTCTCAGCATCGTGGCGAAGTAGAGCTTCGCGCAGCGCTGACTCGCCGGCAGCGTGCGTTTGCTGGTGGACGATCTCCTGCTCGGCTTCAGCAATGGCGATCAGATCACGCTGGGCGGCACTGCGCATCTCTTCGACCCGCTGAATCTCTCCCTGGACGCGGGCCATCTCCTGCCGCAGCGCGGCATCGGCGGCGAATCGTTGTTGCGCCAGATCGCGCGCGCCGGCCGCAACCGCGGTCTCCTGCTTGCACATTGACGCAGTCAAACGCGCGGTATCGCGTTGCGTGGTTTGCTCGGTGATAACGACCGCGAAACGTGCTCGTTCCGCCGGGAAGTCGATGCCTTTCGACTGTTCCTCGTACTGCTCGCGTTTGACCCGCGACTCAGCCTGTTTGCGGGTGCGCTGCTCCCCGATACGTTTCTGCGCCACCCGGATGGTTTCCAGCCCGAGCAAACGTCCCACCTGCTCCCGCCGTTGAGTCGGGCCCAGATCACCGAAGAACGAGAGTTCCTTCTGCCGGGTGAAAAAAGTCGCCACGAAAGCCGTGTGCGAAAGCCCAGTCAGCTCTCTGGCGACGTAGTCGGTGACTTGCTTGGTGCCCTGGACGATGGGAGTCTCGGGTTGATCCTGCCGGTAGATCTCGGCCTGGGTCGAACCGCCTTTCAGCATCCGCTCGATCTCATAAACAACGCCGGTTTGCTGATCCTCGAGCACGACGCGCACCCGCGGTTTGCCACCCTGTACGCGTGGCGTGAGGGTGTCGTTCTTGATGCGGGATCGGATTGTAGAGACACCATTCGATCGCTTCGAAAAGGGTGGTCTTGCCGGCGCCGTTCTGGCCGACGATGGCGACCATCGCTTTCTCACCCGGATGAAAGAGATGGGTTCCGGCGTATTGCTTGTAGTTTTCGATTTCGACTTCGACCAGGCGCATCAGGCGTCCTCATTGGCGACTTCTGCCGCCACCAATGCCTGCGCGTGACGCAGCTCGGTTAATCCGATTTCCTGGAATCGCGCCGAAAAGATGGCATCGTGATTGCCGTTTGCCAGTTCGCCCTCGACGAACCGGGCAAAGAGGGCTTCCAGATCAATGGCCGGCAGATCGACCCGGTCACGAGCCAATCCAGCGAGGATGTCGCTGGCGCCGCGCACCTGGATACTCCAGACCAGATCTTTCGCTTCTTCACGCAGGATCTGCTCGACTTGACGGCGCACCGCGCGAGTCACGCCAAAGACGATTGCCGAAGCCATCGCCTCTGGCTTGTCTTCCTCCCGAAGCCATTCGAGGATGTACCCGGCGATTTGCACCGCGTCTTTTTCATTGGTGAGCTCTTCATGGAGCCGCCAGCGGAGCATGGGACGGGCTTCAGTCGAGACCGTTGCAACCTGCGGCTCGCTGCCAGGTTCGCCTAGCTCGACGATCAGGTATCCGGTTTCGACAGGCATATCGCCGAACCCGAACCGTTCAGTCGAACCGGCATACCAGGCGTTCGGACGCGGCTGGCTACGCACGTGGTAATGCCCCAATGCGATGTAGTCAAAGTCAGGTGGCAGGAGGGTTTCGTCGACATCCTCCTCCCCTGGCTCGCGATGAGTGACAGGCTCCAATCCCGGCACGAATCCATGGGTGATGAGCAGATTGCGCGTATCGGGATTGGGGAACGCCGCCGGTGGAATCGGCTCAGTCAAACGGCCATGCGGGATCGCAGTGACGGTCAGATCGAGTTCAGGGAATGGCACGATCTCGGTCTCGTAGCCACCGGCGAAATACGTTTCCGGAGCGACGAGCCGTAACAACGAGAAGACGGAGCCAGACGACCGCAATCGAGGCGTGTCGTGATTCCCCCCAATGACAACGGTGGGAATTCCCGCCCCTTCCAGCCGCCGGAATTGGCGCATGGCGGAGCCTATGGCCGCGTACGGCGGGCGGGTCTGGTTGAACAGATCCCCGGAATGAACGACGAGATCGACATCGCGTTGCAAGATGTCGGTAATCGCAGCCTCGAACGCATTTTCGACATCGATCGAGCGCTGATTACGCCCGGTCTCCGGGTCGGTTTTACCGAGGGCACGATAGCCGAGATGGGTATCGGAGATGTGAGCGATACGGATCGGTTTCACGGATGCGGAATCCTGGGCGTAGAGATGTCGGTGATGTACGGGATCCCAGGGTTAAAACCCTGGGCTAAAACCTTTTGTCGAGAGCGGGGTTTCCAGCAACGAGCCGGGTGCTTGGCGAACAAGGGCAACCACGGAGGGTTGCCCCTACCGAAGCGGCGAGCACACGGAGGACAACCCGCAGTCATTCCGAGCGGAGCCGATGGATCCGCTCGCCACAGCGAGTGGTGGCCAAGACCCGAAAACGAGGGAAACACGATCTCTCCGTTAGCCAAGCGAGTTAGTCCGCTTGGCTTCGGCAATCTTGTTCTTGATCAACGTCCATGGAGTCACCCGGCGAGCAGCCGAGGTATCGCGCATTTTGTTCCACTGCTGCTCGACCATGAGCACGATCTGCTGCACCTGGGCATCGCTGAGGCCCGCAGCTTCGGTACGCACGATTCCCCGATTGACCGGGTCGTCTGGACTGAGCCGCCTCAACAGGAAATAGAGCGGATCTGCCGGATTCGAAACCCCACCGCTGCTGCCATTGCTGGAACCACTCGAGCCTGAAGCTCTACGAGCGTCGTTGAAAACGCGCTGGCCCTCGCTTCCGGAAATCACCGGCGGGCGAGGAAAGGAACCAAAGAGCGGCGAGCGGAAGTGGGCATGCCGGATCAGGAGACGTCCCTTGCGCAAACCGAGCAGCTCAGACTTGGTGGTTTCGCTAAGGGAACGGTAGGAGGCGTTGATGATTTCCTCGTCGCCGACCCGGCCGTAGAACGAGGTGCCGCAGTTGCCGAGGATCTCACTCTCGACTTTGGAACGGAACTGCTGCGCACCGAAAAGCACGACATTGAGGTGCCGACCGCGGGCGGCGATATCGACCAGAGTGTCGCGCAACGCTCCTTCGCTGCCACCGGGCGCGTACTTGTTGAGCTCATCGACGAAGACGATCAACTTGTCGACACCCAGCTCGTTACGCTCGGCCAGTCGCCAGAGGCGGTCGATGGCCGAGGCGACCAGCAACTCCTGCACATTGGAATTGCAATGCGGCGATATCGACAACGCGCACTTCCTGGTCGGTAAAGGAGCTATCGACCTGCGGCAGATTGCCGTAGTCGACCTCGCCATCCGTGACCAGCCCACCAAACTTCGAGGTGAGTCCGTTGAAGCGGTTCTTGGCTTTCAGAATGGTGAACTTGTGGTGCCCATGCCACTCGCTGCCACCTTCCATTTCGATCTCGGCCAGCGCCTCGTCGAGCCGCTTGAGCAGCGATTTGAGCGACGTGACCCGGTGATCGTCCCGTAGCTCGGAAATCAGCCCCCACATTTTGTCGTCGAGGTCGGTGCGGTCGAAGACCTTGTGTGGCATCGCCAGTAGCGGCCGGATACTCCAGAGGACTGGTTGGACCACCGAGCTTTCCGCCGGGTTATCCCGTAGCGTGTTGAGGCGCGATTTCTCGCGAGAACGCGCCGAGCATCACCTTGTCGCCACCTTGCGGCTGCTGTCCCGGTTTGAACGGCGCGAAGATACGCAGGTTGGTAAATGGCTCGATCGCGAGCCCGAGCGACGCATAGGCCTCGATATCGGTCTCGGTAAGCTGCTTGAACTTGGCAGCCTCGATACGCGTCGCGCATGTCATCGTCCGGTACCGCGCTTTTGTCGAGCCAGATCAGGTCGGCGCCCTTGACGTTGAACATCAACGCCGCGACCTTCTTGCCCTCCTCGCGCATGCGCTGGAAGACGGCGCTGGTCAGGAACTGCACATGGCTGGTTTTGGTAGCGAGACCGGATTGCCCGGTCCAGTTCGCGTGACCGGCTTCCGGTCCGAGCAAGTAATGCTCATCGATCCAGATCGGGGACCGCTGAAAGACGTCGAAACCCTTTTCGTCGAGGATAACGTTCCCGAGGTTATCTCGCTGAGCATTGCCGTTGGTGTGGAGCAATGCCGCAATGGGCGCACCGGCAAACTCATGCTTGCCGAGGGCGTAATCGATCGCCTCATGGTTCGCGTAATAGACCGGACCGGCGATCACCGGACGATGGGAATCCACATCGTCACGTTCGTGCCGGGTACGCAACACCGTAACTTCGAAGACCAGAATCTCGGGTCGCTTACTGAGGGTCTGGCTCTCGATTGCTTCCTCGATCTGCCGGTCATAGAAATCATCCAGGAAGGAACGGAGATCGGAATAGCGGCGCGGTTCGTCGACCACACCGATGACGGCCGCATCCTCGGAGAACCCGACGACGATATGGCCGACATCGAGGGCCCGCTGGTCCTCGTTGGCCCAGAAATAGAAGCTATGGGACCCGGCGGGTTCCTGCTCGCTGGCGACGACTCGGCCAATCGCACCGTGCTTCTGGTCGATCAGGTCGCCGAAGAGATCCCGCAACCGCGGATCGAGCCGCGATCCGGGACCGTCGGCGGGATCGAGCTCATCGACAAGATTAGCGAACAGGTCGAGATCTACCATGATTCTTTCCTATCATCCGTAGGGGCGGCATCCCAGCCGCGGGTGTTGGCATCGAGAAAGCGCTTGAGCGCCTGCTCGAGGTGATAGATCGGATACAGCAGGGTTGCCCAGCGAGCGTCACCGGTGGCACGCGGACTCCGTTCGGCCAGCAGAGCGGCAGAGATAGCGTCGATCTCCGAGGACGACTCGATCTCACCGGACACTTCAATCCGCACCAGGCCATGCCGAGGGTCGAGGCCCGAGGCATCACGCAAGCGCAGGTACCAGCCGGTAATTGGGTCCCCGCCTGAGCGCTTGTTCATACGAAACGCTGCGGTGCGATGCGCCTCCGGCAACCGATACAACTCGGCGGCGTTCGGTCCGGTCAGATAGTGTCGCGAGAAGGACTTCACCAGTCCGATCGCCTTGCGGCTGTTGCCACGCAACCGCCCGTCGAGCACGATCCACTCGTCACAGTCATCGAAACGCGCGCACCAGCGATCGTAGACGCGTGCTTCATGCTCGGCGCGAGCCTCCATCGCAACCGCATAGATGCGCTGTTCCATAAAGGAATAATCGTCGAGGGCCTCGACTCCGATGTCACCCAGAGGATCGCGGATCTCGATTCCCTGTTCTTCCAAAACCGCACGGAAACGGCGAATTTCCGGATCGTTGCATTCTCGCGGCAGAATCCAGATCGCCTGGAAATCCATCGTATCGACGCACACCTTGCCCAGCTCATGCGGTTCGCGTTCCAGTACCGCAGCCGCGCAAAGCGACTCGACGACCGGAAAGGTCGTACCGACGAAGCGAGGCATGGTGCGCTGTGCGCCGTCGAGGAAGTATTTGATGAGCACTGGATCAGTCCGATCGACTGACCGAACGATGTTCTTGTGATCCTCGATCCACGCAATGGAGGGTCGCCCAGCTCCGGGCTCGTCTCCTACTGGACCGCCGCTGGCGTACGTCAATTCCAGCGGCTCGCCACCGCGAATCACCCGCAGGTCGAGACCGGAACGATTGACTTGTCTCTGGACAGCTAATTGTCGCGTTGCATACGACGCGGTCGCCACGATCACTCCGGTTTATCAGAACGTGCGTGCTAAACGGGGAGTATAGCAGTCGTGTCGGGCGACGCCGTTTCGGGGTACTGGAAGTCTAGCAGCCTCGCCGCTTGCGGGTCGCCGCGAGCTTAAGCATTTCCCGCCCAGTACGATACGACTTATGTGAACTCCAATACGACCGAAGACCTTCTGTCGCCTTAACGAGCGCGTGGATGCCGAGGATCGGTATCGCCACTGGGCGCTTCGATGCCACTCATCCAGGAGCCGTTCATCCAGCCGTTGGCGGCAAGGTTGCGCAGGAAGGGGCCGACTTCGGCAGCAATCGCTTCGACCATTGCTTCACCTTCTTCTGCTGATCCCTGGGACGGTGCGCCGCTGTAGCCATGGGGGACGACATTGCTGAACGGTCCGCGCACATTGACCGGTTCGCTGGCATTCTGGATGGGAAGATCGACGGCTCGCTCCGGATGCGCCAGTTGGGGTGCGGCGTAGAGGGTCATCGACATTTCCGAACGGCCACCATGGTCTTCATCGATCTCGTAAGCGGTTCCCGCCAGCAATCGCTGCGCCATTCCCTGCCAACCACTGAAAACGGCCACGGCCATGCCATGCCGGTCGTTGAGCTCGCGGGCGGCATTTTCGGCGCAGGGCGGGTTACCATCGTGTGCGGTCACCACCAGCAGGCGGGTGATGTCGTTCTTCCAGAGCGATTCGGCAATGTCGATGATGACGCTGGTGAGCGTTTCCGGTCGCAGCGACAGGCTCCAGGGCCAGTTGAGCATATGCAATGACATGCCATAGCTGACCGGCGGAAGCACCACTGCGCTCCCAAGCTCCCATGCGAAACGGTGAGACAGTGCGTCGGCAGCGATGGTGTCCGTGGAGAAGGGAAGATGTGCGCCATGGTATTCCGTGGCACCCACCGGCAACACCGCGGTGTCATAGCCGCCGGCTTTCAGCTCGACCGGAGTCAGCTCAGCCAGTGCCGGAGCGCGTTTCGGGGTTGCGGTCATTGCGGTCCATTCTCCTGAATCCAGGTCAAATACTGTTTCATGCCATCTTCGAAAGGGGTAGACGGTACCCAACCGAAATCACGCTGCATTCTGGCATTGCTCGGCACAGGGCCGGGTTCTTCACCAGAGACGATGTAGTTCGCTTCCGACTCTGGGACGACCCGGAATTCGAAGTTCGGCAAATGCTGCTCGAACTGCTCGAGCACATCTCCGATCGAATACAGCTTCCCGCACGTGACGGAGTAGACATCTTCCGGCAGGTTAGGAGTCGCCCAGGCACGTTCCATCCCTTCGGCGATATCTTCGACGAAGGTCCAGTCAAGATACGGGCCGTCGAGCGAATTGATGAGCACTGGCTGGCCGTCCTTGTAGATGCGCAACATCTCGCGCGGTTCGGTGCCACCCTTGTAGCCGGGGGTATCGCGCTCCATCGGACCGTACACATTTGCCGGTCGCATGGCAACGATGTCGAGCCCGTAGAGCTCGGCATACCGGCGACAAATACGCTCGCTGGTGTGTTTGGTGATGCCGTAGAGACCGGTAGCGGTCGATTCGGTGGTTTCATCGGTGACGCTTAGCTCTGGGTGGTCGCCGGTGGCAGCACAGGAGGAGACATAGACGAACCGCTCGAAATTATCGAGCTTACGGGCGGTATCCAACGCGTTCATTGTGCCGAGCAGATTCACCTCGACGATCCGTTTCGGCTCGGCCATCTCCCAATGCCGGCGCGGGGTGATCGCAGCGGTGTGCACGATCTTTGTTACCCCATGCTCTTGCGCGGTGGCCAGCATGGCGTCGGCGTCGGTGACATCGCCATGCACGAAAACCACCTGCTCGATCGCCGGTCCGAGCAGGTTACGCAGGAGATCGTCCACTTCCATCAGGTCGTAGGAAATCACGGTCTCGCCGCGCCGCGCTAACCGTCGCACGATATGACTGGGAACCCAGCCGTTTCCACCCGTAACCAATGTCGCCAAATTCGTCGATCCTGTCCTTCAGCATGCGGTCATTCGCCGCATACTACACTCAGGAACGGTTCCTCTGGGCGGCAGCACACGGAAGTCCTGCACGATTCCGGAGCCAGTCGATTCCCGATACACGGGCATCGCGGAGCCGCAATTAGAGAGATTTTCGCCTCGCTCAGAATGACAGAGCGGGGCTGAACGACAGCGTGAGGACACCTTGGTACAGAAACGACTCTGGGGTGGACGTTTTTCCACCGCGCCCGACGAGATTGCCGCGCAGTTCACCGCTTCGATTCTGTTCGACAACCGAATGGTGCGCGAGGATGTCCGTGGCTCGGTGGCCCATGTGCGCATGCTCGGCAAGCAAGCGATCATCGCACCGGACGAAGCCGCCGAGATCGAACGTGGGCTTTGGTTGGTCTGGGATGAAGTCGAGAGTGGCACATTCGATTTCTCGATCCAGGATGAGGACATCCACACCGCGGTCGAGCGCCGCCTCCGCGAGCTGATCGGGCCCTTGCAGGGCAAGCTCCACACCGGCCGCAGTCGCAACGACCAGGTCGTGACCGACACGCGCCTCTGGACGAAAGGCGCTCTACTGGACATTTCCTCCGGGGTGGTCGAGGTGATCGAAGCCTTGGCCGAGGTTGCCGCACAGCACGTGGAAACGGTAATGCCAGGCTACACCCATACCCAACGGGCCCAGCCGGTGGTGCTCGGTCATCATCTGCATGCCTACATCACCATGTTCCAGCGCGATCTGCAACGACTCCGCCAAGCCTACGAACGGACCGATGTGGCGGCGTTGGGCTCGGCTGCTATGGCCGGCGCCACCTATCCGCTCGATCGTGAGTTCGTTGCGGCAGATCTGGGGTTCGGCGGGATCAGCGTCAATAGCATGGACGCGATCGCCGATCGGGACTTCGTCATCGATGCGCTCTCTGCCTTTTCACTCGTGCAACTCCACCTCTCGCGCCTCAGCGAAGAGCTGGTCTATTGGTCGAGCGGCGAATTCCGGTTTGTGACCATTGCCGATGCCTTTTCAACTGGCAGCTCGATCATGCCGCAGAAGAAAAATGCCGATGTCGCCGAATTGACACGCGGACGCTCCGGTCGGGTTTTCGGCAATCTCCTGGGCACCTTGACGATGATGAAGGGCCTCCCGCTCACCTACAACAGCGACATGCAGGAGGACAAGGAAGCACTCTTCGAAGCCTTCGATACGGTCAACAAAGCACTTGCCGTCTACCCCGGGATGATCCGCACGCTGACGTTCAACACAGCGCGCATGGCCGATGCGGCGGTTGCCGACTTCATTCTCGCCACCGATGCCGCCGATCTGCTTGCCAAAAACGGCATACCGTTCCGCGAAGCGCATGAGGTGATCGGCGGCCTGGTCGGGAAGTGCACGGCGGAAGGACGCACCTTTGCCGATCTGAGCGATGCGGAATGGGCAGAGGTCCATCCAGTCTTCGGACTGCAGAAACCACCGCTCACCGCCGAGGAAAGCGTGAAGTTGCGCGACATTCCGGGCGGGACTGCTCCCCGGCAGGTGGCGATGGCGCTCGAGCTCTCCGCTACCGCGACGGACAATGCGCGTGCCTGGGTCGACCAGGAACGTGACGCTCGAGAGGCCGTGCTCAGCAAATCATGACCATTTTCTCGACCCGTCCCTCGAAACTCCTGACGTTCCAGCTTCGGCCAGCGGAATCCGAGGATGATTTCCAGGCGGTTTTCGCGCTGCGCTCACAGGTTTTCCGCGAGGAGCAACGCCTGGCAGATCTCCCCATGACCGATCCGGACGAACGGCGCAGTCTCACCTTTATGGCTGAGCAGGACGGGTACCTGATCGGCACCGGACGACTCTCGCCGCCGGTTCCCCAACGGCTCGCCTACCTGTCGTGGATCGCGACCGCACGCGAATACCGCAGGCACGGCGTCGGTTCGGCCATCGTCGCTGAGCTTGTCGATAAAGCGGACCAGGCGGGGTATCCAATGACCCTGCTGAGCGCGCAAACGCATGCGATTCACTTCTATCGACAGTTCGGATTCAAACCGTTCGGCATCGTTTTCACGGTGCGTGGCATTCCGCACCAGTCAATGTCACGAACACGGCCGATTGGATAGGTCGCTCCGGGCTAAAGCCAAAGTTCGGAAGTCGCGCCGGGCTAAAGCCGCGGCGCTAGCTATCGGAAGTCCCGTTGGGACTCGGATTCGACGCAACTTGGATCTCAGAAAAAGCCTCTGGTGGTGCGTCTTCCAAGCCTCGCTCCATTTCCAACCAGAGATTGTCATCGCGATGATGGTCGTCCTGATGCGTTACGTATTCGACCACGCGTAAGAGGGAACCTTGACCAAAACCGACGACCCCATACTCTTTTTGCCAACCCGGCCAATCGCCGGGGAACTCCTTGCCCAGAAAGTGACTTGAACTTCCCTTGATGCGTTGCGCTATATCGGCAACAGAAAGACTCGGAGGTGCCGAGAAAGCAAAATGCACATGGTCAGGCTGTACGCCGAGCGCGTGCACGTGGAGCTTAAGGTCCTTTGCGGACTTCCAGATCGCTCGTTGCAATTCAAGCACCTTCTCTCCATGTAAGGCCGGGTCTCGTAATTTCGTACTCCAAACCAGATGATAGTAGAGCCGCCAAAAAGGCATAGCCCCGCTCCTTCTTCGAACAAACTTGAAACGCCTAAGGAATTTTATCCCGCTCGTGCGCAGGGCGCAGTCCCAGCGGGACTTCCGATACCTAGCGCCGTGGCTTTAGCCCGGCGCGGCCTGCGAGTCAAAACGATACCGAACAAAAAACGGCGACCCGGAACATTCCCGGTCGCCGTTTCTGATTTTTATCGAGCTCTTGAGCCGCGCCTAGTCAGCCGCGGACGTTGTCGCGGTCGCGGTCTGAATCGCGCGCCAGATCTTCTCGGGCGGGAACGGTGTATCGATATGCGTGATACCGAACGGCTCAAGTGCATCGATCACCGCGTTGGCCATGGCCGGCGTCGAGCCAATGGTGGCCGCCTCGCCAATCCCCTTGGCCCCCATCGGATTGATGTACGTCGGGGTGGTTGTGTGGTGAGTCTCGAAGGTCGGGAAGAACTCTGCCCTCGGCACGGCATAGTCGTTGAGCGTACCCGTCAGCAACTCGCCATTGGTGTCGTAGTGCAGTTCTTCCCAGAGGACCTGGCCGATCCCTTGCGCGAGTCCGCCATGTACCTGGCCGGTCACGAGCACCGGGCTGATGATGTTGCCGCAGTCGTCGACCGAGACATAGCGCACGATCTTGGTCTCACCCGTCTCCGGGAAAACCTCGACCACCGCGATGTGCGACCCAAACGGGAAGGTTTCTTCCGGTACCTTGAAGAAGTCGGTGGTATCGAGACCAGGCGAGACGCCTTCCGGCAGATCGTCGGAATAGGCTTTGTCCGCGATTTCGGCCAAGGTAACCGAGCGGTCGGGCACGCCCTTGACCTGGTATTTCCCTTGTTTGAGCTCGATGTCCTCTGCTGACGCTTCGAGGATGTACGCGGCGATCTCAGAGGCTTTGATACGCAGCTTGTCGAGGGAGATCATCAGGGCTGCGCCGCCGGTTGCGAGACCACGGCTGCCCATGGTGCCATTCCCTTGCGGGGCGGTTGACGTATCGCCGTGCTGGACGAGAACACTGTCGAAGTCCGCGCCCAGATACTCAGCAGCCAGTTGGGAGAACGTGGTCTCCTGGCCCTGACCGTGCGGCGAGATGCCCGTATAGATCGTGACCTGACCGCCCTTTTCCACCCGGACCGTCGAGCTTTCAAATGGACCAAATCCGCAAATTTCGACATAGGATGCGACGCCGATACCGAGATAGCGCCCCTCTTTTCGGAGCTTGGCTTGTTCGGCGCGCAGCGCGTCGTAGCCAATCAGCTCTTTCGCCTTATCGAGCGCCTTCTGATGCTCGCCCGAATCGTAAGTTTCGCCCGTCAAGGTCACGAACGGGAAGCTTTCCGGCGGAATGAAGTTGGTCTTGCGCACCTCAGTAGGATCGAGCCCGCCCTCATCGGCCACCATGTCCATCAGGCGTTCCAGGTAGAAGGTCGCCTCGGGACGGCCAGCTCCACGATAGGCTCCATTGGCCATGGTGTTGGTATAGGCGCCGATCACTTCGTAATCGACATTCTCGATCAGGTACGGTCCGGTCGACATGACCCAGGTGCACCAGGCCAGATCGAGCGCCTTCGGATAGGCGCCTGAGTCGAGCAGCACACGGGCCTTGAGGGCCACAATTTTGCCGTTTTCGTCGGCGCCGACTTCGAATTCGCTCCACTGATTGCGACCGTGGTTGGTTGCAAGGAAATTCTCCGAACGTGTTTCGACCCATTTCACTGGACGATTGTGCTTGAATGCCAGCGCCGTGATGACAAAATCCTCACCATACGCGCCAATTTTGGAACCGAAGGCGCCGCCAACCTCGGGTGCGATGCAGCGCACCTGGTTCTGGCTCAGGCCGAGGGCGTCGGCAATCGAGTTGCGATTCCAGTGCGGAGCCTGCGTAGAGCTCCAGAACGTGATGCCACGGGTGATCGGATCAGGGGTGGCCAGCACGGCGCGTCCCTCGATGGAAACCGGGTGACAACGCGGCTCGCGAATCTTTACCTTGACCTTGATCGCGGCCGAGGCCAGGGCCCCTTCCGGGTCCCCGTGAACGCTTGCTTCGCGCACGCTGATGTTGTTCGTGACTTTGCTGTAGAGCTGAGGTGCGCCATCCTTGATCGCTTCGTACGGATCGATGACGGCTTCGAGCTCCTCGTAGTCGATCTCAACCAGTTCGGCGGCATCCTGCGCAGCTTCGACTGAATCCGCCACAACGACCGCAATCGGGTCGCCGATGTAGCGCACTTTTCCGATCGCCAGCGGTTGCACCTTTGGCACGTAGATCTCGCCGTCGCCGATCTCTTCCTTATCGTAGACCTCCAGCATCGTATCTCCGCCGGACGGTTCGAAGGCGTAGAAGTCCTTGAGGATGGTTCGGAGATCTTCGCCGTCCATCACATCGATCACGCCCGGCATCGTCAGCGCGGCCGATTTGTCGATTCCCTTGATTTTGGCATGAGCATAGGAGCTGCGCACGAAGACTGCGTGCGTCATCCCACTCAGCTTGATGTCATCGACGTAGGTGGAGGATCCGGTGATCAGACGCGGATCTTCCTTGCGTTTGACCGAAGCGCCAACATAACTACTGAGCACCATGGTTGCGAACTCCTGCGTTCTTCATCCATCCGTCTGGTTGGATACGGTTTCATGTCCTTCCATTGTAGCCGGACTCCGGGAGCCGGGATCGCTCGTCGCTCGTGACCTTCACCTCCCCGGGGATCGCCCTTGTCGCCGGGCCGTCACTTGTGGCCAGTCCGGACCGCCGCCTATTCGTTCTCGACCGCACCCTGCTCGTTCAACAAACGAAGTGCCGCGATCAGCGATGGGAGCGCGCCCAGATATCGCTCGACTTTGATATCGGTCAGACCGGCATTGATCGCTGGATCGAGATGATCGAGCAGGTCACAAAGCTTGACCGAAATCGCCAACCTGTTGTCCGATTGAGCCACTGTCGCCACGTAGTCTTCATATGGCTCCGGGCCACGTGTCAAAACCTGGATCGCCTCCAGCTCGTCTGCGGTGACCCCAGCAGCGCGTAGCTCCTGCAACGTCACGTCCGAGTCCTCCAGCATATCGTGGAGCAAACCAACGGTGGCGTACGCTGGTCCTTGCCGGCTGGCCAGCGCACCCACGCGGAGGGAATGTTCGAACTTGTCTTCCGACAACTTCGCGCGAGCTAGTTCAAGCTGATCCGTATCGAACAATGACTCCATGAAATCCTCCTTGTGTTTCCTCATTGCCATATGCCTTTTGTCCACTGCTCAACTCCGGTACCATCTCACCAGTACGAATCGCATCATCCGGGGACCATGCTCTCAATGGGAACACTCGACGGAATCCGTGTACTTGATCTCAGTCGCGCGCTAGCCGGCCCCTACGCCGCCATGCATCTGGGCGACATGGGTGCCGATGTCATCAAGGTCGAGGATCCCGGCGCAGGCGACACCACGCGTGGGTTCCCTCCCCTCTGGAATGGGGAATCGACCTATTACATGTCGACCAATCGCAACAAGCGCGGGATGATCCTCGACCTCAATTCCGAACAGGGTCGTGAGATCGCCCTGGCGTTGGCCTTACGCTCGGACATCGTTATCGAAAATTTTCGTGTCGGTCAGATGGAAAAGTGGGGTCTCGGCTGGGAGAAGCTGCACGAGCTCAATCCGCGCCTGATCTATTGTGCCATCTCGGCCGTGGGCCGCGAAGGACCGGACAAGGACCGCATCGGGGTCGATCTCCTTATCCAGGCATATTCCGGTCTGATGAGCATTACCGGGGAAGCCGATGGCGAGCCGGTACGCACCGGTACGTCGGTGGTCGATCTCAGCGCCGGTGCCACCGCGCTGAGCGGCATGCTCGCGGCGCTTTATCATCGGGAACGAACCGGAGAAGGTCAACGTATTGATGTCTCTCTGCTCGGCACCGCCATCGCCTGGATGACCTATCACGCGGTTGCCTATTTCGCGACTGGCAAGATTCCAGGTCGAACGGGATCGCACCATCCGTCAGTTTCCCCATACGGTGGCTACCCAACTGGCGACGGTTTCCTGGTCGTGGCAATCGCATTCGACAACCATTGGGCGCGCTTCTGCGAGCTGGTCGGTCATCCGGAGCTCGTAACAGACCCGCGTTTTGCCCGCAATCCCGACCGCGTTGCCAATCGCGCCGACCTCGACCCGATCATGGCCGACATCCTGGCGCCAAAGGGAGCCGTCGAATGGGCCGCCATGATGGACACCGCTGGTATCCCCTGTAGCCCTATTCACGATCTGGCCCAAGCGCTCGCGCTGCCACAGGTTGCCTATCAGGAATACGTCGCCGCGGTTCCTCATCCCGACATCCCCGAACTGCGCATGCCAGGCATTCCGCTACGATTTTCTGCGACCCCAAGCTCGATTACCCGGCACCCGCCAAAGCATGGCGAACACACGGCCGAAATCCTGGCGGAGCTGGGATACACCGACGACGAGCATTCCTCGTAGCGTCGCCATACATGGCGCCCCGGTGCTTGGAGGAACACCGGCCGCGATGAATCGTGACGCTACGGGTTCGGCTCCTAAAGTCCGCCGGCCTTGATGATCCGGTCGTGGTGTGGCTCGTCCTTCAGGCCGCCAAGCCATTCGATCGGCTGGAGAATAATGCCAAACGCACTCTTCGGTGAGATCAACGCTTCCTTGCGGATACCCTCCAGGGTTCGTTCCGCTGACACGCGGGCGCCCAACTCTTTCGCATTGGCCAGGAACTCATCCAGATCGTCGACTTCGACGCCGACATGCTGAATCCCCTCGCCCCGCTTTTCGATGTGCTGCGTCACGAAGCTCTCAGGGGTGGTTCCTTCCAGCATCGTGATCAGGCTCTCGCCCATCAGGAAATACGCGACGATGTATTGCAGCTCGACGTTTTCCTTCTGGCCGAGATAGCGCGCCCCATAAACCTGCTCGAACCAGGTTCGAGATTCGTCGATGCTCTTCACAGCAATCGCGACGTGATCGATCTTTTTTACCGCTGCCAATGGATGCTCCTTGTTCACAATACGGTTTGCCGAGGCGATTTTAGGCGAGAATCGTTCCAGTAAAAGACGTGACCGAAGCAAATCGCGGGTGTGGTCGTCATCTTCCTCATTGTTTGCCCGGACCGTGGTCCCCGAAAGTCACCAGATTCCGAAGGGTGGTGTCGCTTTCTCGAGCAGTGTGCCCAAAACGGTACGTTGGCCAGCACATATTTTGGGCAAACCTCTTTCGAAATCTTGCGGTACCATCCCTAATCGAGGCATCTCAACAAGACCGACGGACGGGCGGGTCCGAATTAGTACCAAAAGGAGACCCAGACGTGTCGAACGATCAATCACGACTCACCGGGCGGGACTATGACCGCAAGATGTACGCGTACTTCAATACATTGCAGCAGAGCGTGTCGCGACGCGGGCTGCTAAAAGCTGGAGCTGGTCTGGCTGGAGCAGGCGCGATGATGGCGGCTATGCCATCGATTCTTCCCGGCGTTGGTGTGCTGGCTCAGGACGGAGAGACCCTCACCTTTGGTCTCGAGTCCGATCCGCGCGGCGTCGAACCGGCGCTCGGATACGATTTCACCGCCAACGTGGTCATCTGCAACATCACCGAGGGTCCGACAATGGTCGATACCACCGGCGCGCTGAAGCCACTGCTGGCGGAAAGTATCGAACAGCCCGACCAGTTGACCTACATCTACAATCTGCGCCCGGGTGTGACGTTTCACGACGGTTCTGAGCTAACCGCTGCCGATCTGATCGCCTCGATCGAGCGCGTGCGCAACCCAGCCATTGCCTCACCCATGGCCTGGATGTACGACGTCACCGAGTCGATTGAAGCCACTGGCGACATGCAGATTACGATCAAACTCACCGAGCCCTCGGGCACCTTCCAATACGTTTCGTCCACGACCGCCATGCATGTCATGCCGAAGTCGCTGATCGATTCGACTATCGACACCCCAACCCAGAGCCCAATCGGCACCGGGCCGTACAAGTTCGATTCCTGGGCGGCTGGTAGCGAGATCACGCTGCAGAAGAACGATGCGTACTGGCAGGAAGGGAAGCCCTACTTCCAGACGGCTATCTTCAAGATCATCACCGACCCCACCACCCGCACCGCAGGCCTCAGCACCGGCGAGCTCCAGATGGTGCGTGATATCCAGCCAGACCAGCTGGCGGTCGTGCAGGGCATCGAAAATGTCGAGCTGCTCGAGGTCATTGGGTATAGCTGCGAGATGGTCGTCATGCGCAACGACCAGGAGCCGTTCAACGACGCTAACGTCCGCAAAGCGGTCAGTATGGCGATCGACGTGCAATCGATTCTCGAAAATCTCTATCTCGGCGCGGCGGTGCAGGCGAACTCCACCACCGTTCCCCCAACCATGCCGGGCTCCGCATCCGAGGAACTCACCCCAGTTACCTTTGATGTCGAAGGTGCCAAGGCCGCTCTGGCCGAATCCGCGTACCCGGATGGCTTCGACACCACGCTGTTGGTCGATTCCGAAAGCACGTTGCGCGTCGCCGAGGCGCAGGCCATCCAGCAAATGCTGCTGGAAATCGGCGTCAACGTCGAGATCGATCAGGTTCCGCAAGCCGACCGTATCACCGCCTTCCAAACCGGCGACTACGAAGGGATGGCCTTCCACGAGTGGGGCGCGGACTTCCCGGACGCCAATGGGATGCTGCTGCCGCTCTTCCTCTCGACCAGCGTGCCGCCGCAGAACAACCAGTCCTATTACAGCAACCCGGACGTGGATGCCCTGCTGAACGGCGCTGAAGCGGAGGGCGATGCCGAGAAGCGCACCCAGATGCTGATCGACGCCCAGAAGCTGATTGCTGCCGATATGCCGCTCATCTGGCTCGACCATAACAAGTGGTTCATGGCCATGGACAAGAGCCTGACTGGCTACACCATGCACCCGCTCTTCTACTGGGATGCCTTCCTGCGCGATCTCACGAAGGCCGCATAACGGCTATCGACCTGACGAGTGCCCGGAGTCGACGGTGATCCGGGCACTCGTTTCGTTCCAGAACGAGATTCTGAATGGCGCGTCTCATCGTCAGCCGGTTGGCAACCCTCATTCCGCTCATGCTGATCGCCACTTCGATCGTCTTCTTTCTGGTGCGTTTCGTACCAGGAGATCCGGTGCGCATCATGGTCGGTGGCCAGCGCATTAGCGAACAGAATGTCCAGAGCATCCGCGAGCAGTATCGGCTGGACAAACCGGTGCTGGTCCAATACGGATACTGGCTCAACGATCTGGCTCACGGCAGTCTGGGGGATTCCTTCCGGCAACGAGCCCCGGTCCGCGATCTCGTGCTCGACCGGCTCCCGATCACGCTCAAACTCGCAACCTACGCGTTTTTACTTTCGATGCTCGTTTCGATCCCTCTTGGGATTCTGTCGGCGTTACGACGCAATTCCTGGGTCGATGTCGGTGCTTCGTTTTTCAGCTTGATCGGTGCCTCGTCTCCGGTATTTTTCACCTCCATACTCTTGATACTCATCTTTGGTTACAAACTCCGGTGGATGCCAGCCCTCGGGCAGGGTTCCGGCGGCTTCGACACCGTCAAGCATCTGACGCTGCCGGCTATCGCGCTCGGTCTTTCGCTGGCAGCCATCACCACCCGCATCACCCGCAACGGCATGATCGAAGCGCTCTCGCAAGACTATATGGTCACTGCGCGCGCGAAAGGACTCTCCCCGCGCTCGATCGTCTTCAAGCACGCGCTCCGCAATGCGCTCATCCCGATCGTGACGGTGGCCGCGCTTCAGTTCGGGTTCCTGCTGGCGGGTACGGTCCTGGTGGAATACACCTTCGGTATCGGCGGACTCGGGTCGTTGCTGGTCGATTCGGTTCAGCGACGTGACTACCCGGTGGTGCAGGGCGCCACCGTCTTTATCGCGATCGCTTTCATCGTCCTGAACTTGACCGTGGATATCCTCTACGCGCTCATCGACCCGCGGATTAAGTACTAATGTCAGCGATTGCCACCGAGCTCAGCCCCGAGCTGGAACCGCTTGCCGAGTCCCCCTCATCCTGGAACACCTTTTTCTGGAAATTTCGCCGCAACCGCAAAGCGGTCTTTGGTGCGCTCATCATCGGTTTCCTGCTTATTCTCATGATCTTTGCGCCTTGGCTTGCTCCGAAGGATCCCCTTCATGGCGAACTCGGTTCGTCATTGGCGGCTCCGGGTGGAGACTTCCTGCTCGGTGCCGACCGCAACGGCCGCGACGTGCTGAGCCGTCTGATCTGGGGTAGCCGTACCGCGCTCGGAGGCGCGTTTGCGGTTGTGCTCATCAGCGAGCTGATCGGGGTGCCACTCGGAATCATTGCTGGCTACCGGGGCGGCTGGTTCGACACGTTGGTCATGCGCGTGCTCGACATCATGCTCGCCTTCCCGCCGCTTCTCCTGTCGCTGGCGATCGTGGCTGCCTTTGGGCCCTCGTTGAAGAATGTGGTGGTTTCGCTGGGCGTGCTCTATGTCCCCTTCATCGCGCGGGTCGTGCGTGGGGTCACGCTGGTGCAACGCGAGATGACCTACTCCGAAGCGGCCAAAGCGATGGGGTACCCGAAACATCGAATCATCTTCCGTCACATTCTTCCGAACTGCATTGGGCCGATCATCGTTGTCTCCACGCTCGATCTGGCCTACGCCATGCTCGATCTCGCCGCACTCTCCTTTCTCGGATTAGGAGTACAACCCCCCACACCAGACTGGGGCGCCATGCTCTCTGAAGGCCAGGGCGTGCTCCTGACCTCACCACATTTGTCGCTGGCAGCCGGCTTTATGATTCTGATCGCGGTGCTTGGCTTCAATCTGCTGGGCGATGGATTGAGTGACGTGCTCGATCCCCGGCAAGGGGGCCGTTGATGAGCAGCGTGCCTATCCTCGAAGTCGACAATCTCCAGATCGAATTCTTCACCCGTGCCGGCGCGTTACGTGCAGTGGACGGTGTGAGCCTGTCGATCGCACCCGGCGAGACGCTTGGGCTGGTAGGGGAATCAGGCTCCGGGAAGAGCGTGACCGCACGCGCAATCATGCGGCTGGTGGCGACTCCGCCTGGTCATTACGCTGGTGGCCGCATCCTCTTCGAAGGACGGGATCTGCTTGCCCTTTCCGAGGGCGAGATGCAAAAGATGCGCGGCAGCCAAATCTCGATGGTCTTCCAGGATCCCATGACCTTCCTGAACCCGGTCTATACCGCCGGTGAGCAGGTGGCCGAAGCGATCCGTACCCACCAGGGGGCAAGCCGGGCAGAAGCGAAAGCGCAAACGATCGAGCTTTTCCGCACCGTCGGCATTCCCAACGCCGAAGATCGATTCTCCGCCTATCCACACGAGCTTTCAGGCGGTTTGCGCCAACGCGTGATGATCTCCATGGCGCTCTCGTCCCGGCCCAAGTTGCTGATCGCCGACGAACCAACCACTGCGTTGGATGTCACCATCCAGGCGCAGATTCTCGACTTGCTGCGCAATTTGCAGCAGGAGTTCGGCATGAGCATCCTGCTGATCACGCACGATCTCGGCGTCGTCGCCGAAATGTGTGACAAAGTTGCAGTCATGTACGCCGGGCGCATCGTCGAAGAAGCATCCATTGAACCACTCTTCGACAATCCGGGGCATCCCTATACCAACGGCTTGCTGGAAGCAATCCCAAATGCCGGGCGGGACGGCGCGCCGTTTCGGCCGATTCCCGGTTCACCGCCCGATTTGGGAGACCTGCCGCCGGGATGCCGGTTCGCGCCCCGGTGCCGGTATCGTCGGGAAATTTGCGTAACCACCCCGCCTCCGATGGTGCAGATCGCAAGCGGACACGAAGCACTCTGTCACTTTGCCGGAGACTACCAGAAGAATCTGGCTGAAACCGTAGCGGGAGGATCGACGTGACCGACCCCACTCCCCTCCTGCAGGTTCAGGGGCTCGTCAAGCATTTCCCGCTGCGCGGCGGATTGCTCGACCGCGTGCAACGACGTCCCGCGCAGGTGATCCGTGCGGTGGACGGGGTGGATCTGACGATTCGCGAAGGCGAAACCCTGGCACTGGTCGGCGAGAGTGGCTGTGGAAAATCGACCACAGGGCGCTGCATTCTGTACCTGCAAGATCCGACCGCGGGCACCGTGCAGTTTCGCGGGCAGACGATCGACCCGTCGAACGCCTCCGAGATGCGTGAGCGGCGCAAGCAACTGCAAATCGTCTTTCAGGATCCGAACTCGTCACTCAATCCACGCATGACGGTGAGCCAGACGCTCGAAGAAGCGCTTGCTTTCCACAAGATCGTACCGAAATCGGAACGCTCCAATCGTGTGCGCGAGCTTTTGTTGACCGTTGGGCTCAATGAGAACTTCCGCGGCCGGTACGCGAACGAGCTTTCCGGCGGCCAGCGCCAACGCATCGGTATTGCCCGGGCGCTGGCGGTCGATCCGGAGATCATCGTGGCGGACGAAGCAGTCAGCGCGCTGGATGTCTCCGTACAAGCACAAATCCTCCAGTTGCTTTCACGGCTGCGTGAGGAAAAAGGTCTCGCCTATCTCTTTATCAGTCATCAGCTCGGCGTGGTGCGCAGCATTGCCGACAGCGTGGCGGTGATGTATCTCGGCAAGATCGTCGAACAAGCGCCGACTGAGCTGATCTTCCGCAATCCGCTCCATCCCTACACCCAGGCGCTCATGGCAGCAGCGCCGATTCCGAATCCTCGCGCGCGGCGAGATCGGATCATACTTACCGGCGATCCGCCCAGTGCGGTCAATCCACCCAGTGGTTGCCGTTTCCGCACCCGTTGCCGCTATGCTACCGATCACTGTGCCGCCGAGGTTCCGGAACTACGCGAGATCGAACCCGCGCACCTGGTCGCCTGTCATTACGCGGGCGATCTGCCGGCACCGAAGGTTCTTTGAACAACAGCACATACTGCGTGCTTTGGTATCATCCGGGACCGGAAGGGAACCCGCATGGCTGAACGCTTCGAAGTCCAACGCCCCAGCGACATCGGGAATGCGCGCTTGTGAAGATCGCGCAAGTCACCCCGTACGACATGTCGCACCCCGGTGGCGTGGCGCAACATATCGAGAATCTCAAGCGCGAGTTCGAAAACCTCGGGCATGAGGTCGTGATCCTGGCGCCCAAGGCGCGGCAGGGCGGCCTCGACATCCAGCCCGGGTTTTACGGAGTGGGACGTCATATCCCCATTCCCGCCAACGGGTCCAAAGCGCGATTGATGTTCGACGTTACGTTGTACAACGCGGTGAAGCAAATCCTGCAGTACGAGAGATTCGACGTGATCCATTGCCACGAGCCCATGATTCCGCTTCTGCCGTACATGGTCCTGCTCAACTCGCGCACGGTGAATGTGGCTACTTTTCACGCCGCCCGGGATACCAACCCGTGGTATGGCATGCTGAAGCCCTATTTCTCGATCCTGATGAATCGCCTGAACGGTAAGATCTGCGTGTCGGAGCCAGCGAAGACCCACATGATGCAGTACTTCGCCGGGCACTACGATGTTGTGCCGAACGGTATCGATATCGAACGCTTCGGTGAGCATAAGGAACCCTTCCCCTGGGCGACATCGGGCACGCCGCGCATTCTTTTTGTCGGTCGGTTCAATGAGGCTCGTAAGGGGTTCAAATATCTCTTGCGCGCGATGCCGCTCATTCAACAGCAGTATCCGAACGCACGTCTGATGGTCGTTGGGCCGGGTGATCCGGCACGCTTCCACGAGACGATCGAGCGGTATCAGATCAGTAATGTCGAATTCGTTGGAGAGGTCTCGCAGGAGAGTCTGCCGCACTACTACTCGAGCTGCGATGTCTTCTGCGCGCCGTCGATCTATCGAGAGAGTTTCGGAATTGTGCTGTTGGAAGCCATGGCGTCGATGAAGCCGGTAGTCGCCAGCGACATTCCCGGCTATGCCAGCGTTGCCACCAGTACGAAAGACGCTCTCCTGGTATCACCGCGTGATCCCTCGGCCATTGCGCTTGCTATCGTACGATTGCTCGCCGATGCGGATTTGCGTGCTCGTCTGGTGCAAGCCGGACGGAAAACTGCCGATCATTACAGCTGGCCGAGCGTGGCGCAGCGGGTGCTCGATGTCTATGTGCGGTCGGGTGTGGCCGTAATGGCCTAGTGGCGACCAGCGTGGGAGTGCAAGCGTGATATCGGAGCGACTCGGAACCTGGGCACGGCAGAAGATGCTGGTGGCCGGAGCGTTCCTCGGCAAGTTCGGCGTCACGCCCAACATGCTCACTATCGCCGGATTCATCTTCAACTGCGTCGTGGCGGCAATCATTGCCTCGGGCCGCGGTCAGCTCGGCGGCGTGCTGCTGCTTTTCGCCAGCGCCTTCGACATGCTCGACGGCGCAGTGGCCCGTTCCACAGGGAAAACATCAAAGTTCGGCGGCTTTTTTCGATTCGACCGTCGACCGCTATTCAGAGATCATCGTTTACGTCGGGCTTCTCTGGTACATGCTCGGTACCGGAGATTGGAAGTGGGGCTCGATGCTCGTACTTCTCTCCGCCACCGGCGCGGTGATGGTCAGCTACGCTCGTGCGCGCGCAGAAGCGGCCGGATGGAAAGCATCGGTTGGCATTCTGGCACGGCCGGAGCGCGTGGTCGTGCTCTCGCTTGGTCTGATTATCGACCGACCGATGTGGGCGCTTATCATTCTGGCCATCGCCACCAACCTGACCGCCATCATGCGTATGGCGCATGTCTGGCGTGAATCGCAAAAGGACGGAACCCCAGCTTGAGCTTTCCCGAGGACGACGCCCCCGAAGGACGTGGCAGCTCGCCCGAGGATGTCGCATCGGCCGCCCGCGGCTGCCAGGCGATCCTGATCATGGGCTTCGGTATCATCGTCTTGATCATCGTTTTCATCATCTTTCAGCAGTTTTAGGCGGCACCTCTTCCCAGGCACGCCCTGAGCCGTCGTCTCCCGGGCGAGTTTTCCGGTCTGTTGTCAAGCTGAAGAACGAAGCAATCCCTCACGGCAGCGTGTAACACGCCGCTCCCGCGATTCCTCCTCCGTTCCGCACAGCGCCGTATGCTTGAGTTGTTGATACGAGAAGGAGGAAGACATGGCAACAGGACAGGATTATCTCGATTTCTTGCTCGGGCAACGGCAGATTCGCGAGTTCACCGACGAACCGGTGAGCGATGCCGACATCCAGGCATTGCTGGAGACCATGCGCTGGACTGGCAGTGCCAGCAATTCGCAGCCCTGGCAATTCATGGTCGTACGAAACGCGGATGAAAAAGCCGCGCTAGCACAGGCGACCCAGTACACCGGCTGGATTGCGAATGCACCATTGCTGCTGATCGTCCTGGCCGCTGGACCAGACGCCAATGCGCATGCCTACGATTTGGGACGGGTCGATGAGCGGATTCTGCTAGCGTCGCAAGCGCTCGGACTGGGAGCCGGTATCGTGACATTCTGGTCGGACGAATCGCAAACACTGGCGCGGGAGACCCTGGGATTGCCGGAAGACTGGTCGATCTACAGCGCGGTGGCCGTGGGTCATCCGGCTGAAAGTGCGCGACCGGCCCGGATCGGTGGGCGAAAGCCGCTTTCAGAGCTCGTGCACTGGGACCGCTTCGGCAATCGCTGACGATTGATAGACAGACTATCGATCAGTTCAGTCAAGTGCGTCGGGCTGATCGTGCAGCCATACTCCGCAGCTACCGTTACTCTTGAGTTCGCCGCTCTTGAAATGATCCAACCGCCTCTATCGGGACAATGAAGTCCTACCTTAGGTCGGGTCCGAGCGCGTGATTGCTGTCTTTTCCCGCATATCGAAGACGGGCTTGATGGCGCCGTGCTTGCCGCGCGCGAGGCTGACCTGCATCGCTTCCTGCCATTGATCGAGCGTGAACCGATGGGTGATCAACCGGGAGAGATCGACACCCGGATGGCCGAGGATCAACTCCATTGCGACCCGGAAGGTATGTGGTTTTCCTTCCATGGTGTTTTCCCGGCCGTAAACATAGCAACCGGTGACCTGGAGCTCGCGGTTCCAGACGAAGGTCAGATCGAGATGGCTCATTTCGGCCGCGCAGCCAACCATGACGACGTGACCGTGCGGTCCGGAAACTCGCAGGCTGTCGTCGACGCTGGCATTCGAGCCAACGCAGTCATAGACCCAGTCGAAACCGCCGGCATAAGTTGGCTTGCCTTTGATCGGTTTGTATTTTTTCGCTCCGGCGATCTTGATCGCGGCGTCGCCAGCGGACTCGCCGCGCAGCACCTGATCCGCACCGAGCGCCTCCGCCATCTCCGCCTGTAGCGGATGCCGTGCCAGTACGGTGACGTTGCTTTTAGAGCCCAACATGCGCATTGCCGCCAGCACGAAGAGTCCAATCGAGCCGCTCCCAATAATGAGCACTTTCGCCCAGGATGGAGGAGGGTCCTTGAGAACCGCGTGCACGGCCACGCTGAATGGCTCGATCAACACGGCGACATCGTCGGAAATCTCGTCGGGCACCGGTACGAGCTGGCTCCAGTGCGCCACCATGTCGGTGCTCCAGCCACCGGGAAGATCACGGCAGAAACCGGTGAGCATCCCGGGAGAGAGCGATCCTTCCGCGGTGCGGGTACAGAGTCCCGGTTCTCCGGTGCGGCACATACGGCACGGCTCGAGACCGCGCATGTAGCAGGAGATGACCGGATTCAACACCACTCGCTGACCGACGGCGATGCCCTCCATCGTGGCGGCCTCGTCACCCAGCTCGACGATCTCAGCCAGGACCTCATGCCCGGGGGTGAATGGAAACGAGGTGAACGGCGTCAGCGCGGGGCCACTACGATTGGTCAACGCCGAGATATCGCTGCCGCAGATTCCGCTCATGAGTGGCTTGAGCCTTGCATAGGCTGCGCTGGGAAGTGGAATCGGATTGCGATCGATCTCGCTGAAGCCGGGAATCCGCCCCGATTCCAGCAGTTTGCCCGGTAGCTTCTCCGCCGCGCGCACCGCCACAAAGTTCGGAATCGAGAATTTGTACTGGAGGGCCTTGCTCATGGCGCAGTTCCTCTTCTTACGAAAAGCGCTCCGTAGCGAACCGCCACGGAGCGCATCATTACCCGCTGAAGCCGCTCGGATTCCCGGTTAGGCCATCGGCACCTGACGCTGAATCTTGCTCTCGATACGGGCAAAGATCTCGTCCAGCGACTCGCCGGTAATGGTCAGACCGTGATTGCGGAGACCGATGACGGCGTGACCCGGATCGGCAGCCTGGCGAACCAGATCGGCTACGCCGGTCGCAAGCTCGATCGTGCCGCACGGATAATTGATGCGTGTGGAGGCAATATCCTCCATCCAGGCATGAATGTGCAAGATGGCACCGACGCTCGGGTGCTCACGATAGATCATGAAATGCTCGATCGCATCAACTGAGACGCGACGCGGGGTGACATCGGGCGGAACGCTGAGGCGCATGGCGCGACGTTCAGGAATGTAATCGGTCACCAACAGAATCTCGGTGCCGATCTGCTCCAGCTTGCTCTTATCGACGCCACTGGCGCTCATCCAGAACCGGGTGTCGTCCTTGCGGGCGCTGACGTTGCCATAGCTGAGACCGCCGATGTTGAACATTTGCTTCAGGTGACGCAGATCGGCCTCGGGCAGATAAGCATCGATCGGGAAGGGGGACGGTAGCAGATCGAGCTCGTCGAGCAAGATGCCGGCACGAGTAATCGATTGGGTCACTTCATCCCCACCCCAGAGCTCTGGTTCCAGGTCAGGCACAAATTCGTTCTCGATAATCAGGGTAGACGTAGCCAGTGGCGTCAGACGGTCGGCAACCTCTTTAAAGAACGCCGCGTCATCGCCCCAATACTTCAGGGAGTACGAACCCTGCTCCAGGGTCGAGATAAAGGCTTCCACGCCGCCATGTGATCCGTCCGGGATAAGCAGGAAGAACATGTTGCCGAGCGATCGGAGCTGCAGGGGATAGAGCGTCGCCAGGGGAATTTCCGGAACGCCCTGGCCCTCACCGATGCCGACCACGAAAACGGCGCGATTCTTGCGCCGGAAGCTCTTTGGAGCTTCGATGTCGACTGGGTGGAGCGCAATGCCGCCGCGCTCGGCGGGCTCATCTCCCTCGATGACCGGCAACCCCCGGGATTCGATCTCGGCACGCAGCCCGCTGGTGAACCAGTCTCGCAATGCGTTTGGCGCCTCCGGCACTGGTCGCTTGATTTCGGTGTCGGTCATGATGTGCAGTTTCCTTCCGTACTTTGAGTGGCTGTCCAGAGAGAGGCCGCGAGTTCCGGCGCCTTGAGCTTTCACGGTTCGCATGTGGAACGGGCGGATAACCAACCGCTGTGACAAACACGTAACTGACTAAGAATAAGAGAGAATGAGGCTACCGCAAAGTAATTCTCGCCCAGTGCTATGATCCATTCAAAGGTTCGATGCACCGACGAACGAGGAGTCCCCCCAAAATGCCAAGTAATGCCTTCGATGTCGCCGTACTCCAAATGAACTCCGGTGAGGACAAAGCCGCGAATATCGACACAGCTCTACGGCTGATCGACGAGGCTGCTACGACCGGCGCTCGTTTGGTCGTGCTACCAGAAATCTGGACCTTTCTGGGCGATGACGATGGAAATCGCGCCAACGCCGAGCTCATTCCCGGACCAGTAACCGATGCATTGGCTGCCAAAGCAAGACAGCATGGCATCTATGTGCACGGTGGTAGCATCCTGGAAAAACGGGATGGCGAGCCCAAGCTGTTCAATACTACTGTTGTCTTCAATCCGAGCGGCGAGATCGTTGCCCAATACAGCAAGATGCATATGTTCGACGTGGTACTGGACGGCGTGGCGTCCTATCGCGAATCGAACACGGTGCAACGCGGCGAAGAGATCGTTACCTTCGATCTGGAGGGCACGACGGTCGGGTTGGCGATTTGTTACGACCTCCGCTTCCCTGAGCTCTTCCGCATCCTGCGCTTGCGCGGCGCTGACGTGATCGTTCTCCCGGCCGCCTTCACCATGACCACCGGCAAAGACCACTGGGAGGTTTTGATTCGCGCCCGGGCGATCGAGAATCAGGTGTACATGGTGAGCAGCGGTCAGTTCGGCGCCGATTCCTCCGGGAAATGGTGCTACGGGCGATCGCTGGTGGCCGACCCGTGGGGCACCGTGCTCGGCACTGCGCCGGACCGCGAATGTGTACTTACCGCCACGGTCGATCTCGACTATCTCCAGAAGGTCCGCCGTCAGGTTCCTTCGGTCGAGAACCGGCAGGCCGATCTCTACCGCTGGCCCGAAGAAGCGCTCGTTCTCAGCTAACACTGCAACGGGCGGTCATTCCAACAGGACGTGTTCTCCTGAATCAGGCGAAGCAACTCTCACATCGTTCCGGATCCAGGCTCAATCCGCGAATCCGTTCCACCCCCAGCCGATTCGCCGGCTGGGGCATGCTCCTGCTTGCGTTCGCGGTCCTCGGCGGCTGTACGCAGCTCGACCGTGGAAGCTCGGTAAGCGATTCAGGGGATGTCGCTAACGAGCCGGCGTTCGTGATAGTCACCGTGACGATCGCGCTCTCCCCGACCCCGCGCCTGAGCGAGAGTCGCTATGTGGTGCAAGAAGGAGACACGCTTTCCGGAATCGCCGAGATGTTTGGCGTCACCTGGGATGCGATCATCCAGGCGAACGGTTTGCAAAGCCAGGATTCGATCTTCGTTGGCCAGGAACTGCTCATTCCGGTCGTCGCCACCCCAGAAGCGTAGCGCCAACCGTTATCCCATTGCCGCCAGAGTACGCAGCGACTCGCTGCAGCCGCTCTGTTGCTTCACTCGCGACCAATTCCAGCTCGGGACGCCCAGCCGCCGCCGCCAACATGGCTTCCGGATCCACGATCAAAACCGTGGTCGATCCCTTTTGCTCGTGCAGCACGACATTGCATGGGAGCAGCAGTCCAATCTCGGGATCAGCCGAGAGCGCAGTGTGCGCGAGCTTCGGGCTGCAGGCGCCCAGGATCAGATACGGATCGAACTCCTCACCCAGCTTTTCCTTCATCGTTGCCTGCACATCGATGGTGGTGAGTATTCCAAAGCCTTCTGCCTTGAGTGCCGCCGTGGTCGCTTCCAGTGCAGCTTCGATCGGCATTGCCAGCGTAACCCGAGGATCAAGCGCTATCTGCTTTCCAGTTTCAGTTGTCATGTGGTGTCTCCTTCTCATTTGCGATCAACGGATGGCCTGATTCAGCCCAGGCAATCAATCCGCCATTCATGCTCTTCGCATCAGTGAAACCCGCTGCCACCAATTGCTCCGCCGCCACGAGACTGCGACGTCCGGATCGACAGACGACGATGACCGGGCGCTGCTTGTCAAGCTCACCCATCCGCTGCCCGATGGTATCGAGCGGCATCAGGGTCATACCGTCCGCGTGCGCGGCGTCCCATTCGTTCTGTTCTCGACAATCGATGACCTGCACGTCAGGATTTCCAACGGCAGCCACGGTGGTAGTGACATCGACCTCGAGAGGACTCAGCTCAAAATTCGACACGCTCATGTATCCCTTCCTTGTTCACGTTTCCGTACGTCGTTGATTCGTCCACATGGTCAGGACACGAGGGGGTTTCCCGATCGAGACCAGGCGTTGAGTCCACCCTTCATGCTCTTGACGTCGATAAACCCAGCCTCCGCGAGCTGGCGGGCGGCGATCGAGCTGCGATGCCCCGATCGGCAAACCACGATCACCGGCAGCTCCTTGTCGAGCTCATTCATTCGGCTGCCAATCGAGTCGAGCGGCATCAACATCGAACCCTGCAAATGACCGGAGCGCCATTCTCGCTCAGACCGGCAATCGATGACCTGGATTCCCGATTGATCGAGCGCGGCAGCGGTCGCTTGAATGTCTACGTCCTCAATCGTAGCCCTGCTGCCAAAAAGTCTGTTGAAAATTCCCATCCCGGTAATCCTTTACTAGCGCTCAACTGGCATACCGGCGGCATCCCATGCAGCCATTCCGCCGTCGAGCTGGACAATGCGCAAGACACCGCGCGACTGGAGCATGCTGGCTGCTACGCGCGATCGATACCCGGAGGCGCAGGCCAGCATGACCAACGCGTCATCCTTCACTTCCACAGGAGAACCAGCGGAAATGTCCCCGGCGAACGCGTTGCGCGCATGCTGGATATGACCGGACTTCCATTCATCCCGGCTGCGGACATCGAGCAAGGTCGCATCGTCGGACTCCTCCAGAAGTTCCTGAAACCGTTCAGGGGAAAGACCTTGTAGTTGGTCGACGGCTCCACCGGAGTCGAGCCATGCGTCGATTCCCTCCGCCAAGTAGCCCACAACCGCATCGACACCGATACGGCGCAGCTCGGTTCGGTACTTTCCGAAGTCTTCATCGCGATCGAGCACCAGGATCACCGACTGGTCGTATGGGGCGCGCCATCCAACCCAGGTGACGAAATCCGCCCGTGAACCAGCATAGAACGATCCGCGCACATGCGCCCGATCGAAGTGCCGCTCTTCTCGGGCGTCGATTACGAGCGCTCCATCCGCGATGGCGGTCGCGACGTCGCTGGCCGGCATCGCCTCGCCCTCAGGTAGCGTATGCAACAGAGCGGGTCCAACACGATTGACCGTTTTCATCCGCGCGTAATAGGGCGGAGGCGACGGCATCTCGTCCATGATCCCCCGGACAAAATCCGCCTCGTTGTCGTACTTCCAGGCATACGTAAACTGACGCTCGGCACCGAGCGAAGTCGCTGCCGCATCACCGATCTTGCGACCACACGCCGATCCAGCGGTATGCCCCGGATAGACGATCAATTCGTCGGGAAGATCAGCGATGCGGTACGTCAGAGTCTGGAAGAGTTGCCGCGCCAGTTGACTGGTCTGCGCCTCGCCGAGCAAATCGGGACGGCCCACCTCCCCTGCGAAGATCAGATCGCCGCTGAACATTGCCTTTGGCTGGTCACTGGAGGAGCGATCGAAAAGCAGGAATATGAGATGTTCGGGCGTATGCCCCGGCGTCCAGCGAGCTTCGAGGATCAGATTTCCGACAGATACCTGATCACCGTCCTGAAGTGGTTGATGGTCGAACTCCTGATCGCCAAGCCGGCTAGCAAAAATCGGCGCGCCGGTGGCATGGTGCAGCTCCAGTGCTCCCGATATGAAGTCGGCGTGGACGTGAGTTTCCAGGATAGCGCTGATGCGGAAGCTTCGCTCTGCAGCCCAGTCGAGATAGACCTGAACATCGCGACGTGGATCGATTACGGCGACCTCACCACTCGATTCATCAGCAATCAGATAGGCCACCTGTGCCAGGCCGGGAGTGAAAACGCGATCAATAATCATCAGTGACTTGCCTTCTTTGCTAGCTGCGGACCAAAGCGCGCACAGCCTGTTGAATTGCCTTTTCTGGAGATCCGAAGTCGTCCGGAGTCTGGATGCAGCGCAGCAGATAGGCCTCGAGCAGCTCACCATTCAAGCTGTTGACCGCCGCACGAATCGAGGCGATCTGGGTAAGAATGTCGCCACATTCGCGCCCGTCATCAACCATCTTCTGCACTCCGCGCGCCTGTCCCTCGATACGCTTGAGCCGCTGAACGATGTCATCTCGTTCAGCAGCGGAAAGGTTGGAAATACTTGCCATAGGCTGTTCCATAGTTACGATCGGATTCCGCGTAACTGCAACTCCGTTCTCGACTCCCCAATAGTACCCTACCGGGGTACCCTATTGAGATTTCCAGCAGTGAGCATGAGCGTGCGAGCTTCGCACACGAGGTCGACACATGCTTCGAAATTAGACTAGGTATCGGGGGTCAGTTCTGTATGGGTGGGATCGGACCGGTGATAGATAAGCTCCATTATCCTCTGGCTCATTTCGTCATAGTTACGCGAGTTCGGCAGCGTGCCGGCTACCCGCTGGTCAACCATGACGACAATGCGGTCGGCCAGTTCGACGATCTCCGGCATGTCACTGGAAATGAGCAGGATCGAGAGCCCCTGGTTGGAGAGCTCCAGATGAGCTCGTGTAACTCGTACTTTGTTCTGACATCGATGCAAACCGTCGGCTCGTCGATGATGAGGATGGAAGTTTCCGCCGCGAGCACTTGGCCAGACTGACCTTTTGTTAGTTACCAGAGAGATTGCCCACTTGTTGTTCTAACGATGGAGTTTTCACCTGCAAACGACTCACAAATGGAGCAACCGCTGACCGCTCGGCGCTCGGTTGAATCCAGCCGAGCATGTTTGCAGACGATCCCACACGGTCATGGCCACGTTCGGAGACGGAGTGACAGAATGAGACCCTCCGTTTGGCGAATTTCGGAGACGTATCCGATCCGGTAGCGTTCAAGCGCTTGACGCGGGTCACCGATGAATGCTGGCTTCCATCGACCAGAATCTTGGGAATGAGGGAATAATGATGGTGCGCGCAAGCTCATACATCGGCAAAGTAGACTGAGGATCTCGCTTTGCAGCGTCGAACTGATGTAAAAAAAAAAAAAAAAAAAAAAAAAAAAAAAAAAAAAAAAAAAAAAAAAAAAAAAAAAAAAAAAAAAAAAAAAAAAAAAAAAAAAAAAAAAAAAAAAAAAAAAAAAAAAAAAAAAAAAAAAAAAAAAAAAAAAAAAAAAAAAAAAAAAAAAAAAAAAAAAAAAAAAAAAAAAAAAAAAAAAAAAAAAAAAAAAAAAAAAAAAAAAAAAAAAAAAAAAAAAAAAAAAAAAAAAAAAAAAAAAAAAAAAAAAAAAAAAAAAAAAAAAAAAAAAAAAAAAAAAAAAAAAAAAAAAAAAAAAAAAAAAAAAAAAAAAAAAAAAAAAAAAAAAAAAAAAAAAAAAAAAAAAAAAAAAAAAAAAAAAAAAAAAAAAAAAAAAAAAAAAAAAAAAAAAAAAAAAAAAAAAAAAAAAAAAAAAAAAAAAAAAAAAAAAAAAAAAAAAAAAAAAAAAAAAAAAAAAAAAAAAAAAAAAAAAAAAAAAAAAAAAAAAAAAAAAAAAAAAAAAAAAAAAAAAAAAAAAAAAAAAAAAAAAAAAAAAAAAAAAAAAAAAAAAAAAAAAAAAAAAAAAAAAAAAAAAAAAAAAAAAAAAAAAAAAAAAAAAAAAAAAAAAAAAAAAAAAAAAAAAAAAAAAAAAAAAAAAAAAAAAAAAAAAAAAAAAAAAAAAAAAAAAAAAAAAAAAAAAAAAAAAAAAAAAAAAAAAAAAAAAAAAAAAAAAAAAAAAAAAAAAAAAAAAAAAAAAAAAAAAAAAAAAAAAAAAAAAAAAAAAAAAAAAAAAAAAAAAAAAAAAAAAAAAAAAAAAAAAAAAAAAAAAAAAAAAAAAAAAAAAAAAAAAAAAAAAAAAAAAAAAAAAAAAAAAAAAAAAAAAAAAAAAAAAAAAAAAAAAAAAAAAAAAAAAAAAAAAAAAAAAAAAAAAAAAAAAAAAAAAAAAAAAAAAAAAAAAAAAAAAAAAAAAAAAAAAAAAAAAAAAAAAAAAAAAAAAAAAAAAAAAAAAAAAAAAAAAAAAAAAAAAAAAAAAAAAAAAAAAAAAAAAAAAAAAAAAAAAAAAAAAAAAAAAAAAAAAAAAAAAAAAAAAAAAAAAAAAAAAAAAAAAAAAAAAAAAAAAAAAAAAAAAAAAAAAAAAAAAAAAAAAAAAAAAAAAAAAAAAAAAAAAAAAAAAAAAAAAAAAAAAAAAAAAAAAAAAAAAAAAAAAAAAAAAAAAAAAAAAAAAAAAAAAAAAAAAAAAAAAAAAAAAAAAAAAAAAAAAAAAAAAAAAAAAAAAAAAAAAAAAAAAAAAAAAAAAAAAAAAAAAAAAAAAAAAAAAAAAAAAAAAAAAAAAAAAAAAAAAAAAAAAAAAAAAAAAAAAAAAAAAAAAAAAAAAAAAAAAAAAAAAAAAAAAAAAAAAAAAAAAAAAAAAAAAAAAAAAAAAAAAAAAAAAAAAAAAAAAAAAAAAAAAAAAAAAAAAAAAAAAAAAAAAAAAAAAAAAAAAAAAAAAAAAAAAAAAAAAAAAAAAAAAAAAAAAAAAAAAAAAAAAAAAAAAAAAAAAAAAAAAAAAAAAAAAAAAAAAAAAAAAAAAAAAAAAAAAAAAAAAAAAAAAAAAAAAAAAAAAAAAAAAAAAAAAAAAAAAAAAAAAAAAAAAAAAAAAAAAAAAAAAAAAAAAAAAAAAAAAAAAAAAAAAAAAAAAAAAAAAAAAAAAAAAAAAAAAAAAAAAAAAAAAAAAAAAAAAAAAAAAAAAAAAAAAAAAAAAAAAAAAAAAAAAAAAAAAAAAAAAAAAAAAAAAAAAAAAAAAAAAAAAAAAAAAAAAAAAAAAAAAAAAAAAAAAAAAAAAAAAAAAAAAAAAAAAAAAAAAAAAAAAAAAAAAAAAAAAAAAAAAAAAAAAAAAAAAAAAAAAAAAAAAAAAAAAAAAAAAAAAAAAAAAAAAAAAAAAAAAAAAAAAAAAAAAAAAAAAAAAAAAAAAAAAAAAAAAAAAAAAAAAAAAAAAAAAAAAAAAAAAAAAAAAAAAAAAAAAAAAAAAAAAAAAAAAAAAAAAAAAAAAAAAAAAAAAAAAAAAAAAAAAAAAAAAAAAAAAAAAAAAAAAAAAAAAAAAAAAAAAAAAAAAAAAAAAAAAAAAAAAAAAAAAAAAAAAAAAAAAAAAAAAAAAAAAAAAAAAAAAAAAAAAAAAAAAAAAAAAAAAAAAAAAAAAAAAAAAAAAAAAAAAAAAAAAAAAAAAAAAAAAAAAAAAAAAAAAAAAAAAAAAAAAAAAAAAAAAAAAAAAAAAAAAAAAAAAAAAAAAAAAAAAAAAAAAAAAAAAAAAAAAAAAGGACGAGCTGATCTCGACGCTTCAGGCTCAGGGCTACAATGCCTTTGCTATCTTCCCCGGCGATGCCAACGGCAAGAACAGCACTATCGAAGAACTGATGGACGAGAACATCCCAACCGCGTTGGTCGGCGGATGCACGTCCCAGCCATCGCAGGTGCAATTCTGCATTGAGACCGATGTTGCCAACTCCGCTTATCTGGGCACCAAGGCTCTTATCGAGTCAATGGGCGGTGAGGGCACTATCGTCCATCTGACAGGCTTCCTGGTCGACCCGAATACGCAGCTCCGAATGGCGGCAGTGGAGCAGGCTGTGGCGGAAACAGGCGGTACCGTCACGCTACTTCAGCATCTGGCCGACATCGATAGCCAGGAAGAAGCCGACAACAAGATCAACGCGCTGCTGGCTGCTTCCGGCGATGAGATCGACGGCATCATAGCAACCGCATATGTTCCATCGACCGTGGCGGCGACTGCGCTGGAGAATCTGGGCGACAAGCGCATCAAGATGGTCGGCATCGACGACGACCCGATCGTGCTCGATGCCATCCGCGAGGGGTATCTGGTGGGCACAATGGCTCAGAACCCGTATGGCCAAGCTTATGTTGCCGGCTATGCGCTCGATCTGCTGCGTCATAGCTGTCAGATGAAGGCCGATTCGCCCTTCCTGATCGACTCGGGCACTTTCCTGATCGACGGCGAAACGGTCGACACCTACTCCGAGAATCTCAAAGAGATTACAAAGCGGCATCCAGTCCACGTTTGCCGAGAGCTACATGGACTGTGAAGAATAAGCCTCACGATCTGTAACGGAGACGGCGGCGGCCAATTGGCTGCCGCCGTTTTCCAATTTCGGAGCACAGCATGGTTGAACGCTATGGCTACAACGGACGCCTGCTGCGAGTCGATCTAACCACGCGGTCGATCGCCTTTGAAGCGCGAGACGAGATCTGGTGGCGCACCTATGCCGGTGGCGGTCTGCTGGCAACTGAGCTGTTGCTGCGCGAAACGGATCCAGGCATCGATCCCTTTGATCCGGAAAATTTGCTCGTCGTCGCTTCGAGTGTCATTGCGGGGCAACCGTATGCCGGACTCGCCCGGTTTACCGTGGCTGCCAAGAGCCCACTCACCTATGGGATTGGGGAGGCGCGCAGCGAGGGTCCGTTTGCCATTGCTCTGAAGCGTAGCGGGGTGGATGCCATCATCGTTCGCGGACAGGCAGCCGAACCCGCGATCCTGGTTATTGACAATGGCAAGGTCTCGATCGAATCAGCGTCCGATCTGTGGGGCAAAACGACCGGATCCGCGACCGAGGAGCTCTGGCGGCGCTTCGGCCCCCGAGGCTCCTGTGGCGGCGATTGGTCCCGCAGGGGAGAATCTGGTTCGCTTCGCCAGCATTGTATCGGATCGCAACCACCAAGCTGCCCGCATGGGCATGGGCGCGGTGGCCGGATCCAAGCTTCTCAAAGCCATCGTGATCCGGGGAGGCTCGCTGCCACCGGTGGCCGATCGGATGACATGCGAGGAGCTCACCCGATCTTATCGCGATCAGATGACGATCAACGATCTCACCCGCTGGCAGCTCGAACCACCCGGATTCGCGGCCTGGATCCATCTGTTGACCGGCGACACCGCCGTTTGCGCCGAGAATTACCGCACGAGCGCATTCGCGGCGTCGAATTCGTACGATCCCGAACACTTCATGCGCCGATATGCGGGTGACGCCCCGTGTCCCGGTTGCCCCAACGACTGCATCAAGCGATTCGGTGCGGGCGACGACGCCCGCTTCGATCCACGCTCCGGAGTTATTCACCAGGAAATCACCGGCGCCCTGGGACCAAATATCGGTCTCACCGATCTCGATTCGGTGCTCGCTGCGAACGTGCAGTGCAATGAGCTGGGCATGGATCCCGATTCGCTCGGCTTCACGATATCGATGGCGATGGAATGCCGGGAACGCGAATTGCTACCTGAGGACTTCGAACCAGATATCCCAGGATTTGGCGATGCTCCCGGCGTCATTCGGCTCATCGACGCGATCGGAAACCGTACCGGTGCCGGCCACTTGCTGGCCGAAGGGAGCAAACGCGCGGCCGCGCGCATCGGCAAGGACGCTGAAGCGCTGGCCATGCAGGTAAAGGGCCTCGAGCTAGTCCCGTTTGAGCCGCGCACGCAAATCGGTTTGGCGCTCGGCTATGCCACCGCGCCGATCGGTCCGCGATTCGACATTGCCGAGCACGATTGGGATTTCGACGCTGATGGCTGGAGCCACGCGCTGGAAAATTCCCGCACGTTCGGCATCTTGCAGCGTATTCCCATGCAGGAGATCTCCGCTCGAAAAATGCGGAACTACTCAGTCCTGGCGACGCTCTGGTCAGCCGCGGACGCGCTCGGCTTCTGTATCTTCGCCATCGCTCCGGTGCGCGTGCTGACCTTCGAGCAGATGGGATCGATGCTGGCGGCGATCACCGGCTGGAACACGTCCACATACGAGATCATGCGCATCGGCGAGCGTCGTCTCCAATTGATGCACCTGTACAACCTGCGAGAAGAGATTGGCCCCGAGGCCGACACCCTGCCCGATCGATTTTTCGACGATCCAATCGATAGCGGATCCTGGGCTGGCCAACGCATAGACCGGACTGCGTTTATGCGAATGATTCGCTCCTGGTACCGGATGATGGGCTGGGATCATGAAGCACGGCCGTACTACGAAACCCTGGTAGACCATCACCTCGAATGGACCATAGACGAGGGGTTTCTCTCGACCGAACACCAAGCCAAGAAGGAGGCATAATAGTATGAAGATCGTTCGCGCCGACGCATTTCTCGTCGATCTCGAACCAGAGGTCGTTCGTTTCGATGCCATTCAGCAGTTCACCAAGCAGGAGACGATCTTCGTTCAGCTCGAAACCGACGACGGATTCGTCGGCACCGGGTACTCCTACACGATCGGGACGGGTGGAAACGCGACCATCGCCCTGCTTGCGGGTCGACCTGCTCCCACGCCTGATCGGAGAAGACGCACGCAAGGTCGAGGCGCTCTGGAACAAGCTCTTCTGGTCAACGCATGGCACCGCCGTGGGCGCAATCACCAGCCTGGCGCTGGCCGCTGTGGATACCGCTCTCTGGGATATCCGCTGCAAGGCGGCCGGACAGCCCCTCTGGCTCCTCGCCGGCGGGTATCGTGAGCGCGTTCCGCTTTATGACACCGAGGGTGGCTGGCTCAATATCGAGATCGACGAGGTCGTAGCTGAGGCGAAAAGCTCAGTCGCGAAAGGTTGGCCCGGAGTCAAGATCAAGGTCGGCAAACCGAATCCGATGGAAGATCTCGCCCGTCTCACGGCGGTACGCGAGGCCATTGGAGCGGATATCGACCTGATGGTAGACGCCAACCAGTCATTCACCTTCGCCGAAGCCAAAAAGCGCGCGCGTCTGTTCGAACCGATGAATCTCTTCTGGTTCGAGGAACCGATGCCCGCCGAAGATATGACCGGGCATGTCGAACTCTCCCGCATCGACCATCGACGCCGATTGCGGTCGGCGAAAGCATCTATTCGCTCAGTCACTTCCGGGAATACCTGGCAGCGGGCGCATGCGGAATCGTGCAGGTCGATGTCGCGCGCATCGGCGGGATCACGCCCTGGTTGAAAACCGCTCATCTGGCGGAGTCGTTCAACGTCAAGGTGGCGCCGCATTTCCTGATGGAGCTGCATGTCAGCTTGGCCGCGGCGGTGCCCAACGCGTTATACGTGGAGCACATTCCGCAGCTTTCACGCCTGACCACTCACGGCATGGAAATCGCCGACGGTCACGCGGTGGCCCCCAGCGAGCCGGGTATCGGTATCGCCTGGGACTTCGACGCAATAGAAAACATGCGGGTTTCGTAACGAGTCCCGGACCCGCGAAATATCGGAGTGCAGGGAGCTACCGGAAAATGTTCTTCAGGAAGAAGAGCACGTTTGCCGGGCGTTCGGCCAGACGTCGCATCAGGTAGAAGTACCACTGTGGGCCGTGTGGGGTGGCGATAAGCACGGTATAACCGCGCTTCACAAGATCCTTTTGCAAACTGGTGGCGATGCCGTAGAGCATCTGGAACTCGAACTTGTCGCGCCCGATCCCGTTCTTGTTCGTGTAATCGATGACCGCGTCGATGATCCTGTAATCGTGGGTGGCGATACCGGTGTAGCTGTTGCTCGCCAGCATGTCTTTGGTAAGCATCAAGTAGCGCGCGTCGACATCGGACTTCCTGGGATACGCAACCGTTGGTGGCTCGAGATAAGCGCCCTTTACGATGCGCAGGTTGGGGTGATAGGGGATCAGTCCGTCGTAGTCCTTGCCGGTGCGATACAGATAGGACTGAAGCACGGTACCGATATTGTCATGCCCGGCTTCGCGCAGGCGCTTGTAGATGCGCAGGGTGACATCGACCAGCGGCGAGTCTTCCATATCGATGCGGACGAAGTTCCCTTTGGACTTGGCATGCGCCACCAGCCGCTCAATGTTGGTGTAAGCCAACTCCTCATCGATATTGAGGCCCATCTGGGTTAGCTTGACCGCCAGATTACAGGTGATCCCATCCCGTTCGATCTGGTCGAGGATCGCAATATAGTCGTCGGTGACCTGGTTTGCGAGCGCCCGATCGGTAATGGCTTCGCCCAGGATAGTGGTGTTGCACCTGAAGCCATCGCGGTTGAGTTGCTTGAGCTTGGGCGCGCACTCCTGGAA
The DNA here is from genome assembly GCA_963750275.1 of uncultured Chloroflexia bacterium. GTDB lineage: Bacteria > Chloroflexota > Chloroflexia > Thermomicrobiales > UBA6265 > JAMLHN01. The sequence continues at coordinate 404,843 of CAVVQC010000005.1, forward strand.
GGATTCGCCGGCGACAAAACGTGAAGCGCCCAGGGCCATCCCATACGAATTGACGATGCTCGACACCAACGGATTGTGGGTCGCAACCAGGATCAGCTTGCGGAAATACGGGTTGAGATCGAACGCCATCGTGGTCACACCTTCTCGTCGGTCAAACTAGAGACATCCCCGGCCGCTTCCAGGTTGATCACTCCCGCGCGCAGGTTGGTCCGAACGGCATCTTTATCGCGGTCGGCCGGTTCGCCCCAGCTGCCGGCATTCGATTCGACGAGAAGGCCTGGCTTGCCGGTAGCTTGGTCGAGATAGACGAGGTCGGTAAAGGTACCGCCGATATCGGTCGCGAGCTTCATACGGGCGGAGATCCCCTCGGTCGACGGAATGGCTACGCAGCGTGCCGTTGCGCTGGAATTCTAGCCGACTGAGGGACCATCGCCTGAGTTTGGAGTCCAGAGAAGATCGAGCGGAATCGCGCTACCCCGGCCTCGGTACTTGTCGCTCCGCGCCCAACTTACCCTGCCAGCACGTCCGCCATCGAATACATCCCCGGCGGTTGCTGAACGAGCCATTCGGCGGCGCGGATGGCGCCGTCGGCGAAGGTGCGCCGGCTCAAGGCACGATGACTTATCCGAATTTCTTCCCCGTCGGTGGCCAGCAGAACCGTGTGTTCGCCGCTGTTGGCGCCCCCGCGCAACGAATGGATACCAATCTCGCCCGGTTGCCGGGGAGCAACTCCCTCACGCCCGTGGACGACCCGTTGCTCCTCCAGCTCACTCCGGGCCCGGATGACGACCTCCGCCAGTGCCTCAGCCGTGCCGGAAGGAGCGTCCTTCTTGCCACGATGGTGGGTTTCGACGATCTCCACATCGGCTTCCGGCAATGCGGCCAGCAACCGGGGAAGCAGATCGAGCAGCGCGGCGAGTCCTGGGCTGAGATTCCGGGCATACAGCACGGGAACCTGGCGCGCCGCCGAGTCCAGCGCCGCGTGTCCCATCTCTCCCAGTCCCGTTACTCCGCAAACCAGTGGGGTGCCCGCTTGCCGGGCAGCGCCAGCGATCCAGGGGGTCGCGTTTGGGGAAGAAACATCGATCAGCACATCCACGGTCTCTGCCAGCGATTCGGCTTCGGTGAAAAGCGGGACCGCAGAATCCCGCTCCATTGCCCGGGAACCGGGGCGGACCAATCCGCCCCGGATCTCGACGCCATCCCAGTTCTGCGCCGCCGCCACAATCTCCCGGCCCATGCGACCACTTGCGCCCACAATGCCAATGCGCACGATATCGATCTCCACTGAACGAAGTTCTCGGCTCACGTCGACCATTGGGAACCACTCCTCCCTGACAATGGGACCAACCAGCTAATCGGCCGCCATGGCCTGCGTAACCGATGCCCAGGGTTCGATCGCTTGGGCCACGGTGCGGTACTGGCTTTCGTTGAGCTGGGTCAGCGGCAGACGAACCTCGCTGGAACAAAGCCCAAGCAGATCGGCAGCCGTCTTGACCGCGGTCGGATTGTTGCCGGTAAACATGGCGCGCATCACATCGAACAGGCGCAAGTGCTCGCGGCGCGCATCGGCAAACTGTCCGGCATTAGCTAGTCGCGTGAGATTGGTAACCTCGGCCGGCAGGATATTCGAAAGGACCGAAATGACTCCCCGCGCACCGACACTGATCATCGGCAGGGTCAATGAATCGTCGCCAGAAAGCACGACGAAGTCGTCATGGGTTTCGTTCACGATCTCGGTAACGAGGTCGAGATTCCCAGCTGCCTCCTTGATAGCGGCAACGGTCGGAATCCGGGAGAGCGCAATCGTGGTTTGACCGCTCATCGTGATTCCGGTACGCCCGGGTACGTTGTAAAGCACCAGCGGCAGATCGACCGCTTCGGCAATGGCGGTGTAGTGGGCGAGCAACCCTTCCTGGGTCGGCTTGTTGTAATAGGGCACCACCACCAAAGCGGCCGTGGCTCCGGCATGCAGCGCGTGCCGTGTGCGCTCGATGGTGACGTGGGTGTTGTTCGTGCCGGTACCGGCGATGACTGGCACCCTACCGGCGGCTTGATCGATCACCGTTTCGATCGTGAACGCGTGTTCCTGGTCAGTCATGGTGGCCGATTCGCCGGTGGTGCCGCAGGGCACCAGTCCATCGATGCCGGAACCAATCTGGAATTCGACCAGCTCGCGCAATGCACGCTCATCGATTTCGCCGTTGCGGAAGGGGGTGATCAGCGCAGTAAATGCGCCGGTGAGCTGCTCACCGATGGTTGCAGGCGAGCTCGTTGTGGTGGTCGTCGTCATCAGAATCACTCCTGGCGCGTAGCGCCTCATTTGTCGTCGTGCAAAGGTGCGGCGATAAACGATTGCGGTTTCGGCGCGGCTGGCGACCTGCCAACGCGCCTTGCGCTTGGAGCGAATGATCTTTGAGAGTAACGGCCCGGACTGTCGGTACATCGGTCACCTCCGTGCGTTTCAAGCAACGCCGAACGTGACACCATCTTCCGGTTTCGGTGGCACAAAAAAACCGCCATCCCCGGTTGGGGACGAGCGGTGTCTGAGCCCGTGGTACCACCCCACTTCATCGCATGGAGGACATGCGATGCGCTTTTCCGCACGGCTCTCGATCGAGCGATGCGGCGACTCTGTAACGGGAGTCTCTTGGCCTTGCGGCCCCCGTCGCCGCCTACTAAGCCAACTGGCTGTTCGGAGCGAGGCTCGGAGGTCTTTTTCCCCGGATCGTTCGACGCCGCTTCACACCAACCGCGGCTCTCTGCGTCCCTACGTCCGGGTACTCGTCCTCCTCGACGCCTTGGCGTTCTTGGATTAACGCTACCGTATCAAGCGTTGTAAGAAACTGTCAACCCCCAATACCAGACAAAAGGCCGGAACGGACACGTCCAGACCCGTTCTGGCACGCAGAGAGTTCTCTGCCTGCCAGCTAGGCGATCTGCGAATCAGCGCCCAACTCCGTCGAATTGAGTTCGCAATCTCGCGTGTCGGAATTCCACCAGCTCCGGATCTCGTTGCAATAGTCTGGATCTTTCATGCGCGTGAAATCGTACCGGGGGGCGCCTTCGAGTTGCTGCTTGCACCGGTCGATATACACCTGCTTGTCGTCCACACGCAGGATTACGGTAACAGGAACAAGAAACCGCTCCGCCCCGAAGCCGAGAAACCCTCCCCGACCAACCTCGATGAACTCGACGCGATCGACGTCCTCGTCACTCACGATGGTTTCAATGGTACCGATCCGCTCGCCATCGTCGCCGACCAGAACTTTCCAGCGCAGCTCCTCGACGGTGGCAAGCAGCGGCAGGCTGTTGGCCCGATACAGGTACGGCAGTTCTCCTTCGATATCATTCGGGCCAACCGCATCACTCATAGACGTTCCTTTTCCCCTTTTGTCCACTGAATCTTTATCATTCTGTGTATGGTAGTGTCCGATCGGCCTTACCGCACAATCTGGCTGCGGTCGTGTGCCAGTCGCCCCTCCTGCCAATAAAGGACGCCACTTCGCGTCCTCGGTCCCAACGACGGATTCGCGCCCAAACAGCCCCTTCCGCCATGACTCGAAAGGAGTCTCTATGTTCACGTCCCAGCCTGCACGCACGCGCATGCTCGCCGTAACTTCGGCGCTTACACTCGCGCTGTTGGTCACCATGGTTGCTTGGGGAACCACCCGCGCCGCCGATTCCACCCCCGCTTCGGGGACCAAGGGTTGCGCCGTGGCCTCGACGACCAAAGGCGATCCCGCCGGAACTCCGGTCGCCGATGCCAAGTGCGTCGAAGTGGATATGCATGACATTTACTTCAGCGCAAATCTCATCACCATTCCCGCGGATACCGATGTGAAAATCGAGCTCAAGAACGAGGGCGCAGCGCAGCACACGTTCGTGATCTCAGATCACAACAACAAAGATGTCAAGAATCTCGACATCAATGTTGCCGTCAATCCGGGTGAAACTGGCGAGACGACGATCAATGCACCCGCTGGTACCTACTACTTCTGGTGCGACATTCCGGGCCACGAAGCTGCCGGGATGTGGGGCATTCTGAAGGTCGAGGACAACGCCTCGATTTCAGCGCAGAGCGTCGATAACCCGAAGGACGCCAAGTAACCACGCGGTTCCTTCGAACGCTACAACAAAGAACAGGGCGTGGCAGCTACCACGCCCTGTTCTCGTTTCTGCATCGTTCCCTACCGAATCGATCTCGCAGCTTCAGCCCGAGACGATCCTAGTGATCGTTAGGGGTTCCCCACCAGGTGAAGAGCGACTGGAAATAGCCCTCCGACTGCGGCTCGTTTCCGTCATGGGCCGGAATTCCCACGAGAGCCTCGCGCGTCCGGTTGACCGTCACTTTGCCATCCTCGACCGATGTGATCGCCGTAAACGGCACCAGGAAGCTCTCTGCACCGATGCCGAAAAGCCCATTGTCCGTCACCTGCAAGAACGTGGCTTTGCCATCCTGATCGACGACTTCCTTGACCGACCCGACGTTTGCGCCATCGCGAGAATAGACCTCGCTGCCCACCGTTGACTGATAATCTTGATCGCTCATGTTGCTCTCCAGTCTGATGAGATTGCCAATTTCCCCCTAATTCTCGCATTGAAGCGGCCAATTCAGGAAATTCCCGTTACTCAGGTCTCGTCGACTGGTGCGTCGACGACCTCTTCTGGTGGGGTAGTTTCGAGCTGGAGTGGAGCAAACCCAAGGGTCAGCGATTGCGCGACGATGTCTCGCCGTATGAGCCGTTCCGCGTCGCGCAACGTATGACGGAGCGGATTCTCCGGGAGGACGTCGGTCATCATTTCACGCACCTGGCGCAGCAGGTCGATGGTCTTGTTGAACGTCAGCACCAGATCGCCTTCGGAGAGCTCGATCTGCTCGCAGATCTCCACCATCGTTTGCCCCTGGGTCCAGGCTTTGGCCGGACCGTAGAAACTGGGGTTGTGTCCTTCAGAGATATAGAGCCCGTTGTCGCGTTCTTCGCCCAGCACCGCCCGCTCGATATCGGCCAGCCTGCGGCGCAGCGCGATCAGCTCCCGGCTCAGCGTGAAGTGATTGGCATAGCGGAAGTCGCGATCGAAGCTGAACCAGGAGAAAACTTCCGCCAAATCCTCGGGCGAAAGATCGTCCAACACCCCGCGGTCGACCATTTCGCACAGAATCAGTGCGTCGTTGTCGAACACGCTGGCCAGCATGTCTGCCTTCTCAGTCGGATACCCACGATAGAGATAACCGAAACGGTTCAGGACCTCGCGGATACCGCGAATGACGCCACGGATACGCGCCTCTTCCGAGTCGGTTTCCCGTTCGAGCACCCCTTCCAGGAGGGCGCGTTCTTTTTCCAGATTGTCGACCCGCCGCAGGTTGTCTTTATGCTCCTTGCGCACTTTGCAGGTGTGGCAGGGGTGATCTTCGCGCGCCTGTCCCAGTGCCGCCAGCTGCTCTCTCGTTTCATCCAGGTCCGGCGCGAGACTTGCGAGCGAGTTGGCAACCCGTCCTTCCTCCGTGCGCCGGTGTTCGCGGCGCATGGCGGCCAGATCGGGAAGCCCGAGCTTACGCAACCGGATCCAGAATGCCGAAAGCTGCCGCCCGGTGACCAATTTTGCGGAGACCACATCCTCGACCGGTTCCTCGACCGCAATGAGCGAATCGGGAATCCTCTCGATGCGTTGATCGAAGACGTAGTCGATCGAACGGTACTCCGGCACGATCTGGATCGAACGATCGAAGAGAAAGAGTCCGACCCCCGCGGCGCTGCGTGCCAGATAGACGCCCCAGCCGCGACTTCGGTCGTGCACGATCAGTCCTGGACTCGCGGTGCGAAGCACTTTGCGCAATGCCTGCCGGCCCGGCTCCGGCCAGGGCGCTGATTCCAGCGAGCGCTCGATATCGGCCACCTGCTGGGCAATACGGCGCTCTTTCTGCTCGGTGGTGGTGAGCGTACCGATGAGCAGGCGGTAATCCTCGAGCAGGTCGTCGCCGTCGGGGAGTCCGATGAGACACCCCTTGCGCACACCGACGATGTCCCCACCGATCTCGATGATGTCGTCTTCCAGCTGGCGAATGCGCTGGCGTGCCTGGAACTGCGCCAGACTCTGCTGGAGCATGTTGCGCACGCGGTCGCCGTCGGGGGGATCCCAGAGATTGAGCACGGTGTTGTAGCGAATCGCGAAGGCGGAACGACCGGGTGCAGCGGGCCGGTGGCGATGGTCAGCGTCTCGCGGAAGGGGAGCCAGGGCGAATACGGCACGACGACATGGCCAAACGCGTCCATCCCGCGGCGTCCGGCCCGGCCGGCCATCTGCTGGAACTCGTTCGGGATCAGCACGCGCCGCCGGCGGCCGTCCCACTTGCTCATCCGGCCGATCACGACCGTGCGCGCGGGCATGTTGACGCCGAGCGCCAGGGTATCGGTGGCGAAGACCACCTGCATCAATCCGCGCCCGAAGAGCACCTCGACCAGTTGCTTGAGAATCGGCAGCAATCCGGCATGGTGGAAGCCGATACCGCGCCGCGCCAGCCGGGTGATGAGCTTGACCTGTTCCAGCTCGCGATCCTCCGGCCGCAAGGCCGCAAGGGTCGAGCTCGAACACCGCCTCGATGCGGACTTCCTGCGCTTTGTCGATCAATTCCGGCCGCATCGCGGCCAACCGCTCGGCAAAAACCTGGCAATCGTTGCGGCTGAAGAGGAAGTAGATGGCCGGGAGCATGTCGCGCGCAGCGAGATCATCGATGATCTCGTGCGGCTGCGGCTCGTCCATCATTGGAGTGTCTTGCTCGGAACGACCCCGCTTGGCTGTTCGACGGCCGACCTGCCGTCGCGCTTCCCCGCCGATATGCGGGAAAGTCTTGATGACATCGCCCTGTGGATCGACCACCAGGTTCAGCTTGCCGTCGACGAAGTAGTAGAGCGAGAGCGGCACCGCCCGTTCGTAGTGGGTGATCAGCCGGATCGGCCGGTGGGTGCGCCTGATCCAGGCGGCGATCTCGTCGGCATTGGAGACGGTGGCCGAGAGGCAGACGAGCTGCAATGTCCGGGCAGAGGATGATCGCCTCTTCCCAGGTGGTGCCGCGCTCCGTATCGGCCAGGTAGTGGATCTCGTCGAAGATGACGGTGTCGACATCGTCGAGATCCCAGGGGGTCTGCAGCAGCATGTTGCGCAGGACCTCGGTGGTCATCACCACGACTCGGGCGTCCCGGTTCTCGGTCACATCGCCGGTCAGCAGACCGACCTGATCGCCATAGATCTGGCGCAGATCGCGGAATTTCTGGTTGGAGAGCGCCTTGATCGGCGTGGTGTAGATCACCCGGCCGGTGCGCCGGAAGGCGGCATAGACGCGAATTCCGCCACGACCGTTTTTCCGGTGCCGGTCGGCGCAGCGACCATGACCGACACGCCATCGACGAGCGCGGCAATCGATTCCTGCTGGAAAGAATCGAGCGGGAAGGGATAGAGCGCGGAGAATTGGGCGATGACCGCAGCATGCTCCGCGGTCGGCACAAAGCGCGGTGCTGGCACATAGTCAGCCGCGGGTACGGGTACGGCGACCGCAGCATCGACCTGTTCGATCGATTTTTTGCGGCGGTTTCGTTTCGGTTTGTCGGCAGGTGCGTCGGCGGTCAGGGTACCAACTCCGCGAATGGCGGCAAAGGCGCATCCGGGGTGAATGCGCAGGCAAGTCAAGTAGCGGCGAGAATACCATCTCACGACCGGTAGCGAATCGAAAGTTCGGTCGCAAGGACAGATATGCGCATCGGTATCAACGGATTATTACTGTCATCCGAAGCCGGCTACCGGCAATCCGGGATCGACCGCTACCTGCGCGGATTGCTCTCGGCATTGCCGGAAGCCCTTGGCCGGGATGAGCTGATCCTCTTCGCGGCCGCCGGGGCCATCGACCCGCCCGCCCGATTCGATATTCACCCGGCCCCCGGCTTCACCGGCAATCGTGCATTGCGTATTGTCTGGGAGCAGGTTGGGTTACCAAGGGCCATTCGCGCTGAACGGCTCGATCTCTTCCATGGCGCAGCGTTCGCGCTACCCGGACGCTTGCCGGTTCCCGGTGTCGTGACCATGCACGATCTTGCGTTTCTGAAATGGCCCGAGCAGGTACCGAAACGCCGCGCGCTCTACCTCTCCCGTGCGGTCACGACCTCGGCCAAACAGGCGCAACGGGTGATCGCGGTCTCGGAGGCAACCAAACGCGACATCGTCGAACTATTACAGGTCGATCCGGCGAGCATAGACGTCACCCCGCTGGGCGTCGATCGTCGCTTTCATCGCCCGCCCGCCGAAGCTATTGCCGAGTTCCGCTCCAAGCACGAGCTAACGCGACCCTTCATTCTGGCGGTTGGAACGCGGGAACCTCGCAAGAACCTGCCCGCGCTGATTCGTGGATTTGCGCAGGTCAAGGACGCGATTCCCCACGATCTCGTGCATGCGGGCGGATGGGGTTGGCTCCCCGAAGAGCTCGACCAGGCGATTGCTGAAAGCAATCTGGGCGACCGGCTACGCTTGGTCGATTTCGTCCCGCACGAGGATTTGCCCCTCTGGTATTCGGCAGCCGATTGCTTCGTGATGCCGTCGTTGTACGAGGGATTCGGGCTTCCGTTGCTGGAAGCAATGGCATGCGGTGCGCCCGCGATTGCCACCAATCGGTCATCCTTGCCCGAAGTGGCCGGCGAGGCTGCGTTTCTCTGCGAACCTGACGCCGACGCGATCGGCGCGGCACTGACAACCGTGCTGCAGAACCGCGAGCTGCGTCACCAACTGCATCTGGCCGGCCCGGAACGTGCGCGGCACTTTACCTGGCAACGCACCGCGGAGCTCACGGCAGCATCCTACCGAAAGGCGCTCAATGATGACCGCTGAACGGGTTCGGGACATCTCCGAATTCGAACTGATTCGCCGCCTCAGAGACGCGCTGCCCAATGCTGTCCGATCCAGCGAGGAGGTTCCGCTCGGCATCGGCGACGATACCGCAGTCTGGCAGCCACCCGCTAGCGAATCGGTGCTAGTCACGACCGACTCGTTGATCGACAAGGTCCACTTCCGCACCGACTGGACGTCCTGGCTCGACCTGGGCTGGAAATCACTGGCGGTCAACATCTCCGACATTGCCGCAATGGGAGGTATTCCAACCCTCGCGACCGTGTCGCTGGCGCTCACCGGAGACGAGCTGGTCGACGATCTGGCCGAGCTCTATCGCGGAATGGGGCAAATTGCTCTGCGCGAAAAGGTTGTGCTGGCTGGTGGCGATATCGTGCGCGCACCGCACGACTTCGGCATCCATGTCACGATGCTTGGCACCACCCGGGAACGTCGCTATCTGAGCCGCAACCAGGCCCAGCCGGGAGATATCGTCGCGGTCACGGGTACGCTGGGCGCGGCAGCCGCGGGTCTCGCGCTGTTACAGCTTCCTTCGGACGATCCGCTCCGGATCGCCGCCACGGCACCGCTCCTGATCGCTGCCCACACCCGGCCCGAACCTCGGGTGCGTGCCGGCGGCCTGGCATTGAAACACGGTGCGCACGCAGCCATGGACCTGAGCGACGGTCTCTTCGGGGACCTGCCGAAGATCCTCACTGCCAGTGGCGTGGATGCCGACATCCATCTGGACGCTCTCCCGGTGGCAGCATCGATTCGGGCACTGTTCCCAGATCGCTGGATCGACCTGGCGACCCGTGGCGGAGAAGACTACGAACTCCTGTTGACGATTCCGCCGAATCGGTTTGAGGAGCTACAACAAGCAATGGCGCTTAACGAAATTACCGTAACCTCCATCGGGACCATCGCTCCGATGGGACAGCAGCCTGAGCTCCGGGCCCGCACCCTCGAGGGCGAGATCATCATCGTGTCTGGCGGAGCCTTCGATCATTTCCGCAATTCATAGATTGCACGGAATACAGGCGAGCGTACGATCGACAGCTTCGGTACCCTGCCTGGTGAACGAGCCTGAGGGCATTCACACAGGGAAAAAGGCAAATGGTGACCGCGCATGAGCGCCAATTGGTGCTCGATCTTCTGAAAGAACAACGAGCTTTTGGACAAAGCTCCGATCTAACCGAAGCGGTTGAGCGCACGTTGATCGAGCGGTATCTGCGGGAGAAAGCCAGCTACGGCCCGGCGGCGCTTTCGACCTCGGTTCGAGCAGGGGCAACGATTTTGCGCGATGAGCGCGGCGTTCCGCATATCGCCGCTGACGATCCCTACGATCTCTTCTTCGCGCACGGGTACGCACAAGCGCAAGACCGACTCTGGCAACTCGACTATCTGCGCCGCTGGTCTCATGGCCGGCTGGCCGAGGTCCTCGGACGAGAAAAGCTCGGCGAGGACATCATTGCGCACACGCTTGGATTCACCGATTTGAGTCGGGCACTTTTGGACGCGGCCGATCCCGAGAGCCGCGACATGTTCCTGGCCTTCGCCGACGGCATCAATGCCTGGGTGCGTTCGCTCCCAGCCGGACTGCCGATCGAGTTCGAATTGTTGGGGTACGAGCCTGAGCCATGGCAGGCGATCGATTCGGTGGCAATCCTGCGGCGATGGACCTGGTACCTGACGGGGCGCCTACCGGTCATTTCGACACCGGAATGTGTACGGGCTACCATCGGCGATCGAGAAACAGAGTTCTACCAACCAGACGGGCCCATTGCATACATCGTCCCGCCCGGCAGCTATGATCCGGAACCCCGCTGGCCCGACCTCCCAATGGTCGAGCCAGCCAACCTTTCCTGGGGTCCGCAGGATCCTGGTGGGAGCAACAATTGGGCGATCACACCCGCAATGACTCTCGACGGTTACGGCATGGTCGGATCGGATCCACACGTCTATTTCAATCTCCCGTCCGATTTGACCGAGGTTCATCTGCACGGTGCGGGGTTCGATGTGGCCGGTGCAGCCTACGCTGGGGTACCGGTTCCACGCATTGGCCGCAACTCCACGCTGGCGTGGGGTATTACGAACAACATATGCATGCAGCGCGATCTCTATGTCGAACGAGTGCATCCAGACGACAAGGACTGCTACCTGGACGGCGACACCTGGGCACCGATCGAACATCGCACTGCCGAGATCGCGGTCCAGGATGAAACGGCGTTCACGCTCGATGTCCGCTACGCCCACGGTCGTCCCATCGTCGACCATATGGTTGCGGAGGCGGCGTGGCCCAGCAATCTCTGGCCCGCTGAGCGTGGAGCGAACACCTCGCTCTCGCTGGCATGGGTTGGTCTCGAATTGTCGGACGAACCGAAAGCGTACATGGATCTCTGTCGCGCTCGATCGGTCGAGGAAGGGCGCCAGGCGCTATCCGGCATCCGTTGCGCAACCTGGAACTATGGGTTGGCCGATGCCGAAGGATCGATCGGGTATCAGTGCACTGGCGCGTTACCCCTGCGTGGACGAACCTGGCGTGGCTATCGTGACGCTAACGATCCAATCGACGCGTGGCTTGGCTACATCCCGTTCGAGGGACTGCCGCGATTGGAAAACCCGGAGCGTGGTTGGGTCGCCAGCGCGAATAATCCGGCCGCACCACCCGATTTTCCCTATCCACTCAATGGAACGTGGATGGTCGAGGATCGCGCAGCACGAGTCGAAACGCTGCTGGTAGAGCTCGAACCCCATTCGGCGGAATCGTTCGCCCAGATGCAGAACGATGTTCTGTCAGGCCGCGCGATGCGTGGCATTCCACCACTGCTGGAGACGATCGAGGCAGGGAACGATCCGCGTTTCGTCGACGCGGCTCGTTTGCTTCAGGGGTGGAATCGCCAGCTCTCGATCGATACACCGGGCGGCGCGATCTACTTCGTCTTCTTTTGGCGGTGGCATCAGCACGTCATCCGGCAGCACTTCCCCGAGCACCTGCTGCCCCTCGTACAGGACGCTGGTTGGGGCTTGAGCGCGTCCCTGCTGCATGGCGACCCGACCGGCTGGTTCGATTCGGAGATCCAGCGCTGCGAAGCGATGAGACAGGCAATGACCGAAGCGCTCGACTGGCTTGCGGAGCGATTGGGGGAGGATCCGGAGCAGTGGAAATGGGGCAGCATCCACCGATTGGGAGCAGTCCACCCTGCCGCCCGGACCCCATTGCAGCACGAATTCCTCGACCTGCCACCCCGCCCTGCACCTGGTGGCGCGGGAACGCTTTGCAGCTCGCACTATGTCCCGGCAGGCACGTTCGATGCCCGCATCGGGCCGATCTATCGCGTTATCTCGCAGCTCGATCCGGATTCACGAACGGACGCGGTGAGCTGGCCGGGGCAATCTGGGCATCCTGGCAGCCCACACTACTGCGATCAGGTCGAGCGTCATTTGGCAGGCGAGTATTACGACATGCCGTTCGTCTGGAAGGATGTCGTCGCGCGGGCAACAACCGAAACTCGACTGCTGCCCACCTGACTACCGCGCTGCTGGCCAGCTGATCTGACCGCTATCCCAGCACGTCTTCCAGAGTTTTCCGATCCCGGGTCGCCTGCTGCAAGATGAGGCTCAAATCGCTATTGCAGACGATAAACCGGCAACCGAGATCGCCCCAGATTTTGAACGATGCGGCATCGCGACTGACCATGCCGACCGGCTTGCCGTGCTTTGCGCAGATCTCGTTAATCTTGCCGATCGTTTCGCGGAATGTGGGATTGTCGAACTGGCCGTGAATCCCCATGTTGACCGAGAGGTCCTGGGGTCCGACACAGATCACATCGACTCCGTCGACCGAACAGATGGCATCGAGCTCGCCGATGGCGTCGGGATGCTCGATCTGCAAGACCACCATCGTCTCCGCATTGCCGTCCTCGACCGATTGCAACGCCGATTTCGCTTCGTAGAAGTTCCGGGCCATACCGCCAGCACCTCGACGCCCACGCGGTGGGTACTTGGCGAAGCTCACGGCCAACTCGGCTTGCTCCGCATTGTCGACGCGCGGAATGATGATTCCCTGCGCGCCGGCATCGAGCGCTCTTGCCACCGATGCATAGGAGAGGTCGGTCACACGCACGAGCGGGGTCATGCCGTAGAGGTGAGTGAGCTGCACCAGGTTGAGCAGATCGTCCCAATCGTAAAAGTTGTGCTCCATGTCCCACCAAAGGAAGTCGTGCCCGGCTTGCGCCAGCATGGCGACCCCGCCAACGGTGCGAATTTCCTCGACGATGGGACCGCTGACCCATTTGCCTGCGGCCAGTTTTTGCTTCAGCGTGTTGGTTGCCATTTCCCGTACCCTCTCGCGAAGACGAATCACTTGGCGGCATTGTGGCAGACAAGCCGTTAACAGCAGAGGAAGGAATACCTATGGACCCAATCGACCCACACGTGCTCGAAGATCTCGCGCGCGCCAGCACCGCCACCATCACGACGCAACTTTTTCAACGAGGCTTTCGCAACACCTTCCTGAACGGCATCCGGCCATTGAATCCGAATGCAGCACGTTTCGTGGGTGAGGCGGTCACGCTACGCAGCATTCCGGCGCGCGAGGATCTGGATGTGGTGAGCGCGTTCCAGGATCCGAATCATCCGCAGCGCAAAGCCATCGAATCGGTCGGTCCGGGTCAGGTGCTGGTGATGGATTGCCGGGGCGATCTGAGAGCGGCCAACGGCGGCGGCATTTTGACCACGCGCGCGATGAAGCGGGGCGCCGTTGGCATCGTCAGCGATGGGGCGTTTCGCGATTCGCCGGAGATCGGCCGGATGAGCTTCCCGGTCTTCGCAGCGGGCGCGTCGGCAACCATCAGCCTGGCGGTGCATCACGCGGTCGATATCAATGTACCGATCGGGTGCGCAGGGGTTCCCGTTTACCCAGGCGACATCCTGGTCGGCGACGAAGAGGGCGTGGTGGTCATCCCACGTCATCTGGCAGCCGAGATCGCCGCACCAGCGGCAGAGCAGGAAGCGTTCGAGGTGTTCATCCTCAAGAAGATCGAATCTGGCGCTCCCCTCCCCGGTACCTATCCAGCCAACGAGGAGACGAAAGCCGAGTACGAAGCGTACAAAGCCGAACAGCGGACGTCGGAGTACGAGGCCTACCGATTCGAGCGGTAGTCCCCCATCGTCATCCTGAACGAAGTGAAGGATCTCTCCTCGTTTCCGGGTCCCGGAGACGGAGAGATCCTTCGCGTTGCTCAGGATGACACGTGTTGGAAACAGGCTTCCGAAGAAACGTGCAGGCCGAGACTACGCTTCCGCTTCGCCGATCTGGAAGTTCGCCAGGTCCTCATAGATGGTCACCAGCGACGAGTGATCGAGCTGGCCCCGCCCAGCGACCGACAGTGCCTCGAAGAGCTGCTGCACGAGCGCGGTGACCGGCAATGGCACGCCGGAGGTCTTGCCAGCGTTCATGGCGATGTTGAGGTCCTTGCGATGCAGATCGACCCGGAACCCGGGCGCGAACTTGCGGGTGATGACGTTCTGGCCCTTGAGCTCCATGACGCGGCTGTTGGCAAGTCCGCCTCCGAGCACTTGCAGGATCTTGGCGGGATCAACCCCCGCTTTCGCACCCAGAATGAAGGCTTCGCTCATGGCGGCGTAGTTGATGGCAACCATGACCTGATTACACGCCTTCACGACCTGACCAGCACCAGATTCGCCCACATGCACGATGGTCTTGCCCATCTTCTCGAACAGCGGCATGGCGCGTTCGACATCTTCGGTCGTGCCACCAACCATGATGCTCAACGCGGCGTTGACCGCTCCGGCTTCGCCACCGCTCACCGGCGCATCGAGCGCGTGAGCGCCAACTCCGGCCAGCGCGGTCGAGATATCGATGGCGGTGGCAGGAGCAATCGTGCTCATGTCGATGAGCAGCGATCCTTCGCCCATCGTCTCGATGAGACCATTGGTTCCCAGCACCACTTCGCTCACCTGGGGTGAGTCGGGCAGCATCGTGATGACGATCTTCGCTTTTTCGCCGACCTCTTTCGGGGTCGCCGCAGCAATGAACTTGTCCGACTCAGCGGTGAAGGTCTGGATCGTCTCATGGTTCAGGGTGTGTATCACCACGTCATAGCCTGCGTTCACCAGATGACGCGCCATCGGCTTCCCCATGATCCCCAGTCCGATGAATCCAACGGTTTCCGCCATGAGCGAGATCCTTTCAAGTGACGAGAGTGAAGTAACGAGAGGGCAGGGACGCCCTGCTCTACGAGTGGGAACTAAACGTCGAATCCAAATGGTTTCAGCCAGCCGAGACTGGCTTCGGTGGTGCTGGAAGGTGTGTACTCGAGCGAGACCCAGCCCTCGTAGCCAAGTGCGTCGATCTGGTCGAATACGTAGTCAAAGTTGATCTCGCCGGTACCCGGTTCGTGCCGGTCGGGGCTGTCCGCAATCTGGATATGCCCGATTTGCCCGATATGGTCGGCAAAGAAGGCGATGAGATTTCCTTCCATCCGCTGCTGGTGATAGAAGTCGTATTGCAGCCTCAGGTTGGGATGACCGATTTCTTCGATCAGGGCGAGCATCTGTGTGGATGTCGGCACCAGAAAATCGGGCGTGTCCTTGGCATTGAGCGGTTCGAGGCAGAGCGTCACCCCCTGCGTCTCGGTGGCGGTTGCGGCGTACGTCAGATTTGCCTTGACCGTCTCGAATTGCGAGGAGATGGGGATGTCGGACAGCCGTCGCCCGACAATGCTGTTGAAGCGGGGCGCAGGGAGAATCTTCTGCACCGAAAGCGCCAGATCGACCGCCGCACGATATTCGTCCACCCGGCGCGGATCGTTGGCAAAACCCCGGTCTCCAGCCGCGACATTGCCAGCCGGAACGTTGAACAGGACCAAGGCGACTCCCCGGTTATCGAGGGTCGATTTGATGGCGTCCAGGTCTTCGCCATAGGGATAGAGAATCTCGACGCCGGTAAATCCGGCATCGGCAGCACGCTCGATCCGCTCGAGGAGCGGATACTCCTGATACAACATGTTCAAATTGGCGGCAAACTTCGGCATCGATCGCTCCCGCGGCGTTCTCGGCATCGTTGTCACGCCATGCTATGCGGGAAGAGAAGTGCGGTCAACTCAGGTACAAGGAGTCACTGGTGATTCGATCGAGTCTGGCCGTAACGCGGCTCTTGCGGGATCGGGGTGTGAAATACGCGTTCGGCGTGCCCGGGGAAAGTTTCCTCGGATTGCTCGATGCGCTTTATGACACGCCGGAAATCGATCTGGTCACGTGCCGGCATGAGGGTGGCGCGGCATTTATGGCGGACGCGGCGGCCAAGCTGATCGGTCAGCCGTCGATCTGCATGGGGACCCGTGGGGTCGGTAGCGCCAATCTGGCGATCGGCATTCACACCGCCTATCAGGATTCGACCCCAATGCTGGCGATGGTCGGGCAGGTGGAAACGCCCTACCGCCACCGGGAAGCGTTGCAGGAGGTCGAGCTGGCTTCCTTTCTGGGCGAGATCACCAAATGGTCCGTCGAGCCACCGAGCGCGTCGGAGCTTCCACGCCTGGTAAGCGAAGCCTATCGCTTGAGCATGAGCGGCCGGCCGGGTCCAGTCGGTATCGTCTTGCGGGGCGACATCCTGGAAGAAGACATCCCGGAACCAGACCTGCCGATCACGGCATCGATCGAAACCGCGGTCAGCCCGAAAGTAGCGAGTGCGGTCGTCGCGCTACTCAGGAACGCGAAACAACCAGTCATCGTCGCCGGCGGCGGAGTCCTGCGGGCGCAGGCGGTGGGCGCACTGGTCGAAGTTGCCGAGCGGATGGGCATCCCGGTCGCCACCGCATTCCGGCGACTGGACGCGTTTCCGACCGATCATCCGCTCTCGCTGGGCTCGCTCTCGTTCGGCACGCCCAAGCTGATCAAAGACCGCCTGGCTGCCGCCGATGTGGTGCTTGCGCTTGGCACGCGGTTGAATGAAACCACCACCCTCGGCTATACGATTCCCTCACCAGGCACGAAATTGATTCATATCGACATCGATCCAGAAGAAGTCGGAAAGACGTTTCCGGCCACGATCGGCATCGCCGCCGATGCGCTGGTTGCGTTGGGAGCCATCGGCAATGCCGCGCAGGAGGTTTCCTGGCCCGATCGGTCCGCCGAACAGATGACCCTGAAAGCCGAGCTGACCAAGCTGCTCGATGCGCCCTCGGTCGCGACTAACAAGGGTGTCGACCCCGCGGTGGTGATGCGCGAGCTGGGCCGCCAGCTCCCCGATCGCTCAGTGCTTACCAGCGACGCCGGAAACTTCTGGACCTGGGCCCAACGCTACGGTTCGTTCAAGCACCCGGGGACATTCCTCGGGCCGATCTCAGGCGCAATGGGGTACGCGGTGCCGTCGGCGGTCGCCGCGGCCATCGTGCGCGATTCCGCCGTCCCGGCAGTATCGCTTTCGGGCGACGGCGGGTTCCTGATGACCGCGAATGAGCTGGCTACGGCTGCGCAGCGTAATCTGCGCGTGATCTGCGTCGTCTTCAACAACGGCATCTACGGCACGATTCGCGCGCACCAGGAACGGGAATTCCCCGGCCGGGTGAGCGGCACCGATATCTGGCAACCGGATCTGATCAAATTTGCCGAAGCGTTCGGCGGACTCGGGATCCGGGTCGAGCGGAACGACCAGGCGGCCGACGCCGTTGCCGCGGCCAATGCGCATCCGGGGATCACGATCCTCGATGTCACGGTCGATCCGGAGAATATCTCGGCCGGCGTTTCCATGTCCTCGATCTCGAAGCGATAAAGAAGCTTTTCTCATGGGAGTAGTGAACTTCGTGACTCAGAAACCACTCAAAGCAAAGAAGATTGTCGACCGGCTCGTCCCACGCTCACCTGTCATCAGCCAGAACGGCAAGATGATCGCGTTTGAAGTCGCACCGTGGGGGTACAAAGGCAAGACCGCGAACCGCGCCATCTGGGTTTCCCATGAAGGGGGGCAAGCACGTAAATTTACCTCTGGGAAGGCCGTCGATAGCAATCCCGCCTGGTCGCCGGATGGGTCGAAGCTCGCGTTTCTTTCCAATCGCAACGACGACGAAAAGAGCCAGATCTTTCTGATCGACTTGGCTGGCGGGGAAGCAACCGCGCTCGGCAAGCTCAGCGGCGAGCTGAGCAACTTGCAGTGGTCGCGGGACGGTTCGGAGCTCTCTGTGCTGCGCCGGCAACCAGAGACGAAAAAACGCAAAAAGCGGAACAAGAAGCGAGACGACGCGATCGTGGTCGACGGCGAACCGCGCTACAACCGGCTCAGTTTCGTAAACGTGGAAACTGGCGAGTCACGCAAGGTCGATTCCGGAGACCGTGAGATCTGGGACTACACCTGGTCGCTGGATGGCGCACAACTCGCGTATTCCACTGCCGAAGCAGTAGGGGAAGACGCGCCGATGTCTCGCGGCGACATCTGGCTGGTTGGCAGGGACGGGCAAGATCCGCGCCACGTGGTCGAAGTCAACGAGACGCCGATAGGACTAGCGTTTGTCCAGGGACCCAATGGCCCTGCCTTGGCGATTCGCAAAAGCGGATTTCGTGAGCATCCGGCGGTATCGGTCTATCTGGTCGATCTCGAAACCGGTGACCTCACCGATCTGTTGCCAGAATTCCCGGGCAATGTGGACTGGCTCGGCGCGCTCCCGAAAGCGCCCGGCTCGATTGCAATCCAGACAGCCGAGGGCGTCCATACAAATCTTTACCGCCTCGATATCGGGACAGGTGAACGCACGTCCGTCCTGCCAGCATCGCTCACGAAACACGGTGCGCTTCCCTATCCTCCCAGTGTCTGTTCCGATGGCGATACTGTGGCCGCACTCTGGTCGAGCAGCGACGTTCCGGAAGAGATCTATCTGATCGACGATGCGGGCGAGCCGGTCAAACTGACCGATTTCGGCAAAGACTGGGAAGGCAAGCTGCGGCCCAGCGAGGAGATCTCCTGGATGTCCGACGATCTGGAGATCTTCGGGCTGCTGACCCTGCCGGAGCGTGAGGACGACAGCCCTCTGCCGCTGGTCGTGCAGATTCACGGCGGACCATCCTGGCAATGGCAGGACATGTGTTTTCTGGACTGGCATGACTGGACACAATATCTGGTCTCCCGCGGGTTCGCGGTGCTGACGCCGAACCCGCGCGGGAGCACCGGACGCGGTTCTGAGTTCCAGCGCCGCCTGATCGACGATGTCGGAGGCGGGGAAATGCGGGATGTGATTGCCGGAGCGCAGGCGCTGGTCGATCGTGGGATTGCCGATCCGGAACGATTGGGCGTCGGCGGGTGGAGCTGGGGTGGCTATCTGACCGCCTTCACGATCACCCAGACCCAGATGTTCAAAGCCGCGGTCATGGGCGCCGGTCTTTCGAATATGATCTCTGACCACGGCACTGACGACATTCCTTCGGCAAATCTCTACTACTACCCCGGTTTGCCCTATCACCATCTCGATACCTACTGGGAATCGTCAGCCATCAAGCACATCACCAACTGCGTGACTCCAACCCTGATCGTGCACGGTGAATCCGACGACCGCGTGCATGTCACACAGGGCGCGGAGATGTATCGCGCGCTCAAATCGCTCGAGATTCCCGTCTCGTTCGTGCGATATCCACGCGAGCCACACGGGTTCAAAGAGCGCAACCATCAGATCGATCTGCTCACCCGCATCGGCGACTGGTTCGAGCAGTGGCTCATGCCGGAAACCGAGAACATCGACGAAAGCAGCGAGGAGTAACGCGTTGATTTTGTGACCGGTGGGGCTGTTGCCACTGGGAACTCTTCCCCGAGGCGTACGCTCCCCTCGATGTCGATAAAACGAAAGGCGGCCGAAGAGTTTCGGCCGCCTGTATCGATCCTCGTTCACGCGCTCAGCGTTGACAGTCCCGGACTGGTTGCTATCCCAGGAGCAATCGCTCGATGGTCGCAGCGTAGACGTTGGCTTCGGCGACCAGATCGTCGATATAGCCCGCTTCGTTGGCCCCATGGGCGGCTTCGCCCCCAGGTCCAAATCCAACGGTATCGACGCCGGCCTGCCGGTAAAATCGTCCGTCGGTGGCACCTGCCCAGGCAACGAAGAATTCCGGTTCCACACCGAGCTCGTCACGCACCGCTTGCTGCACGGCTTGGACCAGCGGCGAATCCTCCTCGGTGATGTTGGCCGGGATGAAATCGCCGTGCGGATCTTCGATCAGGGTGTACTTGAAGTCGGGGTCGTCGGCCGCAACTGCATCGAGCGCAGCCCGGATTTCGGCCACCACCGATTCGCGGGTTTCGCCCGGAATCAGGCGCCGATCGACATGAATCTTCGCTTCGCCAGGCACCACATTGTGCGCGACGCCAGCTTCGATCATGTTGACGCTGATAACCGGCTTACCAACCGCAGGATGGAACTTGTCGATATCGCCTTCCAGCGCGAGGATCCCTTTGGCGGCTTTGGCCAGTGCATTGATGCCCGTCGCGCGCGCGGCAGCCGTATGACTGGCGCGGCCATGGAAGACGATCTGGAGCTGAAAGAGACCGCGCTCGGCGTTGCGCACCTTGAGGTCGCTCTTTTCACCGATCAGGCAGTAGTCGGGTTTGATCAGCCGGCCAGCCGCTATCTCGTCCATCAGGAAGACCGTACCCTGCGAACCGCCCGTCTCCTCATCGGAGACCACGTGGGCCTGCAGGCGTCCCTTGAGTGATGCGTCCTTGAACAGGCGCATCATCAACATCATCACGCCCGTGGAGGATTTCATATCCGACGCGCCACGACCGAAGATCTTTTTGCCGTCTTCACTAATCCGCGGTTCGTATGGGCCGGAGATCCAGGAATCCGGATCGGACACCGGCACGGTATCGAGGTGCCCGTTCATGACCAGGGTTGGGCCCTCGTCGTTACCGATGCTGATGATCACGTTCGGCTGCTGAGGATTCTTCGTAAGGACCTCGTACGGCAACCCGTGTCGGTCGCACCAGTCGGTGACGTAGGCCATGATGGTTACTTCGGTGCCGGTGGGCGATGGAATGGCGATTAGCTCGCTTGCCAGCTCGACGATTTCTTCCCGGCTCAATCGCCGTCCGCTCGATTCCACTGCCAATCTTTGGTCCTTTCTTTCCGGTGTTGCGTACCGGGACAACCCAAGGTCGACATCTTGGGCCACTACCCCAGGGCGACGCAGGATTCCGATCGTCGTAGTGCCGGAATCATGGCCACCGCCCACGCAGGGGGAAGATCTTTCATTCTTCAGGATGACAGATTTGGGTAAGCAGCGCTCTGGGAAATCATCGATTCCCACGCGGAGTATGAACGCGCAACATCGAGCGTTCAGAAGACCGTCAGGCGTACGTTATCCGTTAGAGGCAGCTCCATCCGGGGCCACTGGTTCGTGCATGATGCGCTCGAAACGGGAGACATTGGCCACGAACACGATCGCGCCACCGACCTCGACTTCGAAGTTCTCCGGCATATAGAGCAGACCGGGTTCGAGGGCCGGCGAGTACGGCACCGCTATCTGGGTGCGACGGTGGCAGGTGCGTTTCAGCAACTCCATCACCCCGGCCACTTTCTCGTCTTCGATACCAATGAGCAGGCTTGTGTTTCCCATGCGCAGGAACGAGCCCGACGTGCTGACCTTGGTGAAACGAATGCTGTTGTCGATCAGCTCGGTGGTCAGGGCCTCGATGTCTTCGTCCTGGACGACGGCAATGATCAGCTTCATCGCCTTGCTCCTTTCTCCGTGATAGGAAAAATGGCGACACGACCAGCCTCGCGTTGCCTGTGAAACCCGCCATGCCATGATGCTCGATACTGTGCAGCGGTTTTCAGTCTAGCAGGTGAGACGATCTCAGCCGATAGAAAAGAGCGTCACCGTGGTCAACACCGCCGTCGAGATGCTGAATCTTCCCCATCACGATATCGCCAATTTCCTTGGGCCCCGGCGCCTCTAGAACCGCGACGACATCATAGCTTCCCGCCACCGCGTCAACCTCGAGAATGCCGCCTTCCAGACCCCAACCGCGCAGCTCATCCTGAATATCAGGGGAGGCACCCACGCGGGAAGTCATCAGCACATACGCCTTCATACGCTCTACCTCGCTCGTACAGCCTGCTACCGGGACGCCGGACGTTCCCAGATGGTCTCCATACCGATTCCGCTGACCATATCGCGGAGAATAGTGTTCTCCTCGGCCAACAGTTTCAAGTATCCGGCGCGTGCCTGCTGCATCAGTTCGGCACCGCCAAGCTCGTCGCACCGTTCCAGCAGCCGCTTCAGCACGCCGGCCCGTTCGAACTCGCGCACCCGGTCGGCCCAGGGTGCCAGCGTGATTTCGTCGGGAACGGGAAGCTCCGGACGCAACCGGCGGAAGGAAAGCAGCCGCTCTCTCGGCGTCGCGGTCATCCCGTCGACCATGACGGCGGGGTTGACTCCCTCCGCCGAACGAAAGTCGAGGATCATGGTGCTCCCGAGCCGCATGAAAAAGATGCTCATCACGAATGCATCGGCCAACGCCACCTTGAGCTGATCGGGATAGAACTGGTCTTCTTCGAAGCTCATGTCATAGTCGCTGTTCCAGAAATCATCCATCGGCGCGAACCAGGCGGGTAATGTGTTCGGCAAGCTCTTGATGGATGTGTCCATTGGAGCAAACGATCTCGCGGCGATAGGGGCCGAACGGTGTGCCGTCATACCCGGCAACCACACCGCCAGCTTCCTCGACCAGCAACGATCCCGCGGCCAGATCCCACGCGTTGAGTGGGCGCTCCCAGTACCCGTCCAGCCGGCCGGCGGCGACATAGCAAAGATTCAGTGCTGCCGAACCGTTCCGCCGGGCGCCCTGCGCAAGAGTCAGGAACCCGGTCCAAACGCGCGCGTTCTCGGCACGTTCCTCTTCCGAATAGGCAAATCCAGTGCCAAGCAGCGACCGCTCCAGCGAATCGATACTGGAAACCGCGATGGGCGCGCCATTGAGGGTTGCCCCGCCGCCCCGTTCCGCGACAAAGAGCTCATCCAGCATGGGATCGTAGACCACGCCCAGAATGACGCGGCCCGCGTATTCCAGGGCGATCGAAACCGCGAAGTGGGGAAAGCGATGCGCGTAATTCGTTGTGCCGTCGAGTGGATCGACCAACCAGGAGTAAAGATCTGAATCGCCCGGTGTATCGCCGGTAAGGAACGACGACTCCTCGCCAACAAATCGGTGATTGGGAAAGCGGCCGGTGATCGCCGCCGCGATTAGTTCTTCCGAGGCGCGGTCGACATCGGTGACCAGGTCGATCGCGCCTTTGAAATCGATGGTGCGGTCAAGCGATAACCGATCGCGCAGAATTGTTCCTGCGGCCAACGCCGTTTCGACTGCTACTTCGCGCGCGCCGTCGGGCATCGCTCCAGTGATCACGAGTTCGTTCCTCCAATTGGCAGGCGAGACGCCACGTCCAGCTCCCATCCTGCTTGTGCGCCCCGTCTGAGCGCGAAATATCCGGCTGCGGCCACCATAGCGGCATTGTCGGTACAGTAGTCCAACGCCGGCACCCGAAGCATAGCCCCAGATCGCGCCTCGATCTCAGCAGCTAACCGTGCTCGCAAAGACCGATTCGCGGCAACTCCTCCCGCGAGCACCACCTGCGGCACATCCAGAAGGCGCGCCGCATTAGCTGTCTTCATCGATAAAACATCGACGATCGCTTCCTGAAAAGACGCCGCCAGGTCGGAAACTGGAAGTCCCTCACGAAAGCGCGGGGGACGGTGCTTTCGAAACGGCACATCATCTTCTTGCTCAACGGAATCGTCTGGCAACCGATAAGGCTCGACCGCGCGTAGCAGGGCCGTCTTGAGTCCCGAAAAACTAAAGTCGTTGCTGCTCCCAAGCCAGGCACGGGGTAGCGCAAATGCATCGGTTCGACCATCGGCGGCGGCCTTCTGAATTGCTGGTCCGCCTGGGTAGCCCAGACCCAACAAGCGGGCGCCCTTGTCGAACGCCTCGCCAGCAGCATCGTCCAACGTGCGCCCGAGATGGGTATAGCGCCCATGCCCGGTCATCAGCATGAGCTCGGTATGTCCCCCGGAAACCAGCAGCGCGAGCATCGGAAACTCGGGTTGGGTTACCGGTTCGCTCCCTGGGGACGTAAGCCAATTGGCATAGAGATGCGCTTCCAGATGATTGACTCCGACCAACGGAATAGATCGGGAGTAGGAAAGCGATTTGGCGAAGTTGACCCCAACCAGGAGTGACCCCGCCAGGCCGGGTCCGCAGGTAACGGCGATCGCATCGAGTTCGTCGAGCTCCACTTCCGCTTCTGCCAGCGCCGCTTCGACCACCGGAATAATGGCGGTCAATTGCGCGCGTGCCGCAAGCTCAGGCACCACCCCGCCATGGTCCTGGTGCAGCGCGATCTGCGACGAGACGACATTCGAGCGGACCACGCGACCGTCGAGCACGACCGCGGCGGAAGTTTCGTCACACGAGGTTTCGATCCCGAGCACGTTCACGAAACATTCCGATCGTCGATACGGCGGGATGCCCAAATCGGCGCGCTCTCCGGGACGGCGAGCACCCCTGCCAGGCGTTCGATCAACGCATGACGAAGCACGTTGACCTGTGCGAGATACGCATCGTCACGTAAGGAAGGGGACCACATCAGGTATGCGTCTTCGCCATTGTCAGAGTAGTAGCGCGGGCGGATTCCATGAATGCTGAACCCGTACTTCTCGTAGAGACGAATGGCGCCGTCGTTCGAAATGCGAACTTCCAGCGTCAACATATTCGCGCCCCGGCGAACCGATTCGTCCAGCAATCGGAGCAGCAAGGCCTCGCCGAGCCCGCGACCGCGATACGGCTCATCCACCCCGATGGTGGTGACATGCGCTTCGTCATAAAGCTGCCACATCCCGGCAAAACCAGAGATCGGTTGGGGCGCGGTCGGCGCCGCCGGATGCCGGCGGGAAAACGACAGCATCCCTAGCGCGCGCAGTCCGCGCCAGTTCTCCGCAAACTCATCGACGAACCGCTCGCGCGATTGCACCGAGTGCGCATCGGACCCGCGGAGCACCACGTAGTAGTTGTGATCGAGATGGCGCAGCTCGCGCCGATAGGCGGAGGCTGGCCAGGGATTGCTGAAGCAACGACGCTCGACCTTGCTCACCTCGGGGATGTCTTCCAGGCGCATGGGTTCGATCACAAACGGCAGCGCACGATTCATGCCGTCATCGCTTTCTGTCGACCCCGACCGTGCGAATAGGTTGGCTCCAACGAGGCGGCGTCGTCGCGCTGGCCCGCCCGGAGACGAGTCCAACCGAGGCGCGCCATCTGCTCGACTCGAGCGCCGGCCGGGAGAACGATCGCATCGTCCAGGGGGAGCTCGGTTTCACTGATTACGATGGCGCCAAAGGTTGTTGCGGCAACCCGCAGCTCATCCACGGTCGTATTCACTGGGCCTTCGATCGCGCTACCGCCTTCGTACCGGCTCCACACGACGCGACCGCGGCCAGCCGTCATGACCGCCAGCAACGGGCGATCCATCCAGGCAAACTGCGCGGCGAGAGCTTCTGTCGTTGCAATGCCCAGCAACGGCACACCGAGCGAAAAGACCAATCCCTTGGCCATGCTGAGTCCTACTCGCAAGGCAGAGAACGAAC
The DNA here is from genome assembly GCA_963750275.1 of uncultured Chloroflexia bacterium. Classification (GTDB taxonomy): domain Bacteria; phylum Chloroflexota; class Chloroflexia; order Thermomicrobiales; family UBA6265; genus JAMLHN01. Next base: position 430,364 of record CAVVQC010000005.1, read on the forward strand.
CCGGCCCGGTTCCCACGACGACACCATCGAGCTGGTAAAGCGGGATGCCGACAAGTCGCAAAAGGTGATCGAGTTGGGCGAGTGTATCGACCGTGTGGTTCCGGCGGGCGTTCCAGGCCAGCACGGTCGCGTCGACACCATCGAAGAGTGCTACGCCGGCACGGTCACTCGAGGTATCGATTGCTGCTACCCAATATCGCGGGTCTGCAACCCGTTCACGCATCTGGTTAGTTGCCATGTGCATCATTCTGGTGTACTAATCTTAACCATCAAGAGCGTTTCAAAGTTTAACGGTGTCTTGACAAGGCAGACGACTGCCTTTCCGAGAATGACGCTTTCGGTCACCGATCGATTCTGGCACAAGCATCGAGGCTCAGTTGCAGGGATCTACGTCAATCACGCTGGAAAACACCAAGTCCGCCGACCAGGCTATTTCGGTCGAGCGTACTCGCCGCAAGCGTCCTCCATTTTCGGAATGGCTGCTCTTCCTGCTCTTCATCGCGCCGAACTTCATCCTTTTCGGCATCTTCACTTATTGGCCGATGATTCAAACCGCATACCTGAGCGGTGTGCGATGGGACATGATCTCGGCCAACAAGCGCTGGGTCGGAGCCGACAACTACCGCTACCTCTGGAACGATGACACCTTCCGCCAGGTGCTGATGAATTCGCTCTGGTTCGCCATCGGCGCGGTCGGCGGGTCGTTGGTGCTTGGGCTCAGCATCGCCATGCTGCTGAATCAGAAACTGCGCTTTCGCAACTTTGCGCGAGCATCCGTCTTCATGCCGACACTGCTGAGCGGTGCCGCCATCGGTATCGTCTGGGTCTACATTTTCGACCCACGTTATGGCATTCTGGCTGGTTTCCTGAAAGTTTTCGGCGTCAACTCTCCCGCCTGGCTGGGAGATACCAAATGGGCGCTACCGGCGGTCATCATCGTTTACATCTGGAAGAATGTCGGTTTGGCGACCATCATCTTCCTGGCCGGATTGCAAAGCATTCCTCGCGATCTTTACGAGGCGGCCACGGTCGATGGCGCCGGGCGGATGAGCAAGTTCCGCGCTGTCACGTTGCCGATGCTCTCTCCCATCATGTTCTTCGTCGTGGTGACGTCGATTCTCAATTCGTTCCAGGCATTCGACATCATCAATGTCATGACCCGTGGCGGTCCCGTCGATGCCACCAATATCCTCGTCTACTACATCTATCAGCAAGGGTTCGTGGCATTCAACGCTGGCCGGGCAGGCGCGGCCAGCATGGTGCTCTTCGTGGTCATGTTGGCAATAACGCTGATCCAGCTGCGCTACTCGGAACGCAAGGTGCACTATGGCTAGCGTTCAATACGAACATCCCAACAAGAAGGCCGTCAAGATCGATACCGTTCAGGTTCTGTCGTACCTGGCAATGGTGGTGGTGGTCATTCTCATTCTGGTGCCGATCTTCTGGATGCTCTCGGGTTCGCTGAAGACGAACCAGGAAATCATGAAGTTCCCACCGCAGTGGCTCCCGACAAATCCGCAATGGCACAACTACCCGGATGCGTGGAAAGCGGCGCCATTTGGCCGGTTTTACGTCAACACCATCATCACGACCCTTGCGGGGACGTCCCTCGAGCTGACCAACGCCTGCCTGACAGCGTATGCGCTCGCCTTCCTGCGCTTCCCATTCAAGAATCTGATCTTCATTCTGTTGCTGGCTGCACTCATGATCCCGCAGCAGGTGACGATCATCCCGAACTATCTGACAATTTCCGATATTCTCGGCCAAAACTGGATCAATACCTACCAGGGCATTGTGATCCCGGGCGCGTCTGTGGCGGTGGGAACCTTCCTGCTGCGACAAGCATTCATGTCCTTGCCGCGAGAGGTCATCGACGCCGCCAGGGTCGATGGCGCCAATCACCTGCAACTGCTCTGGCAGATGGTGATCCCCATGTCGAAACCGGTATTGGTGACCTTTGGGTTGATTTCGCTGGTCGCCAAATGGAACGACTATCTCTGGCCGCTCATCGCAACCAACCAGGACCGGATGCGGACCCTCTCGGTTGGCATCTCCTATCTCTACAACCCGGAATCGGTCATCCGTTGGGGACCGCTACTGGCAGGAACGTTCTTTGTCATTGCGCCGCTGATCATCGTCTATCTTTGGGCGCAGAAGCACATCATCGAAGGGATTACCGCCGGCGCCACCAAAAGCTAGGCGCCCCCAACCAACCTTGAATGCAGCCGCGCTATGAGGGCCCTTGCAGCGCGTGAGGCAGAAAGCCAACGCGAGCCAGATTTTTGGCTCGAATTGCGAAAGGATCGAAATGAGCACAATCAATCGACGCACGCTCTTGAAAGGATCGGCCGCTGCCGCGGCTGCGACCGGGGTAACGGTGGCGAGCAAGCGCTCCAGCTTCGCAGCCCCGGCGTTCCTGCAAGGCGAAAAGACCAAGATTGTTTACTGGGGATCGTTCACGGATCAGCTCGGCGAGGCAGAAAAGCAGCTCTGCGCAAATTTCAACGACGCGCAGACAGAGGTTGAGCTCGAGTACCAGTTCCAGGGCAACTATGAGGAGACCGCGCAGAAGCTGACCGCCGCCCTCGCAGCCAAGCAGACGCCGGATGTCTCATTGCTTTCCGATGTCTGGTGGTTCAAGTTCTATCTGAACGGCGCATTGGCTCCGATGACCGATCTCTTCGCCGCCAACTCGATCGACACCAGCGACTATGTCGACTCGCTCTTCAACGAGGGCGTGCGGGACGGCGTCAACTACTGGGTGCCGATGGCACGCTCCACGCCGCTCTTTTACTACAACCGCGAGCTCTTCGACGGTGTTGGCCTGCCAGACGGCCCCGCCACCTGGGACGATCTGACGGCGGTCGCGCAAGAGCTGGTCACCAAAGACGGGGACACCATCACGCGCTCGGCCTTCGCCCACCCGAACGGCGCTTCCTACATTGCCTGGCTCTTCCAGGCAGTGATCTGGCAGTTCGACGGCGCTTACTCGGATCCCGATTTCAACATCCTGATCAACCAGGAGAATGGCGTCAACGCGGGCAACTTCTACCGAAGCTCGGTGCTGGACGGTTGGGCCACCACCCCGGACAACGTCACGACCGACTTCGTGAATGGATACACCGCATCGATCATGGCCTCCACCGGCAGCCTCGGCGGCATCCAGCAGGACGCCACGTTCGAGTTCGGCACCAGCTTCCTGCCGGAGGAACTGTCGTTCGGTTGCTGCACCGGTGGCGCGGGCCTGGCTATTCTGGCTGACAAGAGCCCAGAGCAGCAGGAAGCCGCCTTCAAGTTCGTTTCATGGGCGACATCACCGGAGCAAACCGAATGGTGGTCTCAGACCACTGGCTACATGCCAGTCCGTAAGTCGGCCATCGAGAGCGAGACGATGCAAGGGTTCTTCGAGGAGAATCCGAACTTCAAAACCGCGGTCGAGCAGCTTCCGAAGACAAAAGCCCAGGATTCGGCTCGCGTCTTCATCCCCAACGGTGACCAGATCATCGGCAAGGGCTTGGAGCGGATCACCGTCCAGGGAGAAGAAGTTCAGCCGGTCTTCGACGACGTGGCCAAGACACTCACCGAAGAGGCCCAGCCGGTGCTGGAAGCTCTCGACGCCCTTCAGGGATAGCAGACATTTCGATCAGGGGAGACGGCAAAAACGCCGTCTCCCTTGTCATTCAATCCGGGCAGGACGAGCGAGGTTAGGGCAACACGCGAAAGCGGGTGCCAAGATTCACCGGTCGGAGACGGATGGTACGCCGGTCAGGACCAGAGGGATCGAGCTCGACCAAGAGGTACGCCTCTGGAAGCGTATCGGCAGCGCGTTCGGGCCATTCGATCAGCGTGATGGCTTCGGGATCACCTATGAGATCGTCGAAGCCCAGTGTTTCCAGCTCGGCAGGATCGTCCAACCGATAGAGATCGATATGGCGCAGCACCGTCCCATCCGCTAAATCGTTTTCGACCACCAGCGAGAAGGTCGGGCTTTGCATCAGTTGTGGGATGCCCAGCGCGGCGCCAACACCCTGGGTGAGGGTGGTCTTGCCAGCACCGAGATCGCCATGCAGCAGAACGACGTCACCCGGTTCGAGCTGCGCGGCGATGCGCACCCCAAGCGCCTGGGTTTCCGCTGCGGACAGGGTCTCGAAGATCAGATCGCTCATACAGTCACTTCAGGGGGGAACGTCAGGACTGCCCCCCGAACCGAGATCCGCACATCGTCACCCGGCTGAAAACCCGAATAGGCGTTCGTCCGCGCACGCACCAGGGTGCCATCAGCGAGGATGCAATCCAGGAGCTGATCGTGCCCGAAGAAAAACCGGGAGCGGATAGACGCGGGGGCTCCTCCCGCTTCGGTCGCGAGCGCGAGTCGCAGGATCTCCGGACGAACCATGACATCGACCGGTCCGTTGGCTGGATTGACCGACGGCAGCCGACCCAGCGCACAGGTCACGACCCGCCCCTCGCTCGTTCCCGCCAAAAATTGCGCTTCACCAACGAACTCCGCTATCCGACGGGATGCCGGTCGCAGATAGAGCTCGTCCGGGCGGGCGATCTGCAGAATACGTCCCTCCCACATCACGGCCACCCGGTCGGCCAGGCTCAACGCTTCTTCCTGATCGTGCGTGACCAGCAGCGCGGTCACGCCGGACTGCTTCAGGATGATCTGCACATCGGTTCGCAGACGCACGCGCAGGGCAGCGTCGAGACTGGAAAAGGGCTCATCCAGCAAGATAACCGCTGGCTGTGGCGCAAGCGCGCGTGCCAGCGCGACACGTTGCTGCTGGCCGCCAGAAAGCTGATGCGGCAAGCGCTTCCCACTTCCTTCGAGACCCACCAACGCCAGCGCCTCGGCCACGCGGCGATCACGATCCCCGTGTCTGAGACCAAACGCCACGTTCTGCGCAACGGTGAGATGGGGAAAGAGCGCTCCATCCTGGAAGACCATGCCTACCTTGCGCTGTTCGGGGGGCACCGAGTGGGTGGCGTCGGAAACTCGCACGCCAGCAATATCGATCGAGCCGCTATCGGGATCCTCGAATCCGGCAACCATACGCAATGCGGTCGTTTTGCCACAGCCACTTGGGCCGAGCAACGCCAGGATCTCGCCATCGTCGATCTCGAGGTCAACTCGATCGACCGCACAGACCGACCCGAAGTTCCGGGAAATACCTTTCAGCGCAAGCGCGGTCATTCAGCCGCACCTCGTTGCGGTTCGGCCCGCGACCGGTTTAGCAGCACGATGGCAGGCACCACCGAGACCAATATCAAGATCATCGCCGGGGCCGCAGCCCGGCCAAACGCGCTGGTATTGGACGCCGTCCAAACTTCGGTCGACAGCGTTTCCATACCAGTGGGTCGCAACAACAAGGTCATCGGAAGCTCTTTGACCACCGTCAGGAAAATCAGCAATGCGCCCGCTCCGATACCCGGGAAGGCGAGCGGTATCGTGACGCGGCGCAATGTGCCACGGGATGTCTCCCCGAGACCGCGTGAGGCATCCTCCAGCTTTGGATCGATTTGCAGCAACGACGAGCGAATAGCGCCCACCGCTTGTGGAATGAACCGCACCAGATAGGCGACGAGCAGCAACGGCACGGTTTGGTAAAAGCGCGGCAGGTAATTCGCTCCTATGAAAACGAAGGCAAGTCCGATGGCAAGACCGGGCAGTCCATACCCAACATAGGTTAGCCGCTCGATCGCCAGTGAGAAGCGACTTCGGTATCGAACTGCCAGCACCGCAACGGGAAGCGCCAGCGCGGTAGCCAGCAGGGCGCCCAAGCCGCCCAGCATGATGGTGTTCCAGGTCGCGCTTCTCAGCTGGCCGAAATCGTCTCCCCGCCGCCAGGCTCGTACCAACCAATCGCTCAGGACCGCAATCGGCAAAACGAGCGACAGGCCGAGGACGAGTAACACATAACCCAGCGCCGGATATCGCCACCAGCCAAGATCCAGCTTGCGCGGCTTCCGGCCCACCCCGGAGCCAAGGCGAGCCTGCCGGGCGCTTCCCCGCAGTTTCATCTCCGCAAAGAGTAACGACAGCGCGAAAACGATCAGCACCAGCGAGAGCGCGGCCGCATATGAACGGTCGAACGAGGCGCGATATTGCACATAGATCGCGCGGGTGAGCGAGTCGTACCGCAGTAGGGTGACGACGCCAAAGTCGCTAACGGTATAGAGCGCTGAAAGGAGCATTCCCGCCAGGATCGATGGCCGGAGCATCGGCAAGGTGATCGTGAAGAATGTCGGCAGCGCGCCGCGTCCGAGCCCACGGGCGGCATCCTCGATGGACGGATCGAGTCCAGCGAGCGTGGCACTGACATTGAGATAGACGTAGGGATAGGTGAACAGTGAAAGGATCAACCAGGCGCCGAAAAACCCATAGATGGACGGGATCGATTCCAGGCCGAACCAGCGTTGCAACCAACGCTGCAAATCCCCCCGCGGACCCAGCGCGGCCACGTAGGCGATGGCCCCGACATAGGAGGGAATCACCAGCGGCAAGATCGAAACCGCTGCAAAGATCCGTCTCCCGGGCAGATCGGCACGCAAGGTGAGCCACGCCAACGGGACCGCAATAAAAGCCGCCGTGACCGAGACCGCGCCCGCCAGCAAGGCAGTGTCGATAACCAGATCGAGGGTGCGCCGCCGGAAGACAAGCCGCAATACGCCGTCGTCTGCTTGAGCGGCCCGAAAGACCAGGTAGACCAGGGGGAGCACAACAAGCGCCGCCACCAGAAGTGACGGCGCCAGGAGCTCTATCGGCATGGAGCGGACCGATCGTCGGCGGAAGCGAGCGGAGGCGCCCGCACCCGCCGAAACAGGTTGCCCAATGGGAGTATTGGGCACGGTGTTCCTTTACTAAAACGCGATTACTAGACGAGACCCACCTCGGCCAGTAGCGTGAGCGTACCCTCCAGGTCGGACAGGTTGCTCAGGTCGATATCGGGCGAATCGAGATCTGCGAGCTGTGGCAGTCCCGGAGCGGTCGGCACGCCGGCCAGCATGGGATATTCGAACGTGTTCTCAGCAAAATAGGTCTGCGCTTCCTCACCCAACAGGTAATTCGCCAGCGCAACGGCACCCTCGGAGTTCTCTGCGGTATTCAGGATGCCAAGACCGGAGATATTGACCAACGATCCAATGTTGCCATCTTGGAAGAAATGGTTGGCCACCGGCAGCTCAGTGCCTTCCTCAGCCGCGATCTCGTAAATGTAATAGTTGTTGACCAATCCGGTCGCAATCTCGCCGGCCGCTACCGCGCGTACGATATCGCCATTGCTTTCGAAAACGACCGCGCCGTTATCGATCATCCCTTGCAACCACGCGCGCGTCTCATCTTCACCGTAGGTGATACGCATAGCGGTCACGAAGGCCTGGAACGAGCCATTCGTGGGTGCCCAACCCACGTTGCCACTCCACGCATCGCCTGTCAGTTCCTGCACCGTGGCCGGCAGATCGGCCTCGGTCAGCTCATCGGTGTTGTACACGAGAACGCGAGCGCGTCCGGTGATGCCAACCCACTCTCCCGTGGCGGAGCGAAAGCGCGGATCGACGATGTCGAGCGTTTCGGTTGGGAGCGGAGCAAAGAGGCCAGCTGCCTCGATTGCGCCGAGCGCTCCGGCGTCCTGTGCGTAATACACGTCGGCCGGGCTGTTCTTACCCTCTTCGAGAATGGCGGCTGCCATCTCGGCGGTGTTGCCATAGCGAGCTTCGACGGTGATCCCAGTCGACTCCGTGAACATCGCCAGCACAGGAGCGACAAGGTCCTCCGAGCGACCTGAGTAAACCGTGATGGATCCACTGGCAGGCGTCGCCCCGGGCGTGGCTTGCGCCAGGGCCCCAAGCCGTCCTACTGCAAGCGCTCCAGCGCCCGCTCCCGCAGCCACCAGGAGGCGCCGCCGGTCGAGCGCAATTCCTGCCGCTCGGGTCTTACTGCCGTTCGTTGGCCGATCTGTCAACGTCCCCATCCTTACCCTGATAAAATTCCGACTAAATTCGTCGGATTTAGCCTAGCAAGTCACGTTGCCGATCGTCAAGCGAATTGCTGGCCAATAGCCCGATCCCGGCCGGTAGGTCGCGGTGATGATTCCATTGGCGCTCGATTGCTCTTCAGCCTGGGACGAACATAGGGCCCGCGAAACGGCAGTCTGGGCCAGATCTCTCGGACACGGTGCGGGAAAAACACCGATGCATCAACGAAGATAGTCAGCAAGGATCGAAAGGGAAGATCGTCAGGGAAACACAATTGCGATTACGGTCGCGCATACACCTCGAGCGCTGCTGCAACAAGCTCGGCGTTGCTGGTGACGCGCTTGCTTCTCGGCCCAACCAGTGTGTCTTCGAACCCGATTCGGGTATCCCAGTTTCGCCGCCTGGCATCCCGTATTGCGAACCAGGCGAGCGGGCCATCGGTATGCTGCAAGCGGGGGTTCATTGCGCCGAGCCGGTCCAGGGCGACGTGAATCGCGTCGAAGCGTTCACGCGCGGCGGCCTCATCGGCCAGCTCGTCCCCCGCCGGTTCGATCAACAATCGGACCACTGCATTCGAAAAGATAAGCAGCGAGCGAGCAAAGATCTCGACTTCTTCTGGCCGGCCAATGCCGATTTCGACCCCAATTCCCGCCCCGATCAATGTCTGCATGACCATGACCGCGCCTTCTTCTGAGCAGTTTACCGAGGCATAGTCCGGTCCGTACCACGTTCGTATCATCGAAAGCCGCTTCTCGAAATCCGGTTCGATCCACGCACCAGTGGAAATCCCAACGGGTACGCGAGTGGCCTCCTTCACCTGCCGGCAAACGGCATAGATCGTGAAGGGATCGAGCGTTTCCTGGCCATCTGAATCGCGCGGATGGATGTGCAGCTCCGATGCACCGGCAGCCACACACGCCACGGCGTCTTGCACAAGCGAATCCGCGGTGCACGGAACTCCCACATGCTCATCGCAACGCCGCGAACCATTCAACGCCGCCTGGATCATCCACTCACCCTCGCAGCAATGCTTCCACCAGCGCGTCACCAACCGCTTTGGTCGTGGCAACACCGCCCAAATCGGGTGTCCGGGGACCGTTTTCGGTGGTCCACTCGATAGCGCGCATAACCCGTACCGCCTCATCGCGCAGGCCAAGGTGCTCCAGCATCATGGCAACGCTCCAGACCGCCGCAATGGGGTTCGCAATTCCAAGCCCGGCGATGTCCGGCGCGGAGCCATGCACTGGCTCGAACATGCTGGGGTAGCGGCGTTCAGGATCGATATTGGCGCTGGCGGCAATGCCCAGGCTGCCGGCAATTGCGCCGCCCAGGTCGGAAAGGATGTCACCGAACAGGTTCGATCCCACGATAACGTCGAACGTCTCGGGCCGGAGTACCAGCTTGGCGGCCATGGCATCGACCAGAATCGATTCGGTCGCGATCTCGGGATAGTCGAGTGACACGCGGACAAAAATTTCGTCCCACAGAGTCATCGCGTACTGCTGGGCATTGCTCTTGGTAACACTGGTGACTTTCTTGCGAGCTCGCGTTTGGGCCAGCTCGAAGGCATAACGGATGATGCGCTCACAGCCATGCGAGGTGAACAGCGCCGACTGGATGGCGACTTCGCGATCGACACCCCGCGCCGCCAGGTTTCTACCGCCCAGCCCGGCGTACTCACCCTCGGAGTTCTCTCGCACGACGACAAAGTCGATTGTTTCCGGTGTTCCATTGCGGAGTGGGCTTTCGATCCCGGGCAACAACACTCCCGGCCGCACGCAGGCGTACTGATCGAATCCCTGGCAGATCGCCAGGCGCAGCCCCCAGAGGGCGATATGATCCGGCACGTCTGGCCAACCCACCGCGCCGAAGTAGATGGCATCGAAGCTCCTGAGCTGGTCGAGACCGTCAGGCGCCATCATGACCCCATTGGCGAGGTAGTACTCGCACCCCCAGGGAAACCACTCGAACTCAAAGGCAAGCCCGCCGTTGCTCGACTGCTGCAGTGCTTCGAGTAGTTGTAGTCCGACCGGCACCACTTCATTGCCGATCCCATCACCGGGAATAACCGCAATCCGAAATACTTGCTTACTCATCGTTCCCCACCGATGGTCCAGCGGCCGGACCGATTGCTGCGACTGCGTCACCAACGCGAATCGTGCCGCCTTCTACGATTCGCGCTCGCAAACCTCCGGTACGCACGAGGGCTCGCATCACCTTTTTGCCGGTCAGCTCTTCGAGATGCACGCAGGGAGGGCATGCGCGCACCCCCTCACAAACAACATCTCCGACAGTGAATGTCTGGCCGATCAGCGCATCGAGCGCGATTCCGGTAGTGATCAAATTGCGACGCGATTCGACCGTCGAGAATGGAAGTCCGGTTTCTTCGATGACCTGAGCGATGGCGCCCGCATCGATCAAGGTGAGCTCGCGGGCCCCCGCGGTGGTAGGAGTGTTCGAGTAGAACCCGACGCCAAGCGCGTACCGGTCGCCGGTAAGCCCTTTCCCGGGAAGCGCTTCGGCGGCTTGCTGGCCAATCATCGGCTCATTGGCCGCGCTGGTGGTAAAGATCTCCAGAACTGTGCCCGCGGTCACGCTCCTCGTCCTTCCATTTGGATGAAGCCTCCAATTGCGGTCATCGATTGATCGGTCTGCTCTTCAGGCTGCGAGTATGATCCATGCGGCATTCTCGCGAATTTCGTGAAACGTGACGCATATGGGTTCGAGCCGAACGATATCTGACGACATTTACTTCCTTGGCGACTTGCTCGGCGAGGTGATAACCGCCCAGGCGGGTATCGACAACTACAATCTCGAGGAAGCAGTTCGGTCGCTGGCAAAAGCGCACCGCGCGGGCGACCCCGAGGCCGGTGCCGAGCTTTCCGCGCTGGTTTCCGGATTGAGTATCGACGAGGCCGTCCTGCTCATTCGCGCCTTCACCAGCTATTTCCAGTTGATCAATCTCTCCGAGGATAACGAGCGGGTACGTCGTATCCGCCTTCGGGAAGCGGAAAGCTTTCCCGCACCGCGACGCGGATCGATCCGTGAGGCGATCCAGGTGCTCAAGGATCGCGGGATGAGCGCCGCAGATGTTGAGGCGTTGTTGCATCGCGCGCAGGTGCGCCTGGTCATGACCGCGCATCCAACCGAAGCGCGCCGCCGCACCATCCTGGAGAAGCAGGCACGGATCTTCCGCACGCTGCGAGAGTTGGACGAGCGTGAGCTCCTGCCGCGCGAGATCGAACGCGTGCGCGACCGGCTGGCCGCGACCGTGGCCGAGCTCTGGAGCAGTAGCGAAGTGCGCGCGGTGCGCATGAAAGTCAGTGATGAAATTCAGGCGAACCTGATCCACTTTCGCACCAGCCTCTACCACGTGGTGCCGGAGATTTACCGCGATCTCGAAGAAGCCGTCTCGGATATCTATCCAGATCACTTCATCCCGGTTCCATCCTTTCTGACCTTCGGATCGTGGGTTGGCGGCGACCGGGATGGCAATCCGTTCGTCACGCCGGCGGCCACCCGGGAAGCGCTGGTGATGATGCGCGACTCCTGCCTGACGTCGCTCGACGAACGCTTCGGGCAGGTAGCCGGACGTATCTCGGTGTCGACCATGATTGCCGGAGAGTTCCCGGAGCTGGACGAGCGGCTGGAACAGAACCGGGCGCGTTTCCCCGAGGTCGCAGCACGGCTGATGGCTGAGAACGTCGACGAACCGTTTCGCCAGCTGCTCACGCTCATGCGCGAGCGGGTGCGCGCCACCCGATTCGAATTGGCCGGCGCCTATCACAGCCCCAGCGAGTTGCTGGACGATTTACGTCTGATCGAGCGAACGTTGCTCGATCGCGGCGAAGCCCTCATCACCGGCGGTGACCTGCATGATCTGATCCGCCAGGTAGAGGTCTTCGGGTTCCACTATGCCCGGCTCGACATTCGCGACCATTCCCGTCGACACGAAAAAACGATCGACGAATCGTTCCGGCTGACCGGCATCGCGGAGGACTACAGCGCGCTTCCCGAAGATGAGCGCGTTCGAATCCTGGCCAGTGAGATCGAGAGCCTTCGTCCGATTGTTCCGCTCGACCTGCGCCAGTATTCCGACGAGGCTGCCGAGGTCATCGAAACCTTTCGCGTGATCAAGGAGGTCATGGACGGCAATCATCAGGATGCGATCGGCACGTACGTCATCTCTGCCGGCGAATCCGCATCCGATGTGCTCGAAGTGCTCCTGCTCATGAAGGAAGCCGGTCTGGCTGGCCCGGGAGGCAAGAACGCGCGCCTCGGCATTGCGCCATTGTTCGAGCAAGGAGAGTCGCTCGCGGCCTCGGAAGGGGTCATGCGCCAGCTTTTGATGGAGCCGGTCTATCGCAATGCGCTTGCCGCCCAGGGCAACGCCCAGGAGGTCATGGTCGGCTACTCCGACTCCAATAAGGAGTTGGGGTATCTCGCATCGTCTTGGGCGCTCTACGAAGCGCAGATCAAGCTGAAGAATCTCTTTCTCGCCTTCGGCGTCGACTTCACCTTTTTTCATGGACGCGGCGGTTCGGTCGGTCGCGGTGGCGGTCCTTCCAATGTCGCCATTCTGGCGCAGCCGGCCGATACGGTGCGCGGCCGAATCAAGATGACCGAGCAAGGCGAGGTCGTGGCCGGACGCTACGGGTTACGCGAGGTGGCGCATCGCGAGCTCGAGTTGGTCACTGGGGCGGTGCTCGTCTCGATGGTCGGTCTTCTCCACTCCCCCTCGCCAGACCAGCTTTCCCGCTATGAGCAGGCGATGGCGACCATAGCGGCGCACTCCACCGAGGTCTATCAAGCACTGGTTTACGGCGATGAAGGTTTTGTCTCGTTCTTCGAGCAGATGACCCCGATTCGCGAGATCAGCGAGCTCAAACTCGGGTCACGACCGGCGAGACGCACGACCTCGCACCGCATCGAAGACTTGCGCGCGATTCCCTGGGTTTTCTCATGGACGCAGGCGCGTATTCTGTTGCCCGGCTGGTTCGGACTCGGGTCGGCACTGGCAGCCGCACGCGACGCGAACGGGCTCGCTTTCCTGCAGGAAATGGAAGCGAGCTGGCCGTACTTCGCCGCGGTCCTGTCGAATGCCGAGATGGCGCTGGCCAAAGCCGATATGCGCGTCGCCGCGCTCTACCTCGACCTGGTGGAACCTCCAGAGCTGCGCGATCGTGTCTGGTCCGCCATTACCGAGGAATTCGATCGGACCGTCTCGCTGTTGCTCGAAGTCACCAGGCAAACGGCACTGCTCGATCGCGATCCTGTACTGCAAAAATCGATCGAACGGAGAAATCCGTATGTCGATCCACTCTCCTTCATTCAAGTCGAATTACTCCGGAGATTCCGGGAAAGCGGGGATATTGACGACTTCCTGAGGCCCGTACTCCTCAGTATCAACGGCATCGCCGGCGCGCTAAAAAATACCGGGTAGCAATTTCGGCACGATTGGACCCGTCCGTACACCCAAGAAACCTTTTAACCCCCAAGCTCGCTGTGTAGAATGGGGATTGGGGAAACTGTGCTCTATCTTGGGATTCGTCGATTGGGGTCGACGGGAAGGGTTTACATTGAAACGATTAGCCTCTCTGGTGCTCTTGCTGTCCTTATTGGCAGCACTTGCGCTTCCTGCTATCCAACCTACCTATAGCGCATTAGCCCAGGCTGACGGTTCGGTCGTCAGTGAGCAAGAGGCTGAGGAACCACCCGCTCCGACGGATATTCCGCCGACCGAAACACCGATCCCAACTGATGTTCCGGCACCGACCGATGTCCCGGCGCCGACCGATGTTCCAATTCCAACGGCGACTAATACGGAGCCCGCCCCCTCGGCGGAGCCGTCCGTAACAACCGCTCCATCCGCTACGGATGAGCCAGTCTTTCCAGCTGAAACGGCATCGCCGTCGTCTACCAACTCCCCCTCGGCCACCCCATACAAGAACTTGCAGGTCGGCGACCGATTCGTTACGACTGCCCGGGTGAATTGCCGCGTCGACACCAGCCTTGCGTCCCAAGTTCTGACCGTGGTCGCCAACGGTGAATCCGGTGTCGTGATCGAAACGTCCCAGCGCATCGGCTCGTACGATTGGATCAAAGTTCAGCTTTTCGACGCGCAAACCACCCAATGTTATCTGGCCGCCCAATATGTGAGTCTGGCCGAAGCTGGTTACGGAATTCCGGCGACCATTACCCCCACCGCGACCATTACATCCACGGCGACGGCTTCCAACACGTCGACGGCAACCAATACCTCGACCGCGACGGCGACCGCCACGATCACGTTGACGGCGACGGTGACACGGACAGCAACGATCACCAATACGCCGACGTCGACCAGTACCGCGTCCACTACACCGATCGCAACGCCGTACAAGAATCTCCATGTCGGTGATCAGATCATCACGACTACCCGGGTGAACTGTCGACTTGACGCGACGACCTCGAGCTCTGTCCTCACCGTCGTTTCCTAGTGGCAGCACGGCTGTTGTCATCGAATCCCCCTCAAACGACGGAAGATACGACTGGATTAGGATCCAGTTGCCTGACGCTGCAACCACGCAGTGCTATCTGGCTGCCCAATATGTGTCGCTCTCCTCGCCGGGCCATGGCATCCCGCCGACGATCACCCCGACTCCATCGATCACCCAAACGCTGACCCCGTCGAATACGCCAACGGCAAGCAACACGCCAACCGAGACCCTGACCCCGACCATCACCTTGACGCCAACGGAAACGCTGACGCCAACCGTGACACTGACGCCGACGATTACCAATACCCCGACGGAAACGCTGACGCCCACGGTCACCAACACTCCGACCCAGACACTGGTCGCCACGCTGACACCGACACCAAGTTATCGAAACATCCATGCTGGCGATCTGGTCGGCGCCAATCAGTCGGTGAACTGCCGTTCGGCGAATTCGGCGCAAGCGACCATCACGCGCATCCTGGAAAAGAACGACCGGGCCATCGTGAGTGCCGATCCAGAAAACGCCAATGGCTATTACTGGGCATCCGTTCGGCCGTTGGGCACCACGGTTGAGTGTTTCGTTGTCGCTGACTATCTCGATGTCGTTCAGGCGGGTGGCGGCCTAACCCCGACCGTTTCTGGCACGGTCATTAACGGCGGCCCGTATAAAGTCGGCGACATCATTCAGACGACCTCATCGGTCAATATGCGCACCGATGCCGGAACCACCAACCCAGTCGTCAAAACGATCTCCTCGCAAACCACCGGCACTGTGATGGCCGGGTACAAGAAGGTCGGCAGTGATGACTGGATCCAGGTCCAGTTCCCCACCGGCAACGGCTGGATCGCGGCGAGATATACCAAGCTGATGGTCAGCGGTACACCGGGCGGACCGTTCGCCGCGGGTGAGCGCGTTGTGATCACCGGAACGGTGAATCTGCGCATCGCTCCAAGCACGACAAGTACATCGCTGGCGCAGCTCACAGCCGGTCAGCAAGGAATTGCACTCGGTTCGCAGGCGAAGGTCGGCACCACGACCTGGGTCCAGGTCGAATTCCCAGCGGGCGCCGGCTGGGTTTCGGCGCAATATCTGAAGAAGCTCACCGCGGTGACCCCGACAGTCGGTCCGGTCGCTTCGAAAATCTGGGTTTACGTCGACTGCACGTCGAATCCCGAGCGGGTCCTTATCACGAACAACAACTCGCAGTCGATCCGGGTCATCAGCATCGGCTCGATCTACCAGCCGGGCAACTCCGAACCGTTCTCGATCGGGGATACGATCGGGTCGAATGTCACGCTCTCGTATTCTTCGGGTAGTGCCGCCAGCGGCGTGCGTAAGTTGACCTCCAGCCAGATCTTCGATGACAACGCCGGCAGCGCCGAGGGTGTGATCGTCAAAACGTCGCTTGGCGATATCACCGCCACCTGCCCGGCCGTCACCTCCGGCGAAAAGTGGATCGAGGTCAACCTCTCCACACAGACCCTGACGGTCTGGCGTGGATCGACCAAGATCTCCAGCTCGCTGGTGAGCACCGGTAAACCAGGGTTTTCTACGCCGACAGGCACGTACTACATCTCGACCAAGTACCCGTCGGTGACGATGGCTGCCTGTGTCAACGGTGAATGCTGGAACACCCCAGGTGTCCCTTGGGCCATGCTCTTCCGATCGGGTGGGTTCTACATCCACGGCGCCTACTGGCACAACGATTTCGGTAAAGTTCGCAGCCACGGTTGCGTGAACTTGCCGGTACCGTACGCCGAATGGCTGTATGGATGGACGCCATCGGGCACGCGAGTCTGGATTCACTACTAGGCGCAATATCGCGCTGAAAACAAACATGGGGCGCTCCAACTGGAGCGCCCCATGTTCTTGCCCCTTGCGCGGAGTGGTGCTTGCCACCGATAGTTCGCGCCTACATTGCCTCAACGACAAACCAGAGCCGTGAGTGTTGCCCGTGATCGATCATCTTGCGAGCGATTCAAGCATTCCTGCCATCCTGTCCACCGACCTGGACCGCTCCACTCCGCCGGCCCTCCCGCATCAAGAGGAGTCTCCGGTTGTTCTCGCTGCGTCTCGCACAAACCTCATGGCCGGTGACCTGGTGGAAATCAATCGCGCGTCGGTCAACGGGCGTGCATGGATGTCT
The DNA here is from genome assembly GCA_963750275.1 of uncultured Chloroflexia bacterium. Classification (GTDB taxonomy): domain Bacteria; phylum Chloroflexota; class Chloroflexia; order Thermomicrobiales; family UBA6265; genus JAMLHN01. Next base: position 446,967 of record CAVVQC010000005.1, read on the forward strand.
ACTGTTGCGACCTCCAAACGAGTCTTCGAGCGGGGAACTCGCGCCGAGCTCCTGAGTGATCCCATCCGGTCCGACGGGCACATCTGGGTAAAACTTCGGCTACCAGATGATCCGAACAGCGACTCCTACTTCGTCGCCGCACGCTATCTCGATCTGGTCGAGGCCCGGTCCGACATCGCACTGAGCGTCATTCGTCCCTCTATCGAACAAGACGGTGACGGCACGCCCTATCAAGCGGGAGACCTCATTCACACGACGGTGAGCGTCAATTTGCGCGCAGCGCCCGGAGCGCAGAGTCCAGTGATCCGTAATCTGGCGCCCGACTCGGTCGGTATGATGCTCGTTGGGTTCGAGCGGATCGGGAAAACCGAATGGATCCCAATCCAGCTCGCCGATTGCCAGGGCTGGCTGGCGGCGAAGCACACCCGGTTCTTCGCGCGCGGGGGCAAGTGGATCGAGGTCGAGCTGTCGACTCAGACGCTGATCACCTGGAACGATCATGTCGAGGAGAGCCGGATGACCGTCAGTTCCGGGAAACCGGGATTTCGCACTCCCAAAGGCGCTTTCAGAATTTCGAGCAAGTACCCCGCACGTCGTACGGTGGCCACCGTCAACGGCGAGCATTGGGACATCCCTGGCGTCCCGTGGATCATGGTCTTTCGCACTGGGGGCTACTACATCCACGGCGTTTACTGGCATAACGACTTTGGAGCGCCGGTCAGCCATGGCTGCGTCACACTGCCTGTGCCCTCCGCCGAAGCGCTTTACGATTGGACACCCTCAGGCACGCCCCTCTGGATTCACGACTGATGAGCTAGATCGTCCGGTCTGGTAGAGATCCCTAAACCAGTCCCATTTGGTGCGCCTTTGTAGTGGCAGCCGTTCGATTGTGACAATCCAGCTTTGCGAAAATATTGGCCACATGGCGATTGACGGTCTTCGGACTAATGAAAAGCTCCTCACCGATCTCTCGATCGGATTTTCCGAGGACCATCAGGCGCAACACTGCCAGTTCCCTGGTCGACAGCGAAACGGCCGCCACAATTCCTGGAATACGATCGCCTGTCGCCGCGTCGGTGGTGCTTACCGCAGTCAAGGCGTCGATAACAAGCGCGTGTACATCCAGCACAGCTCCCAGGGCGCGGAGCTCTGCGTACCGGGCTTCGCCGAGCGATCGCTCCAATCGTCGATCGAGTTGCTTGGCGCTCGGAGCGTGGTAACCGTGCCAGCCGATGTTGCCGGCTTCACGAAACGCCGCCGTGCCCCCAAGCAGGCGGGCAGCGGTCGCGGAATCGTGCGGTTCGACCAGCTCTGCTATCAGCTCGATCACTTCACAGGTGAAAATCGGATTATCAGCCAGTCGGAAGTTCCGGAGAGCAGCCGAGAAATACTCGCCAGCGGCTCGGAACTGCCGATCCCGCATTGCCCCGACGCCGAGTTGCACGTTCGCCGGCGCGATCAAATAGGGCGCGTTCAAGCGTAAGGCAATCTCGAGCCCCTCTCGGGCCAGGTCACTGCCAATAACAGCATCGCCCAGGGCTTCGTCGAGATTGGTAAGCGCCGAAACAATTCCCGCTTCGTCTCCGAGCTCGCGATAGAGCAACAAACTCTCCTGAAGCTGCGTGGTTGCCCGGGATCGATCCCCGATCCGTACCAGCGCAATCCCGAAGTTCGACAAGAGGGTCGCAAGCGTCCATTGATCGCCCGCCTGGCGACAGGTCGCGACAATCGAATCGTATCGTGCGACTGCATCGTTCATTCTTCCCTGCCGCAGCGCAACGTTGGCGATCGAACCAGTCGCGATAAACGCGAGCCGGTCATCGTTCGCGTCGACAGCAAGCGCCTCGGCCCGCTCATACGCAGCGCGCGCTTCACTCAGCTCGCCGGCGGTGCTATGTACATTGCCGCGGTCGATCCAGGCGCTGGACATGCGCGACCGATCGTCAAGCGCTTCCCAAATGTCCAGCGACGCGTCGCCCCATGTCTTAGCGGCCGGCCAGTCGCTTTGGAGCTCGGCAATAACCGCTCCGCCCCGCAATGCCGCTCCCCAGAGCGGTGTCGCTTCTATGGTCTGTCCTGCCAAAGCTCGGTCGATCAGGTTTCGCGCCTCCTGAAAGAGACCGCGATTTGTCCAGTATCGCCAGAGCCCTGCGATCAGAGACAAGCTGGTTTCGCTGTCATTCCGCTCGATCGCCCGTTCGAGTACGACGCGGATCGTTGCGCTCTCCGCTGCGAGCGCGGCCATCGAGGCTGCCTGACGCGGACCCGTGAGCTGGTCGGCATGCCAGTTGACCATGGCCCTGATCGCCTCTGTCAGCCGATCGAGCGCCGGCTCCAGCTCGCCCGATTTCCCTAACATGTCTCGAGCAAATTCACGAATGCTCACCAGCATGCGAAACCGAACCTGTTCATCGCTCTCGGCACCTGCCGGTTGGAGCAATCCGAGATCGAACAGCGCGGTGAGCCGGTCGACGGCCATAGCCGCACGCTCATCGACCGGAGATCCGCCGAAACAGATGGTCTCCACCATTTCCAGGGAGAACGACTCGGGGAACATTCCGAGTTGGCGAAAGAGCTGCTGTTCCGGCTCGCTCAGCAGGTCATAACTCCAGGCGATCGCCGCCTGTAGCGTGTGATGGCGCGGGGCGGTATCAACCGCGCCGCCGCCCAACACGGCGAGCTGTCGGGTCAGCAAGGCCAGTAACGCCTCAGGAGAAAGCAACCGCAACCGGGCCGCTGCCAGCTCGATCGACAACGGCAAACCGTCTAGCCGCGCGCAAATTGCGTCTACTGTCTCTGGATTTAATGTGTCTGTCCGATAAATCGATCGCGCCAAGCGAGCCCGATCGACAAACATGGTAGCCGCCGGAGACATCTCGCCATCAGCTGGGGTCGTGGTTGCCAGAGGATCGAGCAAAACCAACCGCTCGCTGGAAATACGCAGCGGCGACCGGCTGGTGACGAATATGCGCAGTTTGGGGCAGGCCCGCAGCAACGCGGCAACTTCAACCGAAGCGGTGAGGAGGTGCTCCATATTGTCGAGCACAACCAGCACGGATCGATCTGCCAGAAACTCAGAAAGCTGGCCACCCACAGTTTCATCGCCGAGCTGCTCCAGATCGAGCTGCTTGGCCAATGCGGGCATGAGCTCGCAAGGTTCAGCCAATGCTGCCCCATCGACAAAAATGACTGGCGGTCCCGCAGATTGCGCGGCCACTGGACCGAGCGACTCCACCATCAAGCGGGTTTTACCCACCCCACCTGGGCCGATCAGTGTGACCAACCGCTCGGCATCCTGCGCGATCAATGTACGCAACGCACAGAGTTCTTCTTCACGCCCAGTGAATCGCGTCAGATACCGGGGCAACTCACTCGAAGCGCCGAAGACATCCAGCTGAACGGCCATTGAAGGTGTTCCAGTAGGCAAATAGATTGCGGTCGCTATCCGCCAATCATGCGCTATTTCTGGATTTCCGGGTAGGCCACGACGAACAGCACCATACCCCGGGCGTCCTTGCGGACCCCGGAGCATGGACGAGCGATTGATTACTCAGCGGTAAAAACCTGGGTCATCTGATAGAGCGTCTCCGAGACCAGGTCGTCGGGGCTGAACGAGAAACAAGTGCCGATATAGGTACCCGGTTCGAGGTCGAGCTCGATGATCGTCGTCACACCATGGGTAATCGGCACCGAACCGGCCACGTCCTCCCATGCCGACGGATCCTGAGGGGACCCGTTTGCAATCGGCGTGGCATCTGCCAATTCAAGGTAGTTTGCAAGTCCACCGACCGCTTCATCAGCGGAGAGTTCCGCACCGGGATCAAGGACGAACGCGAGGTTTGGCAAGATGCCGGTGTTTGTCACGACCCATATCTGTGGTCCAGCCGCAACGGTCGAGGGCATCTCGATTAACGTGTCGCTCAAGGTTACCTGGATGGCCCCGTCGATGGCCGGATACTCCGGTAGCTCACCCGTCACGGTCACTTGCATCGTGGCCGTGGACATCGAGGTCTCGCCGAAGAAGATCCCGCCAACCACCCAACTTCCCGAAGGCACCTCGACGATGACCTCGTTAGTCAAAGCCGATACCCCACCCCCCATTCCGACGCTCAACCACCAGTCCGGTGGCCCTGGGGAAGTGGGGTCCATGGCGGCGAAGGCGACTTCGAGCTGATCGGCCGTCTCACCAGGGGACGGCGCAAAGAAGCCAACTTCCCAATCTTGAGACTCAGTGGTGCTGTCAACCGTCATCAAATACCGTCCTGCCGTGAGCTCGGATGGGCCGGTGATGGTGGCTCCATCGGTCGAGAATTCGATAACGGGATAGCCCAGCCCCGCGAGAAGCGAAGAGGAGTCCGCCGGCGTGGCGAGCAGCAAGGCGTTCTGTGCAAACACCCCTCGACCTGAAATGGAAAACAACAGGATGAGCGCAGTGATTACCGTGAGGCGCTTCATATCGACGTGCTCCCTTCGATCATGGCTTGTTGACAATGCTCCCCACACCTGTTTGATCACGTGTGGAGTGCCCCTAAAAGTGGGATACCGAGTACGGAGCGACCGCTGTCCCGTCCTGGGGTACGACTATGCCCGAGAGCTCGCCCGAACCGAACGCGATCGCGTTGACGGTCTCATCAACGTTTTCGTCCGCGTCGATCATGGAGGCAATTGCACCGAAGAGTTTCTGCGCCACTGGGGTCAACGTTCGGCTTGCTTCTGCGCGCTAAACCTGCGCTGGCATCGGATTGCCCGTTTCATCGAACTCAGTGGTGCCTTCGTCCAGGTTAAGCGCCCCATCGGGCCCATTGGTGAAGCCAAAGGAGAAGGACATATCGGAGGCAATCTCCTTCCCGAGGTTGCGGGATCCGAGCCGCAGCAAAATTCCCCGTGCCGAATCTGCCCTTGGAAGGTGAGAGCGTTCCTCCAGGTGGCCCGGGAAAGTCCGGACCACCTGGAAGAATAAGCAGATTGCCATGCTACGCGACGGTGAAGACCTTGGTCATTCCGTGAAGCGCATGCGAGCCAAGCTCACCCGGGCCCTCGATGAAGCAGAAGGCGATATAGGTGCCCGGCTCGAGATCGAGCTCGAAGAAGGTGGTCACGCCGTTCGTGATGGGGGACGAACCGCCAACATCCTGCCAAGACATGGGATCTTGCGCTGATCCTTCTGCCGCGGGAGTAGCATCCGCCATGCCGTAGAAGAGCTTGACCCCATTGACGGCATCTTCGGTAGTGAGTTCTCCACCCGGATTCATGATGAAGACAAAGTGCGGCAATGCGCCGGTGTTCGTCACTTGCCAAACATGCGGACCGGCCGCAATGACATCAGGCATCTCGATAGAAAGATCCGCCAAAGTCACGTCTATCGCGTCTTCGATGGTCGTGTATTCCGGAAGTTCGCCGGTCACGGTGACCTTCTGGGTAGCGACGCTGCTCGGCGACTCACCGTAAAACATGACGGTGGCAACCCACTCCCCTTCGGTCAACTGAACGATGCCGACATTTCCTGGGCTCTCTACGCCGCCGCCCTGGCCTATCTGATAAAAGAAGTCGGGCGCTTCGTCAGCCGTCGTATCCACCCCGGCCAGCGAGGTAAGCAGCTCGTCAGCCGTCATGCCTTCGCTGGGTGAATAGAAGTCGAACGACCAATCCTCGATGGGATTGTCAACCAACACCTTGAGTTGGTACCGGCCGGCTTCCAGCTCAGTCGGACCAGTCAGAGTCGTTCCATCGGTCGTATATTCGATGACCGGATAGTCGAGCGCCGAGATCAATGAACTGTCCGCGGTCGGCGTTGCATCTTGCGCAATGACTCCGCGTGAGAAGGTCGCAAGCATGAGAGCAAGCAAAAGCAACGTTAGTAAACGCTTCATGTGTGTGGCTCCCTTTTTCAATGTCCGAATAACCGCTAGCGTCCGGCCGACATCGACCGTATTTGCATTCTGCCAGCGAAAGAACCCGCACACATGTGTTAAACACCCCATTTTGAACCAGGGGATTACGTAGATGAGAACTACGCACAGACCACGCAGGTCACTGTTTCACCAGCCTACGCATTCGGCAGCGACGGTCAATGCCCGCCATGGCGACGCCACGCCGATCATCAAAAAGGTGTTACGGACGCGATCAATCTCAACGCTACGAGCCGAAGCCGGCAGGCCGATCCAGGTTGCTTCCTGATAACTCGAAGGGTGGTGACTACAGCATCGCGGCTGTAGCAGAGCGAGTCTCCTGGCCCTTTTCACCCGCGGTATACGGATTATTCCAGGCGGTGCCTTTTTCTTCGAAACGATCGGGGCGGAAGTGGCTCAGATCGAAGCCGTGGCTTTTCCCGGTGAGCTCATCGGCAATGATCTTGCCGTTGATCGCGCCCCATGAGAAGCCGCCGCCATTGAACCCGGCCACGATCGTCAATCCCTGCATGATGTCGGAGCGGCCAATGAGCGGCAGACCATCAGGGGTGAATCCCATGATTCCGGCCCAGCTCCGCACTACCCGTACCCCGGCCAGCGCCGGGAAAAGCCCCACCAAACGCTTGCCGATTCCACTGATGACCGGCAGGGTGACGCGTTCCTCGTACAGGCCGAGGCCCTCCTGCTCATCCAACCGCCGGAACCCGCCGCAGATGATTGGCCCACCCGGTACCTGGCGACCGTATTCCTTGTCGAAGTTGTTTCCCCAAGCCAGCGGCAGGATCGGCGCCACCGGCTCGGTCGCCAGGATCTGGCCGCGTGCCGGAACGATCGCCCCGGCAGGAAGCTGACGCAGCAGCAACGGCGTGTAGGAGTTGGTGGCCAGCACGACCTCCTCGGCATGAACCTGACTGCCGTCGAGCAGCTCGATTCCGGTCGTGTGGCCGCCATGCTCCAGGATCTTGGCGACCGGAGTATGCGTGCGAATGACCGCGCCCAACCGCACCGCGGCATTGGCAAAGCCGTCGACCAGTGCGAACGGCCAGAGATGGCCGGAGCTCCGGGTGTACTTCGAACCGTAAATCTCATCGGTGACGACAGGCATCAGCTTGTGCGTTTCCAGCGCATCGAGCAGCTCAGGACCGGCACCGGCGGCACGCTCGATCTCACAACGCTCGACCATGTGGTCCCATTGCGCTTTCGTCTGGGCAATTTCGATCGTGCCTGACTTGCGGAGTTGGAAATCGATCCCCAACTCGTCCGGCAACGCTTGGAGCATGCGCCAATTCGAGGACGTCATGGCATAGAGCTGCCCGGCGCCCTCGCTGTGCATGCGGGCCCCTTCGCCGGTCATGCCGCCGTTGCGTCCCGATGCACCGGAGCAGATGCCACGTTGCTCGAAGAGGTGAACCTTCTTGCCCGCTTGCGCGAGACGGTAGGCGACTGAGCAGCCGTTCAATCCACCGCCAACCACGATCACATCTGGTCCCGACATCGCCGTCATCTCTCCCTGTCATCCAACCGCTGGAAGTCTAGCAGCGGGTTCCGGACCTATCGCGGCAGGCAAGCTGATTCCAAAGCATCTCGGAACCGATCCGCTGCTGTGACCCCGGGCTATTCCCCGGTGTAGCGGACGCGGCAAGCAGCGATCACATCCCAGGCAAAGGGAGCGTCATGCCAGCCCAACACCTCGGTCTGCTTTGGCTCGAGCAGCTTGTACGTGGCGAAGAAGGTCTCGATCTCGCGCAACCAGTGGTCACCCAGGTGCGACAGGTCAGTCACATGTTGGTAACGGGGATCGCCCACCGGGACTGCCAGCACCTTGAAATCGGGACCCTTCTCGTCGGACATGTCTAGCCCACCGATCGGCCTCGCCTCGATATAGCAGCCGGGGAACGAGGGCTCCTGCATGAGTACCAGAATGTCGAGATGGTCGCCATCCTCGGCCAGGGTATCGGGGATAAACCCATAGTCAGTTGGATAGTGCACGGAAGAGTAGAGCACTCGATCGAGCCGGAGTCGCCCGGTAGCATCGTCGTATTCATACTTGTTACGACTACCTCGAGGAATTTCGATAAACGCCTCGACCGTCGCTACTTCGTTCGGATTGGACTGACTGTGCACGTTACTCCCCTTGTCCGCTGGGGAAGGCATTTCCCTCCCAGTTTGACGTTCATTGCTTGAATCTTCGCCGTTTTTGCGATTGGGTGCTGGCTCTTACGCGGGTTTGGCTTGCCGCGATCGTCTTCCATCGATACCTGGTATCCCGGCAACGTGCTGAACCGTCTGCTCGATGGCATTCCATTCTGGGCCGGCAGTGTCATCACGATAACGGTAGTCGTGCTTCCGGATCACTTCTTGAAGCTGACTGCGGAGCTCTGCGTGCGATTGCTGCATACGGGCGCGCAACACCTCGAACGCTTCCAGGTCGGGACCAATGCAAAGCGCCAGATTGAGGTGTGACACGCACAACCCGTCGGATTCCCCGTAACGCTCGCGAAACGAAGCGCTCCGGAGCTCCTCCAGCAGATGCATGACGACCTGGCGTTCCTGATCCTCCCGCACCACGCAAAGAGGACACACACGCGATTCGACCAGCACCGAACAGGTGCGATTTCCGCTCTGCGCACCCGGCAGCCGGGAGCGCAATTGACCGCCTCGCCCGGCGCGTCCCGGCGACAGACGCTCCAATTCGCGCGAAACCCGGCCCAGCACCGCTTCATAAATGATGGCTGAGCTCAGTGGTTGCGCCTCGTCCAGCCATTGCTGCGCGTGCACGTTGCAGAACCCCCAGGCCGCGTCGATCTTCTCCCGGTAGTCGGGATCGAGCACCAATTCGTCCTGAATACTCTCCAACGACTGTGAAACGCGCTGCAGCACCAAACGACAAACGGGGCAACCCGGCAGCGCAAGCGCTTCGTCGAGCCGGAGATTGCGATGCGAGATGGGCATGGAGTCAACTGTCCAGAGTCATGTGTCCTGAGCATGGTCCATTGCGCTCTGGACTCGGCTGTGCCGCAAACCCTTGTACCCTACGTGGTGACGAGACGCGGGTCAAGGTTCCCCGTATGTGGCGCGCTCGCGCCAGCAGGTAGGAGCATCCCGGTGCGCAATCTCATGGGTCGCTTGAACGCCCGGTCGGACGAGGAGCTCCAGCGGATCTCCGTCGCCTGGTTGTTGCCCGGCACCGCGCGGGATCGGCCGGCGCTCATCGCCCAGTTGATGCGGGCGATGACCGATCTGCGCGCGGCTCGGGATTTCTGGATGCGCCGCCCGGCCGACGAGCGATTGATGATCGCGCACTATGTGGCGACCGACCCTGACGAGGGTTTCACCATCGACCAACTGGCCGACCAGCTCGGGGTCGACGAAGCGGCAGCGCGGACCACCGCCACTCGCCTGTATCAAGCTGGAGCACTGGCAACCAACGCGCGCGCGCAGCTGCTCACCGTGGGCGAGCTGCCCCGGCTCTTCCTGCCACGCGAGCTGGGCCAGCTCTTCGCCCGTATCCAGGATGAGCTCGATGCCGGGGATATAAGCAATTCGCCCCTTCCTGTGCTGCTGACCTTGCTCGACGATACCGATATCCAACGCGCCGCCGAGCTGTGGGGATTGGAGGCCATGCCGGGATTACGTACTCGGCGCGAGCTCACCGATGGGCTTCTGGAGCTGGCCGCCTTTCCCGATCGCCGCCTGGCCGTGGAACGCAAACTCGGCTGGGACGCGAAACGCGTGCTGGCAGCCGTTGCGGAGCTCCCCGCCGGCCAATCGACCCCGCTGGAGGAGATTGCCGAAACGTTGGAGCTCGATCCCGATCAACCCCGCACCGCCGACCGGTTGCGCAATGCGCTCACCGAGTTGGAGGAAGCCCTTCTGGTCTGGCACACCTTTCTGCCAGATGGGAGCCGAGCGCTCGTGCAACCGTTGTGGCAAAGCTCGGTACTGGAACCAACCAGGGACCGGGAAGCTCCACCGCAACCGATCGATTCCATCCCGCAACCAGCCGATCCCATCGATCGGCACGCGCTCGCGTGGGATCTGCTCACCCTGCTCCGCTGGCTGGGAGCTGGCACGCCGTCGGTAGCGTCGCTGTCGTCGGCGACTATGCGCTCTCGCAGGCGGTTCAATGAACTTCTTTGGCAAAGGGGCGCGGAAGAACCGCATCCCGGCTATCTGGAGCTCCTGGCCGCCCTCGCCGATCACGGAAACCTGCTCGACCCGCCCGATGCCGAATCCCATGCCAATCCCGCATTGCGCATCTGGCGATCACGCAGCTTTGCCGATCAAACCGCGCAACTCCTCTTCTGGTGGCTCAGCGCGACCACCTGGATCGAAGCGCTCGATCAGGAAGAGGTAGTGGTCTCCGGCGCGCATTGGCCAAAATTCCGACGCCGTCTGCTGGTGCTCCTCCCCGAGCTCGAACCGGATGGCTGGTACCGGCTCGACGTCCTTGCCCGCTGGCTCAGCCACCGCAGTAGCGATGCCCTGGGTGCGGCGGTGCAAATCGCCACCGCGCGACCGACCGACGCGCGCCTCGATCGCTCGACCGAACGGCTCTCATCGCTCGAACAGGTGGTGGAGCGAACCTTGCGCAGCGGATTCGCCTGGTTCGGGCTGATCGAATTCGCGCATATTCCTGCCATCGGCGAGGTGGTTCGGGTCACCGAAACCGGACTTGCCGCGGCAGGCGTGCGCGAATCCATCGCCGATCCTGAGCCAGCCGACACCCCACTGACGATCCATCCCGATCTGACGGTCGCCCTGGCCGCGCCAACCCCAGTGCGCATCTGGTCACTCACGGCATTTGCCGATCAAGTTCGGTTGCAGCCGCAGGCGGAATACCGGATCACCAATCGATCGCTGAAACGCGCACTCTCCGCCGGATTTCGCGTGCAGGACGTGGAAACATTTCTCGAAAAGCAGAGCGGAACAACCCTCGACAACGCCGCGCGAGATCAATTGCACCGTTGGGCAGAAACGCTCGGGCGTGTCTGGCTGGCGCCCGCGATGATCGTGCAAGCAGAACAGGATGAAGAAACCAGCCCGTTGCGTTCGACCCTGGTGCGGGAGGGCCTGAAGGTTACGCCGGTGGGAGCGGCACTACTGGTGGAAGGCGAGATGGGGATGAGCGCAAACGCGCTGGAGAACAAGGTTGCCGAGACCTTACGCGACGCGGGAAAGAGTCCGCAGTTACGAAGATCGCCCGAAGCACTTGCGAGCGATGAACGCACCGGAAACATCGACCGATCCGGCTAGGCGAGCCGGTGGTCTGGCGAAGAGCGCTCCAATTCGGTCGCAACGGGACGCAACCGGGTCAGACATCGATCGAGCTCATCCATTTCTTCAGGCGTAAATGCGCTCAGCGCGGCCGCCATCTCCTGTTGCAGGAGATTGGACACCGATTCGGCTGCAGCGCGTCCCTCGTCGGTAAGCGCCAGCAACACCCGGCGACGATCGTCGGTGCTGTTGATACGGCGAACATAGCCTCGCTTTTCCAGCCGATCGATCAAGCCGGTGACAACGGCCGGTGTCACCATCAGCCGGCGGGCCACATCGCCCAGGGAAGTTTTTTCACTCTCGATCATCGTCAGCGCGGAAAGCTGGCGCAAGCTCAACCGGTTTTCGCCGGCGGCTCGCGCAACGCTGGCCTCGGCCCAGCGATTGAGGCGAGGAACGATATCGAGCAGCGACAATGTCACGGTGTCTGCGACGGTGGGTGCTGTCTTCGGCATCGTGCGGAAACTCCTGAGCATGTACTGGTGTCGCCAGTCGATCGGGGTATGTTGCGGCTGTCGTGACGAGATCATCGACACAGAGCCTCCCACTCCGTTGAGGGCATTGCTCACCTATAGATTGTACCGGAGGCAGCGTAAGCCGTTATCTTTGCGTCATATTGGAATTGACGTTCGTGCGCGAGGCAGCACAGCGTAAACTTCCTTGAAAGCAATCAGAAGCTTGGGAGCATCGTGTGAATCAAATGCGCAATATGTCACTCAGGCGGTGGGTTTCCAACATTCTCTTCATCGTGGCGGCGGTGCTCTTCGCCTACGTCGCGTTCGCCTGGTATCAGGAACGCAACGACGCAACGCCCCAGATTCCCACCCCGCAAAGCGAACCGGGTCACGCCGAGCTCAAGAATGTGCACGACGCGATTGCCGCCCAGGGAACAACGGTCGAATATGGCCGACAGACGGTGCGCGTCGAGGGACTGACACCGGTGGGTCAGCAGCTTATGGTCGAAGGAGTTCCCGTCTACGTGTTCCTTTTCGAGAGCACTGATGTCCGCACCGAGCAAGCCAGCGGTATTTCTCTCGATACCATCGAGATCAAAACGCCGTCGGGTGCCGATGCCGCCACCGGGGACCTCGCCGTTTCCGACGGAAGCAACGTGCTGGTGATCTCCGATGGCGCCGCTGAAGATGTCCAGGCCAAGATCGACGCGGGAGTGCAAAGCCTTCCTTGACCGACGAACAACAACCGGTAACCACGCCACCGACCACCGAGGCCGAGGAGCTCGATCCGTTCGAGCATGGACGGGTGGGGTACGGAACCTACGCGAAATACACCCCCGCCCTGCTGGCGCTCGGGATCGTGCTGGTCATCGCCTATATCGGCTGGAAGCAATGGCAACCAGATGCCGACCTGCCACGCGCTGGGGTGTTGATCGATCAACCCGCGCCTGACTGGAGTCTCACACTGCTCGACGGATCGACCGTCACTGCCGCTGACCTGGCTGGCCGTGCGGTGGTGCTCAACTTCTGGGCATCCTGGTGCGCGCCGTGCGAAGCCGAAATGCCAGAACTGGAACAGCTCAACTCCGACCTCGTATCCGCGGGAACGCCGGCGACCATTATTGGGGTGGGCGTCAAACGAGATAACAACGACAACGCGCTCGCCATGGTCGACCGGTTGGGAATCACTTACCCCATCGGGCGGGACACAGGCGGCGAGAGCGATACCGTCGGACCGGTCACCCAATCGTTCGGCGTCGACACCTACCCGGCCACTGTCTTTATTCGGCCCGACGGCACAGTTTCCGCGATCGTTTTCGGTCCTCTCACCGAAGACTCCGCCCGTTCCTACATCGAAGACGCGCTCGGCGATTGAGCCCTGTGACATTCGTAGCGCAGGGCCTCCATGCCCTCTTGCCGGAGGCGGTAGTAGCGGAGGGCGTTTCTGCCCTCTTGTCCCTATCACCCATTTCCAACGCGAAGTCACGAAACAGACGTGGCAACGAACAACAGGACGGCGAATTTGCCGTCCTGTTCCGTATGCAGTGGATTGATGGAGTGCTTACCCGGCCATGGCGACCTGGGGAACCTTTACCTGGGTCAGCCAATGGGCATACTGCTGGTTCTTGCCACGAACCGTGTCGAAGAAGAGGGTGCGGAGCTGCTCGGTGACAGGACCGACCTTTCCGGTGCCAATAGTTCGGCCATCGATCGCCTCGATCCAGGCCACCTGCACACCGGTACCGCAGAAAAAGGCTTCATCGGCCAGATAGAGCTCGGTGCGGTCGATCTCACGAATCTCGACCTCGATACCGGCATTCTTCGCCATCTTGAGGATCGACCGGCGGGTAATGCCCTCGAGGATATCGCTGGAAAACGGCGGGGTCACCAGCTTGTCATGTCGCACGATGAAGAGATTGCAACCGCTGCCTTCGGCGATCTTGCCAGCGGTGTTCATCATGATCGCTTCATCGGCGCCGTTCTCGATCGCTTCGTCTTTGGCGAACGCCGAATTCACATACGCGCCGGAAAGCTTGCCGCGACTCGGAATGGCGGCGTCTGGAATGCGTACCCAGGAGGAGATGACCGCCTTCTGGCCGCGGTCGAGCGCCAGGTAGTCGCCCATCGGCATCTGGTAAACCGCGAACTCGTCACCGATCCCGCGCAACCGCGGGGTGAGCTGGACGGCCGGCTTGTAGAGAAAGGGGCGGATGTAGATGTCCCCCGACGGGGCATTCTTCTCGGTGAGTTCGGCGATGATGCGCGCCATGTCATCCGCGCTGTAGGGGAGTTCCATACGCAGCAGCTTGGCTGAGTTCGCCAACCGTGCGGCATGGTCTGGCAGGCGGAAGATATTGATGGTCGAGCCATCCTGGTCGAGATAACCGCGCACACCAGCAAATGCCCCAGTACCGTACTGCAGCGCGTGGGTGCCGATACTCACGTTCGCCTCGGAAAACGGAACCATCTTCCCTTCGAAAAAGGCGTAATCGAGGATCTTTGCGTCCATGGAAATTCCTCTCGGCACGATTCCTTCGGCGGTCATGTTCGGGGTCGAAGGAGCGGATCGAAAACTCGTGCCTATTGTCCCATATGAAAAATTGCCAATGCCCCCTCGATCAGAGTGATTCGAGCCAGGTAATGGCCGCGCGGGTTTGCAGCAGGCGGAGATCGAGCACCTGGCGAGCAAAGTCGGAGGAAGGAGCCACCGAGTCAGCGAGGCGAGATTCGAGACCGGATTCCATTTCGCGGCTCTTGTCGAGCTGTCCGCGAATGAGCTCGGTGGCAAGGTCAGGATCGAGCAATCGAGCGAAATAGAGTTTGACCAGAAACTCCAGTCGAATTTCGCGAGTGTGCCGCACCGGTTCGCGCAACCAGCGCAGCAGCTCGCTGGTACCTTCGTCGGTCAGGGTATAGACCTGCCGGGGCGGGCGGGTCCCCTGTGGTTCGATATCGACGGTGACCCAACCGGTGCGCGCCATTTTCTTGAGGTGGTGATAGAGCATTCCCGGCTCGAGCTTCAGCACATCGCCAAGCGCCTGATCGTCGGCAAAGTGACGTGCCAGATCGTAGCCATGGCCGCCGCCCTGCTCGAAATAGAGCAAACCGAGAATGGCATGTTCCGCAGGTTGGACCGGTCGCGGCATTGCAGAGCCCCCACGAGAGATACGTTTCGCATGTAACGGTACACTCTTCCCATAAGAAACGCCGTCAGCTTCTGAGAGGCAATCACCCATGGAAACGGCTCTGAACGCGCGCGATGTGATGATCACCGATGTCCCAACCGCGCTGGTCGATGATCCTGTGGCCGATATCATCGCCGTGCTCGAATCCCACGATCTGGGCGGTATCCCTGTAGTGGACGGTGACCGGAAGCTGATCGGCATGGTGACCGAGTACGACATCATCAGCAAACGCGGACTCACGGCCGGCAGCATCATGAGCCGCGGGGTTATCACGGTGCAGGAGATGGCGCCAGTGGGCGAGCTTATCGAGCTCATGGGATTGCACGGCGTGCGACAGCTTCCCGTGGTGAATGACGGCCTGCTTATCGGCATCGTCACCCGCCGCGAGCTGATGCGCCACTACGCTCGCACCATCTGGATATGCGAACGTTGTGGCACCGAGGAGCCGGGGTTGCTCCGGCCGTTGAAGTGCCCGAATTGCCAGGGAGTTGCCTTCAGGGTCCGGAGCTCGTAGTCCCCAGCGCGGAGTTCGATCAGGTGGTACCTCTCCGGACTCCGGACCCGGCACTCCGGACCCATCTCCACATACGTACGGAACGGGTTCGTGTTACGATTCGATCGTAAGGACGCCAGATCCTCTATCGAATTCGCGAGCGGCGGGTCGTTTGAACGAATTCCTCTCTGAACTCTTCGCGTCGAAGGTTCGCGCTGCGGTGCTGGGCCAGACTATTCCGCGACCCCATCTTTCCTGGTCACTCACCGAGTTCTCTCGCCTACTCGATCTCCCGATTAGCTCCTTGCAGCACGAGTGTTACAAGCTCGAACGGCTGGGAGTGCTGGTTTCCCAGCGCGAAGGAGCCTCACGCCGCTACCGCGTGAATCCCAACGGACCCTCGATTCGCGAGCTGACCGCACTGGTTGTCAGCGCGCTCGGTCCCGCAGAAGTGCTCCGCGGCACGCTGGAAGAGATCCAGGGTCTGGAGACGGCCTTTATCGCCACCACCCTGCCGTTGACCCAATCGGCGATTTCCGGCGCGGACGGTTCGATCCCGCTGGTGCTCATCGGCGAGATTCCGCTGGAGCAGATCGATACCGCGCAAGAACGCGCGGCCGCACTGCTCGGACTCGATCCGTCGCAAATCGAAGCGGTCTTCTACCTTCCCGAGGATTGGGATGAGCGGGTGGAACAGCGAGCGGCCTATGCGGTCTGGTTGCTGGAATCCCCTCGTACTCATCTCATCGGCACGCCCATCGATTGATCGGATCCTCCTTATGAGCAACGGCAGCTTGCTAGTCGGGCAGTCCGGCGGAGCGACCGCAGTGATCAATGCGTCCCTGGTAGGGGTGATCGAGGCCGCACTCACGTCGAATCGGTTCGATACGGTACTCGGAATGCGACATGGCTTTTCCGGTTTGCTGGCCGAGGATTTCATCGATCTGACCCATATGTCGACCTCGAGGCTGGCGTCACTCCAGGTCACTCCAGGATCGGCGCTCGGCACCGGGCGGCTCAAAGTCACCGACGACGATCTCGATCGTGCGGTCGAAATTCTCCGCCGTCACGACGTGCGCGGCGTGGTGCTGATCGGAGGAAACGACTCTGCCGATACGGCGCTCAAACTCAACCTGCGCACCGAAGGCGCAATTCCGTCAGTACTCGCTCCAAAAACGGTCGACAACGATCTGATGGAAACCGATTTCTGTCCAGGGTTCCCGTCCGCCGCCAAATTCCTTGCGAACCTGGTGCGTGACGCAACCTGGGATTCGCTCTCTGCTCCCCAGCTCTATCCCGTCAAACTGATCGAGGTGCCTGGTCGCGATGCGGGTTGGCTGCCGCTCAGTGGTGCGCTCGGTTTCGCGGAACGGGATGTCGATCTGCAACCCCTGGTGTTCGTGCCAGAGTCGCCACCGGAGTCGGTGGAAGCGATGGTGACCGCGATCACTGATCGCATTGCCACGCATGGCTTCGCAGTCGCCATCGTGCCCGAAACGCTGCGCGACGCAGCGGGCAACCATCTTGGTGGCAACGAGCCGGACTATGTCGATCCATTCGGTCATCCCTACTTCGCGTCTGCGGGTGAAGGGATCGCCAAACGCCTGCGAGACACCGGGGGGATACGCGCGCGAGTCGAGCGGCCAGGATCGGCCATACGCATGTCGATGTCACTGTCCTCTCCCATAGATCTCAGCCTCGCTTACCTGAGCGGCCGGTTTGCGGTCGAGGGCGTGATCCAGGGGCATGGCGGCGTCATGGCCGCGGTCGAGCGAGTCGATGCCTTTCCGCCAGGGTTCACGACCCACAACGTCGAGCTGGGCAAGGTGGCGAATCGCGTTCGTTCGCTTCCTCAGGCATACTTCGATGACCGGAAGCTGGCGCCCACCGAGAACTTCGCAGGGTACGCGCTTCCCCTGCTCGGACCCGATCCGTTTCCACCGTATCAACGGTTCGATCCGGCAACCTGAGGACCTGTTTCTATGAGAGATCTCTTTCGCCGAAGACGTGGCGCTCCCGGAGGAGCCGAGCAGTCGAGCGTGGTGCTGTCGGATCGACAGCATGAGCTGGTCGACGAAGAGCTCGCGATTCTGACACGGCTCGGCGTGCTGCTCGACGACTATCCCGCTACCGAAGAAGACCGACATCAGATCTCTGACGCCAAGGAGCAGCTCACCTCCCTCTTCATGCTGGTCGTGGTGGGCGAGTTCAATGCCGGCAAATCCGCCTTCATCAATGCCCTGATCGGGGGACAGATCCTGCCAGAAGGCGTCACCCCCACCACCGCCGTGATCAACATCCTGACCTATGGGCCGCAGAGCAGCGAGCGGCGGTTGGGCGATGGCAGCATCGAACGAACCTATCCCGCGCCGTTTTTGATGGATATCACGGTGGTCGATACCCCGGGGACCAACGCCATCATCCGCGAGCACGAGACATTGACCCAGAAGTTCGTGCCCCGCTCGGACATCGTCTTTTTCGTGACCTCGGCCGACCGGCCCTTCACCGAATCCGAACGCGAGTTCATGGAAGGGGTGAAGGACTGGGGGAAGAAGATCGTGGTGGTCATCAACAAGATCGACCTCCTGCGCGATCAGTCCAGCATCAAACAGGTCATCGAGTTCGTGGACACGAACATCTCCCGCTTGATTGGCATCGCTCCCGAGATCTTTCCGGTTTCCTCCCTGCAGGCACAACAAGCGAACGAGCTCGCTGGCCGCAATCTGACGGAGAGCGAGCGGCTCTGGGATGAGAGCCGCTTCGGGAACCTGCAAAACTACATCTTCGAAACACTGGATGAGGAAGGGCGCATCCGGCTCAAGTTGCTCAGCCCGCTTGGCACCGCCCAGCACCTGGCCGGTACCTACCTCAAGACCACCAACGAACGTCTGGCAGTCCTGACCGAGGATATCGAGACGCTGCGCACCATCGATCGGCAGCTCGAGCTTTATCAGGAAGACATGCGCAAGCAGTTCGCCTATCACCTCGATCGGATCGAGAACATCATCAGCAAGATGAACGCGCGCGGGGATGACTTCTTCGAAGACACCATTCGCATTGGGCGCGTCATCGATCTCATGAACAAGGACAAGATCAAAGCCGAGTTCGAGAAAAAGGTGGTGGGCGATACCGAACAGGAGATTGACGCCACCATTAACGAGCTGATCGACTGGATGGTGGAGCAAGATCTGCGCACCTGGGAATCGATCAATGCCTATCTCGATCGCCGTCGCCTGGCTCAATACGAGGACCAGATGATCGGCGAGGTCAGTAGCCAGTTCCGCTATGACCGGCGCGCCTTACTCGATTCCGTCTCCAAACGCGCGCAAGAAGAAGTCGATCGCTACGATCCGGAGCAATCGGCAAACGACCTGTCGCTCTCGGTGCGGAATGCGGTGGCGCAAACGGCCATTGCCGAGGTTGGAGCGATCGGACTCGGCGCATTGGTCGTCGCGGCAGCGAGCACGGTTGCGGTCGATGTGACGGGCATCGTGGCCGCCAGTTTGCTTGCCGGGCTGGGGCTCTTCATCCTGCCACGGAAGCGCAGGCAGACTCGCGAGGAATTTCGCAAACGCTCCAGTGAGCTGGAGCAGAACCTGATCGGTGTCATGAACGAGCAATTCGAGCACGAGCTGCAGCGTTCGGTGCAGCGCATGGAAAACGCGATCGCTCCCTATTCACGCTTCGTGCGCGATCAGCACGCCAAGCTGACGATCACCAAAGAGGAGCTCGACCAAATCGTGGCGGATCTCCGGGGAATGCGCTTCAAGATCGGCGGCGCGGAGGAATCTGTTCCAGCCCTGCAAGCCGGATTGCGGCCTTGGTCGCCCGATGAGCAACCGAAGCCCGACTACCGTATCCAGCGGAGCTCACCGAATGAGGAGTCTGCCGTGACTGAGCCAGCGTCCTCGACCACCAGCACCCGGAAACTCTTCCATTCATCGAGTTGAACTGCTCTCCACCAGTCCACGCTTGAACGCGAGTGCGGTCGCGGCTGCCCGGTTGCGGCATTCGAGCTTTGCCAGAATACGGGTGACATGGTGATTGGCGGTTTTCGGGGTAATGAAGAGCGCCTCAGCAATCTGTTTGTCCGTGTTGCCCAGAGTAATGAGTCGCAGCACCTCGAGCTCACGGGCGGTGAGATGGGCAGTGTGCGGCTCGGTTTGGCGCGCCGGGGAGGGGGTCTTCTGTGTACTACAGGCACGCGCCAGGACGAGCGCGTCGATCCGGGCTTCGGCCAGGGTTAACTGCCGCCCGGCTTCAAGGTCTCGCTCGAATGTCGTTTCTCCCTGCGCCTGCCGTAGCCGCTTCTGGATCGAGGCAATTCGATCAGCGGCCGGTCCAACGGGATAGACGCCGTGCCGGTCCTGTTCCGCGCGCACGGCTCCGAGGAGACGAACCGCGGTCTCCGGATGAAGCTCGATCCCCAGCTCGGCAATGAGACCGATCAGATCGGCTTGCGCCAGTTCATCATTGATCGCGGTGTATCCGCCCAATGCTTCGATGTAATTCGCGGAAGCCGCTGCCTGGTCGCCCCGGGCTAACGCCGCCTCGCCAAGATTGGTGCGCGCTGCAGACGCCACATCCTGCGCACCAATCCGCAAGGCGATCTCCAGAATACGGCGCGATTCACGGACTGACTCTTCCGGATCGTCCAGTACCTCACACAGATTGAGCAGGGTTGCCGCCACCCCGTATTCATCTCCGAGACGTTCCCGAAGGACCAGGCTTTCTGCGAGGAGCTTCCGCGACGTTGCATGATCGCCCAACCGCTGCCGGGCTACTGCCGCGTTCGACAAACTGGTGGATAACATCCACGGATCGCCGAATGTGCGCAGTTCCGGCAGCAGATCGAAGAAGATGCGGTCCGCCTCCTGGACTGCGCCCTTGCGCAAATACGCAACGCCTATCGAACCGCGGGCCACGATGGTGGTTCGCGGCTCGGCAATGGGATCGGAAAGCTCTCTCGCTTTTTCGAACGCCGCCACTGCTTCATCGAATCGACCGAGATTGCTGTAGACATTGCCAAGATCGATCTGCGATTGTGCCAACCCTGTCCGGTCGCCCAGCTCGTCCCAGATTGCAATAGCGCGTCGATTTAGATCGAGCGCCGTTTCGTTGTCGTAGGTTGTCTCGGCGACGATCGCGGCAGCCCGGAGCCCGTACCCCCAAACGCGCGTTGCTTTGGATTCCCCCATCGCAAAAATAGCCGCAAAGATCTGTTTCGATTCTTCCCATTGCGTGCGAATGAGCCAGTAGCGACTGAGCGCGGTTGCCATGCGCAATGCCGCCTCCTGGTCGCCCCGGTCGATCAGAAACTCGAGTGCCTGCCGCAGGTTGGGCATCGAGCGATTCAATCGGTCGACCGCGAGCTGTTGGCCCGGACTCGTCAGTTCGGGTTCCAACTGCTCGGCAAGCTGCAGAAAGGAGGTGGCATGTCGTTCCCGCAGTAACGGCTCGTCCCCCGACGCCTGAAGCTGCTCGACAGCGTAGTCATGAATCGAGCTCAACATCCGGTAGCGCGGAAGTCCGGCCGGATCATCTTCCGTCCGCATCAGGAGTGCCTGATCGTAAAGCGATTCGATCACATCGATCGTTGCCCGGCTTCCGGATGAGCAAATCTCATCGACCGCTTCCAGGGTGAACGACTCGAAGAAGATCCCCAGCTCGCGCACCATCCGTTGCTCGTCGCTGTCCAGCAAGTCGTAGCTCCAGCCGATCGCTGCGCGGAGAGTGCGATGCCGCTCAGACACATCGATTGGACCACCGGTGAGCACGGAGAGTTGATTCGTCAGCACCGCAAGCAAGGCCGGAAGTGAGAGCACTCGTAATCGCGCGGCTGCCAGCTCGATCGCCAGCGGCAAGCCATCCAACCGGGTGCAAATCGTCTCGACGGTCGCAAGATCCGCTTCGGTGAGCGTGCCGAGTTTGCCACTTCGGGAGCCACGGTCGAGAAAGATCTGGGCCTCGACCGATGGTCCATCCATATGCTCGCGATTGGAGCTTGTAGTCAATGGCTCGACTGGAAGCAGATATTCGCCCGAGATATGCAACGGTGCTCGGCTAGTGGTCACCAGACGGAGTCCCGGCAATGCCCGGAGCAGCGCGGCGAGGTCGGCGGCGGCACTCAGCAAGTGCTCCATGTTGTCGATCAGGAGCATCAGTTGTGTGCCCGCTAGATGCTCGGAAAGCAGCTCACCCACCAGGCCACCGGCGCTCCGGTCGATACCCAGCAAATCGACAATCTCGGGCAGGAGCCGTTCAGCACGATCCACCCCGATCCCATCCACGAAGAGCATCTGGCCGGGATCGACCCTCTTCAGGGCTTCGACCAGGAGCCGGGTCTTGCCGACCCCGCCTGGCCCGACCAGGGTAATCACGCGTTCGGTGGGATCGTCGAGCAACTGCGTCAGTTGGTCGAGCTCGGAGACGCGGCCGAAAAAGCGAGTGAGATAGACCGGCAGGCGAGGATCGTTGCGTTGTGTGAGAAGGGCTAGGACCATGGAGTGGTTCGGTTCACTGGAGCATCCTGCCTGTCGCTGATCATTATGCCGCAGAACAGTACGAGTAATACGTAGTTCATGCCGGACAAATATAGGGTGATTACCCGATGTCTCGATGAATCCATGAGTTGACCATGAAGCGGTGCCGAATGACGTCACACGGGCAAGATTGCCGATATGGGTTAAGGAGAACATGGATGAAACGATTCGTCATAATTGCGACGCTGCTTTTGCTACTCGGTCTTACGTCCCAGGGAATCGCTGCACAAGACGCGTCTCCCACCGCAAACGGCACCCCCGCGGCTCCCCTCCTCGATGCGCTGGGGTATCCAACGCTCTCCATCGGCTTCGATGGAACAACCGTGACAGCCCCAACCCAACTGGATGCGGGCCGATATATGGTCAATATCTCCAACACCTCGGGTGCGCCCATCCAGGTCCTCACCCTCATGGGAGCTACGAACGATCTCACCGTCGATGACATTATGTCTGGCCTGCAGTCAGCGGACACAAGCCAGGGTCCGCCGCCGATTTACTACCAGACGAAAGTCGTCGAAGTGAGCACCGAACTCCCCAGCGTGATCACCCTGAGCTCAGGCGACTATGTGGTGATGGCGCTCGGCGATGGCCCACCTGCGGTCACGACATTGACGGTGAGCGGCGATCTGCCTGCCTATGACGCCATCCAGGATGCCGTGAGCGTGGACCTGCATGAAATGGCGATCGACATGCCGGACACCGTTCCTGCAGGAGACCACATCTGGCAGATCGAAAACACTGGTGCGATGCCACACATGTTTGAAGTCATGAAAACCACCGGCCCGGTTACCGATGACGAAATCATGAACGGCATCATGCTGGAAATGGGCGACCCGGGAGCAACTCCGGTTGCGAGTGGTTCGGTTGGCGACCCGACCACCTTCGTTCCCGTGACAGGCACTGGCGCCTTCGCCAGCGGCCTGACAGAGCTGATTCAGGCGAATCTCGAGCCTGGAACGTACGTCGCTCTTTGCTTCGTCCAGGGACCTGGGGACGTGGGCTTGCACGCCATGATGGGGATGTACAAGATCTTCACGGTCGAGTAGTCACCGAAGCATCCAACGTTGCCGATTCCCGGAGGTCATCCAGATCGCCGGGAATCATCCTTTTTCTGCCAGACGACCAATCACATGTTCAAGATTCAGGATCAGCAGTACGCGTGTCTTCGGACAGCAACAAGGCCGGGAATTGTTCCCGGCCCTGCGCATTGCTGGAATCTCGCCTGGGTTACCCCGCCGCCGGGCTCCCCTCAGCGGGAGCGTAGAGAATATTGATAACAGCTGGCTGGTTCGGATCTGCGTTTGTGATCGTCCAACCGTCTGCGGTTGGCTCGGCGGGCCCGGAGATGTTGCGCACATCGAGACCGGCGGGTCCGCTCACGTTCGCCTTGAGCAGGGTGTATGACCCGATCGGAATGTTCAGCCACTGGTAGGAGCCATCTTCCATGCGTTGCGCGTTTTCGAGGCTAACCGTTTGGCCGTCGGGCAGCGTCATCGAGAACGCTGTGAGTTCGACCGCGCCGGCATTCATGCACTCGCTGTCCGGGGTCGAACGCTCCGCGCAGGTGAAGGCCGATATTTGCAAACTGCCAAGCTCGACGCCGCCTTCAACTGTTGAGGCCTGGGTTGCATTGGATTGAACCGCTTCGACGATTGCGGTCGGCGTAACGGGATCATCATTGCCACTTCGCGATCGAATCGCAATCGCCAACACGGCGATGACGCCAACCGCGATCAACGCCGCCACAATGGCGCGACGCCTGGCATCTGGGTTCTGCACTGCTCGTTCCTCCAGCGCCGTCAGCGCACCAGCGCGTCGGGTCGAATCGAACCGGTCATCACAATCCTGGTCTGTCCTCGCAGGGTGACCGTACGCGCCCCATTCTCACTCAGGTCGAAGCTGGCGACCAGTGACATGCCGCTCGACGCAACGATCTCGACCGGCGAGCTTACCAATCCGCGGCTGGCACTGACCACTGCGCTGGCCACCGCGCCAGTGCCGCAGGCGAGGGTTTCCGCCTCGACACCACGTTCATAGGTGCGCATTCGCAGGCGGTTCTCGCCGAGCAGGGAAACGACGTTCACATTGGTCCCATCAGGAAGAAATGCATCGGATCGGCGAATTGCCCGGCCAATCCGCTCCAGCCCGGCTCGGTCGGCAAAGGTATCCGCATCGTCCACGTAGAGCACACAATGCGGAACACCAACCTCGATCGGGATCAGCTCGAAGACCGCTTCGCCGACCGCGACCGATCGCGGCGCTTCCACAGCACCGGTGTCCGGCATGGTCAGTGCCACCTGACCCGTGACACCCTGGACCTGAGCTCGCACGACTCCGCTCATGGTGGAGAAGGCCATGTCGGGATTCGCAGCACCGATGAGCTCGGCGAAGCGCGCGCCGCACATGGCCCCGTTTCCGCACATCTCGCCCTCCGAGCCATCAGCATTGAAATAGCGCCATCGGAAATCAGTCTCCGGATCGATCGGATCCTCGATCAACACCACCCCGTCAGCTCCGATCGACATCGCGCGCCGTGAGACGAGCTCACTAAACGTGCTCAGATCAACCTCGTCCAACACGCCTGCCCGGTTATCGATCACGACGAAGTCGTTGCCCGAGCCATGCATTTTCATGAAATCGATCGGCAATTGGTCTACGAAACGATGCACCAGTCTCACGCTCCCCCGTGTGCGATCCCCGGATGCGAACCGAGTTGGCGTATTGTGTACTGCATCGGACCTGGATGTGAAACACGAACGGGAGATGCACAGCGATGGCAAGCAAGCTGGCAGTCGGCGTCGATTTCGGGGGAACCAAGCTGCTTGCGGCGGTGGTCGACGTCACCTCAGGCGAAATTCTGAGTTCGTCCAAGAAGAAAACCAATCCGGACGACGACGCCAAGGCGCTCATGGAGCGGATGTATAGCGGAATCGACGATGCCATCGAGAGTGCTGGTCTGAAAAAGAAGGAGGCCATCGTCGGGATCGGGGTCGGCATTGCCGGGCAGATCGATACCGACAAGGGCATTTTGCTCGGTGCGCCGAACCTAAGTCAGGCGACAGTCGATCTGCCGATTGCCGACCTGCTGCGCGAGCGCTACGACGTCCCCGCAGCTCTGCTCAACGATGTCCAGGTGGCGGCGGTCGGCGAAGGAACGTTCGGCGCCGGCAAGGGATGCGACGACTTTTTCTGTGTCTTCGTCGGTACCGGAGTGGGTGGTGCCATCGTTCACAATGGACAGCTTTATACCGGCGCCAGCGGTACCGCCGGGGAGATCGGTCATCTGATCATCCACGCCAACGGCCGGCACTGCGGTTGCGGTGGCCGTGGCCACCTGGAAGCCTACGCCTCCCGCACGGCTATCACCCGCATCATCCTTGGTGAATTGAAACGCGGGCGAAAATCGGTCCTCACCAAGCTGGAACCAACGCTGGCGGACGGAAACAGCGACGGGAGTGCGCTACGTTCTGGGTTGTTGGCCAAAGCAATGAAGGAAAACGACACACTGGTGACCGAAACTCTGACCGAAGCCGGCACCGATCTGGGACTTGGGCTCGCCTCGGTCATCAATCTGCTCAATCCAGCGCGTATCGTCATGGGCGGCGGGGTGATCGAGGCGGTCGACTATCTATTCGAGGTCGCATCGCAACGTGCCTTCCGCGAAGCGCTCCCCACGGCCGCCAAGGGAACGGAGATCGTGCGCGCCAAACTCGGGGACAATGCTGGCATCGTCGGCGCGGCCATCCATGGGGCAAGCAAAGCGAGCTAGCACGCAGTAAATGGTAGGTCGAACCACAGCAGGTCCAGCCTGCTTGTTTTGCGACTTGCCACTTGCGTATCTGCGTGGCGCGTGCCGTGGATTCTTTTCGGCCCTCACAATCGCATGCTAGACTCCCTCTACGGTCAGCGATACATTGATAATTGAGCTGATCGTTGTCAATTCGCTATTCATGAGCTCAGTGGTTAAAGCTGTTAATGGCGGTTCGAAGGGTGAGTTCGGCTCTACAGGCAGTATTTCTACACGTCACTGCAATGGGTTCCTCCTTACAATCCCGAATCGAACGGAAAGCCAGACTGCATAACCGTTGGTCGTCTCGAGAGGACCTCGGTGATGATCGACCCCTTCGGTCAAACGTCTGAACTAAATCTTGCGAGCGTGCAGGCGGCAGAAGTCGCCGCGTTTGTGGATTTCGAAAATATTCGCTACTCCACCATCAATGCGTTTGGGCGAGAACCGGATCCAATCGTCTGGCGCGACAAAGCGCTCAGCTATGGGCTGATGGCGGTCGCACGCGCCTATGCCGATTTCGACCAGCATCCGCAACAGAGCCGCAATCGGTTGGACGTCGCGGGCTTCGAAGCGCAGCACTATCCCGCCAAGCGCACTACCGACCAGCACGGTCGAGAAAAAATCGTTTCACGCTCCGATCTGAACTTCGCGCTCGACATCATCAACACCGCGCTGGCGCGGCCCGATATCAAAACCTTCCTCCTGTTTACCGGCGACAAGGATTTCATCCGCGTCGTGACCACCCTGAGAAACCGGCTCGGTCGACGAGTGGTGATCTGTGGCGTACCCGGCTCGGTCAGCCCCGATCTGGTGGCAGCGGCGGGAGAAGAAGACGAGATCACGATGCCGGATTCTCCGGACATCGATATCGAAGTCATTCAAGCGATCGATCGCTACGTGCGACAACTGCATGACGGTTTCGTCCCGACGCAGAGTCATATGAGCCGTACCCTCTGGCGTTTCCTGGATCGCACCGTTCTTCCTTCGGAACACATCGAGGCCAAGGTCATGGAGTTCCTGCGCAAGGGGATTCTCTCCAAGCGGCAGACCCTCAATGGGCAAAACCAGGAGCTGGTCACGACCGAGCTGAACCCCGAACATCCACTCGTGCAGCAAGCGCTTCCGGGGTTCCCGGACAACGAACCCACAGAGGATGCCCCCGTTTCCCAGAACGGCGATTCGTATGCCGAGCGCCCGAATGGCGATGCCCGGCTGACTTCCGAGCAATACCACTGATCGACGCAACGGACGAGTCCATCGCATCTTCACCGATCGAGCAAGGCTATGCCGAGCGTGCCACACGCTGGCAGCACGACGCCGACCTGCTCGAACTGCAACGCCGCCGTATCAGCAATTTCCGCCTGGCGGCGGGCGGCGCGTTGATTGCCGCAGTGCTCTATTGGGTGTTCACCACCGAGCTTTGGGCGGTTCCGGCGGCGGCGGTGGCCGGAATCCTGATGGTGCTGCTGGTGCGCCAATATCGACGACTCACGGTTGACTGGCTACGCGCCTCGACGCTGGCACTGGTCAATCGCTATGGCGTCGCCCGGCAACAACGTGATTGGAACAGTCTTTCCGATCCGCATTCCGTGACGGTTCCAGCGACCCATCCCTATGCTGCCGATCTGGACATCGTTGGCAAGGCGTCGCTCCTGCAACTCCTCGACACAACGGGGACCACGCTGGGCGGCGAACGCCTCGCCTCCTGGCTGCTCCAGCCCGCCGCGCCGGACGAGATACCGCCCAGGCAAGAAGCGGTACGCGAGCTCTCTGACGATCTCGACTGGCTACAGGAGCTCCAACAACGCGCGCTGCTCGGTGAGATCGACGACGACACCACCACCAAGTTCCTCGATTGGACCCGCACCCCCGGTTCCCGGCTGCCGATACTGACCTGGCTCGCCCGGCTGAGCGTTGTGGCCACGCTCGTCATCCTCGGCCTCGCAATTGCGCAAGTCATCGATTCTGGTTTGCTGATCGTGCCCTTCGTGGCCAATTTGCTGCTGGCCGCCGCGTTGCATCGCAAGGTCGGGCCCCAGATGGACGCGGCGATGGAGCATGGCAGCGCCATTCGCGCGTACGCCGGTCTGTTGGCGCTCCTGGATGACAAGCAGCGACAGTCGGCGCTTCTGCAGGAGATCGACGCACCGTTACAGACCGATGGGGTCCGTGCGTCTGTCGCCGCAGAGCAGCTCGCGCGCATTCTCTCGTTCGGGGTACCACGCGGGTCGTTGCAAAGCTATGCGCTGCAATTCGCCTGTGCCTGGGATGTCCACTTCTACGACCGGCTCGAAGCCTGGCGCGAAACCTACGGCGAGCAGGTGCCGCACTGGTTGGAAGCTATTGGTTGGTACGAAGCGCTGGGCGCACTGGCAAATCTGGCGCATGACAATCCGGACTGGGTCTATCCCGATGTGTCGGTAACAAACGACAGCATCGTTGGGACGCAATTAGGCCATCCCCTGATCCCAGCCGCGCGCCGCGTTAGCAACGATGTCACCCTTGGGCCCTCAGGTACCTTTCTTTTCGTGACCGGCTCGAACATGTCTGGCAAGAGCACCCTGCTCCGATCGGTGGGGATCGATACCGTCCTGGCCAACTCCGGCGGCCCAGCCTGCGCCGAAGCGCTCTCGTTGCCGCCGATCTCACTTTGGACCAGCGTACGCATCGCCGACTCCCTGGAGATGGGCGTCTCGTACTACATGGCCGAGCTGTTGCGGCTCAAGCAGATCGTGGACGCCTCGAAAACGCCGCAGCCAGACGACCGCATCATCTGCTTCCTGCTCGACGAAATACTCTCCGGTACCAACACCGCCGAACGGCAGATCGCGGCCCGGCGCATCATTTCGCTTCTGATCGAGCGAGGCGCGATTGGCGCAGTCTCAACCCACGATCTCGATCTCATCGCTGGCAGCGAGCTTTCCGCGTCGGCGGTGGAAGTGCATCTGGCCGAGACCGTGTTCGAATCTGACGGCAAACTCGATATGACGTTCGACTACACGGTACGTCCCGGCCTCGCCACCACGACCAATGCCCTTAAGCTCATGGAGCTGGTCGGCATCCCACTCCAGGACGAACCCGGCTCCACACTGTAGCTCCAGGCGGCTTCCCCCCAACAGTCCCGGTTCCACACGCTACTTCCAGTCTCGGGGGTAGACGCTGGGGCTTGCTCCTACAGTCTCGCGCGGCATATTCTGACCTCAAAAGCTTGATTCGGTTCACGTGATGAGGGGTCATTCGATGCGCGTACGTTCGGAAATCACGGTCAATCGCCGCACGGTGCTCAAAGCGGGCGCGGGCATCGTCGCGCTTGGTGCGGTCGGGACATCATTCGACTCGCGCCCTCGCGCAAGACGCAACGCCGGTCCCGATTCCAGATGTTCCCAGTGACTTCAAGGTGGTGCTGCATGCCGCGCAGGAGCAGGACTGGATCTATGTCCTGTCAAATCTGGACAACTTGACCACGGAATGGCCAGAGGCGAGCCTGCGCGTAGTGGTCGACGGCAGCTCGGTTTACACGCTAGCGAGCGACAACGACTTGAGCACCCACCTCGGAGAGCTGGCAGCTAAGGGCGTCGAGGTGCACGTTTGCCCCAACGCGCTCAAAGAGCACCAGATCGACCCGAGCGAGATCCCATCGTGGGCGCTTACCGATCTCGGCGGGGTGGTTGCCCTGGTTCAGGCAATGAACCAGGGATTCCTGTACATCAAGCCGTAGTCCCTACTGCGCCAGGCGTTCCAGATACGCGACTGTCGCGACCGTGCCGTTGCGGAAGTCTTCGATGCGGAAGAACTCGTTCGGCGCGTGGGCATTGCAGGTTTCCAGGCTGAACGCGTAGAAGACCATCTCCGCACCCAGATGCTGCTTGAAGACCTCCGCGATGGGAATGGTGCCGCCAGTGCGGACATAGACCACGTCCTTGCCGCCGATCTCGCGTAACGTCTCCGCCGCCGCCACCATGAATGGGTTGTCCCGCGAGATCGAGAACGGTTGTGCATTACCGGTCTTGAACTGGAATTCGGCGCGGGCTCCTTCTGGTAAATGCGTTTCCACATGCAACCGGATGAGGTCGTTGATTTCATCCGAATCTTGATTAGGAACCAGCCGGCAGGTGATCTTGATATGCCCTTGCGCCGGCGTAACCGTCTTGGAGCCGTCTCCCTGGAACCCGCTCCAGATACCGTTGATATCGAGCGTCGGACGCATCCAGAGCCGTTCGAGGGTGGAATAGTCGGCTTCACCGGTGGGAGTCGTTACGCCGATCGAGCCGAGAAACGCCTTCTCGTCGAATGGAACGTTTTCGATATCGGCAGCTTCCTGCTCGGTTATCGGGCGGACCTGATCGTAAAAGCCTTCGACCGCCACTTTGCCATTGGCATCGTGAAAGGAGGCCGCGACCTTGGCCGTCGCACGGGCGGCATTGGCCACTCCGCCGCCATAGATACCGGAATGCGCGTCGGTGTCCGCAGTAATGATATCGATCTGTCCACCGGCCATGCCTTTGGACGAAAGAATCAGGGAATACTGGTCTTCTCCCCACATCATGCCATCGGCGCTGATGACGACATCCGAGGCGAACTTGTCGGCATGCGCAGCCAGATAGGGTGAAATCGACGGGCTGCCGACCTCTTCCTCGCCCTCGTAGAAGAAGACCAGATTGATGGGCGGCTTGCCATGTTTCTTCGCGAACGCTTCGACCGCCAACAGGGTGATGAAAGAGCCCCGCCTTATCGTCGCCGGCACCGCGCGCGTAGATCTTGCCGTCTCGGATGGTCGGCTCGAAGGGCGGGCTCGTCCAGAGGTCGAGCGGATCGGGGGGTTGCACATCGTAATGCGCATAGATGAGCGCGGTCGGTTTGCTCTCGTCGACCTGCCACTTGCCATAGACCAGCGGATGCCCACCCGTCTCCAGGATCTCTACCTCGGGAATACCCGATTTCTTCATGCGAGCCGCTACCCATTCGGCGGCTTTACGCACGTCTCCCGCATTGGCCGAAAGCGCGCTGATGCTCGGAATACGCAACAGATCGTAGAGCTCAGCAAGATTGTCCGCTTCCTGCTCGGCAAAATAGGCGCGCCAGTCGACCGCGGTCATGGTTCCTCCCGTTGGCTCGTAACGAACAACATGGAAATGAAAACCGGGGCATCAGCCCCGGTCAGACGATCCTGTCAGAGGATCTGATTGAAGATGAATTGCCGCAGAAACTGCAATCCGATGATGGCAACAATCGGAGAAAGGTCCAACCCTCCCATGGCAGGAAGCAAGCGCCTGATCGGTCCCAGGATCGGTTCAGTGATGCTGACCAGAATTCGTCCCACTGACGAACGCATGCCTGGGTCGAACCAGGAGAGCAGCGCACGACCGACCAGGAGGAGCGTCAGCGCATTGAACAGGAGGTTTATCAGCGAGTAGAGACTATCCGGCATGCATTACTTTCGATCGTCGAAGCGACGACGCTACTTGGCCTCGGTTGCTTTCGATTCGAGACAACCAAAGAACTGGCCGACGATTTGCCGCGCGGCCGGCTGGATCATGCGCGCCCCGACCCGAGCCATCGTGCCGCGGATATTCGCCTCGCCGGAGTATTTGACCGTGGTTTTGCCATCCTGCTCAGTCAGCTCCAGTGAGCCAACACCGGAGATCTGCCCCTGCGGACCGCTCCCCTCTACTGCCATGGTGTATGACGTCGGCTCGACCTTGTCAGTGATCTTCACCTTGCCGCTGAAGGTGCCTTTGATCATCGCGATCCCGACCTTCATCTTGGCCGTGTACTCATCGGGACCAACCTCGGTCATCTCTTCGGCGCCTGGCAGGCAACCCTCCAAAACGGCCGGGTCCATCAGGAAATCCCAGACGACCTGACGCGGGGCGTCGAATATGTGTTCACCAGTAAGTTGCATTGGTTCCTCTCCCTAACCGGTCGAAATCCGGCGGAAATACGCAAGTTTGGCAGTGTAGCACCTTCTCTCGCCCTGGCCGACATTACGTCTCCCCGCACCGTCAATCCGTTTGAGATTGCAGTCGATCGAGGATCTCACGGTCATGTGGAAATGCCAATTCCGGGAGCGCGTCCGGCACGAACCAGCCGAGCTGGGTCAGATCGTCGTTGGGGTGTTCGTCACCGCCGAGAATCGACCCCGTGAACACCGCGAGCACGACGGTCTCTCCCAGAGTGGAGATCAGCCCGAACAACGGGCCGAGCGCGATGTCGAAGCCCGTTTCTTCTCGCACCTCGCGAACGGCGGCCGCTTCCACGGGCTCTCCCCGTTCCACGAAACCGGCCGGAAAGCTCCATTTGCCGGCCTCCCGCGCTCCCGGGCCGCGCCGGCCAAGCAGCACTTTGCCATCCCGTTGCAGCACGACGGCAACTGCCAGCTTCGGATCGAGATAGGTGACCGTGCCGCATGACTGACACGTGGGGCGCAACCGGCCATCGACCAGCCGCTCCTCGGTCACTCCCCCACAGTTTTGACAATACAGCGCGCCACTTTCCATGATGCTCCCAATGGTGCACTATCGATCGGTTGCTATGCTTGCCGCATCTGAGGGTGTCATCGCCCAATTCGCGTCACACCAGAACGGAAGGCTTGTGCCCAGAATCATCGACCGTGACGATCTCGAACGGCTGGCGATCGGCGCCGGCATTCTTGGCACCGGCGGAGGGGGCAATCCCTACCTCGGCAAACTGCATGCGCGGCAGCTTCTCGATCAGGGCAAAACGATCGAGGTGATTCCGGCTTCCGAGGTACCTGACGACGCGCTGGTGACGACGGTCGGCTCGATTGGCGCTCCCGTCGTCAGCAACGAGCGCCCCAAGCAGGGTGATGAATTCCTGGTTTCGCTTCGCGCGCTGGAAACGCACCTGGGACGCACGATCACGCATGTCACCTGCGCCGAGATCGGCGGTTCGAACAGCATGTCACCCATGATCGTGGCCGCGCAGGCCAATCTCCCAGTCGTCGATGGCGACGGGATGGGACGAGCCTTCCCCGAACTGCAAATGGACACGTTCATGATCTACGGCGTCAAGCCGACCCCTGCGGTCATTTCCGATCCACGGGGCCATGTCGCGATTTTCGATCAACTCGATGACCCTGAGACGTTAGAGCGCTACGCCCGGGCCGTCACCATCCAAATGGGCGGTTCTGCCGGCGCGGCCGGACCAGCGATGTCCGGCCGGGAATTGAAGCGAACCCTGATCCGCGACACCATCACGCTGGCCATTGAGATCGGCGATGCGGTACTGCGGGCACGCGCGGGACATGCAGACACGGTCGACGCCGTACTCGGGGTGACGGGAGGGCAGCGGCTCTTCCGGGGGAAGATCGTGGACGTCGACCGGCGGCTCGTCGGCGGGTTTGCGCGCGGTGTGCTGCGCATCGAGGGTATGGGACCGAACGAGGGCGACACCCTGAGCATCGACTTTCAGAACGAGAACCTGATCGCCCGCAACGGCAAGGGTGAGGTACTGGCCATCGTGCCCGATCTGATTTGCATTATCGACGCCGAAACCGCCGAACCGATTACGACTGAGCTACTGCGCTACGGATTGCGTATCGAAGTGATAGGCATTCCCGCGCCGGAAGCGCTCAAGTCCGAGGTAGCCATGCGCTCCGTGGGTCCGGCTGCTTTCGGCTACAAGGATGTCGAGTTCGTACCGCTCCCCGGACACTTCGCCAACAGCCCCGGGGCGTTCGATCTCGATGCTGCGCTGGAGCTCCGGGCATCGCGCTCGTAAATTGCATGTGGTGGTCTGCTCCATCCTTAATTGCACTCATGTAGCCGCGGCGCTTACACAAGGAATGGTCGATTAGATGACACGAACCTCCATCTCGGCACCGCACATCATTGCCTTCCAGGACGGATCGCATCGCCACCTGCGCGAGGGGGTAGTCGTTTGGGAAGATGACCGTATCCTGCACGTCGGCAAGTCGTTCGATGGGGACGTCGATCGGCATATCGACGCAACCGGCTGTGTCGTCACTCCCGGATTCATCAATACGCACGCCCATCTGGCTGGCTCACCCTTGGACAAATCGTTCATCGAGGACCGTGGTAGCCGGCAGTTCTATCTCTCCGGGCTTTTTGAGTACCTCCCCGTTCGCAACGCGGCCCAGGATGAAGCCGCCAGCCATGCCTGCCTGACCTACTCGATGGTCGAGCTGCTCCGGTCTGGCACCACCACCGTGGTGGAGCTCGGCACCCATGGCCCCTTCGCGGTGGAAGCGGCTGGCAAAGCCGGTCTCCGGCTGTACGCCGGTCAGGGC
This sequence comes from uncultured Chloroflexia bacterium, assembly GCA_963750275.1. Lineage (GTDB taxonomy): Bacteria > Chloroflexota > Chloroflexia > Thermomicrobiales > UBA6265 > JAMLHN01. The sequence continues at coordinate 480,887 of CAVVQC010000005.1, forward strand.
TACCGTTCTGGTAAGTGGTACTCCGATGATGGCCGCCAGGTGAAATACGAGTGGGACGAACAAGCCGGACGCGACGGGTTGCGCGATGCCGTTCGCTTTATCGAGGACGTTACTGGAACATACAACGACCGCATCCGCGGCATTCTCAGTCCCTACCAGATCGACACCTGCACCGAAGAGTTGCTCCTGGAGTCAAAAGCGGCCGCTGCGTCGCTCGGCGTGCCGCTCACGTTGCATGCTTCGCAGTCGGTCAACGAATTCCAGGAGATGACCCACCGCCATGGCAAGACACCGATCGAATGGCTGGATCAGATTGGCTTTCTCGGACCCGAGGTCCTGCTGGGTCACGCCATCATCATTGCCGGTTCGAGCTGGGCCAACTACCACGGAGATGATCTCGCGCTGCTGGCCGCCTCGGGAACCAGTGTCGCGCACTGTGCCTGGGTTTTTGCGCGCCGCGGGATCGCAATGGAATCGTTCGCACGCTATCTGGAGCGCGGCGTGAACATGACGCTCGGCACCGACACCTGCCCACAGAGCATGCTGGAAGCCATACGGTGGACTGGAGTGATGAGCAAAGTCGTCGACCGGCGGAACGATGTCGCCACTGCTGCCGACGTCTTCAACGCTGCCACTATCGGCGGAGCAAACGCCCTGCAACGGGAAGATCTGGGTCGCATTACGCCGGGCGCCAAGGCGGACATGCTGATCTGGAAGGGAGACAGCGTCTTCATGACGCCCCTGCGCGACCCCATCAAGAACATCGTCTATTCCGCGCAAGCCGAGGACTTGCGAACGGTTATCATCGACGGCGCGTTGTGCATGGACGACCGGCGCATCGTCGGGGTGGATGAGGATGCTGCCGTGCACGCGTTGCAACAATCCGCGGAACGCATGTGGCAAACGATGGAAACCGTCGACTGGTCAGGACGGTCCGTCGACCAGCTTTCGCCACAGACGTTTCCTGAATACCGGGGGTAGAGAACACAGATGACCGATCAGACCGCATCAGGATACTCCTGCTTTTGGAAGCGGATGTCGATGCACATTGGACTGAGCGAGGCTGCCAGAGGGGTCGGCGGGATCAAGGCGTCACAGCTCAGCGCCTTCGAGCAGGGCAAAGAGCACTCGCTGACAGACGAGGAAATCCAGCGCTATGTCGCCTATCTCGACCAGCGCAAGGCTGAAGAACCGCCTCACATTCCCACCGACGACGAGCTTCCGGTTTTCGAGGACGACTAGCCCTTCACATGCAACGCGAGATCAGCGAAAACGGGCGCCCATAATGGGCGCCCGTTTTCCTTACGATTTTTACCGCTGCGTTAGACGAGCTTACTTCGCCGATGGCGCCAAGCCGTGCTTGGCGAGGAATGCGTCGATGGCGCTCACAGCCTGCGGCGAAAACTGCAGATCAGGATTGGCGTAATCAACTGCCGGATTCGCCTCGCCTTCCACGATGCGGAGGGTATGATCCGCCTTCGGCAGGGAAACGAACGTCACGTTCGTGTTGCCGGCCGAGTTGAACCCATCCAGCAGATGACGTACTTGATCGCCTGTCACCTGCGAGTCCTTGGCACCGAGGAGGACGAGCACGGGTAAGTCAGCCGGCAATCCGGCCGCGACCTCACCTGGATCGACCTTGTCGATCTGCGCCAGGAAGGCCGCGGTTGAAGGATCGAAGATTGTGGACAACTCCGACGAATTGATCGTCGCCGGCAACTCACCCGTCGTGCGCAGGCTCTCGACGATAGCTGTGAGCTCAGTCGCGATCTCGTCTGCGGCATCCTCGGTCATCTGACCGCTATCGACTTCGCTCTTGATCTGATCGGAAAGCTGCTCGTGCAGAATGTCGAGGTATCGCACCGAAAGGGGGGCGACCAAAATCACCCCTGCTGGCGGGGTGCCTGCTTTGGTTAGCTCATCCGCCAGCGCCAGCGCGAAGAGCGCACCTTCACTATGACCCACCAGGATCAACTTGGAGGGATCGACGCCTGGCTGCTCCGCCAGGAATGCAGCGGCATCCCGGGCTTCCTGGAGGAAAAGCTCATAATCGATCGCGGCCGTATCGAGGTGGGATCCCAGACCTGTCTGGCCAGACCCAAGCTTGTCGTAGCGGAGTGACGGAATGCCGTCCTCAGCGAATGTGACTGCCAGATTACGGTTCGTACCCAGTGGAAGCGCACCGTTGTTGCCATCTCGATCGGTGGGACCACTGCCCGAGATGATCAACACAGCGGCAGAAGCCCCATCAGTCGCGAAATCCTCCGGCGTCATGAATGACCCGTAAATGGTGTCCTCACCACTCGTGAACGAGACCTCGGCATCGGAAATGCCTGCTGGGAGTGACGCCGCAATCGGTGTAGCACCCGAGGCCCCTGGCACAATGAGAAATCCGTCCAGCAGTTCAGTGATGGGATCGATCGACACTGAGACGTCGAACGTGGTCCCGTCCTGCCCAGTGATGGTGTACTGCAGGATGGTTGGCGGCTCACTGGCGGTCATGAGGATGGAGCCGGGATCGAGCGTAAACGGGCCGTAGACCTTTTGCAGCTCAGCGAGTTGAGCGGAAATCTGCTCTGCTGGCGCCTGGGACAGGAGCTCCGGCGAGACATGTGCCTCGATTTCGCTCGCCGCCACCGGCTTGCCATCCGTGTTCAACGTCGACCAGGTCCAGGCCGCCTGCTGTTCGAGGACGCTATCGCCAAAGAGTGCAGCTTCGGGCGAAGCAACCGGCGTGGCTGCTTCCGGAGAGGCAATCGGCGACGCAGCTTCAGTTGACTCTTCGGTGGCCGCCGGTACCACAACCTGAGTTGCTTCCTCAGTGACAACCTCAGTCGCAGTCTCGACTGGAAGCTCCGTTGCGGTCTCGGTCGGGATAGCGGTTTCTGTCTCTGTCGGCACCGCAGTTTGCGTCTCTGTCGGAACCTTAGTAGCCGTCTCGGTCGGCAGCTCGGTTGGAGTCTGCGTCGGAGCGGTCGTGGCGGTCTCTGTTGGGATCTCGGTTGCGGTCTCAGTCGGCAGCTCCGTCGGCGTCTGTGTCGGAACCCTGGTAGCCGTCTCTGTCGGTATCGGCGTCGCCGTCTCGGTTGGGATCTCGGTCGCCGTCTCAGTCGGGAGATCGGTCGGCGTCTGCGTCGGAATCTTGGTGGCTGTTTTCGAGGGAGCCGTCGTGGCGGTCTCCGTTGGGACCTCAGTTTCGGTCTCGGTCGGCACGTCAGTCGGCGTCTTCGTCGGAATCTTGGTGGCCGTTTCCGTTGGAGCTAACGTGGCGGTCTCGGTCGGAAGCTCAGTTGGGGTTTCAGTCGGCACCGCAGTTGCAGTATCTGTTGGGACGTCAGTAGCTGTTTCCGTGGGAACCAGCGTGGCGGTCTCCGACGGAATCAGCGTAGCCGTCTCGGTCGGCAACTCGGTTGGGGTCTCAGTTGGAATCTCTGATGGGGTCTCCGTGGGCACTGTGGTAGGCGTCTCGGTCGGAAGCACCGTCGCCGTTTCAGTGGGAACCATCGTGTTCGTTTCCGTAGGAGCCGCCGTTGACGTACCGGTCGAGACATCGGTTGCGGTCGCTTCCGCTGTGGGCGCCGGCGCGATCTGCCTCGAGAACCAGATCGAGCTAATCAGACCGGAATCGGGCGCGACGGTCATCGAAACCGGCTGCTGAGTGCCGTCTCGTCCGATCAACATGAAGTTGGCACTGGTCGGCGGCATGTCCTGGGTTGTCACAATCGTGGCGGTATCGACCGTAACCGGGGCGAGCTGATCGCGGAGTCTGCCAAGGATTGCTGCAAGCTGATCAGCGGGTACGTCAGCCAGGACACCCGGCGAGAACGTGGTGGTCAGATCGACTGACGCAGTTTCGGCCGCCGGCATATTGATGTAATCGACGAGCCAGGTAATTTGCTCGCCAAGGGGTCCGGCCGGAAGTTGGGCATCGGCGGCGGGTGTCGCATCCTGCGCGATAACTGGGCCTGGAGCAATTGCCCCGATTCCCGCCAGCGCCGCGATCAGGAGCGCAATGCCGCTCCGGAGGATGAGTTGTCGCATGTGTCTGGTCCTTTCGCCGCGCACCGTCGATCGACGGCGCACCCTATCTATCGCTGAGACCATTCTAGGTTGGATCGTCCAGAGAGCCGGGAACAGGGAGCAAGACGATCAACGCCCGGGATCACCTGGAACACCATACGCAGGAGCAGAGCCCGGATCGAGCGCGCGGGTCACGTAGTCGTTCTTGAGCGGTCGCCAGAGTCGCCACAGGGTTTCCAGCTCATGAAGCGGATCATCCGACCAGTCAACCCGTAAATCGGTTTCCGGCCAGGGAACCTGGTGAACCACCTTTATTCCGGCGGAATGCACCGCACCCACCTCTCCACCGAGCGCAAGCGCTGCCTTCATCGCGGCCAGCAAGCGGCTCTCGAGGTCGTCCTCCGGCATTTCGAGAAACGCTTCCACCATGCGCGTGGGAATCGCCTGATCGTTCAGAAGATTGCCCGCCGTGGCGACATGCGGACCCCGCGCGATGTCATAAACCCCCAACACCTGCTCACCACTGAACGCGGCGCTGCCACCAGTGCCGTCCACAATGCTGATCTGCCGGTAAGCGATCAATTCCGTCTCATTCACCACCTGCGCCATCGCTTCATCCGCGCTGCGGCCCTGCTCGACCAAATCGAGCAATCGGTCGCCAAGGCGCGGATCGGTGATGTTCTGGCTACAGGCAGCGCCAACCCCGGCACGCACGAATGCGCACCGCGCCGCAACTGCCGGACTGGACGACGAGACGGCAACTCCGAATCGTCCGGTTCGCGCGCAATGTCCTGCAATCGAGAAGGTCATTGTGTCATCCGATCGTCAGGAATGACAGCAGTGGCGTCGATTTCCACGACCCATTCAGGTCGCGCCAGCGCGACCACCACGATGCCGGTCGAAACGGGATAGACCCCCTTCAACCAGCGCCCGATCACGGGATACACCGCATCCCGGTAGCGCGCATCCGTCAGATAGATGACGATCTTGACGATGTCGCCCAGCTCGGAGCCGGCTTCCTTCAGCAACATGGCGATGTTCTGCATCGCCTGTTCTGTCTGGGTCGCCGCATCACCGATCCCCACCGATTCTCGAGTTTCCAGATCTTGCCCCACCTGGCCGCGGAGGTAGACCGTATTGCCGGCTACCACGGCCTGGCAGAGATCGTTGTCAAGCTTCTGCTCGGGATACGTGTCCTTCGTATTGAACTGCCGGATTCGGCGATGAGTGGGCATCGGATCAGACCTGCGCTTTCTGGGCTTTTTTCGGAAGCACTGCCGGAGACAGACCGGCCGCCTGCTGCACTTTCTCGAGCGGTCCATCCCAGTCGAACGAACGGTAGACCGCGGCCAGATTGGCAAACGGCGGCGACTGCGCGAAAAGCTGGAAGGTCAACCGGTGGCCGGCATAGTCGGAATTGATCAGGTCGCGAGCGAACGCCAGCAACTTGCGCCGATCGTCCGCATCCCAGTCGTCATTGATCGAATAGAACTTCTCCAGCCATTGCGCGGTTGCCGGATCCTCGAAAGCGGCCACATCGGGGGTCACACAAATCTGACCGCCACACAGCTCTCGGGCGATGTGCATCATGGCTGGGAGCTGCGAGGTGGCCAGCACCCGTCCGGTGTAGAGCAGTGATTGGTTCGGCATCAGTAATCCGCCCGGGCTCTCTTCCGCCTGGTCGATCGCGGCGGTCAGATGCGCATTGATTCCTTCCCGGTAGCAGGCAAGCGCGGCCAGTTTTTCCTGTACCGCCTGCTGCTTTTCGAGCCCGGTCTGCCGCACATTGAACAGCGCCGCACCAATTAAGCAAATCCGCCATACGCAACGTGCGCTGTACGAATGGAAAGGCGCTGTAGCGATGGAGCGTGGCGCGAATATACGCAGCGGCGCGCGTATGCTGGTAGAAGAGCACGTTTTCCCAGGGGATCTCGACATTATCGAAGATCACCAGCGTATCGATTTCGTCGAAGCGATTCGAAAGCGGATAGTCGTCCGCCGGCTGGCGTCCCGCGAAACCCGCGCGGCAGATGTGCTTCATCCCCGGTTGGCCCATCTTGACAATGAACCCGACCGCATAGGCTGAGAGCTCGTCGTCGCCCCAGTTGGCAATCGTTGGTTTGACGAAGGCCTGGTTGGCATACGCCGCTGCGGTTTCGTACTTCGCGCCACGGACCACGATACCGTTTTCGGTCTCGCGCACGACATGCAACAGCATGTCCGGGTCCTGATCCTGTGGCCGCTTGGATCGGTCTCCCTTGGGATCGGTATTCGCGGAGACATGGAACGGATCGGCTCGTACCGAATAGGCCACATGGTTCCGTATGTTTTCCGCGAAGCGCGGATCGACTTCGTTGAGCACATCCTGCCCGTCGAACAGCGACCACATCTCGCCAACGGTCTCGTCACCGACCCGGGTCACGATGCCGTGAACATCGTCCAGCACGGTATCGACCGCCAGCCGCTTGGCTCGCCAATCGTCACGAGTCCGCGGAAGTTTGGGACCGATCGCGTTGCGCTCACCGGTGCGCGGATCGACATAGGTCATGACATCCTGCGTGGCTGCTTCGTTCGCCAGGTCGTAGATGCGGGCGCGAATGTCGATGATCGGCTTGAACGCGGGATGCGTGGTCACATCGGCGATCCTCTCGCCGCTCATGTAGACCTCGCGGCCATCCCGCAACGACTCGCGGTATTCCTCACCGGTGCGGATCATGTGACGAACTCCCTTCGACGATGAAGATTCAGTGTGTCAGATGCTAGATATCTGGCTCATCCCAAACCGGATGCGGTAACTCGTCGGGTCCTTGATAGGTTGCCGGAAGTTGCACCAATTCTCCGAACGAACGACGTCCGTAGATCAATGGCGTGCCCGGTTCGGCGCCAGAACCGACAACCCGGCCAATGGCGATCGTGTGCGTGCCGACATGGTGCGCTGCAATCAATACGCAGTCGAACCAGGCAACCGCGCCACTGAGCAGCGGCGCGCCGGTATTTTCGATATGCCAGTTACCTGCCTGGAAATCATACGGGTTCCCGCGCCGCGGTCGCCCGGAGAAGGTTTCCGCAACCCAGCGCTGATCGGCCCGCAGCGCGTTGACCCCAAAGACGCCATTGCCGCGAATCGCCGCGTCCATGGGGTTGCGCCGGTTGATGCAAATCAGCAGCGTGGGGGGATCTGCGGTCACCGAAGACATGGCACTGACCGTCAGCCCGACCTTTCCCGCCTCGCCATCGGTCGTGACGATGGTGACGCTGGTCGCGACCCGGCTCATGGCATCGATGAAGGTCATGCGCAGATCGGCATCGGTCAGCGAATTGTCGACAGAGTGGATGGAACCGTCTCTCACGTTGCCGCTTTCACTTTTTTGGCGCTGGCGTCTTTGCGATCTGCGGTCTTTTCACGCTCGCGCAGTAACTTGATCTCGGCCATCTGCGTCTTGCCTAACGCTTCAAGCGAGCTTCGCCACCTGTCCTGATGCGGCTCCATGGCATCGATCAGCCGCTGGGCCACCGCCAGGTCGCGATACCACTTGTGATCGGCAGGAACAATGATCCAGGGCGCTGACTTCGTCGAGCACTTGCTCAAGGCAACCTCATATGCCGTCTGATATTGCCGCCAGTATTGCCGTTCCACCCAGTCGCTCGCTGCGAGCTTCCAGGCTTTTTCCGGGTCTTCCTCCCGCTTCAACAAGCGTTCCTCCTGCTCACTCTTGCTGATATGCAGAAAGAACTTGAGGATGATGGTGCCCGATTCGGTCAGCAGCTCCTCGAACTCGTTGATTTGGTCGTAGCGTTTCTCCCAGGTCGCTTTCGGCACGAGCTCCTTGACCCGCGCAATCAGCACATCTTCGTAGTGCGAACGATTGAAGACGGTCATCATGCCCCGTTCCGGCACCTTTTGATGGATGCGCCAGAGAAAGTCATGCGAAAGCTCCAGCGGAGTCGGTGTCTTAAAGGGCCAGACCCGGCAGCCAAGCGGGTTGACACTTTCCAACACACTGCTGACCGTGCCGTCCTTGCCGCTGGTATCCATTCCCTGGAGCACGATGAGCACCGAGTTCTGTGACGCGGCGTAGAGCAGCGCCTGTAGCTCGCGAATCTGCTCCTTGAGCGGCTTGAGCAGCTCGCGAGCGGCGTCCTTGTTCAGACCTGCGGTTTCATCGGTCGCAAAGTCGGAAAGCTTGACTTTCTTTCCTGGTTTGACCACTGGGGCGTACGACATCGAGAACCTTTCGTGTTAAGGACCGGATACGGCGCGTGGCACCGGATCGAGATCGGGGGCCTTGCCGGTTTCCTCTGCGGGAATGATCGTTTCTCTTCGATCATTGGGTCGCGCGACCATGCGCGCAAGTGCCACCCCGGTCAGCGCCAGGGCGCCGCCGATGAGCTGGGGCGCTTTCAGATGGTCCCCCAGAAAGATCAGCGAAAAAATCCCGGTGAAGACGGGAATGAGGAAAAGATACGGTACCGAGCGACCTGCGCTCGTTTTGGTAATGGCCCAACCCCATAGGGAATAGCCCAGCATCACCGAGGCGATGGCCGCATACGCAATCGAAAACCATTCGAAACCGCTCAGTCCGCTCCAGTTCTCATCCCAAAGCGACGTGGCGGCGAACGGAATCACTGCCACCAGACCGATCAGCACCGCCCAGGCTGTCGTGGCCTGCGCACCGTATCGCTGTACCAGCGGGCGCGTCGTCAAGGCATAGATGGCAAAACAGAGCGCCGCGATCACGTTCAGGAGATCGCCAATTGCCGGTTCACCTGCCAGCAACTTCTCACCGACAAAGATCGCCACGCCAAGCAAGGAGAGCGCAACCCCCGCCCACTGCAGGGGAAGGACGCGCTCGAGTCCGAGGACAGCGGAAAGCAGCAAAATGAATATGGGCGCCAGCGCGATGATGATGGCCGCGGAAAACGCTGAGGTATGCGCCAACCCGACGATATAGAGCATGTTGTAAAAGGCGAAACCGCAGAGTCCGCTCAACACGAACCGGGGAAAGTCCTGTCGCCGCACGCGAAGCGAAACGCCCCGCAATCGCAGATACGGAAAGAGCAACACCGCCACCAGCGCGAACCTGAGGCTGACATAGATGAGCGGTTCCAGACCGCGATCGAGTGCTGCCTTCGTGAGTACGTTGTTTGCCGCCCAAAGCACGATGACCGTGAGCATGACCCCATCAGCCAGCTCGAACGATTTTGGTAGGGACCTACGGGAGACTGACATGAGGTGCCGAGCCCCGCACAAAGCAGGGGTTGGTTGGTGCTCGATTGGCGGCGAGTTGCCGTCCTGAAGAGTCTACGAGACAAGCGCTCCGGTCGGGAGCAGGGCCCCCTCGATGGAGAGCAGCCTCACCTTGATATCCACCCCACCGGTGTAGTTCCCGATGGAGCGATCGGCCGGTACGACCCGATGGCAGGGCAGAATGATCGGCACAGGGTTCCGCCCAAGGGCGTTGCCAACCGCCCGGGAAGCGCCGGGATTCGCGATCTGCCTGGCGATTTCTGAGTAGGTGGCTGTTCCGCCGAAGGGAACCGCTGCCGTCGCTTGCAGCACATTTTTCGCGAACGGGGAGAGACCAGTAAAATCGACCGGAACGTCAAAGACATTCCGGCTCCCCTGAAAGTATTCGGTTAGCTGCCTGACGACCGGCTGAATTGCGTGCTGATCGGGTACCGGATCGAAGCCACGCTGGACCATATGGGAGAGGAAGTCCTGGTTAGAGACGGTACGTCCAAAGGTGATCTCGACCACCCCCGCATCGGTCGCGGCAATCAGGAGCGGGCCAAGTGGACTCTCCATCGTGCCGTACTTTGCGACCTCGCGCGTCCGTTTGACAAACGCCGGGGCTTTTATTTCGCTGCAGCGGTCGTGTTCGAATTCAGAAAGGAGATGATCGAGCCGCTGGTAGCTTGTCAGCTGACGCTGGCAGTAGCCACATTCGGCGGTGTGCTCCTCCATCCACTGCTTGTCGAGCATTCTGAGGTCGCCGCAGACATAGCCGGGCATGGCATCGCAGCAAAGATCGCATTCATCGACGTTGGGGCGGCTCGCCTCGGCTGCGAGATTGACGAGTGCAGGAGGTTCGGTATTGTTGGCGTTCACCGTACCGTCTTCCACTGCTGAATTCTGCTCATTGCCCATTGATCTTTTCTCCCGCTCACAGGCGGTCTCCGAAACATGTTCTCAATTTGCGCAACGCTTCATAAACATTAGCGCGCGCCGCTTCTTCTGAACTATTCAACGTCTCCGCGATACCAGCGTAATCGAGCTCGTGATACTTGCGAAGGATGAGCGCCAGGCGCTGCTTCTCCGGCAGGTTTTGCACGAATCGCTCGACTTCGACCAGCAAATCACGGGCGTCCATCGAGGCGGGTTGATCCGGGTTGGTGACGGCCAGATGGTCGTCGAGTACCGGATCGAGCGGCCGCTCCCGCTTGTCCTTTCGTTTCTGCGAAAGGAACGTATTGGTTGCAATGCGGTACAACCAGGCACGGTAGTTCGAATCCGGGCCGAGCCTCCCAAAAGCGCGATACGCCTTGAGCATCGTCTCCTGATAAAGGTCATCGGCGTCGGTCGTGTTCCGCGTCAGTTGAACCGAATAACGAAAAATCTCATTCTGATACCGTTCGAGAAGTTCGTCGAAGCAGAGTGGGCGTGACACCACGTCCAACTCCGCCGTCCTCCCGGATGGGCGTATCTCTGCCTGTACGGCTGTCTGACTCATTCCTTCGACCATCCCATTGGCGCCGTTTCCCCCGCAGCGCCAGAACATCGAACCTCTCTCACCTGGTTCAACGCACACCTCTATCGTATGTGAGATGTGCGCATTGCGATAGCCCTGGATCGTTGCGAAATCACGTGGCGTGGAAGGTCAGCCGTGTCCATCGAACGCCAGGCAGGCCCAGCGTCCGGAGAGTCGTTCAGGCCACCTTGGCGCGATACGCGAGGCAGGCCACTGGCGCCAATTTTTTCGGCAGATGGGTGCTACGGCTGCAGATCGAGGAGCGCCATTTCGGTCTCGAGGCCGAGTGCAGCAAACGCGCGGACCGTCGCCGGAGCCTCGTCAGGGCGCCGCTCGATATGATCGAAGAGGAGCCGAAGGTCCGCGGCTACGTCGACGTCGAACGTGCTCTCCACCTCGGCCATTCGTAAACCTAGCTCGTCGACTCGCGCGATCAACGCATCCGCGGCGGACGGAGTGCTCATTGGCACCCCGGTCAACACATCGTGAAACCCGCGTGTACCAATGAGGTAGTAGCCCCCATCGTGAACACGCCCGATGACGACATCGGCCTGTTCCAGCGCGTCGAAGGCGTCTTCGATGGCTGATTTGTTCATATACGGTGAGTCGGAGCCAGTAAGCACCACGCGATCGAACCCTTCGTCAGCCCCCCAGCGAAGCAAGTTCGTTTGACGTTCTGCCCACGACTCACCTTGTTGGCACACATAGAGATCGCCCGGAACGACCGATTCGAAAGGGCTGGATTCGGGGGTATAGGCCCACGCAAGCTGGTACGTGCGTCCTGCCTGTAGTGAAAAGCGGTCGCTCAGATCCTCCAGGAACGCGAGATACAGCAACGCGGCGCGTTCCATTCCGATCTCTTTTCCAAGCCGGGTCTTCGTCTGACCAGCAACGGGCTTTCGAGCGGCAATCATCAACAGAGATTGGCTCATCGAGGATGACTCGCGATGCCAGATCCATGCGTGCGGTAGCGTCCGGCACATATCCTCATGAGTTGATGGTCTGGCGAAAGAATGGCTCGATCAATCGCATGCTCGTATCAACAGAGAAGTCCCCATTATCCTTCGAACATCCTGGTTCCTGGGACCAACTAAACCACACTCGCCTTGACCTTATGGAGACCGGTCGCCCCTTGTGGAGCGGTACCGCGAACCTCGCTGGTTTGCAGATCGCCATTCTGATCGGTTGCTCGACAAACCAGAACATAGTCACCGGTTGTTTTTGGCGTCCACGCGTAGCTCCAGAATACCCAGGTCAGCTTGGTTCCGGGATAATCGATTGTGGTGGGCTGCCAGGTTTGTCCATCGTCGAGACTGATTTCCACCTTCTCAACCCCGCGGTCCCCGGCAAACGCCCGGCCTCGCAGCGAGACCTCCTGATTGATCCGTAACTCCTGATCGAAGGAGTCCTGCCCGCGATGACGGGTGCGCTTCGGGGAAAAAATGTCGGAGCGTGTGGGAATCACGAAGTTCGGCCCCCAGCCCTGCGTTTCGTAAAAGCCCTTGGCGTCATAGTCGACGACCTCGATACCGGTCACCCATTTCACGTTCTTTTCGCCGTAAAGACCGGGGACCACCACCCGCACCGGATAACCATGCCGTTCAGGAAGTGGTTCGCCATTGATCTCGTACACGACCAATGTCGTCGGGTCGAGCGCTTTTTCGATAGCAAAGGTGTCGGTGTACCCATCGGCCCCATACAACTTGACCTCGACGGCGCTGTCACGCACCCCAGCCTCGTTCAGCAGATCCCGCATCCGCACCCCAGTCCAGACAGCATTGCTGGAGAGACCTGCGCCTATTGCGTTGCTAATGCACATCAGGGTCGACTCTTGTTCGATTGGATCCCTGGCGGCGAGATCGTCGTAGCGGTACGTCTTCGAACGCTCGACCTCTCCATTGATTTCCAGCGCCCACAATGACTTGTTGATGTTCGGATCGACCACGTTCTTGGTCACGGTATAGAACTTGTCAACCGGAACCAGCGGTTGCACCCCAGGACCGTTGTAGATAGTGCCGTCATAGGGAAAGGTCGCCCGGTCATACAGCTTGCGAATGATCCAGATGGTTGGAAGCGCCACGAGCGCACCGGCTGTGGCTGCCAGGATTGCCCGCCGCGAGCTCGGGCGTCCCGCGGCCATCAGACTGGCACGATCCCCGTCGAGTTCGGGTTGATCGACGGGCGGGACGATCGGCATGGCCGGTCGTCGCGCAACGAAGCGATAGGTCGCCAGGAGGGAGAGCGCGAACGCCAGATACGTGACGAGATACCAAAGCGCGCTCACGATACGAGCCTGGGACGGTGGCAGCCCCCGGTAATTGGTTTGCAGGATGGGCCAGAGGAAGATGAGCGTCGCAATCCAAACCGTGCTGACCAAGACGGCGGCAAGGACCAGACCCATCCGGCTGATGCCGTGTTTCCAGGGCAGCCATCGGCGTGATCGCTTGCTTTCGACCACGATCGCGTAGATGAGGCCGAAGACCGCTCCCCCGGCGATAACCGCTTGAATCCCCGACTTGATACCGAATTTCTTGAGACCGTTGTAGCCGCCGTAGTCAGCAAAGAGGCTAAAGAATTGTTTGATCGACAGCGTCGGCGCAATCCTGTCGGGTATCGCCTCGGGAAGGGGCGAGATACCGAACCAGTTTCGCCCCACTGCCATCACGAGCAACATGACGGCGGCTGCCACCAGACCCGCGAGAACACCCAAGGCGTAATTGGCCACACGGTTCTTCGACGTCATGGTGTTGATCCATCCCAGCATTGCAAAGCATCGAAACCCGCCTATGCCCTAGCAGAACAATGACATTACTGACCTGTCTGTAGAGTACGGGGCGACACCGGTTTCGGATCAATCGGGCAATCATCTTGCCAAATGCCAAGCTCCCAGTAATTCCCTCGCCGGCAGAGCACTTCGGTGTGCCGGAAGCAACACGGATCCGGCGATGTTAGCTGCCGGAATTCACTGGCGGCCACGGAGCAGTTGGTCGTCTGAGGAGATAGAGATGTGTGGGGTCGTCCTGGAGGATCGACGAATAGGGAAAGGTCGCTACCTGAACATAGCCGCGCAGCCTCCGACCCGAAACCACGTAGGAGGAATCCGTCGCCTTCCCATAGAAGTAGGTCCACCATGGACCGTCACGGGTAACCGCACGGGTGATGCCCTGATCGACTCCATAGGTGTAAAGGTGATAACCGTCCCAGGCTGCCCCAGCATCGATCTGATCCGGACGGGCGCCAGCGTCGATGGCGTAATCCGCCGCATTCCAGACCGCATCGAGGTACGTCAGATAGTCACGCGTACCAACGATCGCAAACAGGGCAAACGCTAATGCGACGGCCCAGCCAATCGGCGCCACGATCTTGAAATCGTTGAGTGCCCAGGCGGCCAGGACAAGCATCAATGGCATCAGCGGCAAAAGGTATCGATCGAGCGAATCCCCACGGTTGAGATAGTGGAAGGACGGAGGGATCACGCCTGCTACCTGCCCCGCCAGGAGCGCGGCGATGAGCCCGGGGCCACGCTTGAATTCGGAACTCCTGCTCGAAATTGCCGAGGCAATGACCAATGCCAGCAAAATGGTGGAGAGGAAACTCACCGCGGTGAACACGTCGAACCACGGTTGCTCGAAGAGTCTCGGCCGGGAACCGCGTACATCCGGCGGCCCCAATCCGCCTGAGCCGAGGAACTGTGGCAGATAGGGCATCCGCCGCCGGGTGTCACCGAAGTAGACGACCCCGGCCACCGCCACCGCGCTCCATGCGAACGCAACCAACATGGCACGTCCCTGAATGGCCCGCATGATCGATGGCAGGTAGAGGATCGCTGCCGCCGTCAATGGCAGGGCGAAAAATCCGACATACATGAGTTCGAAATAGGTGAGCGATCCCACGAGGCGTGCCGATCCCCGCACACCCGCATCGCCGATCTCCGCAGCGAACGAGCTCTGTACATCGGGAACTCCATTGACCAGCCGTAGCCACGCGAGATAACCCACGGTGGCGAGCACCGGGATGAAGCCAATCTCGAACAACCGGCGCAATCCCAAACGAGTGAATCGGAGCTCACCACTAAGCAGAAAATACGCGGCGATCGAGAGCGGTATCAGGACGCCCTGCTGCCGAATCAAAATGGCAGCCGCAGCGGCGACCGAACCAGCCACGAGCCACTTTTCATCAACCTGACGATCCTCGCCAAGACTGCGCATGGTGAGTGCCGCAGCCACCAGCAACACCGAGGTAAAGTGCGGATCGGTCATGAATGAATACGAGAGCACAAATGTCAGCGGATTGAAGAGATACGCGGCTACCACAAACGCACTGCGGCCGGTGGGCACACGTACCCGGCGACACAGGTCGTACAGCGCGAATCCGCCAATCGCGGACATCACGAGGGTGGAAAGACGGACGGCTCCCAGCGAGTTGTCGAAAAAGAGCGCGAACAACGCTCCCCACACGATCTGGAACACCGAGGTAGCCGCGACAACTGGAAAGACTTCGAGATGCCGCTCATGCAGCAGAATCTCAGAGGCGCGCGAGTACCCCCAGTCGTCGGTCGTAGCGACGGGAGTCATCACATTCACCCAGGGCGCGACTGCGAAAAAGACCGCCAGCACGACCACAATCGCCCAATTGCCACGGAACCAGGTACGCAGCCAATCGACCCTGTTCACCGTAGGAGGCGAGACGGTCTCCAGAACAGGAACAGCGTTTGTGGATGGCGTCATTTCCATTATCGGCACCGGTAGAGCGTCTTGAAATAGCGATAGCCGGTATCGACCGATGCGCGAAGATCGCCACTGACTTTCGATTCCCCGCCTGCCCGCTTTCTCCAGGTGACCGGAACATCCACGACGCGCAACCCTTGCTTACCGGCTCTGGCCAGCATCTCGAGCGGCCAACCGTAGGTCATCTCCTGCATGCCCAATCCCAGCAACGTCTCCCGCCGTATCGCCCGAAACGGACCAAAATCGCTGAGATGCACATCGTAGAGATGCGCGAGTCCCTGGCACCCGACCCAGTTTCCGAAGCGCTGCGGAGTCGTCAACGATCCCGGCTCGAACGTCCCGAGCAGGCGAGAACCCACCACCAGATCGGCCCGATTGTTCAGGAGAGGCGCAAGCACCAGGGGGATTTCGTCAGGTTTGTCGCTGCGGTCTCCATCCATATACAGCAGGATCCCGGCGTCTTTCGCCGCCATTGCCCCCGCCAGGCACGCCCAGCCATATCCCTTGCGCGACTCAGTCACGACACGAGCGCCAGCCCCGGCGGCGATGGCTGCGGTGTCATCCGTGCTTCCGTTGTCGACCACAATAATCTCGCCCGAATCGTCATATCCGGGCACCAGCTTCAACGCGGCGGCAACATCGTGGACATGGCCAGCGATGACTTCACCTTCGTTGAGACAGGGGATGACCACCGCGATTCGGTTGTTGAGAGCCTCCGATCCGCTCGTCGTCACGATGCGGACACAGCGCGGGATGCGTTACGCACGATCCGCTTTCGCTTCAACGAACGTTCGGCCGCCCCAAAGTACTCAGCAATCGTTCCCTGTGAGGCAATCCAGTCGAGATATCTGCCGATGCCCGTTTCCAGATCGACATCTGGCACGAAACCGAGCGACGAGATTTTTTCGATTCCCGAGATCAACGCGCGCATCTCGCCCGGTCGAAAAGTCCCCGGTAACGAGGGCTCGACATCGACCCCCAATCTGGTCGCCAGCAGCCGGGCCAGATCTCCGATCTCAACCGCCTGCCCTGTGCCAACGTTCATGACCTGCCCATCTGACCGCGCATCCGTTGCAGCGAGCAGGTTAGCCCGGGCGACATCCGCGGCAAAGATCAGGTCGCGCGATTGCCGGCCATCCTCATAAACAACCGGGGCCAGTCCGTTCACCAACCGCGTGCAAAAGATGGCGATCACCCCGGTGTAGGGATTGAAAACCGATTGCCGTGGACCGTAGGTACAGGAGTAGCGCAGGGCGGTGACCGGAATCCCCGTCGCCTCTCCCCACGTGAGCAACAATCGTTCCTGAGTGAACTTGCTGATCGCATAGACATTGCGCCCGCCGATGGGCGCATCTTCGTTGGTCGGAATCGGCCGTGACGATTCATCGCAGATCGGGCAGTGCATAAAAAAATCGCCGGCTTCCAGGCGATCGGTGGATCGTGGCGCGCCGAAAAAGGCTCCATGCTCTGGGCAGGCATACGCCCCCTCATCGTAAACCGCTTGCGACGACGCTAGCACCACCTTACGAATTGGGAGGTTACGGTCTCTGATCGTCTCCAGCATGAGCGCGGTGCCATACGCGTTCACATGGATGAACTTGGCGATCTCGGGCATATAGCCACCATAGGCGGCTTCGTGGAACACCACATCGACGCCGTCCAGCGCACGCTCCCAATCGCGTCGATTGCGAACATCGCCAGCCACGAAGTCGACATCTTCCCGTACCCAGGCAGGGAGTCCGTTGCGGTGGGTTTGGCGCTCCAGGCTGTCCAGCACACGCACGTCCCATCCGGATTCAGTCAGAAGATCGACGATGTGGGACCCAATCAGCCCCGCGCCTCCAGTGACCAAGGCTGTTTGCGGCATGTTCAAAGACCCCGAGCTTTCCAGCTAACCACTCGCAATGCGGAGTCCGATTCTGACCGTGGCATCTCGGAGTCGAACTAGGGTCGACGCCTTGCGGTGATCCGGACTGCGCGGAGGGCAATGGTAGCAGCGGCAATGTCCATATGGTCATTTTGATCAATGGTCGATGACCGGCAAGGACAATGGCAGGCTTTGGCAACCGAAACGTTTGACGGGAACGTCAAATGGTCTCAAAGGCTCGACTCAGATGTTGAGTGTTGAAATGGCATCGCGCCCCACAGAGGGGGCGCGATGTTCCTGTCGGCGCAGCTGTCTCCTGGCGACATTCGTCCGTTGGCGACGAGCCAACTCTACTAGAAGCTATTGGCATCGAGCGGATCGGTGCCATTCAGAAGAGTTCATTAAGTCGCTGACCCCATCGCCGTCCTATCGGCAGATTGCCGGTCCCGAACAGTCTTCATCTGCGTCGCGAAACCGCCCTCCGCATCCTGGTTATCGTCGGCAGGATACAGCGGATCGGTGCCGTTGAACAATTCGTCCAAATCCCCGACGCCACCGCCATCAGTATCGAACAGATCGCAGGATCGGTCCCGAGGAAATCGACTTCTTCCTGTCGGTCAGTCCATCGCCGTCGCGAATCCGAGTCGGCGCCCCCGGTCGTCGTGTTTCCGCCCTGCCCGTTGCCTGTGGTTCGGTCGTGGGTCAGCCTGGCCAGTTCCGGCCTGTCCCGTCGGGTCGGTCGTCGCACCCTGGGCTTGGCCGGTCGTCGCGGCAGCAGGTTGGGCAGCAGGTGCGGCTCCTCCACAGGCAGCATCGACCACATCGCCGAAAGTCGTTGTCCAGTACCAACCCCAGTCTGAGCCGGGAACGTTTGCCCGCCCAATTCCGATTGCTTTGTAGGCGGGGTTAAGCATGTTGGCGTTATGTCCCGGACTGTTCCGCCAAGACTCGAACGCACCTTGCGCGGTCTGGCCGCCGGCAAAGATATTCTCCGCCGTCGTGCCTCCGGGATATCCGGCCGCTGCAATACGCTGAGAGAATGTCGAGCCGTTCAAGCCCGTATGGTCGAAGTAGTTCTGCGTGCCCATGTCCAGGCTATGATCTCTGGCCGCAGTGGTCAGCGTCGGACTCATCGCCAACGGCTCCAGACCATTCTGTGCCCGATACTGATTGATTAGCCCCAGGAACGCCACTTCCTCCGCGTCCCCGCAGGCCGGTGCGGCGGCAGCGCCGGTAGCCGCAGTGTCTCCCGCGGCACCGTTGCCGTCCGTTGGGCCCGCTGCGGTATTTCCATTACCAGTCGTACCCGCAGGTTGTCCTTCAGGTTGTGTGGTAGTGCCGTTCGTATCCGCGGGTTGGGTCTCCTGGCCTGCTTCCGGCTGTGTGGTCGTTCCAGCCGTATCAACTGGCTGCCCTTCCTGGCCTCCTTCTGGCTGCGTGGTAGTGCCTGCGGTGTCTGCGGGCGGCGGTGGAGCTACGCCGGTGTCCGGCTGTGGAGCATTTGCAGCCGTATCTGCTGGCTGCGCTGCGGCGGGTTGCGTAGCACCCGGATCGACTGCGACGCCAAACCAGACGGCCGCCCAACCGTCTTGAACCCATACGCCAATCGCCTGCCAGTTGATATCCTGCCACACGCCCTGATTCACGATTACATCATTGTGCGGGCCGTCGGCCTGCCACGCCTGTAACGCTCCGGCAGCGGTTACAGTGGCACCGTTTGCTCCAAAGAGGATTTCGAAGCCCATACCGGGATAACCAGCGATTTCTCCGGGCTTATCCCACATGATCGAGTAGGTAGACGCATCTTCGTACTTATAGCACCCTCCTGTCCACGCTCCCTGACTCGACCAACTATGCGGAACACATCCCGGCCCGGTGTAGTTGGGATCGGTGGTGGAATTCGCGATTAAATCTTGGACATGCGCCTGCGCCACTGCCGTCAATTGTGGTGACAATGGAATGGCCGGCAACCCAAGTGTCTGACGGTAGGTGTTGATGGCCGCGTACAGATCGTCGTTGGGTGCGGCACCCGTGGGTGTGGCTTGCGCAACGATTCCGCCGAAGACCAGGAAGAGACTTAACAGCAGCATCAAGGTTCGTTTCATCTCGGTTTTCCCTCCTGTGAAACCAAACGACGTTCGAATGGGCACGTGGGCAAAGGCAGCGTCGGGTTCAGAGGTGCGGCATGAAAATGTCGTGAGCTACTCCCGGGCTATCGATCTCAGGCGTAAATCTCGATTCGCGGTTCACCCGTTACGCCGGCACGTTGCATGGCTGCCTGGATTTCCCGATTCGTCAGGAAACCCTGCGCCTGTGCGACCGTCGCAAAGTGGCGAATGATGAGAACGACATCTGGCGAGCAGGCCAAACGATGAACGGAGGCGCTGGTAACCCCCCAGTCTTGCTCGACTTCATCCAGCGTTTCATAGACCGATCGCCACGCTCCGAAATCCTGGACGCTGTGCTGAACTGTGAGGAGCGCCATCGATGATCTCCCGTTGCCGATGTGCCCGTGTACCTGATGTCGACTCTAGCGAGGGTTCAGCCGGCGCACATCGGGGAAACCCCGTAATTGCGGCAGGGCAATGCTGAGAGTCGCACCTACGGAATTCTCCGGGGGTATCGCGCCTTAGCGCAGACCAAGCTCGATGGCGGCGAGGATCGCGGCGCCACGGGTGGAAACGCCAAGCTTCGCGTAAATGCTCGTGAGATGGGTATCGATCGTGCGAGAGCTAAGGTTAAGCTGCCCGGCAATTTCCGCATTCGAAAGCCCCGTAGACAGGAGCCGCAGAACGTCAGTTTCCCGGGGAGTTAGTCCCGCGATCGCAGTCGTGCTGCTCGATGGCGCGGTTGCTTGCATGAGGGATTCGAGTGCGTCCACCCGAGCCAGGGTGAGCATGGCATTCATCGAAAGAAGGTCTGCGCGGACCCCGTCGAGCAGTTGTCGCGCTGCCGGGACTTGGCCCTGGGCCAGACGAAGCTCAGCCTGGGCGAGGCGGGTCAGGGCGAGATCGTGCGCCGATTCAGTCGCTTCCGCCAGGGAGAGTGAAGCATCGAACCGCTCTTCTGCTTCGGGATACCGTGCCTCCGCAAGATCGAGCTCGCCTAAAATGCGGTGGGCGGTCAGCAGCGTCAGCGGCTGACGTGGTGCACTTGCGACCATTAAAGCCTGTTGCGCTCGCTCTCGTGCCTTGCCGTTGTCACGCATTGCCCGGTGATAGGTAGCCCAGCCCAGATGCGCGTCCGCCTGCCCAAAAATAGCACCACTCCAATCCAGCCACCCGTCCAGCGAATCGAGCCAGTGGCGAGCCGTATCCAGGTCGCCAGCGTCGATTGCGAGCGCGGCGGCGAGCGTCCGGAGTGGCAAAACGTCAAGGGTCGAATCCTCGAGGGCGGTGTCCGGACCTCCAGGAAAGCTTTGATAGATCAGCGACCAGGCCAGCTCAGGATTGCCGCGATGACGGGCGATTGGGGCGAGCAACATGGGGATGGCGCGACGCATGAAGCGCAGGCTACTTCGCTCCAACATATCGATAGCCTCGTTCCAGGATCCAGTGAGTACTGCCGTTACCAGGTAGGCATTGCCCGCCGAGCCATGATCAGAGCTCTCATGCAGCGCTGCCAGCGACACCGCCAGCTCACTTTCGATCCGCAACCGTTCGCCTGGCCGATCGGTCCAATACGGCAACGTCACCATCAGGAGCTCGTCGAAAAGTGATGCCGTGACCATGCTCCGGTAGTCACTTGCGACAAACACCTCGCGAGCACGGCTGAAGGCTGATCTCGCCATCTCAGGCAAACCCAGCGCCGCGTAGGCATAGCCCAATCCATAGAACGCATCCCCGCGCGAGCCGGTGGTCTCGTGCTCGGGCAGATCGATGATCTGCTCGCCAAGCGCGCGTGCCGCTTGCAACCGCCCGTTTTCCGCCAGCGCGAGCGTCAGTTCACCTCGGCCATTCTGCGCGTCCAGCGGATCGGCAGTCGTCTCGATGGCCAATAATCGGGCGCGGTCGTCTGACGAGAGCGCGTCGAGCATGGCAATGCCCGCTTCCTCGTCGGCAATTCCTTGGCGGCGATCATCCGCCTGGCAACGAAGCATGCCCCGATAGAAGCGAGCGTATGCCACAAGGGCCTGATCGTTCGTGGACCATCCAATACCCTCTGCGGCTTCCAGGAGCGCCACACCGGCTACCGGCTGCTCGAACCGGCGCAAGAGCGCGAGACGAAAACGCAGCCATCCCAGCTCATTCTGCGCCGCTGGGTCAACTTCCACGAGGGCGAGCGCCGATTCGAAGCGCTGCGCCGCGGTCCGCCAGGCAAATGCACGTTGGGCTCGCTCCCCGGCCAGAGCCAGCCATTCCACCGCGCGGCGATCCCCTGCCTGGTTGAAATGGTGGGCCACTTCATCAGGGTCTGCGGCGGAGCCCTGTGACGCAAGGGCCTCACCGATTTGCCGGTGCCATGCGCGTCTCCTGGGTGGCAGGACACTGTCATAGAGCGAATCCCGGATCAACGCATGCGTAAACCGGGCAGCAGTGCCATCCGCAGTCGCATCCATAATGTTGGTCTCGATGGCGAGTTCGACCAGATCGATCAGGGCCAGACTGGTTGCCCCGCTGACCTTCTCCCAAACATCGAGCGGAACGATTTCCCCGATGATCGCGGCGATGGCCAGCAGCGCTTCCGCTTCCACGTCAAACTGCGAAAGTCGCTGGTCGATCACCTGCCGAAGCAGGGTGGGGATCCGCGTTTGCTCGAGCGCGCCAAGTGTCCAGCCACCATCGTCGGTTGGCAGCAGCACGCTTCCTTCCAGCGAGCGCAAAAACTCGACGACGAAAAATGGATTGCCCTCGGAGCGCTGTTGCAGGGAGGACGCCAGCCGGCTCGAGCTTTCGGCCGGGAGCCGATACGTGTCCTCAATTAATGCGCGAACATCGTCATGCGTCAGCGGAGATATATCGATGCGCACCGCCAGCGCCTCCCTGACCAGGAGTGGCAGGAGCCGATGAAGAGGATGGGCACGCGTGACGTCGGTTGTGCGATATGTGATCAAAAGCAGGATGGGCGCTGACGCAAGCTGGCGCGCAACGAATCGCAGGAGATCGAGGCTTTCCGTATCGGCCCAATGCATATCTTCGAGAAGAATGACGAGAGGTCGCTTGCCCGCGATCCAGAAGAGAAAGTCGCGTACTTCGCTAATAAGCGCGGCATGACTGGTGCCGTGCGCGAGTTGGGGCGAGGGTATCGATGAGTCTTCGGAGGCAGAGTGCTCGATCAGCTCCTCCCATGGTCCATACGGAGGAGTCACCGTGAAGTCATAACTATGCCCTGCGAGCACGAGCGCACCGGCTGCGCTTGCCTCCCGACAGAGTGTGTCAGCTAGCCTGGACTTACCGATACCGGCCTCTCCGCCGAGAACGACCACGCTCCCATTCCCGGCCAACGCCTCAGCAAGCTGTGCGCGCAGCACCAGTAACTCACGGGACCGTCCAACCAGTAGCGGACGCCGGCTATCGGACGACGCTGGTCGCCTGTGTCCTTCAACCTCCTCGAATGGACTCATAACGGCCCCAACAGAATCGAATGATGTTTTGCATGTCAATGGTATCCGTCGTGCCAGTTCGCGTTTGCGTGTGCCGGCACCCACCTGTTGCTCACCGCATTGTTGCGGAAAATGCGGTCCACGCGCTCAGCTTCTGTCAAGACAATACGGAATTTCGGGAATCTTTGAGACATAAAACCAAATGTGCTCCTTGTACGTACGGACACTTTGGGCTACCATCTTTTCACCCCCCGCTCGAAGGATGAGAAGATGGATGAAGCGCCCCGGACACGGTCGCGATCGATTCGCGCGCTTGGCCGGCTTGCACCACCGAAAGTAGAAGATGTGTTGCTCGCCCAGTGGGCGGGTGCTCCCTCGGACCGGGCATTTTTGGACGATATCGCCCTCTCGACCGATTGGGCTGGTCAACCGGAATCACCGGCTGCATTCCTGAACTGCACGCCGTTACCACCAGCGCATCACAAGGCGACCCTGAAAGCGTTCGAATGCCATCTGGGCGATTCGGTCAATCGATTGCTCGAAGCAATCGAGGCCGACGTTCACGGTGGTCAGCGCATGCCGCTTTCCTATGAAGCGCCGCCGGTGACCAAGCACGACGCGTTCGATTCAATTACGGCGCTTTCGATTGCTGGCGAGATGACGGTTCGCCGGGCCGGAAACCGGCGTAAAAAGCTGACGATCCTGTCAGAGGCCTCGGCCCGACTCTGGGTGCTGGCCGATCTCTTCCGGTCCGGTCACATCACTGTCGACGAGCTCTGCCGCAAACGCGACGAGATTGCCGGGCAGCTGAGTTAGCTGGCAGCAGACGGCAGACAGCACCAGTCATCATTACACCGAACCCAACAGCGCTTAATTCATGAGCGCTGTTCTGGTGTGTGTTGACCGCAATCTGCTTCTCTTCAGGTGAAGCTGTTACCATCTGGCGGCGAAACGCTCTGGAGCACCGGCGCGTTCTCGTTTTGGCCGGAACTCCCCGCGTCCGGTTCGGTCTTCATTCCTTGAAAGGTCCCAGTTGTGAGCAGCTTGTCCGGATCGCAATCCGATCCCCGTCGCATGGCGGCAGGACAACGCGCGCGTCGCAAGGCCGGTTCCAGGAAGAAGCTGCCGCCCAACATGCTGCCCGGGATCGCGAGACGGCGCAAGCAAAACTCCGCGATGATCCAGCGGTTTGTGGCGGTCGGAGTCTTCGTCTTTCTGGGTCTCTTCCTCACCACCCTGCTGGCAACGGCGGTCTCTACCGTTGCCGCCGTCGGAGGCACGGTCGAAGCGTACCGTCGGGTCAATGCAGGATTGCCGAACGCGGCGGAAGTGACCGTCGATACCTTCCAGACCTCTCGCATTTACGACCGCAATGGCAACTTGCTGCAAGAAATCGAAGCCCCTGATGGCGGCTGGCGCACCTTTGTCACCCTCGATCAGGTATCGCAGTACATGATCGATGCCACGGTCGCCGCCGAAGACGCTACCTTCTGGAGTCACCAGGGCGTCGAGCCGATGGCCATCCTGCGCGGTGTCACGATCAACATCAGTGGTGACGGATCGTCCGGCGGATCGACCATCACGCAGCAGCTCGCGCGTGGACTCTATCCGGAACAGATCGGCTTCGACATCTCCGTCACCCGAAAATTCAAGGAAGCGCTCGCATCGGTCGAGCTCGACCGGAAGTTCTCCAAACAAGACATCATGACGATGTACCTGAATCAGATTTTCTACGGCCAGCGCTCATACGGCATCGAAGCGGCGGCGCAGACGTACTTCAATAAACACGCCAGCGAACTCAATTTGGCCGAAGCCTCGTTGCTGGCCGGTTTGCCTCAAGCACCTTCGTTCTACGATCCCACGATTCGCATGGACCAGGCGAAGATCCGCCAGCAATATGTGCTGGATCAGATGGTGAAGTACCACTACATCACCCGGGAAGAGGCCGACGCAGCCTGGAACACCCCGCTGCAGCCGCAGACACGCACCAGCGAAGTGCAGGGCGCCCCGCACTTCACGCAGTACGTCAAAGACTATGTGCGCGAGAAGTACGGTGAGGATGCCTTCACCAAAGGTGGGCTGCAAATCTGGACTTCGATCGATCTCGACCTGCAAGCCCAGGCCGAAACCATCGTTCAGGAGAACATGCCATTCCTGAACGCCTACCGGCGTAACAATGCCGCCATGGTAGTGATGGTTCCGTATACCGGAGAAGTGTTGGCCATGGTGGGCTCGGCCGACTTCAATGACCCCACCATCGGCGGCCAGATCAACTACGCGCTCGCCAATCTGCAACCGGGATCGTCGATCAAACCGGTGATCTACGCCGCAGCCTTCGAAAGCGGATGGAACCCCGCCACGGTGGTCATCGACGACACCATGCGAGTGGAAACGCCTGGGGCGCCCAATCCCTACTACGAACCAAAGAATTACACCGGGCTCTCCTATGGCGCGGTTCCGGTTCGTACCGCCCTTTCGAACTCGCTCAATATTCCGGCGGTAAAGGCCATTCAATATGCCGGGGTCGAGCATGCCTACGACCTTGCACGGCGTATGGGCATCAAAACGGGTATGCCGCAAACCCCTGAGAACTACGGTCTCTCGCTTGCCCTCGGATCGGGCGAAGTCCCACTGCTCGAACACACGAATGTCTATGCGACCTTCGCGAACGAAGGCAAATACGTTGCCGCCAATCCGATTATCAAGATCACCGATTCCAACGGTCAGGTGCTCTACGAGCTCGACCGTGACACGTCGCTACAAAACGCACCGCAGGCGCTCTCTCCCGAGATCGCCTATCAGATCACCTCGATTCTGACCGACAACGAAGCTCGCTCCATGGTCTTCGGCCGCGGCAACCTCTTCGAAGACACGGGTGACCGGCTCGGACGCCCAGTCGCGGCCAAGTCCGGTACCACCGACAATTGGAAAGACATCTGGACCATGGGCTACACCACCGATGTGGCTATCGGTGTCTGGACGGGGCAGACCACACAATCGGGAAACGCGGAAACCGAGCTACCCCAGCTCGACGGTATCCAGGGTGCCGGTCCCATCTGGCAACAGATGATGGAAGTCGTGCATAACAATCCGACCTTTGCCGCTTACCTGAATGGTCCCAGCGGACAACCGATTGCCAATGACTGGAGCATTCCATCCGGACTCGTGCAGACCGAAGTTTGCTCCGTCACCGGGCACCAGGCATCGGGTAGCAACGGTGACACGACCACCGAATGGCTGATCAAGGACGGCGGTCCATCCCTCCCATGCGACCGTCTCTCCGCCTATGAAATGGCCCAGCTCTCCGATGCCATGAAGGATCTACAGCAAAACGGGGGCAAGTACGCCGGCGACGGCGAATCCCGCATCCTGCGTTATGCCAATGCCGTTGGAATGTATGACGGCAACATCGATTTCGGCAGCAGTACCGACAACGGCTCGGATAACGGCGACTTCGATCAGAACGATCAAGAGATTCCGATCGAGCAGCGCGACGGCTAATAGCTGCTCATTCGCGCACAACCTCCCCGCTATCGCATACTTTCTCGCTGGCAAATCTCATTGAGACCGCAGGCGGGTGATCGTGTGAAGCTCCAGTTGTTTAATGGGGAAGAGACCGTTCGGACCATCGGCGCAGTCGTCGTCAAGCTGCTGGCCAACAGCGAGATCCAGATCGACTTCGGCCCAGCTGACGGCGCACCGAATGTTCGGATGGTCATGAGTCGTGACGAAGCCTTCGAGCTCGGATCCGCTCTCCATGGTCTCGATGGAGAACGCGTCATCCTGGTTGACGACTGAAATCACCTTTTAGTCCGCGGCAAGAAACGGGGCCTGCATTCGCTGGCCTGCCGTATTGACCGCTGACAACTTCGTACGTACGCGTCCCTTGACTCTCTCAGCGATGAAACCTTTTTCCCTGCTCCCGCGTTTACTCCAGTAACCGGCGGCATGTTTGCAGCAGCGTCGCCGGATGTTTCCGGGCACCCGGGGAAACTCGGGGTCGACCAGGGTGCAAATTTCGAAAGGGGGAAAACCCATTTGAGCACCAGGAGGCATTTCACAGAGCGGGCTTAGCCACCCCTTCTGTTTCGCATCTCCTCTTTACCACCTCAGTACGCTGCGCTGGCTCAAGCCGCGCAATGCTTCCAATACTCCTCATCGTCCTGGGGACAGAACCGTTCGCGACCACAGGACGCAACCCTCGGCAGCGAACAACTCTGCATCGAGCGCCCGGCGAGATTGGTTTTCCACCACGCCGGGCGCTCGTGTGTTCGAGGCAGACCGCTATACTTGGCCAGATTTTTCCGTGCCGGTGCTCGTGACGCACGAGCGAGCCGGTGGAATCGCCCATTTGCCGCCCGTTACCGCGCATTCATCAGGAATTTCCTATGACCTTCGATCTCTCCCCTTCCACCTCATGCCCGGTTTGTGACGCTGCGGTCTCTGAGTCCCAGCAGTTCTGCGGAACCTGCGGCACTGGATTACGCGGCCAGCGGTCCCGCAGTCGTCGTCGGGTCGTGGTAACCGGATTGGGAGCGGTGAGCGCGGTCGGCCTCACCGCTTTGGAATCCTGGGGCAACATCCTCAAGGGGAAAAGCGGCATCAAGCGAATTCCCTACCTGCAGGAAGGCAACTATTCCTGTCAGGTGCGCGGTGATCTCGACCTTGATCAGCTTCCACAACGCTTTCTCGATTCCAAGACCGCCCGCAACACGTCACACTTCAGCCTCTGGCTTCTCGAAGCTGCCGGCTCGGCGCTGATCTCAGCCGGCCTGGTCGATAGTGAAGGGAATCCCCTCCTCGATCTCATCTCGGGCGGATCGGTGATCGGGACCTGTATCGGTGGCTGCTACGACGATCTGCTGCCGGCCTATGACACCTTTAATACTCGCGGGCACGACAAGCTGTCCCCGCACTTGCACGTGAAGTTCCCGCTGAATATGGCGAGCTATACCGTGCAATGGAGATTCGGCTTGGGTGGCCCCAGCAATACTGTCTCAACCGCCTGCGCTACCGGCACCCAGGCGATCGGCGAAGCGTTCCACGTCGTGCAGTCGGGGATCGCGCCGCTCATGGTGGCGGGCGCAACTGAATCGACCATGCATCCCATGGGCGTAGCCGGATTCTCGGCTATGCGGGCGCTCGTGACCGACTCCAATGAGAGCCCGGAAGAGGCGCTGCGCCCATTCGACGCCACCCGCGCCGGTTTCGCCCTCGGCGAAGGAGCCGGTGCGCTGGTACTGGAGGACTACGACTTCGCCATGGCGCGGGGAGCCAAGGTCTTCGCCGAGATCGTTGGTTTTGCCTCCAGCAACGATGTCTATCATCCGATCGCACCGCAACCAGAAGGGATTGGTGCAGCCCGCGCCATCGCCGCCGCACTGGCCGATGCTGGCATTACCCCTGCTGAGATCGGGCACATCCAGGCGCATGCGGCGTCGACACCAGCCGGCGATCTCGCGGAAGCACGCGCCATCCACCACATTTTCGGCGAGGCCGCGTCGTCAATCCCGGTCATGTCGGTCAAGGGAAACATTGGTCACTGCATGGGCGGAGCCGGCGCGATCGAAACCACGATGGGCATCCTCTCCCTATCGGAGCAAATCATTCCTCCGACCGTCAACTACAAAAACCCCGATCCGGAAGTCGGGCTCGATATCGTCCATGGAGCACCGCGCAAACACGACTTCGAGTACATGACCAAGCACGGATTTGGCCTCGGTGGGCAAAACGCGGCCTTGGTTATCAAGCGTCCCCCCACTGAGTTCGTGCATCAAACCAGTAAGGACCTGTCATGAGCAACCATTACGCACAACTAGCCGCCTGGAACAACGCCATGACTGAGTTCGTCATGATCTATCGCAATATCCCGGCGGAAAAACGCACGCAACCAATCGATGGCGGGTGGAGCGCTCGGCAAATCCTCCAACACCTGATGGAAACCGAGATCCTGTTTTCGTCCCGTATGCGGGTGGCAATCGCCAACCCGGGCGGCCCCGTTCTCCCGTTCGACCCGGACCTTTATGAAGCGGGCATCCCGAACGATCAGGTGCCGGACGATCTCTTGCTCGACGCACTTGCCGCGTTACGCTCGGTCAACCTCTCCCTCTTGCGAGCGCTGCCCGAAGACGCCTGGGAGCGGAACGTCCAGCATCCGGAAGCTGGCCCTCAGACGCTGAATCGCATCGTCGAGATATTCGGCAATCATGTCACCGAACACCTCGACGACATGAAGAAAGCCGGGCTGGGCGTTCGCGCTCTTTGATCAAGGAGCCGGATCCGAAAAACAAACGCTTCGGGATCTCCCTCCCGGATATCTTTATGTTCCTGCTCGAATTGGGAATGTGGTTATCGTTCGGATGGGCCGGTTGGCATGCAGGCAACACTGCCAATCGGTGGCTCTCTGCTCTTGTTTTGACCGCAGCAGCTATCCTCATATGGGGTATTTTCCGCACACCCGGGATGCCGCCGGCAGGCAAACCCGGAGTTTTCCCGACACCGGGGCCGGTGCGCCTCGTTCTGGAAGTCGGTCTCTTTCTGCTGGCCGGCTACGGCCTCTGGGTCACCGGCTATCGCTGGATTGCTGAAACATTGTGGACCTTCGCTGCCCTGATCTACATCCTTTCGTTTTCGCGCATCCGCTGGCTGCTCGATCACTGACCTCGAGGTATCCACCCCATGACATCGCTCGCCACTGACTTCACCCGGCTGGTGGGAATCGATCTTCCCATCGTGCAAGCGCCCGTCGGCTCAGCCACGACTCCCGAGTTGGCGGCGGCTGTCAGCAATGCCGGCGGACTCGGGATGCTCTCCATCACCTGGCGCTCGCCCAACGAAGCCCGCGACCTCATCCAGCAAACCAAAGCTCTGACCGATAAGCCGTTTGGGATAAATCTTGTGCTCGCCTGGGATCCTGCCGAGCGGTTGACCATCGCTCTTGAGGAAGGCGTGGGCGTCGTGTCTTTTTTCTGGGGTGACCCTGCCCCATGGGTCGAGCAAATCCATGCTGCCGGCGCCGTTCTGATTCACACGGCGGGCACGGCTGCTGCGGCGATCAGCGCCAGGAATGCTGGTGCTGATGTGATTGCGGCCCAGGGGCTCGAAGCAGGTGGTCACGTGGAGGGTCAGACCAGCATCATGGCACTGCTCCCTGAAATGGTCGACGCCGTCGCGCCGGTCCCCGTACTTGCCGCGGGTGGTATTGGTGACGGTCGCGGTCTTGCCGCTGCGCTCTGCCTGGGTGCATCTGGCGTCTGGATGGGAACCCGTTTCCTGCTCTCGACGGAGGCGGATGCCCATACCGACTATCAGCAACGGTTGCTGGAGGCCGGCGCAAGCGACACCGTTCACACCACCCTCTTCCGTGGCGGTTGGCCGCAAAACGCTGCGCTCCGCACGTTGCCCAACAAGTCACTCCAGCTCTGGGAAGAAGCGGGACGCCCCGAGCCGGGCCGGGGACCAGGAGAAAGTGACGTTATCGGCCACACCAACAAAGGTCTTCCCATCATGCGCTACCACGATGATTTTCCCGGCACCGGCACCACCGGCGATCTGGAAAGCATGGTCCTTTACGCTGGGGAAAGCGTTGGCGTAATGCACGAAATCCTGCCAGCCGCAGAGATCGTACGATCTGTCGCGGAACAAGCGGCGTCCGTCTTGTCGGGCCTGGGTTCGAATCGCTGACGCTCTGGAACGTACCCACCGAGGGCCCGTGATAGCCTTCAAATGCCGCCCCGGGCAATCGTTCAGGATCACATCATGACGATCACACATCTCATCACTGCCGGCGAACTCGAAGCCATGGGAAGCGACGCTCGGTTCGAGCTCTTTCAGGGAGTGCTGCACGAAATGTCGCCGTCGAGCTTTACGTCGAACCGTACGTTGACGCGGATCGGATCATGGCTGTTTCAATACGTGGATTCCAAACAACTCGGTGAGGTAGCCATCGCGGAGGCAGGTTTCATTCTCGAGCAATCCCCCGATACGGTCGTGGCTCCGGATGTTGCCTTCGTGCAAAAAGATCGCTTACACCTGGCGCCAAAGGGCCGAGGCTTCTTTCCCGCGCGCCCAGATCTTATCGTCGAAGTCATCTCGCCGACAGACGAGCCGCTGGACATTCGTCGCAAGCAAGCGCTCTACGAACGCGTCGGCATTCCGCTGGTGTGGTGGATCGATCCCGAGCATCGCACCGCGATGATCCACCAGCCGGGTCAGGCTCCCCAACAGCTGATCGACACCGATTCCCTCGATGGCGGTGAGATCGTGCCAGGATTCTCGATTCCGCTGGTGAAGTTGTTCGACTTCTAGCCGCCGCGCTCCCTGTGAACCGCATTTCCCGCTACCCTACGCGCATGCTTCGCGTGCCGAAAGGGCGCGCCCAGTTTTCAGGGAAGAGGAGCGAATGAACGGAATCGAGGAAACGAAGGCGTTTCTCCGAAGCATTGGACTACCCGATCACGATCTGCGCGATTTGCCATCGTCGGAACAGCGTTTTGCTGACGGCGGCCAATGGCGCATCGAAATCCCATCGGTCGAAGGCCCTAATGCGTTGCGCACAGTCTATGACTGCGCCGATGAGTACGGCGTACCCGTGCACCGGGTCAGCCAGGGCAGCGGCATCATGCTGCTCACCGACGACGAGCTCGACGAGATGGCAGAGCTGGGTCGCCAGCGCGGTATCGAGATCAGCCTCTTTGTCGGCCCACGTGCCGGGTGGGACACCGGCGCAATGGCCTATTCCACGGCCGGCAAGATCGTGGGTCCAAAAGCGCGCGGCGATGGATCAACTGGTCCATGCCGTCGAAGACGTCAAGCGCGCGCTGGAGCATGGCATCAGCAGCGTCCTGGTCACCGACGAGGGCCTGCTGCTGGTACTCGGCAAGATGAAGGAGGACGGAGAGCTCCCGCAGGACCTGATTCTCAAGGGATCGGTCATGCTCGGCGCAGCCAATCCGGTCTCGGTTCGTCTGCTGCAGGACCTTGGTCTGACCACCTTCAATACCCCGACCGACCTCTCACTGGCCCAACTGGCCGCGATTCGCGCTGCGACCACCATGCCGCTCGATATCTACATCGAGGTTCCTGACGACATCGGCGGTTTCATTCGACATTACGAGATCGCCGAGCTGGTGCGCGTTTGCGCACCGGTCTACCTGAAGTTCGGCTTGCGGAATGCCCCGAATATTTATCCGGCTGGCACGCACCTGGAAGCCACCGCGATCGCGCTCACCCGTGAACGCTTGCGCAGGGCGCGCATCGGATTCGACATGCTCAAACGGCTCGATCCTGACGCGATCATGTCCCCGCTGCCGGAAGCGACCGCCAGCTAGTTCGAGTGCAAAGTCTGCTCAGGGAATCAACAAAACAGGGGCGGCAATTGCCGCCCCTGTGACGTGTTCGATGAGTGTGGTGTCGCCTACTCCGCCGGGTTGAGCATGGCAACGAAAATGCCGCTACCAGGGGAGCTGCGCGAAAGGAAGGTGACGGTACCGGAGCGACCTTCGTACGGTCCAGCAGTCGCGATGACCGGGATGACCAAGGTTGCCGGCCGAAGCGCTGGATCGCCCTGGTAATAGATCCAGTTGAACACCGATTCTGGATCGCCTGCGAACATTTCGGTGCCGTCCAGAATGGTGTCACCAAGGACAACGCGCGGCAAACCATTGTTATCTTCGGAATCGAGATCCGCGGTGCCAGTCAAGGTGCTGGTCGGGTCCCCAGGTCCGCCGACCAGTTGATCGGTGGTTTGCAACGGGCCAATTTCGAGAATATCGCCCGAAGCCGAGTTCTGATACCACCCCACCAACGTTACGACCCGTACCGGTTCTGCCACTGGCGTGGCAGCGGTCTCGGATAATGGCGTAGCAGACGTGTCACTCTCGGGCGTCAATCCGGCTAACGGTGTGGATACCGGAGTACCCGACTGCGCCAGCACGTTCGCGCCACCGAAGGAATACCCCACGAGTCCAACTATCGCGATTAGCAACGCCGCGATTCCAACAAAACGAATACGCATGCTTCCCCCTCCGCAAAGGCAGATGAGTCAAAAACCATCTTCGAACGTTTAGCGGGAGTCGTACCGAGCGTCGGGAGAGTACGTTCACATCGTAGCAGATTTCCGAGGTAAAACCTAGTCCCCGGCGATAGCTCCTGAAGGCTGTGCCAGCAGGTAGCTTGCGATCAATGTTGAAACGCGCTGCTCGACTATCTCCGCTTCGCCTGGTCGTAGCAGGTGCGGACTGAAAGCGATGGTCGTTTCGTTTTCGACCACGACTTCGATCGGCGGGTTCCCTGCCCGCAAACCTGCGATCAGATCGTCCCGAGAGAGCGGTGCATCGCTGGTCACCTGCATGAGAATGCGCGGAATCGGCTCGCCCGCTTCGCCAGTCGCCTCCCGTTTGAGGATGAGCCATCGTGGCGCCAGAAGTTGCCAGGTCGCGTCCCAGCTCGCCACGACAGTCTCCCATTCCAACGCCTCGGCCGTATGGTCGGTTTCGAGATAGGTCTCGATTGCGGTGAGCAGGCCGATCATCGCTTCCTTGGAAACCTTCATCGGCCGTCCAATGCGTTGCACCGGTGGCCCATTGAGCCGCATGGCCTCGATCATTGCCGTCGTTCCAACCGCGAGGCCGCTGTTCTGCGGACCGCTCAGCATCTTACCGCCACTAAAAATGACGACATCGGCTCCGAGATCGCGCGAGAAATGCCAGAGATTGGAAACTGGTGGCACCTGGGCCGCCGCATCCACGATCACGGGAATCCCCCGCGCATGTGCTCGCTCGATGACGAACTCCAGCGGGAGCGTGTTGCGGTTGAGGTGGCTCCCGGCGAAGTACACCACTGCAGCCGTGCGCTCGTTGATGGCGTCATCGAGCTCCCATGGGTAGGTTTCCATGATGTGCCCGATCTCGACCAGTTCCACCCCCGTCATGCGGACGGCGATGTCATACCAGTTCCGCTGCGTCCGGTGAACAACGACCTGGTTTTTCATTCCCTCGAGATTGTTCGGAAGGCGCGCCATGAGTGCAACGTCGTCGCCGGTGATTGCCGCGGCAGTGGCAAGCGTCAGCGCAGCCGCGGCTCCGTTGCTCACATACGCCGCTTCGTTGCCGGTCAGCTCGGCCAGGCGTTTCCCGACAGCTTCCTGAAGTTCGAAGATGTTGACGAAGACTCCGGCGCTATCGGCCATCGCCTGTGCAACATGCGGCGCCATGATCGAGCCGCCGAAGCGGGTATAGGTGGTTGCGCAATTGATAATCGGCTGCACACCGAGTCGCTGATAGATGTCCATGATCGCTCTACCTCGCTGTGGATCCTTTGCGGCATCTCTCACGGCATAGTAAGCAATTCACTGTTCAGTTTGCCTCCATTGACAGAAAATTTGGATCGCCCCAGAATTCAGACAGATTCAGTTGTGGTCAAATGAGTCGTTCGGACGTTCATTGCAGGCGCGCACGCGCACTGCCGAAAGAAAGAGGAATGACATGCCAGAGAACCGGATTCCGGGAATGACGAGTCGCCGAACTCTGATTTCCCGAGGCGCAATGATCGGCGGGGCGGCAGCGGCCGTGTCGCTACCGAGCTTGCACGCTATGGCGCAGGACGCGAGCTCAGACAGCTTGATCGGCAAGATTCTCGATCGCGGCAAGATCGTCGTCGGTACCGGCAGCACGAACCCACCGTGGCACTTCGAGGACGAAAACGGCCAACTGGTCGGGTTCGACATTTCGCTCGCAATGCTCCTCGCCGGCGGTATCTTCGGGCTCGACGCGGAACAAATTACTGGGGGCGAAGAGCCGCGCAAGTACATCGACTTTGTCGTGCACGAGGCCGATGCGCGTATCCCCGATCTGCTCTCGGACAAGGTGGATATCAACTTTCAGTTCATGACGGTCACTGCTGCCCGTGCGCTGCAGGTGGCGTTCACCGTCCCCTACTATCGCGAAGGCGTTACGCTGCTGCTGCCGGCCGACTCTGAGTTCAACTCGCTGGCCGATATGCAGGATCAGGGAACGACCATTGCCATTTTGGCG
This sequence comes from uncultured Chloroflexia bacterium, assembly GCA_963750275.1. Classification (GTDB taxonomy): domain Bacteria; phylum Chloroflexota; class Chloroflexia; order Thermomicrobiales; family UBA6265; genus JAMLHN01. The sequence goes on from CAVVQC010000005.1 coordinate 515,824, forward strand.
AATGTCACCGCAGAAGACATGATTCACCGCGGAGTTGCTGATGCCAAAGTCGAGCAGTTCGACTCGGTAGCAGCCTCGGTGGAGGCGCTCGATTCCGGCCGCGTGGACGCCACCGGTATCGATATGTCGACCGGCCGCTGGATGGTTGCCCAGGATCCTGAGGCGTACAAGACGATTCCGGAAGGTTGGGACGCCCAATCGTACGCCGCGTCACTCAAACCGGGCGATCAGGTCTTCCTGAACTATGTCAACACCGCGCTCATGCAGGCTATGGTCGGGCTCGACTTCCCGATCTACCAGGCCGCGTTCGAGACCTACTTTGGCGAGGAACTGCCGACTCCGCCGATCGGCTTCCCGGTCGAATTCAAGTAATTCGCACTCAGCAGAGCAGGAGCGCGCCGCGGCGCGCTCCTGCCTGTGTCCAATGACCTATGTATAAGCTCCGTTGGGAATACATCACCAATAACAAGGATCTCTTCATCGACGGGCTGGTGCTCGGGTTGAAGATGGCCCTCCTTGGCCTGCTCATTGGCACGATCATCGGGCTGCTCTTAGCGTTTGCCCGGCAATACGGTCCGCGTCCGGTTCGTTGGTTCGTCACGGCGTATGTCGAGCTGCTCCGCAATATCCCGTTGTTGCTCATCGTTTCACTCTTGTACTTTGGATTGCCTCAAGTTTTTCCGCGCCGCAGCACCGGTCAGCAATGGGTGCTCAAAGTTTTGCCCGACGCGGAACGAACCTTCATCGTGGCACTGGCGATTTACGCCGCCGCGTATCTGACAGAGATTTTCTCCGCCGGCATCGTCTCGGTCGGCCAACGGTATCTGGAAGCTGGCACATCGCTCGGCCTGACGCGCACCCAGACCGCGGTTTCGATCACCCTGCCGATCATGTTCCGCACCGTGCTTCCCTCCCTTGGCAACACCTTTATCGGACTCTTTAAGGACACATCGATTGCGGTCGCCATTGCCGCGCCTGAGCTCACCTGGGCCGCTCGCAAAGTCAGTACCGACTACTTTCGCTACATCGAAGCCTGGGCTACCGCCGGCGTGATCTATCTCGTCACCTGTTACGCCATTGCGCTGGTCCTGCGCGCCCTCGAACGACGCATCAAATGGACAGTGGCATGAACGAGGTCTGGGACAACCGCCATCTCCTCTGGCTGGGGCTCAAGCTGACGTTGCAGCTCTCCGCAATCGCCATCGTGGCGAGCTCACTCATCGGCTTGTTCATCGGCGTTGGGCTGGTGTATGGCAATCGCGTCATCCGCACGATATTGCGGCTCTATGTCGATATCATCCGCGGGCTGCCGATCCTGGTCGTGCTCTTCCTGATCTATTACATCCTGCCGGCGGTGGATATCAGCATCGGCAGCTTCCATGTGCCCACCAATGTCGGACGCTTCCAGGCTGCCGCCATTGGGTTGAGCGCCTTCGGCGCCGCTCAGGTGGGTGAGGTGGTGCGGGGTGCCCTTTCCTCAGTTCCGAAGGGGCAAACAGACGCCGCCAAATCGCTCGGGCTCACTTTCTGGCCACGGCTGCTCCATGTAAGCTTGCCGCAATCGATGCCGGTCATCATTCCGCCCTGGACCAATACCGCCGCCGAGCTGGTCAAAGGCACGTCACTCGCTTCACTGCTGAGCATGAGCGAGCTCCTGTTCGCCACCCGCAAGATCGTGGAGCGCACTGGGGACGTACTGCCCTTTTATCTCGCCGCAGCCGCAATCTACTTCGTCATTTGCTTCTCGATTTCCCGCCTCGGGGTCCTGGTGGCCCAGCGGTACCGCTATGGGGTCGCCCGATGAGCGTGAATCTCGCACCTAGTCCAAATGCCATGGTTTCCATCAAGAACCTGAATAAGAGTTACGGCGAGCTCCACGTGCTCAAAGGTGTCGATCTGGATATCGCCCCGGGTGAGGTGGTCTGCGTCATTGGACCAAGTGGTTCCGGCAAGACCACGATGTTGCGCTGCGTCAACTTCCTGGAGACCTACCAGGATGGCCGCATTTATGTGGACGGCCAGCTCGTTGGTTATCGCGAGCAGAACGGGCAGCTCAAACCGGCGCCCGAAAAAGAGATTGCGAAGCTGCGTGCTGAGACCTCGATGGTTTTCCAGCAGTTCAACCTCTTTCCGCATATGACCGCGCTGCGCAATATCACCTTTGGCCCGATGAAAGTGCGCGGCGTCAAGAAAGATGTTGCCGAAGAGAACGCGCGACGCTTACTGGCACGCGTGGGTCTGGCGGAAAAAGCCGACTCCTATCCCTCGCAGCTTTCGGGTGGGCAACAGCAGCGCGTGGCTATCGCCCGTGCACTGGCGATGGAGCCGAAGGTGATCCTTTTCGATGAGGTAACCTCAGCACTCGACCCGGAGCTGGTCGGCGAAGTGCTGGAGGTCATGACTGACCTCGCGCAATCGCACGGCGTCACCATGATCGTGGTGACGCACGAGATGAGCTTTGCGCGTGAGGTGGCCGACCGTATCGTCTTCATGGATGAGGGCGTCGTGGTCGAGCAAGGGGCTCCGCAACGACTGCTGGAACACCCGGAGAGTGACCGCCTGCAAGCCTTCCTCCGCCGTTTGCGCTAATCAAGAGCGCGGTGTGCTTGCCCGTTCAGCGGAGCGGGCGAAATTCCCCGCTTGATGGTTTGTGAAAACGAGCGGGCAGCTCTGTTCTCGTCGACCACGGCTGGCAGGGTCCGAGCAAATCTTTGGGAAATGCACAAAAATGGGCGCAGCTGATCCACCACACAGCGTGCAAGAGGAATCCACCATGACCGATCCCACTATTCCGGCACAACCGTACGCCTTTGTCTTTCCCGGTCAGGGAAGCCAGTTCGTCGGTATGGCCGGCCCGCTGCTCGAAGCAAGCGAAATGGCGCGCGCCATGATGGCCCTGGCCGACGACACGCTTGGCTTCGGATTGACCGAGCTGATCCAGAACGGACCCGCTGAGGAGCTGGAAGACACGGTCAACGCCCAACCGGCCATTCTGGCGGTCAGCATCGCCGCCCTGGCCGCGCTCAATGAGAACGCAGAGGAAGCGGGCGTCAACCTGGCGCCCGATTACGTGGCTGGGCATTCACTCGGCGAATTCTCGGCGCTGGTCGCCGCCGGTGTGCTGCAATTCCCGACTGCCCTCACCCTCGTCCGCGAACGCGGACGCCTCATGAAACGGGCCGGAGAAGAACATCCCGGCGGCATGGCCGCGATCCTGGGACTCGATGACGAAGCGATCGCCGAGGTCTGCCGAACCGCGTCAGCGGATGGCATCGTCGTTCCTGCTAATCGCAACTGCCCTGGGCAAACGGTCATTTCCGGCGAGATTGGCGCGCTCGAGAACGCGATGGACCTGGCCAAGGGACGCGGCGCCCGGCGGGTGGCGCGTTTGAATGTCAGCATCGCTTCCCACTCTCCGCTGATGGCTGACGCAAACGCCGAGTTCCAGCAACTCCTGCGGGATGCGGCACTCTCCCTCCCCGACTTCCCGGAGAAACCAAGTGGCATGGTGATCGGCAATACGTCGGCACAGCCCTTGTACACCACCGGGGGACTGTACGAAGAGCTCGATCTGCAAATGGAGCGCCCGGTCGATTGGACCGGTTCGATCCAGACCATGTCCGATGCCGGCGTGAAGTCGTTTATCGAGATTGGACCAGGCAACGTCCTTGGTAGTTTGATCAAGCGCATTGCCTCCGACGCTCAAACCGTTACTATGGCGGGGCTTGGGCTCGGAATTCCGACGCTCACGGCACGCTAGGGTCCCGGGCGGCGAATTTCGCTGGCTATCCCGTACACTAGCGTGTTGATCGGCGGCGATGTCTCCGATCCTCGTTCTAGCTGACATACGACCTGGGTGGATCGAGCGGCAAATGCCGGACGGCCGGGTTTCCAACCGAGGAGTTACACGTGAAGCGAGTGGTCGTGACCGGTGCCGGAGCTGTTTCCCCACTCGGTATCGGAGCAACCACACTTTGGGAAGGGTTGCTCGCGGGGAAATCGGGCATCGCCGAGATCGAGAACTTCGATGTTTCCGATCTCGAAGTGCGCATTGGCGGCGAAGTCCGTAACTTTGATCCCAAAGACTACATGGATGCCAAGCTCGCGAAGCGGATGGATCGTTTCTCGCATTTTTCGGTTGCCTCGGCTGCCGAAGCGCTCAAAGACGCCAACTACACCATCGATCCCGAGAACAGCGAGCGCATCGGCGCAATTATCAACAGCGGCGGTGGCGGTATTCCCATCATGGAATCGAATGTCGAGGCCATGGTGACCAAAGGACCCAAATGGGTTTCTCCATTGACGATTGCCCTGTTCGCGCCGAACATGGCGAGTTGCCAGGTGTCGATGGCATTCGGCATTCACGGCCCGACCGTCACTTCATCGGCTGCCTGCGCTTCAGGTGTGCAAGCCTTTGTCCAGGCGGCGCAGATGATCCAGCGCGATGAAGCGGATCTGATCATCGCGGGTGGGGCCGAGTCTGGTTTGCGCCGCACCTCCATCACCGCCATGGCAAACATGGGTGCCCTTTCCAAGCGCAATCACGATCCCGGAGCCGCCAGCCGCCCCTTCGATCTGGGCCGCGACGGATTCGTCTTTTCCGAGGGTGCTGGATTGATGATCGTCGAATCGGAAGAGCATGCGTTGAACCGGGGCGCCAACATCCTGGCCGAGATCAGCGGCGGTGCGTTCACGTCGGACGCGTTCCATATCACCGCGCCCGATCCAAACGGCAAGCACGCCGCCAAGGCAATGAGCCTCGCGATGCAGCGATCTGGACTGGAACCGCAGGATGTCGATTACATCGCGGCGCATGCGACCTCGACCAGCGTCGGCGACGTGGCAGAGACCGACGCTATCAAGACGGCCTTTGGCGATCATGCCTACAAATTGGCTGCTTCGGCGAACAAGTCGATGCTGGGTCACTTGCTGGGCGCGGCCGGTGGTGTTTCCGCCATCGCCTGCGTCTACGCGATCCGGGACGGCATCGTTCCGCCAACTATCAACCTGACCGATCCGGATCCCCGATGCGACCTCGACTATGTGCCGAATGTCGCCCGCCAGATGCAAGTCGATGTTGCGCTGGTCAACGGCTTTGGCTTCGGCGGACAGAACGCGGTCGCTGTCTTCAAGCGGTACCAGTAGGAGCTCGAAGCCAGGAGCCCAGAGCCCGCCTCACGCGCTCCTGGCCGCCAGTTCCTCCCACTCACAAGTCCGATTTCCCGCAACTTTCGTTTGTCGCGAAGGTTGCGCCTGAATTACCATCCTCCTTGTCCCCTGCCTCGACCCTGCCAGAATGGCATGTTTTCGGCAGATTCGGCATTGACCGCAAGGCACGAAAGTCCCCTGCGGGCAATCCGATTCGCGTGTCTTTACGTAGACACGATCAGGGACAACGACACCGTATGTCTATTGCAGCGACATGCGGCTGAGCTTGGGGGGAAGTTGTGGCTTCTATGAATACGCATGGGAGCAAGGCTTCCAGAGGTGGAACGCGGATGCTGGGCCGCTTCACCGGCAAGCGACATCAGTTCCGATCGCGAACGTTTTCCATTTCAATCGCTGGCCTGATCGTTGCCTGTATGGCACTCCTGCCGCTCTTCAACATCTCCGAGACCGCCGCGCAAACCGCGACTCGCACGCCGACCCAGGTCTCCTCGCCCACCCAGGTTCCCCCGACAGCTACTCCGTTCCCCTGTAATACCGGCGATTCATCTGGGATGACCTGGACCTACGCTGACTTGCATCGTTGGAACAGCGAAATCCTGAGCGTCTCGAACTCGACTGGCGTGCCCGCCAATGTGGTCAAAGCCATCATGTGGGTCGAATCGCGTGGCATGTTGAACGCACGCTCTCCGATTACCAGCTCGGGCTACTACTTCGGGCTCATGCAGATCGGCAGCACCTCCGCAGTGCCCGATTACATGAAGAGCGTCACCTGGATGTGCGGCAACGCCTATAACCAGGTACTTGCCGGTGGCACCGAAATGGTGAACAAATCCATCGCCATCAACTCCCAGGACTGGACCCGCGTCGCTGGCGCCTACTTCGGCTACGGCACCGATGTGACCGGCACGACGACCAACTCCTACATGCAAATGTTCGTCAATCACGCGACCGCACTCATCGGCACTACCCCTGGTGGCAGCGACTGGACGCCGGCCCCGCTCCCCACGCCGACCACTGCGCCGACCGTTAGCTTTGTGATTGGTTCGACGATTAGCGTCGATTCGGACACGCTGAACATGCGCGCCAGTCCAGGGCTCTCGACGTCGATCACCCGCGTACTCACCATGAACACCAGTGGCACCGTGCTGCAGGGTCCAACCCGGATCGACAATTTCGATTGGTATCAGATCCGCCTCGCCGACGGCGCCACCGGATGGGTAGCAGCCCAATACATGCGCGCTGGAGGCTCGGGATCCGGCAGTGTGACGCCAACTCGCACCGCCACCCCGGGAACCCGCACCCCGACTGCAACCCGCACGGTGACCACCAGCGGTGAGTGGGCGATTGGGGACACATTCCAGGTGACGACGTATATCAACTTCCGATCGGCCCCGGGCTACGCCGGCTCGGTCATCGGCACGCTTTCTGTTGGAACCACCGGCACGATTATTGGCAACATTCAGAACGTGAACGGCCTCGAATGGTCCCAGGTCCGCACCAATACTGGCGCATCGGGCTGGGTTGCGACGCAATACATTGCGAAGACCGGCTCAGCGCCCACGGGCACGCCAACCACTGCACCGTCTGCGACGCGGACCCCTGTTGCGACCCGGACAACGACCGCTGGGGTGACATCAGTCGCTGGCCAGCTCTACCGCACCACCACCCGGGTCAATCTGCGCCAGTCGCCAACCACCTCTGGCACGATCCTGGGCACACTTGCGAGCGGCACGATCCTGACATCACTTGGCGATTCGGTGTTCGCCAATGGATACACCTGGCTCCGTGTTCAGGCTGGAACGACAACTGGCTGGATCGCCATGGGCTACATCGCCCCCACTGGCGGCACTGGCTCCACGCCTACCGGGGTGGCCACGGTCACACGCACGCCAACCACCGCTCCTCCGAGTGCGACCCGGACGCAAACCAGCCAATCGACTGGAGTTTCCTCGACGGCCGGTGCGCTCTATCGCATCACCACACGCGTGAACATTCGCGTGGCACCCTCGACGTCAGCCACCATTCTGGCGGCCCTTCCGAGCGGAACCGTCGTCACCTCACTTGGCGACACAATCGACGCGAACGGCCATACATGGCTGCGGGTCAGCAATGATGCACGAATCGGCTGGATCTCGATTCGGTACATGGCTCCCACTGGCTCCAATGCCAACACGCCAACCGGCATCGCGACCATTACACGCACACCATCACGGACACCAACGCCAACCACGACCTCGCAGGCGAGCGCGACACGCATCCCGGGCATCTTCATTACCGGAGACACCGTGCGCGTGGCTGACGGACCGCTCAACTACCGCAGCGCTGCCGGCACATCCGCGACGATCATTGGCACCCTTCCAACCGGCACCAACGGTCTGATCGTCGGAGGGCCGGTATCGTCTGGCGGCATGTGGTGGTATCAACTACAGATCAGTGGACGCCCGAACGGATGGGTAGCGGGCAACTTCCTGGCGCTGGTGTCTGGCGGCGTGGTCAACGGCTCGGTCGGTGGCGAAGAAACAGTTGGCTCAACCCTCCTACTCGATGAAACCGGAACGCCAACGCCGACTGCAACGCCAACCGGAACCCCGGAAGCGTCCGCCAGCGAGGCGGCTCCCACCGAACTCGCGACCGACGAGCCCACACTCGCGCTGTCGGAAACGCCGATCCCGCCGACAGAAACACTGGTCTCAGTGACCGAGACACCGATTCCAACGGAAACGCCCGTTCCACCGACTGAAACGGCGATATCGACTGACACACCGGTTCCACCGACTGAGACGGCGACACCAACGGATACCCCGGTTCCGCCGACCGCGACGGCGACACCGACCTTGCCGCCAGACTCGGATCAGGATGGCATCGAAGACGCGCTCGATGTCTGTCCAGGCGTGGCCGATAGCGGACTCGACACGGATGTCGATGGCATCGACGATGCCTGCGATCCGACTCCGCTCGGTGAGCCAACAGTCCCGCCGGTCGTGGAGCGCAGTTTCGAATCGTGGGCCGCGGCCGACACCAGCGTCTCCTCGCTCGATCCTTCGGCAGTCCAACCAGGCGACCAGGTCGGCTCGCTCCCGGTCGGTGGCGAAACGGGCGGAATTGCCTACATCACCTTCTATCCGGATCAGATCGGGTATGGCCAGGTCCAAAGCGCCGTACTCTACCTGACCGGAGTCAGCGGCAGCGGTTCGGTGAGCATCTCGGTCGCCAACGGCGTCGCCATCGATGAATACTCCCTGACGCTCGGTTCCGCCCCCGGTGGCTCAGGTGCCTCCGGCGCATGGATCGATGCCGGCGTGGCTGTACCGATCGACCTGACCGGCTGGATCACTACCGACGGCCCGATCACAATCATCGTCAGCGGCGACGGCGTGGCGGTCGGCAGCCGCGAAGGCGGGGCACCCGCCTACCTCTCGATCACGGTGCTGGACGGACAATAGCCAGCGAGTTGGGCTAAACAGGACCATGACATGAAGAGCGGGACGCATCTTCAGAGATGCCCCCCTTTTCCTTGCGAGACGTCAGGAGCGAGATCATCCGACATCCGGCGCGATCTCCGCAGGGTCCCGTTCCGCGGCATCGTCGGGCGCGCCAGGCACCGCGAATGCCAGCAGGAACGCCAGCACCGTCAAGAGGACACTCACACCGATCGCATACTGAATGCTGCGCCCGTAGGCATTCGCCAGCGCATTCGGCCCGTCCTGCACGTCCAGGGTGCCAAAGAGCACACTGCCGATGACCGCGATACCGATAGCGCTTCCAATTCGTTGCACGGTGCCGAGCACCCCACTGGCCGCACCCGCATCTTCGCGTTCCACGGTTGCCACGATGAATCGAACGTTCGGCGCAATGAAGAGCCCACTACCAATACCACCGACGAACAGGGGCGGCAGGAATTGCCAGCGATTCAGATCGACCGGTTCGATGAACGTGAGAATCAAAAAGACGACGAACAAGGCAGCCGCCACCATGCCGACCCCCGCCGTCAGCGATGCACGACCATAGCGATTGGCGAGCTTGTCACTCTGGGACGCACCGACGATGCTCCCGATGGCAAAAGGCATCACCAGCAAACCGCTCTCCAGCGCCGAATTTCCCAGCCCAACCTGCCAGAACAATGCGAACGCGAAGAAGATGCCGGTAAAGGCCGCGAAATAGACCATTGCCAGCACTGTGCCACCAGTGAACGACCAATGGGAAAAGAGCCGTGGGGGAACCAGGGGCGATCCGCCGGCACGTGCGACCCGGAGTTCCCAGAGCGCAAACAGCACGATCAGCACCAGGCTTCCCACCAGCGAGGCGACCGTCCACAACGGCCATCCCTGGTCTTGTCCCATGATGAGGGGAACCAGCAACGCCACGAGTCCGGCAGTCAACAGCGCCAGTCCGATGGGATCGAGGGCGAGCTGGTCGGCATCGCTGCCGCCTGGCAACACCCGAAAAGCCGCCACGATCGCAACGATACCGATCGGGATGTTGACATCGAAGATCAACCGCCAACCACTACCTTCTCCGAAATACTCGATGATCAATCCGCCGGCCAACGGACCGAGCGCGGTCGCAAAACCGATGACTGCCGACAAATACGCGAGAGCTCGCCCGCGTTGCGCTGGCACGAACATGAGTTGAATCAGGGCCGTGATCGAGGCGTAGTAAATACCGCCCCCCAGCCCTTGCACGACTCGACCGATCACCAGTTGACCACTCGTTTGGGCACGACCGCAGGCGAAACTGCTCAGGGTAAATACCACCAGCCCGATGATGAAGATCCATTTGTGCCCAAAGCGGTCGCCCGCTCTCCCGGCCGGAATCAGCATCAATCCAAACGCCAGTGCGTATCCCGAGATGATCCAGGAAAGGGTTGCTTCGGATGCGTGAAGATCGGCCTGGATCGTCGGGATCGCAACATTGACGATGGTGGTGTCGAGCAGCGCCATGAACGCACCAACCAGCAGCACCCCGAGCGCGAGCCAGGTCGTGCGGGGAATGGCGGATCGATTCGTCTGACTGAATTCGCTATTGGATATGTTCACATGTCCTGCAGCATGACCGAACGCTCGGTCCCGGCGTCACCGATCTAGTCTTGCATGCCACCTGCCGGACAACAATTTTCGAGGTCCCGACCGGTGGGTTTCGGGGCTGGCGTGAGTCGACGACGGCTGGCGCTTCTGGTTCGCGCGCGACCAGCTTCCATCTCCCCAGACGCGAGACGTACGACCCAACCGTCCATGGTAGAATGCTCCCAGAATCGATCGCGAGGAAGAAAGGAACAGATCGGGTGAAAATTACTGATGTCGAAGTCGCCTATTTGAAGATTCCGAGCATTTCGGAAATCTCCAATGGCACCCAGGACGTGGCAGTTGTGCTCGTCCACACCGATGAAGGGATCACCGGCATCGGTGAGGCGGAAACCTCGCCCCACGTGGCCAAGGCGGTTGTTGACGCGCCCCGCTCCCATTCCGTGATGGTCGGTCTCAAGGAAGTGCTGGTCGGCGAGAACCCGCTCGACATCGAGCGGCTCTGGCGCAAGATGTACCAAGCCACTATTTATATGGGCCGCCGCGGCGCGGTGTTGCACGCCCTCTCTGGCGTCGATATCGCACTCTGGGACATCAAGGGTAAAGCCTATGGGCAGCCGGTCTGCGACCTGCTCGGCGGCTCGACCGATGCCAAGGTGCGCGCCTACGCGTCCGCGCTCTTTGGGAAGGACGGCGTCGAAACGGCCGAGAAAGCCGCCCGTTTCAAAGAAGCCGGCTATACCGCTTTCAAGTTCGGGTGGATGAACTTCGGCTTCCATGAGAAGTCGGACCGTGCCCATGTCGAGGGTGTGCGCAACGCGGTTGGACCGGACGCGCCAATCATGTTCGATGTTGGCTGGGCCTACGACTCAGGCGGACCGGAGTGGGACCACACCACCGCCCTGCGTCGCGCGAACATCTTCGCCGACTATGACATCTACTGGCTGGAAGAACCCCTGCATCCCGACGACTGGGATGGCTACCGCGAGCTCTGCGACCGATCCCCGGTGCGTATTGCCGCCGGCGAGCAGTTGCAGACCGTTGGCGACTTCCGCGATCTGGTCGAGCGTTCTCACGTGGACGTGGTTCAACCGGATGTGGCCCGCGTCGGCGGCATCACCGAAACCATGCGCATTGCTGCCTATTGCTACGCACATCGCAAACCGTGCGTGCCGCATCACTTCAGCACCGGTATCCTCGGCGCAGCATCGATTCACGTCAACGCCTCGATTCCGAACAGCATCTTCCAGGAAACCCCCGCCCCGGGCGAAGGCTCGATCCTCAACACCGATCTGGTCACCCCTGGTGTGCAACTCGATGCGGATGGCTGCATCGTGATTCCGAAAGGTCCCGGTCTCGGTATCGAACTCAACCGCGACATCTTCGACAAGTACCGCGTGGAGTAACCCATGAGCGTTTCTGGCCACGAGCGATTCCTGCGACAGGTGAAAGAGCTGCATCGGCTCTGGAGACTGTCGACCGACGATTTGACCGTCGAGCAGATGAACCAACGGGAGCGCGACGGCGTGCTCCCGATCGCCTTCACCCTGCTGCACTATGTCCGCGGCGAAGACCGCCTCATTTGCCAGACGGTCCTGGACGAGCCGACCCTCTGGGAAGCTGGCAACTGGGCGGAACGCATCGGCGGCAATCCGCTCGACATCCGGCGCGGTACCAAAATCGTCGAAGCGGAAACCGCTACGATCGGCAATGCCGCGACCTGGAAGGACTACCAGAACACGGTCTTCACCCATACCGAGTCCGTACTGGCGTCCTTAACCAATGAGCAGTTCGAGGCGGAAAAGTTCTCCTCGACCCCCGAGAACCTGCAGGCAAGCTTTGTTGGCAGGGTGGTCAACGAGGGTGAGGGGGTGCCGCTCTCGGTCCTGCTCCACTCGATCATCTTCCAGCACGGTATTCGTCATCTCGGCGAGCTCGATCACGCCCGCGCGCTGATCGGCCTCAAAGGGGTCAGCTAGTTCTATTGAGGGGGAGGGCGGACGGCCCTCCCTCTCACCGTCATCCCGAGCTTGTCGAGGGACCTCTCGTTACCCCACAACCACGGCTCCCGCCGGAAACCGCGCGATCACACGAGACGAAACAATGACCGATCGCCGTTTCTACGTCTACATTCTCTCCAATGTCTCACGCATCCTCTACATCGGGTTCACCAACAATATTCAGGCACGCGTCTGGCAACACCGGCGAAAGCAAGCCGATAGTTTCACCCGTGACTACAACATCACCATGCTTGTGTACTTCGAGGAATTTGGGCGAGCCGACGATGCCATAGCGCGCGAAAAGCAACTCAAGAACTGGCGGCGGGAGAAGAAGATCTGGTTGATCGAGAAGGAGAATCCGAAGTGGCTCGATCTGGCACATGATTGGTTTTGAGTTTCGCTTGTTTTCATGTTGTCACCGGGTCTTGGGCAACGAGAGGTCCCTCGACAAGCTCGGGACGACGATTGGAGAAACCGATGGCATTGGAACAGGAAATTCGTGATCTCGACGTCGCGGAAGGGTCGGTCGCGGTTGTCTGGCTGGGCCAGGCAGGGTATCTGCTCAAGACCTCAGCGGAAACCATCGTCATGATCGACCCGTATCTGACTGACTGGGCAGAAACGCAATGGGGTCTGCCGCGACAAATCCCCTCGCCAATCGATCCGGCCAAACTCCAACCCGATCTCTTGCTCATTTCCCATTGGCATGAGGATCATCTCGATGTGCCGTTGGTAAAGCAATGGGCTGCCGCCGGTGCAGCAGGTACTTTCGTTGGACCATGCACCTGTTCCGTTCGCGCTCCGGTCTGGGGTTGGCCAGCAGACCAGGTCGTCAATCTTGACGAGGGCGAACGAGGCACGTTCGGTGAGATCGAGGTGCGGGCCACCTTCGCGCGACATGAGGTTCCCTCCGCTCCTGCGCCCGAGGCGGTCGGCTTCCTGCTGGAAATCGACGGTCTCAAAATCTGGGATGTGGCCGATACGGAATACGACGCCCGTCTCCGCCCAATGGCCGCCGAACACATCGACGTCATGATTGTGCCGATCAACGGTGTCGGCGGGAACCTCACGACCCACGAAGCCGCGTTGCTCGCCTGGTACGTCAATCCGACAGTCGTGATCCCCATGCACTACAACATGTGGACGCCGGAGGGGTTCGGACCCGGCGCAACCCTCGATCCCCTCGAGTTCGCCGCCACCTTCTCAAAGCTGGGCGGCACCTCCGAGGTACGCATTCTCGACGTAGGTGAGATCGCAATCTTCTCGAAATAGCCAACGAATTCTGCTGGCTATGGCATGATCCCAGCAAATCGTTTTGCGGGACCAACCCAAACTCGAATGGAGCAAGAAAACAATGCAGTTCGACGGAAAGCGCGCTCTGGTTACCGGCGGCGCACGCGGTATCGGAGCGGCCATCGCCACCCGATTGGGGGCGAACGGCGCGAAAGTCGTGATCGCCGACCTCGATCTCGAAAAGGGCAAGGAGACCGCGGCCAAAATTGGCAACGGCGCCATCGCGGTCAAGCTCGATGTCACCTCGCCCGAGTCCTGGCAAGCAGCCAAGGCTGAGGTCGCTGCCGCCTTCGGTGGTCTCGACATCCTGGTCAACAACGCCGGTATTGCGGGGCGTGCCGCCCCGACCTGGGAGCTGTCGTTCGACGAGTGGAAACAGGTCATCGACATCGACCTGACCGGCGTCTTCCTCGGCTGTCAGACGTTTGTCACCGGCATGATCGATCAGGGCTATGGCCGCATCGTCAACATCGCGTCGATTGCCGGCAAAGAAGGCAATCCGAATGCGGTTCCCTATTCGGCTGCGAAGGCAGGCGTCATCGGTCTCACCAAGGCGCTCGCCAAAGAAGTCGCGACCAAGGGCGTCCTGGTCAATGCCATCACCCCGGCCGTGATTGCGACCGAGATCCTGTCGCAACTCACCGACGAGCACATCAGCTACATGACCAGCCGCATCCCGATGGGCCGCGTCGGTCAACCAGAGGAAGTCGCCGCCCTGGCTGCCTTCCTCTCCTCCGACGACCTCTCCTTCAGCACCGGCGCGGTCTTCGACCTCTCCGGCGGCCGCGCGACGTACTAAACGACTACCGCCGGGACGGATTCAGCACCTAAAACCGAAAGGCCCCGGTCCTATCGAAGGACCGGGGCCGTTTCGTGTCAGAAGCGAGGCGGGCTTAGGTGACCCCGCCTCGTAACCAAGCTATGCGGATTCGCGTTTACGCGACCGGGGAAGCCACGGCCTCCGGCGATGCGCCGGCGCCTGCCGGGATCTCGGAGCAGTCCGAGACGTACAGGTACCGGGAGATTTCCGGATCGCCGATGTTGTCGCGGGTGACCACCGAGTAGCCGGTGGTATAGACCTTCTCGGCCGGCTCGGTGCCGTCGAGGAGGTAATCCGCGGCCAGATTCACGGCGTCGTAGCCGATGTCGTACGGGTGCTGCGCGATGAGCGCGTCGACCACACCAGCGTTGAGGTCGGCCACCTGCTGTGGACCGGCATCGAAGCCGACGATCTTGATCTCACCGGTCTTGCCGGCGTCCTTGACGGCCGCTGCCGCGCCCTGGGCGCTGAAGAGGTTGGTCCCGAAGACACCGGCCAGGTCAGGATTGGCCTGCAACTGCGCACTGGTCTGCGACGCCGCGGTGGTCGGGTCGTTGTTGTTGTAATCCATCCCGACGTACTCGATATTCGGGTAGGTTCGCGATCTGCTCCTCGAAACCCTGCGCGCGCTGGTCGGTGGTCGACGTGCCTGCGATGGTGTTCGAGACATAGACCTTGCCCGTCTCGCCGATCAATGCGGCCAGCGAGTCAGCCGCCATCGTTCCGCCGAGCACGTTGTCCGATGCGATGTTGGCGAGCGCCACGCTGTCATCCTCGATGAAGGTGTCGACGGTGAAGATGGCGATGCCGGCATCCTTGGCGTCCTTCAACGGAGAAATCATGGCGACACGGTCGTTCGGAGCAATCAGGATCGCATCCGGTTTCGCCTGCACCACTGCGTTCAGCAGCGAGGTCTGGATCGAGGCGTCCCACTTCTCACCAGCCTGCACCGTGAGCTCGAGTCCGCGCTCATCGGCAGCGGCCTGTGCGCCGCAGGCCATCGAGATGTAGAACTGGTCGTTCTGGATGCCCTGGATGAGCGTGACCTTCTTGGTCTCCTGCGCCCCCACCGGGGTGTAATTGAGACTTCCGAGAGCCGCCACGGCAGCGGTTGCCGCTCCGGCCTTCATCAAATCACGACGGTTGATACACATATCCGACCGCTTGGTCATATGATCTCCTTTCCTAGGAGGTTGGCTTGCGTGGCAACGGTCGCCACTCAGCACACAATACTCGGTGCCCCGCCTTTTGGCGGCGAAGAGCCTACATACGCTCCGACGCTTTGCGCCGGCGCTGATCGATATAGACGGCCACGATAAGAATCGCGCCGATCGTCACTTGCTGCCAGAACGGATTGATGCCGCCGATGATCAAGCCGTTGCGCAGCACAGTCGGAATGAAGGTGCCGATCACCGACCCGACGATCGAACCCATGCCACCGAAGAGGCTGGTGCCCCCGATCACGACCGCGGAAACGGCGTTCAGGTTGTCCGCCGAGTGGGCCGCGGTCGATGCGGTGGCGAACCGGGCCACCTCGAACGCGCCCGCCATGCCGGCCATCAGGCCGCTCACCGCATAAACCTTGATCAGGTGCCGGTCGACATTGATACCAGCGCGTCTGGCCGCCGCCTGATTCGAACCGATGGCAAAGGTGTATCGTCCATATCTCGTCTTGCTCAAGACGATCATCGCGATAATCACCACGATCGCGGTAATGACGACCAGTAACGGCAGCCACCCGAAGAAGCGCCGTGCGCCAACCCAGGCTTGCACGTCATAGGGGACATACGCCACCGTCTGGCCACCCGAAATAATCTGACCGAGACCGAGTGCCATACCCAGCGTGCCCAGCGTCACAATGAATGGTGGGAGGCGGAGCTTGGTGATAATCAGGCCATTGACGATGCCCCACACAAGCCCTGCCAGAACCGCCGCGGCCAGCCCAATGGGAATGCCGATGTTCTGATGTGGAAAGTCATAGAGCTTCACCTGCTCAGGACTTCCAGAAAGGCGTGACATCACTTTGGCGCCTACGACCGCTGAAAACACCAGCACCGCGCTACAGGACAAATCGATCCCCGCGGTGATGATGACAAAGGTCATACCAACCGCCAGGAGCATCAGTTGCGATGAATCGAGCGCGATATTGCGGAAGTTGGTGCGATCGAAGAATTTGGTTCCGTGCCAGATCGTGAAGATGACGATCAGACCAACCAGAACGACGAAGATATAGGTCCAGGCGAAATCGAACCGCTCCTTCATCTGTTCGCGGAAGGTCAACTCTGGCAGTGGTTCCAGCTCGGGGTTCTGAATCTGCTGAAGATCCGACATCTAGGCTGCCCTGTTCCCATCTTGCGAGGAATCGGATTTCGATCCCGTCATCCACCCAACGGCCTGGTCGATGCTATCCACCTTCGGATCGAGCTCGGTCACCACGGTCCCAAGCCGCAGTACCACGATACGGTCGGCAACTTCGTAGACATGTGGCATGTTGTGACTGACATAGATCACCGGAATGCCCGAGTTGCGCACTTCCACCATAAGATCCAGCACCATCTGCGACTGGGCCACGCCCAGGGCTGCGGTAGGTTCGTCCATGATGACCACGTTTTTCGCCCATTTCACCGAACGGGCCACGGCCACGCTTTGCCGCTGGCCACCCGAGAGCGTAAAGACGCGGCGGCTCGGATCGGGGATTCGCACACGGAGCCGCTTCAGTTCCCCCGCGGTTTCCTCCGTCATGAACTTATTATCCAGAAAACCGAGCTTCCCCAGAATCCCGGATTTCAGCTTCTCGCGGCCGAGATAGATGTTCGCGGAGGAATCGAGATGGGGAGCGACCGCAAGGTCCTGGTAGACGGTTTCGATCCCCATATTGCGGGCGTCTTGCGGCGAATGCATCGTCACTGCCTTCCCGTTGAACAGGAAGGTACCGGAGTCCGGAGGAAAGACCCCGGTCATGCAATTGATGAGCGTGCTCTTTCCGGCCCCGTTATCGCCAATCAGGGCGACGATCTGTCCGGGGTAGATAGAAAGATTGACGTCATGGAGCGCACGCACAGCACCAAATGACTTGGAGATCCCTCGCGCTTCGAGGATTGGAGTCGGAGCGCTCATCCATGAGCCTTTCGTTTGACAATGTCAGCAGGGCGGCACATCATGGTCCCCCGGAAATCTGCCCGGATAGGATACCAAAGCGCCACCGATCCCAAGGCCCTCTGGCAACCTCGATACCCAGCTTTTGATAGGAGATTCAATGAAACTTGGACTGATTCTCATGCTAGGTGAAGACGAATCACTTGGATCGCCTGCACCGTATGCACAGATTCGCGCCAATGCCCTGAGCGCCGAAGAGAGCGGTCTCGATTCAATCTGGATCTACGACCATCTCCTCTACCACTTTCCGGACAAGGAGCCGCAGGGCGTTTGGGAAGGTTGGACCATCGCCTCCGCACTGGCGGAGGCCACTCAACGCGTCGAGCTCGGCACGCTGGTGCTCTGCACCGCATTCCGCAATCCGGCAGTGACCGCCAAGATGGCCGTCACCCTCGACGAAGTCAGCCAGGGGCGGCTCACACTCGGTATCGGTGCGGGCTGGCATCCAGCCGAGTTCAACGCCTTCGGTCTGAACTTCTCGCACAAGGTCGATCAGTTCGAGGAAGCGACCAAGATCATCGCACCGCTCATACATGAAGGGTCCGTCGACTTCGTTGGCGAATACGTCTCCGCGCCGAACTGCATCATGCTGCCCAAACCAACCCGCCGCATTCCCCTCATGATCGCCGGCAAGAAACCGCGCATGATGAGCCTGGTGGCGCAATACGCCGATTCCTACAACACCTGCTGGTGGGGCGAAGTCTCCGCCATCGAGCCCGACCGCAACGCGCTGCAGGACGCCTGCACCGCCATCGACCGCGACTTCAGCGAGATCGAGTTCACCGCCGGCGTCGTGATCCGCTTCGACGAGCTGGTGGGACAGTCCGAGGAAGAGATCGATCCACAAAAGGTGTTGGCCGGCACCGTCGAGCAGATCGCCGACGGGCTACGCGCCTACCGTATGGCCGGCGTCGACCACGTCATCGCCAACATCGAACCCCTCACGGCCGAAGGCATCGAGGCCCTCGCCCGCGCCCGGGAACTCGCACTGGCAGACTGACCGACTCTTCAGTCAATCCGAAACCGCGAACGGTGATCTCGGACGGGTGTCGACGGTCAACTGAAAGATATCCGGGCGATATGAATGCCCGGTGACATCGAGGCTGTGTTTAGCGCGCACGATCTCGCGAGGATCGATCTCGGCAGTGAGAATCGCGTCCATCTCCGGTGACGGACCGGCGATCACAGTCCCATGTGGATCGACAATGACCGAAGATCCCGCCAACGCCACTGGCGGGGGCTTCGGAAATCCAGCCAGGAGCGGATGAGATGCAATGACTCCTGGATCGAGAAACTGGCAGGCGGATACGGCATAGATCCGTCCTTCCGCACCGATGGCCCGCATCAGATCATTCCATTGAGGCGACTCATCCAGCGTAGGCGCAATATGGACCTGCACGCCTTGCGCATATTGATGGAACCGTGCGAGTGGCATGTAGTTTTCCCAACAGATCAGACCTCCCAACGGCCCCACAGCGGTATCAGCCACAGGCAAGCCCGATCCATCACCCGCCCCCCAAACCGTTCGTTCCTTGTACGTGGGCACAATCTTGCGATGTCGGCGAACGAGAGTGCCATCCGCATCGAAGGTGAGCATGGTGTTATAGAGCGTTGCGCGGCCGAATGATGAATCGCGTTCATTGACTCCGATCACCACGACGGCTCCGGCGTTCCTGGCCGCTTCGCCGATACGTTCAGTTTCCACGCCGGGAACATCGATTGCGGATTCCCAGAGCCGTTCGAAGCCATCGGTTTCCGTCGATGGTGTATCACCCCAGATCCAATACGGGAACCCCGAGACGAATGCTTCCGGGAAAACAATGAGCGTAGCGCCCCGCTCCGCACATTCACGAATCAGGTAGTCCACCTTCTGCATCGTCGCCTGGAGATCGAGAAATATCGGACTGCCTTGCACAGCCGCGGCAATAAACCGCTGTCCAGTCATCTTGCCGCTCCTTCGGCTCCAGGCCGATTGAAATAAAGGCGAAGCGTGGCGACGACCGCGCTCCGTTGTAAACCGAGCCGCTAATCCGCCGGGTTCTGTTGCCGCGGCGGGAACTCCTGGAACGTACCAAGGAAGCCTTGCACGGCGGTTAACATCGGCGCGAGCAGGAACATGTGGTGCAGCATCCAGACCTCGTAGCTGCCGCTCACTTCGATCGCCTTTTCGAATGGGTCGCCACGCAGGTCGACGATCATGGGGGATCGAAGCTCGGTATAGGGTTGAAACCAGACATCGAACCCGTCGGATTGCTGCTCCAGCATGATCAGCTTCCATCGGCCTTGCCGAAAGCCCACCATCTGACCGGTATCCCCAAAGTAGTAGTACTCGTTACGCGTCGATTCGGCGCCATCCAGCAGCATCGGGAGCTGGTTGAATCCGTCGATATGGACCTGGTAGGTCGTCTCACCGATCGTATAACCGTCGAGCAACTGCTCTTTGACGTCCGGCTGACCTGCCGCCGCCAGCAAGGTCGGGAGCCAGTCCTGCAATGAGATGATGCCGTTGGAGATGA
The DNA here is from genome assembly GCA_963750275.1 of uncultured Chloroflexia bacterium. Classification (GTDB taxonomy): domain Bacteria; phylum Chloroflexota; class Chloroflexia; order Thermomicrobiales; family UBA6265; genus JAMLHN01. Next base: position 535,799 of record CAVVQC010000005.1, read on the forward strand.
CCCCCGCTGGAATTTGCCCGGGCCAGCGCACCATCATTGGAATACGGTAGCCGCCTTCCCACGTGCTGTTCTTCTCACTCCGGAATGGCGTCATGCTCCCGTCCGGCCAGCTGAAGATCTGCGCGCCGTTGTCGGTCGCATAGATCACGATGGTGTTTTCGGCAATCCCCAGCTCGTCCAGCTTGTCCAGCACCTGGCCAACATGCCCATCGTGCTCGACCATGCCATCCGCCTCAATTCCCAGACCCGTCACTCCTTCGGATTCCGGTTTCAGATGGGTGAAGATGTGCATTCGAGTCGGGCAATACCAGAGGAAGAATGGATCGTCAGCAGCGGCCGAGCGATCGAGAAAGTCGAGCGCGCCAGCGGTGATCTCATCGTCGATTGTCTGCATGCGGGTGGTGTCGAGCGGCCCGGTGTCCTCGAGCGTTTGATAGCCGACTGGGCCAAAGCGGGGATCGTCCGTCGGGTCTTCCACATCGCTGGCAAAGCTGCGGATGACCCCTCGCGGACCGAATCGCTCGGCGAACGCCGGATCCTGTGGATAGTCAGGGTTTTCCGGCTCCTCCTCCGCATTCAGGTGGTAGAGATTCCCAAAGAACTCATCGAACCCGTGTACGGTCGGGAGGAACTTGTTCAGATCGCCAAGATGATTTTTGCCATAGTGCCCTGTGGCGTATCCGAGCGGCTTGAGCAGCTCGGCAATGGTGGGGTCCTGCGCGCTCAATCCCTGATCCTGACCAGGGACTCCGATCTTCAGCAAGCCGGTGCGATACGGGGTCTGCCCGGTAATGAAGGCAGCACGACCCGCGGTGCAGGACTGCTCTGCATACGCATCGGTAAACCGCATGCCCTCGGTGGCGATGCGATCGATATTCGGGGTCTGATACCCCATCATCCCCGCGTTGTAGATCGAGGTGTTCCAGTACCCAATATCGTCTGCCATGATCGCCACGATGTTCGGCCGGGTTGGGGCGTCTCCGCCAACTGGTGACGCCACTGGGGAGGCAGTTTGCGCGTTCGCGCCCGACCGACCGCCTATCAGCGTAGCTGCGGCGGTCGCCACCGTTGCTCCGACGACAGCGCGCCGGGTTGCCAATCGCTCGGACGGCGCGGTCGTCATGGATGCGTCGGTGGTTTCCCCAATGGTGAGGGTTTCTGGATTCACCCTGTCTCCTCTCTGAATCGAAGTCCGGCCGGGTCGAGACCCCCCTTGCCGGAAAATGTGCGGTTTCCCGATTCTATCGGAACTCACAGCCCTTCGCTTGCCGCGTCATACCTGCGTGGGGGTTGCGTGGAACACCACGGTGAATCCCGCCTACGCAAACCTACCCAGTGGTTCCCTACATACGCATTCATCGTCGAATACGTGTTTTTACCGATGTTCACCAGGGACCGCAGTCGGCAGAATGGATACAGAGACCTGACGGACCGGTCGCCCAGGCAGTGGGCGGTAGTTGAGCCGGGACGTCAGGGATAAGCGAGCAACCGGGCGACTCGATAGTTGAGATGAGTCGCCCAAACGTAATGGTTCGTCGTGATAGTTGGTGAGGATAGGTTCACATGGCAGTAATGGTTCAGGATCTCGTTCGCGTGCGCGGTGGGGCCGTCCGGCGTCCCGCGCTGAACATCACCCGGCTGCAGGTTGCCGTGGCGGTGTCGGTCTTCTTTGCCATCGTCCTGCTGGACGCTATGGTTCGCCCGCTGGCCGGTTTCGACTTGCCGCTCATCAAGCGGATACAGGCGGTCGATCTTCCGGGACTCGGCTCCTTCTTCGAAGTCATCGGGCATCTGACTGGGTCGGTCGGGGCGATAGCGGTCTGGGCGCTGGCATCGGTTGCCTTCGCAACCCGCCGGATCTGGTCTGCCGCGCTGGCGATGGCGCTCATGCCGATCGGCGGCGTGCTGAACACCGTCATCGGCGAGCTGTTGGTCGAGCGCACCCGCCCACATCTGCCGGAGCTGGAGCGCACCAGCCTTAATTTCGAGGAGCGTTCCTTCCCGAGCGGGCATGTCGAAGGCGCCATGCTCTTCTACGGGCTGATCTTTCTGCTGGCGCGCCGTATCGAGCACCGCGCGCTGCGCCTGGCAATTCAGGGTGGCTCGGTTGCCATCGTTGCCGCAACCGCGTTCAGTCGCGTCTGGCAGGGTGCTCACTGGCCGAGCGATGTGCTTGCGGCACTGCTGCTTGGAGGCATGCTGGCGATCGCGCTCGATGAAGTCGCTCGCCGCACCAGCTCGCTCGACAAGCTGCCGCTCATCAGAGCGCAGCGGCTCGATCACAACGAAGCCACGCCACACGCGCATGCACTGACGAGCCTGGTGCTCTTCCAGGGCGCCACGGTTGCGAAGGTCTACGCCCCAGGGTTGCTCCCGCGCGCGCTTTACTGGATCGCCTTCCAGGCCCCGTTCCCCTATATCTCGAACGTCAATGCCCTCTGGGCGGCGGCCTATCGAAGAAACCTGGCCGGCATGCTCACCGAGTACTGGTACGGGCAGCGCATGACCGCGGGCGTGCTGGGCGTTGAAACGATCGATGGTCGCCTCGCACTGGTGAGTGAGTTCGTCGATGCAACCGAAGCCAAAGATCGGGATGCCGCCAAAAGGTTCCTGACCGACTTGCGCAGCCGCTTCGAGGACGCCGGATTTCCGACCTGGCAGATCGATCCGCGCCAGCCACGTGCCGTCGATAACGTGCTGCAGGTCGCGGATGGATCCTTCCGCATCGTCGATCTGGAGTCCGGTCTGGTGTCGCCGCTCGCCTCGTTGAAGAGTTGGAACCGGGCGATCAACCGCCAGATGGTTCCCTTCTTCGACGACATCTTTTTCGATATCCTGCGCGACTACCTGGCTCGCGAAGAGACCAACATGGTGGCCACCAAGGGCGAGGTGTGGGTCGCTGAGCTGCACGAGCTGGTCGCCGATGCCGAAACACAGGTTATCAAGTGGCACGCCGCTGAGCTGCGCATCTGGAACCGTGCCCTCGCCTTTGCGGCCAGCGGATTCGGGATTCGAACCGCCGTCACCAAAGGTCGCGCGCTCTGGTCGGGCGGTAACGAGAAAGCGATGAGCTGGGTCGATGCCGGCGTGACCCGCTGGGAAACCGAAGGTCGGCTGACCATGGACGAAACCGTCACGTTGCGCGAGCAGATCGTACAACCCGACTTCCAGACCATGATGCCGTACCTGGGTGGGCACATTCTGTTGAGCATTCCGCTCCGCTTCCCCTTCGGCTGCATCATCCGCCCATTGCTGGTGGCTGGGGCACTGGGGTGGTCGACCGTGCTGCTCATGCGTCGCAAGATCGACCGCGCCGAGTGGAAACGCGCCTTCGGGATTCACTCCCCGCTGGTCATGCTCGTGGCGGCGATCCCGGGCGCTGGCTCAGTGGCCTATCTCGCCTCGGAACCGATCCGCCGCAACCGCCTGATGATGCGGGTGATGACGGATGCGATGCTCTACAAGCTACCGAAGCAGCTTTATCTCAAGTCCGGCACGCGCAAATGGATTGCGCGCCCGGCCCGGGTTGAGCCCGTTATGCTCGTTCCGGTCCGCACCCTGACAACTGACGCGGAGCCGCTGGCCGCATAGGGATCTGCCCCCTGGCTGCGGCGCCAATATCCTCCTCACCTGGCATCGAGATCCGACGGAGCGGTTCCCCTCAGATCGCTCCTCATCGGATCTCGATGTCGTGGTGTATGATCCGCTCCCCTTACATCGTCAACCTTACCGGAGCGCCGCGCAGCAAAGGAACGTCTCGTTTGCGGCGTGTCCGAACCAGCAGTGATGTTTCGGGCAACAACCGATCCTTCGACAAGCTCAGGATGATGAATGGCGCAATCGGTTTCGGTCCGGCGTGATCCCGATTTTCAGAAGCTCTGGTTCGGCCAGACCGTTTCAGTCTTTGGCTCGCTCATCAGCCGCATCGCCATCCCCTTCCTGGCGGTCATCGAGCTCGACGCCACTCCGTTCGATATGGCTGCGCTGGGCATTGCCGCGTTGCTGCCGGGATTTCTCGTCGGGCTGCTGGCTGGGGCCTGGATCGATCGCCGCAAACGTCGCCCCGTGATGATCGGCGCCGATCTGGGCCGCGCCGCCGTGCTGGTACTCGTTCCTCTCCTTGCGATCACCGACCAGCTCGATATCTGGCACCTGCTCGTCATTTCGGGACTGCTCAGCATCCTCACGATGCTCTTCGACATCGCCTACCAGAGCTATGTTCCAGGACTCGTTGGCCGCGACCGGCTGATCGAAGGGAACAGCACGCTGACGGCCACCGAATCGGTGGCTGAGTTCGGATCCTTCTCGATCGGCGGTTGGCTGGTACAAATCTTCACCGCTCCGTTTGCCCTGTTGGTCGATGCGGTCACATTTCTCCTCTCGGCACTGGCAATCAGCAAGATCGAATTGCCGGAGGAGGTGGAGCGCGACGAAGCGATCGAAACCTCGCTGGTGCAGGAAGCGGTCGCGGGGTTCAGCTACGTTCGCCACGACAGGGTCATGCGTGTGTTGGCAATCGCTCAAGCGCTCCTGAGTGTAAGCAATGGGATGACCGGCACGGTTTTCTTTCTCTTCGTCGTCGATACGCTCGGGTTCGCAACCGGGCCGCTCGGCATGATCTTCGCCTTTGGTGGCATCGCCTCGCTCGGCGCTGCGCTCGTCTCCAGTCGCCTCTATGGCAAGGGGAGTCACCTCTTCCGCATGGCGCTACTGCTCTTTTTCGTGGCGATCTCCAACTCGCTGCTCCCCTTCGCGCGAACCGCGGACTGGATCGCGGTGGTGCTCCTGCTGCTGCCGCAACTCCTCTCCGATCCGGCGGAAACGATCTTCAACATTCACAGCACCACCTTGCGACAGGTGCTCGCACCAGACGCCTGGCTGGGGAGGATCAATGGCTCGTTTCGCGTACTCGAGGTGGGAGCGGTGATCGTCGGTTCGCTCATCGCCGCCTGGACCGGCGCACATCTCGGCCTGCGGGTGACGATGTGGATGGCCGCGGGTCTGATTGCCGTTGGCGGACTTGTCTGCCTGCTCGGCAGCCGTATGGAACCGCAAACGTCCAATGTCCTTCTGGAGGAACCCGTTGTCACCGGATAAGCGAGCCCTCTGCCTGGAGACCGGGGGACCTTCCCTGGACTTTGGGTTCAGGGCTCACTCTCGCTCGCTGTCCCGCTATACTCTCGCGCCTTCGCTCACTACATTCGCATCATGGTTCTCAGGCGAACGAAACCTCATGGCTACCACACTGACCTATCGTCAGGTTCTGCGAAACCAGCAATTCAAGAATCTCTGGGCGGGGAACTTCTTCTCCGGCCTCGGCGAAGCTGTGGGCCAGGTCGCACTCCCGCTACTGGTCTACGACATGACCAGCTCTGCCGCGTTGATGAGCGTCATCTTCGTGTTGCAGATGCTCCCCCGCGCCATTCTTTCTCCTTTCGCCGGCGTGCTGGCGGACAATCTCGACCGCCGCTCGATCCTGCTCGCCGCCAATACGCTGCGTGCCGGTGCCATCGTCTTCGTCCCGTTCGTCCAAACGCCTGCCCAGCTCGGCGTCATCGCAGTCTTGCTCGGGTTAGGGCAGACCTTCGCTATGCCCGCCAGCCTGGCGGTGCTCCCCACGATTGTCGAAGCTAATGCACTGGTTCCCTCGCTCTCCTTCGTGCAGGTCACCAGTGCCATCACACGCATTGTCGGTCCCGCGTTGGGCGCGGCAATCATTGGCATTGCCGGGCCACGCCCACCCTTCTGGCTCCAGGCGGCGTGCTACGCGATCGCGCTTTTCTGGAACTGGCGACTGGCGCTGCCCAAAGCCGATGAGGGTTCCAGAAATCCCCTTGGGGTCATCATGCGCAACTCGACCAAAGAGATGCGTCAGGGCTTCCACACTATCTGGACCACGCCGATCCTGCGCGGCGTCTGCATCACTGAAGGGCTTTGGTCACTCATCTTCGGTGTCCTTTCGATCACCATGGTGGTCTACTTCGAAGAATCCCTCGATCTCGGCGACCGGGCAGATTTTCTCTATGGGTTGCTAGCCGTTTCGATGAGTTGCGGAGCGGTTCTCGGCGCACTCTCTGCCAGCCACCTGGAACGCCGCATCAGCCGTTCGAACATGCTCTTCGCCGGCTATCTGGGACCGCTCCTGCTGGTTCCTGTGGTGCTGCAACCACCCATTCCGGTGCTCTATGTGCTCGCATTCGCGTTTGGATTGGCCGACGCCTGGGCCGTCATCGCCATGCAGGCGTACATGGCCGAATGGACTGCCAATGCGATGCGCGGCCGGGTCTACGCCATCTGGGGTGGCGTCATCGCGGCATCGGCCCTGCTCTCGTTTTCGCTCGTGGGCTGGATCACCGATCTCCTGGGACCGCCATTAACCGTGACACTTGCGGGCCTGGTTGTTGGTCTGGGAGGACCCATCGCGCTGGTGGTCACCGGTGCGTTGCGATCCGTGCTCCAGGGCGCTCCCAATCATTCGCAAACGCACCAGGCCGTCATTGGGGATGAGGCTGCTCCGATCGGGTAGAATCTTCAATCGTGAGGATCCGGTCAACGGCCGGTCGAATTCACCACGTCCGAGGGAGCGAATGGGCATTTTTAGCCGGCAGAAAATCAACCCGGGTCAACCATGGTGGACCCTGAACCGTACAAAACCTGTTCCCAAGCAGGTAGATGGCTACCGGTTCTCGCTCAAAGGCTCGCCTCGCCATTACGAAGATGTCCTCCGTATCGTCGAGGCCGACCCAAAAGCGACCGTCTATTTTGGCGAAGCGCTGACGTACGAGCGCGGTGCCGGTGTCGCGCTGTGGCGGATCAATGCCGAAAGCTTCGACTGGCTGCCGAATCTCTACAACTGGTGGGCGGAAGCCGAGCGCATCGAGCCGGTTATCTTCACCTTCCACCTCTACTTGCCTTCGGACGCGAAATATCCGGCGTTCGACCTGCGCTCCTCCACTCCTGGAGAAGTCGCCCGCTACGTCACCGCGTACGCCCCGAAGTCCGAAGCCGAAGCTCAGGCTCAGTCGCGGCGGTACTAACGGTTTCGCTTTCCAATTCCATACAAAACCAAACAACCGCCCCGGGAGAGCCGGGGCGGTTGTCGTCTGAGGTAGTCGCTTCAGGAGATTCTGGCTTCGCTCGAATGTCCTAGTCAGCAGTGGCTTTGGATTCTGTCAGCATCACGGTCTCGATCTCGACGATCGGGAGTCGCTCTGGATGTACCTTCCAGCAATCAGCTACTGACTCGGTCGCGTGACAGTTCGCCGCTTCCTCTGCTCCATGAATCGCCCAGCCGATGTTGCAACGCCACGACGGCTGATTGGGAGCAATAGGATTTGAGCGACACCTGGCAAGCATAGGACAACCGAACTGACCCGAGTCCTCCACCAGCTCTTCGACAACGAAGAGCCCGTGCCGGCCGCGGCTCATAGTTGAGACCTTCCCGTGTCCGTGCGCTCCCGCTGTCCGGCTGCGCAGTTCGCCTGTCTGGATTTCGGTTGAAATCAAGCATGTCGAGCGATGCTTCCACGTCCGGCCTTGGGACCGTTCACATGCGCACCGCAGCATCAGCCAGCGTTGGGAGATGGGCTCTGCACGTCCGATATAGCCCATCGAGCCCAGTATACACAACCACTTAACGATCTCTTCAGAAGGATTGCCGGCCCCGGGAGGTCATCCGCCGCAGACCTCGTCCCGCCGAGCGGGCCAGCCGCTCGACCCCGTGCACGGTGCGCCGGGCTCCTGCTTTGACCATATAGACGGATGTATCACGCACCGTGCGAAGATCGTCAGCGAAATCGTCCTGATGCAATCCGGCGCGTTCCAGGTGCTCTTCCCGCACCTCTGGCGGCGACTGCGCCAGTGCAAACCGCAACCCAAGCAACGCCACGAGGAGATCGTCCAGTTGCCCGAGCACAGGAATGAATCCGGGAATCAGGTCGATCGGCGAAATGACATAGGCGCCCCCGGCAACCAACGCGCTGCGTGCCTCCAGGGGCACCCGGTCGTCCCGGAGCATGTTCGCCGCCAGGCGGCCGTAACGCGGCAACCGGCGCACGCTGACCTTGAACCGCGCCATGATCAGATCGTATTCGGTGAGCGGTTGCTCGAACGACTCCTCGTTCGGTTGCTCCGGGGTATTCGGAATCGGATCCATGGGCTAGTCCGCGGCGGTGGTGGACGGAATCGTGCCCGCTTCTTGTTGCACCGTCGGGAACGGACCTTGCGCCTGGTCGATCCATCCCTTCATGACCTGGCTCAAGTGCCCAGCGCCGACGATTGGTTCTGTCGGCGCCTGATAGATGGCGGGATGGAGGATAAAGGGCCGCTGTTGCGGTCCACCCAACCCGCCATGATTGCCAACCAATTCTTCGAAAGCCGCCACCTCTTCGGTTTCGGGATCGAACATGCTGTTGACGTAGAGATCAGGCGCGTTATCGAACGAGTTCGCGCGGCGGAGATGCTGGGGCGCAAATGGACCGAAATTCGCCAGCGGATTTTCCCCGGCGAAGGTGTCGTTATCGAGGTAATACACACCCTTCGGCCCGAAGACGACGCCGCCATCCACACTCGAATTCGCCAGTACGAAACCAATGCCTGGATGCGTCATCAACCCCGGGATGAGATTGGGATAGAGCTCGGCCAGCTCTTCGGCAGTCAAGCGCTCAGGATGCTTCGGAAACGAAATCAGCCCCAAGTTCCCCGATGCGAGCACCACCACATCGGCAGCGCCTTCCTGAGCGCTCGATTCCACGGCGCTGTCTTTTTCTTTGTAGCTCCCGAGATGCACGGAGCCGTTGTCGGAACGGCTCTTGAGCATGCGCCCCGTGAGGGCGGACGTGCGGCTGTCGCCTTTCACCGCCTGGGTCACTGCCATGCTGATGTTGCCCATGGCTTCCTGCGAATCCAGGATTGCCTGCACATTTGCGTCTTCGCCGATCAGCTCCTCGACCAGATCGTCGAGGGTCTTGCCGAATCGTTGCAGGAAGGTTTGCCCCTGACTCTGACCGTGATCGCTGAGGAGGAAGAGATGCACCGGTCGTGGCGCCGTTTGCGCGGCGCGCTCCAGCCCGGCCAGCATCTGATCCATCACCCGCAGAATCTTCAGGCCGTCGGTACTGCGAATGTTCGAGTGATGGGCAATTTCGTCATAGCTGAAGAAGGTGTAATACGCCGAGGGGAGCCCCCGCTGGATATCGGCCGTGGCCACAAACCGGCCACCTTCGAGCATCACCGTCGAGGTCGTCGCCCGGGTGAGCATGTACTTGAACTTCCGGTGTCCCCGCGGCAGCTCGTTGGCTCGGCGCTGCTTGAAGCTCTCGATGACTTCTCGGCCGCAGTCGGCGAAGAAGAGACCAAAGGTACGCGGCAAGAGATACGGATTCGCCAGATAGGCCAGATATGAAGCGCTTTTGCCCAGCTTGGAGGTGGAAACCTTACTGAAGGTGGCCATGGAATCGGGCGCGTCGCCAGAAAAGACATTGAAGCGGCTCCCGCCATCATGGACCAGCAAGCCATCGCCCGACGAGAGTTCATCCTCGAGCATGCTGGCAGTACCCATGGAGCTGGACACCATAAGCTTCCCGCGCGGTTTGTCCCACCAGCGGAATGCAGGAATATTCTTGTTGCTCCCCAGCAGAATCCCCGCCTGACTCGCCGACGTTTGCGAGGAGAGATCGGGTTCCCAGCCGGTCAGTACGTGCTGGCCGGAGTCCATCCAGCGTTTGACTGTTGGCATGTAGCCTTCACGCACCGCACGCTGCAGCACATCGATCGACAATCCGTCGAACTCGATGAAGAACAGGGCAGGCTTGTCGGAGACGACCTTCTGGTTCTCGTAGTTCTTGCGGAGCTGATCGGTGACGAAGCGGTCGTAGCTTTCCTCATCATTGAGCGAGAAAAGACCGCCGACGATCGTCCCGAAGAAGGTCACCCCAAGCGCGATCCAGAGCCCAGTCAGCCAGCCGTTGATCGACACGCCCCCAATCCCGATCAAATCGAGCAGGTCGGGAGAGATCAAAACGAAGAGCACGGAAAAGGCAAAGGCGATCAGGGGAAAGATGATGGGATGGAACAGACGTGCAAACCGGTAGGCAATGCCAAGCGCCAATCCCGGAATGACCGACATGAGCAACGCCATGCCGAGCAAGCCCCAGAACGAGTCGATCTTGAAGTCGCTCAGGATCCAGTCGAGGATCCCGATTCCAATGACATTGACGACAGTGGAACCCAGGAAATACTGGATGAGATTGGAAGTTCGGCTATTCATTCAGAAAGAGACCTCGATACGGCGGATCGAAGAGCATGCGCAAGCGACGGCTGATCCGAAAGCATACGGCTGATTGTCACTGGTTCGGTATACGCTGGTCAACTTGGCCGGGACCAATAGAGGCAAAATGGATCGGAGGAACCACCTTACGCCCATCTGGACAACCAATCTTCCCGATGCGGCATGGACGCTGGGGCCTGTGCTCGCACACGCTCGAGCTCGAGCGGGATCGCGCGCAACGAGACGTCGATGGCGCCTTCCTCGACGGTGACGATCCCATACTCCGCCCAGGGCGGCGAACCAGTCGGGTGGTCGACCTGGGTTGGACGGTGCGTCATCCCCACGCTGCCTGGGTTGATGAGCCATTGCCCACCGAACCGCCGCAGCAACTGATGATGGGTATGCCCACCAGCCAGCAGCGTGGCGGTGGAACCGTCGATCGCCGCATTCAACGCGTCCAGCCCGGTTTCGGCGTGAATGATCTCCGTATTCGAGCGCGGTGTGCCATGGAAACAAAGCAGTCGTACCCCCGACCCGAGATCGAGCTCCAGCGACGAGACAAACGACGCGACGAACGACCGCTGCCGCTGGTCGAGCTGTTCCTGGGTCCAGAGGATCAGATCGCGCACGATCGGGTTCTCGATGTTAGCGCGGATTTCCTCCGGCTCGGTGAAGAGCTCAGTGTCTGCATTCCCCATAATCACCGGGCAGCCGAGCGATTCCAGCAGGTCGATACTGCCGCCCGGGTCTGGCCCCATTGCGGCGACATCTCCGAGACACACGATTTGATCGGGCGTCTCCTTTTCGATCGCGAGCAGCACTGTTTCCAATGCCACCCGGTTGCCATGAATGTCCGAGATAAGGGCAACGCGCATCAGATCTCCTCCATCGAAGTTCGCGGCATGAGCACTCCCGGGATCAACGCTCCGACCGCTGAGGCAGCCAGCATCAGGATTGGGTACGCAATGAAAGGCGCGCTATAGCTGAACGAGTCGGCAATGGCTCCCCCCACGACCGGGCCGACCACCAGCCCGAGATCGCTGGTCAGCCGAAGCGAGCTGACCGCCTTCGATCCTGCGCCTCCCCGGTGCAACACGATATCACCGGCCGCGTTGACCGCACCGACCATGCCGCACCCGTAGAAAACCAGCGGGATTGCCAGCAGCCAGGCTGACGGCGCGGCCAGCACGCCGACCGTTCCCACCACTGCCAGGAGCAATCCGGCAATGAGCACGCGTGGTGATCCGAATCGTTGAATGAACCGGCTCACCGGTACCGCGGCCGCCAGGTGGGTGAGCGTGATGATGAGCAAGAGATTGGCCGTCATCTTCGGTCCAATGTCGAACTTCTGCTGCGCGTACAACGGCAGAAGGACCCAGATGGAATAGTTGCTGAAGATCAGAAAGTTGATCGCCAGCGGTGCGAAATACGCGCGCACTGAAATGGAGAGGCTCGCCGCGGCCGCGGCAGGTGCGGCTGGTCGTAAGGAACGCCGCGCAACTCGCGTGCTAATGAACGGGATGATGGTCAACCAAACGCCGAGCAACGCGGACAGGATAAAAATGGACCGCCATCCATAGTTCCCGGTCAAATACCCACTGCTCTGCAACCCGAGCACTCCGCCGATGGTCGACGCAATGCCAAACAAGGTCATCGCGGTGCCTCGCCCCGGTTTGGCAAACAGGATCGAACGCAAACCGGCATTGACCACCAGGGCAATACCGATCCCCTGCAGGACGCGCCCAGCGTAAAGCACCTCGATTGTGGGTGAGACCGCATTGACGGTTGCGCCGGCCGCCATCAAAAGCCCGCCGAGGGCCGCGGTGCGGGGGGAGCCTCGTCTATCCAGCAAACGTGCCGCCGGAAAGTTGCCAACCAGCCGTCCAAAAAAGACAAAGGAAAAGACCAATCCGGCGCCTTTGGCGGAAAGGCCAAAGGTGTCTTTGATCTCGGGAAGCGCGGGGGAGGTAATATCGATCGCCCAGTAAGTGCAGGTCACCAGCAGGGCAGCGAAACCAAAAGAAATGAACGGTTGCGCTGGGCCGGTTCGGACGGTGTCAGAGCGTGGGTAATCCTCTTCGGTTTCTTCAGCCGCACGCGCCACAGTGAATTCTCCATCCAGTCATTCCTGCAGGGCGCGCGGCGGCGGAGGTCTGCACGCGTATTCTTTCATCATGCTAGAGAAGACACCGCTTCCGAATCCAGAATCGCGACTTGGGCGCACGATAGGAACCGGATTTCCGGTTTCGACCATGCTGCGCGACAGCTTGTACGACATCGTGCCCCTGGCTGATGCCGAGCTGCGGCTGATCAATTCGCAAGCATTCCTCCGGCTCGAGCGGATTCAGCAGCTAGGTTTTGTTTCCCGCATCTGGCCGGGCGCCCGGCATACCCGTTTCGAGCACTCCATCGGAGTCTTCCATCTCGCGCGCCTGGCCGTCGAGCATCTGCGCGCCCGCGCCGATGCGCAATGGATCACGGACGAAGACGCCCGCACCCTCTGCGCGGCGGCCCTGCTGCATGATATCGGGCACTATCCCTTTTCCCATGCCATCGAGGAGCTCGGCGATCCCGTCATTTCCCACGAGCGGGTGGGACGCGAGCATTGTGCTGGGGAATGAGATCGACCCGATCCTGCGCGAGTATTGGGGCGTCGACCCTCACCGGGTCGCGTCGATCATCGATCCCGCCGGGCAGCAGCTCCACCCCGCCGATACGCTCCTGCGCGGGATCCTGTCCGGACCGCTCGATGTCGACAAGCTGGACTATCTCCCCGGGATGCGCGCGCGTGCAGTGTTCCCTATGGCGGGGTCGATACCAACCGGCTGATCGCGTCACTCATCTTCGCTACCCCGCCAGCTCGAAGCCAAACCGCGCATCGCGGTCGATGCCAAGGGGGTGAGCCCGCTGCATTCGCTGATCAATGCCCGCCAGGAGATGTTCGACAACGTCTACTGGCACCACACCAATCGCGCCTGCATGGCCATGCTCCTCCGTGCGGTACAGGACGCGATTCTGGAAGGCGCTATTTCCGCTGGCGAGCTGACCGATAACGACGACACCTCGCTCCTGGCGCTCATGCTCCGCTTCCGCATGCCGGAAACCACCCGCCGCCTGGCGAACGCGCTCCGCCGGCGCGAGATTCACAAACGGGCCGTCGAGATCAGCGCGCAGGCAACCGATCTCTCCACCCGCGTCGGCGCGCTCTACCACTCCCCGGCGCAACGCCGCACGGTCGAGCTTGGCATGACCCGCCGCCTGGAACTCCTGCTTGGTGAAACGCTGCCGGACGAAACCATCCTGATCGATATTCCCAAACCGGAACGCTGGCGCACCGATGTCTGGGTCTGGTTCGAGCAACCCCCAGTCGGCTTCCGGCGCCTGATGCCCTGGCGTGAGGTGGTCGGTCTGGGCGACGACGATTTCAAACGCTTCGAGGAGCATCGCCGCATGGTGCGCATCATCGCCGCCGCCCCCTATCGCGAAGCCGTCGCCCGTCATTGGGAGACGCTCCTACTGCCCGAGCTGGGAGGCGTTATTTAGGTGCTGGCTGCTACACTGCGCGCGTGGAAACGCAAGACGAGATCCAAATCATCGAGGTCGAAGAGCCGGTAACCGAACCGGATATCGAGCTTGCCGTCGCCGAACCAGCCGAGCCAGCAGAACCATCCAATCCGGACTCGTGGCTTCAGTGGGCACTCATCATCGGACTCCTCGTCCTTTTCCTGGTTTGCGCGCTCCTCATCCTCATCGGCTGGAACAATCGATAACGGGTCCGGATTCCGGAGAAGTAATAGGCGGAGGACCGGAAGACCCGGTTGGGCTGTCGATTATTGATCGCTACCCAATCCCTACTCGGAAAAGCGGAGGACACGCACGTCGCGCTTCGAAACGCAATCGACCCGGGAGATTGCCTCCCGGGTCGATTTCATGCGTCGTTCGTTTCTACTCCGGCCCCCGGACCCCGGGCTCCAGACTAGAAGATCGGCCGCGTCACCGCGCCTTCGTTCGCCTGCGTGACCAGCGACGCGTACTTCGCCAGCACGCCCCGCTTGTAACGCGGTTCGGGAGCCTTCCAGCTCTTGAGGCGCTCGGCGATCTCTTCGTCCGAGACCTCGATGTTCAATCCACGCTTGTCGATATCCATGACGACCATGTCGCCCTCGCGCACCGCCGCGATCGGACCACCGACATACGCTTCCGGCGCAACGTGGCCGGACATGAGCCCCTTGGTCGCGCCAGAGAAGCGACCATCGGTCACCAACGCGCAGCTCTCCACCGAGTCCCTGGCCGATCAGGGCAGCGGTGATGGCGAGCATCTCCTGCATACCCGGACCGCCCCGCGGTCCTTCATACCGAATGACCACCACGTCACCATCGTTGATTTCATTGGCATAGACCGCGTCCAACGCTTCAGGCTCCGAATCGAAGACCCGGGCCGGGCCACGGTGATACGGCCGCTCGTAGCCGAAGATCTTGATAACCGCGCCGTCCGGCGCGATGTTTCCCTTCAGGATGACGAGTCCACCCGAATCCTTGATGGGGTTATCAACGGATACGACCACTTCCTGACCCGGTGTTTCCACCGCGTCGGACGCCTCGGCCTCGAAGGTAACCCCGCTGGCGGTCATGAGATCGCCGCGCAGCTTGCCTCCCTCGATCATCCGCTTGGCGACCAGCGGGGTGCCGCCGGCCTTGTCCAGATCGGCAGCGGCGAAACGGCCACCCGGCATCATGTCGCAGATGAGCGGCGTGCGGCGAGAGATTTCGTCGAAGTCGTCGATCGAAAGCTCGACCCCCGCTTCGTCGCGCCAGTGCCAACAGGTGAAGCACGGCATTGGTCGAGCCACCACTGGCGGACACGCCAGCGATCGCGTTTTCGAACGCATCGCGGGTCAGAATATCGCGTGGTCTGATCCCGTTCTTGAGCAGGTGCATGATCAGTTCGCCCGCGTGGCGACCGATTTCCATCTTCCGGGGATTGACGACGGTCTGCTTGGTGCCTTCGCCCGCTTCGTACTGTTCCCAGGAGACCGCCGGCGGTGATGCCGAGCCAAGCGGCGAAAGACCGATGAACTCCATCGCCATGGCCATCGTGTTGGCGGTGTATTGGCCACCGCACGCCCCGTGGGACGGACAGGCATGATCCTCGATCAGCTTGAGGGCTTCAGCGCTCAGCTTGCCGGCCTTGTGACCGCCAATCGCCTCGTAGACCGAGCGGACGGTAGCTTCGTGCATCTCTCCGTCGATCTCGACCTCGCCCGGCAGAATCGTGCCGCCGTAGATGAGGAAGCCAGGGATGTTCAGCCGGGCCAGCGCCATGGAGAGACCGGGCAGCGTTTTGTCGCAGGCGCCAAGACCGATGATCGCGTCGAACATGTGTCCGGTCGCGACCAGCTCGACGGAGTCCGCGATCATCTCCCGTGAGACCAGCGAGGTCTTCATCCCCTCGGTCCCCATGGTGATGCCGTCCGAGATCGCAATGGTGTTCATCTCCATTGGAAATCCGCCGGCTGCCTTGACCCCTTCCTTGACGGCATGCGCCAGGGTGCGCAAACCGAAGTTACAGGGCATGGTTTCGATCCAGGTATTGGCGATCAGAACCATAGGCTTCTTCAGGTCTTCATCGGTCAGGCCGATACCCTTGAGCATGGAACGGGCTCCGGCGCGCTCGACGCCGTCGAGGATATGACGGCTCTGATGCCGCATATCGAATGGTTCGTTCTTATGCCCATTGGACCCGTTGTGAGAGGTCATCGCCAATCCTTCCTGGTTGTTACGTGGCTGAGCGCCGCACAGCGCGATCTTGGCTCGAATAGGTGATTAGTTTCGCATAGGGTGCGGGGAGAGGGTCGCGCCGGGTCACGCAAGTCAGATAGACGCTGCAGGACAGCGCGCGACGCAGAGCGCCCAACGCCGAAACGATACTACTGGCCCCCACCTTTCTAACGCTCAGAACGTACTCAGGGTGACGTGACGTCCGCGGAGTCTCACGCCATCACACGCTGGCACACCGCGCGCAAGATTTCGTCTGTTCCGAACTCAATTGAACTCGGAGATGGCCAAGTTCAAAATATCGTTCGCCGAGGAACATACCCAAGGCATGAGCATGAAATGATGCGAGACTTCAATCTAGGACTCGATGAGATCCATGTGCTTCACCGTGCCGCGCGAAAGCCGAACTCTGGCGCGGCCACACAGGACGAACTGAGCGCGGAGGCGAGGGAAGCATGACCGACCAGCCAGCTCCGGAGAATTCGGAAGGCGAATCGCTCCTCGCAGGTGGACCTCCTTCCGTGTTGGAAGTTGGTCGCGTCGCGCTCAAGCTCGGCCTGACGTCCTTTGGCGGTCCGATTGCGCATCTTGGCTACTTCCGTGATGAATATGTAGTCAAACGGCGCTGGCTCGACGAGCAGACCTACGCCGATCTGGTCGCGCTCTCCCAGTTTCTACCGGGTCCTGCCAGCAGCCAGGTCGGCATAGGCATTGGAACCATGCGGGCCGGATTGCGCGGGGGACTTGCCGCCTGGCTCGGATTCACCCTGCCATCCGCGGTCGCGCTCACCGTCTTCGCGCTGAGCGTCGATCGTTTCGATGTCGCAAGCGCCGGATGGGTGCACGGGCTGAAAGTTGTTGCGGTTGCGGTCGTCGCCCAGGCAGTATGGGGAATGGGTCGCCAGTTCTGCACCGACCGGGCACGAGCGACCATCGCGATCCTCGCCGCGCTGGCGATTCTTGCCGTTCCCAGTGCCTTCGCCCAGGGACTGGTCATCGTGGGCGCCGGGCTGGTTGGCTGGCGGCTCTATCGCGACGCACCTTTGCCTCCACCGGCAAACCACCATGAAGTTCGCATCAGCCGCAGGATCGGCATAGCGTGTTGGGGAATCTTTTTCGGGCTCCTGTTGGGGTTGCCACTGCTGCGACTCGGAAGCTCGGATGGCGCAGTCGATCTCTTCGAGCGCTTCTTTCGCGTCGGATCGCTGGTCTTCGGCGGAGGTCACGTCGTGCTGCCGCTCCTCCAGACCCAGGTTGTGCCCACCGGTTGGATGACCAACGATCAGTTTCTTGCCGGCTATGGCGCGGCGCAGGCAGTCCCCGGACCACTCTTCACCTTTGCCGCCTACCTGGGCGCTATTCGGGCCCGCAACCAAATGGCTTTGCGGGAGCGTCGCTGGCGCTGGGAGCGATCTTCCTGCCGTCGTTTCTGCTTATCTGGGGGGCGCTTCCATTCTGGGATGCGTTGCGCGCGCAACCGGTCTTCCGCAGCGCGCTCAACGGCATCAACGCGGCGGTGGTTGGCATCCTGCTGGCGGCGCTCTATACCCCGGTCTGGACCAGCGCCATCCTACGTCCCGCCGACTTCGGTCTCGCCATTGCCTGCATCGGTCTGCTTATGATCTGGAAGCTTCCGCCCTGGATTGTCGTTCTCTTTGCAGCCATTGGAGGACAACTTCTGGCCACAGTCCAGTAAACGACCTCGATTGGACGCGTTCCACGCAGAACGAAAACGCGCCCGATCCCTTGCAGGACCGGGCGAGCCACAGCTTCGTGAACGATTAGGCAGTCGGAGTCGCGTCGCCGCCGACCCCTGCTTCAGCCGCTCGCTCAGCCGAAGACAGATTCTCCTTGGAGATCAGAACCGGTGTCAGGTAGACGTCGTGCTCGGCCGGCTCGGTGCCATTCCGAATGAAGTCGACCAGAATATCCATGGCCTGGGTCGCCTGTCCGCCAGGGAACTGCTCGACGGTGGCGGCCATGGTGCCGTCATTGATCGCGATCAACGCCTCTGGGAGCGCGTCGAATCCGATGATGGGAATATCAAGGCCCTGCGCCTGCGCGACTTCGGAGACACCGAAGGCCATATCGTCATTGG
The DNA here is from genome assembly GCA_963750275.1 of uncultured Chloroflexia bacterium. GTDB lineage: Bacteria > Chloroflexota > Chloroflexia > Thermomicrobiales > UBA6265 > JAMLHN01. The sequence continues at coordinate 553,939 of CAVVQC010000005.1, forward strand.
CGGCGACCACCGCTTTTGGCTCCGGATTTCCGGCCAAGGCCGATTCGAAGACCGTGACGGCCTTATCGCGGGCAAACTCGGCGGTCTGACTGACCACCACGTTGATCTTGTCCTGGGCGCTCAGAATTTCGTCGAGACCGGCATGCCGGTCGATCGCCGGGCTGGCGCCTGGCTGGCCCTGAAGCTCGTAGATGTCTCCTCCGTCCGGAAGAATCTCGATCAGATATCGTCCCTGGGCGCGCCCGCCCTCGACGTTATCGGCCCCAACATGCGCGAGTGTCTCGACATCGGTCACGTTTCGGTCGACGGTGACAACCGGGATACCCGCTTCGATCACCGCCTGGATGGCCGGAGCCAGGGCCGCAACGTCATTCGGGCTGATGACCAATCCGTCGATACCCTGGGCCGTGACAGCTTCGAGATCCGCGGTCTGCTTGGTCGAGCTGGGCGTGCCATTTTGCTGTCCGTCGAGAGGGATGAATTCGATACCACCCAACTCAGCGGCGTGCTCCTCGGCCAGATTCATCATATGGACGAAGAAGGGGAAGTTCAGACCCGGAACCGAAAAGGCAATCTTCAGGTTGTCCTGCGCGCCCGCCGGCCGTACCGACGGCAGGGCCATGCCTGCCGCACCGGCCACCACGCCTGCGGCGGCAGCGCCCTTGATCAGGGTTCGTCGATTCATCGGTGTATCCAACATTGCGAGTCAACTCCTTTGTTATGCGCTCCTCGATGGAGCGTTATGTCCTTGGCCGCCTCTTGGTGCGGCACTCCTGCAACGAACAGAAGCCAACATTGGAGGCAGGCTGGATCCTGCCGAAACGCCTAGCGACGGCGTTTTTTCGCCAGCTGGTCGAAAAATACGCTGGCCACCAGGATGATGGCAACCACAATTGGTTGCCAGTACGGGGAGACATTGCGAATCACCAGGCCGTTATTCAGCACGCCGATGAGCAAGGTGCCGATCAGCGTGCCGACCACGCCGCCGACCCCGCCGAAGAGACTTGTCCCGCCAATCACCACCGCCGCAATCGCCTGGAGCTCATAGTTCTGGCCGGCAACCTGCTCGGCGGAATTGAGCCGGGACGTCAACAGGAATCCGCCGACTCCAGCACAAAAACCGGCGATGGCATAGACGCTGATCGTCAGCGCCACGGTGTTCAGACCGGAAAGGCGCGCAGCCTCCTGGTTTCCACCAAGCGCGTAAATCCAGCGCCCGTACTGGGTGTATTTCAGGACAATGAACGCGATCAGCACGAAGAGGAGAAAGACGATCACCGGCACCGGGAAACGGTCCAACGAAGCCCTGTCCCCAGAACTTGAAGTCTTTGGAAAATCCGCTAATCGGTTGGCCTTCTGAGAAGACCAGCGTGGCGCCACGCCAGGCGCCGAGACCGCCCAGGGTCACCACGAATGCAGGGATCTCCAGCTTTCCGATGAGCACCCCCTGAAATAACCCGATGGCAAGACCAAGACCAATGGCTGCCAACGCCGCCAGGAGCACTCTTGTCCCACCGGGATCGGTGGTGCCACCAGCGAGCAGGGACCGTGATCCCTTGGCTGTGGCCGCGCAGACGATGCCGGTAAAGGCGACCATCGAGCCAACCGACAGGTCGATTCCAGCGGTGAGAATAACGAACGTCATTCCCACGGCCAGGATGCCGATGATCGATACCTGTCGCAACACATTCATGATGTTCCGCTCGGTGCGGAATCCCGGCTCCAGGTACGAAAGAATCGCCACCAACCCGAGCAGGAAGATCAACGGGGCGAACCGACCGAGCAGGTCGATAACCGAGATTTCTCGTTTTTGTGGCGCTGGTGCTTGTTCCGCGCTCGTCGACATCGACGGTTCCTCGCTCTTCCCGCTCGTAATCAGGCCGCGTGCGCCCCAGCGGCGACACCGGTTGCCAGTTCCATAAGGCGTTCTTCAGATGCATCTTCGCGGTCGACGACACCGGCGATCTTGCCTTCCCGCATGACATAGATGCGATCGCTCATGCCAAGCACTTCGGGCAGCTCGGAGGAGATCATCAAGATCCCCACACCTTCTGCAGCCAGCTTGCTGAGCAACGAATGCACTTCCGCTTTCGCGCCGATATCGATACCGCGCGTCGGTTCGTCGACGATCAAGATTTTCGGATTGAGGGCCAGCCATTTCGCCAGTACCACTTTTTGCTGGTTGCCCCCACTCAGATTGATCACCTTTTGTTCCATGCTCGGCGTGCGCACGCTCAGCGCATCGATATAGTGCTGCGCCAGATTGCACTCCTCGCGCCGTTTCACGAAACCTAATCTGCTCAGCCGGCCCAGGTTCGGCAGGCTGATGTTCTCGCGAATCGCCAGCGCCAGCACGAGTGCCTGCAGTTTGCGGTCTTCTGGCGCCAGGGCAATGCCTCTTCGGATCGCCTCGGCCGGAGAGCCGATGTGCGCGAGCTCACCATCGAGCAAAATCTCGCCGCTATCAAAATGATCGGCGCCGAAGATGGCCCGGGCGACTTCGGTCCGTCCTGAGCCGACCAGTCCGGCAAGACCAACGATTTCGCCGGCATGGACCGCAAGATCGACCCCATCGAGCACAACTTTGGAATGATCCTGCTGCGTACCGCGCCGGCTGAGTCCGCGCACTTCCAGCACAACGTTGGGTTGGGCGGTAGAACCTTCTTTACTGTAGAGATCGGTCAACTCGCGCCCAACCATCAGCCGCACGATCTGGTCCGGCGAGGAGGTTGCCGTGTCGAGCTCACCGGCGTTACGCCCGTCGCGCAACACGGTGATGCGGTCGCAAATTTCGAAGATCTCTTCGAGCCGATGCGAGACGAAGACGATCCCGAGTCCGCGATCCTTCAATCCACGAATGATCTTGAAAAGCGCTGCGACCTCGGTATTCGTCAACGCGGAGGTGGGTTCATCCATGATGACGATGCGCGCATTGTAGGAAAGCGCCTTCGCAATCTCGACCATCTGCTGCTGCGCGACACTGAGATCGCGCACCATCGCCCGAGGATCGAGGTCGACCCCGACCTGACTCAGGAACTGCATGGCCGATTCCCGGAGCTGACGCCGATTGACGAAACCGGTGCGGTTCGGTTCCCTGCCGATGAAGATGTTTTCTTCGATCGACATATTGGGAAAGAGATTGAATTCCTGATAGATGATGGAAACGCCGAGCTGCTGGGCATGATGCGGGTTTCTGGGGATAACCGGCTTGTTATCAATGGCGATCGTGCCCTCGTCCGGCTCGTAGACACCGGAGAGGATTTTCATCAATGTGCTCTTACCGGCGCCATTCTCTCCGACCAGCGCAAGACACTCGCCCGCTCGAACGTAGAGATCGACGTTCTCGAGTGCCCGTACCCCGGGAAAGGTCTTGCTGATTCCGGACATTTGCAGAAGAACCGGCGTTGGTTCCACCATCGTCGTTCTGTCTCCATCGGTACACGACACGACGTCGCTCTGACCGAAGCCATTCGTGTTTATGGTGTACGCATTCGGCCGGTAATCTCCCGGAACCGTTACCGCACAGTCAAAATTCGATGAGGAATATCGTAGCCAAGCCACTTACCGTCCGCAAATGGTAACGGGCGACGTCGTTCCTGTCCTCTCCCGCAACTTCAGGACGTATCGCTGGTGCGTTCGTACGCGCGCGCCTCCCCGGCAAGCGTGCATACTTCGTCCGAAGTTGAGTTTGCCCTCCTTCCGGCCCCGGTCGCGCTTGATTTCGCCCCGGTAAGCGTCGGATCTGGAGCGAGTCTGGAGTAGGATCGATACCAATGCATTCCTTCGTGGTCATCGCCAGTAAGACCGACCAACCGGTCGATCCACTGCTGCTGGCGCGCATCGACGATCCGGATCCCGCCGAGCTCCACTTCGTGCCCGAGGACTATCTCACCTGGGCCAACGCCAGCCGTACGGTCCACTTCTTCGGGTGGCAAGCCTTCACCGACCAGCATGGTATCGGCTCGCATTGGCACAGCGACGAAGAAGGGCTGACCAGTTTTTCCGGTCATGTCTGGCCGCGCTATACCGGGTGGGACTGGAACGGCGCTCCCTGGGCGCAGCAGCTCGCGAACTACTTCGCGCAGAGCGACATCGTCGAATCCCCTGAGGATCTGTACGGCATCTTCACCGCGGTAAGCCTGCCGGCCGATGGACGCGGCTACGTCATCAGCGACCGCTTTTCACTCGGTATTCTCTATATCGCTGAAACCGCCGACGCACTCATTGTCTCGACCCGGTCCAGCCTGGCAGCGCGGGCGGTTACCCCGCCAGGCGTCCAGCCATCGCGCGATGCCTTTGGCGTCGGGTGGCTGCCGGCCACGACCCAAACCCGCACCCTGGACACCGGCTATACGGAGGTCAAGGCGATTCCGCCGATGGCCCATCTGCAACTCGATCCGGCCACCGGCGCACGGGTGGTCGCGCTCGACCGCTGGTACTGGCAGTTCCCCAACCAGGACGACATCCCGCACGAGATTCCGCCGTTGCGCCAGATGCTGGAGGACGATCTCCGCAAGGAGATGCGCGCGCTCGTCGAGTTGCCGGCCAGCATGCGCCAGATGCGCCTGAGCGGTGGCAAGGATTCGCGCCTCCTGGCCTCATTGGCTCTGCTGGAGGGCGTCGCTGATCAGTTCGAATTCATGACCTTCGGGCTACCCGGTTCGGGTGAGACCGAAGTGTCTGAAATGGTCGCCAAAAGATTTGGGCTCAACTGGACGTTCCAGGACCGCAGCGACTGGGAGATCGAGGAGCTCGATCGCACCATCCTCACCCATGTCTTCCAGATGTCCGGCGTGCGGTCGGCCTGGGATATGAAGGGCGCCATCGATATGGGCGACTCGCTCACCCTCTCCGGGAACATGAGCGAGTTTTTCCGCATGGGCCCAGCCGCCTGGGCCACGCGTAACTCGGTTACCCGCTCCGAAGCCTGGGATGCGCTCATCGCCGGGCAGAACTTCGACCGAATGAACCTGCTCCGCAAAGACCAGCGCGAAGTCTTTATCGAACGAATCAACCAGTGGATGACCGATCTGCTCGATCGAGGTGAAACACTCGATCGCATCAGCTCGCACATGTTTCCGGAGTTCATCGCGCGCTGGCAATACGGTGCGGGCACCGAGGCAAACGGCAAACTCTGGAGCTTCCCCTTCTATACCCCAATCGGCGTGCGTGCCATCCAGCAGCTTCCACCGCAGGATCGCGTCAGCCATCGATTCCACTTCGAGATCATGCAGCATGTCCACGAAGACATGGTGCGCATTCCCTTTTTCAAGGATCCCTGGCGCGAGCATGCCTATTCGCACCTGCCGAACGCCGAGGACTACGCCGCCATCGAAGCGGTCCTCTCCGAGAACGAAGCAACCGACTGGCGCGTCGCCAAGTTCAATGAGAATCACGACCTCTTCGACCAGTTTCTGCTCGATTCCTCGAATCCAATCTACGAGGTCTTCGACTTCGACCGAATCTCGGGAATGCTGCGGCGACCTGTCAATGGGCTTGGGGCCGTGCGTTATCTCTATGCCGCGCTTACCTCGGCGGTCTGGATGGCGCATGGGGAGCTGCCGGCGCGCATCAACCGCAGTGGCGAGCTGGTCATGGCTCCGCGGTCGACCGCCACCGTGCCGGCACTCTATTCCGAGGCAAATGCCGAGTCTGCAGTCGAGGAACCGGTCGACGATGTTGCCGCCTATCTCGCGTCACTCGGTGTCACTTCGGTCGATCGCAATCCCGGCACCATTCTGCTGGTCGACAACAACTTCCCTTCGATCTCGCAGACCTTTATCGTCGACAAGTTCCTCCACTTGCTCATCCGCGGCTGGGATGTTCACGTGCTGGCCGTCAATGGAGACGATGCCGATTGGGATGCCTATCCTGAAATCGCCGAACAACCCGAACTGCTCGAACGCGTGCACATCACCCGCGATTTCGAGGGACTCATCGCAAGGCTCAAACCCGACCTCGTGCATTTCGAGTTCGGTCACACCAGCCTGGCTCATCTTCTGAGCTGCCGGGTAGCCGGCGTGCGAACCGTGGTGAGCTTTCGCGGCTTCGATATCTGCTACTACGGACTCGAAGATCCCAGCTTCTATAGCGATGTGTGGAAATTCGCCGATGTCATCCACTGCCGCAGCGAGGGCATCTGGCAACGCTGCCTGCAGCGCGGCTGCCCGCCGGACAAACAGCACCAGGTCATCGTTGGCGGAATTGACATCGACTTCTTCGATCCCGGTGGCCGGTCGCATGGCATGGTCACTGGAACCGCCGAACGCCCCTTCCGTATGCTCAGCGTCGGTCGCCTCGTTTGGAAGAAAGGGCACGAATACTCGGTAGAAGCGCTCGCCAGGCTGGTCGAGCAAGGGGTCGAAGCCGAGCTGCGCATCATCGGCGCAGGGACCCACGACCGCGCCATCCGCTTTGCCGCTTTCGACCTTGGCGTGCTGGACCGGCTTACCTTGCTCGGCTCGAAACCCCGCAATGAGGTGCGCGCCGAAATGCGCAAGGCTGATGTCCTGGTCATGCCCAGTCTGAGCGAAGGGTTCGGGATTTCTGCACTGGAAGCGCAGGCTATGAAGCTGCCGGTCGTCTGTTCCGATGCGGAGGGATTGCCCGAGAACGTGCAGGACATGGTCACCGGTTTTGTCGTACCGCGTCGCAGCTCCGAGCTCCTGGCCGAACGTCTGGCCATGTTGGCAAGCGATCCGGAAATGCGCCAATTGATGGGCGAAGCCGGCCGCGAGCGGGTCATGCATCTCTTCCGGGTCGATCAGGAGATCGACGCCTTCGAGCGCCTCTATTCGGAGACGATCGACCGCCGGTTCCAGGCGCACCGGTTGCTTGCCATTCTGAACGAGACCCGGCCAAGCGCGGAACCGGATATTCTGACGCTCATCCGGCTCGAAGAAGAGTTCAGCAACCGCACAGCGATTCTCTAACCGACCCAGGGTTGCCCGGAGCTGCATCTTGCGTACCTGAAAAAGAATCCCGCGCGTTCCAGACGAAAGAATCGATGCTCGCCTTTCTGCTGCTTTCCGCCCGCGACGGCATCCCGATCTCCCAAGTCGAGCTGGCGCAGGCAACTGCGCAAGCTCGCTCCTGTCTGCCCTTCGCTCCCGAGTCGCACCTTCGCTGGACAAATCGCCCCGAAACCCTCGCGGTACTCGGTTGGCAGGCACTCACCCAGAACGCGGGGCTCGGCTCCCACTGGCAAGTCACTCCCAGCGGCGGTCTCACCCTCTTTGCCGGACACTGCTGGCCACGGAATACGGGCTGGAAGTCTGGCTCGGGCGAAAGCTGGGCCAGCCAGCTCGCGACATGGCTCGACGCGAATCCCATCGAGGATGCGCACGAGCACCTCTATGGACTCTACGCCGCGCTCCAGCTCGATGCCGATGGCACCGGTATGGCCGGGACCGATCTGCTGGGCGGCGGTCCGCTCTTTCACGGCGAGAACTCGCGCTGGTTCACGCTCTCCAACCGGGCTGGCCTGGCCGCCTCCGCCGCGGTGGGGTTCGACACGATCCCGGAACGCGATCCGCTCGCCATGGGTTGGCTCGTCTTCTGGGATTCGACCATGGCTGACGATTCCGGGTACTGGGACGCAACCCGCCTCCTCTTTAATCATCATGTCGTCTTCGGACCGTCCGGTGCGGCCCGCATCGCAAAACGGTCGCAACCCTTCTGGCATCGCCCAGGAACAAACCCGACCTCCGGTGACTACGCCTCCCTGCTCGAGGAGCTCGACGCCGACCTGCGCGCCGCGCTGCGCAGCCTTGCCCGGCTTCCCGTTGACAATTTCGAGCTCCGACTAAGCGGCGGTAAAGACTCCCGAATGCTGGCGGCCCTCTTGCACGATGAGGGCCTGAGCGACCGATTTCACGCGCATTCCTACGGCATCCCCGGGCAGGCCGATGTGCATGCCGCCGAACAGGTGGCACACGCGCTCGACCTGCCCTGGACATTCGAAGCACGTACCGGCATCCCGGTGGACCAGGAGGCCCGCCGTCTCCATCGCCACGCCTTTCTGGTAGAAGGGCTCACCAACGGATGGGACAGCACCGGTATCCCGGTTCCCACGCACGGGGTCAGCCTGTCCGGGATCGGCGGCGAATGCACCATATTCGGCCGCACCTCGAGGGAAGGGGCCGCGGTTCGGTCGTTGAGGAGGTCAAAGCGCTCTATGCCGTCAAAGACAATTTCGACGAGTTCAAGCTGCTTTCTCCAGAAGTCCGGCGCCACTATCACCGAATCGTCGATGACTGGATCGACTCCCAGGCCGCCGACGGAAATGAGCCGAGCCGGATTCCTTCCCTGTTCATCACGCAACAGCGCACTCGGTGCTGGGCCGGGCCATCGTTGGCAGTAAAGGCCAACCTCTGGCTGGCCCCGTTCCTGATTCCCTCCTACATTCGTTTTCGCCAGCTCCTGCCGCCAACCGACCGCGCCAACCCACGCGTGCATCTCGATATCCTGCGCCGCTGCCGGGTAGACGTCGCAACCATTCCGCTCCCCGGCGAAACCTGGCCAGAAGGCGCCATCGCCCGCTATCCCGACGCCGAACGGCTCAGTGCCATCGGCCCCTTGCGCAATCAACCTGGCGTCCCAAGCGGTTGGCGCACCGCTCGCGCCGACCAGCTCCTGCCCATGCTGAGAACCTATCTGGATGACCGGGCCAACCCGATGTTCGAGATGGTCGACTTCGACGCGACACAACGCATGCTGGGGCGGACATCGATCGATGGACCGCGGCTGCGCAATCTCTACGGGGTTGCAACCGGAGCGATCTGGCTCAGTGGCCACGAGCAACCGGTGCTCCTCAACCGGCCCTGGAAGGACTAGCGCCCATGCTTGCCTATTTGGTACTTAACGGCCGCGATGGCTCCCCTGTGGACGAGGGCTTGATTCGACACTTGTCGGACGACCCCAAAGCGTTGCCATTCGAACCCGAAGCACGAATTATCTGGACGAACAGCGATCGAACCTGTGTCTTCCTCGGTTGGCAGGCGTTCACCGACCTGGCCGGAATTCGCTCGCACTGGGCGGTGGACGAGTTGGGATTGACCGCGTTCGGCGGGCATTGCTGGCCGCGAGCAACCGGCTGGAACCACCAGTCAGGAGTGAGCTGGGCCGCCCAGCTCAAGGACTGGGTCGGCACGCGTAATATCCTGGAATCGAGCGAACAGCTCTACGGTCAATTCACGCTGATTTCGCTGGCTACGAACGGCCGCGGAACAATCAGTACTGATTTCGGCGGCTTTGATCCCGTCTTCGTCGCCACGGGCGGAGAAGTCACCGCTGTCTCGAATCGAACCGGTCTTTGCGCCCAGGCTATCGCCACCGAAGGCGCTGAATTGCAACGCTCCCTCACCGGCGCGGGCTGGTTGATTTGCCATGGAGAAGTGTTCTTCGATGGCGAAACCGGCTACTGGGATGTCGAACGCATCCCCATGGGCGCCCATATCGTGGTCGAACCAAATCAAAGCGCCGCAGTGATCGAAAGCGACACGTGTCCCCTTGGACCGCGCGGAGAGACCGCCACATATAGTGAGTTGCTGATCGAAGTTGAGCACGATCTGCGCCAGTCGATCCACGCGATTGCGAATCTCCCGGCCGCCAATCGACAAGTCGCGCTGAGCGGCGGAATCGATTCGCGTTTGCTGACAGCGCTCATCATCCAGGAAGGCTTGCAGGACCGCTTTCGATTCATGACCTTCGGCCCGCCCACCCGATCCGATCCGATCGTCGCGCGGGACATTACCCGCCGGTTCGGGCTCGACTGGACACCGATCGACCGCAGCGCACGGACCTGGGCGAAGGAGCGCGCCGAAATACTGGCGCATACCAGCCTGACGGAAGGAATGGTGAACGGCTGGAATAGTGCTGGATCGACGACGTACTCAGGGAACATGCTCGTCACCGGTATGGCTGGCGAGTATCTGCGCTGGGGAAGGACCTCCCGGGCTGGGATGGCGGTGCACTCCGAGGAAGAGCTCATTGCCCTTCTACGCCGCAACATCAAGTTCGATCCCCTGGGCGTGATGTGGCCAGAAATACTGGAGTACTACCATCAGACTGTGGCGCACTGGGCGCGTGCGTACTTGAACAACGGCGAAACCTTGCCGCAGGTGTCGTCCTACTTCAATCAATCGGGACAAGCCCGCAATCGCTTCGCCGTCGTCCAGGCGTATAGTGAAACCATGACCCTCACACCCTTTATCTCCCCGACACTCGTGCGGGCCATGCAACGGCTGCCCGTCGATCAGCGTCCCAACCACGGATTTCAGATCGATCTCATGCGCGCATTCGAGCCCGAGCTGGCCCGCATGCCGTTCGCAGCAACGGGTTGGAGTCCGGAAGCAGTGGCGCATCTTCCGGATGCCGCCGAGTACCTGGCGATCCCTGCGGTGCAATCCGCGCCTGAAGGGCAAACCTGGCGGGTGCTCCGTTATGACGATTACCGACCGATACTGGAGGAGTTCTTGCTCGATCGGGCCAATCCAATCCACGAGCTGATCGATTCTGATCGCCTGGAGCGCATCATCCCCACCGGTGGTCGGCATGCAGGTCGTACCCGCCGAATGTGGGCCTTATTGACCGCCGCTATCTGGATGGGGCGGCACGAAACGCCGGTCCGGATCGGACGCGCCTGACATGCTGGCTTACCTTGTCCTCTCCAGCCGAACCGGTGCCCCCATCGATCCAGGCGCGATCCATCGGTTCGATCGCGACGAGCTTCCTGATATCCCTCTTCGCCCATCGGAGCGCGTGCTTTGGCAGAATCTCAATCGGACCACCACATTCTTCGGCTGGCAGGCGTTCACCGGATTCGCGGGAATCGGTTCCCATTGGGAAATTGATGAGGGTGGACTCACCGCCTTTTCGGGTCATTGCTGGCCCCGTGAGACTGGCTGGAAACACCGTTCTGGGCGGAGTTGGGCAGCTCAGCTCCGTGAATGGCTCGCCAACCGCGCAGATCTGCGTGAAGCGCGTGGCGAGCTCTTCGGGCAATTCACCCTCATCGCACTCACTGCCATGGGTGATGGATTCATTGCGCCCGACGTCATGAACGCTGAGCCGGTGTATGTCGCCGAAAGCGATGAACTGATCGCGGTCTCGAATCGCGCGGGCCTGGCGGCGCGCGCTGTCGCGCCAGCGGGGATCGAGCCCGAACGTTCACTTATGGGTGCGGGGTGGCTCTTATGCCTTGGCTCGATGCTCGATGAGGAAAGCGGCTATTGGGATGCCCAGCATCTGCCTTTTGGGAGTTACGTGAGCATCGAGCCAATAGACGGCGCAAAAATCGTCCACCCGGGGCGCTCGCCGCTCGTGCCGGCGGCCGAGTCAAGCTATGAGGATGCACTCGAGCGGGTCGACCGTGAGTTACGCCACACCATGCGCGTCATTGCCGAGCTGCCCATTCCCGATCTGGAGCTTGCCCTCAGTGGCGGGAAGGATTCGCGTCTCCTCACCGCCATTATCCTGAGCGAAGGGTTGCAGGATCGCTTCCATTTCAGCACCATTGGACCGCCCGACAAGGCCGATCCGCTCGCCGCCCGTCAAATTGCATCAACGTTCGGGCTCAACTGGTCGCTGATCGACCGCACGGGTCGTTCTCCCGAGGCTGCATTCGAGGAAGTGCGCGCACACGCTGGCCTGGTCGAAGGAATCACCAGTGCCTGGGACGCAGTTGGGCCAACCGGGTTCGCCGCTGGGGCAACAGTGAGTGGTCTCGCTGGCGAATATCTCCGCTGGGGTGCACTCGGACTCAAGGGAACTCAGGTAACAAGCCAGGACGAGCTCCTCGCACTCCTCAGGCGTAGTGTTGGATTCGATCCCTTGGGCATCCTTCGCCCAGAAGCCTTGGAGTACTACCATCAGGCGATGGCGAGCTGGGCCAATCAACATCTCGAACGCGGCGACGATGTGACGCAAATCGGGTCGTTTTACATGCAGGAAACCCGCATGCGCAGCCGGGCCGGCCCTACCCAGGCCTGGAACGCGCGCATGCGGTTGAGCCCGTTTTCCACACGGGGCATCGTGCAGGCGAATCACGGACTCCCAGCGGCATCACGGCCCAGTCATCGATTCACGATTGATCTCATGCGCCTGCACAGTCTTGCACTGAGCAAGCTCCCATTAGCTGCCAGCACGTGGGACGAGGGAAGCATTGCCCACCTACCCGATGCGGACAACTACCGGCGCATTGAACCAATTCGCACGACGAGCATCGATGCACGCAACTGGCGGTTGATACATTATGCCGACTACCTGCCAATGCTGCGAACGTATCTTCTTGATCGCCAGAATCCAATACACGATCTGGTGCAGTTCGACCGGCTGGAAGAGCGAATTGCCACTGGCGACGCGAATCCCGGTCGCACTCGCATGCTCTGGGGAGCGCTGACGGCTGCCATCTGGATGGGCCGTCACGAGCTCGACGCAAAGATCACCCCATGAAATTCAGGTTTCGATTTGTGCCAAACTCGATGGACAAATAGCCACCTCGGAGAATCCGCGTGTTTGTATTCGTTACGCTCGTCGGTCATAACGGCGCAGGTATTGCCCCAGCGTTGATCGCGCGCATCGAACGCGAAGGTCCAGCGTACCTGCCGTTCGAAGTCGATCGCACTCTTCGCTGGCAGAACAAATCCCGTAGCGTGGTGGTTCTCGGCTGGGAAGCGTTCGCTGAGATCGGCGGGATTGGCTCGCACTGGTATCTCCGACCCGATGGCGGTTTGACCGCTTTTGCCGGCTACTGCTGGCCGGTCGGTTCGGGCTGGCCCGCTCCTGGTCGCCCGTGGGCCGAACAGCTCGACGGCTGGTTGGGCGAGCGCGATCCGTCGCTGGCCATCGACGATCTCTTCGGACAGTTCGATCTCCTCCGGCTCGATGCAAACGGCTCCGGTGCGGTAGTCACCGACTTCATGAGTTGTGGACCGCTCTTTTCGGTCGAATTGCCAGACTGCACCCTTCTCTCGAATCGCTGCGGCCTGGCAGCGATGGCCGCAACACCCGAAGGTCAGGCACCGACCCGCAGTCCGCTGGGAGTTGGCTGGCTGGTGTTCGATTCCCTGATCGTTTCTGATGAAACCAGTTACCTCGCGGTCGAGCATGTTCCCCATGGCGCCTGGTTCCATGTCGATCCCGATCGCGGCGCCACCCGGAGGATTCCCGCCCGGACCTTGTACGAAGCCCGTTCCCCCGGCGATTTGCCGAGCACCCACGAATCTCTCGTGCCTTTGATGGCAGATGAGATACGCACGCTGGTTCGGTACCTGGCCAGTCTCCCGGTCGATCCGATCGAGCTGCGATTGAGCGGTGGGAAGGATTCGCGCCTGTTAGCGGCCGGAGTGCTGGCGACCGGGCTCCAGGAGCGATTCCTGATCAAATTGATCGGTGCTCGGGGGGCTTCCGATCCGAAGGTGGCTGCGATGATGGCAACGGAGCTCGGACTTCGCTGGGAGCTGGATGACCGCCGTGATCGACCCGCCGCGCAGGATTTGGCGATGGTGGCCACGCATACATTCCTAACCGAAGGCATGCTCTCCGGCTGGAACACCACCTCGCTCCTGCACCCACGCAACGATCTGACCCTGACCGGGGTCGGAGGCGATTACATCGGCTGGCGCTACGAGTCGACCGAGGGGATCGAAGCCACCACCCGCGAAGCGGCCATCGCGCAATTTGCTAGCCGCAGCGATTTCGACCCCTACCGGCTACTACTTCCCGAAGCGAAGGCGTGGTATCTGGACGGCGTCACTGAATGGATGGACCAACGCCTCGAACGTGGGCTCGAACCGGAACTGATGCGGTCATTGATGATCCGGGAAAGCAAAATGCGCGGCAGCTCTGGTATCGCCGGAGCAGTCGAACCCCGCATGTGGATCGATGGATTTTCCTCTCCGATCTGGTTCCGCGCGAGCTTCCAGCTTCCACTGGAACAACGCGGCGGTTTCCGCTTTCACGTCGACATCCTGCAGGAACTCTGGCCCCAACTGCTCGATTTCCCGCTGGCGAGCACAGTCTGGTCCCCAGAAAGCTACCGTCACCGACCCGACCATGCCCGGTTTGCGGAAATGGATGAAGTGAAGGGCGACGGTCCAGAAACCCAAAACTGGCGGGTCGTGAATTGGGAAACCTATCGTCCCCTGTTGCAAGCGCGCCTTCTCGATCGCGGCAATCCCCTGTATCAGGTCGTCGATTACGATCGCATGGAACGCATGTTGCACCGCACCACGGTTAGTGCCAGGCATATGCGCTACCTCTATGGTGCGCTGACGGCAGCCATCTGGCTCGGAGAACACGAAGACCGGAGACAGATTGCGCGTCCGCGAGAAATCGATCCGACTGCTGAGTCGGTTACCCCTACAATGACTGGCACTTGATCGACTGTGGCACGAAACAACCGACTCACGATCGCCGTGCCTGCTCATTCGTACAGAATCGGATCGACCGACATTTATGCCAGCACCCATTTCCGGGCGCGTCCTTCTGGTCGCCTACAACTTTCCGTCGAGCTCGCAGACCTTCATCGCCGACCAGTTTCTGCATCTATTGGTACGAGGATGGGACGTTCACCTCGTCGCCAGTCGAGCAAATCGAGCATGCCTGGCAGGTCGTTCCCGAAATTGCGGATTCACCCGATCTGCGGGAACGTATCCACTTTTCCCACGATTACAGTAAAACGATCCGCGACCTGGCTCCACAGGTGGTGCACTTCGAGTTCGGGAACCTAGCGCTCGGGCATTTAACGCCTGTCGCGAGGTCGGCGCAGCGAGCGTGGTGGGCTTCCGCGGCTACGACGCCTGCTACCAGCAGCTCAGTGTGCCCAATTACTACGCCGAGGTCTGGAACGATGCCACCATGCTCCATTGCGCCAGTGAAGCGCTCTGGCAGCGGCTCAAACAACGAGGATGCCCACCGAAGAAACCCCACCGCGTCGTTCCCGACGGAATCGACCTCGACTATTTTGATCCCGGGGAGCGTGTGCATACCGCAGTCACCGGAACCCGCAAGCGGCCGCTCCGCATGCTCAGCGTTGGACGGCTCGTCTGGAAAAAAGGGCACCCGTTCGCGGTTCAGGCGCTTGCCAGGTTGAAGGAAATGGGCGTGCATGCCCGCCTGACCATCATCGGCGGCGGTTCGCTTTCCGACGAGATCTACTTCACCGCCTGGGATCTTGGCGTGTTCGACCAGATCGAGCTGCTGGGCAGCCGCTCCCGCGGGCATGTGCGTCTGGGCGCCAAACGGGCCGATGTCTTCGTATCTGCCAGTGTCAGCGAAGGGTTTGGGGTGTCGGTGCTGGAAGGTCAATGCATGATGCTGCCAGTTGTCTGCACGGATGCGGAAGGATTGACCGAAAACGTGCTCGACGGTATCACCGGCTTCATCGTTCCCCGGCGCGATCCAGTCGCAATGGCGACTCGATTGGCTGAGCTCGCAACCGACCCGGAGCTGCGCCAGCGAATGGGCGTTGCCGGCCGGGAACGCGTCGCCAGGAGATACCGCATCGACCAGGAGATCGACGGTTTCGAGTGGCTCTACGTCGACGCCATCGAGTTGCAAGCGCAATCGGCCCGCGTGTAGCTCAGCGTTGCAGTTCGACGCCCACCCTTGAACGCCCAGGTTGCCACGTGAGCGCAACCTTTCGTCTCCCCGAGCTCGCGGCCTGACGGGCGGCTCCATCACGACGCCGCCTCAGGCTTTGGCCATCGCCCAAGTCGCTACTCGCCCTGCGTGCCAGCGGGTCAACAGGGCATACTACGCACTGCTGAGCACGGGCGGTGTCCGTACATCCTTCCGCCCATCCATCGACGAGAGGACTGACACCGGTATGCTGGCCTTCATTCTGCTTGCAAGCCGCCTCGGACGCCCGGTATCCGGGGCCGATGTGGCGAAATGCACGCGCTACGACATGGCCGAGCTCGCCTTCGAGCCCGACCAGTATCTCGGCTGGCACAGCAAGGACCGGCGACTGTATCTCTTCGCCTGGCAGGCCTTCTCCGAACAGGGGCAAATCGGTTCCCACTGGCATATCGACCGGAACGAGATCGTGCTCTTCAGTGGCGTGCCGGTCCCGCTCGATGCTCACTGGACTCCGGGCGTGAGCTGGGCCGATCAGCTGGCCGAACGAATCGCCCGATCCGACGCCAACGCGGTCGCAGCCGAGCTAGGCGGAGCGTTCACGTTGCTCCATCTGCATCCGGATGGCAACAACATCGTCACGAACGATCTTCTGGGCGGGGCATCGCTCTATTCCGACGCCTCGCAGGAAATGCTGGTCATCAGCAACCGCGCCAACCTGGTCGCATCGGCCTGGGAGCAACCCGGCACCAACGCCGTGCGCGACTGGCGCGGTCCCACCTGGCCGGTCTACGCCCGGCAGGTGTTCGGCCTCGACACCGGTCTGAAAGATGTGGCGGCGCACGCATCGGGCGAATGGTGGGAGCTTGGATGGAAACAACGCCCTGCGCTCCACAACCGCACGTTGCCCGGCCCAGTTCCCGATACGACCCCGGCAGCTATCGACCAGATCGAAACCTCGTTGCGCCGTTCGCTACGCGCGATCGCCGCGCTTCCCTATCAGCAGGTCACGCTGATGCTGGACGGTGGCAAGGCAAGCCGTCTGCTGCTCGGATTGACCGCGGCCGAAGGATTGCTCGATCGGATAGCGCTGACCGCCACGGGCGATGCCGAGGAACCAGGTGTGCAGATCGCGGCCGAGCTGTCCGATCGGGTTGGACGCCCGTTACTTCTGGAGTCTCGCACGATCGAAAACCCCAGCGAGTTCGAGCAGCAAGCCCGGGTGCACGCGTTCCAGACAAGCGGGGTTGGGAGTTTGTGGGATCTGGCCGGACGGCTTGGTTCCGCCGATCTGCTTCGCATCGAACCAACTGCAGCCGGACTCGTGGCGCCAAGTTCACGCAATCTGGCGATCCTGTCCGGCAACGACGATCCGTCCACCTTGTTCGGTACATCGGGTGTGTTCGATCCGCTCAGTCTCCTCCGCCAGCCGATCGCGTCCTTCTATGCTGATAAGCTCGCCAGCCTGCTCGATGGGTCCAGCGCCGCAATGAGCGGGCCAATTGCCCTCGCCGTCGATCCCCGATCGATCGCTCAGGTCGTCGAAACGCCGGAAATCGCGCATGCGTGGCCCTATCTCGATCCGCATCTGTGGAGCGCACTCGCAACCATAAGCCGTGACGAGCTCCTGGCCGAAACCATCTACACGACCATCATGCAACGCGTTGCGCCCGAGCTGCTCGACGTGCCGGTTTGCGACGAGGTCACCGAACTCGATGGCCGCGTCAGTGGATTCGATGCGTTGCTCCCCGTCTTTGAAGACTATCTACTCGATCCCACCAACCCGATGCAGGACCTGATCGACTCGGAGCGCGTGGCAGCACTCCTGGCCGATCCGAATCGCCCGATCGAGGCAGTGCGGACCCTGTACGATCTGTTGTCAGTCGCGATCTGGCTTGGACAGGATGAGCAGGGGCTGCGCATTCACCGTGCCGATGAAATGGACGTGCGCGGAGTGTTCACTCCGCTCGACTATCGCGAACCGGTGTTGCTGGGCGACGCCTCATTGCTCCCGGCGCCGGACGAATCGGTTCGCCATCGGGCAACCGATCAGCTCGTCGACAATTTTCTCAAGCTCGATAAAGTCGGATACCACCTGACCCCGGACGCAAAGATCCTCGGGGTGATCCCCTATTACGAGGCCGAGGTGTATTTGGAAGCCGCCATCGACTCGCTAATGCGCCAGTCTCGGCCGCTCCAGGGGATCGTCGTCATCGACGACTCTTCCTCCACCCCGCCCACGGCAACGCTCGAAAAGTTCCCGGGGGTCACACTGCTGCGATCTGAGGAAAATTCTGGCCCCTACCGGCTCATCCAGGAAGTCATCTCCAATACGGGCTACGACGCGTTTCTCTTTCAGGATGCTGACGACTGGGCAGCGACCAACCGGTTGGAAGTCCTGCTCGATCTGGCGATCCGCACCGGCAAGGAGTTGATCGGCAGTCAGGGACACCGCCTGATCGTTGACGAAGCAGAAGTCGTGCTCTATCAGCATCCCCTGAACCCGGAGCTGACCTTTCAGACCACGCCCAAGAGCAAACCAGTGCATCATCCGACCTCGCTGGTCACGCGTGATCTGATTCAGCGCACCGGCGGGTTCGCCAATGCGCTCCCATTTTCTGGCGATACCGAGTTTCTGCGACGCGCGGCCACCATCGGCCCGATCGCCAATACCGCAGAGTTCATCTACGTCTACCGCACCCGGTCCGATTCACTGACCGGGTCAGAGGAAACCGGTGTGCATACTGCGGTTCGGCGGGAACTCTGGGCCGTCCAGCACCCGCGCGCGCAGTGGATCGCCGAACGGGTAAATGCCGGACTGGGGCCAATCCTGGCGCCGATGGCTGTCACCTCACCAGTCAATCTGGCGCATCTCTCCGGCCCGGCTTTGCTTGGCTTCGATGGCCAAAGCTGGCCGATCGAAGTCGACGCCGGGATCGGTATGCCGGCGCAGGAAAAGAAGGCAAATGGCCGGCGAAAGAAAACTGCCCATGCGCCACAACCAGTTTTTATCATTGGTTCGCCTCGCTCAGGGGCGAGCATCGTGGCCCTGGCCATCGCGCAGCTACCGAGCTTCAGGCTAAGTCTCGATCCGACCTGGCTCACCAATCTCTCCTCATCACTTCATCTCGCGTTTTCCTCCGTGGAAGAGAGCGAAACGGTCAATGACCTGGAGATTCAGCGGATCGACACTGAGCAGTTTGCCGCTCACTTTGGAGCCGCCGCCCACGATCTGCTCTTACGCGGCATCGATCCCGATGTGGCCGCGCCCTTCGAAGATGAACGCCTGCGTCAGCTACGGACGCGCGTCAAACCGACGCAAACCCGGGTTGTGGCCGAAGGCGACAAGCTCGCGCAGCATGGTTTCGATCTCTATCGTCTCTTCCCGCACGCCAAATTCATCCATGTCTTGCGCGACCCGGACGAAGTGGTAGCCGCGCACCAGAAAGACAAACGCATGCTCTACCGGTCGCGCTTCGTCTACCTGGATGAAGAGCGCGCGTATGACAAGTGGATCGAAGCGGTACAAGCTGCTCGCGATCTGGAAATCGCGCTGGGCGCGGAGAAAGTGATGCGCGTCGACCGATCGGCATTGCTCGCCGACCCCGAGACCACGCTCCGCCAGCTCCTCGCCTTCATCGACGAGCCGTTCGATCCGGTGGTACTCCGACCCTTCGTGTAGGGACCGCAAGCTCGACAGCTGGGAAGCCGTTGCAGCGGAGGATTTCGCGGTACTCCCGTTGCTCTGGATGCGCGATGCAGGCTCCGTGGCCTCTGGGTACGTCAGGGGAATGCGCGACGCCCTGACTCATTTTGTGCGCACAATACAAAAACCGCTGGCGGTTACCCGCCAGCGGTTCAGTTTCAGGATAACCCCGAAGTCTTAGGCCTCGCCCTCGGACTTCTTGGGCTGTCGCATTCGCAGAGCAACCAGAGCGGCTGCGGCGGCACCGGCGGCCAGAGGGGCCACGATGCTCGACTGATCCTGCTGTGCAACACCAGTCGCCGGAAGCGTGGTGACTGCGGCCGGAGCCGGAGCCGGCTTCACCGGGTGATAGGCTTCGGTGGCTTCGGTGGCTTCGGCGGCCACGGATACGGATCCGGATACACATCCGAAGACCGGCTGATACGTGCAGCACCACCCGGTGCGGCACTTACTTTGTCGGCGAGCGCCATGGCCACAGGAACGGAGGCGCCGAGCGCAACCATACCGCGGACAAACGATCGTCGACTGATTCGACCACTGACGTAGGCGTCAGTCAACTCACTGCGAGACATTGCCCCTCCCATTTTTGAAGCAATCCAAGCCCAATACTTAGAACCACTCCAGCAAATGTATCAGACTACCCGTAAGCAAGCAATACCCGGAACCCGGCAATTTTGCGAAAGAAAGTCTAGGAAGAAGTACCTGAACGTACGAGCGGTTTGGCACTTGTGCACAATAAGGCGCAGCTACTGGCGAAATCTCCGGCGTCAACCAGGTTTTTATGCCGAAAAACGGTCTCATTTTGACGCTCCCGCCGCCGAAACCCGATACTCGGTCGTGAACTCTTGCACGAGCTGTTCCGCGCTCGAAATGACTTATGCGCAACGACGCTTCGGCAAGCGCTTCTCGTCGCGGAATTTTCATGCAGGAGTCGGGCCGTTCTATCAGTAGGCGCTCCGATATTTCGGCCCGCTCACGCGCGATCGGTCGACCGGTGTTTCATAAGATCGAACTCGACATCCCCGATATCGTCATCCGGCGGCTGCCGCTGTATGTCCGCACCCTGCGTGACCTCCAGGCGAACGACATCGCCAATGTCTCCTCGGACCAGCTGGCCGAGCTCATTGGCGTGACTGCAGCCCAAATCCGGCGCGACCTCTCCTACTTCGGAAAGTTCGGTAAGCAAGGGAAGGGATACGACACCGTCCACCTGGAACAGGCAATCGCCCAAATTCTGCAGCTCGACCGGGAATGGGATGTCGCCTTGGCCGGCTTCGGCAGCCTCGGGCACGCCATTGCCCACTATCGCGGCTTCATTCCCTCGTCGTTCAACATCACCGCTATCTTTGACAAAAATCCCGAACAGATCGGCCGCGTCGTCGGTAGCGTCCACGTGAAGAACGCCCAGTGCATTAGTGCGGAAGTCGCCCGGTTGGGTCTCGAAATCGGCATCATTGCTGTTCCAGCCGCCAGCGCCCAGGATGTCGCCAACGCCATGATCGAAGGTGGCATCCACGCCTTGCTGAATTACGCGCCCACCGTGCTTAAGGTGCCAGAGAGCGTGCAGGTACGCGAAATCGACCCAATCTGGGCCATGCAATCGATGACTTACTACCTGAGCCGGAATCGCTAAAACAGGACGCATACCCGCACGCACAGAACGCGTTCGTTACTCCGACCCGCAGTTCAAGCTGACTATGGACCTGCGACGCCTGGCAAGCTTCCATTCGCGAAAAGCCGGAAATTTCACGCTGCCCTCCACTCGTTGATCGCGACAGACACCAGAACGCTTCGGGAACGTCAGACCCACTCCTCCGATGAGCGGACGCGGAGGTGACTTTCCGGCAACCCCGTGTCCGTACTGGGCGAATCTTCCGTTCGCCACCGCCGAACGAAAAAGGTGGCAGAATTTGCCCGTTCGTTCATGCGCACCGCACCATTCTGGTGTGATGAGCTGGCACGAATTCGAGAGAGCCTCGCTCCTTCGACCAACCGAATTTGCACTCCCACAAAGAAAGGGGGATGGTTGTGCGAACCCGGCAGGTCAGGCAGCATGGCTTGGCGAACAAACCTCTGAGCCGCATCGTCATAGCGGCTCTCGCCATGCTTGTCTGTATTGCAGTACCGACAGCAGGACCCGTTTTCGCGGCTCCCGCTTCCACGACAAATGACGCACCTGTGGCCGAGGTCAACCTTGGCGGCGGGTCGTATCGCGTCACCGCATCCGTCTTTGCCGAAGGCACCGATGGTCAGGTTGGGACCACCGCGTCCAGCGGGCACGTCATCCAACCGAACGACAACCTGGTCGCGCTTCCTGGCTGCACCGAATCATCATGCCCCTGGGTGCCGGTCGGCACCGGAGTGGAAGGCACCTACGGCCCGCAAACCGAGTGCGCTGAAGCAGACGGGCTGTGCTGGGTGGAGATCGTCAGCGATACCACCGGCGAATGCACCGTTGCCCCTGTGCATGACCGCGGGCCACTCTTCATACGCGACAACTGGTGGGCGCCGCAGAACCTGCGCGAATACAACGTCCCCCAAGGCACGCCCGCGGCGGAATCCGCGCGCAATGGCGCCAACTTTGGCTTCGGCGCAGGTATCAGCGACGCTGGCTACGACATTCGCAATGTCTATACCTACGCAGCTGGCATCGACCTGGCCGGTGGCACCTGGCAGGCGCTCGACTTGCCGGTTTCCGCCGGCATTACGACGGTCACCGTCACCATGCTCTGGCAAACCGGTCTGACCCACGACCAGGCGTGTGGCAATTCCCCCAGCCCAGTGCCCACTCCTTCACCGAACCCGACCACAGGGAATGCCACCGTCATCGACGGCACGCTCAATCTTCGCTCCAATCCCTCCTACTCGGCGTCCATCGTCACCGTCATGCCCGGCAACAGCCGGGTGACGGTCACGGGCGGCAGCCAAAGCGGCTTCTACCCGGTTACCTACAGCGGCACCGCTGGTTGGGCGCTGGGAACCTATCTGTCTATCGACGCCGGCAAAGACCCTGGCAGCGACGACGACCCGCCTCCGACTGGCGAAACCGCTACCGTCATCGACGGATCACTCAATCTGCGCTCTTCGGCGAGCACCGGCGGTAGCGTGCTGCTTGTGTTACCCGATGGCGCAACCGTCACGCTCACCGGGCAGAGCAGCAATGGGTTCCTGTCGGTCTCCTATCAGGGAACCGCGGGCTGGGCCTATGCCATCTATCTGAACACTGAGGACGACACCCCGCCCAGCAGCGGGATAACGGCAACCGTTATCGACGGAGCGCTCAATCTGCGCGCTAGCGCCAGCACCTCGGCTGGTGTCGTGACGGTGCTGCCGGACGGCGCGACCGTCACCCTGAGCGGTGCCACCAGCAACGGCTTCAGCCGGGTCACGTGGAACGGCAACACCGGCTGGGCCTACTCCCTCTATCTCAAGACCGGAGACGACGGCGGCGGATCAGGCAATGGAACCTTCGCCACCGTATTCGATGGCGCACTCAACCTGCGATCAGGCGCAGGAACTGGCTACGGGGTCGTTCGCGTCCTGCCAGACGGGGCGAGAGTCGAACTGACCGGTTCGACCAGCAACGGCTTCGCCCAGGTGATCTACCAGGGCACCACCGGCTGGGCCTCAAGTCAGTGGCTGACGACTAGTGGATCATCAGGTTCGACCGCGACCGTCATCGATGGCGAGCTCAACCTCCGCTCATCGGCAAGTACCGGCAGCTCAGTCCTGCTCGTTATGCCGAACAACGCCACCGTCACCCTGCTCGGCCAATCATCGAATGGGTTTGCCAAAGTCCGCTACAACGGAACCGACGGCTGGGCGTACGCCATCTACCTGGACTGACCACCTCGACTCAACCTGCATCTTGCGGAAACCCCTTCGTCATTCCCAAGGCGAAGGGGTTTCCGTGTCCCTCGAACAGGGATTTTGTGGCGTCTACTCCCACTCGATGGTGGCGGGTGGCTTCGCTGGAGATGTCGTAGACCACGCGGTTGATGCCGCGCACTTCGTTCACGATGCGGTTGCTGATTCTGGCCAAGTACGTCGTAGGGCAGGCGTGCCCAGTCGGCGGTCATGGCGTCCTGGCTGGCGACCGCGCGGATCGCGCAGACGCGGCCATAGGTGCGGAAGTCGCCCATCACGCCGACGGAATTGACCGGCAGCAGCACCGCGAAGTACTGCCAGATCTCTCCCGCCAGCCCGGCCGCTTCGATCTCCTCGCGCACGATGGCGTCCGCCTGGCGCAGCAGCTCGAGCCAGGGTTCGGTGACTTCACCAAGCATGCGCACGGCCAGCCCTGGGCCGGGGAACGGTTGCCGCCAGACGATCTCGTCCGGCAGCCCGAGCGACTTGGCCGACGTTGCGCACTTCATCTTTGAAGAGGAACTTGAGCGGTTCGAGCAAGCGCGAACTTCATGTCCTCCGGCAGCCCGCCTACGTTGTGATGGGTCTTGATCTTGGCCGCGGCTTTGGTGTCCGCGGTGGTGCTCTCGATGACATCCGGATAGAGGGTGCCCTGGGCCAGGAAATCGAATGGACCCTGCTTGTTCGGCTTCCCGCTCGAAGACGCGGACGAACTCGTCGCCGATGATCTTGCGCTTCTCTTCCGGATCGGTCACGCCTTCCAGCCGGTCGAGGAAGCGTTCGTGGCAGCGTCGACGATAGACCAGGTGCATCCCGAAGTGGCGCGCGAAGACCTCCTGCACCAGTTCGGCTTCGCCTTGGCGGAGCAGACCGTTGTTCACGAAGACCGGGGTCAGCTGGTCGCCGATCGCGTTGTGGATCAGCGCGGCCGCGACGGAGGAATCGACCCCGCCGCTCAGCCCGAGCAGACACACGCTTGTCGCCCACCTGGGCGCGAATCTCCTGCACCGCGTTCTCGACGAAGGAATCGCTGCTCCAGTCGAGCGGCAGGTCGCGAGATCTCGTCAGGAAGTTGGGAATCACCTGTTGGCCGAGCGGGGTGTGCGCGACTTCGGGATGGAACTGGATGCCGGCGACCTTGTCTTTGTCATGGCGGCGAAGGGGAGCCGGCTGCTTTCGCCGATGACTTCGAAACCGGGCGGATCGCTTCGCACATGGTCGCCGTGGCTCATCCAGACATCGAGCTGCGGCGGCGTTCCGGCGAAAAGCGAGCGAATCGACGTTCACGTCGATGGTGGCGGGACCGTATTCGCGCTTGTCCGCGCCGATCACCCTGCCGCCCAGCTCGTGCGCCAGGAGCTGCATGCCGTAGCAAATGCCCAGCACCGGCAGATCTGCTCCCAGACCCAGTCTGGCAACGCGGGCGCGCCCTCGTTCGTAGACGCTGGCCGGTCCGCCGGAGAGGATGATGCCGGCCGGATCGAGCGCCTCCACCTGGCTCCAGGGCGCATCGAAATGCACCATTTCGCTGTAGACCCCGGCCTCGCGCACACGGCGGGTGATGAGCTGGCTGTACTGGGAGCCGAAATCGAGCACCACCACAGTTTTGGGATGCACGGATTCCACCGCAGTTTCGATCGAAGTGCTGGTCTCGTTCGTCAAGCTGTTCCCTCAGAAAGAAGCAGGAAGGCCACCTGGGGGAATTCTAGCGCCGACCGGCGTATTGCTTGCGCCAAATGGTGCATCTGCGCTCGTGCTGCTCCACCGGTTCCTGCTCGGCACGTCTGTGGGATGCATCGCCCTGGGCTAAAGCCGCAGGGCTACCGAACCGAAGTCCCTGCGGGACTGTGCACGAGTTTGCTCACAAGCGCGGGTAGATAGAGGTTCTTCCCGACGTGGTGAGAGTGCCCGGCCGCGGAACGCGCTCGGGGAAGACACGGGGCGCGGAACGGGCCGAGGTCGAACACCCTCAAGCCTGCGCAAATCGGCCTGTCGACGCGGTGAATGTGACACTTCCTTCCTATTCGACGGATGGTCGGATAGGTCGTGGGGCGTTTCTCGCGACGATATACAGGAAGCGTTCACATGACACACGAAGATTTCGTCGACAAGGCGCAAGACACATTCGACAAAGCCCAGCGTGACGCTGCCCGCGGGGAGGATGATGCCAGCAAGAAGGCCAGCGGCACCCCACAGGGCCCAGATCATGGTAAGAAAACTGCTGGCGACGCGGCTGATAATGCCGCCGACAGTGTGCCAAATCAGGTAGACGAGTAACCCAGGAATCGAAAGCACGAGATCGAAGGGGTGGTCCTCTCGTGAACGACCTGCTTCGACCGGTCCAGCCGGCACCAACAACGCCTTGGGTCAGGATCGACCTGCGGTACGTGAAAAGCTCACGTTGTCGATGCTGGTCCCATCGAGAAAGAGGGACGCCGCTTTCCTCTCATCGAGGCGCTGACGCTCACTGATTCCCGCACAATTCCTCCCGTTCTTCGTCAGAGAGATCCGCTCCGGGATCACTACAGAGTGCCGTCGTCGGATCTATTGGCGGATCCATTGGTGGATCACATTGCTCTTGCAAGTCTCGACTTAGGTAGCCGCCTCCGTCGCAGATCGACTCGCACACCGTAATGGCGTCGTGGCAGTAGATGCGTTCGCTTACGTCGTCGATGAAGAGGTGGGCTTCCGCGTATTGACGAGGCGCATCGAGGACTGTCAATGGCTCCTGCTCGAAGATCCGATTGACGATCTCCTCGACCCCGAGAATCCGTACCTGGTACGTCAGGGTTGCGGTCGCCGCATCATAGGCCGGCTCCAGCAGCTCGACCACGACTGCTTCCTCTGTGTCGCTACCGATCTCCGGATGGCCAATCAATGTCGCGTTCGGGGGGCTGTCACCGAAGGCATCCGCCCATTGGCTCACAAAGGTGGCCGTTGGGATCGCTCCGGCGATACGGTAGGGTCGATCCGAAAACCTCAGGGTCTGGGCGGGTGCGCCGCTCATGGTTAAGGTGTGAACGTCGCCAGTGCCCGGGGTCAGCGTCGTGGCTCCTCCGGTCTGGACAAAAAGCAATGCGACCTCAACGGAAGGCACCGGCGACGCCACAGGCGAGGCGTCCTGGGCGGCCACTCGGCCAACGGCAAGGGTGGCTACGCCAGCCCCTGCGCCGCCTAGTGCGGCGCGCCTGGTGACGGGCCGGGCGGCCCAGCGGGTCAAGGCATCGAAGCGTGAATCATTCATCGAACAGACTCCCTTGCAGCGTGATGCTGCCCCCGGACCATACCGGGGACCATCGCGACCTATTCCGCAGGCTGAGCGCGATGCGCGATGCTAAAACGATGAGGTCAGCATACATGCCCGGAGGTATGGGCCGGTCAGCCAAGTGCTCCACATGTTCCGTAGACGCCTTATCGATCTCCCGGTTGGCAGCTGGTGGCTACTGGGGTCCCATTTGCCGCGTGCATCGTCGCGCCACGAGCATTCTGAAGCTACCTAACCTTTTGTCAATCTCCAGACCGTCAGCGACCTGGCGTCGATTCCCGATGTCGACGCTCTCTCCCGCACCGCGCACCTGTCCCGGTTCTTACCCCCCTGTGGTGATAGCTGTTGCTGCCCAGCCAGGAATATGAAATGTGGTCCTGATTGTTACCCCGACGGCTAAGGCACAGCCCTTCTGAGTTGACGTCATGGTCTCGTCGTGCAGGGCTGAAGCTGAGTCAAAGCCAGCAAACCTGATAGATTCCAGTGCCTTTCGAGATGCCCGCCGGTCCGGTATGCTGCGCAACAACAACCAGATCAGCGATACGCGAATATGGCAGCGAGGGACGGCGGATGGACGACGAGCGAATCCAGGAACACGCCGAGCGAAAACACGATCCAGGCCGGGTGCTCGCGCTGAGCGACGGCGTCTTTGCCATCATCCTCACCTTGTTGGTTCTCGAGATCCAGGTTCCCGAGCTGTCCGGCGGCGCCGATCTCGGTGACGCGTTACGGGAGGTCAGGCCCTCGTTCATCGCCTTCCTGATCAGCTTCGTGGTGGTGGCCATCGCCTGGGCAGGGCATCGGGACCTGTTTGCGCTCATTCGCCGCACGGACCGGGCGTTGGTCTGGCTCAATCTGCTCTATCTCCTCCCCCTCTCGATCCTTCCGTTCGGCGCGTCACTGCTCTCGCGTTATGACCGCGACCCCATCGCCCTGCATCTCTACGGAGTCATTCTGGTCGCCATCTCCGCGGCACGCTTGACGATCTGGTTCTATGCCATCCGGCGCCCCTATCTGCTCTTCACGCAAGTCGATCTCCGCTCGCGCCGGATGGGAGTGTTGATCGTCATCCTGCCCACCATCGCCTATCTGGTCGCTATCGCCCTCGCCGATAGAGAACCAACCTGGAGCCTCGCGATTTATGCCCTCGCCCCGGTGGCGTACTTCGCGTCGATCACCTTTGCTCGCAGTACCTCCTCCGCGGGAGCAGCCGATCAGGACTTCACCTGAGTCGCCACGTTCTGCCAAGGCTTCGATCGAACCACGGAGTTGCCGTTTCCCCCTTCGCTCGGCTACGCTGACGAGCACAATCGAATGCTGTTCGAACGGGAGCTCGGAAGGCCGGGCTGAGAGGGCGGAAGCGACCGCCGACCGTAGCACCTGATCGGGATAATCCCCGCGCAGGAATCGCGAATGCCAGTCTTGCCCCTCCCGGCGCAGTTGCACGTAGCGATGCGCCGTTTTGCTTCCCGTCTTCGAACCGCTCACCAAGAGGAGCGCGTTCCATGCACCCTGTTTCCCGACGAAAGCTGTTGGCCGGATCGGCAGCCGTTTCCGCGATGGTCGCCACCGGGGCGTTGCCATGGGTCACCCGCGCGCAGGACCTCACGAAGGTCACGCTGGCGCTCGACTGGTACCCGAACGCGAATCACGCCGGTCTCTTCCTGGCGCAGGAGCGCGGCTACTTCACTGAAGCCGGTCTGGACGTCGAGCTGTATACCCCCTCGGACCCAACCGTGGTGCTGCAAACCGTGGGCGCGGGGCGGGACGACTACGGTATTTCCTATCAAACCGATGTCTTGTTGGCGCGCGCCGAAGAGGTGCCGGTGGTCAGTGTCGCGGCGCTGGTGCAACATCCGCTCATGGGGGTTATGTCGCTGGAATCCGCCGGGATCACCCGTCCGGCCGACTTGGTGGGAACCACGGTCGGCTATCCCGGTATACCCAGCCAGGAAGCGTTTCTGACCACCATGATGGCCAGTGATGGCGCCTCGATCGACGATCTCGAGCTGATCAATGTCGATTTCAATCTGGTTCCGGCGGTGATCTCCAGGCAGACCGACGCCGTCATGGGCGCCTACTGGACCCACGAGACGATCCTGGCCGAACAGGAGGGCTACCCGGTTTCGATGATGCGCGTGGAAGATTGGGGCGTACCCGATTATTACGAGCTGGTGCTGGTCACCAGTGAGGAGAAGATCGCCTCGGATCCCGATCAGATCTCGGCGTTACTGGGCGCGATCGAGCGTGGCACGCTCGATGCGATCGCCGATCCGGACGCGGCCATTGCCGCCATGAAGGCAGCCTATCCGGAATTGGACGAAACGGTCGAGCGTCAGGGGCTGGAACTGCTCACGGATGTCTGGCTCGATCCGGAGGGACGGTATGGGGCGCAATCGCCCATGCGCTGGACCGATTACGCCGCATGGATGAAGCAATCCGCATTGATTCCTGCCGATCTGAACGAACGCGCCGCATTCGATGCGTCGTTGCTTCCAGACCTTATGTAAGGATCGTGCATTTTAGAGTACATAAAAACGATTTCATTGGTAAGATAAGTTCGAAATCACGCTGTACGGACGCCGGGTCCGGCAGCGACATTGGTGTTTAGGCGGAGGCAGCGGGCATGTTCGAGGGATTTCGAAAATTCATCATGCGGGGAAATGTGATCGACCTGGCGGTCGCGGTCGTGATCGGCGCCGCGTTCACCCTGGTGGTCAACTCGTTGGTCGAGGACATCATCAACCCGCTGCTCGCGGCCATCGTCGGTAAACCGGACTTCTCGGATCTGACGTTCACTGTGCGCGACGCCACCATCATGTACGGGAGCTTCATCACCGCGTTGATCAACTTCGTGCTGGTCGCCGCAGCCATCTACTTCGTCATCATCAAGCCGATGAATATGATGATGGCGCGGCTGGAAGCCGGCAAGGGTACGGTCGATCCTGACACCAAGCAGTGCCCGGAGTGCCTGAGCGTGATCCCGATCGCCGCTACTCGCTGCGCAAGTTGCGGTATTTCACTGGTCGGCAACCCGTCGCCAGACGCTCCCGCTCCGCGAGTCTAAGCAGAACCTCTGAAAAAACCGCCGTCCCGGATGACCGGGACGGCGGTTTCGCGTTTGGTGTTGTGTCAGGTCTTTAGAGGCCAGCGCGATCGAGGAGCCAGCCGCCCGCTGAAAGCGTTTCGCACTCCAGGACGCCTTTGGGCGCGTGACTCCAGACTCCTACTTCACCCGCACTGTCCGGCGTGGCAAGCCCGTTGCGCCATCAGGGAGCGGGGAGCGATCGGTTTCGGACATCACATTCCCATCACCGTCGGTGACGCGGATGCGCATCTTGTACTCACCTTCCTTCAGATCGACCGGGAAGGCCCAGCGCACCCAGGTGAACGGCGGATTGAGTGCCGGCTCCAGAATGGCATCGGCCCAGCTCGCGGTATCGTCCAGGGTGACTTCCACCCGGGAAACGCCGCGCGCACCGGCGGTCGCCACACCGGTAAGAGTCTGCGGTCCGGCGTCGATGTCATCCCGATTTTCCGGGAAGTCGATGCGGCCCCATTCGTTCACAACCGCAGTATCGCTCCAGCCACGCGTCTGCCAGTAGCCTTTGAAGTCTTCGTCGACGATCTCGATTCGGTCGACCCACTTCACGTTCTTCATGCCATAGATATTGGGAATGATCAGCCGAGCCGGGAACCCGTGGTCATCGGCCAGCATTTCGCCGTTCATTCCGACCACGACCAGATTGTTCGGACTCAATCCAACGTCGATCGACACGGAGTCCTCATAGTCATCTGCGGCGTGGAACTTGAGATCGACCGCGCCATCCTTCACACCCGCTTCATTGAGCAGGTCGATGAGCGGCACCGCAGTCCATTGCGCAGTGCCGATCAAGTCACCGTTGATCTGGTTGGAGATGCAGCAGAGGGTCGTAATCTGTTGCAGCGTCGCCCGTTCCACGAGCTGGTCGTGTGTGAACTCGATCTCCTTATCCACCATCCCGGTGATCTTGAGCGTCCAACCGTCGGCGCTCACGGTTGGATCGATGATGTTCTTGGAGACGTGATAGAAGTCGGGGGTCGGGGTCAATACCGGGGTGATGATCCCTTCGGCATCGAGCTCGGTGAACAATGCCAGTGGATCGTCGGTCTCCATCGCCAGATCACTGGTCAGACTGGCGGAGGCCGGAGGTGTTTCGGTGGGAACTGGGGTTTTGAGCTCGAACCCCTGATTTGCCCGTTGGGTCGCGACGATGTCCTGCACAGTCTGTTGCGCGGCGGTATCGGTCACTCGCGGCATGCGTGGATTCACCAGTCGCCAGATCGCCCCACCGGCCAGTACGACGCTCACCAGCGTGGCGGCATCTAATACGAAGGTGCGGCGCGACTGATGCTCTTTGGTGTAGTCGGGCTCGGATTCGAACTCTTCCGCGGTGAAGAAGGCCCAGACGACAGCATAGATGGCCGCGGTCAGGATGAGCTGGATCAGGATACTGCTGGTGTACGAGCTGTCACGCGCGAAGACGCCGAGGTGCGCGATTGGCAAAATGACCAACCCGGTTACGAGGAAGAGCGCGGAGGCGACGATCCCTCCGGCGGCCAACCGTCCCGCAAAACCGGTACCGGTCTTCCGCGTCAGCTTTCCAGCCACCCGGCCGCCCCACATGCCAACGCCAGCGATGGCAATCACCACCGCGACCAGGAGCGTCTTCTTGGCCAGGCTTCCATAGTTCTCGGTCGCCGCGCCAAAGACCGACAGGGGAGTCAGTCGAGACGCCGCGGCCACGACGAACTCCGGAAACGCCTGCACAACCCCATTGTGTGACCAGCCCAGCCGCAAGATCAACTGGACGGCCACCATGATCGCCGCAGCCAGGAATCCCGCCTGTCCGGCTTGTTCGATCGGTCGTGGTCCACGGTCGGGAGGATTGATGCTCATAGGTTTGCCTTTGGGAGAGCGCTGGGCTCGAACCAGCGCGATGTGCTCATCGGAACGGTTGCATCGTTCCGCAACGATAGGAGTCGCTACCAATCTTACGGCTGCCAGCGCCCAGAGGATCACTTCCGGGGGATCCAGACCTCATCTTCAGCACCTTTTCAGGATGAGACACCGTCATCTGCTTCCATCAAAAGGAAACCGGGGAAGTGCGGCCCCATATCGATATCCGCATACGTGATGCCGATATCAACATATGGCGGTAATGTGTGATAGAATTCTCTTAGTCAAAATAAGTTGCGCTCGGTGGCAGCTAGTAAGGAACTCAAATGAAGACGTTTTTCTCTCGATTTGGTCGTATTGGTTTTGGTGGAAGCTATCTGGATCGCTACTATCAAGGTGTTGTTGGCCAGGGTGGCGTGGGATACCCGACCCTCGATGAAGCCCGCCAGGATTACCAGCGCGTTCTTTCTCAGCGGTACATTCCTCGCAGCATGTAAGTCACCGCGATAACCAAATCTCAATGCACGAACGCCTCGGAACTTTTCCGGGGCGTTTGTCGTTTCCGTAAGAACAGGGAAGCGATACGGGGTTCCACCGCTTGCGGGAACGGTGCAACGAATCCGAAATCGGTGTACGCTGCAAGTCAAACTTTGAATCGTTCTCATGTGTTCAAGCATGTACATTCGATGCGTCTGGAGGATACGGAATGACCAGAAGACCGCACGGTTTACGTCTCGGTTTGCTCGCAATAGTAGGTATGCTGATGATGCTGGTTGCGCCAGCATTGCCGGTGGCAGCGCAGGCAGATCCGGCAACCGAGTTCAACGCCACGGTGAGCCAACTTGCGACCATGACCCCGGTCGCGGGCCCATTGAGCGGATCGATCGATGCCGCCAATGCGCAAACCGCTCCGGCTGGCGTTTCGATCGCCAATGGCGCGGCACATGCCGAATTCACCGTACCCGCAGTGAACGCCGGTACGCTCTGGGCCATCGCGATGGAGTTCCGGGTATCGGATGCAGGAAAGAACTTCCTGTTGATCTTCCCGGACGGAACCTGGCAGCTCGATAACGGCGTGCAAGGTGGAAGCACCAAGGGCACTGGCGCCAACTTCGATACCACCGCTGGATCGACCGTCGCGCTCGATGTCGTTTTCAACGGCGCCAGCGGCTCGTTCGGCCTCAATGGCTCCTTTGTCTCAGCGCTCGATCTTTCCGCTGTGCAGGGCGCGGGTGATGTCGACCTGACGGGCTATCTCGGTCTTGGCGCCGGAGCCACCACGCTCGACTACGCCAATTTCTCCGTCTACGACTTGCAGGGCGGCGCGGCTGCCCCAACCGCAACCACCGGTGGCGTAGCTAACCCTCCAACGGAAGCCGCCACCCTCGCTGTTCCCTCGGCGGAAGCCACCACCGCCGGTACCACTGGCGATCCGGCCGCGCTCTTCTCCCAGTATCTGGCGCAGGAGACCACCCAGCCGATCGTCTTCGGGCCGGAGAGCGGCATGCTCATCCACGATCCGGAGCGGGTCACCTTCCTGCCAACCAACGTCCAGGTCAGCGACTTCGGTGTGCATATCGAATGCGTGGCGCCGCGCACCGCAGCCGAGCTGTGGGACTGCGGTCTCGCCTTCCGCGATACCAGTTCGGCGAATCACTATCGGCTGGGCGTCGTCTCGGATGGTCATTGGTTCCTGAGCGTGGGCGCGGGTGATCCGCTGCAGCAGGGCGAGGGTGTCCCGGTGCCCGCTGAAGTGGGTGGCAAGATTGCGCTCGACCTGATCGTCATTGGGAACACCGGCTATTTCGGGGTTGATGGCACCTTCGTTTCCGAGCTCGATCTCTCCCAGATTCCCGGACCAGGCTCCGTTTCCGCGGTGATTGGCTTCTTCAATGAAACCTATATCCCGAACGGCCAGACCGCCTATGAGGACTTCGTTGTCTGGAGCTTCGATCAAGGCGCCGCTCCCGTGAGCGAAACAGCCGTGATTGGCGTTCCGACTGAAACCCCGATGATCGGACTGCCGACCGAAGCGCCCACCGTGGCGATCCCGCCTGCCGAGACCCCGACGACCGCCGCCGGGATTCCGACAGAGGCTCCAACAGTCGCGCTGCCGCCGGTCGAGACGCCAACGACCGCTGCCGGGCTGCCGACGGAAACGCCGATTGCCGGCGTCTCCACCGATCTCCCAGGCGTCGATACGGCCACCAACACCTACACAAGCCCAACCTTCGGCTACCAGCTCACCTGGGACCCAACGTGGAGCGCGGTGACGGCTTCATCGCAGGACTCGTTCGACGTCTTGCGCATCACCAACGACATCTCGACGGTCGATCTGTACAGTGGCGTGAGCTCGATGAGCCTCGAACAGTGCATCACTTCGCTGGTCGAGTACTACCAGGGCAATGCGTCGTACACGAACGTGGTGCAGGTGCCATTTGACGATGGCCAATTGATCGTGACTCAGGGCAACGTCGCCATTTCCACGCTCACGTTCGATTACAACGACGGCACGAGCACCACGTCTACAACCGACTCGGTGATCTGTGTTGCATTGCCGGCGCAAGGTGCGCTGGTGACGATGGAGAGCTACATTCCGACCGCCGACTACGCAACCCAGATCGACGGGGTCCGTACGCTCGAGTCCCAGCTCATCGTCGATGGCGCACCGGTGGTGCTGCCAACCGTCCCGACGAATGGCGGCGTTCCGACTGCCGCAGCCGCAACCGAAGTGGTGCCCACCACCACGACCGTTGAAACAGCGGTTGCGGTTCCCACGGTCGCCACTGCTGGTTCGGCGGCATTTGCGCTCACCTCAGTGGGGAGCAGCGTGTCCGGTATCGGAACGATCGCTGGGCAGGCCCGCACGGTCAACGTCTCGGCAATTCTGATCGGCGCGGAGCCAGGCTCTTCGGTCGGTATCGCCCGCGGATCATGTGCTGAGCTCACTACGGTCCTCGAACCCGACTACTACGTCGGCGACGTAACCGAGACCGGAATCGTTCAGGGCAGCGTTCCCGTCAGCCTGAGCGTGCTTCAGTCACGCGGCCCCTACTCCGTGGTCGTCTACGGCCCCGGCGACGGCGCCCCGATGGTCGCCTGCGGCGAGATCAGCGTCGGGTAAACCCATCGCGAACACAATGCACAGCGAACGCCCGGTCCAATTGGACCGGGCGTTTGCCTTTACACCAGTTACGCGAGCGCTTCGATGGACCGCACGGTCACGCCGGGGTCTCCGATCAGTGCTTCGATGATGAACTTGGAATAGTTGGTCGCCTGCTGGGTGGCGAAAAGCTCGCTCCAGGACGAGAGCTCTTCGAGCCGCGAGGGAACCTGAGCGGAAAGCATGCGGCCCAACGTGAACAGCGCGTGCTCCGCGGTCATAGTCGAGAGCACCGTGAGCCCCACGGTCAACCCGGAGCGGGCCGTCTCTTCCAGCAGATCGAGCACAAGCGGACCCTTGGCGTTGCCCAGCCCTTCCGCGTAGATCACCGCTCGTCCTGAAGGCGCCAGATGACGTGCGAGCCCAGCCAGCATTGGTCGTAACACCGACATGCCGTCCGCGCCGCCATCCCCATACACCGGGAAGTCAGCCGTGCTCGGTACGGGAATGAAGGGGGGATTGGCCACGATCAGGCCAAACCGTTGATCGTCGACGGGAGCGTAGAGATCGCCCGCAACCGCGGTGTACCGATCGCTGGTGTCATTGAGCATGGCGTTGAATTTGGCCGCTTCGATCGCCTGCTCGGAAAGATCGACCCCGGTCCAGACGACTCCCCGGCGCACCGCCGCCAGCGATTGCGCGGCGATCCCAGCACCAGTGCAAAGATCGAGCGCCTTGCCTGACGACGGCAACGCTCCAGCGCGCCGTTGCAGGTAATTCGCCAACGTATACGACTCGGGCCCGAGATAAATGTCGGCGATGGCAGGGTCGAACCCCGGGTAGGCGCGACTGGTGGAAACCACGAAGTACTGCCCCAACCGGCTGACCACTTGCAATCCAGCCGTCGAGAGACGCGTTCCTGTCTGATCGAAGGCGAGTAAGCCGGTCGCGAGATTGGCTTCCAACGCGTCACTCCCCAGCACCGTTTCGAGAAGATCCGGCTCGAAGGACTCCCCTACCGTGTAGAGCCGAATGAGCAGCCGCAGGGTGGGATCGAGCTTGTCCAATCGCGGCAGCAGATGCTCCAGATTGGGAAAGGGCGATACCAGATAATCGGAGCGCAAGACCTCCTGCGCCAGATCGAACCCATTGCGCTCAAGGGTCGAGCGAATCAACGCGACGCTGTCGCGCTCGGCGAAAAGCCGTTGCGAGTTCACGATGCAGGTGCTCCCAGGTCCATTGTGCGCTCGAGCTCGCGCACCTCTTCGGCAAAATGGCATGCCGCCAACCGTTTCCCGCCAACTGGGCGAAGCAACGGACGCTCCTGCGCGCAGATCGGTCTTGCGATCGGACAGCGTGGATGAAACGAGCACCCCGTCGGGCGGTCGATGGGATTCGGAACCTCGCCTTTCAGGCGAAACGAGATCTTGTCGCTTTCCGATTCCTGATGATCGGGGATCGAATGCAGCAATGCCAGCGTATACGGATGCATTGGCGCGGCAAAGACTTCTTCCGACGGCCCATCCTCGACCAGACTGCCAAGATACATGACCCCGACGCGGTCGCAGAGATAGCGCACCACGCGCAGATCGTGCGAGATGAAGAGATAGGTCACGCCAAGCCGCTGGTGTACATCCCGTAAGAGATTGAGCACTTGCGCCTGGATCGAAACATCGAGCGCTGAGACCGGCTCATCCAGCACGAGCACTTCGGGATTCAGCGCCAGCGCTCGCGCGATGTTGACACGC
Organism: uncultured Chloroflexia bacterium; assembly: GCA_963750275.1. Classification (GTDB taxonomy): domain Bacteria; phylum Chloroflexota; class Chloroflexia; order Thermomicrobiales; family UBA6265; genus JAMLHN01. The sequence continues at coordinate 590,146 of CAVVQC010000005.1, forward strand.
TGTCGTTGTCCACCACTGAGCTGGTGCGGGTAGCGACTGGCCAGGCTCGCATCGAGCCCTACCAGGGCCAGCAGTTCCTGAACCCGCTGGCGACGCTCGTTCTTGTCACCTATGTGATGAATGCGCAGCGGTTCTTCGATCGCCGTGCCAACACTCATCCGGGGGGCGAGCGCGGCGTAGGGATCCTGAAACACCATCTGCACCTTGCGCGGGTAGGCGCGTGCCTGCGATTTGTCGAGCCGGGCGATGTCCTCGGAATCGACCAGGACCCGACCGCTGGTTGGAGCTTCCAGACGGAGCAGGACCTTCGCCAGGGTGCTCTTGCCGCACCCGCTCTCGCCCACGATCCCCAGGATCTCACCTCGCTCGACGCTCAGGTTCACGGCGTCGAGCGCCATGAGCGTGGTTCCATCCGCGGCTCCGCGGACCGGGAACTCCTTCACGAGCTGTTCGATGTGTACGACGGTGCGGTCGCTCATTGGGCGCTCTCCCCGGATGGATGCGCCAGCAACGGGTGATAGCAGGAGACCCGCCGGCCAGCGTCCCCGATCGGCTCGAACGGAGGCTGGCGTACAAGGCAATCGTCCTGCACATAGTGACAGCGAGGCGCGAAGACGCACCCGGTCGGCAGAGCACCGGGTGACGGCAACCGGCCCAGGATTGCCTGCAACGGTTCGCTTCGATCAGTGCGGAGCGTGGGTGCCGATTTGAGCAGCGCCGCCGTGTACGGGTGATACGGTTCGCGAAAGAGACTTCCCACGGTTCCCGATTCCATCATCCGCCCGGCGTACATCACCATCACGCGGTTCGCGATGCTGTGGATAACACCAAGATCGTGACTGACGAAGATGAGTGAGAAATCGAGCTCGTCTTTGAGTGAAATCAGCAGATCGACGATCTGGGCCTGAATCGAAACATCGAGCGCCGTGGTCGGTTCGTCGGCAATGATCAGCTTCGGTCCCAACAACAGGGCCATGGCGATGGCGACACGTTGACGTTGGCCACCGCTCAGCTCCCACGGATACGCCTTCATGCGCGATTCGGGCGCCGAGATCCCAACCAAACCCAGCTTTTCAATGGCGAGCAACGCGGCGTCGGATTTCGACATCTTGCGATGCGCCCGGACGACATCGGTGAGCTGGGTACCGACGGTGAACAAGGGGTTGAGTGAGGTTTGCGGATCCTGGAAGATGATCCCGATCTCCTCACCCCGCACCTTGCGCAACTGATCCTCGGACAATGTTCGCAAATCGCTTCCGGCGAAATCGATGGTGCCCGATTCGATCGTTCCGGGATAGTCGATCAGTCCCATGATCGAAAGCGCGGCAACGCTCTTCCCACTGCCACTTTCGCCCACGATCCCCAGACACTCTCCCGGATAGACATCGAACGACACATCGTCAACCGCGACAAAACGCCCAGCCCTGGTGTGAAAAACGGTGGTGAGATTCCGCACGGACAAGCGCGGTTCCTGGATGTGCTCGCTCATGCGGTTTGCAACCGGGGATCGAGCAATTGGCGCAATCCGTCGCTCATGATATTCAAGCTCAGCGTCACCACCAGAATCGCGATTCCCGGCAGGGTGATAACCCACCAGGCACTGGCGATGTACTGCGAGCCATCGAGCATCATCCCGCCCAGCGACGGGGTGGGCGGTTGGATACCGAGTCCGAGGAAGCTCAAGGTGGCTTCGAAAATAATCAGCCCAGGTAACTGCAGGGTCGCAATGATCGCGATCGCTGGCAGCACGTTCGGTAGCACATAGCGAATACCGATCCGCCAGCGACTCGCACCCAGAACCTGCGCCGCGCGCACATAGTCACGCTGCATCTCTTGCAGCACCACTCCGCGCACGACGCGGGCGAAGTAGACCCAACCCGCCAGCCCGAGCAGGACGATCAGGATGGGAATCGAGGTTTTGGTTGCCGCGACGATCGCCATCGCCAGCACGATATAGGGAAAGGCCAGTTGCAGATCGACGACCCGCATGAGAATGGCATCAGTTCGCCCGCCAAAGAGCCCACTGACCAGCCCGAGCGTAACGCCAAGCGCCATTGAGAGGCAGAGCCCAGCCACCGCCAGAACCAGCGAGACCCGCAGACCGTAGAGAATGCGTGAAAGCATGTCACGACCCAGGCCGTCGGTCCCAAGCGGATACTCGGTCGAGCCGCGATTGGCCGTATCCCAGAACGGCGGTCGCAAACGCGCGGCAATATTATTGCGCGACGGATCGTAATCGGTGATGAGTGGCGCGGCCAGGGCCGCCCCAGCCACCAGGCAGAAAAGCAGCAGACCCGCCAAAAAGGTGCGGCTTCCTTCTCGTTGCCAGAACGATCGCAATGTTGCACGTACGCCGCTCGCCTTGCTTTCAGGCAGCAATGGGGCGGATTCGACGTCCTGCGGCAGAACACTGAGCTCCATGCGTCAGGCCTCGATGCGGATGCGTGGATCGAGCACCATGTAGAGCAAATCGATTCCAAGATTGACAAAAACAAAAAGTAATGCGGTGAGAATGGTGATCGCCTGGATCAACGGGTAATCGCGTGCATTGACCGAGTCGATCGCGAGCTGTCCCACACCGGGATAGTTGAATACGACCTCGGCCACGATCGTGCCGCCCAGCAGATAGCCAAGATCGATGCCCACGACCGTGATCAGGGGAAGGGCAGCATTCCGAAAAGCGTAGAGCCACGTGATGCGGCGATCGGAGATGCCAAAGGCCCGCGCGGTGCGAATATGTTCTTGATGGAAGGTATCGATCATCGACGCGCGAAGCACACGGAGATCGGCCGGAAAGACGGCCAGCGCGACCGCAATAGACGGCAGAACCAGGCTCTTCCAACTGGTGAATCCCACCGCCGGAAACCAGCCAAAATGCACCGAAAAGATCAGCACGAGCATGAGGCCCACCCAAAATGTGGGAGCCGACTGCCCGAGTGTGCTGGCGGCAATACCGAACCGGTCGATCGCGCTGCCGGGGTTGCGTGCCCCCGCGACCCCAAGCAGAATCGCCACCACCAGCGCGAGCGTGAGCGAGGTGAGCGCCAGCAGCGCGGTTTCCGGAATCCGTTGCCAGATCAGATCGAAGACCGGTTGCTGATAGCGAAACGACGTACCGAAATCCCCGCGGGGCAGACCGGAAACGAAATCCCAAAGTTGGCTCGTCAACGGGCGATCGGTACCGAACTGTTCGCGATAACTCTGCAAAATCTCGTCACTGGCGAAGACCGGCGCCTGCATGCGGGCGGGATCGCCAGCGGTCAAGCGCATCAGGGTGAAGACCACCAGCACGATGACGACGACCAGCACAACATTTTGCAGCAGCCGTCGGAGAATGACTTTGCGCATGACAATCCGGATTCGCCGCGAAACTCAGGAATTCCATCTGGGCTGACGGTGCCCGACCGGTCGGAAATGGGATGGACGCCGTCAGCCACGGCATCCATCCCGAAATGATGCTTATCCGAGTGTTACTCCGCTTTGGTCGCGAAGCGCAAGAGCGGCTCACCGACCACCGGCACGCGGTTGTAGTTCTCCACCTTGCTCGAAACGATGAACGGCCAGAGCTCATCGGAGAGATAGAGCGATGGCTGCAGGTCCCAGAGGTAGCCGGCCAGATCGTTGATCTTTGCCAGGCGCTCGTCCCCAGAAGAGGTCCGCTGCGCTTCGATCATCGGCGGAATTGCGGGATCGTCCAGGCTGAAGACCGCCTCGGCAGTCGGGCCAGCGTAGAAACCGAGCACGAAGTCCGGATCGTAGTTGAAGCTCGCCAATGTGTTGAGGGAGAGATCGTACTGGTTGTAGGTCGTGCGGAAAGCGCCAACTTCGAGGCTGGTGATGTCGACTGTGATACCAACATCGCCCAGGAACTGCGCGATCGCCTGATCGATCTCTTTCTGGTGCGGCACCAGGGTGGTGGTCGCCATGGTGAGGGTGAAGTCTTCCCCAACGCCCGCGGCAGCCAGCAGCTCCTTGGCCTTGTCCGGATCGAAATCGAAACGCTCCGGCTGCTCTTCGTAGCCCGGCGCATTGGTTGCAATCGACGAGTATGGCACCTTGCCAACACCCAACAGGATGCCGTCCACGATGGCCTGCCGGTCGATCGCGTACGCGAGTGCCTGACGGACTTCCTTGGAGGCCAGGTTGCCCTTGTTCTGGTAGATGCAAACGATCTGCGACAGCGGCGGTGCGTCAACCACGTAGTAGTTGGCGTCGTCCTTGACACGGTCGAGTTGCTCGGAGGAGCAGCGGGTGATGATGTCCGCCTGACCCGCGAGCAACGCGCTCACGCGTGCGTTGGCATCCTGGATGTAGTCGAACACCACGGTCTGGATTCCAGGAGCGCCACCCCAGTAATCAGTGTTCGCCTCCATGGTGACCTTGTTCTCGTCGTAGCTGATCCACTTGTACGGACCGGCGCCCATGGCGCGCTGCGTGAAGAGCGTCGGATCGGCGATATCCGCTGCCGGGAAGATCGGCGCCACCGCCAGCGACTTCTCGAGCGGGCCAAAGACCTCTTCGGTCACGATCTCGACGGTCGTCGGGTCGACGATATTGACCGTCATCTTCGGGAAGATCAGACCGTACCAGGCCATGCCGCCATCGGGATCGCCGACGCGGTCGAGCGTTGCCTTGACGTCCTCAGCGGTGACCGGGGAGCCGTCGTGGAAGGTGACGCCCTCTCGCAGGGTCAGCTTCATGGTGGTCGGATCGGTCATCTCCCAGGCAGTCGCCAGGTGCCCGACGATGGTGCCATCGGCACTGTCATAGCCAAGCAACGAATCGTGCACGAGCGAGGCAACCTGGGCGTCGACCAGACCGAAGACGGTGTACGAGTCCCACTGCGCCGACGTTGGCGGCTCGGCATTCGCGATAACCAGAGTGCCGCTTGGGGCGGTGTCCTGGGCGCCAACGCCCGAGACGGTAGCTTCCGAAAGGAGGGCCACCGCGCCAGTGAGGGAAAGTCCCAACGCAGCCGCCCGCTTCAGGGCATCGCGCCGGCTCATCGTGCCGCTGGCAATCGCCAGTTTCAGATTCTGTAAATCGATATCGTGTGACTTGTTCAAGTGATTCGCTCCTTTGCGTCGAACGCCAACACCTACGAAACCAGATGTCCGAGAACCTCCAGTCCTTTCCTGCTGGTCATCTCCTGATTGTGAACCGATAAAGGCGGATTCTGCGCCAACCGTATGAAAACTTGACGTGAAAACGAGTGTCGAGTTACTTGCATGATAGCAAAAAACAAGGTAGAAGCAAGCGAGCATTCATTCTCCGAGGCACGTTTTCGACCGTGCATCACCCAGGAGCCATCGATTGGCAGGCGCTACACCCACCCAGGCGAAGCAAGCCGGCCCTTATCTGGCCGAAACGCCCCGTCAGCGCGAAGTGCTGCGGATCATTCGGGAACATGGCGTCATCACCCGCACAGAGATAGCGGCTGAGCTGCACGCGAGTGCCAGCCAGGCGAGCCGGCTCACTGCTCCACTCATCAAGCGCCAGGTGGTCACGGTGGAACCACGACTCCCCTACGTCGGAGGTCGTCCGACTGAGCTCCTCACCCTCGCGGAGCGAGCGCACTATGTCGTTGGCCTCGATGTTGGTGGGATGGCGCAGGATGCGGTGGTGACGAACTTGCGCGGAGCCATTGTCGGCTCCGCCCATACCACTGGCTCGCCTCCCGATTCACGCGCAAGCATCGTCGCTCAACTGGTAGCGCTGGTTGACCGCGCGATCGTGGATGCCGGGGTTCCCAAAGCGGAAGTCCTCGGTATCGGTGTCGGGGTGCGTGCCATCGTCGACCCGGTTTCGGGGGTCATCTCCGCTGGACCCGAGACGCCCACCTGGTCTCCTATCTGGGTCGACTTCGATCTGCGAAACCTGCTGTCAGAAGCGCTCCCCTGGCCGCATATGGTCATCGACGATACGGTGCGGGCCCTGGCAGCCGCAGAACGACGCTACGGAGAAGCCCGCGGCATCGACGACTTCGTCTATGTGCTGGCGGATTCGGGGATCGGGGCCACCCTCATGATCGATGGCCATCCCTACATAGGTCCAAGCCATCTCGCGGGCGAGGTTGGGCACATCACGCTCGATCGCACGGGACCCGTTTGCGGCTGCGGACGCCACGGTTGCGTGGAGATGTACGCCTCCACCAGCGCCATGATTGCCGGTGCAGAACGGTTCGATCCCTCGATCGAAACGATCGAGCGGCTCATCGAGCGCGCGGACGCGGGAGACGAGCCCTGCCGGCAAATTCTCGATTCCGGGGGAGCGGCGCTGGGCAGAGCGATTGCGATTGTGATCAATCTGCTCTCACCGGCGCTGGTGGTCATCGGCGGACGAGCAACCGCCTCGGAACGCTATATGCACCACGCCCGAACTTCCGCTCAGATCGAATCGTTGGCCCAGCCGTACCGGAGCGCGCGCATCGTGCGCAGCGCCATCGAGCTCAATGCGGGCGCCCAGGGCGCCGCCACGCTGATCCTCGATGAGCTGTTCAATGCGACCGGTCCACCTGAGACTCGTCGCTTCACACCTCGAAATTCACTTTTGTCACTTGAGCAGAGCTAAGCAGAAGGAGCAGTTCGATGAGTCGACAACCGTTGCGCGTCCTGGCGATCGGGGCGCATCCTGACGATCTGGAGTTCTATTGCGGCGGCACGCTGGCGAGATATGCCGAACGGGGCGACACAGTTGTGATGGCGGTGGCCACCAACGGTGACATCGGCTCTGCGACACACACGATGGATGAGATCGGCGCGATCCGGAAGCAGGAAGCGCTCGACTCGGCCGCACTGATCGGCGCTGAGCTCATCTGGATGGACTATCACGACGAATTCTTTTTCTACAACGAAGAAACCCGCCGCCATATGATCGAGGTCATTCGCATGGCCGAACCAGATGTCGTGCTGGGGCACTGGACCGACGACTATCACCCGGACCATTCCCTGAGCGGAATGGCGGCCCGCGATGCGCGCATCATGACGGCGGTCCCCCTTATCGTGACCGCGTCCGCGCATCTCAAAAAGATCCCCACGCATTTTTTCTATGACACCGCCGCCGGCATCAATTTCGCCCCTGAGGTGTATGTCGACATTACAAGCACGTATGAGACCAAGAAGCAGATGCTCGCGTGCCACCAAAGCCAGAATGCCTGGATCAACGATGTTTTCGAGGGTCGCAGCATTGCCCAGATGATGGAAGTGCAAACGGCGTTTCGTGGTCTCCAGGCTGGGGTTCGCTATGCCGAGGGCTTTCGCGCCTTAGAGACCTTCCCCAGAGCGCGGGACTATTCGCTGCTCCCCTTGGAGTAGCCGGGTGTCGCAGCGCCCGGTTGGCTAACGCGAGCCGAGCGCCGCGACGGTATCGATCCCGAACTGCTCGATGGACTCCAGTTGCAAATCGGCGATGCAATACCGGTTGTCGTCGCGCAGTTCGGGGGGCGGGATGGCGATGCATTGCATCTTGGCTGCTTTGGCAGCCAACACGCCGGCGGGGGAATCTTCCAGCGCGAGACAGGTATCCGGCGCTACCCCGAGCCGGCGGGCGCACTCGATGTAGACGGATGGATGCGGTTTGCCATACGGCTCATGCTCGGCTGATTGCAACACGTCGAAATCATCCTGCAAGCCGATCTTGGCGAGCACGGCCTGGATGATCTCCATCGCCGACGATGATGCGAGGCCGACTTTGTAGCCTCCCGAGCGCATCGTCCGGACTGCTTCCACCGCGCCTGGAAGGGCCTCTCCCTGTGCCTCGATGAGCGCAATCACGTTGCCGACGATCGCACCCTCGACTTCGCGCTTGGACGGCTCCGACCACGGATGCCGGGCGTACCAGTATTCGACCACCTCATCGGTACGCAACCCCATGGTCAGAAACCCGTCGTCTTCCACCATTGGCACGCCGATGGCATTCATCGCGCGCGTCTCTGCGATTCGCCAGAGCGGTTCTGAATCGATCAACAATCCGTCCATATCGAAAATCACCGCTGCGATCATGCGTGTTCCTGCTCCTTGGGAAATGTTTCCGCCCCGCCAATGCGTGGCGCGGGCGTGCTGCGCCGGGGACGTTGCGGTGCACGCGCTCTCCGCGTGACCGTTCCGGCGAACTGGTTGCGCTCGATCCGGTCGAGCCGCTCGTTGATCAGTTCGAACTGGTCCGTGGCTCCTGCCTCCGCTTTGGTGGCAAAGGAGTTCGCCAGTGTCGCAGTCAGGATACTGAATAACGCGACCCCGATGAACATCAACCCGGTAGCGATGACGCGACCGGAATTGGAAACAGGGAACTTGTCCCCATAGCCGACGGTCGATACCGTGGCCACCGCCCACCAGAGACCATCGCTCAACGACTTGATATTGGCATTGTTGTATTGACGCTCGGTCGCGGTCATCGAGACGCCAAACGCCAGCACGATCAAAAAAACCGCGCTGGCGATGTAGAAGATCGACCGCAGCTTGAAGAAGAACTTGATGCTGTTGACCGCCCGAAACGCGGCAACCGTGATCAATGCCAGCCGTACCAGATTTCGCGTCGTATCGGAAATCTGAAAAAGCACCAGACGGTCCGGTGAGGAGCAGAAGCAGCGCCAATATTCGGAAAAAGCGCGTACGACGATCGACCGTAAGCCGCGCTCGGACAGCCGTATCCACGGCCAGGATGGCCCAGAAGACGATATCCAGCGCATAGATGACGCGCGACGATTCGAGCGAGGTGATGGCGACCTGCGGTGTCAGCAGCAGCACCAGGTAGAACGCGCTGACGATCGCAATCGCCGGATCGGCGCGGAGGCGATAACGCTCGTAGCGCCCCTCTACAGCCTCGTTCTGGACTTGTTCGGATACGTCGCTGGGAATCATCGCGCAGGCGGCTCTTCCGGCTCGGTGCATAGGAAACAGGACGATGCTGCGGGACGACGGCATCATAGCGCAGGTGTCGCTGGTCTATGCGATGATCTGTAGCAAGAGATCGGAAAATCAGCGAAAGGGAACTACACAGATGGATGTCGAAGGCGTCGAAATTCTGGGACAGATTCCTGACGACCTGCGTCATGTGATTACCCCGGAAGCGCTGGCGTTCATTGCCGGGTTGCAACGGCAATTCAACGATCGCCGGATCGAGCTGCTGGAGCTGCGGCCCGCACGGGCAGCCGCCCTGGTCGCGGGAGACTACGCCGCGCTGCAAAACCCCGACCCCGCGGTGCGCGAGGGCGACTGGCAGGTGGCTCCGGCCGCGCCGGCGCTGAATGATCGCCGTACCGAGATCACCGGCCCGACCGACCGCAAGATGATGATCAACGCGCTGAACTCGGGCGCAAAGGTCTTCATGGCCGACTTCGAGGATTCGCTCTCGCCGACCTGGTGGCAATGTGCTCGACGGCCAGCGCAATCTGATGGATGCCGTGCGCCGCACGATCGCATTCGACAACCCGGACGGCCGCAAATACGAGCTGAACGACGAAACGGCCACCCTGATCGTTCGCCCACGTGGCTGGCATCTGGTCGAACGGCATCTGACGGTCGACGGCGAACCGATCTCGGCCAGCCTCTTCGATTTCGGGCTCTCGTTCTTTCACAACGCCAAGGAGCGCTGGCCGGCGGGGCAGCGGACCGTACTATTACCTGCCGAAGATGGAGAGCCATCTGGAGGCGCGCCTCTGGAACGATGTCTTCGTTGCCGCGCAGGACGCCCTCGGAGTTCCCGCAGGGCACGGTGCGCGCGACGGTCCTGATCGAAACCATCCTGGCCGCGTTCGAGATGGAAGATATCCTCTACGAGCTGCGTGACCACTCGGCTGGGCTCAACGCTGGCCGCTGGGATTACATCTTCAGCTTGATCAAGACCTTCCGCACCAGTCCCGATCACGTCTTGCCAGACCGCGTGCAAGTCACCATGGCGGTGCCCTTCATGCGCGCCTACACCGAGCTTCTGGTGCGCACCTGCCATAAGCGCGGCGCCCACGCGATCGGCGGGATGGCGGCTTTCATTCCGAGTCGCCGCGATCCCGAAGTCAACAAGATCGCGCTCGGAAAAGTGCGCGAGGACAAGGAACGCGAGGCTGACGCCGGATTCGACGGGACCTGGCTCGCGCATCCCGATCTGGTGCCGACGGCCGCCGAGGTCTTCGATGCCGCGCTGGGAGAGAAACCGAACCAGAAGGATCGCTTGCGCGAGGATGTCGCGGTCGAACCCTGGCAACTCGTCGATACCAACATTCCCGGTTCCGCGATCACCGAAGCTGGGTTGCGCATGAACGTCAGCGTCGGCATGCAATACCTCGATTCCTGGCTGCGGGGCAACGGTGCCGCCGCCATCAACAACCTGATGGAAGACGCCGCCACCGCCGAAATTTCCCGCGCCCAGATCTGGCAGTGGATCCGTACCGGCAGCACCACCGACGAGGGTGAGCCGATCACCATCGAGCGCTATCGCATCATCCGCGACGAGGAGCTCACCAATCTGGGTCGTACCCCAACGCAGCAGCAAGCCGCTGGCGTGCTCGATCTGCTCATCGAATCGGACGAATTCATTCCGTTCCTGACCATTCCAGCGTATAGGCTTCTTGACTAAATGAGGCCAGAACGATAACGATGCAAGCTGATGACGGGAGCATATCGGCTTCCAGGATCGGCAAAACAGCGTGGCTCGGAGCAAACAGATGAGCCGAACCGTGGCGACAGCGGGGGAACAACCGGTGTCCGAACCCGGTGAAGATTGGATCGTGCGTCGTCCCGGTTCCCGGGAAGAGCACTGGTTCAGGGTGCACGCGCTAATTCGCGGCCTTTTCTGGCTCATACCCTTTGTGATCGTCTACCTGATTTGGGTGTACTGGTTCGAGACCAGCTTCACCGATCCCGTTCCGCTGGCAATCCTGGGGCTCGGGCTGCTCCTGCTCCTGTTTTTTCTGCTTTGGGGAGTGGTCTATCCCCGCAAGTGGGAAGTGGCCATCGGGCAGCGTGATGTCATGGTCACCCGCGGCATCATCGGGACGAGATGCGTTTTCGTCTCCTACGACCGAGTGCAACAGATCGACCGCGTCTCAACGCCCGTGATGAACCGGTTCGAACTCACCGAGCTCGTGCTGCACAGCGCCGCTGGCGGCGTACGCCTCTATGCCCTCGATCCCACCGACGCCGATCTGATCGAGCGCCGGGTCCGTGCCAACCAACCGCTCGTTCCCCTCATGCACCAATGAGACTTCGAGAGCATCTGCACCGAAAAGACCCCGTCCTGGCAGAGGATGACCCCGACCCGGTCGAACCGATCGTAGATCGTCGGCTGCACTGGTTCGCACTCTATACCTACTGGAAAACCCTGCCAATTACGATCGGTATCGTCACCCTCATTTCGCTGCTGCCCGGTGTTTTGGCCGTGTTGATCGTGACCGGGTTCGGACTCTTCTACGAATTCGGGGATCAACTTCCGTCGTTTTTGAAAGACACCGTCCTCCAGGACGCGATCGACTACGAGCTCCAGGGCGCAGGACCGATTCTGGACCAGCTCCAGCACAACCGCTACCACCCTGAGCTGACCATCATCCTGGCGCTGATAGCCGTCGCCTGGATCGTGGTGCGCACGTTGCAATGGCGAAGCACGGTCTATGGGGTCGACAGCGAGCACATCTGGATCGGAGGAGGGCTCTATTGGAAGTGGGAACGTCGCCTCCCCATCGAGCGGGTGCAATCGCTGGAGCTGCGAGCCAACTGGCTCGATCGCATCCTCGATTTACGCGCGGTGGAATTCGTCTCGGCGTCACCTGACCATAACGCCGCCACGGTCACCCTTGCCGCGATTCCCACCCGGGATGCTATTCAGATCCAGAAGATCGTGCTCGGCGCTACCCATGCGGATCTCGCCGACACGTACGGCGAGCTGGAAGAACAGCGAGACCGGGTGCAGCTTGCGAGTATTTCGACCGGTCAGCTCATCGCCGCCGGGATCACCAGCTTTGAGATAAAGATGAGCTTTGTGGGTGCCCTGGCAGCGTTTCACATCTTCAGCAAGTCGTTTCTCAAGGAGTGGCGCAACGACCTGATCCACTGGTTCGTCAACACGGTGGAGCAGCGGCACGCCTTTGCCGATATGGTCGACTTCACACTCCTTCTGCTGACGATCTTCTGGATTTTGTCGATCATCACCTTCGTCGCAACCTTCAGCCGTTTCCGGCTGGAGCGGCTCGGGCACCTGGCGCTCATCGAGCACGGTCTGGTCACGCGTCGTTGGCGGGCCGTGCTCCTGCCACGGGTTCAGGCAATCACCTTCCTCGAAACCCCGATACAGGAGCGACGCAACGCTGGGTCGTTACGGATGGAACTGGCAGGATCGCATCAGAATTCACTCGAACGGAAGATGCTGTTGCCATCCCTTCCGCGCGATCAGGCACTTGCCACCCTGGAACGGCTCTTTGGCGGGGTTTTCTTCGAGAATATCGGGAAAGAGCTCGGCCAGTTTCATCACGTACCAGAATCATCCAAACGGATGTACACCATGTTCTGGGTCTACCGCCCCCTGGCACTGGCGGCTGCGCTGGTGGTGCTGGACTGGGCGTCGCGCGATATCAAGTTCGAGCATCTCATCCTCGCGGGGATCGCGCTGCTTGCCATACCTGGCTACCTGTACGGCCGGCGGCAGTTCACGGATGCCGCCTGGCTGATAAACGACGACCGAGAGCTGATCGTGCGCGAGCGGCATCTCAACCGCAGAACGATCGTTTGCCCGGCTGACCGGCTGCAATGGCGCGGGCTGAAACAGATGACCCTGCCCTTTCGCAAGCCGGGCGCCGCGACGGTCGTGGCCTACGTCGCTGCCTCGGGCAAGGTAGATGGGGTGGGGAAGGGCATTATTGGCACTGGTTGGCCGATTTTCGACGGCCGCCTGCGCATCCGCGGTATCCCCCGGGACGAAGCCGACGCGCTCCTCGAGCAGATGGGCCCCCAGCCGGATCAACCGCGCTACCGCCCGCACGTCGTCTAGGGCCCGGCAGAAAACAAAAGACCCCATTCCCAAGACTTGGGAACGGGGTCTTCTCCGCCAGAGGTCCGTCAGGGCCTATGCGGTTTCTTTCTTGTATCCGAGCGTGTCCGACAGGTTCCGCATGTATTCCTCTTCGGACTGGGTCACTTTCTCGCCACCCAGACCGAGGAATCCACCCGTCTTGGTCGCCTGCACAGCGGCATTCGCGGCGGTGAGGAGGAGCTGCGCCCAGGCATCGGCGTCGTCCGCATTACCCTTCGCCAGGATCGCATCGTGTGACGACTTGGCCGCTGCCAGACCGTCCTGAACCGCTTTCTGGGCTGTTTCCGGTGTCGACTTCGCTTCGTTTTCTGCGTTATCGACGTCAGACGGATCGGTATCGGTCACGATCTGCTTCAGCAGGGGATTGCTCGAATCGCCCACATAGTTCGCCGACGCGCGCATTGCCGCGACGATCTCACGCATCAGCCCGAAGGAACCACCCTTCTCACTCATGCCCGCTCCCAGCACCACCGCACCCAGTGCTTTGGTAAGACTGGCGAGCTCCTCCTTGGAATAGGCATCCGCGGGAACGTCGACAACCTCGCTCACGGTTTCGACTACTTCGGTTTCTTCTACCTTAGGCTCTTCCGACATGAGTTTCCCTCTCTGGCAAACGGTCTTCTCGATCGACGGTGAAGCGTACCAAATCGCCAGAAGTTCCCTCAGGCGTCACTTTCCGGGGTGCCATCGACAGATGTCACCACCAGATTTGGAACAACGCGGTACGGCCCGGTTTGTTCGAACGCATAGGCATACCCGATGAGCTGGGCGTCGGTGTTGCTTGTCCCGATAAACGTCAATCCGCCCCGCCAATCGCCGATCAATCCGCGCGGAACCGTGATCGCCGGATATCCGGCCAATCCATACTGAAACGACCAGGAATCATCGAGTGACACCAATGCATCGAGATTGTTTGAAACCAGCAAATCGTCGATATAGGTCTGCGTCATCGTGGTCGACTCGCTCGTCAGCTCGGATTCTTCGGCAGACGTGAGCTCGCAATCTTGCGCCTCTTCGAGACGAGCCTGGCCGAGTGGCATATACAGGTCAGGATCGGAATTGTTGAAGGCGATGATGTCGGCCAGCGTTGCCGGCTCGAGCTGGTTTGCCGCCAGGTAGGCATTGACGCCATCACGCAACCCGCAAGCGATGATGCGCCACCAATCGGGCTCTTCCATACCTGGCTGCTGCACCACGACGACCTCGGCCCCAGCCGCCTGAAGCGAATCGAGCACGCCGTTGATGTTAAAGCTCGCCAGCACGTCCTCATCGCTCATCGAGGGATCGGGGCCCACCAGCCCCAGCCGAACCCCTTGCAACGCATTCGGATCGAGCGCGCCCATGAAATCGATCCCCGCCACCGGCGTTGCCAGTGCCGAGCGGGTCTCAGCAGTATCGAGTTGTCCCACAAAGACCGTCATAGCTGTCGCGATATCGGTCACGGTTTTACCCATCGGACCAGCCGTATCCCAGATGGGGGAGAGGGGAATGATGTTATCAGAGCTAATCAGTCCCGTCGTCGGGTGCATCCCGACGATGGAGGCATAGCTGGCCGGAGAGATGATCGAGCCGATCGTTTCGGTGCCGATCGCCAGCGGAGCAAAATTCGATGTCACGGCCACCGCGTTACCCGTGCTCGAACCGCTCGGATCGCCACCAAATGGACTGTCGGTCTGACCGCCGAACGCGCTGTAGCCGTTGGCAATCGACATATGCATCCAGTTGGCCCATTCGGTCATATTGGTTTTGCCGAGAATGACCGCGCCGGCGTCTCGCAGTTGCTGTACCAGAAAGGCATCGTGTGAAGGAGTGCTATCGGCCAGGGCGATCGCACCGGCGGTCGTGGCCAATGAATCGTCGGTGGCAATGTTCTCCTTGAGCAGCACCGGAATACCCTGGAGCGGTCCCCTGCTCTCGCCGTTGGTCCGCTGCACATCGCGCAGGTGGGCCAGATACAGGGCATCGGGATTGATTTGCGTGATGGCGTTGAGCTGGCCGGCGTCATAGGTGCGAATCCGGTCGATAGAGAACAGGATCAATTCCTGCGAGGAGAGCTTTCCGGCCTCCATCAACTGTTGCAATTGCTGCACATCGGCTTCGACGATCATCCCCTGCAGCTCGATCATCCGCTCGGGGGTGATCTTTGCCAGCGCTTCCTCGAACGGAGAGAAATCGAGCGGGCGATAAGGGGTATTTGGCAACCAGGAGAGATCCACTTCCTCCACCGAATCGTCGGGAGTGCCTTCGTCCCCTAATTGAGCGTCGTCGTAGGTTGGCTCTTCCTCGTAGGTCGGCGCTTCCTCGTAATAGAGGTCTTCACCAGTAGCCCCATCGTCACTGGCGTCGCCCTGGGATTCCTCATCCTGGGCATGAACCACCGGATGTGAGACCACGGGAACGAGTACTGCGAACAACAGCACGGCAATCAAAAGCAGACGACTACGAATCACCAGACTCCACACCATGACGCTCGAAACCACGGACCTGTTGCAACGATGTGCTCGGTCCGGGAGAGTGAAAAGCAGAGAAGTCCGGAGCAATCGATGTCGCGGCGCAGTGTACGGCACGCACCTTAATATGCCCGAGCATCCGTCTTCCTAGACCGAAAATGTCGTGTCCCGATGCACGCGCAGCCAGGACGGCGTGATCTGCTCAGTCAACGCCGAGCGGAAGCGCTCGATCCGCGTGATCCGATCGCCGGTGCCCAGGTAGTCGAGTACCAGATCTCTTCCTGCGAAATAGGTAAAGATGTAGGGTCGCCAGAGCGGATCGTCAAGAAAACGAAAACGCCGCTCGGCGCGATCCTTCGGCACGAGCTCCCACCGTTGCAAATAGTCGACGACCTCGGACTCGCTGGCCCCTTGCTCGTGGCGCAGGATGGCGGCGTTGCCGGCCACGGCCCGTAGCTGCCCGAACAGGCGCTCGATGCGTTCCTCACGCTCCGGGTCTCCCTGCACGCCAAGCGCCGGGTAGAGGACCTCGGACTTGAAGACGATCCCCTCGTCACCCGGAAAGATCTGCTCTTCCGCAACCGTGGCGATTCCCTCACTGATCACACACTCCGGGGTGTTGATCAGGTGTATGGCGTGCTCGGCATAGCCGTGCTCCTGATAGAGCACTCGATCCTTGAGCGAATGTTCGGTGTGGTGTCCGGGATACCCCTCGTGCGCAGCCAAATCGGTCATCGCGTTGGCACGCAACGGAAGGTCGACATTGATCTCGACGAGCGACCTGGCGTTCCCGAGATACCAGTTGTAACCGGACCACGGTTTATCGACGACGAACGAAAGCTCGATCGCCTCCCCTGCTGGCAACTCCACGATCTCCAGCGTCCGGTTGCGCGTCTCATTGAGGATCAGGTCGAAACCGGCTCGCGCGGTGGCATTGTCGATGATGTACTGGTCGCGCCAGGCAGTCATCCGCTCCAGTAACGGTCCGCGTCCGGGAACGATCTCCTCGAGCTCGGCGATCGCCGCTTGGAAAGTCGACTCGGGCTCCATAGCGATCTCGATGTCGAAGCAGGCGCCCACTTCTTCACGATAGGGGACGGCTTCACCCTGCAGCTTCCGCAGCACCATGTCGATGGCGGTGAGCTGCTTGTCGAGATACGCCTGCCGGGTGTCGGGGTATCCCTGCCCGGGAAGCTGCGCGTGCAGGGAACGCACACGCTGGTGCAGATCGACAAGCGACGGCTGCGGCTCTGTCGCTGCCTCGGCTTTGAGCTCCGCCGGGCCGACATATGCGTCGATAAAGCCGGGAAAATGCCGCTCGATGCCGAACGCGATGCGCAGATAGTCGGTTCCAAATGCGTCAAGAGTGTTCATGGGGCGTAGCTTAAAACAGTCGGGCAACAGGAGACAGGACTGAGCGCGAGGGTCATCCCTCGCGCTCAGAGCTGGCCTGGTAAACGAAGGCTAAAAGATCTCGAGGTAGCGGTCTCGCTCCCAACCGGAAACGTGCTTGCGGAAGGCATTCCACTCGACGCGCTGTGCTTCGATCAGCCGCTCGAAGACATGATCGCCGAGGGCGCTGCGGACCACTTCGTCTCGTTGCATTTCGTCGATCGCTTCACCCAGAGTAGTTGGCAGGGTGGGGATGTTGCGGCGGAGCAGATCGTCGTCGGTGAAATGGTAGAGGTTCTCTTCCACCGGTTCCGGCAGAGTCAGATCGTTCTCGATGCCGTCCAGCCCCGCCGCCAGCATCACGGAGAACGCCAGATACGGATTGCAGGAGGGATCGGGGCAACGCAGCTCCAACCGGGTGGCACTCACCTGATTGCCGCGAATGGCCGGCACACGCAGCAAGGCCGAGCGGTTGGTCCGGGCCCAGGAGACATAGACCGGTGCTTCGAATCCGGGCACCAACCGCCGGTACGAATTGACCAGCGGCGAGAGGACTCCGCACATCGCCTGCGCATGGGCCAGTTGTCCCGCAATGAATTGCTTGGCGAGCGTGGACAGCCCGTATGGGTCGCTGGTGTCGACAAAGGCGTTTTGCCCGGTGGCGATCGAACGCAGACTCTGGTGCACATGCATACCCGAGCCGGCGATGTTTTCCAACGGCTTGGGCATGAAGGTCGCATGCAGGCCGTGCTTCTGCGCAATGGCCTTGAGCACATATTTGAAGGTCACGGCCCGGTCGGCAGTCGTCAGCGCATCGCCATACTGGAAGTCAATCTCATGCTGCCCAGTGCCAACTTCGTGATGGCTCGCCTCGACTTCGATACCCATCTTCGCCAGTGTGAGCACCATCTCTTTACGGATGGTGCTGGCAGGATCGGTCGTAAAGTCGAAGTAGCTGCCACGGTCATACGGCAACGGAAGAATCTCCCCCTCCGCCTTCTGGAAGAGGAAGAATTCCAGCTCCGGTCCGGTCATGAACCGGTACCCCAGTTTCTCGATCCGGTCGAGCTGGACTTGCAGCACTGCGCGTGGATCGCCCGGGAATGGATCGCCGTTGGGATTGAACACCCAGCAGATCACTCGCGCGGTCGGGAACAGATCACGATCCCACGGGAGTTCGGCATAGGTCGAGAGATCGGGCACGAGATACATGTCCGATTCAGCGATCCGCGTGAATCCAGCGATCGAGGAACCGTCGATCCACTGGCCGCCTTCGATCACATGCTCGAAGATCCCGGCCGGGATGGTGACACTCTTGACGATGCCCATGACATCGGTGAATTGGAGATTGATGAACTGGATTCCGTCGTTTTCGACGCGCGCCAGGATTTCTTCTTTCGTGGGTGCCGGTGCCTGAACCTTCTCGAGAGACATCATTCCTCGTTTCCGTTGTGAATAAGCGTTCGTGCTCGATCGTTTACACGTGGCGCGCGAAGCTGCTCGTTTGCCATGCGGTTTCCTGTTGCCGACGGATTACACGTCGAAGTAGAGATAGAACTCGTACGGAGTTGGGCGCAGGGCCACGGGATCGATCTCGTTTTCCTGTTTGTAGCCGATCCAGCAGTCGATGAGATCCTGGGTGAAGACGCCACCTTCGAGCAGGTAGGCATGATCGGCGCGCAGCGCGGCCATGGCCTCCGGCAAAGAGCCCGGGGTGCTCTTGGCACGCCGCAGCTGCGAGGAGGACGCCTCGTACAGATCGAAGTCGGACGGAGCGCCCGGATCGATCTTGTTTTTGACGCCATCGAGACCAGCCATCAGCAGCGCGGCGAATGCGAGATACGGGTTTGCCGCAGTGTCCGGGCAGCGAAACTCGATCGCGCTTGCTCTTTTCGGTGGTCGAATAGGTTGGGATGCGGATAGCGGCCGACCGGTTGCGCTGTGAGTAGACCAGGTTGACCGGCGCTTCAAAGCCCGGGACAAGCCGGCGATACGAGTTGACGGTCGGAGCGCAAAAGGCCAGCAGCGACGGGCCGTGCTTGAGGAGACCACCGACATAGTAGCGGGCGAACTCGCTGAGACCGGCATAGTCGTCCGGCGAACCGAACATGAGATTCTTGCCGTCTTTCCAGATCGACTGGTGGACGTGCATACCCGAGCCGTTGTCGCCGTAGATTGGCTTCGGCATGAAGGTCGCCACCTTGCCGTGCGGCGCGCGCCTCGTTGCGGACGACGTATTTATAGGTCTGCGTCTTGTCGGCAATGTTGACGAGACTATCGAAACGCATGTCGATCTCGCACTGACCGGCAGTACCGACTTCGTGGTGATGGATCTCAACCGGAATGCCCAGCTCGGCCATGGTGAGGACCATTTGGGAGCGGAGATCCATGAGGGTGTCGTGCGGGGGGACCGGGAAGTAACCCGCCTTCGGCCGGATCTTGTAGCCGAGGTTCGGCCCTTCGTCGCGACCGGTATTCCAGAAACCTTCGACCGAATCGACCGAGTGGAATGACGCCTCATTGGTGGAGCCGTACTGCACGTTGTCGAAGACGAAGAATTCTGGTTCCGGTCCGAAGTACGCGGTATCGCCCATGCCTGAGGACTGGAGATATTCCTCGGCGCGTTGCGCGACGCCGCGGGGATCGCGGCTGTAACGGATGTGGGTCACCGGATCGTAGATGTCGCAGAGGAGATACATCGTCGGGATAGAGGTATAGGGATCGATGCGCGCCGTATCGGCGATTGGCATCATGAGCATGTCGGATTCGTTGATGGCCTGGAACCCGCGGATCGACGACCCGTCGAACCCAACCCCATCCTCGAAAATGTCTTCGTCGACGTCGGCGATCGACTTGGACGTATGTTGCCAGGTGCCAAGAAGATCAGAAAAGCGGAAGTCGAAGATCTTGACCCCCGCATCTTTGGCCATCTTCATCACGTCGGCCGGCGTTTTCGCCATCGGTGCTCCCCTCTTGCCACGAACATTCTGGAAGGTGTTCGGCGCGCTGCGCGCAGGTCGCTTTTCGACCCGCAACCAACTGCAACTCTAGGGAGTGCTTTGGGGGGCGTCATCGTGCAGATTGGGGTAATCCCCGCCCGAAATATGTGCGCATCGACTAATTCCGTGCGCATGGCACGAACATCCCCTGGCCTTCTCACGTCGCAGCACAACGTTTCCCGCAGAGGAGCATCATTTTTTGTGCTTGGAGAACTGCTGGAGGTTGGGAGGCGATTGACGCGGAATCTAGGCAAACCTACAGAAAACTTGAACCGGTGATCCAACTTTATGATCCAGCGTTGTGATCCACCCGGCGAAGTCTCCCGTACTTGCTTCCGGTGGCCGATATCGGGCCACCGGAAGCTACGGGCGACAAGGGGCTAGACCCCCCGAGTCATCCGCACACGGAGGTTTACACCATGGGGAACCAACATTCCAAACTGCTCGAAGCAGTTTTCGTAGAGCGAGGCCGTCTCATTTCCCGGCGCTCAATGCTGAAGATTGGCGCGGCCGGCGCCCTTACGCTCGGATTGGCGGGGACCCTGCCCGCAGCCCGCATGAACGTGTTCGCTCAGGATGTCGCGCTGACCGGGGACCTCGACGTCCTCAACTATGCGCTCACGCTGGAGCACCTCGAGTACTCCTTCTACCGTGACGGCATTGGCAACTTCACCTTCGGCAATGACCCCTTCGGCCAGTCGATCGACGCCAATCTGGCAGTGATCCGCGA
This sequence comes from uncultured Chloroflexia bacterium, assembly GCA_963750275.1. Taxonomy (GTDB): domain Bacteria; phylum Chloroflexota; class Chloroflexia; order Thermomicrobiales; family UBA6265; genus JAMLHN01. Next base: position 610,731 of record CAVVQC010000005.1, read on the forward strand.
TCACGAAGGCGCACATGTCACCGCGCTGACCGACGCCATCGTCAGCATGGGCGGTACTCCTGTTGCCGAGGCCACGTATGACTTCGGCTACGGCACCGATCCGGTCGCCTTCCTGGCCACTGCGGCCGCCCTTGAGAACACCGGCGTCAGCGCCTATGACGGTGCCGCGCAATATCTCCAAACACCCGACCTCCTGCCGGTTGCCGGTGGAATCGTCGCCGTGGAAGCCCGCCACGCGTCGTACCTGAATCTGATCAATGGCGTCGAGCCATTCCCGAATGCGTTCGAGGTGGCCCTTACCCCGGCCGAAGTGCTCGACATCGCAACACCGTTCATCGTCGGCTAGTCACGGACTGCGGTCCACTTTCGAAATCTGGAGATATCAACCATGACACAAACAGCACCTGCCCCATTCAATGACGCACTCGAAGTGCTGAACTACGCACTTACCCTGGAGCATATCGAAGCCACCTTCTATCGCGAAGGTCTGGCCGCCTACGACGCTGCCGCGTATGTGGCGCTTGGCTTCCAGGCCGGCGTCCGCGACAAGATTGCGCTGATCGGCGATCAGGAAGCCGAGCACGTCTCCTTCCTGACCGCCGGCATTACCGCCGCCGGTGGCACGCCGGTTGCTGAAGGCCAGTATGACTTCGGCTACACCGACCTGGCTGGCTTCCTGAAAACCGCCGCCGTTATCGAAGGCGTGGGCGTCTCCGCTTACCAGGGCGCCGCTCAGTATCTTATCGACAGCGACGAGCTGTTGACCGCGGCCCTCACCATTCACGGTGTCGAAGCACGCCACGCGGCGTACCTCAACCTGATCGATGGCACCTCGCCGTTCCCCGACGCGGTCAACCCGACCCTCACTCCGGACGAGGTCGTCGCCCTCGTCACCCCCTTCATCGTCGGCTAGCGCCGGACCAGCTTCTGGCACTAGCCGGATCTCCTTCCTCATGGCAGCGGCCCCGGGCTTACCCCCGGGGCCGTTGTCGTGCGGTACCAGATCGGAACTGGCAGGGTCGGGCCGTTCTCATCGGCATCGAATTTCCGCGCAACTGGGTGATCGATCCCAAAAGTCGGCAGAGACATGCGAGAATTAGGGCAGATTGGATCCAGTTGGCGTCCGAAGAGGCGCGTTCCGTTCAGGTGAGATATGTCTGAGGCACAACCGGCAAATCGAAGCGCGACAACCCCCAGAGCGCCGGGGGCGTCCAAGTCGCCGCAGCGGCCGGGGCAAACCCCCGACCGGTCAACCCTTCCCGGGCATCACTACATCCAGGCGCCTGCCCCGCTCGGGCCTCCGATTCGCCCGGCCGTGCAGTACATGACCGCCGAAGAGCTGTCCAACGCGTTGCCGATTCCGGACGAAATCGCCGAACCATCGGACTTCGAGCAGGCTCCGGCATCCTTCGAAGAGAACCGCAAGGCATATCCCTGGCAGAACCCACCGCGGCGTCCTACCCCGTGGTTTACCCTCGGTGACGGTATCTCCCCATCCGACCCGGCTCTGGCCGCCGGAGCGGAAGGACTAGCGTTGCAGATGGGTCAGCTCGCGGCGGAATAGTTGCTCCCCAACCGCCTCTGGTGCAGAGATTCACGCAATTCTGCCCTGGTCATGTCCGCAATTTTGGCGGATCGCGTCATGCTGCCATTCGTGCGCTTCGAACGGGTAGCCGCCGGGTTGGGTACAATCTGACAACCAGGCTGCCTGGCCTTCCTTGCTGCGGTAGACCAATCTCCTAAGGAAGGCCGGGGGCGACCGGCTCCAGATTTCCGCGGGAACGGACCCGAACGGATTCCGGAGCGATCGGAGATCAGAATGGCGACATCGCGAGAAACAGCAAAGAAAAAGCGCTCTGCCGCCGCGACCAACGGCGACAAGCCGCATGTAGAACAGCTCAGTCCAGAGATGCTGCTCGAGTTCTATCGCAAGATGGCGCTCGTGCGGTACTTCGAAGAAGCCTGCCAAACGGCATTTCGCCAGGGCAAGGTCGGCGGATACTTGCACATGTACATCGGCCAGGAGGCGATTGCCACCGGGTTGTTGGCCACCGTGCAGGATGACGACCGCGTCATCACTGCCTATCGCGATCACGCGCATGTCCTTCTGTTGGGCAGTGATCCGAAAGCAGTCATGGCCGAGCTCTATGGCAAAGGCACCGGACTGGTGAAGGGCAAAGGCGGGTCTATGCACCTGTTCGATGTCCAGAACCACTTCTGGGGCGGCTACGGCATCGTCGGCGGGCATATCCCGCTGGGAGTCGGTATGGCCTACGCCCAGCGCTACCTTCCGGATGACAACGGTATTACCCAGCTCTATCTGGGAGACGGCGCAATTCACAACGGCGCCTTCCACGAGGGTGCCAATCTGGCCGGGCTCTGGGGCAAGGAAGGGCTCAATCCCTGCCTCTTCGTGCTGGAGAACAACCAGTACGGGATGGGCACCAGCATCGAGCGGGCCACGGCCAACACGAATCTGATTTCGAAATTCGATTCTTACGCGATCCCCAACGAATCGGTGGACGGCATGGATGTCGAAGCGGTCTACGCTGCCGCGGTCCGGCTCACCGAGGTGGTGCGCGAAACCGGCGCCCCGTATGCGCTCGAAGCAATGTCCTACCGACTTTCCCCCCATGGCGCCGCGGACTTCCTGGAGAAGTACCGCTCCAAGGACGAGGTGCGAGAAGCGCGCAAGCGTGATCCGCTGGGACTTGCCGAACAGAAGCTGCTCGATCGCGACATCGTGACTGAAGACGAGATCGACAAGATTCGCGAAGAATTCCATCAGGTGGCCGCCGACGCGGTCAAATACGCTGAAGAGAGCCCCGAGCCATCCCTCGATGAGCTCCTCACCGACGTCTACGCCGAGCCGGAAGCGGTCGGGTAGCAGGAAAGGACGCAACGTTCGATGCCTGTCGTTACCTACCGCGAAGCCATCAAGTCCGCCATGGCGGATGAAATGGAACGCGACGAACGCGTCATCGTCATGGGCGAGGATATTGGCCTCTACGGCGGCACCCATCTGGTCACCGACGGGCTCCTCGACCGATTCGGCCCGAAACGTGTCGTGGATACTCCTATTGCCGAAGGCGGTTTCACCGGCGCGGCGATCGGCATGGCGATGGCGGGTATGCGCCCCATCGTCGAGATGATGACCTGGAACTTCTCGTTCCAGGCCGCCGACCAGATCATCCAGAACGCGGCCAAGATCCGCTACTTTTCGGGTGGTCAGGCAACGGTGCCGCTGGTCATCCGGGGTCCAAACGGGGGCGGTGTCCAGCTTTCCGCCCAACATACCCATAGCCTCGAAGGGTTCTACGGTCACTTTCCCGGGCTCAAGGTGGTCGCCCCGGCAACCCCATACGACGCCCACGGGATGATGATCGAAGCGATTCGCGACCCGGATCCCGTGCTGATCCTGGAAGCTGGCGCACTCTATGGCACCAAAGGCGAGGTTCCCACCGAGGAGTACACCGTTCCCTTCGGCAAATCACGCATTGCCCGTGAAGGTGTCGATGTGACCATGATCGGCTACGGCCGGCAGGTGAATCTGCTGCTCAAGGTAGCCGCCCGGTTGGAAAAGGACGAGGGCCTCGACGCAGAAGTTGTCGATCTCCGTTCGATCCGTCCCTTCGATACGGAAACTATCGTGACGTCAGCCAAGAAGACTGGCCGGGTCGTGGTGGTGGAAGAGCAGTGGCGCTGGTTCAGCGTTGCCTCCGAGGTCGCCGCCCACTTGCAGGAACATGCTTTCGACTATCTCGACGCTCCTGTCGAGCGGGTCAGTGGCGCCGAAGTTCCCGCTCCCTATGCTCGTAATCTCGAAATCGCAGCATTCCCGAGTGAAGACAACATCATCGACGCGGTGAACCGCGTGCTCTACCGGAGGTCTTGACCGTGTCCCAGATAATCATGCCCAAGATGGGTGACGGAATGGAAGAGGGCACGCTGCTGCGCTGGCTGAAGAACGTCGGCGATCAGGTAGACGCGGGCGATCCGATCGCAGAGATCGAGACCGACAAGGTCGCGTTGGAGATCGAAGCGGCGGAAAGCGGCTTCCTGATCCAGACCCTGGTGAACGAAGGGCAGACGGTGCCAATCGGCACCGCTATCGCCCAGATCGGTGCGGAAGGCGAAGCCCCCGCTGCCTCCGCTCCGGCAGACGAACCCAAAGCTGAGGCTGCAGCCGAAGCAGCACCCGCACCAGAGGCCGCGGCTCCCGTTGCCGAGCCGGTCGCTGCCAGCGCACCCGCCCCAGCCCAGGCAATCGAGGAAGCTCCTGCTGCCCCAGTTCGCGCGGAAGGGGAGAAGCTGCGCGCTTCTCCGCTGGTCAAGCGACTGGCCGCCGAGCACGAGATCGATCTTTCGGTCATCCCCGGTACTGGTCCCGGTGGCCGTATCGTCAAGGACGATCTGGCGCCCTATCTGACCGGAGCCCGGCCGAAACCAGCCGCCGCCCCCGCTGCATCAGCGTCCGAAGCTGCACCGGCGCCAGTTGCCGCATCTGCTGAGGGTGGGACCCGACCAGCCGGTGTGGTGCGTGAGCAGAGCCGCATTCGCAAAACCACCGCCAAGCGGATGATCGAGGCCAAGGCCGTCATTCCCCACTTCTACGTGGTCTCCGAAGTCGACATGACCGAGGCACGCGCCTTCCGGGAGATGATCAACGGCGAGATCGAGGAGAAGTCGTCGAAAGTCTCCTTCAACGATCTGGTCGTCAAGGCCGCGGCGCTGGCGCTGCGCGATTTCCCGAACCTCAACGCGAGTCTCGAAGGCGACCAGCTTTACGATCACGCAAATATCGACATCAATATCGCCGTCGCAATCGAGAATGGTCTGATCGCGCCCTTCCTGCCCGATGCAGACAAGCTTTCGCTTGGCACGATCGCACGCATGACGAAAGATCTGGCGGGACGTGCCCGCGAGGGCGGTCTTCTGCCCGAGGAATACCAGGGTGGGACCTTCACGATCTCGAATCTGGGGATGTTCGACGTTGCCGAATTCGTGGCGATCATCAATCCGCCGCAGGCCGCGATCCTGGCGATCGGCTCGATCTCCGAGGTGCCGACTCTGCGGGATGGCGAGCTGGCAGTGGCCCACAAGATGAAGATCACCCTTTCGGCCGACCATCGGATCACCGATGGCGCCGAAGTGGCCCGCTTCCTGCAGGTCGTCAAGAGCTATCTGGAGAAGCCCCTGCGGCTGGTGCTGTAACGCAATCAGCACGCGGCAGTCAGCAGGTAGAACGATGCATTCCATGGGGCAGCCTTCGGTATTCGAGGCTGCCCCATTCGTTCCCCCTGGAAGGCATGTGTCTGGCGTGGCCCGCACCACGCTGAAGCGACGCTGCTATGCACCGCAAGTCCCCTCGGGACTACGAACGCCCTTCATCGCGCCGCTTCCCCTCCGTCATTCTGAGCGCAGCGAAGAATCTCTCCTTGTCGGCGTGACCTTTGGATCGGCCATCAATGTGCAACCCGGCAGGGCCGTTGGTTGTGAGTGGTGGACCAAACCATGAACGAGCATCCATCACCAACTGAGCCGGGAATCTTCGGGCGCGCCCTGCAAGGCGGCAGCCTGCAATTCCTCCGGAAGATTTACCGCTGGTTCAACCTGACCGTCGTGCAGCACGCGATCTGGCCACTATTGATTGCGGTCTTCGCTGCACCGCAAGTGGCGATCGAAGACACGCCCTGGGATTGGTACATTGGACGGCTGGCCGGTCCGTTGCTGGCCACCTTGCTGGCGCTCGCCTACATTCGCCGGGCAGCGGCACGCGGTATCGAAGACACGGCGCTCCCCTCTCTTCAAGTGCCAGCCGTGCCGGGCCGCATCGCCCAACAGGCGCGCTATCTGTTCATCGGTGTTCCCCTCATGATGCTGGCTGCTCGCTTGCTGGCAGGTCCGGTCGACGAGATCATCAAGATCGCATTGCTCGGGTTCTTCATGACGACCGCCTATCACACGATCAACTTCTGGATCGTTCCACTCGGCTTTCCAAACGGCACGCGCGGTATCGATATCGGCACGGCGCTCTTCGCGGTTTCCTGGGGTTTCGGCGACGTTCTCCGCGTCGGCTCGAGCGCGGACGGGGGCAACCTCCCCATCGCCTTCCTGGCCGGACTCACTGCCGGTCTGCTGGTCGCGCTCGTCTGCCGGGCGATCCGCCGGTGGCCAGGAGGAACGTTCTCCGCTCCCGCCGCGCAATGGTTGGTGATCACGCTCATCGTTGGCTTTACCGGCAGCTGAGCCCGCCGGCATTTCCAGCGATTTCCCGCTCCTGTACAGTGAGGGTGAATTGGTCGCCGTCCACCATTCCGGGAGTTGTCCGGATGTCGCCGGCGTGGAGGGAAATCCCATGGACGTTGCTCCTGCTCCCATGACCTGGACGAACGCCGACGCCTACGAAGCAATGATGGGCCGCTGGAGTCGGCCAGCCGCCCGTACCGCACTCACCTGGCTCGGGGTCCCGCCCCGCCGCGCCTGGCTCGATGTAGGCTGTGGAACAGGCTCGTTGACGCGGGCTATGCTCGAAATCGCCGACCCAACCGAGGTGCTCGCGGTCGACCCCTCATCAGATTTTCTCGAGCTTGCCACCGCGCAGATCCGCGATTCGCGCGTCCGCTTTGCGCAAGGAAACGCCCAATCCTTGCCAGCAGAGAACGATCGCTTCGATGTGGCCATCTCTGGGCTGGTCATGCATTTCGTACCCGATCCCACGGCAGCCGTCATCGAGATGGCGCGGACCGTCCGCACCAGCGGCACGGTGGCCGGATATATCTGGGACGTGGACGACGAGCAGCAATTCACCCGGCCGTTCTGGAAAGCGGCAACGGATGTCGATCCGGCGGCCAGCGCTCTGGATCCGCGCACGCAGTTCAACTTGCACGGCACCGAGTCACTGGCAAACGTGTGGACGGATGCGGGATTGCGGGAGGTAACGGCGGCCGCCATCGAAACTCCGACGGTTTTCCGTGATTTCGAGGACTACTGGCAGCCCTGCCTGCTGGACGGTGCGACGCCTATCCAACGCTATGCCCGGTCACTAGGGGCAGACCAACAGGCGGCGCTACGCGAGCGCCTCCGAGCGGTGCTGCCCGTTGCCGCCGATGGATCGATCACCCTCCTTGGACGCCTGATGATCGTGCGTGGCACGAAATAGGCCGAAACCTGGAGGTGCCTCCCTACATCGTATGGCTTCCCCGCTCCGTATTCGTCAAGCGGGCTTGCAGGATGATGACAATCAGCAGGAATAATCCGCGGATGACTTCTTCCCAGTATTGCGTCAGATCGAAGATCCCTTTGCCGCGCTCGAAGTTGAGCTCGTTGAAGATGAGTCCGAGCAGCACGACGCCAACCAGGGTGGTCCAGACCGAGCCGCGCCCGCCGGTGAGCAGTGTGCCGCCCACCACCACGGCGGCAATGGCGGTGAGCTCCCAACCGACCGCCGCAATCGGCGAACCGGTATTCCCTTGCGCCGCCAGCAGCGCCCCGGCCAAACCGGCCAGGCCACCGCTCAACAGATAGACGAAAAAGAACGTGCGGTTGATCGGAAGCCCAGCCAGGCGAGCGGCTTCCTCGTTGCCGCCGACGGCGAGGATGTGCCGCCCGAAACGGGTGAGGTTGAGCATGATCGACCCGAGGATATAGGCGACGATCACGATGACAACCGGTAACGGCACCGGGCCAATGTCGGTTTTCCAAAGCTCCTTGTAATTGGTAGCGTAATCGACCGAAACGCTGGCGTTGTGGGATAAGTTGAGCGCCGCCCCTCTGGCTCCCAGCAGCAACGCCAGGGTTACGATGAACGGTTGCACCTTGAAGACCGCGATGATCCCACCATTGATGACGCCGATCAGCAGGCCAATGCCAATCGCCGCGGCCAACGCCACCCAAAGACCGTGTGGGCTGAGCCGGGCTGCTGTCACCGCCGAGAGCGCCACGACCGCTCCGACCGAGAGATCGATTCCCCCGGTCATAATGACGAACGTCATCCCCAGTGCGATCAACGCGAAATAGGTGTTGTTCTTGGCCAACGTCCAGAGATTGAAATCGCTGGTGAATTTTTCCCCATAGCGCCAGGCTCCGAAGAGAAAGACCAGGATCAGCGCGATCAGCACACCCTGACCGCGCAACCAGATTCCCGCAACCTTCGAATAGGCGTTGGACGACGGATCGACCGCGTCTTGCCGGAGCTCGCCCGCTTCCATCAGCCTATCTCCACCCTGACTTGGGACGTTGCAGTAAAACCGCGACCAGGATGGCGAGGGCGATGACCATCCGCGTGGTGCCATCGGGAACCCCGTGAGAGATCAAGGTGTAACGCACCTGGTGGATGAAAAACGCGCCGACCAGTGTGCCGATGACGGTCGCGCGTCCACCGGTAAGCGGCGTACCCCCGACCGCCACTGCGGCAATGGCATCCAGCTCCATGCCGTCACCAACCTGGTAGGGGTCACTCGACGTGTTGATCGCGACCACGATGAGACCAGCCAACCCCGCCAGCAATCCGGAGAGCACATAGATCCGGCGTTTGACTCGGACCACCGGCACGCCAGCCAATTCGGCCGCACGCTCGTTGCCTCCGATCGCCAGCACATAGCGTCCGAAGGTCGTACTGCGCAGCCCCCAGGCAGCCACGATCACGACCGCGATCATCACGATCACCTGTACCGGGATACCGAGCGGCCGTCCGGTGCCCAGGTAATCGAAATGCGGTGTGTTGAACTCCACCAGATTGCCACTGGAAAAGGCTTTGGCGATACCACGCCCTCCCAGGAAGAGGACAAGCGTAGCGATGATCGGTTGAATCCTGAACTTGGTGATCAGATAGCCATTGAAATAGCCGAAGGCGCCCGCCACCAGGATCGGGATCACGATCGCCAGTGGAATACCGATCCACTCGTTGCTGAGCAGCGCGCGCTGGCTTTCGAAAATCTTGGGCGCCAGCGCGCCCGAGATCGCCATCAACGCGCCGACCGAGAGATCGATACCGCCGCTGCCGATCACATAGGTCATCCCCACCGCCACGATAACGATGGTCGACACCTGGGTCAGGTTCACGCGAAGGGTGGCAACGGTGAGAAAGTTCGTGGTGAAAAGGGCGTTGTAGATCGAAAGCAGGATCAGCGCGACGAGCGCCCGCTGTGTCTGCGAGCTGTTGCGAACGATATCGACTGGTGAAAGCGAGCGCACTGCGGTCTGAGGAGTCGCCGATGCCATGGGCTAGACCTCGACCGTGTCCGGCAACGGGTCGGACCCCTCAGCCATTGCCGAGATGATGACATCCTGATTGATCTGCTCGCGGTCGAATTCCGCCACGGTCCGCCCGTCTCGCAACACGGTCACGCGATTGCTTCCTTCGACGATCTCCTCGATTTCCGAGGTGATCATCAACACCGACATCCCCTCATCAGCCAGCGTTTCGATCAGATGATGAATCTCCGCCTTTGCGCCGACATCGATGCCACGGGTCGGTTCGTCGAGGAGCAACAGGCGTGGATTCAGGCAGAGCCATCGAGCGAGCAGCACCTTTTGCTGATTGCCGCCCGAAAGCTGCGAGATCGGTTGCTCGACATCGGAGGTTTTGATCGAGAGCAGTTTCACGAAACGATCGACGATCTCTTGCTGCTCTTTGCGGTCGATGATGCCACGCCTGGTCAGGGTCGGCAGCACGGCAAGCGTCAGGTTTTCCCGCACGGACATGTCCGGAACGATGCCTTCTGCCTTGCGGTCCTCGGAGCAATAGCCGATTCCTTTCCGGATCGCATCGCGTGGAGACGCGATCGGGGAAGGAGCATCGTCAAGCGTCATCGAACCGCGATCCGGCTTGTCCGCACCGAAGAGCACACGCGCTAGCTCGGTTCGCCCCGAGCCAAGCAGGCCAGAAAGCCCCAGAATCTCTCCACGTCTTAGCTCGATCGACGCATCGCTCAGCACTGGTTTGGATTCGATTTGTGAGGCGACATAGAAGGGCGCTGTGTCGATATCAGTTTTGCGCTCGGCAAAGCCAGTCGTCCCTTGACGCTCCAGATCACCGATGTTCTTGCCGAGCATCTTGGCCACAATCTCGAGCTTGGAAATGCTGGCCAGCGAGGTCTCTTCGATCGTCTTGCCGTCACGCATGATGGTGATGTTGTCACCCACCTGATGCAGCTCGTCGAGCCGGTGGGAGATGTAGATCACACTGACGCCAGATGCCTTCAACTGGTGAATCGCTTCGAAGAGCGTGGCCACTTCGCGCTCGTCCAATGAGGAGGTGGGTTCGTCCATGACGACAAGCCGGGAGCCGAAAGAGACCGCCCTTGCGATGGCGACCATCTGCTGCAAGGCCACATTCAGGTTGAGCAATGGCTGCTTGACATCGAAATCGAGACCGAAGCGCGCCAGAATCGCACGCGATTCCCGATTCATGCGCGGCCAGTCGATCAGCCCGAAACGACGTGGCTCCCGCCCCATGAAAATGTTCTCCGCCACCGAGCGGAACGGCACGAGATTGATCTCCTGATAGATGGTGCTGATTCCGCCGATCTGCGCCTGGTGCGGCGTGGCGAAATCGACCTCCTTGCCATCGAAGACGATCGTGCCACCGTCTTTGCGGTAGGCGCCGTTGAGAATCTTCGTCAACGTCGATTTGCCAGCGCCGTTTTGCCCGACGATGATATGCACCTCACCCTTTTCCACGGTCAAGCGAGCATGATCGAGCGCGACCACACCGGGAAATTTCTTGACAATGTCGCGCATTTCGAGCAGCAAATTCTGGCTACTCGCGGGCACAGGGGGACTCGAGGACACCATTCCGACCTTTGCGTTCAAAGTATCAAAAGCTGGAGCGGAGACGCCAGCTGGCGTCTCCGCTGATTCCCGATGGAACTGTCTAGTACTGCGTTCCCTGGAACTCCGCCGCATTGCTGCTATCGAAGAAGCGGTCCTCAACCTGAACCCAGTCGGGGATATCCTCGCCATTGACGAACTTCATCATCGTCTCATAAGCGACGGGGCCAAAGAAGGGGCTCGACTCGACCGAAGCGCCCAGTTTGCCTTCGGCAATCGCATCGAGCGCGGCATTCTCACCATCGATGGAGACGATGATCACATCCTCGCCAGGCTTGCGGCCCGCGGCTTCCAGCGCGGCGATGGCGCCGATGGCCATCTCATCGTTGTGGGCGTACACCGCGGTGACGTCCGGGTTCGCTTGCAGCAGCGTCTCCATGACCTGGCGTCCTTCATCCCGGGTGAAGTTGCCGGTCTGGGAAGCGATGATCTCCATGCCAGCGAAGGCGCCATCCGCCGTGGGAGTGCCCCGGAAGGTTCCGGCGATGTAGTCATCGAAACCCTTCTTGCGGTCGATCGCCGGATCGGCGCCGGTGGTGCCTTCCAGCTCGATGATCTTGGCGTTTCCGCCGGTGGCCTGGGCCAGCCATTCGGCCGCACGGCGTCCCTGATCGACGAAGTCGGAACCGATGAAGGTTATATAGTCCTCACCAGGAACCGCGATGGAGTGATCGACATCGCGGTCGATCAGGATGACCGGGATCCCGGCTTCCTTCATTTCCAGCACCTTCGGCGCCAGCGCCTGCGATTCGCGCGGCGGGAAAATGATGATGTCCGGCTGCTGCGCAATGATCGAATCGAGGTCGGCCAGCTGCTTGGCGGTGTCTTCGTTCGCATCGGTGGCAATCAACGTCCAGCCGAGCTCTTCCTCGAACTGCTTCTTCATGCTGGCGGTTTCCGCCAGGCGCCACGGGTTGTTGGAGCCCGTTTGGGCGAAGCCAACCGTATAGGTATCTTTCTTCTCCAACGTGGGGACCTGGGCCGAAACCGGGCCGACCAGATAGCGTCCTGCTACCAGCGCAGCGGCTCCTCCCGCCCCCATCTTGATCAGTGTTCGACGGTTCGTGTTTCGTGAACTCGACATGTATCTCCTCCGACATTGGGCTCGCGGCTTCGCGAACCGCATCACGATACGTAGCTGTCTCGAGACCAATACCGTTCGCGCAGCATTGGGTTCGAATCAGGCCAAGGATATAGTGGCCATCTTCCAGGAACGTGTCAATATTCTTCTAGTTACATTTCAGCATTGCGGATTCGGCCAAGGCGGTGGATTTGATAGCGAATTTCACAATGGTCGCGGCAGTATGATGATTTCTTTTCAACCGGGAATTGCTGGAGGCCAGGGACGATGAAGATCACTGATATTACGACCATTCGGTTGCGCTACGACATGCCAGTCCCTATGGCGGACGCGATCCACTATATGCCGGCGCGTCCGCTGCTTATCGTGCAGGTACATACCGACACGGGACTCACCGGTATTGGGGAAGCGGCCACCTACGGCGGCGATCTGGAGAGCACCGAAGCGTTGGTGCTGAATACCTTGAAACCGATCGTCGTCGGGGAGGACCCATTCGCGATCGAGCGTTTGTGGCAAAAGATGGCTACCCAACCCCATCAGCGTGGCAGCCGCGGAATGCTGATGATGGCGATTTCCGGTGTGGACATTGCGCTCTGGGACATCGTCGGCCAGGCGGCTCGCGTGCCGCTCTACCGTTTGCTCGGCGGTTTCCGCGACACGCTGACCGCCTATGCCTCCGCCGGCTTCTATTCCCGCGAGAAGAACGCCCAGGCGCTGGCGGACGAAGTGGCAGGGTATGTCGAGAACGGTTTCGAGTGGGTCAAGATCAAAGTCGGGCGGAATCCCGATCTGCTCTGGAACCCCCTCCATCTGATGCAAGCCAGCGACTACGCCACGGCCACGTTCGAAGAAGATATCGAGCGCGTGCAGGCAGCCCGCAGCGCGATTGGCTCCCGAGCCAGGCTTGCCATCGACGCCAATAATGCCTGGTCGCCTTCGGAAGCCTTGCGCTTTATGGACGCCATTGGACCAGATCGAATCGCCTGGCTGGAGGAGCCAGTAGCGACCGAGGACCGGCGCGGCAGCGCCGAGGTCGCTCGCATGTTGACGACTCCGGTAGCCGGGTATGAGACCGAAACGGGATTAGCCGGTTTTCGGGATTGCATCGTCAGCGGCGCGGTCGATATCGTGCAGCCGGATGTGATCTGGACGGGTGGCATCACCCCATGTCGCAAGATCGCCGCCCTGGCCGAGGCGTTCAATCTCCCCGTTGTGCCGCATGTCTTCTCTTCCGGACTGAGTACCATCGCCAATATGCACTTCATCGCTTCGCTGCCGAATGGCGGACTACTCGAATTCGACCAGAATCCAAACCCATTGCGCAGCGAGCTCTTCGAGGAGCCGATTGTGGTGAACCCGCAAGGCAAGGTTTCCATGCCGAGCGCGCCAGGACTCGGGGTTCATCTTTCCCAGACAACGATCGATCGTTATCGCGTCTAGAACAGGGAGGTTTCATCGTATGCGCCTACAGGACAAAGTCGCCATCGTCACGGGAGGCGGTTCCGGCATCGGCCGCGGGATCAGTCTGCGTTTTGCCACGGAAGGCGCCAGGGTGGTCATTGCCGATCTCGATATCGATGCGGCAAATGGAGTGGTCGCCGAGATCGAGGCGGCAGGCGGCACAGCTTCCAGTGTGCGGGTGGATGTGCGTCGCCAGGACGACGTGCAAGAGATGGTCGATGCCACGGTGGACGTCTATGGCGGAATCGACATCCTGGTCAACAACGCGGGCGTTGGCAAGATCATTCCCTTCTTCGAAACCACCGAGGCCGACTGGGACCTGATGTTCGATGTCAATTGCAAGGGCGTGCTCTTTTGTAGCCAGGCCGTTGCCAAGGTGATGATCGAGCAGGGTCGCGGCGGAAAGATCGTCAATCTCGCCTCTCAGGCGGGACGCCGCGGTGAAGCGTTGGTGCTTGCCTACTGCGCAAGCAAGGCGTGTGTCATCAGCATGACGCAGTCGATGGCGCTCGCCCTGGCGGAACACAAAATCAATGTCAACGCCGTCGCTCCGGGAATCGTCGACACCCCCTTCTGGGAAGAGGTCGACAAACAGTTCGCGAAATTGCTGAACATGGAAATCGGGGAACCGAAACGGACCTTCACCCAATCGATTCCGCTCGGCCGCATCGAGCAACCGGAGGATGTTGCCGCAGCAGTCGCCTTCCTGGCGTCATCTGATGCCGACTACATCACCCAGCAATGCCTGAACGTCGACGGCGGCAACTGGCCGAGCTGATTCCTGCGCAGCGTCCTCCGCGATGAAAAGGAGTTCCAACCCGGTTGACGAGATGCATCACTCCGACATATTCTCTAATGAATCGTGTAACCGAGTTGCATATCGTGGAACTTTCCGACGCCCGCAGACGGCATTCGAAATCGGTTGGTCCCTCAAACCACGGGAGGAAGCGATGAATCAACGCGATATCTTAGAGGTCCTGTCAGAGAAACTCCACAACGGGTCGATCACCCGACGACAGTTCGCCCAAGCAGCCGCCTACTTTGGTATCGGAGCCGCTGTTCTGCCCACGGCGGCATCGGCTGCTCCGGGCTCGCAAACGCAACCAGCGCTCTCTCGCCAACAAGCCGACGGCGAGGTGCGGTTCCTCATTGCCGAAGCGTTCTGGGCCGATTGGCACCAGTACCTGTCAACTGCCCAGAGCCAGTGGCGGCTTGGCCGCCAGATTTTCGATACGCTGGTGATGCTGCAAACCCCGGATGTCTCCGATTTCACGCCAGGACTGGCGGAAAGCTGGACGCAGATCGACGATACGACCTGGGAGTTCAAGCTGCGTCAAGGGGTCTCATTCCACGACGGTCAGCCCTTTACCGCCGCCGACGTGAAAGCGTCAGTAGAGCTCGCGACTGGGGCCACCGTCGAATTGACCTCTACCGCATCCCGTTGGGTGCCGACCACCGTTGAAGTAGTGGATGATTACACTGCCAGGCTGATCACCTCCACCCCGTTCGCGCCAACACTGATCGAGTTGGCGCAACTGGCAATTCTGTCGGCAGACGACATCCAGCCGTCGTCCGATCCCGCGACTCCATCCGCCGGTCTTGAAACGCTGAAAGCGCATCCCAATGGCACCGGACCGTTCAAGCTCTCCAATGATGAGCAAAACGTCAAAACCATGGTCGCGAATCCTGACTATTGGGGCGGCGCTCCAGCCATTCAAACCCTCGTCTGGGAATATATTCAGGATGCCCAAACCCGCCTGAATGCCTTTCTGGCCGGTCAAGCGCAGGTGCTCGACCGGGTACCACCCGAACAATTCCCGGTACTCGGATCGACCGATGGCGTGGAATTGATTGCCGTGACTGGGCTGGAGAATGTCAATCTCTGGATGCGGCAGGACAATCCGGCCCCATGGGACCCCGCCAATCTCAAGTTGCGTGAGGCGGTGATGTGGGGAATCGACCGGCAGGGCCTGGTCGACAATTTGGTCGAGGGAGCAAGCCAGGTCGCGCAGTCGCATATTCCGAATGGCGCGGTCTACGCGGCCGCGCAGGAGCCAGTCTATGGGCTCGATCTCGACAGGGCAAAGGCGGCGCTGGCCGACGCCGGGTATACAGAGGGAGATGGTCCGTCACTTCCACTTTGGGGCGTGACGGGGTTCCTTCCACGTGGTCCCGAGGTCTGCCAGGCGATTGCCGACTCGCTTGGACAGGTCGGATTCAAGGTGGAACTGCAGATCACCGATATCGCCGCAATCATCGACGGGCTCTTCGCGGAGGACAAGCCCGGGCTCTTCTTCCACCTGAGCTGGAGCAGCAACGGCGATCCGAACGCCGCGCTGGCGACGCTGTACAAATCTCCAGGGGCCTGGGTGGGTATTCACGATGCCAAGGTCGACGAACTCATCGATCAAGGAGTAACTACTACAGATACCGAGGCGCGTGGCGGCGTGTACGCCGAGCTCCAGCAATACCTCTGGACGAATCTCATTCAGATCCCGCTTTACAACAGCGACTTCACCGTGGCGCATGCTTCCTCGGTACAGGGTCTTATCGTCCTTCCGAACTTCGACACGGTCTTCGCGAAGGCGACGCTGAGCTAGTACTTGTCGATACCGAGCTGGATGCGCCGCACGGCGCATCCAGCTTCCGACGATCATGCTTTCCTTTGCTTTACAACGCACCTTCCAGATGGTACTGGTGATCCTCGGTGTAATCACGCTGACCTTTTTCGCCATCCGACTGGTGCCCGGCGATCCAGCGCGCATCATGGAACCTCCGGGTACCCCGGAATCGGTGTTGGACATCACCCGCCAGAAGCTTGGTACCGACCAGCCGCTCAGCAAGCAGTACGTGGCGTTCCTGAGCGATCTTCTCCATGGCGATCTGGGAACGTCGTTTCGCGGCGGACGACCGGTTACCACGACCGTGCTCGATTCGGTACCAAACACGCTGGCGCTCGGCTTGATCAGCATGGCGATCACGACGGTCATCGCCTTTGCGCTCGGCATTGCGGCCGCGCGCAAGCCGAATGGCTTTTTCGACCGGATCACCTTGACCCTCTCCTCGATCGCGCAAGCGACGCCTGGTTTTTGGCTCGGAGTGATGCTGGCATTGCTCTTTGCTGTCAACCTACGCTGGTTTCCAGCAGTCGGCAACGCGGGATGGAAAAGCTATGTTCTGCCAGTGGCGACGCTGGTGATCTCATTGCTGCCGTTGCAGATCCGGGCGGTGCGCCAGGCGTTCATCGAAACGATGGGGGAAGGGTTTGTGCGCGCCGCTCGCGCACGTGGGCTTTCCGAACGGCGGGTGCTGGGCGTGCATATTATGAAGGTAGCCGCCATTCCTCTCATCACACTGATCGGGTTGCAGGCTGGCTATGTGCTTGGCGGCGCGGTCGTGATCGAGTCGATCTTCAATTGGCCGGGCATTGGCAACCTCACCTTGCAGGCAATCTCGCAACGCGACTTCCCCATGATCCAGGGGACAGTGCTGGTCACCGCAGTGATGTTTACGCTCATCAACTTCGCCGTCGATCTGACCTATGCCGCTCTCGATCCTCGCGTGCGGCTGCGATGACCGTCGAGCTCGCCAATCCTGAGGCAGTCACGTCTCAGCCGGTAACGGCTCCACTAAGCCAGCTGTCGTTCCGCAGCGTCCTGGCGGAGCTTCGGCACCGAAAGATTGCGACCGTAGGGTTGGTCGTGTTTCTGGCGATCCTAGCAATCGCGATCTTCGCTCCTCTGGTCGCACCTCACGATCCGATGAAACAAAACCTGGGCGACAATTTCCTGCCGCCCGTCTGGAAGAACGGCGGCAGCTCGAGCTATCCATTCGGGACCGATCCGCTCGGACGCGACATCATGAGTCGCCTGATCTACGGTGCTCGATCGTCGCTGCTGATCAGCGTCGGAGCAGTGATTGTCGGCATGACGATCGGATTTTTCACCGGGTTGATCGCCGGCTTTTACGGCGGGGCAACCGACGCTACGTTGATGCGCCTGGGCGATGTGCAGCTTGCCTTTCCGTTCGTGCTTTTCGCCATCGCGATTTTGGCGGTCTCGCCGAACCGTACGGTCTGGCATCTGATGGCGGTGCTCGGTATTTCCAGCTGGGTCATCTACGCCCGGGTAGTGCGCAGCCGGGTGCTGTCCGAACGGAACAAAGACTACGCTCGCGCCGCTCAGGCGGTCGGCGCGTCGAAATGGCGCATTATGCACCGCTATGTCCTGCCCAATGTTTGGCAGGCGATCGTGCCAATAGCCTTGCTCAATCTCGCCTATTTCGTGGTGATCGAATCACTCTTGAGCTTTATCTCACTCGGGTTGAGTCCGCCAACACCTTCATGGGGTTCGATCCTAGCCGATGGCCGGCAATACATGATGCTGGACCCCTGGATGGCGCTTCTGCCCGGATTCGCCATCATCATCACGGTATTGGCCGTCGGACTGGCAGCGGACGGATTCGCTGACGTTCTCGATCCGAAGCTGACCCAGGGCGCGTTCCGGCGCACCCCGCTCGCTCTCCCTGTGAACAGCTCCCATCTCACCTCCTCTGAGGCAGGCCCCCTCCTCCAGGTTCGGAATCTGACCGTCGACTACCCCACTAAAGCGGGAGCGGTTCATGCGGTGCGCGACGTGTCATTAGACATCGCGCATGCCGAGGTAGTCGGCGTCGTTGGCGAAAGTGGATCGGGCAAATCAACCCTCGGGTTGGGGATCATTCAACTCATCGACCCGCCGGGCCTAGTGATCAACGGCACAATCGGTTTTGATGGTGAGGACCTCGCCCGGGTTAGCAACAAACGCATGAGCCAGATTCGCGGACGTGGCATCGGAATGATCTTTCAGGATCCCGGAAATTCGCTCAATCCCGTGCTCACCGTCGGATACCAACTCGCGGAGATCATCCGGATCAACAACGCCGCCACCGGTAATGGGGTGGATGCGCTGGCGCGGCGGTCGTTGGCCGCAATGAACATTGCCGATCCCGACCGTGTGCTACGCGCATATCCCTTCCAGCTCAGCGGCGGCATGCAACAACGCGTCATGATCGCGCTGGCGATGATCGGGAATCCCCGCCTGCTGATCCTTGACGAGCCAACCTCGGCGCTGGATGTCACCACGCAGGCTCAGCTCCTGGCCGAGCTGGAATCACTCCGGTTCTGGCCAGCAGACCAGCATGCTCTTCATCTCGCATGACATTGCGCTCCTCGCTCAAATCGCTAATCGGATCGTTGTGATTTATGCCGGTGAGATCGTTGAGTCTGGGCCGCGCGACGCCATCGTCAACCAACCCCTGCATCCATATACGCGCGCGTTGATCGGCGCTGTCGAGCGAATGGATACCGGGGGTGACGAACGGCTCGAAGCGATTGCCGGGGACCCACCCGACCTACGGGTCGTGCAACCGGGCTGTGCGTTTGCGTCCCGATGTCCCATGGTCATGGATCGCTGTCAGTACGCAGGTGCCTCCACTTACCGAAGCAGCGCCAGGGCAGGAGGTCGCTTGTCATCTTTACCCAGCGACGACGGTAGCGGAGGCGGCGGCATGAGTACGCCTTTGCTGCAGGTCGATCACCTCTCCAAGCACTATCCAATTCGTCGCGGCGCATTCAGCCGGAAATCGCACAGTTCAGTTCGAGCGCTCGATGATGTCTCGTTCAAACTTGACAGCGGTGAAACGCTGGGTGTGGTCGGTGAAAGCGGCTGCGGAAAATCGACCCTCGCGCGTACGATGCTTTGGTTAGAGGAACCCACTGGCGGCATCGTTCGCTTCCGGGGAAAAACAATCGGCAAGAATGATCTCACCATCCTGCGAAAGGAGATGCAGATCGTCTTTCAGGACCCCTACACCTCGCTCCCGCCGCGCATGCGAGCGCGCGATATCGTGGCCGATCCACTCGAAATACACGGCAAGATTCCGGGCGAGACCATCCCGCAAACGGTGGATCGACTCTTCCGTGAAGTAGGTCTCGATCCGGCTCGGTCGGGCCAATATCCTTTCCAGTTCAGCGGTGGACAACGGCAACGGATCGGTATCGCCCGCGCATTGTCAGTGAATCCGGCGGTCCTTTGCCTCGACGAGTCGGTCTCCGCCCTCGATGTTTCGGTTCAGGCCCAGGTACTCAATCTCTTGCGGGATCTTCAGCAGCAGCACGGACTGGCGTATCTCTTCATTTCCCACGATCTGAGCGTGGTGCGCTTTCTGAGTGACCGCATCGCCGTGATGTATCTCGGTCGCATCGTCGAGGAAGGATCAACCGACGCTATCACTACCTCTCCGCTTCATCCCTACACGGTCGCGCTCCTGGAAGCCGCACCCAGCCTCGCACGATCGGAACCGGCACGGATTGCCTTACAGGGCGAACCTCCATCGCCGACCGATCCCCCGTCCGGTTGCGCATTTCATCCTCGCTGTCCAATGGCGGCCGATCGCTGCCGGAGCGAACGCCCTGAATTGACCGAGTGGCTCACTGGTCGGAAATCGGCTTGCCACTTTGCGCTCGACGTTCCCGCGATTCTCGGCAAGGCATTCCCATGACGACCAAACAGGACAGCCCGGAGTTGGCTCCGCGATACCGTATCGGTGTCCTCAATAAGGCTTTCGATCTTCTCGATGTCCTTGAAGCAAGCGGGGCCGCTCACCCTCACTGAGCTCAGTCACCACGCTGATACCAATAAAGTCACGGTGCTGCGTATTCTCGCGAATCTGGAAGCACGCAGGTATGTCGAGCGAGATGATGCTGGCCGTTACAGTCTGGGGACCCGATTGCTACAACTTGGTTTACGCAAATCGGCCGCGACCGATCTGCGTGCGATTGCCCATCCTGCCCTGCGCGAGCTGCGTGACCGTTTCGATGAAACCGTCAACCTCGGTATTCCAGACGGAGCCGGCATCCTGTACATCGATATCCTGGAAAGCTCGCTCGGCCTGCGAATGGCTGCCACAGTCGGTGCCCGGGACGATATCCATTCGACCGCCATCGGGAAAGCCATCGCCAGCAATTGGAGTCGCCGCCAGCAGGAGCGAATCGGTCCTCCTGCAGCCCAAGACCCTACATACGATTACCAGTGCCGACTTGCTCGAACGCGAGCTCGACGCGGTTCGCGTTCGGGGGTATTCGATCGATGACGAGGAAAACCAAACAGGCGCCCGATGTATCGGCGCGCCTGTTTTCGACTATTCCGGTGAATGTGTTGGGGCGATCAGCGTTTCCGGACCGACGATCCGCATGACCGACGACCGTCTCCTCCAGATTGCACCGGAGGTCCAGCGCACGGCGGCCATGATCAGCGATCGACTCGGGGTTCGCCCCTGATTACGGCTGGCCCTTCGCCATCCAGCTCAGGGCGTCTTTGCGGTCGATCGAGATCACGTCGTGGTCGACGATGTGCGACTTGAGGGAACCGCGGAAGCAGGCGGTCAGGATGGTATCGATGTCGATGCTGAGCAAGGTCGCCAGTTCTTTCGGCGTCAATGTCTCCTGTGTCATCAGTTCCTGCATCGACTTCTCCGAATGATCATAGATTTCCAACGATTCGCTCCCTCTTCGAACATGCTGTGTATCGTTTCGTTTCTGTGTGCAGAGGATACCCGAAGGATCAGTCCCGGTCGGCCATCAGCTCCCGGGCGATCTCCAGCGCGCGTGTCTTATCCCCGAAATCGAGCTCGCCATCGATCACCAGCTCACGCAGATGGTCCTTGATCTCGGCAATCCACCGTCCCGGTTTGCGGTCGAACGCGGCCATCAGCTCGTCGCCGTCTAGCGGGCTCTTCCACTGGTCGGCTTCTCGCTCGATCTCCAGCCGTTCGATATGGGCACGCAATCCCGCGATGCGCTGGGCTGCGGCCTGCTGGCGAAAGGCTCGCGCCGAGGTGACATCCGCGGCGGCCAAATCGAGCAGATCGTCCAGCTCATCACCAGCATCGAGCATCAGGCGACGCACCGCGCTATCGGTCCAGCCGCGCTCATAGGTCCCAGGGCGACCGTGCAGCTCGACGATGTGGCTGACCGCGTTCACTGTGGCACGGTCGGCATGCAGCCCTTCCAGCACCTTACGGGCCAGTATGGCCCCTTCCCGTTCGTGCCCGATGAAGTGGATTTCACCGTTCGCGTCGAATCCGCGCGTCATTGGCTTGGCGGCATCGTGCATCAGCGCGGCCCAGCGCAGCACCGGCCGTTGCTCAGCTTTCTCGACCACCTTCTTGGTGTGCTCCCAGAGATCTTTTTCCCGATGCACCGGCCCGCGGTCGCCGGTCGCCTCGGAAAGTGGCTTCAAACCGGGCATGGTGAGTTCCAGCAAACCGGTCTGTGCCAGGGTTTCGAGTGCATGCGAAGCGTAGGTGCCGGTGACCAGGCGAGTGAGCTCGGCATAGATGCGTTCGCGGCTAATCCGGTCGATGCTTGGCGCCATCTCGATCATGGCATCCAGCGTATCGGCCTCGATCATGAATCCGAGCTGGCTGACAAAGCGCGCCGCCCGTAACAGGCGCAGGGGATCTTCGTCGAAGCGATGCACCGGATCGCCAACCGCACGAATGATGCCCTGATGCAGATCGGGCTGACCGCCAAAGGGATCGACCAGGTCGCCGGTGAGCACATTCACCGCCATTGCATTGATGGTGAAATCGCGCCTGGCCAGGTCGGCGGTCAGATCGGTGCCAAATTGCACTTCAGGATGGCGGCTCTCGTCCGGATAGTGCTCTGAGCGGTACGTCGTGATCTCGACGGTGATCGGATCGTCGCCGGGAACACTCGTGAAGACGAGCCCAATAGTGCCGAACTTCGCGCCGATGTCATAGGTCGACGTCGCCCCGGTACGAGGCGCCAGCGCGAGAATCTGTTCCGGATGCGCGTCGGTGGTGAAGTCGAGATCGAAATGCGGCTGAAACCCGAGTAACGCGTCTCGCACGATCCCGCCGACCAGCGACAGCTCGTGATCAGATTCAGCGAACGCCGCGGCCAACCGCTCGACCACCTGGGCATATCGCGGCTGAAGCATGGCCGCCACCGGCGGTTGACTTGAGACAGAAATGGACATCGCGTTGAGAACTCTGGATGGATCGCCGGAACCAGCAACCCTCGCCGGTAACGATCGGCCGGGTTACGATCGGCCAGTCTACCGCATCCGACTGCACAGGAAAACGGATTCCAGCTCCCGGGATCGGACGAGAGGTTCAGAACAAACCCTGAAAAGACGTCGGGGGAAGCGGGGATACCCCCTGCGAAAGAACCGCGAAGCTCTTGGTCGAATGCCGCACAACAAAGACTCATGGCAGCCAATGCCGACCTACCGCGGACATCCCGGTACAATCGCGAACCAGGACACCACCTCGTCTCCTCGTCGCCACCAGGCAGGATCGCCCGTTGTCAGTCAGCTCCGGATCCAGAACGAATCCCCCCGCACTCGATGTCGTCGATCTCTCGGCGACCTTCGTCGAGCAGCGACGTCGTTTGCAGGTGCTGAAGGACGTCTCGTTCACGCTCGGGCAGCATGAGTTCGTGTCGATCATCGGACCGTCCGGCAGCGGCAAGACGACCTTGCTCGATATCCTGGCGGGTTTGCTGGAACCCGATGCCGGTTCGGTGCGGCTGGATGGCGTAACCACAAGCGCGGCCGAGCGGTTGGGGAAGGCCGCCTATATGCACCAGCGTGATCTGCTGCTTCCCTGGCGCTCTGCGGTCGACAACGCCGCGCTCGGGTTGGAAGTCCAGGGCATGACCCGGTCCCAGGCGCGTGACACGGCCCGTCAGCGATTCCCGGCTTTTGGGCTGCAGGGCTTCGAGGATCGCTATCCCGCGCAACTCTCCGGAGGCATGCGCCAGCGAGTCGCCTTTCTCCGCACACTGCTGACGGGGCAATCGCTGCTGTTGCTGGACGAGCCCTTCGGCGCGCTCGACGCCATGACCCGCGCGACCAGCCAGGGCTGGCTGCAATCCCTTCTGGCCGAAAACCCGCGCACCGTGCTGCTGGTCACCCATGACGTCGAAGAAGCCATCTTTCTCTCCGACCGGATTCTGGTGCTCTCGGAACGACCCGGAACCATCCGCTATGTCGAAGCGATAACCGATCCACGTCCCCGCCCACGCGGATTTTTGACCTCGCCCGAATTCAGCTTCATGCGAACCCGGTTGCTGGGCGAGCTGGGGTTGATCGACGAACCGGTCACATCATGAACGACGAGGAATTTCTGCCAGGCGAATCCTGGTCGAATCGCATGCTGCGCTGGATGTTGCCGCTGGGGCTGCTCGCGCTCATGCTGCTGGCCTGGGAGCTCTGGGTGCGCATGCGTGATACGCCCGCCTGGTATCTCCCCGCTCCCAGCGCCGTCTGGCGCGCACTGATCCACAACTGGCCGTCCATTCGCGCTGATGCCTGGGTGACCTTGCAGGAAGTGCTGGTGGGGTTCAGCGTGGCGGTGCTGGTTGCCATTCCCGTGGCGATTGCCATCGAACGCTTCCTGGTGTTCGAACGCGCGCTCTATCCCATCGTCGTAGCGACCCAGGCGATCCCGCTGGTGGCCCTGGCGCCGTTGCTCCTGATCTGGTTCGGCCACGGGATCATGCCGAAAGTAGTCATGGTGGCCCTGATTTCGTTCTTTCCAATCGTCGTCAGTCTCGTCGATGGACTCCGCTCGGCCGATCGGGAAACCCTCGATCTGCTGCGCACCATGGGCGCCAGCAGTTGGCAACGCTTTCGCATGGTGGAGATTCCCTCGGCCCTGCCGGCCTTTTTCTCCGGCGCCAAGATCGGTATGGCAATTGCCGTGATTGGCGCAGTCATCGGCGAATCGTCAGGCTCGAATGCCGGCCTCGGGCACGCCATCTCACTCTACGGCGCCTCGCTCAAAACCCCGCTCGTCTTCGCCTGCGTGCTCGTGCTCGCGCTGATGGCCATCGGGTTGTTCGCGCTGATCGCCCTCATCGAACGCCTGGCAATGCCCTGGCGCACCTGGGTGGTGGAATAGGTCACGATCGATTACTGACCCGTTCGGAGACCACCCGCTCGAACGCGCGACGTTGCTCGGGACTGACCGGAATATCTTCCGGGCGGCCAAGCGGACCGATTTCCCTGCCAGTCGGATCGGGAATCGTGTTGCCGAGTGGCGGCCAGTAGAAGGCAATCATCTCGATCCCGATCTCCTGAAACGCGCCGACGAACTCATCGAACGCATCGACCGACGACCAGGGATCCACCTGCGCACGGTCGAGCAGGATACTTCGTTTTAGTGACTGTGGATCACGCCCTTCCTCCACGCAAATTGCGTCGAGCTGCTGGCTCATCCGCTTCAGGTTCGCGATCGCTTCGCTCAGATTCTTTGGCGACTTGGGGTCGGTATTGCCGGCACTTTGCATGTTGACGACCGTATTCCAACCGTCCGCATATCGCGCAACATTGCGCATCCCGCGGGGACCGTGCGCTGCCACGATCAGTGGTGGTCGCGGGCGCTGCACCGGCGGGACGACCTGGTCGACCTTGACCGAGTACCGCTGACCGGAATAGTCGATCGGCTCACCCCGCAACATCTGCGAGAGAATGGCCACGTACTCTCCCAGACGATCCGAGCGCTCTCGAGGTGTCCAGGGTTCCGCCCCGATCGCGGGGTAACTCTCGACCGCGCCACCAGCACCAATGCCCACCTCGATACGGCCATTGGACATATGGTCGACGGTGAGCGCTTGGGTAGCCACGACCGCGGGCAGACGAAACGTCGGAACGGATACCAGCGTGCCCAGGCGGATACGATCGGTGACGACAGACAGGCCGCCCAGCACGGACCAGACATCCAATTCCGCATAGGCGGGAGAGAAGAGATCGTCATCGATCCAGGCGCTGTCGAAGCCCATGGCTTCCGCTTCGCGAATATCCCGCTCCAGGTCCTGGTAGGGAAGGCGGGTGAGTTTCATCATTCCGAATTGCATGGGTTTCATCGGTTAACTCCTTGTAGGTAACGCTCAGCTGCAACCGCCCTTTGGCCGGTCATGCGTCTCGCGTTCGCCGGATAGATCGAAACGGGTCTGGCACGTGCCAGACCCGCTCGAGGGTGCGTTTGAGTTCTCTGTTCGATTTAGCGGATTGATTCTTCGATATCGGTGATCGACGAATCAAGACGGTCGATCTCGGCGTTGTCGTCGGCAATCGACTGTTGCAGCGCCGCAATTGTGTCCTTCAGAAGGTCGGCCTGGTCGCCAGAGGCAATTGCCAGATCGGCTTGCGCCGTGGCAAGCGCTTCCTGATTGGCGGCCACGTTCCGCTTGAGACCCTCGAGCTGCTCTTTGGATTTGAAGAGCGCTTCGCGGATCTTGCCTTCCCAGGTGACAGCCCGGCGCGCTCCTTCAGAGGCGGCGTTGACTTTGACATCACCCATCGCCTTGCGCATCCGCCGGTCGAGCTGGTCCTGCCGATCCTTGCGAATCGCCGGGAGCGCGTCGTACTGCTCTTTCAGGCGAGCGGCCTCGTCCTGTGCGGCCACGGAATCACCGGTGTATGCCAGCGACTCGATGGCAGCAACAATTTGCTCCTTACCCTTCGTCGCATCACGGGCTTCCTGCTCACGCTTGGCCTGCGATTCGAACCGGCGATCGAAGAAAGCGTTCTGCCCGCCCCGGAACGCATCCCAGAGCTTGTTGTCGAGATCGCGGTTCCCGGCGGTACCAACGGTCCGCCAGTCAGCCATCATCGCCTTCATCTCTTCGAAAGTGGAGTCCCAATCCTCCGAGCTGGAAAGTTCCTTGGCTCGAGCAACCAGGGCCTCCTTGCGCGCCTTATTGTCCTCGTAGAACGCGGCGCGGCGATCGTAGAAGTGCTGTTGCGCTTCACGGAACTGCTTCCAGAGCTCTTCATCCTGCTGGCGGCCAGCACTGCTGACCTTCTTCCAATCGGCAAAGACATTGCGCAGCGCTTCGCTGGTGCCACGCCAATCGTCCGACGTGCTCAGCTCGTGCGCCTTGACGATGAGCTCCTGCTTCATGGCAGCATTGGCGCCCCATTGTTCCTGACGTTGCTCGAAATGCTGCGAGCGGCGCTGGTTGAAGTACTCCCGCGCAGAGATGAACCGGGCCCAGAGCGAATCGTCCGATTCCTTGCCGGTCGCGCCAACCAGCTTCCACTCTTCGAAAAGCGCTTTGTAGGCATCGCCGGTAGCGCGCCAGTCGGTCGATTCCTTGATCTCCTCGGCTCGTGCGATCAGGGATTCCTTGGACAGCTTCTTGGCCTCGATCTCCTCGACCAGCTTCGCCTCCAGGGCGCGCAGCCGGCTGAAGAGGCCATCGAAATCGCCCAGGGCGTCGGCTTTGCCGGCGCTGGCCTTGAGCTTGCGAATGCGCCCGAGAATGCCGACCTTGTTCTTGGCGGTTTCGGCATCCGCCTCGATCAGATCGGCGTCTTTCACGAACTGCGAAAACGCGGTTTCCAGTTCAGCGATCTGGTTCTCCGGACTGTCATAGGCTTTGCCGACCACATGACCCCGGTAGTTTTCGGTGG
Source organism: uncultured Chloroflexia bacterium (assembly GCA_963750275.1). GTDB lineage: Bacteria > Chloroflexota > Chloroflexia > Thermomicrobiales > UBA6265 > JAMLHN01. Next base: position 637,590 of record CAVVQC010000005.1, read on the forward strand.
TGTTCTGATGAATCTTGCGATTTTGGTCGATGAAACCCCAGGTCAGCATCTCCACCGGGACGGCTGGTTCGTCGGCCTCGGCCGCGGCGGCGTCTGCCTCCGCAGCAGCCACGATCGCGTCGGCAGCGATCAGATCGGCCGCGGCGACCGGCTCGGCAGCATCGACCGGCTCGGCCGCAACGGATGCGTCGGCAACCAACTCGGTCACTTCGGCTACCTCACCTACCTCAGCAGCCGCTTCGGACGTATCCGGGGCGATCTCGGCATCCGGAGCGATTGACTCCGGCGCCTCCGGCAGCTCGACCTCGATTACCTCGATATCGACTGTTTCCTCCACCGCGGGGTCCTCGGACTCGCTGGAAGACACGGGCGTATCGACCTCGGCCTCGAGGGATTCCTGCTCCGCTATCTCGGCGACAGCTTCCTCGGTGTCCGGTTGCAATGTCTCGTCTTCGATTTGGTCGATCACAGTTTCTTCCATAGAGCTCACGCGAAACCTCCGATGCGTCGGAAGAGTTTAGCGGTTTTGCGCACTTGTGTGCCGGGCAAACCCGAAGAATCGAAGTTGAGATTGTTTGAGGGACCGCCCGGATCAGGCATTCCACGCGGATTCGAGGATGCCAAGGTAGTCAGCGTCGTCCATCACGCGGGCATTGCTCGAGTTGGAAAGGTTCGCCACTGACGCCGACGCGATCCAGGGAAAGTCGTCTTCCTGCACCCCCGACAGCTCGCGGAAGCGCGGAATACCGATGGTGCGCGCCAGGTCCACCAGGTAGCGGGACGCGAGTTCCGCAGCATATCCCGGCTCATCATCCTCGGTGGCGATTCCCAGAGCAACTGCGACATCGGCGTGCCGTTTCGGATCGGCTGGCGCATCGAAGGCAAAGATCCAGGGGAGAAAGGTCGAATTGGCGATCCCGTGCGGAGTGTCGTAGCGACCGCCGAGCGCTTCGGCGATGCAATGCACGGCCGCCACATCGGCATTACTAAACGCCATCCCGGCGATCGTGCTCGCCAGCATCATCTGCTCACGTGCAGTGGTGTTGGATCCATCGGCCACCGCGATCGGCAGATTTGGGCCGATCAGGCGAATAGCGTGCAGCGCCAGCGCATCGCTGATTGGGGTAGCGCGGTTGCAGGTATACGCCTCGATGGCGTGGGTCAGGGCGTCCATACCGGTCGATGCCGTCAACAGCGGCGGCAATCCCAGGGTAAGACCGGGATCGACCAGCGCGATTCTGGGAGCGATGGCCCAGTCACGGAGCGAGACTTTGATCTGGCGCGTGGTGTCATTCACGACCGAGCTGCGGGTAACTTCGCTGCCCGTGCCAGCCGTGGTGGGCACGGCGATCAACGGAAGCGGTGGATTCGTGAAGGTACGCGGCGCTACCCAGTCGAGCGCAGTGCCGGCATTTGTCGCCAGGCCAACCGCCGCTTTAGCCAGGTCGATCGGGCTCCCCCCACCGACCGCGACCACTGCCTCCGCCCCGCTGGCGCGCGCCAGCTCCGCCGCGGCCAGGCATTCATAATCGCGCGGATTCGGGCTGACCTGATCGTAGATCTCGAACTGGATTCCGCTGCTCGCCAGCGATGCTTCGATCTGCCCGGAGATGCCGGCGGCGCGAATACCCGCGTCGGTGACGATCAGGACTCGGGCGATGCCAAGCGAGCGAACCTGCTCGCCGGCTTGATCAGCAACCCCGAATCCAAAATGAATAGCCGGCGCGACCCGGAAACTCTGGCTCATTGCCCATCCCACGGGTTCACGAATGCCGGTGCAGTCTTGGCGTTCTGTGTCGCTGTTGGGGTGATGATCGAATATTGCGTAAAGGAGTTCACCAGTAATTGGGCGGAGAGGTCGGGCGCCAGGGCCACCTGTCCACTGCTGCTCTGACCAGTGGCGCCTGCCGCGAGCGGCAGCGACGCATCCCCTGCTTCGAGCGTCAGGCCAGTGGCGTTCGCTGGCGGAACGAAGACCAACACCACCGAGGTCCGCTCACCGGGGCCAATCTCCTGCGTGTCCTTGACGCCGTTGCTTCCCGTAATGCCAAGGTACGAGGCCACTGCTCCCGTGGCCGAGTCGAGATCGAGCGGCGCGCCATCCGCGGTGGCCAGTTTGAACTGTGACATGTCGAGCGTCGCCAGCTCGGATCCTGGATTCTTGACGTCGACTGTGACCACCACCCAGCGCTCGTCCTGCAACGGAGCCAGGGTCAGATCGGGCAGTGACGCGCCCATTTGCAGATCGGTGATCTCGAAGTCGAGCACCCCAGCGCTTTCCACGGCCGCTTCGGTGGGTTCGATGATATTCCCTGGAGTGTCGGTCGGTTCTTCAGTAGGTACTGCGGTCTTGCTTGCCGCCGGTTCGTCGGTCGGCTCGCTTGCAGGTGCCTTGGTTGCGTCCGGCGGAGCGATAACCGGAGCTTCGGTCGCAGCCGGATCGTCCTGTGCGGCGTTGACATCGGAAACAGGCGGATCGGTTTCTCCTCCGCCGACGCCGAGCGCCAGAGCGGTCTCCTCGGCAGGCGCGTAGGTTGGCTCAGCCTGCGTCGAGCTCGGTCCACCGACCGTGCTTTCATCCTCACTGGTTGCCGGTGCCTTGGTCGACTCGGGAACGGCGGTCTTGGTAGGTGCAGTGGTGGGCGTTCCGTCTGGCAACTGGGCGATTGTCTGTATTTCAGGCGTATTGTCCGCGAAACGACCACGGAGGTCGGAATACTCCGGCAGCACGCCACCTTGCCAGGCCGCGATGCCGGCGATGGCCAGGAAAAGCGCGGCGAATCGCATCGCCCATGCCCGGCGATCGCGCCGGTCACGGTTGTCCATACCTTCGATCGGTTTGAGATTCCAGTCGTTCTGTCGTGGGATCACATTGGCATCTGAATCGACGGTCGAGCCCGCGGCCAGCCGGGGCGCACCAGACCAATCCGGCATCGGATCGGGCGCAGCCGCTATTGGCGGAAAATCGTCGTCATCCAGCGCGGCATAGACAGGAAATGGAGGCAGTGGATCGACCGGGGCCGGACTATGCTTGCGTTCGTATGGCGCTGGACGCGCCGGGATGATCGGCTCTTCGTCCAGGAACATGCTCGAGTTCCAGGTTGGGAAGTCGGGTTCGAAGCGTTCTTGTGGCGTCAGCACATCGACCAGCTCAGCGGCGGCCAAACGTCCCTCGCGCACAATGAAGGTGATCGATTCTGGAAGCCGCTGCCCAGGAGTGAGCACCTGTAACCCAACGGTTCCGGTGCGACGCATGGTTGGTGGTGAGAAAAGCCAGTCGTGCCGGATATCGAGCGCGATAGCTCCGCCCCGAATCAACGCGAGTCGCTCGTTGGTGACCACGAGGAGCGCGGCGAGATCGGTACTCTCACCCGCGACCAGGATCTGGCCTTCCCAAAGCAGCCCTTCGGCTTGAAGTTGGCGCCAGGCGCTGCCGCGGGGGCGGCCTACGATGGGCAGATCGTCTGACATGGGTGTTGTCCCTCTCGAGCGGTTCCAGACAGCGCGTTCCAGCACACGCGCTGACAACGGGTTTCGTTTCCGGCGACCGTGGGGGGACGGGGAACCGGCTCGGGCGGGAACCTGTGTCAGGAAAGTAACCGTACACAGTGTACGTACAGTCTAGCACAGTCCCTTACGGCGCTACGAGGGGTTCCGAGCGGGGAATTTCCTGGGAAAGATAGCGACTTTTCGGGCTCGTTTGCAGGCGCTCCTTTGCGTAAAAGCAGAAAAAGGCCTGCAGCTCGTCCTACCGGAGAGATCTGGCACGACGAGCTGCAGCTCACAGAAACTACGAAACAGGTGTTCCAGCGGCAGGGGTCGCCGTTGATTGCGACGACTGCAGCCCCCGGAGCAAGGTGACGGCCTCCTGGATTTTGCTTCCGGCGGACGCAAGCATCTCGTTGTCGCTGGTCTTCAGAGCCTGAAGAATGTCACTCGCCGCGCTGTCCAGCAGGCCAAGGGCCTCCAGGTATTGCTGGTTGAAATCCGCAAAGTCAGCCGGGGGATTGACGTCCTGCGCCACCCGGTAGAGCAGCTTCCAGAGGAAGAGCTCCCCGCCGACCTGACTCGACCAGGCACTCTCGCCGGGGGCGGCCTGATCGAACAAAACATTGATGCGTTGCAGGCTGCCGACCAAAACGGTCAACTGGCTGCTGACCATAGAGGAGTACGCATTCGCCTCCATGGCTGTTTCGGCCGGGGCGGCATCCTCCGCGGTAGTCGCTCCTGTAAGGGCGAGGAAGGTGGAGATACCAGTTTGGGCCGGATTGGCAGCATCCGGCGCCAGATACGCGATCCCACTGATGCCCGAATCCCCAACCGGTCGCAAACCGATGGAGAGCGCGCCATCGGATCCGATGACTCCCCCGATTTCGCCGCATGCGACCATCTCCTTGCTGTTCCCGTCCAGCACAACGAACGCCGTGCTCGAGCTGGTGAGCGCCGCAAGCGAGACCGGTGCAACCGAATAGGATGACGCGGCGCGCGCGGCCTCAGTGGCGCCCACCGTATCCGAACTGGAATAGGTCACGTCCTTGAGTTGTGCCAGCCCTTCTCCGGGAGCGTCACACGATCCAGACCGAATCTGGACGATGTAACTCCCCGACGCGTCCTGCGCCAGGACGGACGGAGTGGTCAGGAATGCAAGAGCCGCCAGGATGATGGTCAAGCTCGCAATGATTCGGCACATGTCTTAGCCTCCTTCGTTTCTCACCTGCCGGCGCAGGCTGCTTGTAAAAATCCCAACGAGCGCGACCATCTCCTGTGCTCTCGACAATGGACGGGGGGCTGCCCTGTGGTCACCCTTACGAGGTTCGATGGTTGATGCGCTCCCGAGCCTCGCGTCAACGACGCGGTCCTGCAGGATCGATGGCCGAAAGGCGCACCAACGAGAAAGGAACGCTTGGGCAACCACAGGGAAGTCACTCCTCTACACGTGATGTCACATCGTTTCGTCGCCCTGGAGCGCGATGCGGAATTGGGATTGTGGAGCGAGATAGACGAGTTCGTCTGCCTCGCTCTCCGCGGGAACGGTAAAAAGCACCCAACCGCGGGAGCGTTCACCCGGATTTAGGTTGCGCGGATTGATCGTTGGATCAGTGCCAATAGCGCTGCCACCGCGGTACTCGATTCCGTCGAGTGTCCGGAGGCGGAGATCGATGGGGGTAAACGCAAGCCCCTGATCCGACCCGTTGACGATCTCGACCTCCGCACCAGTAAAGCGCATACCAGGTGGTTGCTCCTGCGGCACTTGAATCGCACCGGCATACGGGTCCTGAAAACGGAAGACCGAGAATGTCCAGTTGGGTGCGAGAGCCGTCTCGACCCCATCCTCGGCGGTAGGAGTGCCCTGCGCGAGGATACGATCGCTGCCAATCGTGGCCGCAGCTATTCCAGCCACGGCGATCCCGACGAACTCCCGGCGTGTTGCCGGGATGATCTGATGTTCCTTCATACGCTCTCCTTCAATACAGTTCAATGCGAAGACGATCGAATGGAGAACCGGGTTGGTAGTCCCCGGGTGAGCGTTCAAAAGAGAGAGGCTTCTGAACGCTCTGAGGACCACCAACGAAACGGTTCGAGCATCGTTTCCGGGCTAGAGAATCCGGCTTCGGGAGCCGTCACCTGTCCTGGCCGAAAGGGGGAAAACTCGGCGCTGGTTAGATGACGTCTCTCGGTCCGTATTCAGCCTGAGGGATCTCCTTCCAGCCATCGCAATCGGCGATGGTCATTACTGCTTATCTGAGGTCGATGTGCGACCGATGTCGCTAGGCTGCTGTGTGATGGACGTCTCCCGGGGAGACCAACGAATGTGCTCGCTCTGTTCAGGCGATCGAACGGCGTTGCCCGGTCAAGCGAAGGGTGGCGCCAGCGGCCATCAGCACCAGGGAGATCAGCAGGAAGAGCTGCTGGGACGCCGACGCCGACATTCCGAAGAGCGCGCTGCCGGTGTTCGGAAGTGCGTTCACCTTGGGGCCGCCGGCCGAGCCGGACTTGGTCACATGCCCGCTGCCCGCCGCACGTACGATTCGCTTCACGATCGTTCCACCGGAGCGATAGACAACCGTGGTGCTGTTGATGCGCTTGACGACGGTCTTGTGAATCGTCGTGTTGTTCGTGACGTTGGAATTCGTGACGTTATTCGTCGTGTTGTTCGTCACGTTGTTGTTTGTCGTGGTGTTGTTATTCGTCGTGGTGTTGTTGTTCGTCACGTTGTTATTCGTCACGTTGTTCGTGGTGTTGTTATTCGTCACGTTGTTCGTGGTGTTATTGGTCGTGGTGTTATTGGTCGTGGTGTTGTTCGTGGTCGAACCGGAGCCACCAGGATTCGTTCCCGAGCCGCTGCCGCCATTGTTCCACGTGTTGACGATCGTCGTCACGACGTTGTTCACCACGTTGTTGTTGGTGACGTTGTTCGTGGTTCCACCGTTTACCAGACCACCAAGATCGATATCGATATCACCGAACAGGTCTTCGAGGTCGATGACCTGATTCTGGTTGCCATTGCCGCTGTTCTGGCAGCTAAAGAGGCATCCGTTCAGGATGTTGGTGATGTCGCCACCGATGATGGTGGTATCGCCACCGATCACATCGCCACCAATGATGTTGATCAGATCGCCGCCAACGATATCGCCACCGATGATGTCGCCGCCGATGATGTCGCCACCAATCAGATCGCCATCGATGACGGTGCCAATCACGTCGCCACCAATGACGTCACCGCCGATGATGTCGCCGGTTTCGATCAGGGAGACATCCCCAATCACCACATCGCCAACCACATTGGAGAGCAGATCGCCACCGATGATGGTGTTGCCATTGAGGTTTCCGTTGAGGAGGTCACCCGTCAGAATATCGCCCGTCAGGACGTCACCATTCAGGATGTCGCCGGTCAGGATCTCGCCATTCAGGATGCCGCCATTCAGGATGCCGCCATTCAGGATGCCGCCATCGAGAATGTCGCCGGTCAGGAGGTCGTTCTGGTTCAGAACGTCGCCATTGAGAATTCCGCCCTCGAGGAGACCGTTCAGGAGATCGAGGTCGGCGTCATTCAGGATGCCGCCGTCATTGTCCAGAACGTCCAGATCATTGAGGATGTTGTCCAGATCGACCACATCGCCGCCGATCGTGTTGTTGAGGATGCCGCCATCGACCAGGTCGGTGGCGATCCCGCCGTCGACCACGTCGTTGAGGATTCCGCCGTTGAGCAGATCGAGCCCGTTCAGTGACTCGTCGATATTCAGGATGCCACCATCGAGGATCTCGAGATCGTTGAGTGAGTTTTCGAGGTCGAGATCGAGCACGTCCAGGTCATCGACATTGGCCACGCCGCCATCGACCACATCCTGCACCAGCGTTCCGTTTTCGAGGTCGATCAGCTCGACATCGCCGTTGAGGACGTTGTCCAACTGGACGTTGTCGTTGAGCACGTTGTCCAGATCGAGAGCGTCGACGTCGTCGAGTGTCAGCGAATCAAGATCGATGAGATCGGAGTCGCCATTGAGCAGGTTGTCGACGTCGACCAGGTCGGAATCACCGTCGAGCAGATTATCAAGATCGACCAGATCGGAGTCGGTGCCATTCAAAATGCCACCGAGATCGAGGTCGGCCAAATCCGAATCACCGGAGAGCACGTTGTCCAGATCGACATTCACAACATCGTCGAGAAGCTGGCTGTCGGCATCGATGATGTCGGTGTCACCGAGCACCTGATCGACATTCACGATATCGGTCACGGTGTTCTCGTCGAGCACGTTGGTGTCCAGGACGACCGAATCGACGGTGTCTTGCACGACCGTGGTGGTTTCGCCGAGTTGGATGTCGTCGATCACGTCGACGTTGTCGAGAATTTCGGTGTCACCAGCGATATCGGTCACTGGTGCAATCACGGAGTCGTCCAGCACGGAGGTGTCATCGACGACCTCGACCACAGGGGCGACGTATTCGACGACGGCTTGGACGTTCGTGTCCTCGACGATTTCAGTGACCGGAGCCACGTCGACGACTTCAACGACTGGGGCCACGTCGATAACTTCGACCACGGGATCGGTCAGAACTTCTTCCACGTAAACGGTTGGATCATCGACGACGACTTCGACAATATCGCCAAGATCGGTACCGCCGAGCAGACCATTGGAGTCAGCGGAAGCATTGCCAACACTGGCAAACGCGAGGAGTGCAACGAGAAGAATACTGAGCGTACGTGCGATACGAGACATTTTCTGTTCCTCTCATCTCTGGCCTTCGCACAAGCGCGAAGCGCCATGAACGGATAGTTCTTCGGTCCGCAGTGGGAACGTACTGACGAGCAGCACATGCCCATGGGCCGACTATCCGGGAGGAACTGGAACTGTCTGAGAGATGGACGAAGGGATACTCGAATCGAGCGCGACGTGGAGCATCGATCCACCTGGCACGTCGAAGAAGTCGCCGACCAGGACGGCCACCGGGTCGTTCGAGCTACTCGAGGAGGAGTTGCCGCCGGTGCTGGCATTGCCAGGAATGATGGACTGCATATTGTCGCCGGGAACGCCGCTCTTCTGGTTGCCACTATCGATCGGCCGGGTGTCTTCGCCGGCCGGTGCCCACCGCGGACCCGTGGTGAGCTGATCCAAAGTCACGCTCGTAACGAACTCGCCACTGGAGCGGAGGTCTTGCGGAGACGCGACAGGCTGCTGGCTTGCGACACCACTGTCCGTAACGGTGCCCGGGCATTTGTCGGCCGAAAGCACAGGAGCAGAGGTCGCTGGCTGTGTAACCGGCTGCTCGGGAACGAACGCCGGAGGAGTCGTGGGGTTGACCGGGTTAGGATCGACGACCGGCGGGGTTGTCGGGTCGACCGGATTCGGAACGATGACCGTTGGGGTCGTCGGATCGATCGGGTTCGGAACGATGATCGGCGTGGTTGGAATCACAACCGGAATTTCCGGAACGATCACGGGCAGCTCAGGCTCGATGATCGGATCGACGACCGGGCTGACGGGATCGAGAATCGGGTCGATGATCGGGCGAATCGGAACAAGGATCGGAAGCACCGGATCGAGAATCGGCTGGACCGGTTCGACGATCGGCAGGACAGGCTCCAGGATCGGCAGCACCGGTTCGAGGATGGGAAGGACCGGGTTCAGAATCGGCTGGACCGGCTCAAGAATCGGCACAACCGGGTCAAGGACTGGAAGCACTGGATCGAGGACCGGAAGCACGGGATCAAGGACCGGAAGTACCGGGTCGAGGACCGGCAAGATTGGGTTGAGGACCGGGGCCACGACGGGAATGACGGGATCGATTACTGGATTCAATACCGGAATTACCGGGTCGAGGATCGGGTCCACGACGGGGATGACAGGGTCGAGTACTGGATTCAGGACCGGCACTACCGGGTCGAGAACCGGCACGATCGGCTGCGTGATGGGTTCGAGAATCGTCACAATCGGTTCGATCACGTCGACCACGGGAACCAGCACCGGCTCGATGATCGGAGTGACGGGATTCAGTACTTGTTCAACAATCGGGGTCACCGGCTCAAGGATCGGCACAACCGATTGGGTGATGGGATCAAGAATCGGCGCGACTGGTTCGAGCACGTTAACGACCGGAATCACCACTGGCTCGATGATCGATGTGACGGGATCGAGCACAGACTCAAGGATCGGCACGATCGGCTGGGTGATGGGATCGAGGATCGGCACGATCGGCTCGAGTACGTCGACCACTGGAATCACCACTGGCTCGATGATCGGTGGAACCTGATCGAGTATGTCGTCGACTGGCACCAGGACCGGTTCCAGCACGGGAATGAGCACGTCGTCAATGGGTGCAACGACCGGTTCGAGAATGTCGACCACCGGCTGCGTCACGGGCGACAGCTCGGGCAGGATCTCTACGATAGCCGGCACCTGTTGTTCGACCACCGGAATGATGGTTTCGATAACAGGCTGTGTTGGCTCGAGGATCTCGGGAAGCGAATCGACAATCGATTCGAGCACCGGCGCGACGGGCTCGAGAATGGTTTCGATCGGCGCCTGAACCACGGGGGCAGGCTCGATGGGAAGCTCGATCGGCTGTAGAACGGCACTACCGGTCTCGGTCAGATCGTCGAGGGTCTCGGCAACAGCGTCGAGGGTTTCGGTGACCAGCGGGCTCTGCGTCACGTCGGCGACCGGCTCCAAATCGATCTCCGGAAGAGTGTCGATCACCGTTTCGACAATCGGCAGCTCGGGAATCGTGACAACTTCATCACCAGATAGCGGCAGCTCGGCAAGGGGCTCCGCTAGCAGGAGCTCTTCGATGATCGGAGCCTGGTCGAGCTGACCGAGCTGATCTTGCACGATCGGGTCGAGCAACGGCTGCTGAAGCAGATCGGAAATCGGCGTTTGCTCGTCGAGTTCTGCAACAGGGTCGAGCGTCAGAAGCTCTGGCAAGGGAGCAAGTTCGTCGGTCGGCGCGGGATCCAGGATCGGCTCCACCACCGGATCGGCGATCTCGATGATCGGAGCGAGAACCGTATCGGCCGGCTCTTCCACCACTGTCACGATTTCAGCAATCGGCTCAGCGACCGGAAGCTCAACGGTTTCGACGACGGGTGCGATGGCTTCGACGATCGGTTCCACGACAGGTTCGACAATCGGATCGACGGTTTCGACGACCGGTTCCACGGCCTCTACAACGGGAGCAGCGATCTGCTCGACAACTGCTTCAACCGGCGCGGGCTCAACCAGCGAGCTTTCGATGGGAGCGGTAACGGTGTCGACTACTGGCTCGACGATCACGTCCACCACCGGAGCGACACTCTCGACGATGGGCTGCGCAATCGGAGCTTCAGGGACGACATTGAGCAGGGAAGGTTCGGATTCGCTCTCGGGCTCGATCGTGTTTTGCACGGCACCGACAAGATCGTCGATACCCGCGGCGTCTGCGGAACGTTGCGATGCCCACATCATACCGGCCACCAGGAAGGCGGCTACCGCGAGCAAGATCGAGATTTTGCGGCCTGAATCACTCATGGAACGATCACCAAGAAGTGCCGGGTGCGTGCGAATCGGTCGGTTTCCGAGATTTCGCGGGTATGACAAAAAGGACGTCGTCGAGCGATTACGTCACTGCCATAACCCACTTCCCGGAAGCTGTGGGACAAGTGCGGTCTCTCTTCCAGCACTTGTCAGGTGTTACCCGACTCCACGTGTACCGATCAGCGAGAGCAAAATCCCCCTGTGCAGATAAGCTACTCCTAGTCACGATACCTGTCAATACTTTACGTCGTTGTATACAAGTGGAGGGTCTGAAGGGCCTATTTCGCCCCAAATCACGTGATTTTCTGCACAAACTCGGCCCCGAACGCACATTCGACGAAATGGGAGATTTCCCCTCGAGCGGCCGTTCTGTTCGGCGGGAGTAGGTTGCATCGTCCGTTGCTAATCGTCGATTGAAACGATCCGCCGACACAATGCGTTCCAGTACTAGAGAGAGCAAAACAAGCACATGCTGGGGTGCGACATTCAATGGAAACAGAAAAATTCGATGCGCTGGCGCGGGGGCTGGGAACGCGCGCACATCGACGTGACGCAATCAAGTGGATCGGAGCCGCTGCCCTGGGTTCGATAGGCCTTTCCCGCATCGCGCAGCCAGCGGCTGCCCAAACATCACCAGGAACGTTTGGCGATACCTGTGAGCTGGTCGAGGGAAGCTGCCAGGCACCCTTCACCTGCTTCGAGGCGATCTGCGATCTCCCGCGTGGCTGCGTGGGTGAGGGGCAGCCATGTGTCGACGGCTTCCCGTGTTGTGACGACGAAGGGCTCACCTGCATCGCTGGCATCTGCGCCGTGCCCGCGAACACAAGCCTCCCGGCCACCGGGGTCGGCATCCCGCATGACACCGAACGCGTCGTGGGGCTCACCCTCGCTGGCGCCGCGGTAGTCGTGGCCGGCAAGCTCATTCGCGACAAAGAACGCGACCCCGAGCTTTAGGCACCTGTCCCGGTTACAGCGGTTGATATGTCCACCCTCTCGGTGAATGTTGCTCGCTAGTCCGATCGAGTCACGAGGGTTGAACAGCGAGCCTGATCGATCATGAATTGGCTCACGTGAGAGAACCGGTCTGGTCTAGTCTCTGGCAGCGCACCTACTGAGGCAATCGCCACCCCGAGATTCTTTACCAGCCGGATGATCTTGAGCTCAGGGATGCCAGAGAGGAATGCCGGTTTGGTGGCGCGATCGTGATCAGCTAGCCACGTTTCGACATCGGCCTGCATGTCGGGTTGGAACTGTGCGACCGATTCAAACCCGCGCGTCTTCTTGACCAGGACGGTGAAGAGCATCATGCCAACCAGGGAAAGAAGGTGGGCCGGGGGTCGAACGAGGAAGTGGCGGCAGGTCGCCGATGGGTAAGGAACCGATGACGAACATTCCTAAATCGTCGACGGCACCCGTCCAGACATCCAGAATGCAACCGGGGCCGGAGAATGCGGATGTGGGTCGCGGCGAGGATGGGCAAGACTGGTGACGCTGTCGAGATCCACCACAGTCTGTCCTGTTGTCTTTCGAATCTCGACCGACTGGAAACAAGGTAACGAACCTAAGCGCGGCACCTTCCCCGTTCAGTTTCAGACGGATAGATGCGGAACGGGAGAAATTCGATCATTTCATCACGTTCGCGCTCGCTTGCTGCTTGTACAGATTCTGTAATTCTGTATTCTTATAAGCAGGATTCGTCAGGAGATAATGCCGTGATAGCCACCGAACCGAAGAGCAAAACCGTCCACGTCCTTAGAGGTGGGCAGGTCACCATTCCAATCGAATTCCGACGGGAGCTTGGCATCGAGGAATCCTCGATCGTTGAGTTCACCCTGGCGAATGGAACGCTGACGTTGCAACCAGTCGAGACCAAGCCAAAAGGCTCAGAATGGCTGCGCGAACTGTACGAGGCGTTTGCTCCCGTGCGTCAGGAAGCTATCGACAAGGGATACACCGAAGACGAGATCAACGAATGGATCGATGAAGCGATTCGTGAGGTTCGCGCAGAACGCAAGCTTCCTCGCGGAAAATGAATCCCGCCTCAGAATCAGATAAATTGCCCGTCCGGGTTGTCATCGACGCGGTGGGGTTCGTGCGATCGTTGATCAATCCGCGCAGCGCTTGGGGCGCCATCGTCTTTGCTTATTCTCCGGAATATACCCTTGTTGTGTCTGACGAGATCGAGTCAGAGACTCGGGAGGTGCTGGAAAGACCGAGTATCAAAGAGAAATTCGATCGACTCTCTGAAGAACTCAAAGCCATGCTGTTGACGACGCTTGCCAGTGCGGATCGCTTCGAGTTGCACGAAATTCCTTCAGTTTGCCGCGACCCAAACGACGATATGGTCCTGGCGACCGCCGTTTCGGGTCATGCCAACTACATCGCCACAGAGGACAAAGACTTGCTCGATATGGGCGAATATCAGGGAATCCGGATCGTTACCGGGGTGGAACTGCTGCAGATTTTGCGCGGCTGATCAACATGCGAGCGGGGCGTCCGATGATGTCGGACGCCCCGTTTTGTTGTCCTGCTGTAACTACGAACAGCCGAGGCTATTCCCGCAGTTGAGGCAGCGATAACAGGAACCGTTGCGCACGGTGATGTGGCCGCAGTTATCGCAGAAGGGCGCATCGCCCATCATTTCCGAAAGCTGGGCATCAAGCGCGCCCCCCATGGTGAGCGTCGCGACGTTGCTCTCGTACTGGTAGCTGACTTCCAGCTCACCAAGATTGCCGTGCCCGTTCTTGCCGTTTCCGTTGGTGTGCCCATTGCCATTGGCTTTGACGGCCACTGGCTCAGCAACCGGAACCGCGGTAGCGGCCACTGTGTCGGCCGGTGCTGGAGCGGCTGCTTCTACCTCAGAGGTCTCAGCGGTTACCGCATGAAAGGGTGCGTCGTCACTCTCCGAGCCGTAGTCATCTTCGTCCGACTCATTGAGATCGGGCGGAACCTGGGCCAGATCGGTTCGGCCAAGGTATTCGAGCCCGACCACGCGGAAGACGTAGTCGATGATCGAGGTCGCCATCTTGATGTTCGGATGCCCGCTGACCATCCCCTGCGGCTCGAAGCGCGTGAAGGTGAAGGTCTCGACGAACTCGTCCAGCGGCACGCCGTATTGCAGGCCCTTGGAGACCGCAATGGCGAAGCAGTTGATCATCGAGCGGAAGGCGGCGCCTTCCTTATGCATATCGATGAAGATCTCGCCGAGGCGGCCGTCTTCATACTCACCAGTGCGCAGGAAGACCTTGTGGCCAGCCACGCGCGATTCCTGCGTGAACCCATTGCGGCGGGCTGGGAGGCGGCGGCGATACGGATCCGGGCTGGTCCTCACCGCATTGAAGCTGACCGCGGCGGCGATTTCGGCAGCGAGTCTTCGTGCCTCTGTCAGCCTTGGCCAACGCTCGCAGCGACGGCTATCGCCACGGCGATCATCGATACGCTGCTGCGACTTCGGCTTCGCTGACCGCTTCGGCTGCCGCGGCCTTGACCGTCGAATCCGACTTGGCGGAAAGCGGCTGGCTGAGCTTGGAACCGTCGCGATAGAGGGCCATCGCCTTCAGGCCCTGGTTCCAGGACTGATCGTAGGCGTCCAGGATGTCGTCGACGGTCGCCTCGTTCGGCATGTTGATCGTCTTGGAGATGGCGCCGGAGAGGAAGCTCTGGGCGGCGGCCATCATCTTGATGTGACCCATGTAATGGATGAAGCGGGTGCCCTTCTTGCCGCACTTGTTGGCGGTGTCGAAGACGGCAGATCTTCGTCCTTCAGATAGGGGGCGCCCTCGACCGTCATCGTGCCGCAGATGATCTCGTTGGCTTCCTCGATCTGCTGCGTGTGAAGCCGATGCGGCGCAGCAGGTCGAAACCTGGCTTGACTGCCTCGTCCATCGAAATGCCGAGCGTGCCATCGAGTGCCTCCTCGCCGAGTGACCAGGGGTTGAAGGCAAAGCCCAGCTCGAAGACGCCTGGCAGCGCCGCATTCGACCTTGTCGATGTCGGCGTCGGTGAACCCCTTCGCGGTCAAGCGTCTCGCGGTTGATGTGCGGTGCGCCATCGAGCGAAAGGGTGCCAAGCACGTAGTCGAGGATCGCCTTGCGCTCGTGCTTCGCGTATAGCCAAGGTTGCGCAGGGCCGGCTCGATGCTCTGGTTGGCGATCTTGAAATAGCCGCCGCCGGCCAGCTTCTTGAACTTGACCAGCGCGAAGTCGGGCTCGACGCCGGTGGTGTCGCAGTCCATGAGCAAGACCGATGGTGCCGGTCGGCGCCAGCAGGGTGGTCTGGGCGTTGCGATAGCCGTACTGCTCGCCACCAGCCAGGGCACGGTCCCAGGCATCCCGGGCGGCCGCGACCAGCTCGGCCGGGGCCAGATCGGCATCGAGCCCCATCGGCAGCGACGGTCAGGCTCTCGTATTCGCTCGGCCGGCGCGTTGTAGGCGGCGCGACGGTGGTTGCGGATGACGCGCAGCATGTGCGGCGCGTTCTTGTCGTATCCCGGGAACGGCCCGAGGTGCCGCGCCATCTCGGCGGAGGTCGCGTAGCGACTCGCCGGTCATGATGGCGGTCATGGCGCTGGTGAACGCGCGGGCCTCGTCAGAGTCGTAGGCAGACCGCGCAGCATCAGCGCGGTGCCGATGTTGGCATAGCCGAGGCCGAGGGTGCGGAAGTCGTACGAAAGCCGCGCGATCTCCTTGCTGGGGAACTGGGCCATGAGCACGCAGATTTCGAGCACGACCGTCCAGAGCCGCACCGCGTGCCGGTAGCCCTCGATATCGACCTCGCCGGTCTCGTCGTCGACGAACTTCATCAGGTTCAGACTGGCAAGGTTGCAGGCAGTATTGTCGAGGAACATGTATTCGGAGCACGGGTTCGATGCGTTGATGCGCCCCGACTCCGGGCAGGTGTGCCATTCATTGATAGTGGTGTCGTACTGCACGCCGGGATCGGCGCGATTGCCAGGCCGCTTCGGCGACCTGTTGCCAGAGGTCGCGGGCCTGGACGGTCTTGTGGACCGAGCCGTCGGTGCGGCGAGTCAGATTCCAGTCGGCTGTCGTCGCGAACCGCGTCGATGAAGTCATTGGTGATGCGGACCGAGTTGTTGGCGTTCTGACCGGAGACGGTGGCGTAGGCCTCGCCGTTGAAGTCGGCCGAGTAACCAGCGTCGATGAGCGCCTGCGACCTTCTTCTCTTCCGTAGGCCTTCCAGGTGATGAAGTTCTCGATATCAGGATGATCGACATCGAGGCAGACCATCTTGGCGGCGCGCCGGGTGGTGCCGCCGCACTTGATCGCGCCGGCAGCGCGGTCGCCGACGCGCAGGAAGCTCATCAGACCGGAAGAGGTGCCGCCGCCGGAGAGCGGCTCACCCTCGCCGCGCAGATTGGAGAAGTTCGTGCCGGTGCCGGAGCCATACTTGAAGAGACGGGCTTCGCGGACCCAGAGGTCCATGATGCCGCCTTCGCCGACCAGATCGTCGTCGACGGACTGGATGAAGCAGGCGTGGGGCTGCGGGTGGGTGTAGGCGTCCTCGGACTCCCTCGGACCTCGCCGGTGACGGGATCGGCGTAGAAGTGGCCCTGGGCAGGACCGGTGATGCCGTAGGCGTAATTGAGACCGGTGTTGAACCACTGCGGCGAGTTGGGCGCAGCCATCTGGTGGACGAGCATGTAAGACCAGCTCATCGTAGAACGCCTGGGCATCGGCTTCGCTCGCGAAGTAGCCGTGGGTTTCGCCCCACCAGCGCCAGCAACCCGCCAGGCGATGGATCACCTGCTTGGCGGAACGCTCGGGCCCAAGGACAGGATCGCCGTTCTCATCGAGGATGATGCTGCCGTCAGCGTCGAACTGGGGCACGCCGGCCTTGCGGAAGTACTTGGAGACCATGATGTCGGCGGCAACCTGGGACCAACCCGCCGGGATCTCGGCGTCCTTCATCTCGAAGACGACCGAACCGTCCGGATTGGTGATGCGCGAGGTGCGCGTGGTCCACACGGTGGAGGCAAAGGGATCGACGCCCGCCTGCGTGTAGTAGCGAGGAATGGAAAGCCCCTTCATCGCCTTCTTTGATTTCGCAGTCGATTGCTTTCGCGTCTTTTCCATGACTACTCCACTTGTTCCTTTCCCGGCCCTGGCTCCGCCTGAAGCCAGACCGTTTTGCCCGTTCACTGCGCTCCGCCGCGCGCGAACATCCCTCACGAACTTGCCGGGCGGCAATGACACAAAAGGACGGCTTCGCCGCCCTCGGTGCGCCCTCCGCCACCGATGAAATCTATTCCACGGATTTTGTAGTGAAACCACAAGAAGTAGTAGCCAGAGCGTTTCTGATTACTAGATGTGCTACTTCCGTGCGAATTAGTCTACGATCCGGGAACCACAAAATCAACATTTGTCAGCATGTCACGACAGGCCTCTCAAGGAGTGTACGTACACCTGCGACGGCTGGCAATTCCTGTCAGTTTTTATGCGAAAACCAGACGTGTGCCACGATGTCGACTCTTTACCCGGTCAATCGAGCGTACGTACGAAATCTGGGCAAAACCGCAAGGGAATTTTCGGAGACCGTGGTTTCGGACGGCAGATTATGACGAGATACCAGATGTGGTAGCCGGGAACCGTGGGGAATACCAGCAACGGGACAGGGAGACGATTGACGGCACCAGCGAGCAAATTCGCCCCCGACTATGGACGGTGCAACCCTCGCCGGCGATGTCGCCCCCTCGGTGCCTGGGACAGCCGATCACCACCCAGCCGGCAGCAGTCGAGATTCGGATCCCGGGCCAACGCACATTTAGGCGATCCGCGCGAGGTGCCCGGCTCAGCGAACGCCGGCCAGCGCCGGCGCCAGAGCGGCTTCCAGCGCGAGAAAGGTCGCCGTGTGATACGCGAGGTTGCCGCACTTTTGCGCGCAACACAAAGGCGGTCTTGACACATGAGAACCTATGTTCTACTCTGTACGTACTTGCTGCGGGAGCCAAAAGCACCCCTACCCCAGGCCACCTGAGCAAGCCAATCCCCTCTCCGAATGAACCGCTGGGCCTTCACCCAGCGGTTCATTTCTTTTTCGTGCCAGCGCTCCTCTCAGCTTGCCAGCGGACCTCTCCAAAACCGTTATGCACAGGAGTCCTCCCTGGCCGCCTGCTCTCCCCCATACTTACCAAAACAACCATTCCGACCCATATCGGCGGGGAAGGCACGCAACATCATGCAATCACCAATCATCATTGCCGGCGGGGGAATCGCCGGGTTGGCGGCCGCGTCACTGCTCATTCAGCAGAACCAGCCGGTCGTCCTCCTCGAAGCGAGCGACCGGGTCGGTGGGCGGGTGCGTACCGATATCGTCGAGGGATACCGAATCGATCGTGGTTTCCAGGTCATCCCGGAGGCGTATCCCGCACTGACCAAAGTCGTCTCTATGCAAGAGATCGGCCCGCGTCGGTTCGACGCCGGCGCAGTCATCTGGGACGGTAAAACGCAGCACCGCCTGATCAGCCCGTTTTCCGAGCCAAAAGCGTTGCCCGGACTCATAGGCAGTCACGCCATCTCCCTGAGCGACAAGCTCAGGCTGGCCAAACTGGCGGCGACCTGCCGGATGGCCAAGTGGGAAACCGCCGCGGCGGCATCCGTCACTCGCGAAGGGAGCCAGAGCGCGCTGGCGATGTTCGAAGAGGCAGGCTTCAGCAGCCAGTTCATAACCCGGTTCGCGAAACCGTTCTGGGGCGGCATCTCGCTCGATCCCACCCTCTCCCTCAGTGCTGGACCGGCGCTCTTCACCCTCAAAATGTTCACCGAAGGCGCGGCCATCATTCCCGAGATGGGAATGCAGGCACTCCCGGATGCCATAGCCGAACGGCATCCCGATGCGTTGGTCCGGTTGAACACGCCGGTCGAAAAGCTCGTGATCGAGGATGGCAAGGCGACTGGGGTGATCGCTGGCGGCGAGATGATCGCGGGATCGGCCGTTGTAGTCGCGACCGATGGACCGGCTGCCAAAGCGCTGACCGGCATCGAAGCGATCCCGACCGAGGGTGTCGGCTGCACCACGGTCTACCTGGCCGGATCGCGCGATCCTGGTATTGGGAAAGTGTTGCTGCTGAACGGCTCCGGTTTCGGCGGGGTGAATCACCTTGCGCCCCTGTCGACGGTCGCGCCGTCCTATGCCCCCCAGGGCAAACATCTGATCGCCGCCGTGCTGTTGGAAACACCCGATCTGCGCGGCCGCAATCCCGATTCGATCGTGCAGCTCGCCCGTGCCGATGCCGCCCGCATGCTGGGTCAGAATATCGAGGACTGGGAAGCGATCTCTACGGTCACCGTGCCCTTCTCGCAGTTCCGGCAACCGCCGGGATTCGTGGCACATCTGCCTCGCAATCGCACCGATACGCTCGGGCTCTATCTGGCCGGAGAATACACAGTCGATGCCTCGCAGAACGGCGCCCTCACCAGCGGGCTGAACGCCGCTACGGCCATCCTGCGCGACCGGGGCGTCTACACATCATGAACGACGCCACCTATTACAAAGGGGAATACAAGACACCGGGCGGCAAGCTGGTGGGTGTGCGCTTCACGCGTGAGCACGGCGTTCTGACCGATGTGGAGGTCCACGGAGACTTTTTCCTCTACCCCGAAGAGGTCCTGCTCAACATCACCGCCGCACTCGAGGGTGCGCCCGCCGATCTGGACGATGCCGCCTACGCCGAACGGATCGCGGCGGCGATTCCCGATGGAACCGAATGGCTTGGGTCGTCACCCGAAGCACTCACGACCGCGGTGCGCCGCGCACTGGACGGAGGCCCGCGTCATGGCTGAGCGTGATGCCCTCGACCGCTGGCGACACCACGACTGGCAGCTCATTTCGGCGCAACCCACCGAACCGCATCTGAACCTGGCCCTTGATGAAGTTCTCACCCTGCAGGTCGGCAAGGGATTGCGACCGCCAACCCTGCGTATCTGGGGCTGGAACCGCCGGTGCATCGTACTGGGACGATTTCAATCGGTGCGCAACGAGGTCGATGAAGCCAACGCGGCTAAGCACGAAGTCCAGCTCGTGCGACGGGTTTCGGGTGGCGGCGCAATGTTCATTGAACCGGAAGGGGCGATCACCTGGTCGATCTATGCTCCGGAAGCGATGGTGAAGGGGATGTCCTTTGCCGAGTCGTATGCCTTTTTCGATAGCTGGGTAGTAGAAGCGTTGCGCGGCCTGGGAGTCGACGCCTGGTACGAACCGCTCAACGACATTACCTCGACCGGTGGCAAGATCGGTGGAGCCGCCCAGGCGCGCCGCGGCGGCGCGGTGCTGCATCACACCACCATGGCCTACCAGATGAACATCCCCCTCATGCTCGAAGTGCTGCGCATCGGACAGGAAAAGCTGAGCGACAAAGGGATCAAATCGGCCGAAAAACGGGTCGGTCCCCTGCGCCAGCAAACCGAGCTCCCGCGCGAGGTCATCATCGACACCATGATCGACGCCTTCCGCGAACGCCACGGTCTGACCGATGGTTCACTCACCCCGGAAGAAATCATCCAAGCCGAGGCGCTGGTGCAAGATCGGTTCAGTACACGCGATTGGGTCTACTTCTTACCGTAACGAGAGTCAGGAGCATGGAACTCGTCGTTCCCCACTCCTGACTTTAAGAGATTCCCATGCCGATCTTTTCCGAAACCCAACGCTACCGCCAGACGTGGCTCGTTCTCGTCATCGCGCTGCTGGCGGTGATGGGTTGGGGACTATTCATCCAGCAGATCGTGCGTGGCAAGCCGTTTGGCGACAATCCCTTGCCGGACTGGGAGGCAATCCTCGTAACGGCGATCGTTGGGGTCGTGCTCCCAGCGTTCTTCCTCTGGTTTCGTATGGACACAACCGTCTTTCCTGACCGGATCGAGATCCGCATGTCGCCGTTCACGCATCGGGTCTTCCGCCCGTCCCAGATAGCCAGCGCCACCGCGCGCACCTACCGCCCCATGCGCGAATTCGGCGGTTGGGGACTGCGCGGCTGGGGCGCCAACAGGGCTTACAACATGAGTGGCGACCAGGGCATCCAGCTCGTCCTCACCAACGGCAACCGCATCCTCATCGGCACGCAACGCCCACAGGAGCTACAAGCCGCCATCGATTCCATCCTAGTAACGCACGCTCGTTGAGGTCAGCAAAATGGCCAACGAGCCGCATGCGTCACTTTGCTAACGGGATAGGGGAAGGTGTGTACCGTATTTGGTACAATACGACGAGCATAAACCATGGATGATCCGGCAAAGACGATCAGCGCCCGTTTCTAACGAACAGCGGCCAACCGTGAGCCAGTTCGTGAATGGCTCCTGGAGCTCCCCATGGAGGATCGCAAGTTGGTCGGAATCGATATCAAGACTGTGGAATTCGGATGGCCGCTCGGTATGCCAATCTGTCGATCCCTGGGACGAGGGATCTGGGAGGTTCGCTCGAACCTGACAGGCGGAAGGATTTCTCGCGTGCTCTTCGCCGTCCAGGGAAACCACCTGTATCTGCTCCATGCGTTCATCAAGAAAACGCAGAAGACACCTTCGGCAGAAATAGAGTTAGCGCTGCGGCGATTGAAAGAGATTCAGGAATGACCGATTCCATGTCCAGGCACGAGGGAAGCTCCTTCGACGACTTTCTACGAGAGCAGGAACTCTACGAAGAGGTCACCAGTGCTGCGCTCACGCGGGTATTGGCGTGGCAACTCAAAGAAGAGATGCAGCGGCTAGGCATCACGAAGGTGGAAATGGCCGAACGGATGGGCACCAGCCGTTCCCAACTCGACCGGCTTCTCGAATCGGCAAACTCTGGTATCTCGATCGACACGCTCTTTCGGGCAGCAAAGGCGCTGGACCGCAGGCTCCAGATTCAGCTCATCTAACTTCGCCTCGATCCCACTTCGTCGAATCACGAGGGAACCCATGAATACACTTCGCTTCGCCTCGCTCGCTGTCCTGCTTTTGACGATTGGTCTTCTGGGGGGCCCCGCCAAAACGATCGCAGTCGATGAGTTGACCCGTTCGAATCCGGCTGATGGCGCGACGCTCGACGCCATCCCGAACCAGGTCGAGCTCACCTTCGATCGGTCGATCGATCCGGAGACGGTGCAAATCGTGGTCATTGGGCCGAACGGCGCGCGGGCGGACACCGGCGTTTCGGAAACGACCGCCAACGGTGCGCGTGCAACCGCCGTACAGCCCGGGTTCTCCGATGGGCGCTATCTGGTCTATTGGCTGGTGGCCGAACCGGGTAGCCGCGCGTCGGCATTTGGCGATCTCACCTTCACCGTCGAAGGTGCATCTCCCTGTCAACCTGCCTCGAACGCCACCCCGCGGCCACCGGCTGTGGACTGTGTCGCCGATCCGGTAACGGGAGCACCTGGCGAGCCAATTGCAGCTAACGGTATATCCGTAACCCTCTCGGTCAGTGGCGATCAGGCCGGTCCGGTCGATCTGCAGGCAACCGTCACCGACGATGCTGGAAATCCGCTCGAGGATGCTTCCGTCTGGTTCCGGGCCCGGCATCTGGAAATGGACCATGGCGAGCTTCCCTACCTCGCGGCACAATCGGAACCTGGCGTCTATCAGGCTGAAGGGGTCGGCATGGGAATGGGCGGAGAATGGCGCATCGCGGTCGATGTGATCCTCCCAGGCGAGCCGCCAGTGACGGTCTTCGTAGCACAAACTATGGTGGAATAAAATCCTGCACGCTGCCATCTACCTACATTCTTGAGCAGCAACTCCGGATAACCCGTCCCACTACAATGGAAGGAGCAGTGCGCGGCTTCGCCCGCGGGTCCGCGCCGGCCGATTCATTCGGCGCGGGTAACCCACAACGGAGCGTCGATGGACCCCCTCGACATCGCGCGATGGCAATTCGGGATAACAACGGTCTACCACTTCTTTATGGTGCCGTTGACCCTCGGTCTCGGCCCTCTCGTCGCCTACTTTCAAACCAGGTGGTATCGCACCGGAGACGAGCGCTACCTGCGCATGACCAAGTTCTGGGGAAAGATCTTCCTCATCAACTTCATCATGGGCGTGGCCACCGGCATCGTGCAGGAATTCCAGTTCGGCATGGCCTGGAGC
Source organism: uncultured Chloroflexia bacterium (assembly GCA_963750275.1). Taxonomy (GTDB): domain Bacteria; phylum Chloroflexota; class Chloroflexia; order Thermomicrobiales; family UBA6265; genus JAMLHN01. The sequence goes on from CAVVQC010000005.1 coordinate 660,673, forward strand.
GAATACAGCCGCTTCGTGGGCGATGTCTTCGGCGCACCATTGGCGATGGAGGCGCTCCTCGCTTTCTTTGTGGAGTCGACCTTCCTGGGACTCTGGATTTTCGGTTGGGATCGATTACCAAAAGGCGCCCATCTCGCGGTCATCTGGGCTGCGGTCATCGGGGCGATCTTTTCGGCCTATTTCATCATCGTCGCCAACTCGTGGATGCAGCATCCGGTCGGGATCGAGCTGGTCGATGGTCGTCCACGCATGAACGATGCCTGGGCGGTCTTCACCAATAACACCGCGATGATCGCCTTCCCGCATGTGATCGCTGGCTCGTTCATGGTCGGTGGCGCGCTCCTGATCGGAATCAGCTGGTATCACCTCTGGCGCCGACGGGCGGACGGCGTGGATACAGTCGGACCCAACGGCAGAGTGGTCGTCGGTGAGCTCGCGAAGATCCCCGGACGCGATAAGACCGATCACGCTGTTTGGCTCAGCTCCCTGCGCACCGGCGCGGCGATCGCATTGCTGGCGGGAATCGCAGTGGTGATCACCGGCGACCGCCAGGGCAAATTGATGTTCCAGCAACAACCGCTCAAGATGGCCTCTGCCGAAGGCGCGTGCGACTCCGGAACCGAGCTGTCGCTGCTGACCATCGGCAACCCGGCCTCGAATAGCTGCGACGATGTGCGCACGCTGATCGAGATTCCCGGCATGCTCTCGTTCCTGGCACATGGTGATTTCGATACTCCGGTGTTGGGCGTCAATGAGCTGGTGCCCATCTATCAGGAGAATTTCGGCACGAATCTGCCCGACGATCCCCGCCTGGGCGATCGTTCCGGGCAGGAGATCAGCTACATCCCGCTGATGTGGGTGACCTACTGGGGATTCCGCACCATGATCGGGCTGGGGGCGATCTCCACCCTGGGCGCCATCCTCGCCTGGTGGCTGACCCGCAAGGGAACCGTGCCAGCCGCGCGCTGGCTGATGTGGGCAGCGGCCGCGGCGATCATGCTCCCCTTCCTTGCCAATGTGTCCGGCTGGATCTTTACCGAGATGGGCCGGCAACCCTTCGTGGTCGCGCCCAATCCCACCGGTATCGAAGGAGTCTTCATGTTCACGGCCACGGCGGTATCGCCCGGGGTGGCAGGTGGGGAGATTCTCTTCTCCCTCATCACCCTGACCGGCGTCTACGGTCTCCTGGCACTCGTCGAAACCGCCCTGATCGTGAAATTCACCCGGGGCGGCGTGCCCTCGGCCATGCCAGAGCTGATCGCGCACGAACCCACCGACGACGAACGAAAGAAAGCCGACGATGTCCTCGCCTTTGCGTATTAACCCTCCCCACGCTGGACTCTCCATCACCCGTAGCGTCGCCATTTTTGGTTACCGGACTCTCTGGCAGCCAGATCGCCATAAATGGCGACGCTCAGATCAAGGGAGGAGCTGCGTCCATGAGTCTGGAAACCTTCTGGTTCATCCTGATCGCGTTCCTCTGGATCGGATACCTCTTCCTGGAAGGATTCGATCTTGGGGTGGGCATGCACATGAAACTGCTGGCCCGCGATGAAAAAGAACGCCGGTTGCTGCTGAACACGATCGGCCCCGTGTGGGACGGAAACGAGGTCTGGCTGATCACCGCCGGCGGCGCAACCTTCGCGGCCTTCCCGCTCTGGTACGCCTCGCTCTTTTCCGCCCTCTACATCCCACTCACGCTGGTGCTGGTCGGATTGATCTTCCGCGCGGTCGCCATCGAGTACCGCGGCAAGGGGCATACCGAACGCTGGCTCCGCGTCTGGACCTGGGCGATGGCGCTCGGATCGCTTGTGGCCGCCTTCGGGGTCGGTGCGCTGCTGAGCCTCACAACCACCGGACTCCCCCTGAATGAATATGGCGACCGGGTCGGAGGTTGGCATGCCTTCCTCAATTGGAATGCCATCATCGGCGGTCTCGCGGTAGTCGGATTCTGCCTGGTGCACGGCGCGGCGTTCATCATGCTCAAAACCGATGGCGAGATTCGGCACCGGGCACGTCACTTCGCACTTCGCTGGATGCCGATACTCTTGCTCCCGCTCGTGGCCTGGGTGCTGATCGTCCAGATGGACAATGACACCCGCTGGAGCTGGGCGCTGGTGGCCATCGCGATAGTGGCGGTGGTCTATTCCTGGATCAGCATGCGCGCCGGAAAAGAGATGCCCGGGTTCGCCGGATTGGCCGTCTTCCTGCTGGCGGGCGCATTCTCCATCTTCGGTGCGGTCTACCCGGTGGTGCTCCCCTCGACCCTTGATTCCGCCTGGGACCTCACGGTCAGCAACGCCTCGTCATCGCCGTACACCCTGAAAGTGATGTCCGTCGTGGCGCTCTTCGGAGTGCCGCTGGTGCTGGTCTATCAAGGCTGGAGCTACTGGGTCTTTCGCAAGCGCCTGAGCACTGCGCACATTCCGGAAACGCACGCCATCGTGCCCCAAATCGGCGATGGTCGGTACGCCGATATCCCCGGAGATTGATCGCCACTCGATGACCTCCGACCCTGCCAGCGCTCCGCCCTTCCGTCATCTCGGTCGAAGCGGAGCCACCTCTCCGGCACCGGGCCAGGGAACCTCTGCACGGCGCCGGGGCGCATCCCCATTGCGCTATCTGACCCCGGACGGGCGGCGGGCGCTCTATCTCCTCGGCGTGCTTTCCGCGCTCAAGGCGCTGGCGCTGGTACTCATCGCGCAAGCGGTTGCTTCCGGTGTGGTCAGCGTCATCGACGGGAACGACGCCTGGCGACGGGCGATCGTACTCGGAGTGTTCGGCGGGACGATCCGGGCGCTTGCCAGTTGGGCGACCGATATGGTGGCTGCGCGCACCGCCAGCGCAGCCAGGACCGATCTGCGCTTGCAGTTGGCGAAGCGGATAACCGCGCGCGGTGGCCGCGACCTCGACGCCAGGGTGGGCGAGACCACGACGCTCGCGACGACCGGGCTCGATGCACTCGATGGCTGGTACGGCAATGTGCTTCCAGCGATGGTCAACGCAGTCACGATTCCACTGCTGATCTGGGGGCGCATCCTCTGGGCCGATTGGGTGAGCGCGTTGATCATCGTGCTGACCGTGCCACTCATTCCGATCTTCATGGTGCTGATCGGGTACCGGACCCAGGCCACCGTCGCCGAAGCGGCGGAAACGCTGGGCCGGCTGTCGAACCAACTGGTCGAGCTGGCGCGCGGCCTGCCGGTGCTGGTAGGTCTGGGCCGGGCAGATGCGCAGATCGCCGGGCTACGGGAGATCTCCGAAAGCTACCGTCGCCGGACGATGGAAACCTTGCGGGTCGCCTTTCTCTCCTCCCTGGCGCTGGAGCTGATTGCCACCCTCTCGGTCGCCATCGTCGCGGTCTTTATTGGACTACGGTTGGTCTACGGCGACATCGATCTCCTCACCGGATTGCTGGTATTGATCCTGGCGCCAGAATGCTATCTGCCCTTCCGCGAGATCGGCGCATCGTTCCACGCTTCCGAAGATGGCATCGAAGCGATGGAACGGGTCGAGACGATCGTTTCGACCCCAGTTGCGATGCTCCCAGCGAAATCGCCCGGAATCGAATCCCCGGGTTTCCCTTCGGGGTTGGTCGTGAGCGATCTGCGGGTGCACTACGGGGATCGGTCGACTCCGGCAGTCGATGGACTGTCATTCACGGTCGAGCCGGGCGAGATCGTCGCGTTGAGCGGACCAAGCGGATCCGGAAAATCCACCGCCCTGGCCACGATTGCCGGCTTGTTGGGAACAACCGCAAATGGATCAGTCACCGTAACCGGAACGATCTCAGACATCGATCGGTCCAGGATCGCCTGGGTGCCACAGCACCCAGAGATGTTCGCCGATACCGTTCGGAAGGAAGTGGCCCTATATGCTGGCGCTCCTCCCCCCATTTGTCATTCTGAGCACACCACTAGCCATGCTGAGCACCCCCTTTGTCATTCTGAGCACCCCACCTGTCATTCTGAGCAAAGCGAAGAATCTCTCTCGTTGGCATTCCCCGAGGCCATCTTACCGACTCCCGAACCCCTCATTGCGAAACAAAGCGCAGATTCGGAAGATCGCGAAATCGCGACACCCGCTGCTGCGGGGAGATCCTTCGTTCCTCAGGATGACAACCACGTCGAAGCGATCCTCGCCCAGGTTGGTGCGGAGCATCTGATCGACCGGCATCCGGCCGAGCTGAGTCCGGGCGAGCTACGCCGGGTGGCAATGGCGCGGGCGTTGGCGCGCATCGAGGATGGCGCATCGTTGTTGCTGCTGGACGAGCCAACCGCGCATCTCGATCCCGCGACGGCTGCGGTCATGCTGCGGCTGATCGCAAAGCTACGCGGTCGCGTCACCATCGTGCTGGTCGCCCACGATCCAACCGTCCGCGAACTGGCCGATCGGGTGATCCCGGTGAGTCCCTTCGCAGGAACAGGAGTGGTCGCGCCGGATGCCACATCCCCCAGTCCGCTGCCAACCGAAGAGCCGATTCGACAACCAATGGCATCCCCCACGTCCGAAGAACCGGAAGCGCAGGGAACATTTCGCGATCTGCACCAGGTCCTGCGACCCACCAAACGTGGATTCATCGCAGCAGTGGTGTGGGGAACGCTTGCCATGTTGGCTGGCGTGGCGCTGATCTCCGTTTCCGGCTGGCTGATCGTGCGCGCAAGTCAACAACCGCCGATTCTCACCTTGCTGGTCGCTATCGTCGCAGTGCGCTTTTTCGGGATCGCACGCAGCGGCTTCCGCTATCTGGAGCGGTTGCGCATGCACGACGCCATGTTCGCCGCCATGACCGAGCTGCGGGTGGACACCTGGCGCCGGTTGGCCGCCCAGGGTCCAGCGATTGCCCGTTTTCTGCGTGGCGACCGGGCACTCGATCTGCTGATCAGTGACATCGACCAGGTGCGCGATCTGACGCCAAGAGTCGTGCTGCCGCCAGTGGTCGGCGCGGTGACGGCATTGATCGTAACGGCGGTCTTGGGATGGCTACTGCCGATGGCCGTTGTGCCAATGCTCCTCTGCACCCTGGTCTGCCTGGTCGTTGCACCGTTCGTGGCAGTTCACTCCAGCGCTTCGGCAGCGGAGTCCCAAGTCGAGCTTCGTTCCCGCATCATGCGCACAGTCGCTTCTCTCTTTTCAGCCGCCCCCGATCTGCATGTCAATGGGGTGGACACCAGCGTGCTCACCGAGCTCGACCAGCTCGATCGTCATGCCGATCAGGTCACACGCCGAACCGCTCGCGCGCTCGGCTTGGGAAACGCCATCGTCATTCTCGCCTGCACAGCCACCGCAATGGCCATGCTCTGGATTGCCCGCGACGCACTTGGCCACGGCACTATTTCCCCGCAGGTCTGCGCAGTCCTGGTGCTCACCCCGCTGGCACTGATCGATCCCTTTCTCGCCACCTGTGACGCCGCCCAGCAATGGCCGGCCCTGCAACGAGTGCTCGGACGGCTTCGAGCCGATGCATCGCGGCGTTCTTACGCTTTACCCGTAACTAGCCCTGCAATTCTGGAGGAAGGTCAGCCAGCCGCGCCGGAACGCATCTCCACCCTGGCCATCGAGAACCTCGCGGCTCGCTGGCCCGGAAATCAACAAGATGTCTTCGCCGGATTGACCGCAACCACCGGCCCCGGTCGTTGGCTGGTGGTCACCGGCCCTTCCGGATCGGGGAAATCCACCCTGCTCACACTCTTACAGGCGTTCCTGCGTCCGAGTGCCGGGCGCTACCTGCTCGACGGCTGCGACACCATGCAGCTTCCCGCCGAGACGATCCGATCGCACATCGCCTGGTGTCCGCAAGAAGCCCATCTCTTCGATTCGACCTTGCGGGCCAACCTGCTCCTGGCCCGTTCACGAGCCGATGCCCCCTCAGCGGCCGAAATGTCGCATGCCCTGGAACAGGTTGGGCTTGGCCCGCTGCTGGCCGATCTTCCCCATGGATTGGAAACCACGCTCGGATCGCGCGGATCGCACCTCTCCGGCGGACAACGCCAACGCGTCGCCATCGCACGCACCCTGCTCACCGGCGCCGACGTGCTGCTGATCGACGAACCGACCGCGCACCTCGATCGAGAATCCGCCGATGCGCTCCTCCGCGATTTGCGGAAAGGATTGTCCGGGAACGTCGTGGTGCTCGTCACGCATCACCCGGGCGATCTATCCGAGAGTGACGTGCATCTCAAATTACCGTAGTCGAGGGCGTTTCTGCCCTCTCGTCACGCACCCACTCGCGGCATGTTCAACTCCAAATTGGATGCTGAAACAATCCGCTATCTGCTTCGCCTGATCACATGGAACAGATTCATACTCTACGACGAGAGGGCAGAAACGCCCTTGACTACCACCGGTTGGTTCGCCGGTGGCTATGCAGGCGGAGTTGCCAATGAGTCGTACACCCACCGGGAGACACGGGAGAGTCGGTCGGTAACTTCCGGGATGTCGTCCTGCCCACGGCTCATGAGCGCAATGGCATACCGGGCGTTCGGCGCATAGACGATCCCACATCGTTCTTCACCCCACGCAGGGAACCGGTCTTGTGCGCGACTTCGATCCCTTCCCGGCCCGGGAGACGTCCCTGCAAAATAGTCGTGAAGTTCTGATGTTTGAGCGTGTTCAGGATCTCCTCACGGCCAGATGTTGAGAGACCTTCACCGGCATCGATCAGTGTCAGCAGGCGGACCATATCGGTTGGGGTGCTGGTGTCATTGCGGGCGTCGAAGACCATCGCCGGGTTGTCGGGATTGGGATCGTAGTCCTTGAGAAAGGTCGTCAGATAATCGTACGTGGTCTCGGGCGCAGCGGGGTCGACCTCGGCCAGGGTCGAGAAGAGCTCGTAAATCGTGTAGGGCAACGAGGTTTGCGTCATGCCAATCTCAGCCAGCGTGGCATCGACCGTTGCCTTGGTCAGCCGGTTCCAGAGCAGATCCGTCGCCCAATTGTCAGAGACGATGATCATCAGCTCGGCCAGGTCGCGCAGCGTCGGCTGAAGCCCTTCATCCATATGCTGCAGCACGCCCGATCCCGGCACGCGGTTGGCATAGGAGAGGGTCACGCGCTCCTTCAGGTCGATCTCGCCGGCATCGGCCAACCGGTAGAGCACATAGATCAGCGGCACCTTCAGTGTGGACGCGGTCGGAAAGATCTCAGTGGCGTTGTAGCCGAAATGCCGGCCGGTCTCGAGGTCGTGGACGGCGATGCCCACATCTCCGCTCAGGTCGGAAAGGTAGTCCGCCAGCGCGTCCTGGAAGACCTCCTGCGTGAGCGGCGCCGCTGGATCGGGCAAAATGGGAATGGTCTGAGTTTGGGACTGGCGAACGGTCATCTCGGCAACCTCGAAGCATACTTGGCTAATAGTTCTCGCCCATCTTCGCCGGAAGCCCCGCATCGGGCAAGGGGCACCCGGTACACGTCTGGAGTAGATGCCTGTGACTCCATCCCCCACACCGGACATGACCCTCACCGGACGCTTCGATCCTGCGGACGAGCTCACCTATCGTCATCTTCCGTTCCCGGTTCCTGACGGGATTCGCCAGCTCCATCTTCGTGTCGGCTACAACGCGCGCATCGGCTCCAGTCCCACCCTGCGCGGAGGCAACACGCTCGACATCGGGCTTTTCGATCAGCGAGGATCAGAATCAGGCGGTCCCGGGTTCCGCGGCTGGAGCGGCAGCGAAAAGATCGAGATCACCATCGATCGCGATTGGGCCACCCCGCCCTACCGGGCCGGCGCACTCGATCCCGGGGAATGGCGCCTCCTGCTGGGCGCATACAAGGTCGCTCCAGAAGGACTCGACTATCAGGCCGACATCTGGTTTGACTGCGGCATCGAACCGCCACCCATTGATTTGCCATCCGCCCCGGTCGGATTGTCGAAACCGGGCGTTTCGGCGCTCGAGCCTGGGTGGGTGCGGGGTGACCTGCATTGTCACAGCGTCCATTCGGACGGTGACTCCACTCCGGACGCCTTGCTGGAGAAGGCCAGATCGCTCGGACTGGATTTCCTGGGCATGACCGATCACAACGCACCGCCCTATTCAGGCCATCGGATGGACGAGGGGCCGCTGCTCATACCCGGCACCGAGGTCACGACCTACCGCGGCCACTGGAATGTGTGGGGAGGCAATCGGTGGTACGACTTCCGCGAGCCAACACGGGACGCAATGACTCGCGAAATGGCGACCGCCCGGAAGACGGCGGGATTGGTCAGCGTGAATCATCCCCGCCCCCTCGGACCGGACTGGGAATACGGTTTCGACCTCCCCTTCCAGGCAATCGAGATCTGGAACGGCCCCTGGCTTTTGTTCAACGAGATCAGCCTGGGCGTGTGGGAAAAGCTCTTGCGGTCAGGACGTCGCGTGGTCGCCCTCGGTGGCAGCGACACGCATAAGCTGAAAGGCGAGCACTCCGGCTTCCCGCCACGCGCCAAACTCGGCCAACCAACGGTCTGGGTGAAGCCAGAAGGACCCATCACCGTGGATTCGATCCTCGAAGGACTTCGGCTGGGCCGGAGCTTTCTGTCGGATTCGCCAAACGGGCCGCAGCTCATCGTGCAGAACGAGGCTCCGAATGAACTCCGCATCCGGGCAGGTGGCGCACGGGGTGACGCGCTCATGGTGATTGCAGATGGAGCGCTGCTGGAATCCCACGCGATCGACCGTGACGATTGGTCTATCAGTCTCGGGTTCCCGCCAACGGCTGCCTACGTCCGCGCCCAAATCGTCGACCACGCGCTCAACATGAAGGCTCTGACGAATCCAATCTGGAAAACATAGTCCGCTCTCTTGTACCTCCCCAGAGCGAATCTTCCCGGCGCTCGAAAGCTGCTCCAGATTTGACAGAACCCGATGCGATAGCCGCGCGTTTGGTCGAGGCGAAATGTGCAGCTCCGAGGTTGGAACCCACCTCACAACGGAGCTGCTGCCACGTTCTATACGCACGAGGCTGGAAGGGCTTCGACGCGGCAAATAAGTGTTAAGTGAATCCGCACCGAGCTACATATTCCGTTTCGTTGATCCGCAGAGAACATAAGTGAAGGAAAACCCATGACACCTGATTTCGTTACATTGATGGCGGCAAGTAAGGTAACCCGTTCGACCGCGTATTCGGCCCTTCCCGACGCTCCGGTGATCGCCGATTTCATTTTGCCTCGCGCCGAACGGGCGCCGCGTATGTTTACCCTGCGCAAGCGGCTGGCGGGTGTCATCTGGCCTGGCGAGCTGGCTCTTCCCGGCATCGAGCAGGCAGCCCCGGCAACCGGCTGCTAACGCGCAACCAATAAGTGGACCCCATTACATGAAGGACTGGGCGGAGCATCGTGCTCCGCCCTTCGTTCGTCCCATTGGGAGCGACACGACCTTCTCCGTGCGGAACAAAAGCCGGATTGTCGTCGCCGACCATCACCGCGGGCTAATCCGGTCATAATCCGCGGATGCACAGCGACGCAGAGCGTGCGTCCTGCGTCGCGGCTAGCTCCAGGCCGATGGCTGGTGAGGAACCCAATCGAGGCAGGCCCATGGGCTATCCACGTATTAGCTGTCTCTGCGCGACCTATAACCGGGCGCCCGATTACCTGCATCTGGTGGAAGAAGCCATCGAGTCGTTTCTGCGCCAGGACTATCCCAACAAGGAGCTCATCGTCGTAAACGACACTCCGGGACAGGATCTGGTCTGCGCAGCCGATGACGTAATCGTGGTCAATCTGCCCCGGCGCATCCGCACGCTGGGAGACAAGCAGAATGTCGCGGTCGCGATTGCCAACGGCGAGCTACTGGCTCCCTGGGACGATGACGACCTCAACCTTCCCTGGCGCTTGTCGTATTCCTTCGAGCGCCTGGGCGACGCCAGCTATTTCAATCCGCGCAGTTACTGGTACCTGCCCACGGGCGGGCTGCAATACGATCACCCGGTTGGCTACGCCCATAACGCGAGTCTCTTTACCCGCGCGGCATTCGAGCGCGTGGGCCGCTATCGCTCGATCAGTCTTGGGTATGACCGCGATATCGATCAGGCATTCCTGGATTCCGACGAACCTATCGTCGATCCGGTCTTTCGCGCATCGCGGCCGTTACGCCGGGACGAATGGTTCTACATCTACCGTTGGGGTGTTTCACCAGGCCACATCTCCAGCATTGCCGACACCGACGAGGGTCGCTATCCCCTCATCGGCCAGCAACCGATTGCAGCGGGATCGTTCGAGCTTCGGCCGCACTGGAAACGTGATTACTGGGCGGAAACTCAGGCCGTCCTCGATCAGCTCGGTGACCGGGATGGCATGACGCGCGTGATTTAAGCGGCGTAAGGTTCAGGCGCTCACGAGCGTACCGCCGGTGAGCTGACGCCATCGCGCAATGCCTCTGCATAAAGCTGGTCCAGTTGCTCCGGAGTCGTGAACTCGGTGAAATGCTCGAAAATCGGATCGAGATCGAGACCGAGCTCGATGAAACCGATCATGTAGTTCCGAATCTTGTCCCGCACCGCTAACGGATACGGCACCCCCGCCGGTCGTCCGAACCGATGCGTCCAGCGAAACCACGGCAGGCAGAGACAGCGCCCCCCCGCCTGGCGAACCTTCTCGTGAATGTAGCCTTCCTCACCGCCAAATCCGCGAAACGCTGGGTTGAATTCGGGCCAGGCAGCTGTGCGACAACTAAACGCGCCCATCCCTTGCATTGGGATTTCGAAGGGCTCGCCGTTCGGATCGGCGCCACGCGGATCGCTGGCCCAGACACCCCACATCTGCCCGCGCCACACCGGGTCGAAGTGGGTTGAGGTCACCCCCAGATCGTCGTAGACCAGCGGTCCCTGGAGCAAATCGCGACTCTCCGGGTGCTCCCGATGGTAGTGCTTCAGTCGTTCGATGACACCGGGCGGAAACATGACGTGGGAGTCGCAACAAAGTACGGCATGGCCCCGTGCCTCCTGGAACACGACATTCTTGGCGGCGGCGGTGCCGACAAGCTCAGTCGCGCGCACGTAGCGGCCGCCAATGGAGGTAACGAACCGCCGCGTTTCATCACAACCGTAGTTGTCGACCACCAGGAACTCGACCCCCTCGACATCCTGGTAGAGCCGCAGGGCCTGGAGGGTGAAGTAGACCCCATCGTAGTCCTTGTACGTGGCCATCCCAATCGTAAGCTCAGGCAAAGCGCGATCCTCGGCAGGGGAGTCCCTCAACCGTGGACCCGGATCGTGCTTGAGTTCAATGGTGGTTGTGGCTGGAGCCTGGGTTGTCGATGTCTGTACCGGAGCGACGGGGCGAAAAGCCGGCAATGCGTTCTGGATCGTCTCGATCGACACCCCACATGCGATCGCCGCACCAATCGCGGCAAGCAAGCTCCTCGGCGTGAGCTCCCCCTCCTGGAGCGAGACGAGCGGAAGCTTCTTCTCATTCCAGATCGTTCGAGAGCGCCCTCCAGCCAACAGGACGATCGCGGCCCCGGAAGAAGTCCGTTTCAAGACCACGGCGCGGCCGCCGGATGCCGTATGTTCCCGGACGACACCGGCGTGCGGATCCATGCTGAACAGAATGGTGTCGTGCCGCTCGCGACTCGCCAGTTCGATTCCTTCCAGGTCGTCGGCGTCGAGCAATGCCACGCCTTCCCTATCCAATCGTTCCAGCACGAGGCGGGTAGCCGGTTGGCCAGACCGCGTGTTCGCCTCCGCGTGCGAGAGTAAGACGGCAACATCGCAGTATTCGACCGCGTTACGACGTTCCTCGACGCTCCGCGCGTCGACTTCGACGACCGCGGCCTCGACGGCGGGATTGTGGAGCACGATGCGCACGGCGTTACCAGACGTGGCTCCCCCCAATGACAGTCCATCGATCGTGGCACGGTCGCCGATCGCCAACCCAACACTTTTGCCAGTGGCCGTCAAAAAGTGGGCAAGCAATTGGCAAGCACTCGCCGAATCGACGCCCGCCGTAACGGCAACAAGCGGGACGCGTACCGGCTGTCCGGGCGGGAAAAGCATGTCGATCACAAACGCTCCCGGATCCCGGGCGGAACCTTCGGCCGGAAAGAGATGCTGATTGAACCCCGGCCCATGGTTCACCTCGAGCACGGCGCCTCCAGAAACCAGCATCGACCGCGAAATATCCGGCATGATGAGGTCGATGCCGGCAATGTCGAGACCGACGGCCCTCGCTGCCAGACAGGCAACCCTGGCGTTGTCCGGATGGATGCGGTCGGTGCAATCGACGGCAGCGCCTCCGCCGCGAACGCTGCCGGTTGGTTTCAACGTCACCTGTGCGCCCCGGGGTGGAACATCCTCCACCGTCAACCCTTGCTGGGCAAGCACATCGGTGGTTTTTACATCGACGTAAATGGGATAGAGCGGAAGCGACTCGCGTGCGCCGCGCCGGGGATCCGCGTTGGCGGCATCGATGAGCTGGCGTACCGTATGTATGCCGTCCCCTACCACGAACGCAGGAACACGCTCGAGCGCCGCGGCTACCTGGTCGTTGATGACCAGCACCCGATAATCCCTGCCCCGCATAAAGCGCTCGACCAGCACCGGTTCGGCGTACGCCTCAGCCGCCGCCAGGGGATAGAACTCGCGCACCCGGGCTTCCGAGCCCAGATCGACAAAGACACCTCGCGCTCGAGCGCCATAGACCGGTTTCACTACCACTGGGTAGCCGATCCGGCCGGCAACTTCGATCGCGTCATCGACCGTTCTGGCGGTTTCCCCGTCCGGAACCGGCACCCCCGCCATGCGGAGAATGTGGTTCGTCAGATGCTTGTTGCTGGCAATCTCGCAGGCGTTATGTGGCGTCATCGAGGTCGTGATCGCTGACAACCGGCGGCGATAGACGCCATTGCCAAACTCGATCAACGACGGGCGCGCCTCGACTGGCTGCGTCGGGATTCCCCGGCGCAGGGCGGCGAGCATCACCGACTGGGTATCGACATCATAGGTGTCAAACCAGTCCCCCGGAACGCGTTTGTCAACGCGATCGATTGTGGTGTCGCAGTTCTTCACATCGGAACTACCGGGAACAGCGTGGGTACCCTCCAGCGTCACCTATGAGCCTTACTGGCAGAAGTTGGAGCTGCAGTTTTGGCTGCAGCACTGTGTGCCGGTGTCGCACGGCCATCCCGTCGGAATGCAATCGCAAAAACCAGTTCCCGATTCCGTCACGATCACGCAATTTCCACTGCAGCAGTCGCTCGGCTCATCGCACTCGTACTGGGACCCCTGGCAACCCACACAGACGCCGTTTGAGCACGTACTATCCACGGCGCAGCAATCGGTGGACGATGTGCACCCAGCATGATCCGGCGAAATGCAATTGGCACAGCGCTGATCGGTCTGATCGCACAAATTGAAGCAGCAGTCGGCCTGGAAAGTGCATCCGCCATTGGTCGGGCTACAGGTGCAGAATCCGAACTGCGAGCAGGTCCCACTGTCGCAACAGGTGTTGACACCGTCGCAAGCCTCTCCGAGAACTCGGCACGGCGGCGGCGTTGTCGTGGTGCGGTCGTTGTTGTTGACGTGGTCGTGGATGTTGTCGTGGTGGGCGGTGCGCAGTACGCATTTTCTGTGCCGGGATTCATGCACTGGAACCGCAGACAGCACACCTGATTCCCCGTAGGTCCGCAGCACGTATGTTGCTCATCGAAGATGTCGCAACACTCCTGCCCGGGCCCGCATTGCCGCTGGTCGATAGGACATGGAGAGCAGAACTCGTTTTGTGTGCCCTGATTGCGGCACTGCGAGCGGAGGCAGCAGACCTCGTTCGGCGCTACCCCACAGCATTCGTGCTGCTCATCGAAGATGTCGCAGCATTCCTGACCCTGGGCGCATTGCCGGAGTCCTGGGGGACAAGCAGACGTTGTTCCGGTGGTCGACGTGGTCGTGGTCGTCGTCGTAGTGGTGGTGGTCGTGGTGGGCGGCGCGCAGACGACGCCACCGGGCGTCCCAACGCACTCGGTCGTGCAACAGGTCCCCTGAGCGCTCAGGCAGGCAAGCGTTGATCCCGCGGGTGGCGGACAGCAGATTTCTTCCGCAACGCATTGCGTTCCCACAGAACAGCATGCATTGTCACAGCACTGCGCAGCGGTGGCGCAGCAGTCCGGTCCGCACTTGTTCGGAACGGCGGCGGGGCAAATGCAGGCGGTGCCGTTCCAGGTTTGCTGGCCGGGGCACGTGATCGGTTTGGGTGTCGGGGTAGGACGCCGGGCAGCTTCGCTCTCGCCCTCCAGCAATGTCCCGCCGGCCAGGGCAGCGCCTCCGATTCCCAGGATGCCCTTGAGCACCGAACGGCGACTTCTGCCGGATGCCAGCGACTTAACGAGCGAATCGAACTTCCGATCGTCCATTCCCAGCCCTTTCGACGTGAATGCTTGCAAGATAGGTGGCTGTATGAGTTGTTATGTACGGATCTAGTCGCATCATAGCAGCGGTTTGGAGCATGGTCTAGACTCCCACGTTCGCTCTGGAACGCAATCGCGGTCGCGATCGCTCGGCCCCAGCTCTGTCCAGCCTCCCAAATCTGCAGGAAACGACGGGACGCTGCCTGTGCGCCACGTTCGTCACGGCGACGCCCGGGTCATCGCGAGCGATCCGGTATCCTGAGGCAACGCGAACAGGAGCAACCGCATGAGCCGCAATCGACCGTTCAAGATCGGACTTTTCTTCCCCCAATTCGAACGGCCGTGGAACGGCGAGACCATCGGATGGGATGACATCCGCGCGATGGCGACCACCGCCGAGGATGTTGGGTTCGATTCCGTGTGGCTCCCGGATCACTTGCTGTTCCGGTTTCCCAACGTGAACCCGCAAGGCGCCTGGGACGTCTGGTCGCTCATGCCCGCGCTGGCCGCAGTGACCAAGCGCGTGGAAATCGCCCCGCTGGTCGCCTGTTCCAGCTTCCGCAACCCCGCCCTGATCGCCAAGATGGCCGATACCATCGACGAAATCTCCGGCGGCCGCTTTATCCTCGGGCTCGGCGCGGGCTGGCACCAACCCGAATACGACGCGTTCGGGTTCCCCTATGACCACCGCGTAGGCCGGTTCGAGGAAGCGCTGAAAATCATCCACAGCCTTTTGCGCACCGGTCACGTCGATTTCGACGGAACGTACTACTCCGCCCGCGATTGCGAGCTACGGCCGCGTGGACCACGCCCGGAAGGTCCTCCCATCCTGATCGGCTCCAGCAGCCCGCGCATGATGGGATTGATGGCAACGTACGCCGACTTCTGGAACAGGGACCGGATGAACGATGTCGATCACCTGCTGGAAGTGGAAGCCAGGGTGGATACCGCTTGCGTCACCGCCGGACGCGATCCGCAAACCCTGGGGCGAGTGGTCGGCATCCAGGTCGACATGCTGAACGACCAGCGCGAAGCCTTCACCCCACGCCAGTGGGTCATGTCCCCCTTCCCGCTCACCGGATCACCCGAAGAGCTGGCCGCACAAATCCGCGCCTACACCCGCGCCCACGTCGATCACCTGATCGTCTCGATCGACCCCGTCACCCCCGCCGCCGTCGAAGCCTTCGCCCCGGTGCTCGAGTTACTGGATCGTTAGGATTCATCTGGTCTCGTCACCATTGCGAACTTTGACGACTATTGAAGAAACAGGTTCCTTCACTACAACCCGCGACGCCGCGATGGAGGTTCTCGCGGCTGGTCTGGACGAGCCGCACTACTCCATAGGGTTCCGTTCGAATGTGCATGGTGCACGTCGATCTAGAGACAGACCAATGAAGGAGATCCCGTGACCGAACAGGACGACTACGCCCCAGGGATGACCGCAGTAACCAGGCGCAAGGTGCTCGCCAGCATGGCAACCGCCGTTGCAGCCGGGCTGGTTTCGCCCTCGATCTACCACATGGTTTCGGCGCAGGATTCGGATGCGGATTCGCAAGCCACCCCCGAGGCCGTGTCCGGGGAAGGCGTCGCAGTCCCAGCCTCGTCGGGGGGCGCGCTGCCGGCGATTCCGCCGGAAATCGAAACCTACGCCAACGACTGGCCGATGGCGCAGGCGAATTACCGGGCAACCCGCACGTCCGCCAGCTCGACCATCGACTCCACCAACCTGGATCAGCTCGGCGTTGCCTGGAGCTATCCGCTCGATGCCACCAGCGGCTGGGGCGCAATCACGTCGAACCCGATCGTGCTCGGTGACACCGTCTTCATCATCGACAACGTCGGCAACGTCCACTCGCTCGATCGGGAAACCGGTGACGTCAACTGGCGCAACGATTACAACGTATCGACCCTCGGCCCGAACGGCGTGGCCGTTGGCTATGGCTATCTGATTTCGGTGCTGGGCGACACGGCTGAGGTCCTTTGCCTGCTCCAGGAAACCGGCGAGGAGGTCTGGCGCTTCCAGCTCGCCAACCACAATGCCCTCGGCGTCACGATGGCGCCGCTCGTGTTCGATGGCTATGTCATCGTGAGCACCGAGCCAGGCGGCAACTCCAGGGCCGTCTATGAGGGCGGTGCATTCGGCATCGTTTTCTGCCTCGATATCGAAACGGGCGTTACGCTCTGGCAGTGGAATACGGTGACCGACGACGCGTGGGGAAATTTCCGGGTCAATAACGGCGGTGGTCTCTGGTATCCCCCCTCGGTCGATGTCGAAACCGGTGTGCTCTACCTGGGCATTGGCAATCCGGGACCCTGGTTTGGTCACCCCGAATATCCGAACGGCTCGAGCCGCCCGGGCCCGAACGACTACGCGAACAACCTGGTTGCGCTCGATCCGAATGCGGGCCGTGTCCTTTGGGCAATCAATGTCAAACCGCACGACCTGTTCGATCACGACAACCAGCAGACCCCCGTGCTGGCGGATATCCCGAATGATGACTCGATCGTCAGAATGGTCTTCTCGTCCGGCAAGCACGGGTTTGTGCTCGGAGCCGACCGCACCTCAGGTATCGAAATCTGGCGCGTTCCGGTCGGGAAACACCTCAACGACACCGTCACCACGCTTGGGGACGAATTTGTCGAGATCTATCCCGGCGCGTCTGGCGGCGTCGAGGGTCCGATAGCCTACGCCGATGGCATGGTGTTTGCGGGCGTTCTCAATGCGTCGACCAAGTTCAACTCGACCCTGCTCGACCCGACCAGCTTCGACCTGGCGACCGCCACCGGCAATGTCGTGGCGATCGATGCCCGCACCGGCCAGATCATCTGGGATGTCGAGATACCGACCGGCATTGCCGGTACTGGTCCCACGATCGCCAACGATGTGCTCTTCATCGCCGGGCTGGATGGCGTTTTGCGCGCGTTCAATACCGCTGACGGTGCGCTGATCTGGTCAATTCAGCTACCGGCCGGCGCCAATGCGCCGTTCGCCATCGCCAACGATCTGCTGCTGGTGCCCGCGGGAAGCTTCTTCTTCCCTCCTCCGATTCAACCGGAGAGCCGGCCATGCCCTTCCCGCAAGTGGTCGCGTTCAAGCTGGGCGCCACCGGCGAGGTGACGATGGGGCCGGCGATCGAATCTGCTGGTCCCGGGACGCCGGCAGCCGCGGGCCTGGCGACCGACTTGACGATCGCGCTGCGTGATATCTTTTTCGATCCATCGACGTTCTCCATGCCGGCGGATACCGATGTGACCCTGACGATTCCGAATCTGGGCGCCGCCGTCCATAATTTCAACATCGATGCCAATGCCAACCCTAGCGACCCCAATATCCATTCAGGAGATGTCAATCCGGGTGAGACGGCTACGCTGACGATCAATTTGCCGGCCGGCAAATGGTTCTTCTATTGCAACATTCCAGGGCATGCGAACGCCGGAATGGTGGGCATCATCACGGTGGTCTAGCTTAGGGCGCAAAGCCCGCTTTTCCGCCACACCCGAACAAGCATCCAACACCATGGAACGGGAGGCTCGCAAGAGTCCTCCCGTTTTGCGTTTCCCACGTTACGGGTCTCCATAGAACTACGTAGTGACGCCGAAATCGCAGAATACGTCGTCCTCCCGATAGGCACTGGTCAGGCGCTGACGCATCATCTGATGGTCGGATGTATCGGCGATCGCATCCGGCAACTATGTGAATGGAGATCGTCACGTTTTGATCTAAGAGGTAGGAACCGATGTATTTGGAACCCAGTGCAACGTCTCGTTTGTCCGTTATTACCGAGCCGGTCGACCTGCTCCGCAAGCGGGTAACCGGTGAAATTCTCACCGTCAGTCATCCTGAATACGACGCGGCCCGCAAGGTCGTGGCGATGACCTCCAATCCCTTCCCCTATGCGATCGTCAAGGTCGCCTCGGCGGAAGACGTCGCCGCCACCGTCAATTTCGCTCGCGAGATTGGCTTCCCGCTTTCCATCCGCAGCGGCGGTCACAGCCTCGGGCACTACAGCGTGATCGACGACGCCGTGGTGATCGATTTCTCAGCGCTGAAACGCGTCTCTGTGGATCCCGTCACGGGCATTGCCAAGGTGCAGGCCGGCGCCACATCGGCCGACATCGTTGCGGCGGCAGGCCCGCATGGGCTGGCGCTCACCACCGGAGACACCCCTTCGGTCGGTATCGGCGGTCTCGCGACCGGCGGCGGTATCGGATTCATGGTCCGCAAGTACGGGCTCACAATCGACAATCTCCTTTCGGCGCAGGTCGTCCTGGCCGACGGCAGTATCGTGACAGCCTCGAACGACTCGCACCCGAGCCTCTTCTGGGCGATTCGCGGCGGTGGCGGCAACTTCGGCGTCATCACCGAGTTCACCTTCCAGCTCGCTCGCGTGGGCACCGTCCTCGGCGGGGACATCATCCTCCCGGCAAGTCGCGAGGTCGTGCGCGCCTATCTCGACTACATCGAATCCGCACCGGAAGACCTGACCATCATTTCCCAGATCATGCAGGTCCCGCCCGTGCCGTATGTTCCAGCCGACCGGGTAGGTGAGGTGGTCCTGCACATGCTCGTGATGTGGACCGGCAGTCTGGAAGATGGCGAAAAAGCCCTGGCGCCATTGCGAGCCCTGGCAACTCCTGTGGCCGACACGATCCATCCCATGGAGTACGGCGACATCTATAAGTACACCGAGCCGTTCACCGTGCCGCATGGCGCCGCGATTCGTATGATGTTCGCCGACGACCTGAGTGACCGCGCCATCGACGAGGCACTCGCCGCCATCGCCCGTGCCAGCTCGCCTTTCGGGATGTTCCACCTCCGCGGAATGGGTGGAGCCATGGCCCGAGTTGCCCCGGATGCCACCGCGTTCGCGCACCGGCAGCGGAAGCTCTTCGTCTCGATCATCAATGTCTGGCTCGATCCGTCCGAAGCCGCCGAACCGCACCAGCAGTGGACGGCTTCCCTCTGGGACAAGATCAAGGACGAGGGGAATGGCGTCTACGTCAACTTCCTGGAGCGCGAAGGCGACGCCCGCATCCACGAGGCCTATCCGGGCGAGACCTACGAACGCCTGGTCGATGTCAAGACGGAGTACGACCCCGAGAACCTCTTCCAGTTCAACCAGAACATCCAACCACGCGGATAGCCCGCACCCGCGCATCATCCGACCGGGGCCGCCTTCACGGCCCCGGTCTTTTATTTTTGCCCCCTGACCAGCCAAGAGCAGACCAGCAACCAGTCCCCTGCGCCGCCCCATCATTCACTTCATCGTTCTGGAGCCGCCCTGCGTACTATTCCATCGAATGGTGGTCACAAATTGGGCCGAAGTCGAACGGAGACGAAATGCATCAACGGCACGCGGCAGGAACAAGCTGGAATCCCACCCAGTACCAGCTTTTTTCCAGCCATCGCCTGCGGCCAGCGCTCGAGCTCCTCGCTCGCGTACCGCTCTCCGATCCCACGCGAATCTACGACCTGGGCTGCGGCCCGGGAGAGATCACGCAAATCATCGCCAATCGCTGGCCCGATGCCACCGTGATCGGCGTCGACAACTCCCCCGAAATGGTGGCAAAGGCCAAATTGCTGACGGACGAAATCCACTGGGTCGAAGCCGATATCGCCGATTGGCAGCCCGACCGCGCACCCGACCTGATCTACTCGAACGCCACCTTGCAATGGCTCGATGGGCATGATTCCCTGATTCCGCGCTTGTTCGGTCTGCTGGCACCAAACGGTTGTCTGGCCGTCCAGATGCCGCAAAGCTGGGGGTTGCCGTCCCATCGCCTGATGCGCGACACGTTGGCGCATGGTGGACCCGATGGAAGTCCGATCGGCCCATCCGCATTGCGCCAGGCGCTCGACCATGTCTGGGTCGCAGACGCAACGCACTATTTCGATCTGCTCTCCCCGCTCTCGCGGACCATCGATATCTGGGAAACCGAGTATGTGCAGGTGCTGACCGGCGACAACCCAGTGCTCGAATGGGTCAGCGGCACCGGCTTGCGCCCGGTGCTCAACGGCCTCTCCGAGAGCGATCGCGCCACCTTCCTGGCCAGCTATTCAGTCGCTCTCCTCGCAGCCTATCCCCAGCGCTCGAACGGCCAAACCCTCTATCCCTTCCGGCGTCTCTTCATCGTCGCGACAATGTAATTCGAAGCGAAGCGTCCATCTCACGAATCGATCGCTCTGATCGTTCTGAAGTCACGCGTTGTCCCAGTCTCTCTGTCATGCTGGGCAGAGTGTCCAACGCTCGATGCCGCATCTGCTGGCGATACGATGCCCCCAAGTGGTGTCATTCTGAACGAAGTGAAGAATCGCTCTCGTCGGAGCGGACGGCAAACCTGTTCGGGGAATCGCACATGTTGAGCTAGACACACGACTGAGCGAAGCGAAGCATCTCTCCCGTCGAAGCCGCCCAACGTCACATCCCAGAAACCGACGGTCCCGCGGCACATGCAAATTTTCAGGAGTCCACCTCGTGACCACGTCCCGCACCATGCTCACCGGAATCTACCAACACAGCCAATTCGCCAATGCCCGGTTGCTCGATCAGGCGGCACAGTTGTCCGATGCCGAGCTCGATGCCGAACAGCCGGGGATGTTCAGCACCATCCGCTTAACCCTGCAGCACATGATGCAAGCGCAGCAGGGCTGGCTGCGGCGCGTGCAGCAGCTCGATCCGGTCCCGCCCTGGGCCGATAACGCGTTCCCTACCATCGCCGATTTGCGCAACCAATGGAACGCGCTCGATACCGAATCCCTGGCATATATCGCCACGTTGACCGATGAGCAGCTCCTGGAACGGATCCAGATGCGCTCCTGGAGAGGGTGGGCGATGGAGGCTCCCCGCTGGCAAGCGTTGGTGCATCAGGCATTTCACCAGCATCAGCATCGCGGCGAGCTCGCCATGGTCCTGACCAATCTCGGCCACTCCCCTGGCGATCTCGACGCCTTCGACTGGTTCGAAGCAGACGGCAGCGCCATCGACATCACCCCCGGCCGCGCGGAGATCACCCCGAATTGACGCCCATTCCCCGTGAACGTACAGTTCCGGGCAGGTAAATGAGCTCAGGTTCAGGGAAAGGTCACGTGGGATGGGACGAGGACGACGGGCGATTGGCGTGCTGGCAACGATCGCGCTCCTGATGAGCGGCATCCTTTCCATTGGAATGCCGGTCGATGCCCAGCAGGACAACGTCACGGTCATCGCCCGCGGTTTGACGACTCCAGGTGGTTTCACCTGGAATGCCAACGATGTCCTCTTCGTAGCCCTGGCCGGGAGCGGCGGCAGCGCACCGGTCCTCCCCGAAGCTCCGGCCCCGGCTGGTCCCTTCACGGTTGGCACAACCGGCGCGGCCGCAATCGTCGACGACGGCTGCCCAACCGCCCTGGCCACCGGCATCACCTCGATCCGCACCTCACAGGGCGAAATCTCTGGCGCCGACGCGATTGTCGAACTCAACGGACAGCTCTACCTGCTCTTCTCGAATGGCGGCGACCAGTATGGCGCGCTCGACCTCACCAACGGCGTCTATCGCATCGCGGGCGACGGTTCGTTACAGCTCATTGCCGACCACGCGGAATATCTGCAGGAGAATCCGCCAGCGGTCGCGCCGGCTCAGGGATTCCCGAATCCGGGAAATCCGGTCGCCATGTCTGCCAGCGACGGCGCGCTCTGGATTGCCGACCGATTGAACGGTCTGATCACGAAAGTCACCCCGGGTGGCGATGAAACGCTCGTCGCCGACCTCTCCGATCGAGGTTTCTTGCCCACCGACCTCGCCCTCGGCGCAAACGG
Source organism: uncultured Chloroflexia bacterium (assembly GCA_963750275.1). GTDB lineage: Bacteria > Chloroflexota > Chloroflexia > Thermomicrobiales > UBA6265 > JAMLHN01. Next base: position 682,784 of record CAVVQC010000005.1, read on the forward strand.
CTCGGTCTATGTCAGTGGACTGGGCGATCCCGCGACCCCGGGGAGCGCAAGCGTGGTCAACGTCTCGGCGAACGGCCAGGTACAAACGGTCTGGACCGGCCTGACCATGGCCAGCGGCATTGCCATCGGTAACGATGGCCTCCTCTACGCCACCGAGCTCGCCTCCGGGGTGAGCGACTCAGCCGCAAATGGAATCCCCAACAGCGGCCGCCTGTTGCGCCAGACCGCTGGCGACACGGCCGAGGTCGTTGCGGACGGATTGCACTATCCCGCTGCGCTCGGCACCGGCCCTGACGGCGCGGTCTATTTCGTCTCTGGGGCCCAGGGCAGCAGTGACGGCTCAGGCTGGATCGGCCGGTACGCGCCTGATGGTTCCGATACCGACGCCGCGCCACTCGACTGCGACCCAATTGCGGATACCCTCTCGGCCGGCACCCTCAGCGTGGTTGCCTCCCCGGAGGTCGTCGCTACCACGGAAACGCCCCGGGAAACCCCAACGCCCAGCCCATCACCGACGCCGCGCGCCGAACAACCCTGGACCCCGGACGGCGCGGCCCCGACCGGTGAGGTCATCGAGGTGGGGCTCAACGACTTCTATATCGATATGCCCACCTCGCTTCCCGCCGGACCAGTCACCTTCCTGATTACGAACTACGGCCCCTCGGTGCATAGCTTCGCGATCGACGGCCCCGGTATCGATGAAGCGCTCACCCACGAGCTCGAGCCGGGACAGCAAGGGGCATTTACCGTGGACTTGCAACCCGGCACATACGCGGTTATCTGCCCGGTCCCTGGTCATCGAGACAGCGGAATGAGCCTCGTCCTGACGGTGAAGTAACTCACGCGACGGACATTTATCTCGACCGTGCCAATGCGCAGTTCTCGATCAAGATGTAACTGATTTTTCCCCGCAAATACCTGTACGTTTGCTGGAAATATCGGCAACAAATCTATTTACATAGTGCGTGTTCACCGGTAGGATACAAGGGTATCGGTTCCCAGCAAACTACTTCCAGTGCAGGAAGCTCGTTCATCGATGCAAGATCGGGAACCGGAAAGGGGAGAATGGGTCCATGGATAAAGTCAAGTTCGACGCCCTGACCCGGGCGTTCGCGACGGGAACGTCGCGGCGCACGGCGATCAAGGGCCTATTCGGGGGAGCGGTTGGCGTCGCAGTCGCCACCACGCGCCTCGACCGCGCAGGCGCGCAGGGAACTCCCTGTACGCCGGGCACCGTGCTTCAAGACTGTCCGCTCCAAAATGAGTGCGAGTGGGCAACTTGCGAACAGGGTGTCGAGACGGAATCGTATTTCTGCGAATACCACGGCGGTTGCCAGGGTGAATGCTGTGGCGGCGTTTGCCAGGAGTGTTGTGACAGCTCCGATTGCGGCGGTTGCGAAGTATGTGATAGCGGTACCTGCATCTATGCCTGTTCCGAATGCCAGGAGTGCGAAGGCACCAATGGCAGCAGCATCTGCGTAGACCGCAGCGGCGGCATTTGCTGCGGTGGCACCTGGGTCGAAGGCGGCCAGTGCTGCGACACCGGTGACTGTATCGAAGTCAACGCCACCTTCTGTTCCAGCGTTGCCTGTCTCGACAATCTCTGCACCGTCGTTCCGGAATGCCCGGACGATACGCAGTGCTGCGGTTACGGCCAGGAAGGCGCTTACTGCGCCCAATGCTGCGATAACAGCGACTGCTACATTGCCGGACCGTGCTCGACCTGCGAACAGGGCTGGTGCACCACGCCGGAATGCTGCTACGACACCGACTGCCCGGACTGCTCCGTCTGCGACGAAGGTGCGTGCTACTACCTGATCTGCGAGCTGGGTGAGACCTGCTGCGGAAACCACGAATGCGTTCCGGAAGAGGACTGCTGCAGTGGTCCTGGCGACTGGTGTGGACTCCTCACTGTCTCAGGCGCTGAGGGGAGCCCGCAGTACGACTGCTGCGACGGACTCGTCTGCTGCGAGAACTGGAACTCCCAGGGTTCGGTCTGTGCCGAATGCTGCAACGACTGGGACTGCCCGAAGGGCGCCTGGTGCAACGAGGGCTGGTGTGACTGGCCGGACGAAGAGTGCCACTACGATAAGGACTGCCCGAAGGGCACCTGCTGCTGCAAGGACGGATCGTGCTCCGGCAAATGCTGCAACCATCCGCATCCGCCGAAGCCACCCAAGCCTGCTCCTCCTGCTCCAACGCCTGCTCCGTCTCCCGCTCCGGTGACCTCGCTTCCAGCGACTGGCGCCGGGCCGAACGACGAGCGCAATAACTTGCTCGGCGCAACAGCGCTAGGCGCGGCCGCCGCGATTCTGGCCGCGAAGAAACTTCGCGAAACCCCGGGCGAGGCGTCAACTCCAGAGTAATCCCTCCCATCGTTCAGAAAGACGGCCGCCAATATTGGCGGCCGTCTTTGTGTGTGCGCGGCCTCAGTGCATTTAGCGCCAACTGCCAGTCCAGGAATCTGGACGAAATTGTGTACGTCCACCCCTGGTTTCCAGTAAGATGCATTAAGCGATCTGAGTATTTCACGTTGTCACGCTTCCGGTGCGGGAAGCACGTCGCGTACTGCTGTGCGCGAGTGGGATTTGGGAGAGGGCAATCACCCGATGGACGATCAACGATTCGATGCCATGACACGGGCATTAGCAAGCGGGAGCTCCCGCCGTACGGCGCTCAAGGGCCTCTTCGGTGGGCTCGTTGGCGCGATAGCCGTTACCACGCGAACCGGCAGCGCTGGAGCCGGAGTACCGGATGAATGCGACTGCCCAACTGACGGCTGCACGATCTATGAGTGCGTCCAGGGAAACTGCTCCCCCATCTTTGCCTGTTCGCAGGAACAACAATGCTGCGACGGTATTTGTATATTCCTGAGCTCCTGTTGCATAGACACAGACTGCCCGTCGTACGCCGATCAGTGCGGAACCAACCACTGTGTCGACTTCGAATGTATTCCCACGCTCGACTGTGTTGGGAACCAGCGCTGTTGTGACTCTGGCACCCCGGGTGCCTATTGCGCGACCTGTTGCAGCGATGACGACTGCCCCGGATGCGAGATCTGCAACGTGTCCGGGATCTGCGAGCAACCAGAATGCTGCGCTGATTCCGATTGCGTCTCGGTCTGCGGCGAATGCGTAGAAGGCACCTGCATCACCCGCTGCACGACGGGCGAATACTGTTGCGCCTTCGCGAACGATTGCCGAGCGGATGGTGAGTGCTGCACCGATGACGAATGCCCATGCGGCGGCGCGTGCATCGGCGGCATCTGCTATCCCCAGCCCCCGTGCCCGGAGGGCGAGGAATGCTGTGGCGACCAGTGCGTGCCATCGGACGAATGCGTGCATCTTTGCCTCCCGGAGGGCGACCACTGTGACGGCGAGCAGCTCGAATGCTGTGTGGGTTTACGTTGCTGTGGTTTCAACAGCGGGAGCACCTGTCAGGAATGCTGCGATAACGACGATTGCCCCGATTGCTCCATCTGCTCTAATGGCACCTGCCTGGGCCAGTGCAGCCAGAGCCAGGAATGCTGTGAGGACGAATGTGTTCCCAATGGAACCTGCTGCGGAGAATCGGGAGATACCTGCGCGGTAACCGACGGCCCCGGCACCCAGGGCACCTGCTGCGACGATCTCCTTTGCTGCGGAACGGGCGAAGGCGGTGAGTGCGCCGAATGCTGTAGTGACAACGACTGCGGCCCATGCGGCTACTGCTCCCTCGGCGTCTGCTACGGCGAGTGCAGCCAAAGCCAGGAATGCTGCGATCGGGAATGCGTGGCCATCGGCACCTGCTGTCAGGACGAAATTGGCGGGTACTGCACCTTCGGCGAGCCCGATCCCGGTGACGAACCCGTCGTCTGCTGCTCCGGTCTGGTCTGCTGCGAAACCGAACACAGCGCCGCCTGCGCGGAGTGCTGTGACAGCAGTGACTGCGGACCGTGCGCCTACTGTTCCGAAGGCGTCTGTTACGGCGAATGCAGCCAAAGCCAGCAATGCTGCAATGGCACGTGTGTCGACGACGACTCGTGTTGCCATCCCGCAGGGACCTCATGTGGAGTCGTACCCACCGACGACAGCACCCAGCTCGATTGCTGTGACGGCCTCTTCTGCTGTGACAACTACTACGGAGGCAGCTTCTGCGCCGAGTGCTGCGCCGATACCGATTGCCCGCGCGGTGAAATCTGCCTCATCGGAATTTGCGGCCCGCCCCTCTTCTGCGAAACCGATCATGACTGTCCCTATGGCAATGCTTGCTGCTGCAAGGACACCGGTATGTGCGAGGAGCGCTGTTGCCCAGGGCCGCATCCACCCAAGCCACCCAAGCCACCGAAGCCGGCGCCTTCCGGAGATACGCCAAGCACGCTCCCGGCAACGGGCGCAGGACCGAACGACGAACGCAACAGCCTCTTGGGCGTGACCGCCTTTGGCGCCGCAGCAGCGCTCTACGCCGCGAAGAAGCTGCGTGAGACTCCGGACCCAACCGAGAACTAGGCTCCGACTCACTTGGCAAAACGCATGACGGCCGCCATTACTGGCGGCCGTCATCGCATTCAAATGCTTCGATCCCACCGATTCGCGTCGTGAAGCCAGCTCCTTCGGTAATTGCGCGAAAGGCTAGGTCGGACATCCGCGCATCTGATTCACCGCAACAACCTGCTCCCATAGGGGGAACAGAGAGGCAAACAGTCGACAGCCCGACGGCTTATCGGGACTCCACTGGCAGATAGAACCGGAGTCCCGCAATCCTGTCCTCGACCAGCGTTCCCGGTTGCGCGCGCCACGCCTTCCATGCCATCACGAGATCCCCGACACAACCACCGATATGTATCGCGGCAGGCAACACCAGCCACCCCCCAAACGGGAGTACCGCGATCAGTACCGCGAACACGACCGACAGCACCACCAACGGCGCAAGCGCGACGGCAATAAATTGCTTCCGCGTGAAGAGTTGCCCTTCCGAAGTAACGTAGAACACCGGCATGATGCTGCCAATCATCTTGGCGCCATACGTTGGTGTACCGCCTGTGCGTTTGACCACCAGGGCGTGAATCCACTCATGAACAACCAACGCCACTCCAATAAGCGCCAGGGTCACGAAGGTTCCGATCAGCAGTTCCCCACCGGTGAGCTCGAAGCTCGTCTCACCGTCGTGCGTGTTCGCATACAACGCCACAAACGGAATCAGTGCGATGAGAAACACCACAGTTGCGGCAATATTGAGCCCAAGAGATGCCCTGGTATCTGGCATCCAGTCGCGCGTCTCGCGCTCAGGTATCTGCGTCTGCATGGTGCACATCCTCATCTCTCATAGGTCGTAACGCCATGCACTTCTCTAATTGCCGGGAACACATATTGTCAGAGTGTCGAGCAGGGCGGGTGTTCATCCCGCTCCTGCAAGAACATCGCAACGTCAGGAACAGGCGCTAGTCATTGGGCGCGGGTGCAACGGGATGCTCGGGTTCCGGGGCAACATCCAACTCGGTTTTCTCCGCTCCCTTCTTGACTCTCAAGGAGGCCAGGACTGCAATCGTCAGAATCCCGGCGATGACGCCCAGGCTGAGCACCGGCGGAATCTTCACCACATCGATCAACACCATCTTGGTGCCCACGAACGCCATGATGCTGGCCAGCGCCGGCTTGAGATACGCCATTCCGGAGAGGTAACCGGAAATCACAAAGAAGAGTGAGCGCAATCCCAGGATCGCGAAGGCGTTCGAGGTGAAGACAATAAATGGATCGTCAGTAACCGCGTAGATCGCCGGAATCGAATCGACCGCAAAGATCAGGTCGGTGCTTTCGATGAGCAGCAACACCAGAAAGAGCGGCGTCATATAGCGCACGCCATTCCGCTTGGTGAAAAACGTCTGCCCCTCGTACGTCTCCGTCACCGGCATGAACCGCTTGGCGAAATTCACCAGCTTGTTGTCAGAAACATCGGCCACATGGTCACCGCCACGGATGAACCGATAGCCGGTGAAGATCAGAAACGCGCCGAACACATAGATCATCCAATGCAGGCGATCGAGCAGGAAACCGGCAAAAGCGATCAGGACGCCCCGCATCACCACCGCTCCGAGAATGCCCCAGAACAGCACCCGGTGCTGGTAGATCGCTGGCACGGCAAAGGTCGAGAAGATCAGCAGCATGACAAAGACGTTGTCGATGCTGAGCGAATATTCGAGCAGATAGCCGGTCGTCCATTCGATGCCGGACTCGGTCCCCATCGTGAGGTAGACGCCAACATTGAAGGTCAGCGCCAGGCTGATCCAGACACCGCTCCAGATGAGCGCTTCACGCCGGGTGATCGCATGCGCATCGCGATGAAAGACGCCCAGGTCGAGCGCGAGCATACCGAGGATGAAGGCCAGAAAGCCGATCCACGGCAAATAGTCCATGAACATACGTGGGTTCCTCCAGAAACTGGGCGCATCGGAGCGGTCAAATCAGGACCACTCCGGCGCTCGATAGCCAACGACAGTAGGAATTCGTCGCGGCTCAGTCGCCGAAGTGCAGGGATTGGAGCAGGGAATCGAGCATGGGTGTGCCTCACTGAACCGGTGGAAACAAAAAAGCCCCGACCGGTCCGTATAACGGAACGATCAGGGTCTTACCGGGCGAAAGAGGCTTATCTCTCGATGATCCGACCGGCGCCAACGGAGGCACGTAATGACGACCGGATCCCCTGCGGAAGCAAGTGGTTACTCCCCCTGTTGCCACTGAGGATACGCGCCCATGCTGCTCCGGTGCAACAATCGGAAGCCCGATCTTATGCATTCCGTGCAGAGAATTTGAAGCGGCACGCGGCATCGAGGAGACGATGGCACCCCCAGTGACCGTGCGCTACCGCCCGTACTTGCGCAAGCGACGAAGCTATTCTTGACTTCTTCATCAACTACTGCTAATTTATGTTCAACAATCAAAGAGCGCACTCATCCAGAGGGGGCAAGGGACCGGCCCGTTGAACCCCCAGCAACCTCCGCCAGTGCGGCAGGTGCTAACTCCGGCAGTGATCGAACTGGAAGATGAGGAGTCGCCCGTCGCACTCGCTGCGTCATCGACCCTTCACTTCCATTGGAACGAAGGGTTTTTTCGTGCCTGAGCGACTGCAAATCCGAGGTGTCAGCAAGACATTCGGCAAGAATGGCTCCGCCATGCAGGCGTTGCTGCCCATCTCGCTCGATGTCGCCCCGGGCGAATTTGTGGTCATCGTCGGTCCCAGCGGTTGCGGCAAGTCCACCCTGCTCCGCCTGATCGGCGGGCTCGAGCTCCCGACCCAGGGAACCATCTCCATCGGCGACCGCACGGTCGATTCCGTCGATCCCCGCTGTGCCATCGTCTTCCAGGAGCCGCGCCTCTTCCCCTGGAAAAAGGTCGACGCCAATGTAGCCGTGGGCGCGCGCCGGCTGAAGAGCAAACCCGATCCCCAGGTGCTGCTCGATAAGATCGGCCTGGCTGGGTTCGAACATTTCTATCCCAATCAGCTCTCCGGCGGCATGGCCCAGCGGGTGGCGCTGGCGCGCGCACTCATTGGGGGCCCCCAGGTCATCCTGTTGGACGAGCCGTTCGCCGCGCTCGACGCGCTCACCCGCCTGCGCATGCAGGATCTCGTGAACGACGTCTGCGGCTCGATCGGCTCGACCGTCGTCATGGTCACCCACGATATCGACGAAGCGCTCCATCTGGCCGACCGGATCGTAGTCATGAGTACCCGTCCGGGAACCATCGTCGAAGAACTTCGCATCGATACACCACGCCCGCGGGAACGGGGGGATGCCCATCTGGCGGCGCTTCGCTCGCGCATCTTGCGCCATTTCGGCTTCGACACCTGTACCGAGTCCGTGCCGGTGGTTGCTGCCACTGCTGCGGACTAAGCCAGCGTTTCTTTGGAAATCGATCCCGGCTCGGTGTGAGCTGGTTGTGTCATCCACCGATCGAGGAGTTTCATTCGTTATGAACCGACGACGTTTTACCCTGCTTGGCGCCGGCGCACTTGGTTTGGGCGCGCTTGGTAGTGTTCCCCGCTTCCAGAGCGCTGCCGCGCAAGATGCCCCCGGGAAGATTGTGCTCGACTACGCCTTCTATAACCCCAGCAGCCTGGTGCTGAAGGAATTCGGCTGGATCGAGGAAGACCTGGCGGCCGACGGTGTCGATGTCGAATGGGTCTGGAGCGCAGGCAGTAACAAGGCCAACGAATATCTCCGCTCGGACGCGGTCGACTTCGGTTCGACCGCCGGCGCCGCTGCCCTGCTGGCCAAGGCCAATGGTTCCAATATCCAGACGGTCTATCTCTACTCCCAACCGGAATGGACCGCGCTGGTGGTTCCGGCCGACTCCGAGGTCACCGATGTCACCGAGCTGAAGGGCAAAAAGATCGCCGCCACCAAGGGCACCGATCCCTACTTCTTCCTGCTGCGCACCCTGAATGAATTCGGGTTGACCGGTAGCGATGTGGAAGTGGTCAACGTGCAGCATGCCGATGGCCGCACCGCGCTGGAAAACGGCGATGTCGATGCCTGGGCGGGGCTCGACCCGTACATGGCCCAAACCGAGCTGGAACACGGCTCCAAGCTGATCTATCGCAATATCGACTTCAATAGCTGGGGCTTCCTCAACGCCCGCGGCAAGTTCATCGAGGAGTATCCCGACTACGTGACGCGCATCCTGGCGCAGTACGAGCGGGCGCGGCTGTGGATTCTGGACAACCCCGACGAAGCCGCCGAAATCCTCGCCAAGGAAGCTGAGCTCACGTTGGAAGTCGCCAACAAGGAGCTGGTAGAGCGAACCAACCTGAGCATCGACCCGGCTCCGGGCGCGACGCAAACAGAGGTTCTGGAGCAGATCATCCCGATCTTCGAAGCGGAAAGCCAGCTACAGCCCGGCTCCGATGTCGATAAGGCGCTGGCCGAGCTCTTCAACACCACCTTTATCGAAGCCGTCATCGCCAGCGCCGGAGCAGCAACGCCGGCAGCATAGGGCACGGTCAGGGGGCCGGAGTCCGGGGTTCTGAGAAACCAGTTTCTCCGGGCTCCGGACTCAGCACTCCGGACATTTCGTCAACGAGGGGGCGCTCGTGATTCAACGTTGGAGCATACCGGCCGCGGACAACCGATCGATCTCGATCGGCCGTCCGTCGTTGCGCGGGGGCGACTTCCTCAAACATATCGCACTGGCAATGGTCGTACCGCTGGCCCTGCTGGGCATCTGGCAACTGGTGGTGGAACTGGGGATCTACAGCCGCGGCCAACTCCCGGCACCGATCGATGTCTGGCGCGCCGGTGTTCAGCTCTGGGATGCCGATCTCTTCTGGCTCAACATCCGGGTCAGCTTCGAGCGCGTGGTGCGTGGCTTTGCCTATGGCGCTGCCATCGCCATTGCGCTTGGGTTGGTCGTCGGGCTCTGGTCCATCGCCCGCAAGATCATCGATCCTGCATTACAGGCGGCCCGCACGATTCCCTCGCTTGCCTGGGTGCCACTCTTCATCCTCTGGATGGGCATTGGCGAGCAGCCAAAGATCATGCTCATCGCCCTCGGCGCCTTTTTCCCGATCTATACCAATCTGGTCAGCGGCATCGAGCATGTCGACCGCAAGCTGATCGAAGCCGCCAAAGCCTATGGCTACAAGCGCCACTCCCTGGCCTGGCATGTCATCCTGCCCGCCACCGTTCCGTCGCTCATGACAGGCATGCGGCTCGGCCTGGCCCAGGCATGGCTCTTCCTGGTAGCCGCCGAGCTGATCGGTGCATCACGTGGTCTCGGGTTCCTGCTGGTCGACGGTCAGAATAGCGGTCGCGCCGATGTCATCGTACTCAGCATCATCTTGCTGGCGGTCGTCGGCAAAACCTGCGACTTCGGTCTGGCGCTGGTGCAGAACCGCCTCCTCCGCTGGGCCGATACCGCTGGATAGCTCGCACAGCTACGGCAGAGAAACTCCCATCGCTCACAGGACTGGGCGGAAGCCCCGGCCATACGCTGGCGAAATCGACACCGACCCAGGCGGAATGCCTGGGCCGGTGTCGCTCGTAGATGAGCCGGGGAGCCTGGAGCGTCGCCGTATCACTCGTCGACGGAGCACAGATTGAAGTTCGCGCAATAGGCGCCAGCAGGTCTTCCATTGCTTGTACAGTCCACGGTCGGCCTTCCTTCCAGGCACAGCTGATAGGTGGCGACGCAGAGTTGACCGCAGGCGCAATCCGCGTTCGATGTGCAAGGGGAGATGCACACCTGGCCGCCCTGGTGACCGCGCGTGGTGCCGTCCGCCAACGTGAATTGCACCTGCCCATACCCACCACAGTTGTTGCAGGCTGGGCACGCGCCGCAGGTTCCATCCGTACAACAGGGGGCCGCGGCGTCGCACTCGCCGCACGAAACAGTCCCTCCATTCCCGTCCGAGACACATCCACAGGAGATCGCTGTCGGTTGCTCGCATATCCCCGAATCAGCATTGCAGGACTCGGTCGTGCAAACGTTGCCATCGTCGCAACAATCGTCTCCCGTGGTGCAATCGGGAACCGGTTCTCCGCAGCTTCCAGTCTGCACGTCGCAGTCACTGCGATAGCAAGCTTCGGCCACGCAACAGTCGTCATATGCCGTGCAATCGAACGAGTACTCGCAGACGCCATCGCCGGAGCACCGGCCGATCACACACCCGTCATCCGGGCAGTCATCGGACGTACAACACTGATCCGGACCGATACAGCCGCGTTCCGGACAACACCACCAGCCGTCCGGGCAACACTCGCCACTGACATCGCACCAGGCGCGCGGGGACGAGCAGCACAACTCTTCTCCGTAGCAGGTGCCGTAGCAGCAGGCGTTATCGCAACACTGCGCCTCGGCCGGACAGCAGTCAGGACCGCAGATGTCTCCGGACTCGCAAGCGCACGCGTCCCCATTCCAGATCTGATTGCCGGGGCAGCTAACCGGCTTCGGAGTCGGCGTGGGCCGCCGGGCCGCGTCGGTTTCCAACATCGTGCCGCCAGCAACCAGTCCACCTCCAAGCCCAAGGATGCCTTTCAGCACCTGCCGCCGGCTGGAACCCGATGCGAACGAGCGCACGAGTCGGTCAAACCGAAGATCCTCCATGATAGAAACCTCTCCCTGGTGGGTCGAACGCCGATATTTGACGACTTCTTGCCGGGTAGGAGCTTAACAGTGACCGGACGTTGTCGCTCGCGCGGTGCCCGAAAGCTGGTCAGGCGTCGGCTACCATGACCGGCATCGCAAGGGGATCCGCGCCGCAGGCACGTGCAACCGTTGCTTGCCCGGCGGCCAGGTCATCCGGCATGGTCAGCAACCAGAACTCCTGCCCAGCACCGTTGGTAAACGTTGCGCGGCTCTCGCCTTCGAACGAGTTTTCGAGAAGGTATTGACAACGAGGCACGGCAGCGATATTGTGTACGTACAGATGGAACGTCGAACCATCTGGAGGTCGGACAAGCAAAGTCAGCAGGCGCCACACAGTTAGCTCGTGGCAAGGTCGAAAAGCGGATTCGTCCGTTTGGAGGCTGATCCTCACCGGGAAACTGGTGAGAGCCCTCTTCGGAGGGACGGGGGTCGTCAAACACTCACCGGGTCACCTGCGCGTTTTCTGCTCCGACTTGGCAGCTCGACCGGAGTGTTCGTCGGACGCCCTCGGGAAACCGATGGCCAGGAAGAACCTCCACAAGGGCCGGTGCCGGACCTCTGCCTCCGGGCAGGATTCGGAAGCTACCCGGTCACGCGAAGGTCGGTTGTTACGACATCGAAGAGCCCAGTGGCCGCAAGGTCAGTGGGCTCTTCTTTTTGTTCACAGATCTGTGAAGCACTTGGTTATTTGTCTTCCGAGAAAGCGCATCATCGATCGCTTGTTCCCATTCTCCCCACACGACGCCCAGGCACTTCGAATGAGCCCACAGGCCCGATCGGATGGCAGCCGGAGAACTACGGTTTTTTCCGGCGGGAATCGCCTACGTACCACTCGTATCCCGAAACCTATGGTCATTTCCCGGAATATCGGATACGAAGCGCGCCTCTGCCGGTCATGCGCAGGGCGACCTACCAACATTTGTCAACTGGGCGTCACAATGTCAGAGTTACATCGCAATCGATCCTATCCAGGATCGAGAGATCATCAGTCCTCATGAAAGGCTCACAATGAAACGATTCGTTTTTGCCCCCTTGGTTGCGCTCATGATTGGCGTCATGGCGTTCGGCGCACCAGTTGCCGCGCAAGATGCCACACCCATCGCGCCGGCCCCGGAGCTCTGCACGCTCACTCCGCCGACCTACGAGCAACTGTCGGCCTACGCCGCCAGCCCGATTGCCGAAGTCGCCGCGACAGCCGAAGCCACACCGGGCGCTGAGCTCGCGCTGCCAGAGGGCACCCCGCTCGACGACGCAACCCGTGATGCGGTCGAGCAGTCGATGATTATCAACGTTGCCTGCTTGAACTCCGGCTCGACGCTGTTGACCATGGCCGCCTATTCGCAAGGCGCGCTCGAGCGGCTCATCGCTGGCTCCGGCGATCTGAGCCAGGAACTTTACGAATCGCTGGCCACTCCTGAGGCGATTGCCGAAGGCGACCGCACGGTCATCGTCGAATTCCAGGATATGGTCATGCTCGAAGATGGCCGCGTAGCCGCGATCATCGTGGGCGACAACCAGGGCGACGACACGTCACCCGCCGGACCGACGCTCTTTTTCCTCGCTGAGACGGACGGTCACTGGTACATCGACGACTTCGTCAACCCGGCGGAGTAACGTCAGTTCCAACGCATTCAAACAACGTAACGAGGCGGCCGAATCGGCCGCCTCGTTGCATATTTGTCTTCGTCAGCGAGCAGAATTCGACGATCCCATGCCTCTATGACTGATCCGGGCGACTTCTCGAAACAACACCCGCCCGAACTTCGATTCTCCCGGTGCCTTCGCAGTACCATTAACCCAGCTACTCAACTTGATTCGTCGATCGTTATCGGAAGGTGCGTTATGCGTCGATTCCCGCTTTTCGGCACGTTACTCATTGCCGTGCTCTTCGCGCTATCCAGCGTCGCGCCGGCGTTGGCGCAATCCCCGGTCGCCACTCCCGCGGCATCGCCGGTGGCGTCCCCTGTGGCGACCACCCACGGTATCCAGCTCGCCGACATGGACCTTTCGGTCGATCCGGCGCAGGACTTCTACCAGTTCGCCAATGGCGGCTGGCTGGCCCGAACCGAGATTCCCGCCGACTCCGCATCGTACGGCGTCTTCGACGCGCTCTACGACAAGACGGAGGAGCAGCAGTTCGCCCAGCTCGATGCGCTCATGAACGACAACACCCTGGAAGAAGGCTCGGACCAATGGAAAGCGGTCGAGTTCTACAAGCAGGGAATCGACATGGAAACCCGCAACGCGCAGGGCATCGCCCCACTGCAGCCGCAATTGGATGTGATTGCCGGGATCACCGATCTGGCTGATATGCACGAAAAGATGGCCACGCCGGCCTTCAACGGAATTCCCGACTTTTTCAATGTCGGGCTCACCGCCGATCCCGCCGACAGCACGGTCAACACCGCCTGGCTGGCCGGTCCCATCCTGGGTCTTCCCGATGTGACCTATTACACCGAAGACTCTGACAGCAACATCGCCGCGCGCGAAGCATACAAAGCCACCGCAGCCGGATTCTTCCAGCTCATCGGTATGTCCGAAGCAGACGCCACTGCTGCCGCGCAGGCGGTTTACGACTTCGAAGCCTCCCTCGCCGCCCAAATGGTGACCCCGGTGGAGGCCCAGGACTTCTCCACCATCTATAACCCCACCACGTTGGATGACCTGCAAACCCTCTATCCCGCTCTCGACTGGCAGGCGTATATGGCCAATGCCGGCGCGACCGTGGATGGCTCATCGATCGTGATCGATTCCGAACAACGATTGATGGAGAATCTCGCCACCACCCTGGGCGAAACCGATCTGGAAACGCTGCAGAACTATCTGACGCTGCAAACCATGATGGGAGCAGCCCCCTACCTCAGCCAGGAGGTCCGCGATATCTACTTCGGGTACCAGCAAGCACTCTACGGTCTGGTGGAGCAACGCAAGGTCGAACAATATGTGCTGACCGCGGTCAACGGCCTGATGCCCGAGGCCATGGGTCAGGTCTATGTCTCCGAGTACTTCTCCCCCGAAGCCAAGGCCGATATCGAAACGCTGGTCGAAAACTTGATCGCCGCCTTCCGCGTCCGGCTTGAGAACAACACCTGGATGACCGACGAAACCAGGGCAGCCGCGCTCGAGAAACTCGATGCCATGCGCGTCAAAGTCGGTTACCCGGATACCTGGCAGACCTACGAGAACTACACCATTGGCGACTCCTATTGGTCTACGGTGAACGACTCACTGGTGGCCGAGGGTCAGGAGCAAATGGCCAAGTACGGCCAGCCGGTCGATATGGGCGAGTGGTGGATGTCACCGCAAACCGTGAACGCTGGCTATGACCCAAGCAAGAACGACATCACCTTCCCGGCCGCGATTCTGCAAGCGCCCTTCTATGATCCAGACGCCGACGATGCCTCGAATTACGGTGCCATCGGCTACGTGATCGGGCATGAGATCACCCATGCCTTCGACCTCAGTGGCTCACAGTTCGATAAGGACGGGAACTACGTCGATTGGTGGACCGATGCCGACCGCACCGCCTTCGATGCATTGAATGATGAAGTGGTAGCCGAGTACGACAAGATCGAGGTCTTGCCCGATCTCTTCGTCGACGGTCAGCTCACCGTGACCGAGAACGTCGCCGACATGGGCGGGTTGCAGGTCGCCTACGATGCGCTCCAGCTTGCCCTGCAGGAGAACGACCCGGGCGAGATCGACGGCCTGACGCAAGCCCAGCGCTTCTTCATCGCGGCGGCGCAGGTCTGGCGCGAAAAGATGCGTGACGAAGCGCTCGCCTCGCAGCTGCAATCCGACCCCCACTCCCCCGGAGTGGCCCGAGCCACCGTGCCAGCGGCTAATATGGACACCTTCTACGAGGCGTTCGGGATCGAACCCGGCGATCCCGCCTACATCGCCCCGGAAGATCGCGTGGTGATCTGGTAGCAACGACCTCACCTGCAAATCCAGGCCCCGGTCCCGGCATGTGGGACCGGGGCTTGTTGCGTTCTGTGTGCGACGATCTGCATTCGCGACGGAGATCTGCCCGTCGACACTGAAATAATTCTGAAGATTTGAACCTGTGCAACCTTAGGAGCGTATGAGGATATGGAAGCGGAGGCGGTAACGCCTTCTGCACATCGACACAGACTCGTGCACGACAGGAGCTCGAAACGTATGCGGTACTCGTTGCGATTCAGATCGATCCTTGCATCGATCGCGATCGCGCTCATGCTGGTTGTGGCCAATCACGGCGGCATCCTGGCGCAATCGCAAATCACCTCACCTCACGGCGTGCAAGCGTCCGATATGGACCCCACCACCTCACCCGGTGATGACTTCTATCGGTATGCCAATGGCGGCTGGCTCGACCGAACGCAAATTCCCGATGGCATGCCCTCCTACGGCACCTTCGAGCAACTCTATGTTCAAACGCTCAATCAGCAGATCGAGCTGATCCAGCAGATGGCCACCAATGCCCAGCCCGGCTCGGACGAGTGGAAAGCTGGTCAGTTCTTCATTCAGGGGGTCGATTCCCAATCCCGCAATGCGCTCGGCGCCTCTCCGGTAATGCCGCAGATGCAACTGATCGATTCCGCCACCGACCTTGCCTCACTGCATCAGCTCTTTGCCAGCCCGCAGTTCGCAGGCATGCCCGACCTGTTCAATGTCTCGGTTTCTCCCGATCCGGATGACAGCAGCACCGCGGTCTACTACCTTGCCGGACCAAGGTTGGGACTGCCGGATGTGACCTACTACCAGGGCAACACGCAAGAGCATCTCAAAGCACAGCAAGCGTACCGAGATGCCGCCGCGCAGCTCTTCCAGCTCATTGGATATACGCCGGAGCAGGCGCAGCAGTCCGCTACCAACGCCTACGCGTTCGAAGCCACGCTGGCCGGCAAAATGCTCTCTCCGGTCGATGCCCAGGACTTCTCGGTGATCGACAACCCAACACCGGTGGCCGTACTGCAGCAGATGTATCCGTTGCTCGATTGGCAAGCGTACATCCAGGCGGCCGGTGGGCACGCCGATGGTTCGACCCTCGTCATCGACTCGGAAATCAAGCTCATGAACGATCTCCAGAACATCGTGAGCTCCACCCCGATCGGCACGATCCAGGACTATCTCAAGCTGCAAGTCCTCATGATCGCCAGCGACTTCCTGAGCGACGACTTCCAGAACGCGCTCGGCGGGCTCTATTCAGCCATGTACGGTGTCGAATCCAGTAACGATCCCGCGGTCGACTCGTTGAACTCGGTCAACGCCTTCCTGCCCGATGCACTTGGACGCGCCTATGCCGAGCAATATTTCTCTCCCGAAGCCAAAGCCCAGGTAGAGCAGCTTGTCGCCAACCTGAAAGAAGCGTTCGAATACCGGCTGCAGCGCAACCCCTGGATGTCCGATGTCACCAAGCTGCAGGCAATCCAGAAGCTTCAGGCAATGACGGTCAAGGTCGGCTACCCTGACAAATGGCAGAGTTACGATAGCTTCAGCATCGGCGATTCCTATTGGGCCACCGCGTTCAATGCGATGGCGATGCAGACGCGCATGGCCATGGCCAGCGAAGGGATGCACATCGATCCCAACCAGTGGGGAATGTCGCCGCAGACCGTGAACGCCGGCTACAACCCGACAGCCAATGACATCACCTTCCCGGCGGCGATCCTGCAAGCCCCGTTCTTCGATCCGAATGCCGATCTGGCCTCGAACTATGGCGCCATCGGCTATGTCATCGGGCATGAGATCACCCATGCCTTCGACCTGCAAGGCGCTCAGTTCGACCTGCATGGCAATTACGCCGACTGGTGGACCCCCGGCGACGAACAAGCCTTCACCACGCGCAATGAGGCCGTGGTCCAGGCATACGGCGACTTCGAAGTACTGCCCGATCTCTTCATCGACGGTCAGCTCACCGTGACCGAGAACGTTGCCGATATGGGCGGGATGCAAGCTGCCTACGACGCGTTGCAGTTGGCGCTCCAGCGCCAGGGCGATCCCGGCGCGATCGACGGGCTCTCCCAGAACCAACGCTTCTTCATCGCGGCGGCGCAGGTTTGGCGAGAAAAGGTGCGTGACGAATCGCTCCGCACCCAGATCCTGACCGACGAGCATTCGCCCGGAATCGCGCGGGCTGTCCTGCCCGCACTGAACATGGACGCCTTCTACGCGGCGTTCCCGGATGTGCAACCAGGCGATCCGGAGTACATTGCTCCGGCAGACCGGGTCGTGATCTGGTAGCAGACAGTCAATGGTCCTCGCTCGTGATGAGCGAGGACCGCGGCCCCGGCCGCTTGGGGTGATCGACGCGATTTGTTTTGTTTTGGGCACGATCGCGTCCTCACCTCAAGCGCCCGGGGCCGTTTTGCTTTGTCTTTCTCCATGCAAGCGGTACAATCAATCCAACCTCTATGCATCGAAGGACACGGTTCCATGGTCCTCACCAACCCAACCACTCCCACCGCTAAAGCACTCGCCGATGAATTGCTTGCGGAGTGCGATGTGATCAAGCGCTATGTAGAGCAGATGGATGAGCTCCGGAGCCGCGTACTCGCTTGCGAAGAGCGGTTCGGCATTCCCTCCAGCGAGGTGCACGAAGCTATCGAAGACGGTCGCCTTCAGGAAACGCTCGAGGTCTGTGAGTGGCTCATGGACGTCTACATGCTTGAGCGGGCAAAGACGATTGGCCAGTGATCGCCCTAACTGGATAAACTTCGACCACTACCTCGCCATCCACGACGCCACGCTCCGCGCGTTCGAACACTTCATCGAAAGAGACACGATTGCGATCAAGAGCGCAACTTCTCGAGGTGTCTCGATCAGGGGACGGCTGCATTGTGCGGCTGGCGTCTATCTTCAATTGAACATCCTGTTCGAGCGCAACGAAAAGAATCTCGTTCGGGTGGCCCGATAGACGTTCCATGCTGGCATTGTGCAGGTGGAAGACCGTCCGATCTTTCGCTATGACAACGCGCATTCCTATGATAGGGAAGGACATCCCGATGCTCACCAGAAGCATCGGTTCGATGTCGTGAGCGGAAACGAGATCATCCCGCCAGAGTGGATCGGTGCGGCGAATCAACCGACGTTACGATCGGTTCTGGTCGAGCTGGAACAATGGTGGTTCGAGATCGGACAAGAATTACTTCACTAAACTGCAATGCCCTTGCAGTCCAGATCCTACCGGTACCCGAAGAATCGATCGAAGATCTTGTTCTGCCAGGCGTAGCGCAGGGTAAACGTCCAGGCCACAACCGCAATCGCGATGATCAGATAGTGCCACCACGCCAGCAGGCGGATGCTGAACAGATTGCGCGACCAGGGATAGTAAAGAATCGCGACGTAAAGCGGGATCATTAGCAATCCCACCGCGGTCGGGCGCCAGTCGTGATCGGTCTCTTCGATCACTGCCCACCACTCATTCGGCGGCGCGGTGAAGACCACCAGTGCCAGACCGCAGAGGATCATCACATAGGTCAATGCGTCCTTGGCCAGCGCACCGGAGACATCCGGATTGTTGACTTCCGCTGCCGATGCGTGCCGCAGCGTTTGTAAGTCGACATCGCTCACAAAATAGAAGATCAGATAGACGAAGACCGCCACCAGGAACATCAGGATCGTCGCTGGCAGCACGAACTTGAAGAGCGGCATGAGGATCCGGTCCGGCGCGCGGCCCGGGTGGGCAAAGAGCGCCAACGCAAACGTGGGAATTCCGACGGTCAGCAGAGTGAGTAACGTCATCGTCGATGGGGAGAACGGGAACCCGCCTCGCACGAAAGTCACCGCGATGATGATCAGGCTCACGGTGAAGACGCGCACCAGGAAGAGGTTCAGCACGCTTTGCAACCCGCGGCGGATGCGCTGGCCTTCCCGAAACGCGGCCGGCACCGCGGCAAACGAATCTTTGAGCAGGATGATATCGGCCGCCGCGCGAGCCGCCTGTGACCCGCTCTGCATAGCGATGCCGAGATTCGCCTTCTTGATGGAAAGCACATCGTTCACGCCGTCACCGGTCATGGCGACATAGTGCCCTTGGCGACGCATCGATTCGACCAGATGCTCTTTTTGGTCAGGCGAAATCCGCCCGAAGATATCACCCCGCTCGGCAGCCTGATCGAACTCGGGATCGGTCATGTTGGACAGATCGAGCCCGGAGACGAGGACCGCGTCGGCAGGGAATCCTGCCTGGCGGGCGAGCGCGGCCACCGTTTCCTGGTTGTCGCCAGAAATAATCTTGAGCCGTACCCCGGCCTTGCGGAATCCCTCCAGTGTCTCTTCGAGATTGGGTCGCAGCTCGTCGGAAAACGCGATCCAGGCCGCAGGGCGGAGATCGAGCGGGGCGGCTGGGTCGCCATCCTCATCGACCAGGGTGGAGGGCTCCGGACTGTAGGCGAAGAGGAGCACCCGCCATCCCTGGGCAGCCCATCCTTGAGGCGCTTCGAGCTGGCGATCGTTTTCGATCAGCGCACCCAGCATTTCCGGGGCGCCAAGGGCAAACACGCCGCGAAGATCGTCCGTATCCGCGGAGAGTGCGCTCCATTTGCGAGCAGAGCTGAAAGCGATACTTCCAACGAGCGGTTGCTCTTTGCCAGGAAGCGCCGCCACGATGGCCTCGTTGGTCTTGTTGCCGCCTGGCACACTGGCGGCGAAGTTCGCCAGCATGCTTCGCACATCGTCCTCGGAGAAGTTGCCAATTGGCTCGATCTCGGTCAGCACCAGTTTGTTCGCGGTCAGGGTGCCAGTCTTATCGGCGCAGAACACATCGACATTGCTCAGCGATTCGACCGCGTTGACCTGCTGCACCAGTGCATTCTTACGGACAAGCCGTAACGCGCCCATCGAATAGGTCACGGTGATCATCAGGAAAAGCCCCGAAGGCACGATTCCCAGGATGACCGCCGCACCAACCACCGCATCCTTGATGGGATAGGCCCAGATGACCGAGCTGAGTAACACCAGCACCAGCAGAAAGATGGCGATCGCCAGCAGCGCGCGCACTACATAGTTGACATCGCGTTGCAAGGGCGTAAGCGAGACGGTGAACTGGCGGGCCCCGGCGGTGATCACGCCAGCCATCGAATGCTCGCTGGTCTTTTCCGCCTGGTACCACGCTTTCCCGGTAAGCACATAGGTGCCAGCGTAGACGGTGTCCCCGTCCCTTTTGGTGATGCTGTCGGTTTCGCCGGTAAGCAGAGATTCATCGACATCGACCTGGCTCGGACCGACCACGATACCGTCCAGCAGAATCTGATCACCCGGCTCGACCACCAGCAAATCACCGATCACGAGCTGACCGGGATCGATCTCCATATCCTCCCCATCGCGCATCACACGGGCGGTTGGCCGGTTGAGCAGGGCGATCCGGTCGAGCCGCCGTTTGGCGATCGATTCCTGTATCACGCCGATGGTGGCATTGATGACCGCCAACCCGGAGGACATGAGCGCGTCTTTTGGTTGCCCGAGCAGGATGAGGAGGAAGCCGATACCGAGCAGGGTGGTGTTGATGAAAGTGAAGAGGTTGTCTTCGATAATCTGCCGATAGGTGCGGCTGGTCTTGTTCTCGACGTGGTTGCCTAACCCCTCCTCGCGGCGTGTTTCCACCTCCGCAGTGGTCAGCCCAAACGGGAAGAGCGCAGCGTTCGTCAGGGTCTCGGCCGGGATGGAATCGGCGGTCACGGTCATAACTTCTCAGTGTAGAGGGAAGCTGAGCGTTTGTGGAGATGAATGACGGAAATACATCGTTCGGGGCAGTTCTGGGAGTCCTTCGAAAAGCCGTTCCTCACGTGCCACCCTCTTACGTGGCCCCATGAGAAGCCGCACACCGACCAACGCCGGGCGCCACGTTGCGGAGCGATGTGCTGGTGTCCTCTGATACAAGCCAACAGCCACCCCGCCGCCCCGTACACTTGACCTATGAACATATTGCCGGATGAATCAATCGACGATGAAGGTGGCGATGCCGCTTGCTGGGCGCATCTCTTCGAGGGCGTGCAGGGGGCAGATCTCGGCGCGGTTGCCAGCTCGACTGCCGTGCGCGGTCCTGCCTGGCGACTGACCGATGCTGACCTGAATGCCAATCTGCTGATCTTCGATACCGGCCAGGGAATCGAAGCGCATGTGAACCACGCCATCGATGTGCTTATCGTCGGCGTGGCTGGGTCGGGGTCGGTCGTCATCGACGGAACCACCTACCCCCTCTCCGCCGGACGCGTCGTGCTCGCGCCCAAAGGCAGCGAGCGGTCGATCCTCGCCGAGTCGGACCGGTTCGCCTACCTCACCGTCCATCGCGCCCGCGGCGGCCTCATCCCCACTAAACCCCGCCCGTAACCCGCGCGGCGACCCATTTCGAGGATCGGGTCGGGAGATGTGCTGGCACATTGGTGGGCGACGCTAAAAACTCACCCGCTCGAACAGATGACAAGTGCGCTTTCCAGGCGCATGATGGACACACGAGCGAGGAATGCACCGTGTTGCGCGATCAGCCACATCCTCGCCCGGAACTGTCGTATCGAGCCACACGCAAGAGTAACGAGGAGGCATCGCTGCATGGACCATGTTTGTTTGGTCTTCCCAATTCTCCCCGGCAAGACCTCGGACGTTCGCACCTTTCAACGCGATCTCGAAACCACACGCAAAGCCGAATATGCCGTCTCAGAAAAGCGGCTCGGCATCCCGTGCGAGTACTGGTACATCGCCGAGCTTCCCACCGGCGATCTGCTGATCGGCGTTTTCGATACTCCCGATGCCAACGGGACGATTGGCGCCTTCGTCCAGTCGCAGGACGCCTTCGACCTCTGGTTCAAGGATCAGGTGAGAATCGGCACCGGCGTCGATCTCAATAATCCCCCGGCGGATATGAAGCTTCCCGAGCTCGTCTCCACCTTCGAAGCCTGATTCTCGAAAAATCAACCGGCGGTTGTCGATGACAACCGCCGGTTCATGCCGCACTCCATGTCGATCGCCTCCGGTCCAAAATTCACGTCGGCGTATCGATACCGTCGCGGAGCGACTCCTCTCGCCCGGTCGAAAGATCCGCACAATCGTGGCGCGTTCCCATTAGGATAGGAAGACGGACCGGCGCCTCAGGCCGTTCGTATCCGACACCAGAGGAGGGAATGACGATGATTCGATTCCGAATGCTGCGCAGCGCGATCGTCCTACTGTCCGTGATTGGCCTGATGGGGCTGAGCGTTGCCCGCGCGCAGGACGCGACGCCAGAGGTACCCGTCGCCACCCCGGAAGCGGTCACCGCGACAATCGCGCCGGTCGAGCTGAAGCTGGTCGACCAATCCCGCAATGTAAACAACGTCGATTTTGGCAACGACGGACTCACCCCTGGCGATCTGATCGTCTGGGGACCCGATCCGCTCTTCAATGCGGACGATCTCCAGGACACTGGCTCCGTCACCTATGGGAGCTGCGTGATGGTCAACACCGATGGCGATTGCATGGCGCAGGAGACCTTTATCTTCGCCGATGGCAGTACCCTCGAGGTGCAGGGACTCGAATTTGGGGCCACCACTCCCTCGGTCAAAACCATCGTGGGCGGCTCGGGGATCTTTCTGGGCGCGACCGGCACCCTGACCGATATCCCGGACGAAAACCGCACCACCTGGACCAAGCACATCCAGTACTGGCCCGGCCCGAACGCGCCAGTCCAGTAAACAGTCACCCGCGTCGAGCGGCACGTCGTCAACCGATTCGCGGTCGACCTATTGCGTACATCCTGAGGTGCGTTCATGAACCGAAGACAACTCCTGCAGGGCGTCTCCGCGCTGATTGTGGCCGTCCCGGTGGGTTCGGCAGCGGCGCAGGGAACGCCAGAATCGATCCCGGCACCAACCGAGATGCCGACCGAAGGGCCGGCCGTTGTGCTCGATTACGACGTTCTGGTGGCGCGCGGACTGGAGCTCGGGCGGCAGGCGACCGACTTGCTTGCGGCCGGCCAGGCGCAG
This sequence comes from uncultured Chloroflexia bacterium, assembly GCA_963750275.1. Lineage (GTDB taxonomy): Bacteria > Chloroflexota > Chloroflexia > Thermomicrobiales > UBA6265 > JAMLHN01. The sequence continues at coordinate 705,843 of CAVVQC010000005.1, forward strand.
GAGCTATTCGATCTATTCTCACCAGAGATGCAGGCAGCGGTCGGCGTCGAGTTGATCGAAACGACCCTGCTGGATTTCACCACCAACCGGGTCCATTTCGAAGAGCCGAATTTCCGTCTCATCTTCGACGGCCGGGTAGTGGGAAACGCCATGAGCGGGGTGTTGCAGAGCAACGCGCTCACGCCCTTCTCGCTGCGGCGCAATGATGCAACGCCGGAACCCTCACCCGTCGCCGGAACGCCCTTTCCCACTGCGGTGCTGGCCGGCCGCTGGACCGGCGCCACCGATCTGCCCGACGGAACCAGTGTCGGACTGGCGATCGACTTCTCCATGAGCGGACAGCAAGGCACACTTTCCATTCGCGATCAGAACGTCGCTGATGCCGCGTTGACCACGATTGCCTTCCGGCCCGAGCAGCCATTGGGAGCGCGAACGCGAGACTGGTTGATGCCGCACTCGCCGGACGCGCAGATCTACGGCGCGGTATTCGACTGGGAAGGCCGGGGCTTGACCGTTTCGGTCGTCTTCGACAAAGCCGGGCAGATCATAGGTTTGCAATTGGCGGAAGCATGGCTGCTCGCGCCCGATCCCGCCGCAGAGCTCCCCGCCCTCCCACCCATGCGTTTGCCGTTCGATGGACGCTGGTGGGTCTTTTGGGGTGGCGAGACAGGAGAGCAGAACTACCATGCCACCAATCGCGAACAACGGCATGCGGTCGATCTGCTGATCTGGCGGGACGGCAGCACCTTCCAGGGAGATGGCGCCGCCAACGAAGACTATTTCGCCTGGGGGCAACCCGCGCTCGCGCCGATCGACGCTACCGTCGTGGACATGGTCGATAAATACGACGCCAATACCCCCGGCCAGCTCCCGGAGAACCCGCTCGATGTCTTCGGCAACCATGTCGTGCTGCAGGTTGGCAACAATGCCTTCCTCTACCTGGCGCACCTGCAAAAAGGATCGATTGCGGTAGCCAAGGGCGACCGCGTGACGGCAGGTACACAAGTCGGGCTGGTCGGAAACTCGGGCAACTCCTCCGAACCGCACCTGCACATCCATGCCCAGAACTACGGCACCCTGCGCGATCCCTCAGTTGGCCTGCCACTGACCTTCGCGAACGTGCTGGTCGACGGCGAGCTGGAGGAAATCACCACCCTGACGCAAGGGAGCTTCGTGGCACAGGGATAAACCCGCGGCTACGCGAACCAGTCCAGGTTGCGTCCGAGAAATCGCCCCCGAGCGTGTGGCGAATCAGGCACAAAAATCGCAGCGTATTCGTCGCCACATCACGTCGCTAGCCTACCCAGGCACATTCAGGAACCTGCACGGCCCGAAGCCGTCCGCTGACCTGATAAGCATCGAGTGAAGCTGACACCCGGCAGATGGTCTGGGCACTGCCCAGGCCCGCTCCATCCACCGGTGTGCCGCTTCCCCACAGGTATAGAACATATGTTCTCATGCTGTCAAGCGGTCACGGCACGCAAACGTGTCACGCACCAGGACGATACGGAGCATCGGTGCCCAGCGCGCCGACGAACTGGGGCAGATCCGTATGCCCGAGCTGTTGCCGAAACGCGCCTGACTCCCCGATGTGATACCAGTAGTGGTAAATCGCCCGCAGGACCATGGTGCCCACGGTTTCCCGGTACGGCGTTCCATTCACGACCAGGTGCTCCGCCATTCCCGCTTCAGTGAGACTGTCGAGCCAGGGATCGGACGCCTCCGTCACCACGCGCCAGGCCGCCCATGCCTCGGAAAGCGGCGGGGTAGCAGGACCTTGCCAGCCATCCAGCTCAGGCGCGACATCGGTGATGCCCTGCGGCCAGATCAACCAGAACGCCCGCTCCTGCGTCGCCATATGCGCCACGGTCCAGCCGATACTGTTCGACGGAAGGAGGCGAATGACCCCATCCTCCTCTGACACCCCCGCCAGACCCCGCTGAAACTCTGAGCGTGCGAACCGCAGCTGCTCGACCAATGGATGCGCCATGTAATGAATATCCTCCCTCTGTTCGAGAAATCCCAAACGTTCGTGCCGGGATGCATTCTCGCGCATCCCGCTCACCAAGGTCGCAGCAGCCGCTCCGCTCTCGCCGGCATAGAGCGCCATGGCGCGTCGTATCTCTCCGGTCATACCGCTGTGCGGAGCGCCGCGGCCGAAGCGTGGCAAGGGGTAGCGTTGTCCCGTCAGGATATGACGCCCCTCCGGGTTCAGAGCGCGTCAGCCCGCCGCCGTTGCCGCCGCCAGGCAGACGTTGATCGCCGCCTCGATACGGGTCGTCCACTCGTCCATCCCACCGAGCAGATGGCTGTTCGAGACAAAAGCGAGCGACACCTGCCGGCGCGGATCGCACCAGATCACGCACCCGGAGGCCCCTTCGTGCCCGAAGCTTTCCGAAGAGGCGAGCCCGGAATCGGTTGAGCGGTTTTTGAGGATGAAACCGAGTCCCCAGGCGTCGATAGGCTGGATCGGTTCGGGCCGGTAACCGAAAAGCGGCCGGAGGCACGCCTGATCGGAGGTCATGGCATCCATGGCCGCGGCCGAATGGATCCGCCGCGTGCCAGCGGGATCGAACAACAGCATGAACCGCAACGCATCCCCGAGCGACGCGACCGTGCCATAGGCGGGATGCGCGGTTCGCGCGCCATAGGGTGAGTTGTAATGCGCCCAGTCGGTGCCATATCCCAGCACATTGCCCACTTGGGCAACACGGCCGAGCTCCTCCTCCGGCGGGGGCATGAACGTGTTGCTCAGACCGCCCGGTTCCAGCACCCGGGTACGCACCAGCTCGTCGAACGGCACCCCAGTGACCGTCACCGCCATCAGCGCGGCCAGCCCAATCCCGGTATCGCTATACGTCTGGCCGGTTCCGGGTTGAAACAGCAGCGGATCGGTGTAGCCATGCGCCATCTGCTCCACCCAATCGGCATTCGCCTGGAAGAGCTCGGCCAGGTTCTCCGGCTCATACGCCAGCCCAGCCGTATGGGTGAGCAAGTGACGCAGCGTGACATTCTCCCGCCCATCACCAGTGAACTCCGGCAGCACCGCGCAGACCTTCGTTCCAAGCGTCAGCAGCCCCTCCTCGATCAACGAAACGATCATCGACGCCGTATAGAGCTTGGAAATCGACGCCAGCGGCCAGAGCGTCCCTTCCGAGGCAGCCGTTCCAGGTCTGGCCTCACCAGCGAGGTAGGAAAACACCGGTTGTCCCCCTATCGCGATGGCGGCCCCAGCGCCGGTGACCCGGCCTTGCTCGATGATCCGGTGAATGAACTGCTCCACTGGTGCGAATTGCTGCGACATCCCTCTCCCCTTCGTGCGCACGGTACCCGCGCGGATTGTGCGCGTTTTCCGTACAAGGGACAGGACGGTTATCTCGCCGCCGTCGCGGACGCAATCGCCACGTTCACCGCTTCCTCCAACCGCTCGTGCCATTCGTCCCGCCCGCGCATGACATGGCTGTTCGAAACGAAGGCCACCGTCACCCCCGCAACCGGATCGATCCACCCCGCGCAACCCGTCCCCCCGAAATGCCCGTAGCTCTCGGGCGACGCGATCCCGATCACCCCCTCCCCGGCCTGCAGCGCAAACCCGGCCCCCCATTTGACGATCGGGAAACCCGCCGTCTCGCTCCGGTAGCCGCCGGTTTGATCGGTGGTCATCGTCCGCAACCCAGCCGTCGTATGCAGCGGCGGCAACCCATTTGGCGTGAAATGCAACAGGAAACCGCAACACATCGGACACCGTCGCCACCACCCCATAGGCCGGATGCCCGATCTGCGACCCGTAAAGCGACGAATAAATCGCCCACTCGGTCCCTTCCCCATTCGCTCCCGCCACCCGCGCCACCCGCGCATGCAGCTCAGCGGGGATGCCCAGATACGTCTCCGTCAACCCCGCCGGTTCGAACACCCGCTCGCGCACCAGCTCGGGAAACGACATCCCCGCCACCTGCGCCGCCATCAACCCAGCCATCCCATACCCGGTATCGGAATACGACTGCCCCGTGCCCGGCCTGAAAAGCAGCGGATCGCGTATATCCATGCGCCATCAGCTCCTCCGCCGTCGCCCCCGCCTGCAACAGCTCGGCAATATTCGCCGGCGCAAAGCCCAAGCCCGACGTATGCGTCAGCAGATGCCGCAGCGTAATCTCCTCCCGCCCACCACCCCGAAACTCCGGAAAGACCGCGCTCACCTTCGTCCACATCCCCATCCGCCCTTCCTCGATGAGGGACATAACGGCAGACGCGGTGTAGAGCTTGGAGATGGAAGCCAACGGCCAGAGGGTGTCGTCGGTGGCCGGGATTCCGGGAGTGGCTTCACCGGCGACGTGTGAATAGACGGGTTCGCCATCGATAGCGATGGCGATGGCTGCGGCTGGGGCGCGGTGCTGGTTGGTGATTCGGTGGATAAAGTTTTCGACTGGTGTGAAGTTAGGGGACATGAAGAGCCCTTCGTACTTGCGACGCATTCAGGAAGTATGAAGTGTCCGCATGGAGAGCAGGGAAAGCCAACTCGGGCAGATGGTTACATATGATGCCCGTTTCTATGTCAGAGAAGTGCATTGCTCCCCTCTTCCAGAGGTGCTAGCATGCTGTAACGAAACATAAGCAATCTTTTCGAATTGGCAGCGTTCGGCCTAGAGCGCGACACCACTTTGGTGCCCACGTTTGCTTGCTACTGCCCCAACTATCCATGTCCGAACACGCTTACACTTCTAATAGCCCCTTCTGGCTGCTCGGGCTGTCGACCGATTCCAGCATCAAAGTGATCCGCAGTCGCATTGAAGAGCTGCGACAGCAAACGTTCTTCGGGGCGTCCCCCCAAGGAATCAACGAGCATGCCCTTCAGGTTGTCAACTTCGAACTCGAGGATTCCGTTCGGCGCTTCCAGTCCGAGCTGCACTGGTTGCTGTGGAATGATGACTCGAACTCGGTAGCGGTGCTCTCCACCGTTGCCGATCTCGAACGGCGTGCCGTCTTCCTTGTTCGAAAACTCGATCATGTGCCTCCAGCAGAAGGCTGTCTCATCGAGCACGATCTTGCGCTACTCTCGGGAGAAATAGTCGCGAACTCCGCCCCTACTGCTGCCACGATCGCTGGTGTATACCTCCGTTGGTGCAAAGCACTATCTTCACCGGGATTCGAAGAAGCAGTTCACCAGCGCGCGGCGGAACGAAACGACCTTCGACTGACATCAAAGGTTGTCAGTAAGTGCTTGGCCGAGCTTCGGGACTTTGCGATCGAGCACTCCTTTTCTCGAGTAGGTCAACTTGATCTGAACGCCAAGATTCAGCTTCTTGGCGCGATTCGAGGATCTCCCCCAAACGGCCTCGCTTCTCGCCAATCCAGTTCCTTTGGTTTTCAGACATGAGCAGTATCAGCTCAGAATTAGCAACAGCGCGCTCTCCGAAGCGATTCGTCAAATAGATAGAGACTATCCGATAGACGGTGTAGAAGAAGCCGCACAGATCTATCTAACAACAATAGAGCCTTTCGTTTCTCCCCTAGCAGTGATCGATCCCCCCGTCTTCTCTACCGAGCACCTTGATGAGCTCGGGAGACTCTTGGGGAAGCTGGGGGATATCTATGCTAGTTGGCTCGATGACTATCGAAGCGGGGTGTCGTTCCTGCGCGTAGCCCAAATGCACGCCGCCCGCCGCTCAGTCAAGGAGTCTCTCAAACGAGAACTGGATGAGGTGCTGTTCCAGTTCTTCATCCAGCAGCGAGACATGGCAGACGAGTCGAATGACTTGGCCGGCTTCATAGCTGCACTCGAATTGGCCTCTGCCCACTCCGTTGAACCAGAGCGCTCCGAATTTCAAGGAGAGGCTGACTACCTACGCTTCAGGAACTCTCAAATTTCTGATGCGGCGATCGACGCGAGGAAAGAAGTTTATTGGCAAGCTCTCGGTTGGGAAGCATCACAAAAGCAATCGGTACCTGTTCAAATCGAACAGCCAAACGATCCTCCCGCATCGAGTGCGCAGGTCTTGGAGGTCGCGGAAGAGCCGGCGACGACCCAACGTGAGACAACCTCAGCGTCCGAAAACGTTGCAATAGAATCTCCATCTCAGGACGCTAATTCCTCCGATGACCCTCTCACAGTAGCCGTGGTTTCCGACGACGACGAACCGAGTCAGGAGTCATTCTCTATAGAGGAAACCGCAGCCTCGTTGGTAACAGCGGAGGACACATCCGCCGACCCCGCACACGAGGAAAACTCGCCCGCACCTCAGACATCCACGTCATCAGCAGCTACCCCTTCTTCCGCTAAGCCACCCCCACCTCCACCTCCGCTGCTCCCGACTGGCTCAAACGCAAACGGCTCACACCAAACCACACGCAAGTCGAGGAGGAGCTGGCCTTTGGCGTCGGCCGCTCTGCTCGCGTTGATCGTAATTGGGTGGTATTGGATTCAGTTCGGAGATAACGGAGGGAAAGAACCTACGCTCGCCTTCAGTCAATCAACTGTCAAAACTTCTACTCCCAGGCCGCGTCCTACGCGCAGAACCACAGAGCCTCCGACGAAGATTGCCAGTGCTACCGCTATCCCCACCATTCCACCAACGATGCGTCCTACTTCCCCACCTGAGACTGCTATTCCAGCAGCGATACAGACGGCACCACCTACGGCAACTCCCGAAATGGCTGGGCTACCGGTCCCGCTGATCTCTGACCAATTCGACGAGCCCCATGTTTATTCGTCTATCGCCGGATCAGCCGCCACTGTGAGCTACACAGAGGGCATGCTGGCATTCAATTTCTCGAAGCCGGGATTCGCAGTTTTCCGGCATATCATTGCTCCCGAAGAACGCACGTATCGGCTCTCGGCAAGCTGTTTGAAACTGCAGGGAGCAAACGGAGGTTGCCTCCTCATCTGGTTGCCCGCTCGGCAAAATGTGGGGTATCAAATCGTCGTGACATGGTCGACCGATGGATTGCAAGCTCAGGTCCACCAGTTTCTGCCAGGTGAAAACCAGATCGGGATAGCCTACTCACCTTCTATCCTTATCGATCCCATTTCATTGGAAGCCGATATGAGCATAATCGCTGAAAACGACGAGATTCAGTTTGTCGTCGATGAGCAGGTTCTTTACCGCTTTCCTACCTCCTCGCTGGCTCCCAGGAGCGTGGGGTTCGGAGCATTCATGACACCTGAAATTGATTCGGTGTCAGGACCGATCTCGGTGGCATTCAACCTTTTCAAGCTTGAAGCAAGTGAGCAGCGCCCCATCGAAAACGCCACATAGGAAATGAGGATGCACATTGAGCGAATCGAAGAGTGACGACCTGATCGCAGAGTTGGTAATCGAGTTTTCGCGCTTGCAGCAATCGTTCCCAAACGGCAACGCCTCAACTGATATCGACGCTGATGCACTAATACGCGAATACCTCGCACGTGTCACTTCCTTGCTCAGTGACTACAATGTCGAGATTCGCAATCACACCGGGCAAGCGTGGATAGAAGGCTACCCGATGACGGTGGTACATACACGGGCTGGAACCACCGAACCCTTTATCGTCGAAACAATCCGACCCAGCATCGTTCTGAATGATCGCATCGTCAGTCAGGGGTTTGTCGTGCTTGGCAACAAGACAGAATTGGAGCAATCGAAGTGACGCGCGAAACTATCGACTTCGGTATCGACCTGGGCACATCGAACTCCTCTGTTGCCGTCTTTTCCGGCGAGCGCGTGGAGATCATCCGGAATAACGAAAACAACGAGCTCACCCCCTCCGTTGTGCGTTACCTCCCCAATGGAACAGTACAGGTCGGGCAAGCTGCCTATCAGTATCTCCGGATGCCTGATGCTGCTGGATCAACCTTAGCTCGCTTCAAGCGTTCGATGGGTCAGCAAGAACCCTATCTCGTCGAGTCAACTGGAGCAGAGGTGACGCCCGAGATGCTCGCTGCGGAGGTGCTCAAGTCGTTACGCCAGGATGCCGAAGTCTGGGAAGGCAAGTCGGTCGATCGCGCAGTGATCACGGTTCCGGCAATGTTCGATCTAACGCAGTGCGAGGCAACGACGCGCGCAGCTTCGATGGCAGGCATCCGACAAGCTCCCCTTCTCCAGGAACCGATTGCCGCCGGCCTTGCGTACGGATATGACAACAACGCCGATGACGGCTATCTCCTCGTCTATGACATCGGGCCGGCACCCTGGATGTCTCGATCCTCAGGATCGAAGCGGGACGCTTTCAGTAGTCGGGACCGAAGGGGACAACTATCTCGGAGGAAGCGACTGGGATCTGCTCCTATGCAAATTGGTTTCGGAACGACTGGATGCAGCAGGGGTACGACCTTTGGGAAGTCGATGATCCTGACGGATACGAGTTCCGAGCACGACTCAAGTTCATAGTCGAACAGGAGAAGATCCAACTCAGTCGCAGGGAACAGGTCGAGCTATTCCTGGATGGAACGTTGTCCGACGCCAATGGACGGGCGATCACCGCGTCGATGACGATCCTGCGCTCAGATTATGAACCGCTTATCGCACCCGACCTGGACCGATCCATCGAAACCGTCACCCGTTTGATCGAAACCCGCGGTATGTCAACTTCCGCGTTCAAGGGCCTCGTTCTCGTGGGAGGTCCCACCAAGACCCCGTATCTCCGAACGCGGCTTTCGAGCGCGCTTGGTATCCCCCTGGAAACCAAACTAGATCCAATGACCGTCGTTGCAAATGGAGCCGCGCGTTTTGCTACGACGATTCCCGTCGAGGATCAGAAGATCACTACGACGGTTTCTATCGACACGCTCGAGCTATCGCTGATCTACCCCCACGCCTCAGAAGAAGCCGTCGTGCCGGTTGGTGGCCGCTTTCGAGGATGCACCGGCCGGACTGGTAATCGAAGTGCGGAGAGCAGATGGAGGCTGGATGAGCGGGAGAATCCCGGTTCAGGGAGGAATTTTCAGACCTCCGGTTCCCCTTGTCCAGGGCCGAGGTAACGTCTTCGGTCTCAACGCTTCGGGGGCACAGGGGCAACGCTTTCACCTGAATCCTGAGAAATTCACCATCACTCAGGGATTGGTGGCGGCGGCTCCTCCATTGGCAAGAACGATCTCGGTTGTTGTGCTCAATTCGACCGGAGTGCCTGCGGTCGTCGCTCAATTAAATCGAGACACACCTCTTCCAGGAGTATCAAAGAAATTTCCGTACCAAACGGTCCGCCGGGTTCGTGCACAACACGGTGAGGAGGTGCTCGCCATACATGTCGTCGAGGGGGAATACGAGCGCCCCGAGCTCAATCGACATGTGGGAACGGTCACGATCACAGGAGCCCAGTTGACACGAGAGCTGGCCAAAGACTCTCCTATCGAGATTACGTTGAAAGTCGATCAATCACGCAATGTTCAGGTTTCGGCGTATATCCCTCTCTTCGATCAAACAATCACCGAAGTATTGGTGAACAAGTTCAAGCCGTCTGAGGATCCTGTAGAAGTTCGCAACAAGCTGGATAAGGAACTTGAGCGAATTTCTCAAGTAGCGACCTACAAAGCGGACGGCCTGGACCAGATCAGCAGGCTCGCCAGACAGATCGAGAATGATCTGGACTCGGCCGCTGGCGGGGAAATCGATCTTGCCAATCGCGCCGCCAGCAACTGGCAGGACCTCTCAGCTGCGATCGATACTTACGAGAATTTGGTAGCGATCCAGCGTGCTGCCGACAACCCTGCAAAGCCGGCTGAGCTGGACACAGCAAATCGTTTCTGAACGTGGAAATGACGTACAACGCGAACGACTACGGCTCCTCCGCGTCGAAAGCGAAGAAGCGCTCGACAAAAGCGACTCATGCTATGCAGCAGCTCAAGAAGACCTTCGATCCCTATATTTCGAAATTCGAACACCGAGCCCGACTTCTGGGTCCAGGCGTTCTACAACATTCTCGAAAGCTAGCGACGGAAGACTCTCTCCTCAGGTGGAACTCCTCCTTCAACAGGGTCGCAATGCAATTCTCAGAAGCGATATCTCACAAGTGCAAAACATTTGTTATTCGCTCTGGGATCTCATGCCCGACGAAGACGCAGCTGGTGAATCGTTGAAAGATATTGGGATCCGATCCAACTAGCGATCGATCCTTGTGGATGAGCAAATGTGGCTTTTGCGCGTACGATGCACTAATTCCGAGCCGCGGAACGGATTCCATGCGCTCTTTCGCTAATCCGTCAGATACGGAAGGTCATCCTCACTCGGTGCTGGATCTCCGGCTCTGCAGAGCGTCGCGGTCGATCCCACCGCCTAGGGCTTGCTCCGTACCGTTCATGTCGCGGCCAAACCGTCTCGGACGCAGTCGCCAGCAGCGGGGCTTGATCCTTCGACGCGGAGGTTAAAAAAGCGGACCCGGGATTTGCCCCCGGTTCCGCTCTGAATCGCAACAAAGGTCCGCTAGACCAGCCGCGGGGCCTCGGGATCGACCGCCCGCCCGCCGCGATCAAATCCAGCGAAGTCTGGACGGCGACCGCCCCGACCCCAGCCGAAACCGCGTCCTTCAGGGCCACGACCTTCCGGACCGCGACCGCCGTGACGACCATGTCCGCCCCGTGGGCCATGCCCACCGGGTCCGCGACGTCCCCCGCGCGGACCACGCCGCTCGCCGAGCTCCCCGGCTGCGTCCACCCGGCCCATTCCCTGGGCCAGAAACGCCAGCGCCAGTTGATTCAGGCTCACGCCCTCCGCCTCGGCCAGCTCGGCAAGCTGCCGGTGCATGGAACGCGGCAGCCGCAGCACGAACTTGCCGCTGTAGTCAGCGTCCTTTTCCGCTTCCGCCGCCGCGGCCGCGTCCTCGGCGGTCCGCTCCTCGATGGCAGCGCGCATGGTGGCGCCGACCTCGTCGAGCGACGCGACCGGTACCGCATCCCCGGAAAGATCGGGCGAGCGCAGCACAAAGCTGCCGTCCTCTTCCACGAAGAGCGCAAAGCGATACGGGCGGTTCGGCCCAAACGGCCGCCGTCCGCGCATGCCACGCCGTCCACGGCCTTGCGGCCGCTCATCGGTGGCTTCGATAGCCTCCGGAGTTTCCATGTCGATCTCCTCGATCGGCTCGTTTTCGTTGATGTCGTGAGTGTTGTTCGGTTCCATTGGTTGGTAGGTACTCCTCTGCGCGTCTGCGCCGGCAGATTCGCCGGATGCGCGCTGGTGATGTCGATTGTTCTCATACGGTCGACGCCATCGCAGCGCACAGGGCCCAGTGGTGCCAGAGGGTGTCTTTCGTATGTATTTAGTATCACCTACGATACTACTATTGCACACTCGCCAAATGGTTAGGTGAGATCCTGCCTGGCTGATTGGGAAACCGGCGGCCCTGAGCGGTCTTAGATTAAGGGCCTGCTTCCCTGAGACTGTCATCCTGACCAACGGGAAGAGCCTGTCCTGAGCAATGCAGAAGGAATCTCCTCGCCGCAGCGAGTGGTGTGATCCACATGCCTGCAACTGCGTGGACGAATCTTTTCGCAACAGCTCTAGCTGCTGTGGTAAAGAAAAAAATTGCAAGTTTGCAGATTCTTGCGTAGCGTCGCCATGTATGGCGATCCGTCGTATCCACTGGCGCTGGTCACGATTCACCGCAACGTTACGAGTCGCGGTCGTTCCAGGTTGAACCGCTCAATGCAGATCCTGCCGGGTGGTGGCCGGGTCCGGGCGATTCCGTAGCTCACGCGCCAGGGCCACTAACCCATCCGCGGCCCGATCGAGCAAGACCGCGCCCGTCTCCGCCGTCGCCATGCTAGCCATACCGGCCACCCCTGCCTGGGAAAAGCTGCTCCACCAATGCTCGCCCAGGTGCACGCCGGTACCGGAGCGAAGGTCCATTTGCAAATAGCTTCCCTGCTGGAAACCGACATCGTCCACGATCGTCTCGTGTTGCACCCGCTGGGGATCGAGCGCCAGCATCACCGAAGTTTCCAGTTCGCACGCGTGCCCCGTGCCGCCAGGTGCTGGCGATGTCAGAATGCCATCCAGACCCTCCACCACCGCCGACCAGAAAAGCGAGGCACACAGCGCGCCGGTACGGACGTTGACCTCATTGGCCGCCACCGCCAGATACGGCGGGTTCACCCCATGTCCGCTGATCAGGATCATCCGGTCGAAACCGTGATGCGCCACCGAGGTCGCCACATCGACCAGCCAGGCAATCACGGTTTGCCACTGAATGGCGAATCACCCCGGGGAAATCCATATGGTGCGCGTTGAACGCATAAGGGATCACCGGCAAAATGAGCAGCTCGTCACCGGCCCGTTGCCCGGCCCGGTGGCAGATCTGGCTAACGATGTAGTTGTCGGTATTCAGCGGAAGATGCGCGCCATGTTGCTCCATCGCGCCGATGGGCTGGATCACCACCGGCCTTACGCGCGGCAGCCTCTTCAATTCCGGCCAGGTCAGATTGCCCCAGTAGAACGTCTCGCGGCTGTCGTACTCCATGCGGGCTTCTCCTGTTCAGGGTGCGGGTTCGCGAAGAATCGAAAGGGCACGGAGGCCCTTCACAACGACCGGCATGTTAAACACCAGCGGGCAGAAACGCCCTATACGACAGACCGCTCGGTCAATCCGCCGCGGTTGCCTGCATTTCCTGCCCGCCATAACGCGGATACCAGTAGGTCCGGTAGCGGTCCTCACAGGCGTCATTGCAGAACTTCAGCTGCCGCCCCTCGCTTTCCACCTGCCATCCCTGTTTCGGGATAAGCCGTCCGCAAAGATCGCATTGGGTCAGCGTGGAATCGTGCCAGGCGCGCACGATCTCCACCCAGCGACCCGGCGAATGCGGCGGAATCTCCCGGGCAGGATCAGGCCAGACCGGGACCACCGGTGTCTCGCTCACCACACATCGCGATCGCTGGCGCGCAGCTCGGCCCGTTTGGCTTCGGTCGCATCGACATCGAGCGTCGCCAGTCCTACTGCCAGCACTCGTTACGATCACTCCGTAATCATCAGCCGCAGCTTGCATAGTGAGCCAACCGTTGGCGACATCCTCCACCACCGCCGCCGGATCGCGCAGCAACGGATCGCCCCAGCCACCACCACCCGGAGTCGCATAGCGCACCAGATCGCCCCGTTGTAAACGCACATTGGTGAACTTGGTCGGCGAAACCGTCCCGAACGCCTGCGTGAAATCGAGGAACCCCTCAGTACCAGCTCGCTGGATCAGCAGCACGCTCTTGCCCCCGTCATGACCACCCTCCATCCCCCAGGCGGGAATCTTGGCCCGGTCGAAAAGACAGCTCAGCGTGATCTCGTCGGCAATCACTTCCAGCGTGCGCGTGGTAGCCAATCCCCCACGATGCTCGCCCGCCCCGCCCGAGTCCGGCGCCAGCCGATAATCGAGCGTGCGGAAGGGATAGCGCTCCTCGAAGACCTCGACCGGGGTGTTGCGGCAATTGGAATGGCGGGTGATCTCCCCATTGTTGCCGTCCTTGCTCATCGTCGCCCCGGTACCCTGCCCATCGAAGTGATAGTTGGTGTAGTACTCGCCGGTACGCGGATGGTTCCCCCCAAAGAGGAAGTTACTGCTCGAGCCCCCGGCCGCCGCCGCGGACTGCTCTGGCCACGCCTGTCCCAGCGCCCGGATCAGCAGGTCGATCAGCTTCGGTTGCAGATCGGTATTGCCGCCCACGCACGGTCCCGGATGCACCACATTGACCACCGTGCCAGCAGGCGCGATGAAGTCGATCGGCCGATAACAACCAGAGTTGCGCGGGATCGCGAATGCGGATCGATGATCGAGAAGACGGCGTTGTAGATCGCGGCCGCAACCACGACCACCGTGCAGTTCATGGGTCCGCGCACCTGTGGATCGGTGCCAGTGAAGTCGGCCATGATCTGGTCGCCCTCGACTGACATCGTCACCTGAATATCGAAGGGATCGGGCGACACGCCGTCATCCTCCACCCACATGCTCGGCAATGTAGTCGCCATCGGGCAGTTCGGCGATCTCGGCGCGCAGGCGCCGCTCGGAGTAGTCCATGTAACTGGGCGGTTGCCTGCGCGAACAGCGTTCCGGATCGTAGCGCTGGCCAGTTCGCCCATGCGCCGCTCGGCGGTTTCCAGCGAGCCGATCATGGCGTGAAAATCGCCCCAGGTGTTGCGCGGGGTGCGGTGGTTGGCGAGGATGATGCGCCAGACATCTTCCACCAGTACTCGCCCCGGTTCATCAATCTTGATCGGGGGCAGCCGCAGACCTTCCTGGTAGACATCGGTGGCGTCGGAGGAAAACGAACCTGGCGCCTTGCCGCCAATCTCGGCCACATGCCCGATGTTCCCGGCAAACCCAAAGAGCTGATCGCCCACGAACATCGGGCGCATCATCATGTGTTCCGGCAGATGGCATCCACCCCGGTAGCGATCGTTGTGGACCAGCACATCGCCAGGATGGAAATGGTCGATCCCCTTTTCTTCCACCGCCCATTTCACCGTGTGTGGGATCGCGCCCATCATCGCCGGGGCGTAGTTCTTCTCCGCGATGAGATCGCCGTTGCGGTCGAGCAGCACGGTCGAAAAGTCGAGTCCTTCATTGAAGATCGTCGAGTAGGACGTCTTCAGCATGACCAACGCCATCTCCGAGGCGATATTGGTCAGCGCGTTGTGGATGATGTTCAGCGTAACGGTATCGATCCTGGTCATCGGTTCCCCCTGATTGCGAACCTCGAAGAGGTTTCGTAGGAGTAGCCTGGGGTTTCAACCCCGGGCGTTGGCGAAGACGACGTTCTGATTCACACCAGCTCCACATCGAGCATGCCGTCGTCCCGGACGGTGCAGATATCCCCCGGATGAATGACGGTGGTCGAATCCGGTTCTTCCACAATGGCCGGACCAGTAAACGTGAACCCGGCCGGCAAGGTGTCGCGCCGGTAGATCGGCGTCGAAACAAAGCCATGCCCCCGGAACGCGACCGGGCGGGTGAGCGCCTCACCGGGCGGTTCGGTCGCCGTTGGCGATTCGGTGGCCACGTCTCCCTCCGCCATGCCGATCGCGCTCACGCGAATCAGCACCGCTTCCATCGGCTCGCCCTCCAGCGCAAAGCCATAGAACTCTTTGTGCTGCTCGACAAAGCGCCGCTCCAGGATCTCGATCGTCTCCCGCGTGACCGGGCCATCGGGAATCGAGACTTCCCGCTCGTAATTCTGTCCGGCATAGCGCATGTCCAGACTGCGCATCACGATCGGCGCGTGCGTCACGCCATCAGCGGCCAGCTCGGCCAGCGCGGTGCCGGTGAGGGTATCGAGCACGTTTGGAAACGTTGCAGATCGAGCGATCCCAGCCGACCCACGAAGGTCTGGGTCCGGTCGGCCCGCAAATGCGCCACCGCCGCCCCAAACGCGGAGCTCAACCCCGGATGCGGCGGCACCAGCATGCGCCGAATCCCGAGCAGCTCGGCGCAGGAGCGTCCATGCACCGGCCCCGCGCCGCCAAACGGCACCAGCGTGAACTCACGCGCATCCAGTCCGCGATCGACCGCGATCAAGCGAATCTGGTTCGCCATGTTCTCGTTTGCGGTATCGACGATGGCATGTGATGCCGTTTCGACCGCCTCTGCCTCGTCTGCTCCCAGCGCCAGGCCGATCTCTCGCAGCGCCGGAAGCGCCACCTTGGGGTCGAGCGGGACCCGGCCTCCCAGGAAGTAGTCCGGGTTGAGCCGCCCCAGCGCCAGATTGGCGTCGGTGGTGGTCGGTCTCGCCGCCCTTGCCGTAGCACATGGGACCGGGTTCAGCGCCAGCACTCTCCGGACCGACTTGCAGCAAACCGCCCTTGTCGATCGAAGCGATGCTGCCGCCACCGGCCCCCAGCGTGGCGACATCGACACTCGGCACCACTACCGGAATACCGAACCCCACTTCGAACTCGGAGATGGAACGCTCGTTCCCGCCCTGAATGGTGCCGATATCGGCACTGGTCCCGCCCATATCCAGGGAAAAGACATTCCCCACCCCGGCCAGCGGCGCATAAGTGCGCGCGGCCACGATGCCACCCGCGAGCCCGGATAGGAGGAACTGCGCCGGTTGCGCGGGGCCTGATCGAGCCCCAGGTGGCCACCGTTCGATTTCAGCATACTCACCGGCGCATCCCGCCCGGAGGTCTGCAACGCGCTGCGCACCCCGGCAACATAATCACGCATGATCGGTTTCACAAAAGCGTCCCCGATGGTGGTGCTACCGCGCTCGTACTCACGCCAGATGGGCGCAACCTGATGGGAAAGCGAAATCGGCAGCTCTGGAAACGCATCGTGCAATGCCGCGCCGATGGCGAGTTCATGTTCCGGCAACACATAGGAAAAGAGCAGCGAAACCGCCAGCGACAGCTCGGGCGATTGCTCCAGCCGAACCCGCACGAAATCCAGCAGTTCCTGCACGCTTGCCGCATCGAGCGGAATCAGCACCTCCCCGTCCGGGGATATCCGCTCCCGCACGCCAAAACAATCACTGCGCGCGGTCAGCGGTTTCGGTTTCTTCCAGTTGAGGTTGTAGAGCTCGGCCTTGTCCATGCGCCCGATAAAGGGAACATCCTCGAAGCCGGCCGTCGTCACAAAGATCACCCGCGCCCCGGCGCGCTGCAGCACCGCATTGGTCGCCACGGTGGTAGCCACCACGATCCGCTCCACCTCCGCCTCATCCAGTTGCGGATCGGAGAGCACCGCCGTCAGCGCCGCGCTCGGTTCGCCCGGCGTAGATGCACTCTTGGCGTAAATGAACCGGCGTGTCGCCTGCTCGAAACCCACCAGATCAGTAAAGGTTCCGCCGGTATCGATACCGATTCGAACTGCCATATTGGATGCACTCCCTGGTTCTGTTGGATGAATCTCGTCCGTCAATTGTCATAGTGGCGACCCTTATGGCCGCCAACGCACCGTAGTGGCGCGCCAATACACCGTAGTGGCGGCACCTGTGGCCGCCAATCGCGCGAAGCGCGATAACGGAGCAGCCAACAACCAATTTCCCTAAAGAAAAGCTTGGTTATGGGCAACGCACTGGCGGCCTGCGGCCGGTCGCGGGCACAGGCCCCGCCACTCCGGAAATCAATCTGGCTTACAGCACGCCGTACTTGTCATAGACCTCCCGCAGCAGGTGCCCTTCCAGCAACATGTCGCGGGTGGCATTTTCGGATTCCACTTTTTCCGCCGCCTCGGCAACGACCTCGGACAGGATCTCGATGGGGATCACGATGATGCCATCGAAATCCCCAAAGACCACATCCCCCGGGCGCACGGTGACGCCCCCGCATTCGATCGTGCAGCCGAAATCGACCACCACCGAGCGGCTGGACGAATCGACCGGTTTGAATCCGGTGGAAAAGACCGGGTAGCCCATCTCGATGATCTGCTTGGCGTCGCGCGTGTACCCATCGATGATCGTGCCGGTGCCGCCCCGTGCCCGCGACGCAGTCGAAAGGAGCTCTCCCCAGTAGCAGGTACGGGTCGACTGATTGGTGCTTGCCACCACGCAGCTACCCGGCGTGACCGCGTCGATGGCCGCGATCTCCTTTTCATAGGGGTTATCCGGCCGTTGGTAGATATCGGCGCTCAACACGGTATGCGCACGCCCCACGACGCGCATCCCGGAATCGATCGGACGGATGCGCGCATCCATCGCCTGCTCCAGATACCCATGCCGGTCGAGCACGTCGGAAACCACCGCGGTGTACAACTTGGTCCGAATCGTCTCCAAAAGCGCATCGATCTTGGTATCGTCAGTCATCGAGGTTCCTTTCCATTCCAATACTTCTTGCTTTGCGGCTCGCAGAATGGTCGCTGAGCTGCTGTTAGTTGAATCCAGTCCCAACGGGACTTCAGTTAGATAGCGCTGCGGCTTCAGCCCAGCGCGATCGTGCGCTGTCGCCAACGCTCGGAAACAACCCCTCATTCACGCCACCGACGTTTCGCCGACCACCGGCAAATAGCCAAATCGCGCCGACAGTCGGTCCGCCGAACGCGCCAGCTCCGGACCATGTTGCAGGGCGATCTCATGGGTAAAGCGTGGCGACGGTCCGGTGACGCTGATGGCAAAGATGCGGTTGGGAATCCGGACCGCGTACCGCTGTGCCAATGCACCGTACCCCGATCGAGTCGTCTTCATCATCCATGGTGAAACCGCGTGCATGCGCATCGGCAAGACGGGCGCGAAAGCGGTCCGGGTCAGGAAGTCCCAGCGGCGGTTCGAGACCGGCAGCATCGGCAATGTACGCCTCAACAGTTTCCTCGCCCTGGGCCGCCATCAGGGCCATTCCCAGGCTGGTGCTGTGAACCGCGCCTCGGGTGCCAATGCGGGATGAAACCCCGACCCGCTCCAGCGATTCGATCTTGTCGATATGCACGATCTCCAGTCCGTCCCGCACTCCGACGTGCACGGTCTCTCGCGTGAGCTGGGAAAGCCAGACCAGCTCCGGGCGAATCTCGTCCAGAAACCGGCGTTGATGGTTGACCACATGCCCGATCGCCAGAAACTTCACAGAAAGCTGGAAACGTCCATCCGCCGCCCGCTCGGTCCAGCCACAAGCGCAGAGGGTAGCCACCAGACGGTGCGCAGTGGTGCGGTTGATACCGATCTGCTCGCTGATCTCGCGCACACTCATCGGACGGGCTTCGTGCACCAGCACTTCCACAACCCGCAACGCGCGTTCTACACTCTGCAAGGAATCTGACAGTGGTTGCATCATCGAAACCTCGTGTCCTGGCGTTCGGCATGCGAACAGAGCGCAGCACGATGTCACATATGCGGGCAAACTAGCCCATCTTGACGTTCGCTGTCAATCGTTCACAATAGGGCGGTAAATCTCGTCCGGACCAGTGGTGGTCCAATACCGGCAATACGTAGTGCATTCGTACCGCAGGAGGTATTTCGTGACTGATCTTTCTTCGTTGGCTAAAGGTCGAACCGACCGTCGCTCGCTGATCAAGGCGGGTGGCGCGCTTGCCGCGGCAGGCGCTTTGACCTCGTTCACCTTCGGCATCCGGACCGCCGGCGCCCAGGATACGGTGACCGTCACCATGTGGGGAAACCACCCCGAATGGACCGAGCCGATGGAAGGCATTATTGCCGCGTTCCAGGCAGCGAACCCGGGTATCGAGATCGACTTCTCGGCTAGCCCGGGCGATCAATATGGCGCCAAGATCCAGACCGCCATCCAGGGTGGCCAGACCTCAGACATCTTTGGCGACACGGAAGGGAGCATCATCGTCCGAGTACAGGCCGGTGGCGAGCTGCCGTTCATCGATCTCACCGGCAAGGTCGACGTCAGCAATCTGACCGATTCGGCCCGCGGCCAGGTCGAAGTCGATGGCGTCGTCTATGGCTGCCCGCTGGCGGCCTACACCGTTGGTCTGGCGATCAACAACACCGTCTTCGCCGATGCGGGTCTCACCCCGCCGGCCACCTGGGACGAGCTGACGACCACCTGCCAGGCACTTCAGGACGCCGGCGTGGAAGCACCGATGGTGCTCGGCGCCAAAGACTGGGTCCACCCGTACTTCATGTACATCGGCCTGACCTCGGCAGTCCTTCGACCAGAGGGAATCCAGGGCGTGCGCGAGGGAACCCGCGTCCTGAACGACGCCGAGGCGGTCAGCGCTACCCAATTGCTGCTCGACCTTCAGCCGTACTACAACGCCGGCTTCGAGGCGACCGACTACTCCACCGCCAAGGCGATCTTCGCCAACGGGCAGGGCGCCATGATGGTGGCCGGCACGGCAGACTTCACCGGATACAAGCAAGTGAATCCGGATGCTGATCTCTCCTTCGTCGCCTGGCCGGGCCCGGTGGCCGATTCCACCTGCACCACCACCGGATTCGAGCTGCTCTATACCGCCAGTGCCTTCTCCTCTCCTGAGAAGCAGGATGCGGCTGCCGTATTCGTCAACTGGCTGGCCGGTGACGAAGCGCAGCAGCTTGTCATGGACACGATTGCACTTTCCGTCTCCAAGAACATCACCGAATCGACCGATCCGATCCGCACGCAGACAGCAACGGCCATCCAGGGTGGCGACGTGCCAGTCTGGTACGCGGTACCGGAGCTCAATGGCAGCGTCACGGTGACCCAGGACAACCACGGCGGTCTCTGGACCGGTCGCATCTCGGCGCAGGAGTTCGCCGATCTGCAGCAGGCAGCGGTCAAGCCATCCGGCGACGGCGCCGACATGGGCACGCCAACCGCGTAACGAGCGGACAGGATGCCGCAGTGGCGGAAACGCCACTGCGGCATCCATCCGTAACGTCGCCATGTATGGCGACCCAACCTACGGCTCGTACCCGTGGGAAACCGACCGATCGAATACACATCTTTCGCTCCCGGGGTTGGGCAACCACCCCGGGAGCGGCATGATTCGGAGCAGCGTGCGTGTCGTCTGACAACCGTGGGAGATCGGAAAGCGGCTGGCGTTTTCCCAATATGCCCTATTTCTGGTTCATTTTCCCCGGGCTGCTCGCCTATACCCTGCTCTTCATCTGGCCGACGATTCGCAGCTTCTATCTCAGTCTCTATGACTGGAGCGGTCGCGGTCCCTTCGGACCCATCGTCTGGGAACAGAACTTCCGCAACATCGCCCATTCCGCCAAGTTCTGGCAAGCCGCCGGCAACTCGTTTCGGCTCTTTATCTTCATCTTCATCTTCCAGAACACCATTTCTCTCGGGCTGGCCATCATGCTCAACCGTCGCGGGGCGGCCACCCATCTTTTTCGGGTCATCATCTTTCTGCCTCAGATCATGTCCGCGGTTGCTACCGGCATCATCTGGATCATCATGCTCGACCCCATCATTGGCGCGGTAAATCCCTTCCTGGCCGATATCGGACTGGACTCGTTACAACGGCAATGGCAATCCGATCCCGACTGGGCCTTACGCACGGTGATGATCGTGATGGCCTGGCAGTGGAACGGCATGGCCGTGATCCTCTACCTGGCGGGACTGCAAAACGTCCCGGACGATCTGAAACACGCGGCCATGATCGACGGCGCGGGACGATTCCGCGCCTTCAGGGACATCACCTTCCCGATGCTGGCCCCAGCCTTCACCATCGTGACAGTGCTCTCGTTCATCCTGATCTTCCGCGCCTTCGACCTGATCTATATCCTCGGCGGCCCCGCGGGGGTGCCGGACGGCGCCACGCTTGTGCTCGGGGTGCTCATCTATAGCGACGCATTCGGGCAAGGGGCGTTCAACAATCAGGCCCGTTTCAGCTACGCCATGGCGGAAGGGGTCACCCTCTTCATCTTCCTGGCAGCTATGTCTGGCATGCTCATCTGGTTCCTTGGACGGCGAGAATCGGCGGTGAAATCATGACCAGTCGCGAGCTCTCCCAATCTCAGGTCTACACCGCTCCGCGCCAGACTGGTATCTGGAGCTTTTGGCGCACGATCCGCAAGCCGATCTCCACCATCGCCTGGTATGCCGTGATGATTGCGGTGAGCTTCGTGGTGCTGATCCCCATCATCCTGGTCATCTTCGGCTCGTTCAAGACCGTCAACGAGTTCTTCTCGACCCCATACGGACTGCCGAAGCAATTCGACTTTTTCAACTACCGCAAGGCCTGGGACACCGCGAATCTGCAACGCGCCACGATGAACAGCCTCATCGCTACGTCGCTCGGGGTCTTCTTCAGCACGATGCTTGCCTGCCTGGCATCGTATGGACTGGCCCGGTTCGAATTCCGCGGACGCGGCTGGATCCGGCTGGCATTCGTCGGTGGTCTGGTCGTGCCGGTTCAGCTCATCATCATTCCGATCTTCGTGATCATGCGGCAGACCGGCTTACTGGGAAGCATCTGGTCGCTGGTGCTGGTCTATTCCGTGCTCGGTATCCCGCTTGGGGTGCTGGTGATGGTCGGCTTTTTCAATGCGCTCCCAAAAGACCTGGAGGAAGCCGCCCGTATCGACGGTGCCAGCCATTTCCAGATCTTTGTCCGGATCATGCTCCCGCTCACCCGGCCGGCGCTCGCAGCAGTGATCATCCTCAACAGCGTCTGGATGTGGAACGACTTCTTCCTCGGTCTCATCCTGCTCACCCGCGAGGACGCCTACACCCTGCCGGTCGCGATCATGGCCTTCCGTGGATCCTACATGACCGAATGGGGACTCATCTTCGCCAGCGTGATCATCTCGATCGTACCGGTATTGATCGCCTATGTGCTGCTGTCGCGGCAATTCATAGCCGGTTTGACGGCTGGCAGCGTGAAGGGGTAAATGTTCGCTTCGTTAGCACCAAGCCGGAGCGTAGCGCTGATGCGCTGGGTTTCTTAACGCCCTGAATTGGCACGCGGACGATGGATCGATCGAGCTCCACGCACGCACGTTTTGCCCTCCCATTTGACCAAAGATGACCGAGAACTGATCCGTAGTGTCGAATCGTTCGACGCTCCGTCAAGCCGGTATACTGGCGTTGCTCGAGATCAAAATAGTCACAAAACGCACGGAATCTCCGTCTCACACTCGACCGTCCTTGCCGCCTCGTCTTCGCCATCGTTCTCTCTGCTGCACAGACGTTTGCATATCTCCGACTCACGCGATTAAGGCTCTCCGGTATGTCGACGAGTCCTCCCTTCCTACCATCGTCCCTGATCGTCGGACGGTCGAAGGAGCGGATCTTTCTGCACGAGACCTTGGTGGCCGCGAACGCTGGCCACGGTCAGGTCGTCCTCATTGGCGGCGAAGCCGGGATTGGTAAGACCACCCTGGTGCGAGATGTGCTACAGGATTTTCGTGCAAACTGGGATCTCCGCCTGGTCAGCCAGTGTTATGACCTCGCCGCCACTCCGCCGTACGGGCCGTGGCTCGACCTCTTTTCAGACGCTCCATCAGGGCCCGATTCCCCTCAGGTGCCGTCCGCCTTTGAAGGCGGCTATCTGGGGGCGATCACCGATCAGGCCAAACTCTATGCTGAGGTTCGCGAGTATCTGATCCAACTCGCAGCGAAGAAAAGGGTGCTTATCATCCTGGAGGATCTGCATTGGGCCGATCCCGCCAGTCTCGAGCTGCTTCGCTATCTTGCCCCGCGGATCGCGTCGTTGCGCATCGCCATGCTGTTGACCTACCGTGACGACGAGATTACGCGCAGCAACCCCTTCTATCAGCAGTTGCCACAGATTCTGCGTGAATCAGGTGGATTGCGTCTCGATCTCAAACCGCTCACTGACCGGGAGCTCGGGGATCTGGTCCGTTCTCAATGGCAGTTGCCAGATGATCAAGAGAAAACCCTGGTCAGTTACCTGAGCAAACATGCGGAAGGGAACCCGTTTTTCGCCACTGAGCTACTGCGAGGGCTGGATGACGAAGGTATCGTGCAATCGTGGATGGATAACACCGCGCCGGTGGAGATCCAGCATCTGGTAATGCCGTCGTTGCTTCAACAGGTGATCGATCACCGTGTCGATCTCCTGGGGCCCGAAGCGCGAGACCGTCTGGCGATTGCGTCAGTCATCGGGCAGGATGTGCCGATCGAGCTGTGGGCGCGCGTGTCGACGCTGTCAGAAAGCCAGCTGCTCGAAACCATCGAGCATGCCGTCGATGCGCACGTTCTGGAAGCTGGCCGATCCGGGACGCGGGTCATGTTCGTCCACGCCTTGACGAGAGCGGCGCTCTACGAAGGTCTATTTCCTCCCAAACGTCGCACCGTGCACCAGCAGATCGCGGATGCGCTCATCGAGTCAGAATCCCAGAATCTCGACGCCATTGCCTATCATCTCGCGCAAGCCGGCGATAACCGGGCGCCAGAATGGCTGATCAAGGCGGGGGAGGCCGCGCAGCGGTCCTATGCCTGGGTAACGGCCGGAGACCGGTTTCAGCAAGCAGCAGAATTACTGAAAGAAAACGGTGCTTCCGAACAAACCCGTGGATGGCTCCTCTACCGGCTTGCGCGGTTGCAACGCTACCGTAGCGAACGCCAGGCATTGGAGGCGCTAGCGGAAGCGGAGCGTATCGGCAAACGAACCGGTGATTTCATGCTGGAAACCGACGCGCGCTATTCGCTTGGCATCTTGCAGCTCTTCGAAGGATCGTTCGATGCGGGCATTGCAAACATGCTCGATGGCATCGAAAAGATGGAAAAGCAGCTCGATGCCACCATGATCGGGCAGGACGAGCGTATCCCCTGGATGGCCGACTCGCTCCCATCTGTTCACCTGGATGCGCTCCTTGCCAGCGATGGCGGTATCGATGCGCTCCGAACGAGGGGGATTCATCATCGGCGCGGTGGGGTGCCCTGGTTCCTTGCGCAGGGCGGCCGCTTCCAAGAAGCAGAGGTCATTGCCCAACAATTCTTCGACGCCACAGCCGATACATCTTCGTTGGGCAATTGGGTGATCTCCGCTAAGGGGCACTGTCACCTGGGAGCCGCAATTGCCAGAGCCCACTTCAGCGATCCGGATGGCGCCAGCGCACATTTCGAGGCTGGGCGAGAACTCTACACAGCGCTCGATCATCACGCGGTGATGGCTTTCTCGATGCTGAGCGAGCTTCGCGAGTCGGCGATCCCATTTGCGACCAGGAACGTTCGATACCGGCGCACCCTCGGTCTGGAAGCCAGCGAAGCATTGAGCAGGGCGGCAGGGTCTTTCCCGGAGGGACTTTCCTCTGAGAGAGCCATGCTGGCGGTGCATTTCCTCGATGGGAACTGGGATGAGGCGCGTGCGATCGCGAACGACATTCCAAACCATGGGACGGCATTGCTTCGTCGGGAAGTGGTGCTGACTATGGCCGCCATTGCTCGAGCGCAGGGGCAGTTCGCCGAGGCTTGGACGATGATCGAAACGGCGCTTCCCTCTGGAAGGGAAACCGTTCCTGGCACAACGCTCTTTTCAGAATCGACGGAATCGATGCTCATCGCCACCGATTTGGCGATCGACCAATCCAATCTCGTCGATGCCCGCGCGTGGCTCGAAACCTTTGACCGCTGGATCGCCTGGAGTCATGCGACGCTGGGCCAGGCAGATAGTCAGCTTCGCTGGGCACGCATCTACGCTGCCGAAGGCGACAACGATCGGGCAGTGATCAGCGCCCGGGAAGCCATCGAGTCGGCTCAACATCCGGAACAGCCATTGGTGCTCATAGCTGCAAATCGATTGCTCGGTGAAATCGCCGCCGGCGCGGGCCAGTCAGCCGAAGCACGCGATCTTCTCGAGACTTCGCTTGAGATCGCCGTTGCGTGCCACGTGCCATATGAGCAAGCGCTCACGCGCACCTCGCTTTCGTCCCTGCTCATCGGCATGGGCGAGCTCACGCTGGCTCAGCAGCACTTTGAGCTGGCCAGGGCCGAAGTCGACCATCTGGAGCTCTCACCGCTTCTTCCACGATTGACGAAGATCGCAACGCGCCTACCGGTGGAGCGAACCGCCCCCGACATTGGGCTGACTCCGCGCGAGCTGGATGTTCTCAAGCTCGTTGCCCTGGGCATGACCGACGCCGCAATCGGCGAAGCGTTGTTCATCAGTCCGCGAACAGCCAGTCAGCATCTCCGCTCCATCTACGGAAAACTCGAGGTTTCATCGCGAGCATCTGCTACCCGCTACGCAATCGAGCACGGTTTGTCGTAAACCCGCGCTCCATCTCCTTTACCGCCACGAACACGATCCTCTTTTTCTACGAAACCTACCGCCTGCGTAATACTGCGTAGTTTCTGTAGCTCGGACGAGTTGCGTAGTTCTGACGATGTTTCCTGCGTCCACCCGCCAGTAGGATGATGACGGCGCTGATGAATCTAACTTTTTTGACCAATGTTCCGAAAGGATTTCTCCAATGACGGCAACCTTAAGCACCATCGATTCTTTCCGAAGCCGTTCGAATGGCGAAGTGCTCGATCCTTCGAGCTCCGATTACGACGAAGCGCGCAAGCTCTATAACGCAATGCACGATCGTCACCCAGCACTCATCGTTCGGGCTGAGAACGACGCCGATGTCGTTGCGGCCGTGAATCTTGCCCGCGATCAGGGGTTCGACCTGGCAATCCGGTCGGGTGGCCACAATGTCGCCGGCCTGGGGAGCGTCGATGGCGGGCTCATCATCGACATGACGCGCATCGACAGCGTCCAGGTCGATGCCGCGGCACAAACCGTGTGTGTCGGTGGCGGCGCGCATTGGGGTCAGGTCGATGCCGCAACCCACGAAGTTGGCATGGCGACACCGAGTGGGATCATTTCCACCACCGGCGTAGCCGGCCTGACCCTCGGGGGCGGGTTTGGGTATCTCTCCCGGAAGCATGGACTGACGATCGACAATCTGCTCTCTGCCGATATTGTCACCGCCAACGGTGAGCTCGTAACAGCCAGTGAGCAAGAAAACCCGGATCTCTTCTGGGCGATCAGAGGCGGCGGCGGCAACTTTGGCGTCGTGACCTCGTTCGAGTTTCGCCTCCACCCGGTCGAAACGGTCTACGGCGGCCCGATCTTCTATCCCGCCGAAGCGAGCGCCGACATTCTGGCGTTCTATCGTGACTTCGTGAAAACTGCCCCGCGAGAGCTGGGACTCTTCTTCGGCTACCACGAAGCCCCGCCGGCGCCGTTCGTGCCAGAAGCGTTGCAGGGGCACAAGGCCTGCATGATCCAAACCTGCTGGACGGGAAATATCGACGAAGCAGAAGCGATCCTCAAACCCATCAGAGAAGCTGGTCCAGTGGCGCTCGATCTGGCCGGGCCAATGCCCTATCCCGCGCTCAACAGCATGTTCGATGCCCTGCTACCGTATGGCCTGCAACACTATTGGAAAGCGGATTACGTCTCCGAGATCAGCGATGCGGCCATCGCGGTGCATGCCAAATATGGCCCGCAGGTGCCGAACTTCTTTTCGCTCATGCACCTGTATCCGCTCGACGGCGCGATTCAGGATGTCGATTCCTCGGCCATGGCCTACGCCCAGCGTGACGCGCAGTTCGCGCACATCATTGCTGGAATCGACAGCGATCCCGCCAATATGCCGGCCAACACCGCATGGGTGCGGAACTACTGGTCAGAGCTGCATCCCTATTCGACCGGTGCCGCGTATGTGAACTTCCTCATGGAGGAAGGGCAGGACCGGATCAAGGCAACCTATCGCGGCAACTATCCGAAGCTGGTCGAGGAAAAGCGGACCTGGGATCCGCAGAACCTCTTCCACGTGAACCAGAACATCCAACCGTAACCAGGCCCCACACCGCAGAATCAGGGGCCCCTGATTCTCGGGATCTCGCCCAGCCTGTGCTCCTGGCGTTTCGACGAAACGGTGCTGCGCTGAGGCAAGAGCGAATCACAAGGTGAATCCCGGGATAGGAGAGACCGCAGTCAGTTATTCGGACGAGGTCGTCATTATGGTCGCCATGAAGCGACCCAGGAGATATCCGATGTTTACCAAAAAGCGTTCCCGTTTCTTTCCAGTTGTCGTGCTGATGGCCGTACTTGCGACCATGGCGTTCATTCCCACTTCAGCGATGGCCCAAGAAGGCCAACCGCTCGAACTTCCCTGTGTCACCGGAGTGACCATGCAGCCCATCGGTCAGGCCATGCCAGACGGAGCCGAGGGACAGGCACTTGCGCTGTTGCGCCTGACCATCGCTCCGGGCGGCGGGTTCGATGCCCACACGCATCCGGGAACACTGATCGTGAGTGTGGAATCCGGCACACTCGACGTGACGCAACTGGGCGACATGGAAATGAGTGTCATGCGGGCCCCGACCGGCGCGACGCCGGGAGTAAGTGAAGCGATGACCATGGGGACTCCCCTCACGCTCAACACAGGCGACTGGTTCGTCGAACCGATGGGTATGGTTCACACAGCGTTCAATACCGGGAGTGAGCCGACCGTGGTCCTGCTCACCGGACTCGTCGATCCCAGCCTCCCGTTCGTCCAATGCGTCGAAGGAACCCCAACGGCGTAAGCAAACAGACGTGACAGGACAAGTAGCGAAAGGGCACAGGCGCGCCGCGTCTGTGCCCTTCTTTGTGCATGGATCCCCTCCGGAACCACCGTAATTCGATCTCGTTGTATGAACCGGGTAACCTACGTTACGTAGCCGCCGGTGTTACGTAGCCGCCGGCCCTGTGCCGGCGAATCCCCTGAGACGAGAGTAGCCTACCTTCCGGAGCGTACCCATGCCTCAATCTCCCACCACGCTTCGTATCGGACTCGCCACAGTGCCCAACGCCCCAACGGTCGAGGAACGCCTTGACACGCTCGACCGCATGCTGGCCGAAGCCGCCGAGCAGCAGGTAGCCATCGTCTGCTTCCCGGAGACCTATATCCCCGGGCTGCGTGGGTTCGACTTCTACGTGCCGCCGCTGGACCAATCGCGCCAGGAAGCAGCACTGGAGCGGATCCGCGAGTCTGCGCAACGCAATGGAGTCGCCGCGATCGTCGGGATCGAATGGGAAACCGAACTGGGCGCGCACAACGCGGCGGTCGTGGTGAACCGCGACGGATCGGTGCAGGGCTTCCAAACCAAGAACCAGCTTCCTTTGGAAGAAGCCCCTTATTACGTTGCCGATGGCAAGCGACAGCTCTTCGAGATCGACAGCGTTCCCTTTGGCATCACCATCTGTCACGAAGGGTGGCGCTATCCGGAAGCGACCCGCTGGGCCGCGGCTCGCGGTGCGAAGATCGTCTTCCATCCCCAACTGACCGGCAGCGACACCAGCGGCCCCACACTGACCCGCTGGGGTGACCCGTACAACCCCTACTATGAAAAAGCGATGCTCATGCGCAGCATCGAAAACACCGTCTACTTCGCCAGCGTGAACTACGCCTTCGCCTATCCGGAATCCGCCACCAGCCTGATCGGCCCGGAAGGAGATCTGCTTACGTATTTCCCGTATGGGAAAGCAGGACTCCTGGTGTACGACCTCGATCTGGACGCAGCAACCGGTTTGATCGCCAGCCGCTACGACCCGCGCTTGTATCCGGAATAGAGCTTCGGATCGACGATCAGGTGTCGCCCATTATCGCCCAGGTCTCAAACCACCAAGCTACGAACGCGATATCCCTTCGGGACCGAGCCCGATGCACTCGATACCAACGATGTCGCCACGTTCATCGCAATCAACGTAGACATACTCCGTCAGCTCGATCGTCTCGACGATTTCCTGGTCCGAGATCGCCAAATACATCGCGCCCGATTCGATGTCATAGACGAAGTTCGGCAAGGGGCGGACCTACTTCGCCTTCGCCAGCATGTAACTGCGCAGGACGGCGTTCATCCGGGTTTGATATCCAGGACCGCTGGGCTTTGAACCAGGCGATGATATCCGGATCGAATCGGACGGTGAGTTGTTGCTTGGTTGGAGGCATACCGAGACATAGACGTTCGAAAAGTCGGGCAGCCCTTCATCCTCGACATCGATCGAGGCTTCGATCTCGTCCTGAGTCAATGCGTCAACACGAGCCCAGTCGGTCCGATCGCAACCCCTTGCCGCCATCTCGGCCGCTTCTTCAATCGTATAGCTTAAGATATTCGCGCTTTTCGGCATCGCGAGCGCTCCTTACGGAAATGATTCGAATCCCGCCGTCCCGCATCGTCCAGACGGCAGTAACCATTCGGTCGTCAACCTCACCTGTCGTCAGCCAACGTGTCTCGTCGGTGAACTTGCTGGGGAAGTGAACAACGGGACGACCATCGAACAAGTCGATCACGCGGAAGAAGTCGATGCCATGCTTGAGCAGATTCGATTCCCGCTTGGCATCGTCCCAGTCGATCCGCATAGGTTAATTGTAGCTACATTCTGTAGTTACAGCCATCAGTCGACGGCAGGAAGGGGCACATGCGCGGAGAGCCGGCGAAGAACCGTGGCGGCCAGGGGGATGACCAGCAACGCCGCCAGCAGGCAGAGGAGCCCATACGAACCAAACGCGACGATCACCCCGGCCAGCAACGCGCCCGCCGCGCCGGACATCCCCATGGTGAGATCGGCGGCGCCCTGCGTGGTGGGACGCGCATCGAGCGGGATCGATTCGGTCAGCAGCGTAGAACCCGCAATCAGCGTGCAGGACCAACCCAGCCCGAGCAGGAACAAGCCAACCCCAAGCTGGAACCGCCCGTGCACCCCGGCGGTACCGGCCACGACAAAGGAAGCGAGCAAAATGGCGCACCCGACCAGGATGATCGGACGGCGCCCAAATCGGTCAGACGCCATACCAACCAGCGGCGACGCAATGTACATCCCGGCGATATGCCCGCTAATGACGAACCCGATGATGCGCAGATCGGCATCGCCATGCTTCAAATGGACCGGCGTCATCGACATGACCCCGGACATGACCGCCTGGCCGATACACATCGCGGCGAGACCGAGCCAGGCCGCCGGAATCGAGCGGATAAACGCCAGGTTTTCCTTGATCGAACGTTGCAGGATCGTGACCGCGCTCACCTGACCACTGGTGACGCGCAGCTCGCGCGCGGCAAGCAGCGGATCGGGCCGCAGGAACCGCCAGACCACAAGCAAGGCAGCGGCGAGGGCCACCATCGTCAGCAGATACGGCCCGGTCAGTTTCGGGATACCGATCGCTTCCGCCACCTTGCCCATCGGCGAAGAAAGATTCGGCCCCAGCACCGACCCGACCGTCGTAGCCCAGACCACGGTGGAAAGCGCGCGACCGCGATGGCGCGGACTGGCAAGATCGGTCGCGGCATAGCGGGATTGCAACCCGGCCGCCGTTGCGCCACCGATACCCACCAACCCCAGCAGCGCCAGCGGGAAGCTGCCCAGACTGGCGCCGATGATCACCGTGAGCGCGCCGATCACCCCGATGCTGTAACCGACCATCAGTCCGGCGCCGCGCCCGCGCTCGTTCATCACCCGCGAGATAGGAATCGCGGCCAGCGCGGCCCCCACCACCGAAGCGGTCGCGGAAAGCCCGCTATACGACTCGCTGGAGAGCTCGGTGGCCAGCAACGCGCCCACGGTGGCACCCGTCGCCACCCCAACCCCGCCCAGCATTTGCGCGCCGGCCAGCACTTTGACCAGGCGGCGCTGGGTGGATTGGACAGCGTCCGATTCGACGGGGTTGCTCGCTGGAACGTCGGCTTGATCGTCGACCGGGGTCGCGGCAAGTTGAGAAAGATCGGTTGCGGTCACGCGGCGGCGCCTCAGCCCGGACAACACGGCCCGGGGGTCAAATCACTTCGGATGGGTCCAATGTACGCTACGCCGCCGAATCCGCGACGAGGTCTGCCCGCTCCGGGAGATTGTCGCACGGGCAGCGCAACGGCTATCCGCTCACGAGCATCTGCTGGATGACCGAATCCGGAACCATCCCTCCCGCGATCGTCACCCCCTTCCTCCTCAAACCACACCGGTGCCTTCTCCCTCCACCCGCGTAGCCGCCGGCCCTGTGCCGGCGAACGGCCCCCGAAAACCCGCTCCCCGGTACCAAACCTCACCCCAGCACCCCGTTTCGGTCGTACCCGAGGGCGCTTCTGCCCGCTCGTTACCCCACCGGGGGCTGATACACCGCCTGAAACGCAATATCCAGCATCAAGCTCTTGAACCGGGGATCGTCCGCATAGTGCTTATACAAATCGGTATGGTCCGAAATGAGTTCACCCATCGCATCCTGCATCGCTCGCGCCAACTCGATACGAATCTTCTGCACGTCACCCTGAATGACCGCGTTCTGCACTGCTTTATCCTGCGCCACCCGCGCCGGTAACTCTTCCGTCACCACTTTCCGGATCCGGTCCTCGTCATTCCAGTCGATACTTCCGAACTGCTCGTTGAAGATCTTCACAATCGAGCTCAACCGGTCGATCTCCGGCTCCGGAATCACCCCACCCACCCCATCTTGCGGAGGATCGATCGACGCATCCGTCCCTTCCAGCCCGATCTTCATCGATTCCAGCTTCTCTGCCCGATAGCTGTCCAGATCGACCGACTGCAGAATCCCGTCCGTCAAGTCATCGATCGCCTCTGAAGGCAACGACGGAATCAGGAACGTCAAAAAGATCGAAAGCTGCTCCCACTCCGCATTCCCATACGGCAACACCGCCGCCAGGAAGTTGTACCCCCGCACGAATGTCTTCGCCTGATGTTTGAACGCGATGCGCGCGTCCTTTTCCAGCGCTTTGTAGTTCGCCACCCCCTGATCCAGCAACGGCTGCCAGGTCAACCGGTCATCCCCATTTAGGAACCGTGCCGCCACCGCCTGCACCAGCTCCTGGCTATACACCTCCGCCTCGTCCAGCCGCGCCTGCAAGTCGTGCAGCTTGTTCGGATCGGCATCCCGGCTCAGAATCGTCGTCTGATAGAACTCCTGAAACGACTCCTGGATCACATCCGTCTCGTTGAAGAAATCGAGCACGAACGTGTCCGTCTTCCCCGGCATCGCCCGGTTCAACCGCGACAACGTCTGCACCGCCTTGATCCCCGCCAGCGGCTTGTCCACATACATCGTGTGCAGCAACGGCTCGTCATACCCGGTCTGGAACTTGTCCGCGCAGATCAGGAAGCGATACGGCCCGTCCCGGAATGTCGCTTTGATCTGCCCGCTCGGGAACCCGTTCAACGACCCCTCAGAGACGTCGCTCCCCCCGAATTGCCGCTCCCCCGAAAACGCCACGATCGCCTTGTGCGGACTCTTTCGCTCCTTCAACGCCGCATTGATCGCCTGGAAATACTTGATCGCCCGTTCCACCCCGTTGCAAACCACCATCGCCCGCGCTTCACCGTCGATCTTGTGCTGCACCGACTGGTGGAAATGCTCGACGATGATCCCCGCCTTCTCATGAATAGCGGCATCGTGCCCTTCCACGAACGCTTTCAGCTTCCGTTGCGCCCGCTTCTTGTCGAACTCCGGATCGCCCTCGATCGCCTTCGTCAGGTGGTAATAGCTCTGGTACGGCGTATAACTCTGCAGCACATCGAGAATGAACTTCTCCTCGATCGCCTGCTTCATCGAATAGACATGGAACGGCGTCCGCCGAATCTCGCCCCCGTCCATGATCGGCGTCCCGAAAAGCTGCAACGTCTTGTTCTTCGGTGTCGCCGTGAACGCGAAATAGCTGGCATTCGTCAGCAGCTTGCGGCTCTCGATCGCCGCATTGATCTTGTCCTGCACCGTCTGGTCGTCGCCCTCGTCATCGTCCACGTCCGAGCCGAGCGCCTTGCTCATCGACCGCGTCGCCGACCCGCCCTGCCCCGAATGCGCCTCGTCGATGATGATCGCGAAGCTTCGATCCTTCAGCGCGTGCTGGATCTCGTCCAGCACGAACGGGAACTTCTGGATCGTCGAAACCACGATCTTCTTGCCACTATCCAGGAACGTGCGCAGATCGCCCGAGCTCTCCGCCGAGCCCACCGTCGCGTTGACCTGGGTGAACTGCTTGACCGTCTGCCTCAGCTGATCGTCCAGCACCACCCGGTCGGTCACCACCACGATCGAATCGAACACTGGCTGCCCATCGCGTTTCAATGACACCAGCTGATGCGCCAGCCAGGCAATACTGTTGCTCTTGCCGCTCCCCGCCGAATGCTGGATCAGATACCGCTGCCCCGCCCCATGCGTCTGCGCGTCCTTCAGCAGTTTCCGCACCACATCGAGCTGGTGATAGCGCGGAAAGACCTGCTTGAATCGCTTCTTCCCGCGTCTTCTCGTCCTTCTCCTCGATCCGCGCCGCGTAGTTCTCGATGATATTTGTGAAACTCTCCCGCTGCAGGATCTCCTTCCAGAGATAGTCGGTCTGCATCCCGTTCGGATTCGGCGGATTCCCCCCGCCCTGGTTGAACCCCTTGTCGAACGGCAGGAACCACGACTTCTTCCCCGCCAGCGCCGTGCAGAACTTCACGTTGTGCTCGTCCACCGCGAAATGCGCGATGCACGTTCCCTGCCGGAAAAGCGCTTCCTGCGGGCTGCGGTCGTTCTGGTACTGCCGCACCGCATCGTCCACCGTCTGCTTGGTCAGATTGTTCTTCAGCTCGAAGGTCGCCACCGGCAACCCATTGATGAACAACCCCAGGTCGAGCGCGTTCGCCATGTCGTCCGCGCTATACCGCAGTTGCCGCGTCACCGAGAAGATGTTCTGCCCATGCTTGATCGTCGCGTCCAGATTCCCCGGCGTCGGCGTGCCATAGAAGAGCGTCACATCCTCCGACTGGTGCTTGACCCCCTTGCGCAGCACATCGACGATTCCCCGCTCCGCCACCTGACTCTGGATCCGGCTCAGGAACTTCTCCCGCGACGGCCCATCCACCTCCAGCGCGAACGCCTCCACCACCTTCGGCTGCGTCACCTTCAGGAACTCGATCAGCTTGACCGTGTCGAGCACATGCAGCCGGTCGTAGTCTTTTGGATCACCCTCGACGAAGCCCCCGCGCGGTACGCCGTCGCCGGATCGGGCGTTTCGCCGACCTTCGACCCCGTACGATCCCTGCCAGCTAAGGATCTCGCCCGGTTAGCGCATCGACGATGAGGGTCTTCGAGTCCTTTTTCGGATGTGTCAGTCGGCGGCATAGGAGATCAGAGATCGATAGGCGGGATAGGGAAGCTGAAGTCGCTCGTGGGCAATATCGTCGAAGACTTGCAGGAGATCGTTGAGATTCTTGATTGAGGCCCGGCCTCGCCAATATGGCGTGCCCAGATTTTCGAGATAGACTCCCGAAATCTCACCATCAACGTTATCGAATGCTAGATTGCCATGCGCAAATGCGTTGCGAATGAACCGGAACATCTCGCGGTAGTTTCGTGGCTCATCTGAAGTTTCCAAATCTGTGTCCAACACAGGAAGGCGCATAAGGCGTGCCTCCTTGACGGAAAGACTCCCCAACGGTCGGATCTCACGATCACGCATTTCTTCCCAAGGATGCACCATTGCTCCGAGAAATGAATTGATTAACTGAGTGACTTCGTAAGGCCCGTTCGGCTGCCGCTTCTCATGAACCAACGCCAGATTGGCCAGAGTGCGTCGCATGAATTCGCGCGTTG
Source organism: uncultured Chloroflexia bacterium (assembly GCA_963750275.1). Taxonomy (GTDB): domain Bacteria; phylum Chloroflexota; class Chloroflexia; order Thermomicrobiales; family UBA6265; genus JAMLHN01. The sequence goes on from CAVVQC010000005.1 coordinate 740,693, forward strand.
CGTCATCCGCTCGGATCTCGGTCATTCGCTCTCTTCCTCGTCATCGAGTTCGAAGTTGTCATGGTCGTTCGGTTCATCGAGCCAAATACTTGGGTCTCCGAAGGTGAATCTGGAATGTTGGCTGCTGCCGCCTGCACATCTAGTTTGCCAGTCACAACACGCTCTTGATTTCACTCGATGCTCACCCGACCGGAGTGACTGGATATTCGAACAGCTTTAACATCTTCGCATTATCGGCCTGCCTCGTGCGCCGCCAGAAGTGTTTCGCAATGCATTCTTCGCAACTCCGAATAGGCGGAGGGTAAGAAAACAATTGCAAATTACTCAGAATTGATCTCGCTTGTCCGTCGGGGAGAAATAATACCGACGCCTAAAATGCTGGATTTATGGTTCGGGTCTTCATCAGAAATCGTAAGTATCCTGTGTCTGCTTTTCCTCTTGTCTTGCCAGGACTACTGTACGATTGCTCGAATCCAACACGCTATCCCACGCTCGGTCGGTACCGCGCGGCAAACTTCGACATTCTGATGGAAGCGCCAGCCCGATACAAATGCTTTGCCTTTCGAAGACCATTGGTAAGATTGATTCACTACGGCTGCTGTTCAACTCATGGGATCAGCCCTGTCTCATCACCCAATAGCTTAAGCGGCTGAGAGTTAGCTTCTTCGAGGTGCCAGATCCATTCTCCAACTTTGGCGAATCGCGTCAATCGCCATTGTGTCCCAATGCGCCGGAATCTCCCCCAGCCACTCCACCCCGGAGTCCTTCATCGGCACCGACGGATCGAGCCCCTTGGTCACCGCCTGGTGGATGATCGCCTGCTTCTGCTCGTTCAGCAACTCGATCATCCGCCGCTTGCTGCGAATGAACCGGTCGATCTTCCGGTCGACATGGGCGAGGTACTTGACGATGGCGGCCTGTTCGTCGAGCGGAGGCGAGTGTCGGAAGGAAGACTGAACCAGATCAGCTGCCACCGGGCACCGGACACTTTGCCCGTATGTCGAGCTCGAAATAAAACCGATAGGCTTGGGCGCTGCCTAAAACGGTCTCCAAATAGGCTGGGTACGTCTTGGAGTTATGCTCTCGGAACCAAGAACTCACCAACGCAGGCACCGTCCTGCAGGAGTCGGGTAACCTTTGCGAGATAGGGACGATGTTTTCCGAATAGCATGTCGCTCGAACAGAATCGCTTGCCTTGACCCGAGAAGCAGCCCCTTCCATGCCCAAGCGAACCCGCCCACTCCAACTCTCGACTTTTCCGCCGATGGCCAATGGCTTGGGCTGGGAGTCTTCGCTTCAACGACGTTTGAAGCTACGCTCCTGACACGTCCAGTTGCCAGTGATTGGGAATGGGGCCAAGCCAAGAAACTCCTGAGTCCCGGATATGGAATAGGGCAGATTTCGCGTTCGCCTCCCGAAGGATTTGATCTGGATCCCAAATTTTCGCTGCCATAGTCGCATAGAGGTTGCTTCGTTCCATCAGTTCATCTCTATTGAAAAAATCCAAGGGGCGGAAGGGAAGCGATTGCTCGGCGCGGAACGCTGAAATCCGGGATTTAGCGAGTAAGCATCGGGTTCAGCGAGCGAGCCAGCAGATTCTGGAGTTCCGTACTGCTTCACTTTCACCGAGTAGGGCTTATCGCCATATGCGGCGTTGAACTTCTTCGGACCAGGAGCAGCCCCCCGATGCGATTTCGGTCGCGCTGCCAGTTGCCTGCATCGTCGTACTCATCCATATGTTGGACGTAGTGGTTCGCCCAGATGTGCTCGATCTCGTACTTCTGAGACCCTTCGGCATTGACATATTCCGAGATAGCGGTCCGGCAGCCCGGAGCCAACTTCCACGAATTGGGTAATCGCGCGAGCATGTTGATGCACTGCCCAGCCATTCTGCGCATCGAGGTCCAAACCACCAAGGTACTGCCGGATCCCCGTTCTCGTTCGCCTCTGCTCTTCGACAAGCATGTGCAGTGCAGTCGAGTTGAGCGAGTTTGCCACCTCCAAACTATGGATGGCCCGAGCCAGCAGAAACATCGGGCGAAACATCTGACTGTAGGTATTGCGGTGGTAATGACCTGACCGGCGCGTAAGCAGGCAATCGATATACATGGCGACCAGTCGAACCTTCTGATCGCACCACGTCTGCGCTGTCAGTGGGACGCAAGGGAGCCAGAATGGGCAGAAACTGGAGAGTGAAGCCCTGCCTCGCGTTATAGAGGACGTGCTCCCATCCGGGGGTTCGCTGCGAAGATGCCTCTATCAGGCGTTGGTACACCTTCGCAAAGAAGGTCATATCGGTGCTGATCAGATCATAGAAATCCGACGAAGTTTTCAGGACCAGTGGGTCGTCGTGCTTGTCGTCAGCGTGCTCGCGTACCCATCGATGGAATTCTGTTCCGATGCGATCAAAATCTTTCGGCTTTTCGTTCTTGGCAGTGCCGCGGATAGTCATCGCGTACTGGCTGCGTAGCCACGCCTTGAAAAAATCGGGCTCGTTGTCTTTCCCCAAGTCGCGGAGTGCTTGCGTACGTGTTTCCAGAGATCGTTCGCCTTGGTGCGTCAGCGTCGAGTCGTTGATGCTGGAAAGCAGAATACCCTTAAGCATTTCGGTCGGGCTCAACGAAAGCCCGCGGTCGTTCATCGTCTCGAAAATCGTGTACGCATCCTCGTCCGCGTATGCCGTGATTTGCTACCAGATCACGTTCTCTACAACCAATCGACGAAAAACGGAGAGCCTATCGTCGATTTCCTCAGGGAAGTTCTCTTCGAAGTCTTGATACCGCTGCACACAGATTCTGAACGGATTCACTGGATGCGTCGACATCCGGCTGCTTTCCGTTGAAGAGCGCGTCCATTGCGTCACGTCGTCATCGACTTCGAGATTGAACGATTTCTCGCCTAATTCTCGATGGAAAGATCAGATTCTCCAATTGGACTCTGATCGGGCTCAAGGTCGCCCTGCCGGTTGCGAAGCATGACGAGAAAAGCGTCAGGCTAGTCAGCCGTTGCTGGCCATCGACAATGTAGTTCGTAGTTGTCCTTACGACTGATGATGACCGACCCCAGGAAGTAGCGCTTCCGTATTCGTTCACCTGCTCTGCGCGGGTGTTCCGGGCGATAGTCCTCCAAAAAGGCGCTTGTCAGGTCTGCGACCAACTCCTGAACCTGCTTGACCTCCCATTTGTAGTCGCGTTGGTAATAGTCGATTGTATATTTCTGACTCAGAAGATCGCGTGACGGTTTTCTCTTTTCCCTGAATCGTTCGCATGTCTTACCCCACGATCTCCATCAACAACCCATCCGTCTCCCGCTCCAGCGCCAGAATGTCCGCCCGGATCTCCTCCAGCGTCCGCATCGGGCAGCACCTCGCGTTCGGCGTGACGCGCCAGTGACTCGGGCACCTGAGTCCTCGCGATCACTCCGCGTACCGTCCATTCAGTCCGCGGCGCCGGGTCGTGGAAGAGCAAGATATACGAGTCGTAGCGGAAGCGGCGGTATCGCTTTTGACCGGTAAATTCTGTCAGGATGCCGAGTTCCTGGAAACGCGTGACGAGCTGATTGGCGGCGGCGTAGGTGGTGCCGGTGATCGCACGCACGTCCTCGACCGAGACGATCGGCCGCGTGTAGAGTTGCTCCAGCACGCGATGACCATTCGCGGCTCCTCTCCCCAATTCTTCGGTGATCGCGTTGCGATGCCGTTCCCGCAACGCTTGAATCGCACGCGCCGTCTCCACCGCCTGCTGGCTGACCTCGATGACCCCTCGCAAGAAGAATTCGAGCCACTGCTCCCAATCTCCGGTTTCCCGGACGGCTTGCAGTCGGTCGTAGTACTCGGAACGATGGCGTTTGAAAAATGCCGACAGGTAGAGCACCGGTTTCAGCAGGACTCCTCGTTCGCAAAGCAGGAACGTGATCAGCAACCGGCCAACACGACCGTTGCCGTCCAGGAAGGGGTGGATCGTTTCGAACTGGGCGTGGGCGAGACCAATCTTGATGAGCAACGGGATATCGTCTTGTGCATGCAGGAAAGTCTCGAGGTTCGCCAGCGCATTCCCGACTTCCGCGGGAGGAGGGGGAACGAACGTCGCGTCTTGCAGGTCGACCAGGCCGCTCCCAATCCAGTTCTGGCTGATGCGAATCTCACCGGGCATCTTGTTCGCTCCCCGAACACCGGCCAGCAGCTCTCCGTGGATGTTCCGGATGAGCCTGACTGATACCGGCAGACGCTCGAGCCAGCTCAATCCCGAGTTCATCGCGCGGACGTAATTGACAAGCTCATCCACATCCCCGGGCCGTTCTGCTGAAAAGATGTCGGCCTCTGCTGCGAGCAAGTCCTGCAGCGAGCTTTGCGTGCCTTCGATCTGGCTGGAGAAGACGGCTTCCTGCCGTATGTACATGTAGACGAAGAGGTCCGGATCGGGAATCGTGTGTACCGAACCGTCGAGCCGGCCGAGTGCCCTGTCTGCATCCGACAACAGTTTCCGCAATGGACCATCCAGGTTCACCGGCGGTGCCGGTGGGAGGGGAGCGGGGATGAATGCCCGGTAGCCGGACAATTGGCGGACGTAGCGCCCCGCACGATACTGGCTGTCAGAGCGAAGAGTGATGTCCGTCACGTGATAGCCTGGCTTGCATAAGAAGGGGCGATTGCTTCATGTGATAGCGTCACAATAGTATACGGCCCAATCCACTCCATACGATAGCGAAACTATAATAAAAAGTGGTCGGGGACGGCATCATGCTTTCTGGAGGGCACGCTAGGTTCCCACGATCTCCATCAACAACCCATCCGTCTCCCGCTCCAACGCCAGAATGTCCGCTCGAATCTCTTCCAGCGTCCGCATCGGCGTTGGTTTATAGAAATACCGGGTGAACGAAATCTCGTACCCGATCTGCGTTTTGCTCGTGTCGATCCAGGCGTCCGGCGCATACGGCAGCACCTCCCGCTCGATGAACCCCTCGATCCCGCCCGGCTCCAGCAACGGAATCTGCTCGGTGTCGCGCAGATCGGTGTCCGGTTCGTACTCGACCACCACCGGCTTCCCCTTGATCTCGCGTTCGAACGTGCCGTGCAACGGATCGGCGGTGGCCGACCCCGGCAGCACCTTGCGGATCACCGGTTCGCCCGCCTCGTCGATCGCGCCGCTCTCCTTCAGCGCCTTGATCTCTTTCACCGCATACGCCCGGTTCGCATCGATCCCCGTTGCCCGCAATGGCCGCTCGACCGTCACCTTCCAGTAGCCGAACGCCTCGTTCGGGAAGATCTTGCTCTGCTCGGTTTCCTCGAACTCCAGGAAGCCGTCGCAGATGCGCTCGATGTCGTCCGCACCCAGCTCGCAGTTCTTCTTGCCCAGGTTCTTGCGCAGCGGCCGGAACCACTCGGTCGCGTCGATCAGCTGCACCTTGCCCTCGCGGTGCTCCGGCTTGCGGTTGGTCAGCACCCAGATATAGGTCGCGATCCCCGTGTTGTAGAACATGTTCAGCGGCAGCGCGATGATCGCCTCCAGCCAGTCGTTCTCGATGATCCAGCGCCGGATGTTGCTCTCGCCCTGCCCGGCATCCCCCGTAAACAGCGCCGAGCCGTTATGCACCTCCGCGATCCGGCTGCCCAGCGGCGTGTCGTCTTCATCTTGTGCAGCATGTTGGCCAGAAACACCATCTGCCCGTCGCTCGTAGCGCGTGATCAGGCTCGTACTCCGGGTTATCCGCCACCGTCGACCACGAACCGCGGGTCCTGCATCTCCTTCTTGCCACCGATCTTGTCCAGATCGCCATTCCAGCTCTTGCCGTACGGCGGGTTCGACAGCATGAAGTCGAACTCCGCCCGCGGATAGCGCGTCGCGCGCGAAAGCGTCGAGCCGAGCTTGATATTCGCCGCCTCGGCCCTTCGCCCTTCAGCAGCAGGTCGGCTTTCGTGATGGCGATAGGTTTCCGGGTTGACCTCCTGCCCATACAGATGGATCGACACTTCCTTCTCCGTGCTCGCCCGCCAGCTCCTGCAGCGTCTCTTCCGCCACCGTCAGCATGCCGCCCGTGCCGCACGCCCCGTCGTAGACCAGATACGTCCCCGATTCGATCTGCTCCGCGATCGGCATGAAGATCAGGTCGCGCCATCAGCTGCACCACGTCGCGCGGCGTGAAGTGCTCCCCCGCCTCTTCGTTGTTCTCTTCGTTGAACCGCCGGATCAGCTCCTCGAAGATCGTCCCCATCGCCATGGTTGTCCAGCGCCGGCAGCGCACATTCCCGTTCGCATTCAGCACCGGCTTCGGACCGAGATTGATCCGCGGGTCGAGGAACTTCTCGATCAGAAACCCCAGCGCATCCGCTTCCACCAGCGTCGGGATCTGGTTGCGGAACTTGAACTTGTCCAGGATCTCCTGCACGTTCGGCGAGAACCCGTCCAGGTACGCCCGGAAATCCGCCTCCAGCTGCTGCGGCGTTGTCCAGCAACGTCCGCAGCGTAAACGGCGACGTGTTGTAGAACGGCTGCCCCGCCGCGCTCTGCAAGCGCCGGCGTCCTGGTTCACGACCCCCAGCTCGTCCAGCTTGCTTGCGTCTCCAGCACCGTCGTCCTTCGTCGGCTCCAGCACCGCATCCAGCCGCCGGATCACCATCATCGGCAAGATGACGTCCCGGTACTTTCCTCGCACATAGACGTCCCGCAGAACGTCGTCCGCGATGCCCCAGATGAAATTGACCAACTGCGTATGCTGCGCGGAATCCACCCGCAAACCCTCCCGAATACCTGCAATGTCTCTGTTGCCGCACTATATCCGGATTGCACCACATGCACCATGCACCATATTCACCAAATCCCATCGCACCCTCCCGATCCACCCAGCCCCAGCGGGGCGTCGACCTGTCAGCCCCGGCATTCATCCCCGGGCACCCCCCCACGCGCCGCCTCCCACTCCGCAAACCAACCCCCACCACCAGCCAACCTCGCAGAGGTTTCGTCCGGCGAGCCCGGGGTTTCAACCCCGGGTGGTGTCGGAGACCGGACTTCCCGATGGGAACCCCCCGACCCAGGGCGCAGCCCTGCCCACCCCATCGTCCCGACCGTAGCCGCCGGCCCTGTGCCGGCCGATGCACCTCCCGTTGCCCAAACACCCCCCTCCATCATCCAGCTCGTCTCTCCCCTCCCGCCCTCAGCCTCAGGAGAGGCTTCGCCCCGTGAGCCCCTGGTTTCAACCTGGGAAATCGCCCACCAACACCCCTTGACAACTCAAGAACATATGTTCTAATACTAGATTAAGCGGCACGTTTGGCAACGAGCGCGGGCCTGGGCAGCAGATCATCGTGCCCGGGCTGGTTACCCGTCATCCTCACCCGGTGCTGGATCCCGGCTTCTGCAGAGCGTCACGGTCGATCCCACCGCCTAATCGATTACCTCCTATCTATTTCCTATGTCCCATTTCCTATTTCCACCTCTCGCCTCCCGCCCATTTCCCGCTATCATCCCAACAGACCGCGCGGATACCGAATCCGCATCGCATGACTAGGGAAGCAGGACATGGCTGACGAAAAATTTCTCATCACCGGCGCCTTCGGATGCATCGGCGCCTGGGCCACCAAACGCCTCGTCGCAGAAGGCACCCCCGTCTACACCTACGACCTCCCCGGCAACCCCCATCGCCTCAAACTGATCATGGACGACGATCAGTTCGCCCAGGTCAACATCATCGAAGGCGACATCACCGACGACAAAGCCTTCGAAGCCGCCATCGTCGACAACGGCATCACCAACATCATCCACCTCGCCGCCCTGCAAGTCCCCATGGTGCGCGCCAACCCCATCCTCGGCATGCGGGTCAACGTCGTCGGCTCCACCATCGTCTTCGAAACCGCCAAACAGCACATGGACCAGGTCCAGAGCGTCGCCTACGCCAGCTCCATCGCCGTCTACGGACCCGGCAATCTCTATCCCGCTGGCCCCATCGCGCACGACGCCCCCATGTTGCCCACCACCCTCTACGGCGTCTCCAAGCAAACCGACGAATGGGCCGCCAAGGTCTACTGGCAGGACTACCAGCTCAAAACCATCGGCCTGCGCCCCTTCTTCGTCTACGGCCCCGGCCGCGATCAAGGCATCAGCTCCATGCCCACCAAAGCCATGCTCGCCGCCGCCGCCGGCCGCCCGTACAACATCAACTTCGGCGGCAGCGCCGTCTATCAACACGCGGAAGACGTCGCCGCCGCCTTCATCACCGCCGCCCGCGCCAATGTCGAAGGCGCCCCCTGCTACAACCTCGGTGGCACCCCGGCCTCCGTCCCCGATGTCATCGACGCCATCGAAACCGCCGTCCCCGCAATGGAAGGCAAAGTCACCTTCGACGACGTCACCATGCCCTTCCCGCAAGATATGGACGACACCGAAGTCGAAAAAGCCCTCGGCACCCTCACCTGGCGTCCCTTCCCCGAAGGCGTCGCCACCACCATCGCAGACTTCCGCACCGCCATCGCCGCCGGCCGCCTCGACATCGACCGCGCCATCGCGTAAGCAGCTCATCAGCACCACAACCGGGGTGGGGTCGATCACGCCCCACCCCGGTTGTCATCCTGAGGAACAAAGGCCTGTCCTGAGCAACGCCGAAGGAATCTCCTCGCCGCAGCGAGTGCCACCCCAAAACCCGTCCTTCGGTCCGAATCGCCCCATCGCAAACTGCCGTCGTCCCTACAACGCCACCAACATCGACACACCCTGCACCTCCGGCTCGATCGCCACCGGCTCGCCCACCGAAACCCGCTCACCCCGCGCCACCAGCACACAGCTCGCCACGATCACCGCCGCACCAATCGCCTCCTGCATCGAAATCCCTTCCCGCAGCAGCAACCAGGCGAACACCAATCCGAACGCCGGCTCGATCGAACACAGCACGCTCGCCTCATTCGCCTGCAGATGCCGGATGCTGTAGCTCCAGAAGAAATAGGAGCCCGCGGTCACCACCGCCCCCAGCACCACCAGCGAAAACAGATCATTGGCGCTCATCGAAATATGTCGCGTATCAGGCCGCTCATACGCAGCGAAAGGAAGCATCACCACCAGCCCAACGATCAGCGCGGCCACATTGATCTCGCTCAAATCGCCCGCTCCCATCGACTTCCGCCCGATGATCGCGAACACCGACCACGCCAGCGCCGACGCCAGCATCAGCGCCAACCCAACCAGCGGAAACCCGATCGCCCCACCCGACCCGATCGTCACCAGCACCACCCCGGCCCCACTCCCGATCAACGCCACCACCATCGGCGTCGAGCAACGCTCACCCAGCAGCGCACACCCGAGCACCATCGTGAACACCACCGACGACCCGAACAGCACAATCACCGACGATCCCGCCGGCATCCGCTCCATCCCATAATTCTGGAAGAGTTGGAACGCCGCCACCCCGGTGATACCCAGCAGCACCGACGCCCGGCAGAAATGCGGGCGACCACCTTTGAGCAGCAGCACCGGCAGCAAAACTGCCAGCGCAATCGCCAACCGCAGCACACCCAGCGTGCACGGCGGGAAGACCTCGATCAGTTGCTTGATCATCGGATACGACGCGCCCCAGAGCGCCGTCGTCGCCACGAGTGCAAGGACCGCCAGCATGCGAGACGACGGACGTGACCCAAACAACCCCATGATCGAATCCCTTCTGGCGCTCCAATGCGCTGCCATTGCAAGAAACCATTCACTGTTCCCTGCAAGTAGCTTGGATCCGGCCAGATGAAATCGAATCGGCAAAGTTGCCTATTCGCGCGAAGGGCAGCAGCCTGCCAAAGTCGACCGCCTCAGAGCCTCGCGGATTTCACCGTCGCAATTGCGCGCCTTGCCGAATCCCACCTCGATGATTCCAACAATCATCTGCATCGATCCTGGGGCAACTCCCGGGTCGCCAACAGACGCAAGGCACACGCATGCGATGTGCGCTCACGCACAGGGCGACGCCTACGGTTTTGAGAAAGGGGTCACTGTCCTACTGGAACAGAAGGGAATTGTCTCGATGTGCAGCAAGAGATTGCACGGCAACTCGTCGCACGATCAGCGGCATACCCGAAGAGGCGCGGCCGCATCAGCGCGGCCGCTGAACCCGGTTGCACGGTATGCGCAGAGTCAATTGATGGCAGCGCTTGGGAGAACGGAACGATCCGCCGATTTCGCCGAAAGCAGCCCGCGCTAGATCAGACGCTTCGCCAGAAGCAAGCCACCAAGGCAAAGCGTAATGCCGGCCGCATTCGTTACCAGCAGATAGGCCATCGCGCGCGGAAGCCTGTCGTCCTCCAACAGGTTCACGATCTCCTCCGTATAGGAGCTAAACGTCGTATACCCACCCAGTAACCCGACCACCAGAAAGAGCCGCCACGAGTCCGGAGCGTTCGTGCGCAAGAGCAGCCATTCGGAGATAAAGCCGATCAGAAACGCCCCACTCAGATTCGCCGCCATCGTTCCCCATGGGAATCCAGATGTCCCGGTGTTGAACCGCCCCGCCATGAAATCGCCCAGCAGATGACGCAAATTTGCTCCAATGAACCCACCCATTCCGACCAACAACATTGCCGACATGTCCACTCCTCACGCTTGCGATCTCTTGCGATTTCGCCGAAGAACACTGCATCACGATGCGCCATCATGGCACCATCGAACCCATACTGTCCCGGACAGATTGAAGGATCACCGAACCCTGGCAATGACAACGTCCACTCCCACGACACCGCCGCCAGTTCCGCTCCCTCCAAAGAGAGGCGCTCCTATCAAGCCGACGGAGAGTTCCCAAGAAGAAGAAATGCGGCCGGTAAGACGATCCTGCACTCCTTCGCTGCCTTCCAAAAATAGCGCTCGCGCTCACGACCTGGGCGTCGATCGAATCAGGGCATTGCCCTCCGCCCCCCAACGCGAAAGCCGCCGCACCGCTGCCCGCCCCGGTTCCCAATCCGCCCTCTGGCTCCGGCTCCTGGCACTCGCATTGGTCACCCTCACCTTCGTCCTGCCACGCTGGCTCGAGCTCGACCGCATGGTCACCCCAGACGAACCCATCTGGCTCGCCCGCTCAGCCAATTTCTACGAAGCGCTCTCCACTCGCGACTGGGCGTCGACCTACCAGTACGCCCATCCCGGCGTCCCGGTCATGTGGGCGGGCGCCATCGGCTATTTCCTGGAAGCACGCGACTATCCCGATCTGGTCGGCACCCAGATCACGCAACGCCAGAACTACATTGCCTCCGTATTGGAAGGGCAGGGCTACGACCCACTCGCGGTACTGGTCGCCACCCGGCAGGTGCTCATCGTTTTCGCCACGATCACCTTTGCCATCGCGTTCTGGTTCGCGTTGCGTTTGCTGGGATTGCCAGAGGTGGTGCTTGGCTTCCTGCTCATTGCGCTCGAACCATTCGGCATCGGCTTGGGCAAATTGCTGCATGTCGATGCCATGGCCGCGCTCTTTTTCCTGCTGGCGATGGTCACCATGCTCGCCTATTGCTATCGCGGACGTAGTCGGGTCGATCTGCTCATCTGCGCTGTCGCCTCCGCGCTCGCCATCCTCACCCGCGCGCAAACCGCGGTGCTCATTCCCATCTTCGGATTGCTCCTGCTGCTCACGCTCATGGATGGCAAGCTCCGCCGCCCGTCGTGGGCTCGCACGAAGTCCGCACTCCTCTGGCCGATGGCGATTTGGGGCGCCGCCATGCTCACGGTCGCGCTCATCCTCTGGCCGGCTCTCGCCACCGCCCCGCGCACGGTCTTCTCGGGCATGTTCTCCTTTGCCGAAACCGCCGCCATCGAAGGACACGAGCGCGTCATCTACTTCGACGGCGATCTCTTCACCGGCGATCCTGGTTTTCGCTTTTATCCCGTCGCGTTTCTCTGGCGCGCCACCCCAGCCACCCTGGCTGGCCTCATCCTGGCCATCGCGCTTGTCACCCTTGGTCGCCGTTGGAGTCTCCCGCGCGCGCAGCGACAGATCGTGCTCGGCCTTCTCATCGGCGCAGGGTCATACACCCTGCTGATGACTCTCGCAGCCAAGAAGTTCGACCGCTATCTCATGCCGGCCTTCCCAGTAGTTGCCCTGGCGGCCGGGTGGGGCATCCTGGTCGCCGCGCGGCTGATCGGCAAGCGTCTGCCCGGCCCAACCTACGCCTATCCGCTCCTGGCCGGCATCCTCGCCTTCGGTATCCAGCTCAACGGAGTCGCGCAAACCGCCCCGTATTTCCTCAGTTATTACAGTCCGCTCATGGGCGGCACGCTCAAAGCGCCCGACTCGATGATGGTCGGCTGGGGCGAAGGGTTCGATCAGGTCGCGGACTATCTGAACGCACAACCCAATCCCGACGATATCGTCGTCTCCACCGAAGCGTGGCGCACGCCGCTTGGCTACTTTCTGGAGGGCGATGCCCGCTTCGCCGCGTTTGTCGACGATCCCGGCGGTCTCTTCCGCTGGGCCTCATCCGACTACTACCTCCTCTATATCACCCCCCTTAGCCGCAACGGCGTCTGGCCCGATCTTCTGAACCTGATCGCGCAAAAGACGCCCGTGCTCACCGTGAGCCTCAATGGACTCGACTACGCCCTGCTCTACGACATCCGAGACGACACCATCCCTCCCTATCTTGAACAGGGTGATACCGGCATCGTCGACATCATCGGCGCCGGCCGGTTGATTGCCTCTGGACGCAACCAGGAAGACTCGATCGTCCGCGGGGCAACGGTGCGCGAACTGCTCTATTTCGATCAACTCGACCCGGAACTTGCCGGAACGGTCGGTATTCGCATGCAAGTGGTCGATGCCAACGGCACCATCGTCTTCGCAAGCGATGGACCGCTGATGCTGTCAAAGCCCATTCGCCACGACCTCTGGTGGACCGAGCAACCAATTCAGATTCCAGCCGATACACTGCCGGGTACGCATCGCGTCGAGATGCAACTCTACGATCTGGAAACCGGCGAGCTACTGCCCGCATTTTCCAATCGCCTGGGAGAGCGCATGGGCTCCTGGTTGACCGTGAGCACCTTCTATATTTATGAAACGAATCTGGATCTGAACGAAGCCGAGCAATCGGCACCCTGACCTGGAAGGTCACACCGACCAGAGCCGCCAGCCCTGTGCCGGCAGATGTTCCAACCGTAGCCGGCCCGGTGCCGGCGAACGATCTTGCAAAGGAGTTTTCCCGGATGTCCTCATCACGCACCGTCAAGGTGGGTATCCATCTCCCCGAAACCGAGCGGGTCGCCGGCTGGCAGGAAACCACCGCCCTCTGCCGCGCCGCCGAAGATGGCGGCCTCGATTCCATCTGGATGCCCGATCACCTCATCTTCCGCTCCGAGACCGGTGAGGTCACTGGTCCCTGGGAATGCTGGTCGATGCTGTGCGCGGTCGCGGCCATCACACACCGGGTCGAAATCGGCCCGCTCGTCTTCTGCACCGGTTTCCGCAATCCGGCACTCATCGCCAAAATGGCTGACACACTCGACGAAATCTCGGGCGGACGGCTCATCCTGGGGCTCGGCGCCGGTTGGAACGAACCGGAATATACCGCCTTCGGGTTCCCCTTCGATCACCGCTTCAGCCGTTTCGAGGAAGCCTTCACGATCATCCGCACCTTGCTCAAGGACGGAGAGATCGATTTCGAAGGAACCTACTATTCCGCCCGCGATTGCGAACTCCGCCCGCGCGGACCGCGCCCGGAAGGCCCGCCCCTCATGATCGGATCCATGGGCGACAAAATGCTGGAGCTCACCCTTCCCCACGTGAAGTACTGGAACGCCTGGCCCCGCTGGTGGGGCAACGATCCGGCTCGCCTGGCGACATTGATTGCCGAGGTCGACGCTGTCGCCGAAGCGCAACAGGTCGCTCCAGGCAGCTTCACCAAAACGAGCGCGGTGTTCGTCAGGCTGCAGGGGATCGAAACGCTGAATAACCTGAACGACGCCGAAGCTCCGCATTTCACGGGAAGTGACGAAGAGATCGCCCAGTTCCTGCGCGATGTCGCCGCCACCGGCATCGAACACATCCAGGTCGTGATGGACCCGATCACCGTTCCCGGCATCGAACGCCTCTGCCGCATCGTCGAAACGCTCAGATAGCTCTCTTAGGAGGTCCAAAGCGTTTTCAGCACGCGCAGCGCAATCCCAGACGCTGCCATGTTGAACGGTTTTCCACCGCCACGCATGCCGTCGCAGGTAATTCAGCTACCAGGTGCTCCACGCCAAGCCAACCCGCGGTGCCAACGTGACGGGCACGTGTGTCACCGGCATTGCGCTGACGGTGGACATAACTCCTGATTCGAGGCGAAATCGTGGGCACGGCCTACCATTAGAGATGTATGCACAGCGATCCTATGCTGTCTAAACACCGGGTCAAGGTACCGGGTTCGGGCTCGCCAGCTCGGTACCGGGAGATACCAGATGGACCTTCCCTTCCACGACCGTTATGACGCCGGCCAGCACCTCGCCGCCGAACTCGGCGCCTACGCCAACAGATCCGATGTGATCGTGCTCGGACTCCCACGCGGAGGCGTGCCCGTCGCCGCCGAAGTTGCCCTCGCACTTCATGCGCCGCTCGATGTCTTTTTGGTCCGCAAGCTCGGAGTGCCGGGACACGAAGAGCTGGCAATGGGTGCCATCGCATCCGGTGGCGTGCGCGTCCTCGACGATCGGCTCGTAGAGGAGCTGGGTATTTCCAGGAGCGCCATCGCCGCCGTTGAAACGATCGAGCATCGCGAGCTGCAACGACGGGAACGACTCTATCGCGGCAGCCGCCCTGCCCCGAACGTGCAGGGAAAAACAGTCATTCTGGTCGACGACGGACTTGCGACGGGATCGACCATGCGCGCTGCCGCGGCCGCGCTACGGCAAATGGCACCAGCCTGGCTGGTCGGCGCTGTCCCGGTCGCCTCGGCAGTAGTCTGCCGCGAGCTCGATGCCGATGTGGATGAGATGGTTTGCGCGGCCACCCCAGAACCCTTTTATGCGGTTGGTCTCTGGTACGACGACTTCGGACCAACGTCCGATCAGGAAGTCTGCGACCTCTTGCGCACCTCGCAGGAAACAGCCGCAGTGACTATCGATCCTCCGGCTGACCCTGCGGCGCTCACGATCCTCGCGCACCGGCTCGTCGAGCGGATCACCGCGGTGACCGGTGACGAGCGTGATTACGATGCCCTGATCGAGCGTGCCCGCAATGCGAAGGTCGTTCTCCTCGGTGAGGCGTCTCATGGAACCCACGAGTTCTATCAGGAACGCGCGCGCATCACCCAGCGGCTCATCAGCGAGCTTGGGTTCGACGCTGTGGCAGTCGAGGCCGATTGGCCCGATGCCTACCGCATCAACCGCTATGTACGCGGGGAAAGCGACGACGCGGATGCCGAAGCAGCGCTCGGGGATTTCCAGCGCTTCCCGCGCTGGATGTGGCGCAATGAGGTGGTGCGCGACTTTGTCGGCTGGCTACGCAATTGGAACGACGCCCAACCTGCGGATGGGATGCGCGCCGGATTCTATGGACTCGATCTCTACAGCCTCAGCTCCTCGATGCAATCGGTCATCCATTATCTGGACAAGATCGATCCCGAGGGCGCCCAACGCGCTCGGGCACGCTACGCCTGTTTCGATCATTTCGGTGACGATCCACAGGCCTACGGCTATCAGACAACTCGGGGCGTAACCGAGCCATGCGAAAACGAGGCAGTCGGCCAATTGGTCGAGTTGCAGCGGCGAGCTGGCGAGCTTGCCAATCGGAATGGCCGTGTGGCCGCGGACGAGTTCTTCTTCGCCGAGCAGAATGCGAGACTAGCCCGCAATGCCGAGGCGTACTACCGGGCCATGTTTTATGGACGCATCTCCTCCTGGAATCTGCGCGACCGGCATATGGCCGAAACCATCGATGCGCTCGTGCCTCACTTGCGCGGCCGCAATGGTCCGACTGGAGGCCGGATCGTGGTCTGGGCGCACAACTCACATTTGGGCGATGCCCGCGCGACCGAGATGGGCGCTGGTGGGGAGCTCAATGTCGGCCAATTGATGCGTCAACGCTATGGTGACGATGCCTTGCTGATCGGTTTCAGCACCTACACCGGCACCGTGACCGCCGCACACAATTGGGACCAGCCAGCGCAACGCTACCGGGTGCGGCCCGGACTTCCCGGAAGCTGGGAAGAGCTGTTGCACGAGACCGGCCGCGACCGCTTCGTTTTCGATATTCCCAAGAGCGGCGTCCTCGCCGATGAGCTGCGGGAGCCACGTCTGCAACGCGCCATCGGCGTGATCTACCGGCCCGAGACCGAGCGCTTCAGTCACTACTCCGAAGTGCAACTTCCCGACCAGTTCGATGCGCTGATTCATCTGGACGTCACATCAGCATTGCATCCTTGGACAAGGATGCGGGCTGGGAAGCTGCAGAGGAATTACCGGACACCTTCCCGTTTGCACTCTGAGGAGAAGTGCCCAAATTCGATCGGCCGCAGCCGTTCGTCACAGCAGGCGTTCTTCTCCCCATGATCGTCCAGAACAAGCCAAGGGCCCATCCCGATTGGGATGAGCCCTCGATCGTGCCGGTAGCGCAGCTACGGAGTGACCTCGTAGGCGACGCCGTCACTGATGGCAATGACGTGGTCACCCAGCGCGAAGGCAACCGCCAGATCGGGATGCTCGACCAGCAGCGCGAAATACTCCTCGCTGGCGAACTCGATCTGCACTGTCTCCATGGTGTCGGCATCGAACGTTGTCTCGGTCCAGACACCATCCTTGAAGAGGAAGGCGCGGTCGCCGATCGCCCGCAGCTCGACACCTTCTTCCGCGTATTGCGCTGGCGCGGCACTGTCGGCATCGGCCATCGACGCGCTGGTGGACGCGGCATCGACCGCCGCACCGCCTGAGCTCTCCATTGGCGCGGCCACAGCGGCTTCGTATGCCTCGCCCGCGACTTCCTCGCGACCCGCCTGCGTGAGAATGTCATCCTCGGTGATCAGATATGAGGTGTATGGGGTCACGATGCCATAGCGGATGCTGAGCTCGATGATCGCCTCAGTCAGCTCCTTTTGCTCGCCCTGCAGGCGGATCTGGTTCATCAGATAGCCGATCTTGCGAGTCGCCCAAAGCCGCGGCAAGCTCTCGGTCGAGGTCGTTTCGCTGCTACTGACGAAGCTCTGTCCCTCATAGACGTATGTGGTTTGCTCGCCGTCGATCTCGCCGGTCAGCTCGATGGTCGCGCTGCCACCTTCCTTGTAATGACCGACGATCACCAACTGCGATCCGGCGAAGATATCCGGCAACGGGTTCGGATAGATCTCCTCGGTGTCGACGCCGTCGATCTTCAGCGCGACATTGGTGAGCACCGGCGTGCTGATCTTGGCGTAGAAAGCGGAAACCGATTCATCCAACCGCTCGCCCGGGCGGACATACGAGCTGGCGCCATGATGCTCGGCCACCAGATTGTCCAGCAGCACGGTATCGACATCGTCGCCGACGCCGAACGCGAAGAGGCGCACATTGTCCGGGGCGACTTCGCTGACATTCTTCAGAATGTCCGGCGTATCAGTCTCACCCTCGGTCGGCAGACCGTCGGTCAGGAAGAGCACGTAGGTTGGGCGCTCCTCATCGACCAGATCCATTGCCTCGGTCAGCGCCTCGTCGATATTGGTGCCGCCGTTCGACTGCAACTGTTCAACCCAGTCGATGGCATCCTGCGCTTGATTCGCGTTGAGCAGCTCATTCTCATAAAGCCGCACGCCAGTGCTGAATTCGACAATGGTGAAGCGGTCGCCCTCGTTCAGGTTCTCCAGGATGTAGACCAGCGCTTCCTTCGCTTGCTCGATCTTCTCGCCTTCCATGCTGCCCGAGGTATCGAGCACCACGATCACGTCCTTGCTGATCGCTGTTTCCTGCGCAGGAATCCCCGGGGCGGCCAGGATCATGAAGGTGCCCTGCTCGTCCTGTTCGGACCAGTAGGAGAGCAGATTCACGCCGATAGCGTTGTCCGAGAGGGTGTAGAAGAGGTCGAAGTCGGTGTCTGGCTTGACATCGTTCGCTTCCCAACCGGCGGTGAAGGTGTTTTCGTCTTCCTTGTCGACCACAATCTCGTGGCTCGGGGAATAGATCGCCCGCACGGGCTCGTCGGAGGTGACCTGAACGCTCACGCTGACCGATTCGATCGGTGCAGCGGAGAAACGCTCGGTGTTGAGCGGGTACCGGTAATGCACCACCCCGCCCTCGGCGGTCAGCACTTGCTGATAGCGAATCTGGATGTTCGCGTCATCGCCCGGCTCGATGGGATAGATGCTCGCCTGAATGACGTTCTGCCCAAGGTATTCGAGCAGTGCGGGGTCGCGCATCTCCGTTACGATTTCTTCGTAGATCGCACGCGCCTCATCCGCTTCGAGGATCTGCGCCTCGACTTCCTTCCCATCGACCGTCATGGTGAACTGATCGATCGTGGCGCCTTCCGGCACCGGGAAGAGATACGTCCCTTCCGCCACCCAGTCATTCGGGTTGTAGAAGGTTTGATCGATCTCGGTAGTGGCGAGCTGATCGTCGATGGTCACATCGACGTGATGTTGTTTCACCACCAGTTGATCGCCGACATAGATCGGCGTGTCGCAGCGGGGATCGCATTCTGGCGGCGTGACCACGATGACCCCATCGGCGCGAGCGCCAGTCACCGTGGCCACTACCGTCAGCAGCATGAGCAGGGCGGCTAACCCATGCACCATTCGTGCGCGCATTCGCTTAGTTCCTCCATTAGCCTGGTCGCTTATCGAAACCCCATCTCCGCGCCCCGCCCGATCGACCAGCCTGCCCCGGCGGGGGCTTGGTGATGGAACGCCGGTGGTGAAGAAAAGGTTCCCGGAGGAATTCGGTGCGAAGCGAGTGGCCGTTCGCCAGGTTCTAAGCAGAGGCTCGATTACGACTCCGGGTCGAACATGATCTCCCGCACCTCTTGCGCGCACTGGCAGGCGACGGCGATCCTGGCGGCCCACTCCAGTGCGTCTTCACGCGACGGCACCTCGATGATCGAGAATCCGCCGACAACCGCTTTGGTTTCTGGATAAGGGCCATCGGAGACGGTTCCATCAGTGGCGACGATGCTCGCCTGCTGACGTTGCAATCCGCCGCCCCAGATCCACACACCGGCGTCTTTGGCTTCCTGGACGACCTTGTGCGCGGCTTCCCCTACGGCGGGCAAATCTTCCTCAGTAATGTGATCCATCGAGCCGTCATCGAATGAGATCAGAAAGCGCTTCATCCCGTCATTCCGTTCCGCTTTGAGCTCAGCTCCGCACATACGCTGCCAAATGCGTACCAGTGAGAGTCGATTGGGCGGCAACCAAATCGACAGGGGTGCCTTCGAAGACGACCCGTCCCCCATCATGACCCGCTCCCGGACCCAGATCGATGATCCAGTCGGCGTGCGCCATGACGGCCTGATGGTGCTCGATCACGATCACCGATTTGCCCGATTCGACCAGCCGGTCGAGTAGCGCCAACAGGTTCTCGACATCGGCCAGGTGCAATCCGCTGGTCGGCTCGTCCAGGATGTAGACCTCGCCCTTGTCGGCCATGGCGGTCGCTAACTTCAACCGCTGGCGCTCGCCACCGGAAAGGGTCGTCAATGGCTGCCCGAGCCGGATATAACCCAGGCCGACATCGTTGAGCCGTTGCAGGATCGCGACAGCGGCAGGAATCTTGGTCGGGCCAGTCGAAAAGAATGCGAGCGCTTCCGACACCGGCAGATCGAGCACCTCGGCAATGTTGAGCTCGCCGAGCCGGTAGTCCAGCACCGCCGCCTGAAACCGCTTGCCGCCGCACTCCTCGCAGACGGTGGTGACCCCTTCCATCATGCCGAGGTCGGTGTAGATCACCCCCGCGCCGTTGCAAGCGGGACAGGCCCCTTCCGAATTGGCGCTGAAGAGGGCGGGCTTCACGCCGTTGGCTTTGGCGAACGCTTTGCGGATCGGCTCGAGCAGGCCGGTATAGGTCGCGGGATTGCTCCGCCGCGAGCCTTTGATCGCCGCTTGATCGACCGCCACCACCCCATCGCGTTTCGCCACCGAACCATGAATCAATGAGCTCTTGCCCGAACCGGCCACCCCAGTGACCACTACCAGCACCCCGGTGGGGATATCGACATCGACGTTTTGCAGGTTGTGGGCAGTTGCGCCGCGTATCTCCAGCACTCCCGTGGAATCACGAACGTCCGGCTTGAGCCGCGCCCGGTCATCCAGATGACGCCCGGTCAGGGTATCGCTCCTGCGCAGTTCCTCGACCGTGCCCTCGAACACGATCTCGCCCCCTGCGGTTCCTGCCCCAGGCCCGAGATCGATCACATGATCGGCAATCGCGATCGCCTCCGGTTTGTGCTCGACCACGAGGATCGTATTTCCCTTGTCGCGTAACTGAATCAACAGATCGTTCATGCGCTGGATATCGTGCGGATGCAGCCCAATGGTCGGCTCATCGAAGACGTAGGTGACATCAGTGAGGGCCGATCCGAGGTGACGAATCATCTTGGTGCGCTGCGCCTCTCCCCCGGACAAGGTGCCCGACGGCCGGTCGAGACTGAGATACCCCAACCCGATCTCCACGAACGAATCGAGCAGTTGCTGCAACGCATTCAGCAACGGAGCAACCGTCGGCTCGTCCAACCCGCGCACCCATTCGGCCAGATCGCTGATCTGCATGGCGCAGACATCGGCGATGTTGCTCCCCCTGATCTTCGAGGACCGCGCCAGCTCGTTCAGCCGGGTACCGCCGCAATCCGGACAGGCGGTGAAGGTGACCGCCCGCTCCACGAACGCGCGGATGTGCGGTTGCATCGCCTCCTTATCCTTGGAGAGCATCGACTTTTGCATTTTGGGGATGATCCCCTCATAGGTGAGGTTGACTCCCTCGACCTTCACCTTCACCGGCTCGTGATAGAGCAGATCCTTGAGCTCCTTCTTCGTAAATTCGCGAATGGGCTTGTGCGGATCGAAGAATCCGGCGGCCATGAAGATGCGCACGAACCAGCCATCGACCGTGTAGCCAGGGATCTTGAGCGCCCCCTCGGCCAGTGATTTGGAATCGTCGTACAGCTCGGTGAAATCGAAATCGGTGACCGCTCCGGTGCCTTCGCAGCGCGGGCACATCCCGCCATTGAGCGAGAAGGTCTCCACCTTGGCTTCCCCCGCACGGCTCCCCTTTTCCACCACGATCGTGCCACTCGCTCTAACAGTGGCGACATTGAAGGAAAAGGCATTGGGGGAACCGATCTGCGGTTGTCCGAGCCGGCTGAAGAGGATGCGCAACAGCGCGTTGGCATCGGTCGCGGTCCCGACCGTCGAACGGATATTGGCGCCCATCCGCTCCTGATCGACGATGATCGCGGTGGTCAGACCATCCAGCACATCGACCTCGGGCCGGGAAAGGGTTGGCATGAACCCCTGCACGAACGTGGGATAGGTCTCGTTGATCATGCGCTGCGATTCGGCAGCGATCGTGTTGAAAACCAGCGAGCTCTTTCCTGATCCGGATACCCCCGTGAAGACCGTTAGCCGACGCTTTGGGGATATCGACACTGATGTCCTTGAGATTGTTCTCGCGCGCTCCCCGCACGCGGATCATGTCGTGGCTGTCGGCAAGATGGGGTGCGGACGGTCGATTTTCGATAGTGGCAGTCATCCGGAACAGGTCTCCCTTTCGTGGGTATCGCGGCGCACAGCACCCACCACTGGCGTGGCTGGCTCGATTGCGCTCATCTGCGGGGCAACAGATTCTGCATGCTGATCGTCGTTTCGACAACCTGGCAATCGACGAGCGCCTCGCCTACCTGACGAATGGAAACCCTGGAATGTGACCTGATTGCTGGGCGGCAGAATCCCATGGTTGGAAACCAGGATCTGACAGGGCGAAGTCTCTCCCAGGCCAAGGAAGGGACCGGGTTGAAATCAGGAAACGAAATTAAGGAGTAAGCGATTAGGCGGTGGGATCGACCGTGACGCTCTGCAGAAGCCGGGATCCAGCACCGGGTGAGGATGACGGGTAACCAGCCCGGGCACGATGATCTGCTGCCCAGGCCCGCGCTCGTTGCCAAACGTGCCGCTTGAGTGAAGTATAAGAACATATGTTCTCATTGTCAAGTGAAATGCGAAGGCGCCTTGCAAACCTGTGGCGCAACTCTATTGGTAGCGGTTGGCGTCTGCCGTGAGATCCATAAGAGACGGGGAACTGGGGTTAGGCCAACCCGGCATCCCGCGCTCGAATAATCGCCTCAGACCTGTCGGCCACCTGCAACTTCGCGAAGATGTTGCTGACGTGATTGGCTATCGTCTTGGGCGACAGGAATAGTTCTCGCGCAATGGTCGAGTTGTTCTTCCCCTGTGCGATGAGGGTGAGAATCTCCCGCTCCCGCTCGGTCAGATTGGGGAAGAGTGGTGTGGGTGCCGGACGCGAGAAATAGGTCAGCACCCGTGAGGCAATCGTTGGACTGAAGATCGCTTCCCCAGCCGCCACCGACCGAATTGCCCGCAGCAGATCATCTTCGTCCGTTCCTTTGAGCACATACCCGCGCGCGCCGGCCCGCAGTGCGGCGAAAACCGAATCGTCATCCTCGAACATCGTCACGATGAGCACATGGATCGACGGACTATCCTCCACGATCGTCCGGGTTGCCTGAATCCCGGACCCATCCGGCAGTTGCAAATCCATCAGCACCACATCGGGCTGCAGGGAAAGAGCCAGATCCACCGCCGAATTCACCCCGTCCGCAGCGCCCGCCATTTCCATATCCGGTTGCACGGCAATCACCGCGCTCACTCCCCGGCGAAAGAGTGGGTGATCGTCAACGATCAGAACGCGAAGCACATCACGGTCGGTCATCGAACGCTATCCAGGCCAGGAGGTAGCGGATGGGCCGGAGAAGCAATGAGAAGTGCAGTGCGGGCCATTACTCGTCCCCGCCAGATACCGGCAAATTCGCCTCGATACGTGTCCCGGCAGGATCGAGCGGCTCGGCCGCAAATGCGCCCCCAAGCTCCAACGCGCGCTCTCGCATCGATTGCAATCCAACGCCGGAGATACGGTCGGTCGCAATACCACCCCCATCGTCCTCGATCGTCAACCGGATTCCCGCTGAGTCATGCGCGATACGTATCACGCACCGAGTTGCATTGGCATGCCGCACGACATTCGTCAACGCCTCGTCGACGATATGGTAAATGGCCACTTCGACTGCTGCCGGCAGGTCACCCAGTTGATCCGGAGCGTCGAGCGTCACGAGCAAGCGACGCTCCGACATTGGACGCTCCTTCACCAAGATTGACGGTCGAAATCCGATTCTGCAGGGCGCCGATCAACCCCAGATCGTCGAGCGCTGCCGGCCGCAATCCTTGCACCAACCGGCGAATATCGGCGATGGCGGTGCGCAGCTCCTGTTGCAGCTCGGTTGCCTGTTCCACGGCCGCATCCGGATCGCTGCGGATGGTTACCTTCATTGCCCCAGCCTGCAAGGTGAGCGCGGCCAGCTGCGCACCGAGCCCATCGTGCAAATCGCGGCGCAAACGGCGGCGTTCTTCTTCCCGGGCGGTCACGATCCGCTCGCGCGAAAGCTGCAAGTCATTCGTAAGGCGCACGTTGTGCGCCACCACCCCGATCTGGCGCGCCAGATCGTCCAAAAGGCGCAGATCGGTCGAATCGAACTCGCGCGAGCCGGAACGCGGGGAGACGATCAACTCTCCCACCGGTTGCGATTGATAGATCAGCGGGATTGGCACCTCGGTGGCGCCAGGTGTTCCGGCTACCGCGACCGGCAGCACCCCCGATTCGAGCGTAATCGCCGCATAGGGGAGGCGCAATGCTTCGGTCAGGGTGCGCACCGTCGCCCGCAAAGCTTCCACCGGCTGAATCGTTTCGGACAGATCGCCAGCCAGCTTGCGCAGCACCTCATAGGGATCGTCCCGATCGCCATAGAAGAGGCGATTGACACCATGCTGTACGCGTGCCCGCATGGGCTGAAAAAGCACTGCGGTCAGGCCCAGTGCGAACAGCGTGAGCACGTTCGATCGATCATGCTCGAAGCTCGATCCGATACCAAAAACAATGCCAACATAGGCAGCAATCACGAGCACCGTCATCAGAAGCCAGACCAGCGTACGGCTGATGACGAGATCGATATCGAAGAGCCGGTACCGCAGAATCGCGATGGTCAGGCAGATGGGAAAAGCCAGCGAAAAGACCGGCACCGCAATCGTGAAGCCGAGCATAGCCAGCACTCCTCTGGGAGAGTCGTCGATATTCCGCATCATGGCGTCACCGATCAGAAATGCGGAAAGGGCGAGCACCACGCCAATAGCGCCCAATTTCATCTGCTGCCGCTGGACCGGGCTCGACTTCCAACGATACCGATAGATGAGCGTGCCAAGACCCAATACCAACAGCAGCAGATCGCTACCTGCCTCCACTACCCGGCCCAGGCCCTGGCTTGGGTCTCGTCCTGGCGCAGCGATAAACGAGCACACCATGATCATGTAGAACGCCGCCGGAATGGCGACCCATCGCGGCACAAAGGTGCCGGTCGGAAAGAGCAACGGCAGCAGAAATAGACTGGTAATGTTGAGCGCCGTCAGCATGATGCCAACGGCGAGCCAGACCGGCTCGCCGGCCAACTGCCGGTGCAGATCAGGGGGATAAACCGCGCCAATACCGGCAACGAAGGTCAGGGAGATGTAGAACGCAAACCAGTCGGTTCCCCGTCGTTTCCAAAGCAGGATCGCGCTCAGGACCACGGCCACCAGCGACTGGAGGAGCATTCCCCCCGCGACGACGATGGACAATGAACGCTCGGAGATCCCCAGACCCGCAAGATTCGACCGGAAACCAGCCGCCTCGGTCGCAGACATATCGGTCATGCCGAGAATATCGTCGACCTGCAGCGTGCTGGTCCGGACGAACATTGCCACCGCCAACAAGAGCACAATGAGCCAGAACATCATCTGCCCGCGACGAACCCGCGCGGGATCGAGTCCCACCAAAGCTCGCTGCCGGAATGATGCGCCGAATTGCATCGGTTGCGTCCATTCGCCTGTTGTTGGCACACGTGGTTGCTATCGTAGAGTATCGAGACCCGCAGCGCCGATTCCTCGGCTCACACGACGGTGACGATGTCCAGCATTCCCTCCATCGCGTGGGGCACGTCGCCCGGGAAGGGAAGCATGCACAGCACCGCATACGTTCCGGGCGCCAGATCGGTGTCGAGCCAGGTCGTGAGTCCGGCTCCCAATATGCTTGTCGCGGCAGCGGGTTGGTAGTTGGTGAGCGCGGTCGTCAATGGATCGTCGGCCAGCGGAGTCGCGTCTGGCGGCAAGGCAAAGAGGGCAAGAAGCTCGTCGGTTGTGGTTCCCTCCGGCACTGCCATCACCTGAAACTCATGGGCAATTGCTCCGATATTGCTCACTTTCAGTTGTGCTACTCCACCGGGCAGTCCATCCTCCGGCAGAACAAAGCGCATCTCGGTGAGCTCGACCGTGGCAGTTGCGTTCGGTTCGACTGAGGCGTTGTTGCCGTCGGCCACGGTCGTGAACGCGCTTCTGCTCGAAAACGGATCGAACATGAAATAGTTCCCCGCTGCCAGATCGATTACGCCGGTTCGCGTCTCCCCCGGAACACCCCAGTCGGGTAGCCCGACATAGCCAGCATTCAGGAACCAGTCGGGCAAATCCTCTGATCCGGAGGTCATGAAGGCCATAACGTCATCCGGAGTCGTCCCATCGGGTAACCGCCCCAGGGAGGAGTGCGATGGGGTCGTGCCCGCATTGACCACGCTGACCGCATAGCGTCCCGCCGTGAGTCCTTCGGGGATCTCATACGAATCGTCGTTGACTGTGATGGTCAAGCTCGGAAAGTCCGCTGCCGCGGGAGTTCCCTGCGCAAACGCGCGATTGCCGCGTGCGATGAACATGTTCGCTACCAGGAAGCCGCTCCCCTGGAGAAGTGTGCGCCGGTTCATGGGTCGTCCTCTTTCACGATTGTCCGAAGCGCGGCACGTCCAAACCGCATGCAACGCTGGCAACACCGTAGATGCGGGGAGTTCCCGGGTGACAGGGGGAGTGATCCCGATGCAACCGGGAAATTTCGCGCCGCACAATGGGTTCGATGGAGTCAGGTCTGGCAGCGTGAGAGGCACACGCAACTACGCTCCATCGCTCTTCCACACACTTATTTCATCGAGTTCCAACGTGCGCGAGCTCACCGGCCTCTCTCGTCCGGCCACCAATCAGCTCGTCCTGCGGCTCGAAGAAACAGGGTTCCTGGCCGAAATCACCGGATAGCGGCGGAATCGCTATTTCCGATACGAATCCTCCACGCGACTCTCCGACGATCCGCCTGATTGAGCCATGTGCCACACTATCCGCAGCTTTATATTTGCTTTAGTGAGAAAGGCAAGAATCTTGTCATCACCACAAAACCCGGTCAAGCGTATTCGCGAGGAATCGCACGATGCCGCGGTCGATACCGACCTCTCGGCCGCACTGCTGGCCTTCGCCCAGCTCCCTCCCGCCACCGAGACCCCGTACGCCACGGTGACCCTGGACTGGTATCCCGAGGCCGGCAAGCGCACCTCGCCGGTGGAAGCCTGGCAAGAGATCAAGGAAGAAGTTTGGGGCTTCCACTTCCGCAGCGAAGAAGGAATTTCGGCCGAGAACGACCGCCTGCGCGTGGGCGAATACATCGCCGATGAGCTGGACAAAACGGCGCGCGGCGCCATGATCGTCTCGAACAGCGGGGAAGGTATATTCGAAGCGGCCTCGTTCGGGGTCAGTATTCCAACGACGACCAATCTTGGTCCTATCCCCTACCTCAAGGAGTTCACCCGGCTGGTCGAAGACAATCCGACCTACGCCATTCTGGTGCTCGATCAGGCTTCGGCCGAGCTCTCGGTCATCAGTGGTGATGTCCTGACCGATTCTGTTTCTGTGACCGGCAGCAAGTATCCGCGTCACCAGTCAGCCGGCGCGCTCAATCAGCGTCGTTATCAGAATCGCGCGAACGATCGCGTCGACGCCTTCATCAAAACAGTCGCCGAGGAAGTGCAGGCCACGCTGGAACAGACCGGCGTGCGCCGCCTGGTCATCGGCAGCGATGAGGTCAACGGCGCGCTCTTCCAGGAAGCGGTTCACGATACCGTCAAGGAGAAGATCATCGGCCACTTCAGGGTCGATATCAGCGCGGCGAACTTCGATCAGGTGCTCGAACTCGCCGAGCCGATCGCAACTGCCTACGAGCGCAGCCGCGAATCGGACGCCGTGGATGCGGTGGCCGACGCGGTCGGTTCCGGCAATCGAGGCGCGGCGGGCGCGGTCGACGTGCTCAAGGCGCTCGAACAAGGTCAGGTCTTCCGGCTGGTCATGAGCGGCGACTACGCCGAAATGGGCTGGGCCGACTACACCATGCCGATCTACGGCATCGGAGATGTCCCGACTACGCACCCGGCCGGGGGCGATCTGCACAACATCGTACCGGTGCCACTGGAGCAGGAGATGATCCGCCAGGCGCTCATCACCGGCGCGCAGATCGAGATCGTCGACCCCTCCGTCCCAGTCGATACTGAAGGCGAGGTGCCCCGCGCCGACGGAGAGATCCCGAACTCGGCCGCCGATGCCAAGCTCGACGCCCTCGGTGGCGTCGGAGCACTGCTTCGCTGGTAAATTCTCGTTTCGGAAAACGCATCAGCCCGCTTCCAGCAGTGGAAGCGGGCTGATTTCATTCAACGACCTTCGAGGAGATCTCCTCAATCAGGCTTGATGTTCTGGTTCCGGCGGAACAGATTTTGCGGGTCGTAGGTCCGCTTGAGTGCAACCAGCCGCTCGTAGACGGGCGCGTCATACGCCTGGGGGATCCGCTCGGCTCCATCGCCAACTCCCAGATAGTTCATATAGACGCCAGTCGCATACGGCCGCAAGGCTTCACGCATGCCACGCGCCCAGGCAATGCCGGCCGCTTCCTCTGAAGGATCCATCCACCGGGCGATGATCGCGAGGTTGTAGGGCGCCTGCCGGTGCGCGAAGGCAGTGGCATCGGACGGCACGCGGGCGACCGCTCCACCCAGATGCTCGATCAGTACCACACTCAAAGGAGAGGGAGCGCGATTCGCCCAGTCAACGATGAGATCGATCGTTGCATCGTCCAGCTCCATCAAAAAATGTGCGGTCCAATAGACAGGAACCCCTTTGGGGAAGCCTTCATCCAGCATGGACTGCAACGCCACATAGGGGATCGGCCCGACCATGTCAGCGACCGGCTCGCCAAGCTCGAGGATTGCCTCATGCGTCGGAGCGGCAACCGCGGGATCGGCGGAAACCGAGACCGAAATGAACCCCGACAACGGAACGCCGTCCGGATTCGAAAGCAATCCGAAGAAGGTCGCCTGCTCATCGGGCGCGGATGCCGTGATCGATCGGTAATGTTTCAGTGCGTCGGTCGCCACCGACCGTGGGTAGAAGATCGGACCGGCAATGACCCCCTCCATCGGGTGCAGGCGGAAGGTCATCTGCGTAACCACCCCGAAGTTTCCGCCGCCACCACGCAAGCCCCAAAGCAGATCGGGGCGTTCCGTTTCGCTGGTGTTCACCACACTGCCATCGGCGAGAACGACCTCAGCCCCGATCAGGTTGTCGCATGCAAGTCCGTACTTTCGCATCAGCCAACCGACCCCACCACCAAGGGTCAGCCCGCCAATACCGGTCGTAGAAATCGCGCCACCGGTAGTCGCAAGATTGTGGGCTGTGGTGGCGGCATCGAATTGTCCCCAGGTAGTTCCCCCTCCGGCACGGGCGATGCGCTGCTCCGGATCGACATCGACAGCATGCATTGGCGAAAGATCGATGAGGAGCCCACCTTCGCAGGTCCCTAATCCGGCAGCGCTATGCCCACCACCACGCACCGCAAGGTCAAGCCCGTTTTCGCGGCCAAAGTTCACCGCCGCCACGACGTCTTCGGTCGAGGCGCATTGCGCGACCGCAGCCGGGTAGACGTCGATCATTCCATTCCAAACCTTGCGGACGACTTCGTAGTCCGGATTGTCAGGGAGAAGGAGCGATCCTTGAAGCGAGGCACGCAGGGAGTCGAACGTAGATACGTCGTAGCGTGGAGCAACAGTCATTCGTGAGCCTCCATTTCTTGAGTGTGAAGCGCATCGGGAGTCCGATCGCAGTGTATGCCCACAGGTGCAGCCCGGCAAGTGCCCGTACCGCCGTCCATTTCTCACGAAATGCCCAGGAAGCGCGTCCCCTGAGCGCTTACGACAATCTGTCGCTGCGCTTGATCGCATCCGAGCGTAGCCACCCGGTCCTCCAACGGGCCAAACAACCAGATGGTGAAGTTGCCTTACCTGGCCGATTCGAGTGTGGCACCCCGCAGAGCTGCACGATCAGGAACCGTGTTCCTTCCACGCCCGATACTGCTCCGGCATGCACCGGGCACATGGCCGGTACCCTGCCGCAATCGCCGTCGCCTCATCGGCAAAAAACACCCGATGCGAGGCATAGTGCCCATTCGCCAGATGCCGTAACGCCGACGGGCAATCAAGCCGACCGTAGAGTTTCATCGGCTTATAGCCGCCAAGCGTTCCCGGCGTGCTCGAATGATAGGGTTTTCCATCCGCGCCGATCAGGGTATAGGTCTTGGGCATCCTTTGGCACGGGAGGTAGCGGCACTCCTTTCTCGTGCGCGAACGGAGTCGCGCTGCCAGCCGCATCAATACATGGAGCAAGTTCGATGTCTTGCGACACGACTGGTGTCGCTTCGAGGGTGGCGGTGCCAGGTGAAGCCTCGTATCTGATGATTGCGTCCACATCGCCAGCATCGACCACTACGAGCGAACCGTCGACGCTGTAGACGGACATGGCGCCCAGCGTATCTCGCAGCCGCCACCAGTGCACGTCGCCAGTATCGATATCGACCCCAGCAAGACTGGAATCGACCAACACCGCAACCACCGTGTTTCCCACGACAGTCAATTGCATGAAGGCCATTGCTTGCACGAAATTGTCCACAGCTCCGATTGGCCGAGACTCTCCCGTGAGATCGGTCGAATAGATCGCCTCACCTGTGCGGAGATCGAAGGCGTCCAGCTGGTTGTCAGTGCCAAGAACGAGAATGCGATCGTCCGTAACTGCCATCGCCCCCGGAGACTGGTCTGCCGATGCACGCCAGAATTCATCTCCTGTAGCGGCTTCGAGTGCAAGCACCAGCGTGTTCGTTCCCATCGCGCTCTTGCCTCGTCCCGCGACGATCAGAAGGTCGCCGCGGACCTCCATGGCGGTTGTGCCAAGGTCGATCTGCTTCTGCCAAAGCACGGCTCCGCTTTCGGTATCGACCGCTTGCAGGTAGTCTTCGGTCACGAGATTCGTGAACGCTCGGAACACGCGGCCATCACCAAATGCCGGCTCGTGCCATTCGGTCCCAGCGCCTGCTGGTCCCACCGTAGTCCAAAGCACTTCTCCTGGCTCAAGAGCAGTTGGCGTTGGCGTGCCATCTCCGAGCTGCCATTTCGGCACGTATTGGGGTAGTCCGATAAGCGTGCCGTCCTGCGCTGCAATGATGAACATGCTGCCCAGCTTGAGCGCGCCTTGTGGAATGGTATTCACAAACGGTAGCGCCCTGGCAAGTTCCGAATCAACATTGACGGTCCATTGCGCTCCGTCCGGCATGATTACCGACCCATAGGTCGTTTCCGAGCCAGCATCGCGATACGAGAAGTCTGGCTGGAGTTGATCCCTCTCCGACATCTCGCCAGTAGCGCCATCGATGAGACAGTAAGCAACCTGATTGTCCGAACCCTGCTCAGTATCTCCAGGCGACGTGGCGATCCCGAGCAGCGTCTCCTCCGAAAGTTTCCAAACCAGGGATCTCACAGGAGTGGAGGCGCCCCACAACAATGAGCCGCTGCCAGGATCGATCGAGAGTACGTCGACAATATCGGGAGTTCCATCGACCTCGGGCACATTCGCAATATCAACTGACCGAAACGCTTGCTGGCAAATGCCCGATGCAGGATCACTACCGGCCTGTGGTGTTGCTTCAACCATCACCGACCGTGCGCTCGTGTTCCCTCCTTGGTCGGAATTAGAGACAACGAAAGTGCCTTCGACAACCTGCACTTTGGTTGGTCCTGAAAGGTGTGGCGGAACTTTCCAGAGATACGCACCGTCGTCACTATCGACTGCCACCACGTCCCCGCGATCAGTAATCGCTGCGAGCACGCCGTCTTGCAAGGCAAGGCGGCCGTCGAGATAAACAAGCACCGGCGAACGGCTCGAATCGTCCACATACGAATCGAGGTCGACCGTCCATCTTGGCGACTGACTTATGGGGTCGAGCGCAGTGACCACATTGTTGGTGTCCAGCATCAGGACTTCGTCTCCGCCACTGACCATATCAACCGGAAGGGCAGCGAGGGGTTCCCGCCATCGTTCAACACCGGTGGTTCGATCAAGCGCGATGAGAAGGTTGGAGTCCCCGCTGGGAGATTCGACGCTCATTGCAAAGACCAACATCTCTGATGTGACGCTGCTAACGCCCATCCAGCCGTCAAGTTCTGTCCGCCACAACTCGTTCCCGGTTGCGGCATCGATGGCTTGGACGATTGGGAAGCCCTCCTGTCGATAGATCACCCAAAAGACTTCTTGTTCCCCATCGGAAGAAATCAGCATCTGGCCAGTCGTGCCTTCCGGCGCATCGATTTGCCAGGCAATGGCCGAGGATTGAGCAGTTGGCTCTGGTGACGACTCCACCGTGCCGAAACTGGCAGCCGGAATGGCGCTCGGTTCCGGCGTAGAGCGTGAATTGAGCAGGCCACCAAAGATCACACCCCCCCCCCGATTAGCAGGAAGAATGCGGCAACAATCGCAGCCAGACGGGACTGGGACAATCCGCGAACCTTAGGAGCGACGGGTGTTGGTCGTGCCATGACCTGCGGCCGAGACACCGCAGCCACCCGAAGTCCCTCGGCTGCGCTCGGGACGATGGAAAGCGGAAACAAGGAGCGTTCGAGTTGCGCGATGAACTCTTCTGACGGAAACGCGTGTTGCCGGTCAAACAGGGACTGCACAGTTTCGGCTGTGCCTAGCAACGGTTCCGAGCCGTTGAGCGCGATATCTCGCTCCCCGTCCAGCGCCCGGTCGAAACGGACGGCCATATCGTGTTCGGTCATGAGGTCACCTGTTTCGGATCGAGCAAAATGCGGAGCTGCTGGTACGCGCGGAATTGCAATGCGCGCACCGCGCCATGCGAGCGGCCGAGCGCTTCGGCAATTTCCGGACCGGACAATCCGGCCAACCGCAGTTCCACCACTTCGCGTTGTTCGGAAGTCAGCCCATCGAGCAACCGACGCAGATCGAGCGCGTCTTCACGCTGCAAGAGATCATCATCCAGTCCGGCGCGGACCACGTCGGAGTCGACCAGCGCAACCGTTGGTCGCGCTCGATGCAGATCGGTCACCACATTGCGGGCAATCGCGTAAAGCCACGCTCGAAACGTACAGGCGCGATATCCCGGCAACCCTGCCAGCGCCTGCACGAAGACCTGGCTTGTCGCGTCCTCCGCCAGTTCGCGCGTCCCAGCCGCTGGTAGCAGAAGCCAAAGATCGGTCCCACATAGCGGCGGTAGAGCGGCGCGAACGCGGCCGGATCGCGCTGCGCTTGCGCGGCCAGTAGCTCGTCGTCCGGTTCGATTCGCCCGCGTTCCTCGGTCATCGGCCTCATGCGCTCCGCTGCGCCCGTCGGCTCATCGCTCCCAGCAACTACCCCGGGATTGGAAAGGAAACGGAAAAGATGCCCGAAGTGTTACGCACCGGGGTGCGACATTTCCGGCTATCGTTGCCCAAGACTGAACGATCGATAGACAAAAGGGGCGTTCGATGCGCATGAGACAGTTTCGGCAAAGCTTGATGGGATCGGCGACGCTCGTGACACTGCTCATCACGGGAATGATGCTGACCCAGGTCGCCTCTGCATCTGACCATCCCACCCCGCCAACCCAACTCGCGCAAGGTCCCGGAGGCGTAGAGCGCCCCTATTCCGGGGTTCAGTCCGAGAGTTTCGGCAACCGTCCCGCCGGATACTGGCTCTTTGAACCGCTCGCTGCCTCCGGGAACTTGCCAGATAAGCACCTGCCCCTGGTGATCTTTCTGCACGGATTTATGGCAGTCGATCCCACCTTCTACGGCGAATGGATCGAGCACATCACCCGGGGCGGAGCCATTGTCGTCTTCCCGTTTTATCAGACGATCAATCCGCTCACCCTGCGCCCGAACGAGTATCTGGACAACACCAATACCGCCATCGCCGATGCCCTCGTTGAATTGGCCGGACCCGGTCATGCCCAGGTCGACCTGACGCGCGTTGCAGTCGTTGGGCATTCCGCCGGGGGCGTGCTTGCCGTCAACTACGCGGCGACCGCGGAGCAAAACGGGTTGCCGGTACCCTCCGTCATCATGCCGGTCGAACCGGGCGGTTGCAAAGGCTGTACCAGCGGATTAAGCAGCCGCTTTGGTATCTCGCTCGAAGACCTTTCGACCATAGCTCCCGCCACCCGCGTCATCGTGATCGCCGGGGATGCCGATCATATCGTCGGCACCGAACCAGCCAAACATATCTGGGAATCGCTGACTTCGCTCCTTCCCGGCAACCGCGACTACGTGCTCATCCGGTCTGACAACCACGGCAAACCAGTGCTACGCGCGAACCACCTCTTGCCGATCGATGTCATCGTTGGCACGTCCGACGCCCTCGACTGGTACGGCCCCTGGAAACTCTTCGACGGTCTCATCGGTTGCGCCTTCGACAGCCTAAGCTGCGATCGGGCCCTCGGCGGCACCCCCTTTCAGGAAGACATGGGCGCCTGGAGCGACGGTACCCCCGTTAAACCGGCAGTGATCGAATCTGCCTAGCCGCGTTCGATTTCGCTACGGTCCCTGAATCCTTTAGCGAAGCGGTGTTCTGGACCGAAGCCGAGCATGAACCAACTACCCCACCATCCCCCATCCGATCCCCGGAACCTGTGGCGGCGAAATGCACCCATCCCGCCCGATCCCCGGCTCGACCTCGATCGGGTTCGCGTAGATCAGCGATTCATACCAGGTCGTGTTTGGAATCGCGCACGCCAGATGAAGATTCGGCAGACCGCCGCCATGTACCTCGGCGCGCATATTGAACGATTCGGCCAGATGCGCGATTCGCAATCCGCCTGTGATCCCGCCCTTGTAAAGCGTTTCCGTACGCACCATGTGCGCCGCGTCCTGCACGATGAAGTCGGCCATGTTGTAATGCGCGCCGTCACTCGTCTCCCCGGAAAGCAACGGAATCGGCACCGCCAGCGCCAATCGGCGATACGCATCGATATTGAACTCGCGCATCGGCTCCTCGTACCAGAAGTACCCTGCCTCTGCGAGCGCCCGTCCGACATAGATCGCCTCGACCAGATCGAAGCCCGCTGATCCGTCATACATCAGCTCGATGTCCGGGCCGACATGCGCGCGCAGATCCTGACACAGCTTCGCGTCCTTTTTCGGATCGCCCCAGGCATGCAGCTTGATCGCCGGGAATCCATATTCCAGGCACTGATCGGCGACATCGAGAAACTCTGCGGTGTCTTTGAAGGTCACTGTGCTGGCATACGCTGGTATCCGATCCCGCGCGCCACCGATCACGGTATAAAGAGGAAGACCGGCAATCTTGGCGGTCAGATCCCAGAGGGCAATATCGACGGTGCCCAGCGCGTAGATCGGCAGCTCTTCGATTCGATCGATTTCCCAGACCTCGCGCCAGAGACGCTCCTTGAGCAACGGATTTTGCCCAATCAGCATGTCCCGCAACCGCCGGTCGACCAAGTCGACCATGATCGTGCCCCGCGGCGCGTAGGCCTCGCCCGTGATTCCCTCATCGGTCCGAATCGTCACTTTCGTCTGCCAGCTCATCGGCGGTGATGCCGGCAGCCCTTTCCGCCAGACGTACGGATGTTTGGTCGGTTGCTCGATGATCTCGGTCTCGACGGCAACGATCTTCATCTCTTCTCCCTGATCCCGCTAAGGAAAGAACCGGCCGGAGCTCTCACCCCGGCCGGTTCCCTCAGCATCGCAAATTTGCACTCCGGAATCGAACCGCTATCCGATCTCCGCCTCCAGGTCGGCGATCATCTGGTCGACCGCTTCTTCCGGCGTGGCCTGACCAGTGAGCACTTGCTGGAAGTTCGGCAGCACGGACGTACTCGCCCAACCAGGAGCGCCCACGAAGCTCAACGGACCCACCCCAATCGGAATCGCCTCGATCGCGGCGGCATAGATCGGCTCGTCGGTGATGCGCGGATCCGCAGCGGCCTCTGAGGAAGCCGGGAAATACCCGGTCGCCTGGAGAAGCGCCACGGCTGCATCGGGCGAGGCCCATTCCGTGAGCCAGGCCCACGAGGTATCCCCGTTGTCTTCTTTGCACATGCCGTTATAAAGCGGGGCAACGCCCTGCACCCGCATTGCTGGTCCGGCCGGCACCATCACGGTCCCGAACTCCACGTTCGGCTCCAGGTCAGCGGAAATCTCGGCCAGCGAGCCGGTATGGTGCAGCACCATCGCCGTTTGCCCAGTGCGGAACGCCTGCATGATCTGTGAATAGCTGTCGTTCGGGGCACTTGGCGGTACCACCTTGTCGGTCGTGAACAGCCCGGCGTAGAAGGCAATCGCCTCGATCGCCTTTTCCCGGTCGATAACCGGCACACCGTTCTCGTCCGCGGAGAGCCCGCCCCAGGCACGCATGATATTCTGCACCGCTCCCTGGCCGCCATCGCCGCCGCGCAAGCCGAAGCCATAGCGGTCGTTCTCAGCATCGGTTAGCGCAATCGCCACCTCGCGCAGTTCGTCCCACGTCGTTGGTGGTTCGAGCCCAGCTTCGTCGAACCAGTCTTTCCGGTAGTACAACCAATCGACGAACAGGAAGGCAGGGATACCGTAGATCTGCCCGTCGATGGTGGCACTCTCCATCAGGTTAGGTTCGATCCCCGCGCTCCCCTCCCAGGCGTTGTACCGCTCGGTCAAATCGACCAGCCCGCCCAACGCCAGCATGTCCGGAATGCGGTCCGCCGCCGCCATCGTGGTATTGGGAAGCGAGCCGCCTACCGCGGCGGTCGTGAACTGGGTCATGAAATCGGCGTTCGGGATGTTTTCGGAAATCACGACCGCGCCAGGATGCTCCTCCTCGAACACAGTCGTGATGTTTTCCAGACCGACCATTTCCGATTCGCTGGTGAAGTGATGCCAGTAGGTGACATCGCCACTAATCTCCGCGTCCTGCGCCATCGCCGGGAAGCGAGCGAGTCCGACGCCGGCCGCCGCGCCCATCGAAGCGCCGAGCAACGTCCGGCGGTTGATGTGCAGATTGTCGAGTTGTGGTTTCGATCGGTTCATGATGCGCGTTCTCCTTTGAATCGAGCGTCTGACGATCTGTCATGGTGCTCCGTTGGTGTTGCTACCCTTTCACACCTCCTGCCATCAAGCCACTGACCAGCGCCCGCTGAACAATGGCGAAGCCGATAATGATCGGAATGATGCTAATGATTCCGCTGGCGCTCAACACGCCCCACGGCATTTGGAATTCACCCACCATCAACTGCAATCCAACCGGCCAGGTGCGGGCGCCATTGGCGGTTGTGAGCAGCAGCGCCCAGACATATTCATTCCAGGCGCCGATAGCGATGAACACAGTAGTTGCGGCAATGCCCTGCCGGGCCAACGGCAGCACGATGCGGATGAGCGCCCCCAACCGGGTCGAGCCGTCGACACGTGAAGCCTCTTCCAGATCGGGCGGGATGCCATCGAAAAATCCCTTCAACATCCAGACACACAACGGCAGCAGGAAGGTCGTATAGGTCAGGGCCAGACCGAAGTGGCTGTCGAACAGTCCAAGATTACGGAGCATGATGAACAAGGGAATCAGCAGCAAGGTGAACGGAAACATCCGGATGACCAGATAAAAGATCATCAACCCTCCGCGACCCCGGAAGCGATAGCGCGAGATGCTGTAGGCAGCGATCGTCCCGATAACGACCGACATCAGCACCGTCATACCGGTCACGATGGCGCTATTTTTCAGGAGTCGCGGGTACCCTGATCGCTGCCAGAGGGTGACGTAATTGTCGAAGTTGAGCGAATGCGGCAGCCAGGTGAAATCGCGCGAGACGATCTCGTTCTCGGTCTTGAACGAGGTCAGTACCGTCCAGACGATCGGCCCGATCGCGAACAGCACCACGATGATCACCACGACTGCCGCCATGACATCGAAGAAGTGCCGTGTCCGCCGCAATGAGGCAAACGGCAACCAGGATCTGGCCGGCTCTGCCGCTGCCACATGGGAAAAGGGACCACTTTGCTCTGCGACCACGCTCATCGGGCCTACTCCCTGGTCACGCCCGAGGCGCGCACATAGACAACAGTGAACGCCATCAGGCAGAAGAGCGCCAGCACGGAAAGCGCTGCCGCATAGCCAAAGTCAAAACGTAAATACGCGGTCTGGAACCCATACAACGCTAATGTTTGCGTAGCGTTTCCCGGACCGCCCCCCGTGAGCACCAGCAGAATGTCGGGCGAATTGAAAAGTCCGATGACGCGCAGGATCGTGGCACCCACGATCACCGGCATTAGCATCGGAATCGTGATATCCCGGAAGCGTTGCAGTGTGCCGCTCCCGTCGACACTCGACGCCTCGTAATACTCACTTGGAATCGCATACAACCCAGCCAGGAAGAAGAGTGTGAAAAAGGCGAAGTTCTTCCAGAGCTCGACCGCCAGCACCTCGTAGAGTGCGGTATTGGGATTGATGAACCAGGCGTGTCCACGCTCCACCAGGCCGATACTGCCCAAAATCTCATTGACTACGCCGAGACGGGAATCGAGCATCAGGCGCCACATGTTGGCCGAGACCACCGACGGCAGCAACCAGGGAATGAGCACCAGCACCGCGGCAATGCGGAACCCCTTCAGCGACCGGTGCAACGCCAGCGCGGTGATCATGCCGAGAATGAACTGGCTGATCGATCCAACCGTCACCCAGATCAAGGTGTTTTTCAACGCGATCCGAATCGTCTTGTCATCCAGCATGTCGCGATAGTGCTCGAGTCCGATCCAGGGGGTGCCCAGCGCCGGGCGGTTGAGCCGGTATTCACGGAAGCTGAGCAAAACTCCGCTAATGACCGGATAGACCACCACAGCGGCAACCAGGATCAGACTCGGAATCAACAGCATGTAGGCCCAGTACTTCCCCTCGATCAATCGGACCACGCGGTTGGAAGACGTGGGCTTGTCGCGGGTCTGCTCGGTGGCGCGCACCTGCTGGGTCGATGCCTGTTCGCTCATGCCGTTGCTGCTCCTGCCACGGCATCGACAGGCGATAACCCGGGAAATCGCTCGGTCACGGCATTCGCGGTGTAGCGGATGTGTTCGGCCATTTCACGCGCGGCTGCGTCTGGATCGCGCGCAGCGATCGCC
The DNA here is from genome assembly GCA_963750275.1 of uncultured Chloroflexia bacterium. Lineage (GTDB taxonomy): Bacteria > Chloroflexota > Chloroflexia > Thermomicrobiales > UBA6265 > JAMLHN01. Next base: position 779,162 of record CAVVQC010000005.1, read on the forward strand.
TCGGCAATGGCGCGGTGATGCTGAATAGCCGAGCGTACCGAACCGATCCGATCGGAAATCAGCGGCACGATATCTTGTTGCATCTGCCGCGCGGTTGCGACGGCAACTTCGAAGTAAGGATTTCCGCTTGCGCGCGCAATTGCGGCGTGAAAGGCGTTGTCATAGGCGCTGAAGGCATCCAGCTCGCTTGCTTCAACCGCGAGCGTGGTGGCCTCGGACGCCGCGACGATATCGGCAAGCTGGCGCTCGCTGCGGCGCACTGCGGCCAGCGCGGCCGATTCCACTTCCAACGTGCGCCGGAACTCGAAAAGCCGCTCGACCGATTCCGCATCGGGAGAAACCGAAAGGGTGAAAGCGCGCGTAACGGTTGGCACCGTATTGAGGACGTAGATACCGCTCCCCTGGCGCGCCTCGACCAGGCCCAACGCTCCCAGCACTTTGATCGCTTCGCGGATGACGCCGCGGCTCACTTCGAAGGCTGTGCTGAGCTCGCGCTCGGTTGGCAACCGGTCCCCTTCCCCGATCTGCCCCGTTTGGATCGACGCGGCAATCTGCCGCACCACGCCCTCGTAGGATCGAGTCACGGTGATCGCGTGATAGGGCGGTCCGCCACCCGGCGAACCGCCGGATGCCGGCGTCGTCTCTACCCAGCCGGCATCGCCACTTCTGCTGGCATTCGTCGTCGACATGCCACCCCTCGGAGTCAGCTACCAAATCATCTGATTGTCGGACCAATTCCTTCAGATGGTAGTCAGCGGGTCACGAATTGTCAATTCATGCACCATTTTGTATCTAGCCCACATGGTTGTCACGAGTGAGCCTCCACACAAGAACGCTTCTGGCGATATGCGCACGCTAGCTCTGGCGTTGATACCGCTGCATCAGGGGGGTGACCGAGATTCCATGCACCACGATCGAAACGATGATGGCCGCCAGCACAACATCTCCCAGCCGATTCGCATCGGTTTCGTCGATCCCATGGGCAATGGCATACGCAAGGTAATAGATCGAGCCTATGCCTCGAATGCCAAACCAGGACAGCAACCGGCGTTGGGTTCGGGGAACCGGCATCCCGACGAGACCGCCCGCGACAGCTAACGGGCGAATGACCAGCATGAGCACCACAACGAAACCAAGGATGACGATATCCAACGATCCCGACGTCACCAGCGCCCCGATAAGAATGACAACCGCGACCTCAGCAATGCGCTCGAGCCGCTCGTTGAAACCGAGTACCGCCTCCGCCATATAAGCGGGCGCTGATTCGGGGCGTATCGCTGCCTCCTCGCCCAGCTCGGTCTCGAGCTCCAGATGGGACGGCGCCTTGGCATCATCCTGGGGAGCGTTGCGTCGCTCGATCGCCCGGATAGCAAGTCCCGCGGCGAACACCGCAAGAAAGCCATAGGTATGCAGCAGCAATGCGATCCCATACGACAGCGCTATCAACCCGAGGGAAAGAAAGTCGTCCAGGCCATGCGCTTCCTGGTAACGCACCCGGAGGCGGAGCATCAGGGAGCCAACTGCCCAGCCGCAGAGCACCCCAACGGCCAGCCCTCCAACCATCGCCCAAAGCAGATCGATCGCCACCCAGCGCAGACCGTCGGGACCAAGCTCATGCAATCCGAGCAACCCGAGCCCGAGCATCACAAATGGAAAGGCAGTACCGTCGTTGAATCCCGCTTCGCCGGTCAGGCTGAACCGAAGCCGATCGCGGTCATTGGGATCGGTGACCTGAACTTCGGAGGCGAGAACCGGATCGGTCGGCGCCAGAATGGCTCCCAGGAGCAACGCTGCGCCGAACGAAAGGCCGAGCCCTACGACACCCGCCACCGTTACCAACCCGATGGAAATGATCATGGAAAGTGAAGCAAGCCGGATCGGCACACGCCAGATCGGATTACGCCACTCGACGCGCATCTTGAGACCCGCGGTAAACAGCGAAACGATGACCGCCACCTCGGTCACCCGTTCGATCAGACCCGCATTGCCCACCAGATCGACATCGAGTAGCCCGATAAACGACGGGCCGAACAGCATGCCAATGACCAGATAGATCATCGCGGTGGAGACGGGCAAGCGCTTCAGCACCGACCCAGCCAGCGCCATGCTCAGGAAGAGCACCCCCGCGATGATGTAAATCCAGATGAATTCCAAAGGCGTCGAACCTCTTCCTTGGCTGCGTGAAACGCCGCGAGGTGAGGAGATACGGCGAGGTTGCTCAAGCGACTGCCCACGTACCGCTCTCTCCAAAAAGAAGAAGCGGCTTCAGCTTGTGGGGAGAAGCCCTCCAGCAAACGCTACCCTAATTAGCCGGGAACGTCCGTTTCTACGCTCTGGCCGAACACGTTGAAAGAGGATTCTGTTCGAAGCTACGCGAAGGTTCGCCCCTGAATGACCGGCGCCCAATCCTCCCGTTTCGACCACGGGGTTTCATAGCTGGGATCGTTGACGAACCGGGTCACATCGAGCCGCAACCGCGCGACCGCTCCGGCATCCAACCTGACCTCGAACCATTCCGACCCAATCTTGCACGAAGCCAGCTCATTGCCGGATTCGTCCACCAGCGTCGCGCTCTCGAACCGATGCTCGCGGAACGATCCCGCCTGCAGCACGACATTCCTATCCGTGTCGCTCGTATTCATCAGCGTCACCGAAACCCGCTCGCCGGTCACGTTGTCCACCAACGCTGCCACGCCCGCCGGCAATCCCGGCCGTTGCGCGTCGGCATCGAAATACCGCACTGCCGCATATTGCAGGCCACCGTGCGTGATATGCATCGGTGCGCCCCACATGAGTTGCACCAGCGATTCGAAATAGACCGGGCAGAACTCCTGCCAGAGATGGATGTTGTAGCCATCCACCTGGGCATCGACCGTATCGAGATAACCGTCGATGTGCTGGATGTGATCCCAGTTGTTCGGATCACCTTCATACGAACGCAGTCGCCGCAATTGCTGGTCGATCAACGCGTGATTCATCTCCAGCATCCGTTCCGGATAGCCAGGATTCCGACCCACGATGAACTCGTACCAGGGGATGGTGTTGGCATTGAAATGCTTGGTGCTGAAGGGACGATCCGGCAATGTGATCTCCGCCCACTCGAACGTGCGCGGCACCCGCTCGATCCGCTCGCGGTCTTCCTCGGCATAGCTGCGCGACCAGAGATGGATCGCGTAGAGCGGATGCATCGGGCGATACGCAGTCCAGCCGGCATCGAAATGCTTGTACGGCACCTGCCAGATCCCGTCGATCTCTTTCCCGAGCGCGTAGTTCACATCGATCTGCTGCCGGGGGAGCGCAAGCTGATCGGGATCGCCCGTCATCAGCAAGGCGTTGTGCGCGGCATTCAGGCTCGGCTCGATGATCGTATGGAACCCATGAGGCCAGCGCCAACCGTAGTGCCCACCCCACCACTTGCCGTCCAGATACTCCCCGACGATGCCACTCAACCCGACATTGTCCGGCAAGATGCCATCATTCGCGTCCGCGCGCGCTTTCCAGGTGGCCAGATAGTCGATCACCCATTGCTTGAACGCATCATCCCCGGAGTAGAGATAGGCATGGGTGATCTGACCGGTGGCATTGAGGTTGAGCGGAATATCGCCCCGATTCAACCGCTCGTTCATTTTGGCGATGACTTCTTCGTAGACCGCATCGTCCCGCCAGTCGCACTTGAGCAGCGCGAAATCGACGCTTTCCATATCCTCGAAGGGAGCGAGATAGTCGGTCAGCACCCCGCGGTGCGTCGACCAATCCTCAGCAGTCGCCACATGCAATGGACCGTTGCTCCCCGTCATCGGGGCCTTGATCAGATGCAGCTCTGGGTCGTAATTTGGCGCGAGTGGGTCGGTGCCGTCATACATATGGGCAAAGCGAAGGGCACGCTGGCGATCGACCAGCGAATCGGGTTTGGTGAGTCCGAAGAAGTAGTGAAACAAACTCGCTTCACCGTGGTGCATCCAGTCGTAATGCCGCGGGAATTCGCGATCGAGCTGCCCGTACTGGGTCCATTGCCAGGTGATCGCATCCCACATCTTGCGCGCAAGCTGGTAGACCGCATCGCTGCCGCCAATGCTGTAGAACAACGCAAGATACTGGAACGCCTCATAGGGATCATCGGAGCCATCGATCCCCGGCCAGCGGTCACGCCAAATCAGCGAGCCATCATCGCGAGTGTACCGAGCGACAAACTCATGCGCCCCGGCTTCGAGCCGATCCATCAGCTCGATCTCGCGCACTGCCCAGCGGGGGGGATCGATCGTTTCCGAAGCGTGCAGCCGCACGCGTTGCGCCGAATCAGGCATCGTTGCCATCCCTTCTGAGCTCGATTCCCACCACCGCCGATCGCTCCCTGGATCAGCGATTCTCTCGACTGGTCAGGTTGTCTGACAAATCATCGGCAGCCTACCGAGGGTACGAAGGGTTGTCAAGACGGATCGGTCGCCACCTGCAAATCGATCTGACTGATAAGCCCTGAGAGACGCTGCATGCAACGAGCCGGGCGTTTCCGCCCGGCTCGTCGCTGTTGTGCGCTGATTGGCTGCGGATTACAGCGTGATCGCCGCTTTCGGCGCGTCTTCCGACACTTCCTTGGCTGGATAGCCAGCCGCCCACAGCACCGACTTGATCGACTCGAGCGACACCTGATCCGGGTCGTACTCGACTTCGACCAGCTTGGTCTGCGGCGATGCGGTCACCGAGCCGATTCCCGGGAACTTGCCGAGGTCGGTAGTGATGTGCTGCTGGCAATGCCCGCAATTGATATCCGGCGCGAACAACGTCGCCTTCTGCTTATCGGCCATCTCAATGACTCCTCAGGTATGCAACGAACGAAACGTCATTCTCCCGATTATACCCCCTCCGGGTATGCCGGTCTAGCACCAGGACAGGATAATACCCGCCGCTCATTATAAAATCACCGCTGCTCTGGATCGTACCAGGAAGACGACACCGCATTCAGAACCCTCACCGCCATGAGCTCACCGGTGAATCCGAAACGCAAGTTCGCGACGTGCCTTCGTCCAGGAGACAGAGCCTCGATGTAAGAAATCCCTCCCCGTCTCGTCTCCCATCGTAACCAGGAGCGACCTTTCGCTCGTGACATCGATACGGAGGGATCCCATGCGAGTAGCTTTCCATCGCTCGTCCATCGGTTTGGTGCTTATTCTCTCGTTGTTCATGCTGCAGTCGGGACTTGCCGGCACCAGCGCCCAGGACACCCCATCGCAAATAGGACCCATCACACCCCAGGGGTCCTCATGCACAGTCGAGCCACGCACCACCGAGGAGTTGATCGCGCTTTTTGCAACGGCCAGTCCGTCTGACCCGGTCGCCATGCCCACGACCGCGACCATCGTCATTGGTGAACAGGCCGATCCTGTTTCATCCCAGCACGTCACCGCCACCATCCATCAGGCATTTGCCTGCCTGAACGCCGGCGACTTCGGGCGCTTCTTCAGCCTCCTGACCGATAGGGGCATCGTCACGATCTTCTCCTGGATGGGCGAGGTGCTGGCGGACGAAGCATCTGCCGAGGAGGCCATGACCCCCAATCCACCCGAAGCGGAATATCAGCAAACCATCCTCGGTATCGGAAGCATTACGCAACTTCCCGACGGCAGATATTCGGCGGTCGTCGTCTCACTAGATCCCAGCGGAGGCGACGCTCCCTTCGCGCTCTATCTCTTGCTTACTGAGCAAGACGGAATATGGCTCATCGACGAGGCGGTCGACTTCGAAATGGAGGCCTGACTATCTCGATTCGTCAGGCGATGACGGGCAGCGACCCGGCATCGCCTGATGCACTTCTTAGTACATCGCCCAGCCGCCATCGACGTTCAACGTCTGTCCGGTGATGAACGACGCTTCTTCCGACGCGAAGAAAACCGCCGCCGCGGCGATATCGGACGGGAGTCCACGCCGTTTGATCGACTGCTGCTCATCGAGGCGAGCCTTCAGCGCCTCCTGATCGGGATGCACGTGCAATTCACTTTCGACGTGAATCGCTCCCGGCGTGATGCAGTTCACCGTAATCCCATCCACGCCAATTTCCCGCGCCAGCGTACGGGTGAACCCGATCATGCCGCCCTTGGACGAGACGTAGTGCAAAAGATTCTTCATGCCGAGATGAAAGGTCACCGAGGAGATGTTGATGATGCGGCCCCACCCCGCCTCCTGCATCGCGGGATACGTGGCACGCAGCATGAGATAGCAACTTTTCAAATTCACATCCATCACCCGATCCCAATCCTCTTCAGTGATGGCCTGCCAGGGGCGATGGGTATCGGTCAATCCAGCGTTATTGACCACGATGGAGATCGGTCCCAGTGCTTCCGACACCTGCTCGACCATCCGGTCGACATCGGCCGCCTTGGACACATCCGCCTGCACCGGAATGGCGCGCCCTCCCGCCGCCACGATCCGCGCCACCACTGCGTCGGCTTCCTTTTCCCGGTGGAGTAATTCACGCCGACCTTTGCACCTTTCGCCGCCAGCGCCTCAGCAATCCCGGCGCCAATCCCGCGGGACGCCCCGGTTACCAACGCCACTTTTCCTGAAAGATCGGTCAATGGAATCCTCCTGATCGCAACCGGCGCCCGTTCCAGATCGCCCCGTGCTACCCCGGAACCAGCCCCACATTTCGCCAATTCCTTGTCATTTTGAGCGAACGCGAAGAATCTCGCTTCGTCTACGCTCGAAGCGCCTCGAGCTATGCTCACGACCCCAGTCCTCTGTAACTCCGAAACCGGTACGATACCTGTGCAAGGCACTCCGCCAAACGGCATCGACACCAGCCTGCCGGGGATCACACGCCATGGACCCCATTTCGTTTCAAGACATGTCCGCCGACTATGTCTCTACCACTCTCCCCATCCCGCTCACCTCCTTCGTCGGACGAACTGACGAGCTGGAGCTGGCGAGGTCGCTCCTGCATGGTTCCGAACGCCGCCTCCTGACCCTGACCGGCCCCGGCGGAATCGGAAAGACCCGCCTGGCCATCGAAATCGCAACCATCCTCGCATCGCAGTACCCTGACGGCGTCACATTCGTATCGCTTGCGCCGGTGCAACATCCGTCGATGGTCATGCCAGCCATCGCTTCGGCCCTCGGATTGCGCGAGCTCGAAAGCGCATCCGCTCCCGCTGCCGTCGCCGCCGCGATTGGCCAGACTCAGCGCTTGCTCGTGGCCGACAACTTCGAGCACGTGCTGAATGCCGCCCCACATCTCACCCAACTGCTTTCCCAATGCTCCGAAGCTGAAGATCATCGCCACTAGTCGCAGTCTGCTGCGCGTCGAAGGGGAGCATGCGATCCCGGTACCGCCACTCACAGTTCCCAATCCAGCAACGTCGCTCTCGCATGACGAATGGCTCCAGGTTCCCGCAATACAACTCTTCGTAGATCGCGCCCGAGCCGTCGATCCCGGATATACCTGGAGCGAGAAGGACGTTGCGCAGCTTGTCGAAATTTGCAACCGCCTCGAGGGTCTGCCGCTCGCGGTCGAGCTCGCCGCCACCAAGGTCCGTCACCTCACGCTGGCCGAAATTCGTGGACGGCTCGACGAGCGCCTGCCCATTGTTGGTCGACGGCTCGCGCGATCACCCAAGCCGACTGAAAACTATGCGCAATGCCATCGCCTGGAGTCACGACCTCCTATCGTCAGCAGCGCAGACGACTCTTTCGGCGACTCGCCGTCTTTCACGGCGGGCTTCTCCCTGGAAGCTATCGAGGCAATCTCGGTACCAGCTAGATAAGCAGGACGCAGCAGAGATTTCGATCCGATGAACATCTCTCTCCGCTGATCGACGCCAGCCTGCTCCTGCGGGAAGCCGACCCTGACACCGGCGGCGCGCGCTATCGCATGCTGGAAACAATTCGGGAATTCGCGGGTGAGCAACTGACACAAAGCGACGAAATGGACGCGACCCGCACTGCGCATGCGGTTTTTTTCACCCAGTTCGCCGAACGGTACGAGTTCGCCGATCTCATGCCATTCTCCGACAACGCAGTCGAGCGCCTCATCGTCGAACGCGCCAACATGCGTGCGGCACTGAGCTGGCTGGAACCAGACGTCCGACACTCGATGCTCTTGCTTCGGCTCATTGCCGCCCATGGCAACTTCTGGGCATCCACCGCGAACTACCGCGAAGCCACCCACTGGTACGAGCGCGCCATCACCCAGAGCGAGGCAGTTCCCTCCGCGCACCGGGCGAAGATTCAGGTTCAGCTCGGGATGACCAGGCTCCTTCAGGGCGACATTCCCGGCGCGGATGCGAAATTCACTGAGGGGCTCGCCGCGAGCCGCGCCTTTGATGAACCCTATTACTCGTCCCTTGCCTTGATCGGACTTGCCACGTGCGGCCATCGTGCAGGGAAACAGCGAACGTAGCACCAAGCTCTTGCTGGAATGCAGCGACATCGCTCGCTTCATTCCCGATCGGCGGCTCGCAGAGCTCGTTCAAGGCATGGTTTCGCTCAATCTGGGAGTCGTCTCCCGCGCCGCTGGCGAGCTCGATCTCGCCGCTGACCAAATCTCCAATATGCTCCGCCGCGCGCGTGCCGAGGACTATCAGCAAGGGGAGCTCATCGCTCTTGGAGATCTGGGGGACCTCGCTCGCGACCGCGCCAACTGGACGCTAGCGCTTTCCTTCTACCGGGATGCGCTGAAGCTCGGTCGGAATCAGCCCGTCAAACGGGTGCTCATCGAAGTGATCGAATCGGTCGCCATCGTCGCATCCCAAACTGGCCGGTTCGACCACAGCGCAAACCTGCTCGGCGCCGCCGAAGGGTTGCGCGAGCGCACCGGTTTGCGCTACCGGCCACCCGAAAGCCGAACCTCGTTGGCATCGGCGATCGAGGTGAGCCGCGCTGCCCTGGGCGATGAACCCTTCACGGCCGCCTGGGAACTTGGCCGCACGCTGTCTGCCGATCGGGTCATTGCCGCGGCACTCGCGTTTGAAACCACCGCCCCCGCTCCACCGGGCCTGTTGACCGCGCGCGAAAACGAAATCCTCAGGCTGCTTGTCCTCGGCATGACCGACCCCGAAATCGCCACCACCCTCTTCATCAGCGTCCGCACGGTCGAGAACCACGTCGCGCACATTCTCGCCAAGCTCGGCGTCCACACCCGCACCGCCGCGGTTTCTGCGGCGCTCGCTGCCGGCATTGTCTCGGGCGACGCCCGCTTCTCAGACCGTACGGCGCAGTAATCGGCGGCTCCCTGCTCGACGCATCGAACGAAATGAGTACCCACCACACCCCAGATGCGTACATGTACGGTTTCCCCAAGTGCCGCCATCTTTCAACCTAGAGACGAGCCCGTAGCGCTCTCCCCGGAGAAGTAACACCCCTCTCGTCGAAAGGTGCGACCCATGTACCACACAACGTTTCGATCCACTCGTCGATCACCAACTCTCACGCCGCCGAGCCATCAGATGGATCGCCCTCGGGCTCGCCGCCGCTGCACTCACTACTGGAGGAGCCAAGTCCGCGCGCGCCCAATCGCCTGTCGCCAGCCCCTCCACCGACGACTTCGCCGGCCTGGTCGATATCGGCGACCGCTCGATCTATATGGAAGCTTCCGGCGCCGGATCGCCCACTGTCGTGCTCATAGCTGGCGCGCTCGGCCGCGGCGATGTCTGGAGCCGTGATCAGCAACAACCCGAAGGCGAGCGCGAGATGGTCTTCCCTGCGGTTGCCAGGTTCACTCACGTTATCGAATACGACCGCCCCGGCACCATCGGCGAAGTGAACACCAGCCTCGAACCGAACGCGCCCCTCTTCTATCCCAGCCGCAGCGACGATGTGCCGCAACCCCGCACTGGAGCGGAATTCGTCCAGGAGCTGCACGATCTCCTCCAGGCGGCGGACGTTCCCGGTCCCTATGTGCTCGTTGGCCATTCGGTCGGTGGTCTCTATGCGCAGCTTTACGCCATGACCTACCCGGATGAGGTGGTCGGGATGGTGCTGGCCGATGCCACGAATGAAGAGGTCTGGGAGGAGTTTCACAAGGCGCTGACTCCCGAACAATGGGCCATCTTCGAACCAAACACCGTGCGCAACGAGGAGTTGCTGGCGGCCTACCCGCCAGCCGAGATGAACTGGACCGCTCCGCTGCTCGAGGACCCAACGGTTGAGCAGGTTCGTCAGGCCAGGAAAGATTCCCCTGTCCGACCCATGCCGCTCTATACCCTCACGCATGGCATCCCCTTCGGCGAACCGTTCCCGGGCTGGCCAGGGGAAGAGATGGAAGCCATTATGACGAGGCTGCAAGAGGTGACGCTGCACCAGGTGCCCAATTCCAAACACGTCGTTGCCACTGAAAGCGGCCACAACATCCATCAGGATCAACCCGAATTGGTGATCGAAGCGATCCGCGAAGTCGTCGACGCCGTTCGCGACCCATCCACCTGGACGAGCTAACCGCCGCCAACGACGCACCTGACGAACCCAAATGCCAGTCCTGCTGATCCGACAACGGGTGTCCGACTACCAGGCATGGAAACAAGGCTTCGACCAACAGGCCCACGCCCGGACCGCAAACGGTTGTCAACAGGTCCAGATCTTCCGCAATGCGGCCGACCCGCACGAAATAGTGGTCCTTCTCACCTGGGACACCCTCGTGCGGGCGCGACTCTACGCGCAATCAGACGATTGGCTCGAATCGATCGATCGGAGCGGTGTTATCGAACGCCCCGAAATCTGCTTCCTGGAGGAAATCAGCGGGTGATCCACCGGCTGGCAATGAGATTTGAAGAGAAGAGACAGTCACTTCTCGATTGAATGTGTTTGAACAATTCGTCCGTTCGATGAAAAGACATGGTGCATTGGCGACACGAAAACCCCCACCGATCTGCGGTGAAGAGCTCGGCACGTCCGGAAACCACCGCTGCTCTGAAACCTGATCGAGCGCGCATCGTCAGTCCCGATAGCGTACGCTGACACATTCAGGTCCTGCCAAAACATCCGGGAGTGTGCTCCATGCGACGTTTGATTCATTCCTCTTTAGCGCTTTCCACGTTGACGTTCCTCATCCTTTGGTCGGGTTGGACGACGTCGGTTTCCGCCATTTCCAACGCGCAAGATCTCGACTGCGCGACGGTCGGAACACCGACGGCAAACCAGTCCCCAGATGGAGCCGAAGCATCTCCGGCGGCGGACGGTTCCAGTCAAGCCGCGCTTCCTAGCGCAACCGCAGTCGAGCTAGAGCATGGGAACGCCCTTCTCTGGGGCAATGGTGAACGCGGTCTACTGCTGCTGCACGGCGCCGTCTATGACGCGGCTTCCTGGGATGCCCAGGCCCAATGGCTGGCCGGCCAGGGCTTTACCGTGTTGGCATTGGAGGAGCTCGCTCCCGACGCGGTGCAGGATGGGCTCACATACCTGATGAGCTGTGGCGCCTCCGGTGTGACCGTCATCGGCGCAAGCGCAGGCGGAGGTGCGGCACTCACGTTTCTCGCCGGAGACCCGGAGGGAATAACCGGTCTGATCCTGTTGAGCGCTACGGGCGATGTCGCTAATCTCGGAGACTATCCCAAGCTCTTCGTCGCGAGCGAAGCTGAGGGAATGGAAGAGCGTCTGGCGTCGATGGCCAACGATGCCCCTGGCTCACAGAACCAGACGTTGATCCTGCCAGGGTCCGCCCATGCGCAGGCAATTTTCACCACCGATCAGAGCGAGCCGCTCTTGAACGCGATCCTCGCATTCCTCGAAGAAACCGTCGATTGGAAAAGCCAGGCCTGATCGACGCTTCGTTGAATAGTGCAGTCATTGCTCTGGAGGAGCGGTAGTTTGCGTCCGGCGGGCACCGGCAGATTCGAGACAGAAGTCCAAGACCATCTCGCTCGTTGGGAAGACTGAGCCAGCGCCCGGTTACGCGTCCAGGGAGGCGAACAGATTGTTGAACGATTCGGCCAGGGTCGGATGGGCGAACACCGCATCCTGCAGCACGGTATACGGCAGCTTGCCCATCATGGCGATCTGGATCATCGACATGAGCTCGCCTCCTTCGGCGCCCAGGATCGCCGCCCCAAGAATCCGGTCATTCTCCGCATCGACAATGGCTTTCATCAATCCGCGGGTCTCATCGACCTGGATCGCCCGGGCCACCCTACTCATCGGCATCGTGGCAACCCGGATGTCGAGCCCCTTGTCGCGCGCTGCCTGCTCTGTCAACCCGATCCGGCCCAATTGCGGATCGATATAGGCGACGTAGGGCACCATGCGATCCTTCGTCGTTGCGTTTCCATCTTCCAACAGATTGGTTCGGAGAATCCGGAAATCGTCGTAAGAGATATGGGTAAACGCCGGGCCGCCGTTGATATCGCCAGTGGCGTAGATCCCCTCCACGTTCGTGGCCAATCGTTCGTCGACCGTGATGTACCCGCGTTTGTCGGTTTCGACTCCCGCTTCGTCCAGGTGTAGGCGATCGGAATTCGGAGTTCGGCCGGTCGCGATGAGCAGATGCGAGCCGGTCAGCGAGCGTTCGCCATCGTTTCCTCGCACCGTGATGCGCACCCCACCATCCGCTGGATTTGCGCGAATCACATCCGTTTCCAGGAGAATATCGATCCCGTCTTCACGCAGCAGATCGAGCACCGCCTGGGCGATGTCCGGATCTTCATGGCCCATGAGCTGCGAGCCGCGCTGCACGATCGTCACCTGGCTACCAAAACGACGGAACATTTGCCCGAACTCGAGTCCGATGTAGCCCCCGCCGACGATCAAGAGATGCTCGGGTAGGGTGTCCAACTCCATGATCGAGGTCGAATCGAGCGCGGGCGTATCCTCCAAACCCTCCACGGGCGGCATCGCGGGTCTTCCCCCGGCATCGATGACGATGACCTTCGCGTCAAGTTCGATCTGGCCGCCATCGTTCAGCGCAACCGCGAGCGACGCCGGTCCGGTAAAGCGCGCCTCACCACGAATCAAATCGAGCCCGGAGGTTCCCTCGATCCGTTGCGTGCTGCCGCTGCGAAATTGCTCGACAATGGCACGCTTCCGCTCGCGCACGGCTTCCATGTCAACCGAAATGTCACCGGTACGCACACCGTAGTCATCCGCCCGGCGGGCGAGCCAGGCCACTCGCGCGCTCGCCACCATCGTTTTCGTCGGGGTGCACCCATCGTTGATGCACGTCCCGCCGACATGCCGTGCCTCGACGAGCGCGGTGCGCTTCCCGGCAGCGGCAAACGCTAAAGCCAGCGGTCCGCCCGCCTGCCCGGCGCCGATCACGATCGCATCGTAGTGCTTCGGGGTCATCGCAATATTCTCCTTGTGCACGTGGAGGGCACCGTCTGAACAGTTCGCCTCGACTTAGTCCTCAGACGCAGTCACAGCGGGATCAGTGGGATGCCATCGGACCGGTTCGGGCCATGGTGCTGCCCAATGAAGTTGGAACCAGCGTAAACGATCGGTATGCCGCGGACTCGAGGCCGCTCGTCCTCCGTTGCCGTTTTCGCCCCCAATTCCGCCAGACGGCAGAGCGCGACGCTGTCGGACTGCGCCGCGCCGCAGCCGTCAGCTCACCTTCGCATCCCGCCAGGCGAGCAGCTTCTCCAGACCCGACAGGTCGTAATCCGGCCCCTTCGACGCCGTCAGGAAATGCGTCACCCCGGCATCGTAGTACTCGTCCAGCTTGTCGAGCTGCGGGCCGAAGATCTGCACCGAGCGCTCGATCTCGTTCGGATCGCGGCCGACCTTTGCACACCACTCGTCCAGCACCTGGTTTTTGTGCCGGATCACGTCGGGCTCGTCCTGACCGTTCCAGATCGTCGCGTACTCGGCCACGATGCGCAGCGTCACCTTCTCGCCACCGCCGCCGATAAGAATCGGCAACGGATCCTGAATCGGCGGCGGATTCAGCTTGTCGAGCCGATCCATGATGATCTTCATATCCCGGTCGAGATCCTTCAACCGCGACGCCGCCGTGCCGAACTCGTAGCCGTACTCCTCATAGTCGCGCTGGTTCCAACCGCTGCCGATACCCAGGATGAAGCGTCCATTGGAAAAGTGATCGAGCGAGCGCGCCCGGTCGGCCAGCATATGCGGATTGTGATACCCGGTCGCCGCCACCAGGCAGCCAAACTGCACCCGCTCGGTCACTTCGGCCATCGCGCCCAGTGCCGTCCAGTTGTCGAGATGCATCCCGTCCAGATCGCCTTCCAGGGGAAAGAAGTGATCCCAATTGAAGAGGGTGTCCGCCCCACTCGCGTCCACCCGTTTCCAGGCGTCCCGAATCTGCGGATAGGTCGCATGCTGCTGCGTGATCTGAATACCGACTCGGATTGGATGCACGGTTCACCTCGTTTCGAATGTCGACAGCTCAATTCCAGGATCATCGCACCCAATGTTGATTCATGCGAGCCAACTACGGTGCACTACCGTAGTTCGACGATTTGGGACGGAGGAAGGGCCAAGCTCCACACAGAGAAGAGCAGACGAATTCTGAAGTGGATCATCGATTCGCCTCAGGACGTGGATCAAGCGCAAGAAACTTAGTCGTTGTGCTAAACTCAACATAACTCCCGTGCTTCCGTTGCTGCGCAGCCTATGCGTCGACTGTCAAAGTCTTGTTCCGCCGCCAACATCGACAACGGATTGTAGTTGCCCCGAAGCGTTTGCCGACGGTAGGGGCAGCTCGCCGCGCAAACCTGGTATACCAGCGAACCGTATGACTCGGCAGGGCAGCCATGAACGATCAGGATTGGAACAGCCTCGGTGCTCCGCCCCGATTATCGGTGCTCGATGTCGCGCCGGTCGGGCCCGGCTGCACCGCGATTCAAGCGTTCAAGTGGACGACCGATGTCGCAAGGGCCGCCGATCGCCTGGGATACCATCGGTTCTGGGTCGCAGAGCACCACGCAGTTCCTGACATTGGGTCGAGCGCGCCGGCGGTATTGATTGCCCATCTTGCCGCTCGGACTAAGCGAATTCGCCTTGGCGCGGGCGGAGTCATGCTGCGCAATCATGCGCCTTTCCTCATTGCCGAGCAGTTCAGTCTTCTGCAGGCGCTCTACCCCGGACGCATCGACCTCGGTATTGGCAGAGGGAAAGGTGCTGGCCCGCTTGCTTCGCTCGCAATTCGAAAAGGGCAAGAAGCAACCGCTCAGGACAGCTTCGATGAGCAGCTCGATGAGCTACTTGGATTTCTTCACGCGAGTTTTCCCGAAGGCCATTGCTTTCAACACCTGAAGCTCTCTCCAAGCTCTCCACCTCCTCCGATGTTCCTGCTGAACTCCAGTGAAGAAGGCGCGTATTCAACTGCTACCCGAGGACTTCCACTTGCGTTTGCTCACTATCTCGCGCCTCAACTCACTGCGCATGCGCTTTCGGCCTATCGTTCTGTGTTCTGCCCTGGTCCATATCAACAGAAACCGTACGCCATCGTTGCAGTCTTGGCTGTTTGCGCGGATTCCCACGAAGAAGCCGAGCGATTGGCGATCACTGCTATCGGCGCTCGCGTCCGCAGAAGCCTTGCGAGCCAACAAGAGCGTGTTCTGAGCGACAGCGAGTTACTTTCTCCTCACTACACCGAGGAGGAAGCGCGGCATATCTTGGATAATCTGCAATCCGGGAGCATGTTCTTCGGCACTCCCATGACCGTGCGCAGCCAGATTGTCGATCTGATCAGGTCGACTCAGGCAGACGAGCTGATGATCTGTCCAGTCGAATTTGATGGATCTTCCCGAATGAGAACTCTCGCTGCCGTGGCGACAGGATGACCGCCTTATTGCGATGGTAGGTTGGTCGTGCCTGTTGCCGATACCGCTTCTTCAGGACGCCTGCGAGGCAGCAGCTCATCGAGAACGAAGTTGAAGTTGCCCCTTGTGCTGGGATCTGCCTTTCGCAGTCGATCCAGGAACAATCCGATGCCGGCTGCTCCAGATGCGAAATCGGCACTTTCTCGCATCGCCTGTTCGCCGGGGAAGCCAGTACCCTCCAACGCCCCGATCTGAAACAGCAGCACGCCTTCGGCCGTTTGCCACGCACCAGCACGATGTGTTTCGTTTCCGGTGTACTCCCAGATATCGATGAGAGCATTCCCAAGTCCCGCGAGTCCATGGAAGAGCTGTGGCATGACCGCGTACTTGTGGCTCACATTGGCAGCTAATGGATCGAGCCATTTCTCAAGGCTGGGATCCCTTCGGACAGCCAGATAGCGAACCAATGTCGTGATGACTCCGGCCGTACCCGCATCCCAATAGCACCTAGGCGTCTGATTGAAATCTTCCCCATGTACGCTCACAATAGCGGGAAAGCCGACGAACGCACTATCCTGCCAAACCCCATGAGCCAAGTCAAAGTCTAGCGCTTGCCGCCCGGTGTCAATTGGCTGCTGCAAACCTGTCGCCAAGTGGAGGTAGAGCAAAAAAAGCGCCACGCCGCTGCTCCCATAAGCGTAGCCATGCGCCACGGCACCTTCTTGCCCTGGCCAGTGAACCCCATGGTCGCTTCGCACCGCTGAAGAGATCAGATGGTCGCCCACGCCGACCGCGTCGTCGAGGAACTCATCTCCGTGTCCATTCATCCACATCTTCAGGCAGGCAAGTCCGTAACCAGCACATCCGTGGAGCACGTCGTGGGATCGAAAAAGCAGCTCATGGTTTCGGACAGAGCGCATGATGTTTAAAGCAACCTCAGGAAGACCGATTTCACCGGCCACCCAAGCCACTCCTGCTTGCCCCATGTACAGCCCAGGCGGATAAAGTTCGTTGGTAACTTGCCGGCGGGTTAGCCACGCCGACAACCCTTCGGGAACCTCGCCAGTCAGTTGATAAATCGCATGCAGGACACCGGCAGTGCCATACGCTACTGATAGCGGATTCGTCTCGAACACGGTCAGGTCTCCCGGACAGAGGCGGTCCTCACGCTCTACGTCGGCGGTGCCGATGAGGTAATCCGCGACTGACCTGACGATGCGATCCAAATCCGCATGCAATACATATCGTCCGTTACGCGTCAATCGCTCTCCCGCTGGTGTGGCGAGCCGCGGGATACGCGCCACCAATGAGCCAGGACGGCACGCGAGCTCCGAAATCGAGCGCTTGACCGACTCGGGGAAGACGCAGAAGGCTCGGTCAGCAGGCCATCCACCAGGGAAATTAACTCGTCTGAAAGTCCAAGGTCCTGCTTGAGTTCCTCGAGAAAGCCGGGCCTCGCCGTTGGATACAGATGGGTGAACCCGGTGGCCAGCATGATGCTCCCGAATATGAGGGATCCGAGCGCGTAGAAGTCGTTCGTCCGGTCGCAGATTCCTGAGAGCAGCGTGCCTGGAGACGTCACGCCGGGGGTATTGAGCCCGACCTGTGGGTCCTGCCCTTCTTCGACTGCGGACTCGAGATCGACGATGCATACCTTGTCAGAGCCGGAGACCAGTACATTCGTGAAGGACAAATCGCCAAGCACGATGTTTAGCTCATGCGCTGAAACAATGGCTTGAGCGATCTGCAGCCACAGCTGACACATCGTTTCGAAGTACGCGTTCAGCTCGCTCCTAGAGGTTCGTCCATGATAGAGCGGATGCGTCCCAATGCTGAACTTGCCAATGTGGTCGCCCCTCACGAATTCCTCCGCGAGGAATCGTGCCCACCTTCGCGAAAGAACTCGATTGGCTTGACAAAGTAGCCGGTATCGGCCAGCCGGCCAAGCAAGCGCCACTCCTTCTCAAGAAGCTCGATTGAATCCAGGCCGAAACGTCCGACCTCGATATGAGGCCGTGACTCTTTATGACCACATCGAGCCTGACACTTTATCTCGTGCCAGGTAGACGCCGCCACGATTGGAAAATCGAAGCGCTGACGTTACGGAGAAACGTCCGTTGCCAAGATCTACTTCAGCTTTGACGGCTGTTGTCGCCTTAGTCGGTACTGGAAACGGATCCTCTGCCCAATCCGGTGGACTCCAGAATGGAAATCGAATATCAGGGACAAGTTCGCCAGTGGGCGAGCAAATAACTTGACTTTGTGTTCCATCGACCTGCAGCACCGTTCTGGAAAGAAAGCCTCCATACCGATAGTAGACCGTTGACGAACCCGGCCAAGGTCGATCTGAAAGAATGTACGGGCCGGCGAAATGCTCAAGTGATTCTGCCAGGGCCTGTCCCATGGCAAGGAATTGCGACTGGCTTGCCGGGTATATCGTAACGAGCTTGCCGCTCGAGCCGCGTTGCCACATTTTGCTATTTGTTGCGGCAGCGAGCGTGGGGTCCAGAAGGAATTTGAAGGGAGCATTCTGCTCGAAGAGCAGCGGAAAGACTCGCCCCAGCGCTTCTACCGCATCTTTCGTGAGAACAGAAACATGGATCTTCCAGCCTTGATCCGGGAGCGCTACGTCGTGGGGAGGGACCGCAGAATACCAGATTCCACTTCGCTTGAGCTGCCAGCTACCAGGGGCAAGCGCTGAAAATACCGCCAGAAACTCTGAGCTTGGCTGATATCGAGACGGGCTTTCGAACCATCTGGGGTGATATTGGCTATAAAGGTAAAGACGCTCCCAACTATGCATGCGTGCTAGCCTTTCCCACTCGTGGAGGATCAGCAGGAGCGTGATCGTCCCTGACCGATTCTCGCCATCGTGGAAACGACTAGCACGCGAAACCCACCGTTGCGAAAACTAACTGAATGTGGTCATCCGAACCGTCTCGTCAGATGTTTACGCACAGCTATGGTGGTCACAGGACGTGACGCTGACGACAGCAATTTCGTCGTCGAATGTTGCGCCTCCTGCGGAGGGACGGCCGCTCAGGCGGTCCTGCAGGAGACGTTGCAGATCCAGCACAAGCGGCGGCATGCCAGCTGGCTGGTCTTTAGGGGAGAGAGGCTCTCGCGCTTCTCGACCGGGGGTTGCGCCACCTTGGGAAGACGTAGACATCATCGGCTCCTTTGATTTGGGCGGCGTTGCGCAATGTGAAGGATGCTGATCGGCTTCATCGGTGCGAATACTCTATCGACACCGAGAGGGTCAAATGCTCAAAAAATCGAGTTCAACTAATGCAGAGGGACGTGGCTGCCCATTGGTTCGAAGCCGATCAACTCAGGCGGTAGAGGGGTTATCCATCGATCGGATTTTGGAGACTGTCAGGCCGAATTGATTCGGTTACTGACAACTGTGATGAGAGCAGGACGTGACGCTGACGACGGCGACTTCGTCACCAAATGTAGTGCCTCCTGCCGAGGGACGGCCGCTCAGGCGGTCCTGCAGGAGACGTTGCAGATCCAGCACAAGCGGCGGTATGCCAGCTGGCTGGTCTTTAGGGGAGAGAGGCTCTCGCGCTTCTCGACCGGGGGTTGCGCCACCTTGGGAAGACGTAGACATTATTGACTCCTTCCAGGATAGAGTGGTGGGCTTCAATCACAGCTTATGTCCACAATAGTCCAAAGTCAATAGCGGCCGAAAAGCTCGACACTCCGGAGATCGGAGATTCCCTATCCCCTCGCTGAATGCTCAATTAAACGAATAGGTTGGGCCGAACGCTGTTACTCGCATCCTAGAACGACGGAGGCGTAATCGCGGCAATCACGATCGCAGGCGCCCCACTCCTGTTCCCCGCCCGGTGCGGCCGCGACGCATCGATCGTGATGCAATCACCCGCCTGCAAGACAAATTCCGCCCCATCCACCCAGAAGTGCATCTCCCCCTGGATCACCACCATCTGTTCTTCCCCCGGATGGGTAAACGGCGCCAACGGTCCCTCCACCCCCGGCCCGAACTCGACCCAGATGAATTCGATCTGATGCCGCAAATCGGGACTCATCAGCTCATAGGTCAATGTCGAATTGACCCCCAGCTTCTTGCGCTGATCGGCGCGCACCACCACCGGTTGCTGGCCGGGTTCATCCTCCACCAGCTCGCCCTGAAAAAAGGTGCCGATCGGCACCTCCAGTGCCCGCGCCACCGACCAGAGCACATCCAGCGACGGGCTGGACAAACCTCGCTCCACCTGACTGATCAAGCTGGTCGACACCCCACACGCCTTCGCCAGCGCCACCGTGCTCATCCGCTGTTCCTGCCGTAATCCCCGGATGATCCCGCCCAGATCGCGCAGCCGATCCTCCCGCGTTTCAGGGATTCCATCTGTTGTCGTCACTTGGCTGGCGTTCGACATCGCGCTGCCCGTTCCCAACGTCGGAAAGACTTTGCCTTGTCAGCCCCTGGCATCGAACCTGAGAACGCAAGAGTCTCGCAATTGACAACCACACTGTCAGTTCATACACTCAGACTGTAATCCGCACCACGTCAATCCACAACCCATATGGTTCTTCGACCCGGTAACCCGCCAGGAGCCTCGGCAATGACCGCCACATCCACTGTTACGTCAGATCAGCTTTTCGAGCAGGCGCAAAGCGTGCTAGCCGCCGGGGTTTCAGCCGGAATGCGGGTCAACCCCTATCTCGGCAAACCCCTCTTCATCGAACGTGGCGAAGGCGCCTACCTCTACGATGTCGACGGTCGCCGCCTGATCGACTTCAACATGTCGAACGGTGCGGCGCTGCTGGGACACGACCATCCGGCGGTCAAGGAAGCGGTTATGCACGGCGTCGAGCTCGGCATCATCTGTGCTGCCGAAACGCCCTTCCATGAACAGCTTGCCGCGCGCATGGTCGAGATCATTCCCGCCGCCGAACGAGTGCGCTTTTCCAGCGTCGGCACCGAAGCCACCGTGGTCGCCCTGCGCGTCGCCCGCGCCGCCACCGGACGCAGCAAGTACCTGAAGTTCGACGGCCATTTTCACGGCTTGGCCGAGCAATGGCTCTTCAAACGATCAGATCCCTTCGACCAGAACAGCCCGATCGTTCCCAGCTCAGACGGCGTGCCGGCGCATCTCGCCAGCGACATCGTCATGGTCCCCTGGAACGATGTCGAGGCCTTCGAAGCTGCCATGAAAACGCACGGTGCCGAGCTTGCGGCGGTTTTTTGCGAACCGATCCATTACAACGCCGGCTGCATCCCACCTGCTCCCGGCTTCCTGGAGCTGCTACGGGAGCGCACCCGCGAGCACGGCGTGATCCTCGTCTTCGACGAAGTTCTCTCCGGCTTCCGCACCAGTGCCGGCGGCGTTTCGGCTACCTACGGCGTCACGCCCGACCTCACCACCCACGCCAAGGCACTCGCGAACGGCTTGCCGCTCTCGTCGATCTCTGGCCGTGCCGATCTGATGGCCGAGCTGGTTCCAACCGGTGGAGCCGCCCATAGCGGAACCTACTCCGGCCACCTGCTCAGTGTGCTGGCTGCCCTGGCAACCCTGGATATCCTGACCGTGCCCGGTGCCTACGACGAGATCAACGCCCGCGCCGACCGGTTCTATGGCCAGATGCAAGAGGTCTTCGACCGCAACGGGATTCCCGTAAAGGTCCAGGGCAAGGGTGCACGCTTTGGCCTCTACTTCGGTCGCACCGAGCCAGTCTCCACCTGGACCGACGCCTTCGAACACGATCATGTCATGAACCGCGCTTTCGTCCAGCAATGCTGGGAACGCGGCGTCACTTTCCACGGCTACACCCAGCAGGGCCCTCCGGGCCACGCGGGCTTTTCGCTGGCGCACACCGACGCCGATCTCGATGAATCGTTGAACGTTTTCGATGCCGTGGCCGCCAACCTGGCTGCGGGACGGATGTAAATCGTCGCCAAGCACAGCATCAGGTAGGAACGCCATGCGGGTCGCAATCGCCGAGCTGAAACAGGAAACCAATACCTTCGTTCCCCGCCTCACCACCATGGCGGACTTCGAGGCATGGCACTACTGGACCGGCCCCGACCTGGTCGACGGTCTCGGCGGCACCAATTCCGAGATCGACGGCTTCCTCAACGTTCTGACCGCAGCCGGTATCGAACCGGTACCCATCCTCGCCACCTTCGCCATGTCTGGCGGAAAAGTCGAGGACGCAACCTACGATCGGCTGCTCGGTGAATTGCTCGCCGGTATCGCCGATGCCGGACCACTCGATGGCGTCCTCATTGCCCTCCACGGCGCCATGGTCACCGAAAGCAACGACAGCCCCGACGCCAACACCCTAAACGCCATCCGCGAGCTGGTCGGGCCCGATATCCCCGTCGTTGCCACCTACGATTTGCATGCCAACCTGACCGCCCGCATGGCCGAATACGCCGATGCGCTGGTCGGGTTCAAAACCTCGCCTCATATCGACCAACGCGATACCGGCGAGCGCGGCGCCCGGGTCATGACCGCCATCCTGCAACAGGGCGCGAAACCAACCATGGCCTTCGTCAAGATCCCCATGGTCGTTCCCGCCTCCACGCATATCCATCACCTGCCGGGGCCATTCAAACGCCTGCAGGACGCCACCAAAGAACTGGAAAAGGAACCTGGCGTCCTCTCTGCCAATGTCGCCGCGGTACAACCCTGGCTCGACATCGACGAGATGGGCTTCGCCACCGTAGTCGTCACCGATGACGATCCCAAGCGTGCCAAGACCCTCGCCTGCGATCTCGCCAAAGCCTGCTGGCACGAACGCGACGCCTTCATGGAACTCGAACTGGTGCCGATCGCCGAAGCGATCCAGCTCGCTCTCGCGGAACCGAGCGGTCCTGTCGTCCTCTCCGATTGCGCCGACGGCACCGGTGCTGGATCACCCGGTGACGCCACCGCGGTCATCGCCGCGCTCCTGGAAGCGAACCCGGACAAACCGGCCTTCGTTTTCGTGCGCGATGCCGAAAGCGCCGCAACCGCCATCGCTGCCGGAACAGGCGCGACCGTCACACTCTCCGTCGGTGCCAAGCTCGACAACATCTTCAACCAACCAGTAGAGCTCACCGGTACGGTCGAGTTCGCCGGTCCGGCCTCGTTCCGCTTCGGCGGCGAGGGGTATACCGGCGTCGAGCAGGACATGGGCCCAAGCGCGGTCGTGCGCGCCGGCAATGTGTTCGTGCTGATCGTGAGCACCTCGGTGATGACCGTCGATCCGGAGCTCTACCGCGCCGTCGGTCTCGAGCCAAAGGAAGCGCAGATCGTGGTGGTCAAATCGGCCATCCAATTCCGTGCCGGCTACCCATTCGCCCGGCGCAGCATCATGCTCGACAGTCCCGGCATGAGCAGCGATCACATCGTCTCGCTCCCATGGGACAAGGTCCCGCGCCCTATCTTCCCGCTCGATCCCGAAATGTCTTTCACCTGTCAGCCACAACTCTTTAGCAGGCAATCGGAGGTGACGAAAACCCAAAACCCGTAGCGTCGCCATTCATGGCGACCTGGTGCCCGAAACAACGGATCGCCATAAAGAGCGACGTTACGAAAGGCCCACCTTCTTCCATACCCAGGGGTTCCCGGACGCAGGTCGCGTCCGCAGCCTGATACAGCCGGCGGACGATGTCCGCCATCGAGGAAAGGACGAACGAACATGATCCAGAAGGGACTTTCCCGGCGAGACATGCTCAAGATCGCCGGAGCCACCGGAGGTGCGGCGGCCCTCGGCGGCTTTGGTGCAATGCGACCGGGCACGATCCGCGCCCAGGCCGGCGAATATGACGGTGTCACCATCCGCGCGCTCGGTCTGGCCGGCACGGCCTGGAATCCTGCGGTAGAGCAGTTCGCCAAGGACTTCCAGGAGAAGACCGGCGCAACTGTCGAATGGGATTTCCAGCCCTGGGAACAGACGATGCCGAAGCTGCAGGCCGATCTCGCGGCCGGTACTCCGCAGTACGACATCTTCTGCAATGACATCGAGTTCCAGTACACCATCTACCCATCGCTCCTTCCATTGAATGGTCTGATCGAGGATGGTGGCTATGACATGGACGGCTTCTTCGAGCCGATCTACAAGTACGGCGCCGGTGTGGCCGGCGGCGAAGCCGATGTCCGCTATGGCCTCCCGATTCGCGTCGGCGCCTCGTGGGTCTTCTACCGGACCGACCTGATCTCCGAGTTCCCCACCACCTGGGCCGACTACGACGCCATGCTGGCCGAGCAGACCACTGGCGATCAGTACGGTCTCGCCTTTGCCGGCGTCACCGCCCAGCTCATCAAGCTCTTCCTGGCTCGTTACTGGTCGCGCGGAGCGAACCTCCTTTCGCCCGATTGGCAACCGCTCATCAACGGTGAAGAAGGTGTTGCCGCTCTCACGCAGCTCTACGATGAAATGAAGGCCTACTCCCCGCCAGGCATCCTCGGCTGGGACAACCCGGACGCCTCCAACGCCTTCCTCAATGGCGACGTCGCGGTGCTCGAAGGCTGGGCCAGCTTTATTCTGCCCAGCCTCGACGACCCGGAAGCGTCCAAGATCGTGGGCAAGTGGAATGTCGCGCCCTACCCCGAAAATGGCTCCGGCAACTTCACCCAGCACAACTTCGCGATCTTCAACACCAGCCAGAACCAGCAAGCGGCCTTCGACTACATCGCCTATTGCACCGGCCTGGAAACCGCGCCCGCGCTGCTGAACGAGTACAACGAGGAATCGCCGCGCAAGACCGTCTGGCTCGAACCCGCCACGCTCGAAGCGCAGCCGTACCTCTCTGCCGTCGTCGATTCGTACGATGTCGGCAAACCGTTTACGCCAGGACTGCCGCAATGGCTCGAGCTCTTCATCGGTCTCGGCGAGGGACTCTCCTCCGCCATGTCCGATCAAAGCTCACCGCAGGACGCCTTGAACGACGTCGCCGACAAATGGGCCGAGCTCATCGAGCAAGCCCCGCCCGATTGGGAATACGCGGAGTAAATCGCAGGTTCATGGTGCGCGTTCCTTCGGGAACGCGCACCCAACCCGTCATCCCGACCGAAGCGGAGGGACCTCTCGTTGCCCAAAAGCAAGTTCAGAGGGGAAACACCGCTCGACGACTGTCATTCTGAACGCGTGAAGAATCTCTCTCGTGGGCCCGAGGCCACCAAACAACGCATGCGAAACCAGACTTCCCATTCAAACCATCCTTTCGAGGAAGCACCCGCTGCGGCGGGGAGATCCTTCGTGCCTCAGGATGACAAATTGAGTGACACGCGCCGGTTTCAGTCCCGGAGGGACTTCGTCCTGTCAGCCCGGGGTTTCAACCCCGGGGAACACGACAGCCCGGTCCCCACAGCTCTACCCGGCCACCAAACAACGAGTCACCCATGACCGTTATCACCCCAGAGCTCACCCAATCCCAATCCCCGCCACCGGTGCTCAAACAGAGTCACCGCGGCGAGAAGATCGGCTCTGCGCTCTTTCTTGCCCCCGCGGTTGCCTTTCTCCTGCTCACCTCGGTCTATCCGCTGATCTATTCCCTCTGGCTCAGCTTCCACTCCTGGAACATGACCATCCCGAACAGCCAACCAGTCTGGATCGGAACCCGCAACTACGAACGCCTCTGGGACGATCCCGATTTCTGGAACGCCATCAAGGTCACGCTCATCTTCGTCACCGTCGCGGTTACGGTCGAGTTCATCTTCGGGATGGGACTTGCTTTGCTCGCGACCAGCCGCATCCGGGCCATGGGCTGGATCCGCACCATCATGCTCTTTCCGCTCATGCTCGCCCCGGTCGGTTGCCGGGGTGCTCTGGCGCACCCTCTTCCAATCGAGCTACGGCGTCATCAATTGGGCGATCGGACTGGTCGGCATCCCTCCACAAGAGTGGCTCGGCTCCCCCACCCAGGCGTTACCGGCGGTCATTACGGTCGAGGTCTGGCAAAACCTCCCGGTCGTCACCTTCATCCTGGCGGCGGGTATCCAGTCACTTCCGGTCGATCTCTACAAGGCCGCGCAAGTCGACGGCGCCTCCTCCTGGCAAATCTTCCGTCGCATCACCCTGCCACTCCTGAAACCGGTCATCCTGGTGCTTCTGCTGCTGCGCATCATGGACGCCTTCAAGGTCTTCGACATCGTTTTCACCATGACCTACGGCGGACCCGGGCAAACCACTGAGCTCATGTCGATGCTCATCTACAAGACCGGTTTGCGCTTCTTCCAGATCGGACAGGCCAGCGCCATGTCCTGGGTCTTCCTGATCGCGATCTTCATCATGTCGCTCTTCTTCATCCGGCGATTGGACAAGGAATGAGCGCCACGACCATCACCCCGGGGCAACCTGCCACCAGCGCAGGACCAAACTATCACCGTCGCCGGCGGATCGGCGCGATCCTGCTCTATCTGCTGACCATCGTCATCATGATCATCATTGCCTTTCCGATGTACTGGCTGATCACCACGTCGTTCAAGGTCCCGGCCGATACCACGGCAAACCCGCCCATCATCTTTCCGACCCGCTTCACCCTCGACAACTACGTCAATGCCTTCAAGACCGCCGGGGTCCAACGCGCGTTCGCCAATTCGATCATCGTGGCCATCGCGTCGACCTTCTTCACGACCCTGCTCGGCTCGATGGCCGCCTACGCACTGGCCAAGTCGTACCTCGCCTATACGATCCGGCGCGGGTTGATGATCTGGATCCTGATCACCCGCATCTTCCCGCCAGTCACCACCGCCATTCCCTATTACGTGATCGTGCGCCGGTTGCACCTGGGCGATACCCACATCGCACTGATCATCACCTACGTCGCTTACGGTCTTCCCTTCGTGATCTGGTTGATGCTCGGTTTCTTCCAGGACATGCCTTCCGAGATCGAAAAAGCCGCCATTGTCGACGGTTGCTCCTTCTGGCAGCGCTTCCGCCGCATCGTCCTGCCGCTGGCGCTGCCGGGGCTGGCGGTGACCTCGATCTTTGCCTTCATCTATTCATGGAACGAGCTCCTCTATGCATCGATGCTCACCTCGTTCAATGCCAAGACGATTCCGGTTGTGGTCTCCGGGTTCATCTCCGATCAATTCCTGCGCTGGGGCGAAATGACCGCCATCGGCACATTGATGGTCATTCCCGTGCTGATCTTCGCGGCTGGCGCACAACGCTATCTCGTGCGCGGGCTCACCTTCGGCGCGGTCAAGGGGTAAGAGAAACGATGGCGAATATCCGCTTCGATCGGATCAGCAAGCGCTTTGGCAATCAACAGGCAGCGGCCGTCATCGACCTCAACCTGGAGGTCCACGACAAAGAGCTACTCACCCTGGTCGGCCCTTCTGGCTGCGGCAAATCGACCACCCTGAACATGCTGGCCGGGCTGGAAGATCCGTCCGAAGGCCTGATCTACATCGACGACCGCGTCGTGAACGATGTTCCTCCCGGCGCGCGCGATATCGCCATGGTCTTCCAGAGCTACGCCCTCTATCCCCACATGACCGTCCGCCAGAACATTGGCTTCGGACTCGAAGTGCGGGGTGTGAAAAAGGCCGAGATTGCCCGCCGGGTGGACGACGCTGCCCAACTCCTCGACATCGGACCGCTGCTCGACCGTCGCCCCAAAGAACTTTCCGGTGGACAGCGCCAACGGGTCGCCCTCGGCCGCGCCATCACCCGTGATCCCAAGGTCTTCCTGCTCGACGAACCTCTGAGTAACCTTGACGCCCAGCTCCGCACCCAGATGCGCGCCGAACTACGTCTCCTCTTCCGCCGCATCGAAGGCACGGTCGTCTACGTCACCCACGACCAGGCCGAAGCCATGACGCTGAGCGACCGGCTGGTGGTCATGCGCAACGGATTGGTGCAGCAAGTTGGGACGCCACTCGAGGTTTACAGCAATCCCGTAAACATCTTCGTTGGCAAATTCCTTGGCAGCCCGAGCATGAATTTTATCGATGCGACCATCGAATCGGACCAGGGTGATGCGGTGCTGCGCACGGCGGGTGGAGCCGTGCCGGTGACACGGAGCATGGCCGGGAGCGACGAGCTAACTATCGGTCAACCATTGGTCATCGGAGTACGTCCCGAGGACATCGTGATTTCCCCGGGTCATGGCGATGGATTGGACGCGACCGTCGAAGTCATCGAATCGATGGGCGCATCCAATGTGGTCTACGTCCGGTTGGCCGGCACACGCGTCGCGGTGACCACCGGTCCAACCTTTACCTCCAGCTACGATGCGCCCGTCAGCCTGAGCCTCGACATGGAAAAAGTGCACCTCTTCGACCCGGTTTCGGAACAAGCGCTTACACGCTAGGCAGCTTCCATGACGTGTCGGTCAGGTGCGTTTGCCGCGTGCCAGCACCGGCCAGACAACCTCGACCCGCCCGTCCCGTATGCCGATCAATTCATCGCTCAGATTCACCGTTGTGCAAACGTGATTCGGAATAAATCTCAGCCGATCCCCCACGACCGGCGCGAACCCCGGCCCAAGCCTGACCATACCGTGCTCTTCATTCATCGCCTCGATATGCGCATCGGCGCCGACGGCCCGCCCATAGCCGACTAACCCCAACACTCCCGGTGCAACGTCCCCGGAAAAGGTCTTGGATCCTCCGTCGATCGTGGCCCGTTCCGGCAGGGGCCGGCTGACGACTGTGCACAGGATATTTGCCGCGATCTCGTCATCGACGACCGCTCCCCAGGCCACGGACAGTGCATCGCCGAAGACGTAGGTGCCAGAACGAACTTCGGTCACACCGGGCACCAGCGCCGCCGCCCGCGCTGTCGGCGTCGAGCCAACTGCGACCGTGCGAATTGGCAATCCTGCCGCGCGCAATTGCTCCGCAAGCTGGACCATCAGCTCACCCTCTTCGCGGCCGAGCTCCTCGGGAGTGCGTCCCGCCGCGCCAGGAAAGCCGGTCGAACGATACCCAGTGATCCCATCCAGCTCGAGTCCGGGCAGCTCCATGACGAGGTGGCCCAACGCTTCTGCGTCCTCGGGCAGCACTCCGCAGCGATGCGCGCCAATGTCAATTTCCAGATGAACCCGGATCACACTCCCGGCGGCGGCGGCTGCCGCGCTGAGCCCACGGGCCGCAAGCTCATTTTCGACATTGACCGTGATCGTGCATGTGCGCGCAAGCTCGGCCAGTCGTTGCCACTTCATCTCGCCGAAGACTGGATAGGCAACGACAATATCTTGAAATCCGGCCGCGGCGAAAACCTCGGCTTCGGCCACTTTGGCGACCGCCAATCCAACAGCGCCGGCCTCGAGCTGCATGGCAGCGATGGCGGGCGACTTATGCGTCTTGATATGCGGGCGAAAATCTACTCCGGCCTCATCGACGGCCCGCTGCCAAC
Organism: uncultured Chloroflexia bacterium; assembly: GCA_963750275.1. GTDB lineage: Bacteria > Chloroflexota > Chloroflexia > Thermomicrobiales > UBA6265 > JAMLHN01. The sequence goes on from CAVVQC010000005.1 coordinate 808,183, forward strand.
GCCGTATGTTCGCTTCCATACGATCGAGATCGACCAGCAGCGCTGGCGTTTCGATGTTCGACTGCGGGCTTCCGAGCTCCGGCATACCGACCTCCATTTACGGCCGGGCGTACCACTCGGCAACGATCGCCCGGCCACCCATCTCCCAAACTCAGGGCACCGAGTTGTGCCTAGGATAGACCACACCGCGACACATCGGACGGAGCCTCCAGTGAATCTTCACTACCATCAGTCCAGCAAGACCACCGCCTTCGACGACCCGGTGCCACGCATTGCAAGACCCCCCGTTTCAATCCTCAGGCAGAGACTATGCTCTCGATCTGGAGGAGTCGATTGACGTTGCGCGCACTCCACAGCTGCCCGCGGGAGCCAGATCGAAACGATCCTCCAGAACCAGAATGTGTGGGAGGATAATTTTCCATAACAACAATTCCGAGTACACTGAGCTGCGCCATCACAATCCGTCGCCCGGCAGCAAGTCGCTGTGCAGCACGGCTTGCCCGGTATCGATTGGACTCGAACATGTTGCTCCAGGAACTTGGAAACCGAATCAAGCGAACCCTTTCCCCGAGCTCCGCGAGTACCCCCGAAAAGCAGGAACAGACTGCGTCGATCTCGAGACAAGACCGGGCAGGATCCATCACACAACTGCAAGGTGACGTGACCCGGCTGCAACATGAGATCGCCGATCTTAGTGTCAGCTCAGACAGCGGTGCGTCTGGCGTGGATACCGCCGCCGCCAGCAAACAAATGGACGCACTTCAGCAGGAATTGGAGCAGACGCAGCACTCGCTCGCGAAGCTTCAGGGTCGCGTCTAACCAGGCGCGCCTTACCCTTGAATACGACGGGAATGAACTGTCGCCAGCATAGTCATAGGCGATTCCACGCTCTGAGCCTCATCGTCGGGTTTGCACCGCTGTTTCATCTCCCCCGCAAACCTCGAAGCAGACCGCCCACGGCAAGGATCATCCCCCCTCTCGCTCGCTTTCTGATCTCACCGACCCTGGGTTGCGTACTCCATAACGGTAGAGTTGCGCGTTTGGAACGTTGCTCTAAGATGGAATCGGAGGGTTTTGCGGATTGGATTCGGTTTCTCGCTTGCTCATACGGTCGGACCAGGATGAATCCTCGGTGTTCGTGGTCGACAACCTCCTTCGCGAGGCTCGGCGGCAGCTCGGACGGCCAGACGGCACTGTGCCCCGTGTCTGCGTGCTCGATCCCGATGGCGACCTGGTCCGGTACCTTTGCCAGCACCAACGAGCAAAAGCCTCGCCAGTCTGGGCGTGCTATCACACCGAGCTGCACGAGTTCGATACGTCGCAAGGCCCGATCGGCGTCGTCGGATGCGCAGTCGGCGCGCCCTTTGCCGTTCTCGTTGCCGAAGAGATGTTCGCCTCTGGCTGCGAGCTCCTGATCAGCCTCACCTCAGCCGGTCAAATCGCTACCTGGATCCCCGAGTCCTGCATTATCGTGATCGACCGGGCACTCCGGGGTGAAGGCACCAGCCAGGCCTACCTGCCGCCAGAAGCGGACATCTGCGCCGATCCTGGTCTGGTGAAGATGGCCATGGCAGCACTCAGCGGTTTGGAAACCCCGGTACTGCAGGGGACGACATGGACCACTGATGCCCCCTTTCGCGAAACCAGCACCGCCATAGCGCGCGCCGCCGAGGAGGGAGCGCTGGCGGTGGAAATGGAAGCAGCGGCACTCTATGCGTTCGCCCAGACGAGTCAGTCGAACATCCTGTGCCTCGCGCACGTGACGAACAGCATGGCCGTGACCGCCGGAGATTTCGAAAAAGGTGCCAGCAACGGCGCCGAACAGGCGCTTGCAATCGTCGACCTGCTGGCGTCTGCGTTTTATTCACGACCGTAACGATCGGAGATGGCATGACAGCACAATCAGACATCCAACCAACCACACCTCCTGTCAAAGAGGACCTGATCGATGGCGATCTCTTCGCCAAAGGCATGGCTGCCCTGCGCATCTTTTTTGGCGTGATCCTCCTGATGAACGGTCTTGCGAAAGTCGATTCCAGCCTGGGCCGGATCGATGTCGGCTGGTACCACGGAAATCTCATCACGCAGAACGGCGCGCGAGGGATTTTGAACTTCGAAGTCAACGACCGGCAAGTCCGAAAGGGCGCGCCGAAAGGCACCAAGGTTCCAGGCGTGAGCTGGGTCACGAACAAGGTCATTCTCGAGCACTGGGATATTTTCAAATGGCTCATCACGTTCACCGAGTTGACCGTGGGAGCGCTGCTCATCCTGGGATTGACGACGCGACTGGCGGCACTGATCGACTTGCTCTTTCAGCTCTTCCTCGCCGCCGTCTATTTTTCCAGCAACCGCTGGATGTTCGAGCAACCACACGAATATGTGCCCCTGATCATCCTGGCGTTGGTTCCGGCCGGACGCATGTGGGGCCTGGATCGAATCATCATCCGGCACAAACCGTCGCTGATGAGATGGCCCTTCTAGCGATGAACCCACTCGCGGAGAAATCCATCCTCCGTGGCGCTCCTTCACCGCTTCGAAATCTCATCGTAGAAGCGGTTGAGGATGCTCCTATTGCGAAACTCCGAGAAAGCAGCCGCTCTCGACTGACGCAAATGAAGGTGAACGCTTGTGCGGGCATCCTATGCCAGCCGGTGGGAATCCACGAAGTACTGACCCCATTCCCACACTCTGGGTTCCCACGTTGGCAGACCATTTCCCAGTAAGGAAAGGTGCAGAGTCATGACTGGAAAAGAATCGCGCGATCTTTGGGGCAATTCCCATTGTTCGTCGAACGTGAACGTCGATGCTGATCCCGACTCTTCGAGGACCGTAAATCGGCGCGCGCTCATGAAATCGGCGATTGCTGGCGCAGCTGGTCTCAACATCATCGCAGCCGCGTCGATCAAAGCCGCTGGCCAAACACCCACGGCGAGCCCCGTCCCCATTCAAACTCCAGAAGCGCTTACCGCGCTTGCGTCCGACTCAGTCGAGACGTGGGGAGAACCATGGATCTGGCGGCCATCGGACTGGCCGGGGCAGTCTCTGGAGCTCAACGTCGTCGAAAACGAAAATCCTGGGTTCATCGTCGGCTATGGAAATCCCAGCGCCATTCTCTTCTCCTATGGAGGTATGACACCAGGTCCCACTATCCGGATGAAGGGCGACGAGATCCTGTATGTACGATTGCGAAATCTGTTGGGCCGAAACTATGGGACCACTACCGTCGGACCCTATCCCGATCCAAAAGCACTACCGCCATGGGTGAAACCAGCCGACACATTGGCCAAGGCCACCGAGCTGGGCCATGTTGGGAAGGACTTTTGTCTTGGTGAGCATACAAATGGAGTGCATTCCGCCCGTGTGACGAACCTCCACACCCACGGCCTTCACGTGAAACCAGGCAGGAACTCGGACGGCACGCACTCGGACAATGTGATCTTGCGGTTGATCGATGAAGACGACCTCGACTTGCGCGAAGCCAATGCCGATAGCCCCTTTTGCGCCTGGCTGCAAAATCCGAATCAGACCTCATACCTTCAACACGACGAGCAGACGGGCTACGCCGACTATGAATTCCGCATTGGCAACGTACAGGCGGATCTCATGGATCGTCTTGGACTTCCCCCGCAGCCGCACCCTCCCGGCACGCACTGGTATCACCCACATTGTCACGGCGCCACCCATAACCAGGTCGCCAGCGGGATGGCTGGATTCCTGATCGTTGAAGGTGATGTGGACGAGGCGATCAATCTGGCCCTGACCGGAGATCGAAATCCAGATCCTCAAATGCGAACCGGTGAGTATGACTACATGGAACGAGTCATGTTCATTCAACGCGTTTTCAATCTCTCCGCCGATCCGGATGCTCCGACTAAAGATTTGAAGCAAGGAGGGGCCGCATATCCTCTTATCAACGGCGATCAAAATCCAGACACAATCACCATGCGCCCCGGTGCCATCGAGCGCTGGCGAGTGCTCAATGGCAGTGTCGACGGTCAGGGCTTTATTCGCTTCATGGTGCTCAAGGGACAATACGCGGTCGATGAAAGCGCAACGCAGAATGGTGAAACAACACAACTCGTCAAATTGACCGACCCGAGTTCCCAAACGTTCACGCCAGCCACCCAGGCAGATTTCTCCGGTGACCATCAGCAGCTTTATCAACTGTCCTTCGACGGTGTCACCCTCGTCACCGGCGAAGGCACTGACGCGTCGTATACGATCAAAGACCTTTCGACCCAGAACCCAGGCACCGAAAATCCGCTTGATCGCGATCTCACCGGAAATCCCAACCAGGCCATGCTGGCCAATCTCGAAGATGCGTTCGCCAGTGCTGAGGGAATTCGCAACTGCTTCGTCCGCCCAAATGAGGTCTATATGGCGACGGCCAACAGGACCGACGTGCTATTCCAGGCCCCTCGATTGTCAGAACCAGGCACGTCCGAGATCTACACGATCCTGGCCAAAGCTGTCGTAGTCCATTCGGACATCTACCAGAACGCACTGCAATCGAATATCACGGCCCCCGAGCTGGCTCCACCGCCCGAAGATGTCGTCGTGGGATATGTGATTGTCCGCGACGAAACGGATGAACGTGGCAATCAGTTGCCTTCGATTCCTGACTTCGACGTGATGAGCCTGGTCGATGTCCTTCCGGAATTACCGGCCTACCATCGCCCGGTGAATGATCAGGAGGTACGCATCAATGAGGCTGCCGCCAGCCTTCCAGCCGATCCCGACAGCCAGATCGAGGGCCGTGCCGGCAAGTTCCGCACCCGGACCATTACCTATTCTGGCTGGGGCGCGGCGGACTTCCCGCTCGTCACGACCGCCGGTACTGACGAAACGGCCACGAACTTTCGAGCATTTGTCGAGCGTGACCAGGCGAACGGGGGACACTTGGAAACGCTCCGTTACGCCCGTATCCCTGATTCCGAGGACTACGTACTCCTGGCGCCCAACATCCGCACCATGGCGATCGCAGGCTCTGCGTCCAGCGAAATCGTAGACGCGTCCGACGAGCTCTTCCCGCTCCGGGCCAACATGTCTCGAAAATTCGACCCCAACGACCCGCTGCGCCCCATCATGCTCGAAAACACAGCTGAGGAATGGGCGCTCTACAACTACTCGATGACCTTATGGGCTGACACCAGCGAAACCCCGCTCGGGCAAAGTGGCGGGCACTATCCTGGCCAGCCGCTCCTGCGCAAGGACGGCCAGGGACTCTTCGATCAGCAACCTGTCGATGCCAAGACATGGGCGATCGTATCCAAGAGCGTCGATCATCCATTCCACATCCATCAGAATCCAGTCTGGGTCATGCGGCTGGAAGTTCCCGATCAGAACGGAAACTTTGTCAATATCCTGGACGAGCCTCGCTGGCAAGATGTGGTCTGGATCCCGCGTAATGGGGGCCGGGCAATCGTCCGCTCACGCTTCCCCGATTACATCGGCGTCTTTGTCGATCATTGCCACATTCTCCTGCATGAGGACAATGGAATGATGCAAGCGATCGAAATCACACCGTTCGCCGACCAGGCCAACTACGAAATGAAAGACGTGGTCGCGTCGGGCTCGGCGTCACCCGAACAGATTTCCGAGATCTATCCCAGGCTCAGTCAGGCTGACGCCTGGAGACAGAGCATGCAGTTCGTCGATCCAAATCTCGCCACCGGTCAGACCTACCCCGGATTTATCCTGGGCCAACCACCGTCGTAGCAAAACCTCACGCACCTACCGGAACCGGTGAATGGTCTACATACGTGACCCACTCTTTCTCGGCCGAGAAAGAGTGGGGCAGACGAAACTCCGCCAAACAATCTCGAGTTGATGGGATATCAGATCACCAGGATAGACTCCATCACGCGAGAAGGCATGATCTTCACAGACGCGTATGGCGAGCAATCGTGTCCTGCCGGGCGCGCTGCATCGCCGAGTGATCGGCACGCGGACTCGCCTGCCCGATGGAGTTGCTCAAACGAAGAGCGGTTCCATCGCCTGCGAACGCACCAGGCCATCCATCTCCACATCGCTTGGGCGCGTGCCGAATCGCTCGGCGGCGTCGATGACCTTTGGCAGCAAGTTCACATCGCTGGCGGTGTTGAGGAAGACCTGCTCGTTCCCCAATACCCACTGCGCAGCCAGGTCGATCGAATCCTGATCCACCAGCGGCTTGTACCAGGTAGTCGTCGTCTGCGGATCATCGCCCCACGGGGCACGGGTGATCCCCTTGATCGTCTGCACTGCCACCTTCCGCTCGGCGCAGACCCGCGACAGCTCATCGAAATCGGCCGCGTACTCCGGGTTCTGCATGAGAATGTAGCTATACGGAAGCAGCACCGAATCGAAATCGAACCGCTCCAGCGAGCGCGATGCATTCGTGCAATCGGCACGCCATGCCCGGTCACGCCAATAAAGCGCACCAATCCCTCGTCCCGCGCACGCACCGCCGCTTCCAACGCGCCGCCCGGTCCCATCGCCGTTTGCCACTCGTCCTCTTCGACCAGATTGTGCAGTTGAATCAGATCGACCCGATCGGTCCGCAATCGCTCTAGTGATCGCTGGATCTCGTCATACGCCGGACCGGCGCTTCGCTCGCCCGTCTTCGTCGCTAGAAAGAACCGATCTCGATGCTCCGCCATCCAGGGACCAAGTCGCAATTCCGACTCACCATAGCTGGCTGCCGTGTCGATATGGTTGATTCCCCAACCGAGAATCTGCTCCATCGTCTGGTCTGCCACGTCCTGTGACACATCTCCGAAAGCTGCTGCCCCGAAAATCACCCGTGTGCTCTCGTGCCCGGTCCGGCCAAATGGTTGTGTTGCGATCATGGGTTTGGCTCCGTTCGATGCTGGAATGACACGCTATCTCGCGGCAACCGCGTCGTACATTCGGTCTTCACCATAGAGCGTGAGCGTCGATCCTGCAAAGATGGTCATGCTCGGACGGAGCGGATGTCGATCTTACTCGTCCAGGGAACGCAAATGCCCTTCGAAGAAGGCGCTTGCTTCTCGCCCTACCCAACGCAACGCGTCTTCGACCGTCATACCGCGCGCTGCCGAAGCTAGCGAGTGATCGGCCCCCGGCAGCACCTCGAGCGTCGCTTCGCATCCCGCTGCGATCAATGCGTCGTACAGTGCGATCCCCTGCTCCACCGGTACCACGTCGTCGGCCGCCCCATGAACGATCAGGAAAGGCGGCATTCCCGGGCGAATATGCGCGATCGGATTTGCCAAACGTACCAGCTCCGTGCGCTCCTCCAGCGGACCACCTACTAATTTCTCGGTCGCGCGTCGCGGTTCGACATGCGGCCAGTCCGCTGGGATCTCCAGAAAATGAGTGGCTGGCGAAAGCGCGACGACCGACTGGACCTTGCTCGAGATTCCCGGAGAACCGCTCTCTCCCTCCAGTTCCGCCAGATCGCCCGTCGTGCCGACCAGTGCGGCGAGATGTCCACCAGCAGAATGCCCCCAGACGCCAATCCGCTCCGGATCGACGCCGAGCGACTCCGCGTTAGCACGCACCCAGCGCACCGCTGCTTTCACATCGTGCAATTGCGCGGGAAAAATCGCCTGGTCGCTCAGCCGATATTGAATGCTAAGGAAGACAAACCCTGCCAGCGCGAGCTCAGGTCCGAACGTATCGGAGAATCCCCCACGCTTGTCGCCCGCTTCCCAACCGCCACCATGGATCCAAACCAGCGCCGGCAGGAGACCGTCAGGTCGAGGATCGGGTGTCAGCACATCGAGCAAGAGCGCTTCTCCATCTGCCGATCCATAGGGCACATCTTCGACAACTATCACGCCAGATCCCTGTTCCACGAGCACGTTCCTTTCTGGGGAGTTCGAAGAGTACATCCTACCGTGATCGAGGCCGCGGACAAAGACGCTGCACGCTCGGCAGAACCCTCCGTAGCGGCCTCCCCACATTCACGCCAGAGATACCTCCCCTGCGCGTTTCGGTCGGCTTTTCTTTTTTCAGCCATACTCCCGTGCGCCGGTGATCAGAAACAAACCGGAACCCGAGGCGGCCTGGAACGTTGATGTGGAAATCCGGGGCTGCTCCACAACGAGACGCATGACAGCTACCACGACGCTCACCAATCCTCGCACGCCCAGAAAACCCGATTCCCGGCTCAGAGCCTGGCTGCTGAATGGAACCTCGGCTCGGGAAACGGACGGTCCCCTCGAACACGTTCATGCCGGCCACCAGCATCCCTGGTGGAAGGTCATGTGCCTGACCGGCGTCGATTATTTCTCCACGCTTGGCTATCAACCCGGTATCGCCGCACTGGCGGCTGGCGCCCTCGCCCCCATTGCCACATTGATTCTGGTACTGGTCACGCTTTTCGGCGCGCTGCCCATGTACAAACGCGTTGCCTCGGCAAGCCCGTATGGCGACGGTTCGATCTCCATGCTGGAACGCTTGCTGAGCTGGTGGCAGGGCAAGCTGCTGGTCCTCTGTCTCATTGGCTTCATGGCGACCGGCTTCATCATCACTATCACCCTTTCGGCCGCCGACGCCACTGCCCACATCGCGGAAAATCCCTTCACCGGTTTTCTCCAGGGTCTGGAAGTCCCGATCACCCTCGTCCTGATCGGTCTTCTGGGCGTCGTATTTCTTCGTGGGTTCGGCGAAGCCATTGGCATTGCCGTCGGACTGGTTGCGGTCTATCTCGCGTTGAATGCGATCGTCCTCGGCGCCTCCCTTATCGAGATCGCGCGGAATCCGGATGTGATGCACGCCTGGCGGGTTCAGTTGAATACCGACTACGGCAATCCGATGCTGATGATCGCCGCTGCCCTGGTGCTCTTCCCCAAACTGGCACTGGGGCTCTCCGGATTCGAGACCGGCGTGCTCGTGATGCCGTTGGTCAAAGGAGATCCTACCGACACGCCGGCTAATCCTGCTGGCCGCATTCGCAACACCCACCGGTTGCTCACCACGGCAGCAGCGATCATGAGTGTCTTGCTCATTCTCAGCAGTCTCGTGACCACCGTGCTGATTCCTCCCGCCGCGTTCGAAGAAGGTGGCCAGGCAAACGGCCGGGCACTGGCATATCTGGCACACGAGCTACTCGGCAACGGCATCGGCACGATCTACGACATCAGCACCATCACCATCCTCTGGTTTGCTGGAGCCTCGGCGTTGGCCGGTTTGCTCAATATCGTGCCGCGCTTCCTGCCGCGCTATGGCATGGCCCCAACCTGGGCCAATGCGCATCGCCCGCTGGTGCTTGTCTTCATGGTCATCTGTTTCCTGGTCACCTTTGCCTTCCAGGCCGATGTCGATGCGCAGGCCGGTGCCTATGCAACCGGGGTGCTGGCGGTCATTACCTCCGCCTCCGTCGCGGTCACGCTGGCCGCGCGACGCAAGCACCAGCGGAAGGCCGTCATCTCGTTTGGCATCGTCTCCCTGCTCTTCATCTACACCACGGTCGTCACCATCTATAAAGATCCGGAAGGGTTGCAGATCGCGCTCATGTTCATCGCCACGATCGTGGTGGTCTCGCTGTTGTCGCGCACCTTGCGTTCCACTGAGCTCCGGGCGTCCAGCGTGACCTTCGACGAAGACGCGATGCAGTTCTTCACGGCTTGTGAAGAACGCGGCGAGCTGCGCATCATCGCCAATCACCCGGACCAGCGCACCTCGCGCGAGTACCTGCTCAAGGAACGCGAAGAACGGGAAGCAAGCAACATCCCGGTCGGCGTACCAGTGCTCTTTCTCGAAGTCACCGTGACCGATGCCTCAGAATTCGCCTCCTCCATCCAGGTTGCAGGCCAGACCGTCGGACAGTTCAAGGTGCTCCGTGCGGTCGGCGCCTCGATTCCCAACACCATCGCCGCGGTTCTGCTGGCCATCCGGGACGAAACCGGCTGCCGCCCGCATGTCTACTTCGGCTGGACCGAAGGCAACCCGCTCAAATACCTGGCGCGTTTTATCTTCTTTGGAGAAGGCGACATCGCCCCCGTCACCCACGAAGTCCTGCGCAAAGCCGAACCCGACCCCAAACGCCGCCCCGCCATCCACGTCGGGTAAAACCCAGAACCGCCCGCCCGCACATTCCCAAACCAGCTCCACCTCATCCTTGTCATTCTGAGCAACGCGAAGAATCTCTCTCGTCGACGCAGCACACACCCAAGCGATCAGCTTCTATCGACAACCACGCAAACCAGTAACCACAAACAAAGCCGGGGCAATCGCTCGCCCCGGCTCGAAATCCAATGTGCTTTCGCATCTGACGAATCAACGCTACGGCACGTCGATCTCCTCGAACATCCCCTCGGCCGCATGTGGCAGCATGTCCGGGCTGTTCGGATCGGTCACGAAGCAGGTGATGTAGTTGTAGCCAGAGGTGAAATCGACCACCGCCCAGATCTTCACACCGGCGGAAACCGTCGTGATGCCCGAGGGGCTGAACTGGATCTCGTCCAGACCCGGCAAACCGGAATCGGGCGCCGGCGTAGCGCCGTCTTCCATCATCAACAACTGCATGAACTGGTCGTTATCCAGCGGCACCGGGCTCACCAGCGCCGCCACGAAATGCGGCTGATCGGTCTTGTTATAGAACTGGACCAGATTCGGACCGGCCACCACATCGCCCGCTACCGCGAAGTCGTATCCGGTCTCGTTGCTCGTAGCGGTGATGGTTACGGTCGGGGTGATCTCTCGCAGCGTGTCCGGCATCGCGCCGGTCACCTGGATCTCGGTCATCGGGATGGCCGAACCCGGGTCGTCCGCCCAGACCACCCAATTGCCCGGAAGAAGATCGATCACGGCCTGTCCCACCGTGCCCGGCGCGCCCATGGCGCCTCCGGCGATCGTGGTGTGATACAGCCACGATAAGCTGGCCCCGGTTTCGTCCTCCGCCGCGAAGGCCGCGGTCACATCATCGAAGGTCATACCATCGGGAATGAGGAAGAACGAAGCCGCCGAGGGCTCGCTCGTCTCGATCGAGGCATTGACCAGATAGCGGCCCGCCGGGATCGACGACGGCAGATCGAAACCCGCATCGGTCACGGTGATATCGAACTCGCTAAGCCCCAGCCCGGATGCCGTCACCAGAGGCGGTGCCGCCTCGGGCGTGGCATCCTGCGCCAGCGACGGCGTCACCAGCGTGAGCGCCAGCAGCAGCGCAACAAGAAGACCAAACCATCGTTTCATCGCTGTCCTCCCTGTTCAGTTTCCACCCGCCGATCCATTGCGACAGGATCACCCTCCGGCCCCCCACGCACCCTCGCGCGGCATCGGCTATGCACTTCTCGGTGATGGCACCATCATGCGCCTGTTGGGTCAAAAACGGAAGTGCCCTTGTCCGCGAACTGATGCATCCGGCCGTATGATTGCCCAATGACGCACCCAATCCGTTTCCACGTCCTCATCATTCCCACCACCGATTGGCCCGAGGTCCTGCGCCGCGCCCAATGGCTGGAAACCCTCGGCCTCGACGCGGTCATGCTCCCGGATCATCTGGTCGACTGGACCAATCCCCCCGCTCCCTGGTACGACGCATGGACCGCCCTTGCTGCCCTGGCCCAGGCCACCAGCACCATCCGGCTCGGCACCGCCGTGACCCAGATTCCGTTGCGTAACCCGGCCATGCTCGCCCGGCAAGTGCTCACCCTCGACCAGATCTCCCATGGCCGCATCGAGCTCGGGCTCGGCACCGGCCTGACCATCGATCCGTCCTACAAGATGGGCGGCTTCCCGAACTGGTCCAACGCCGAACGCGCCGACCGCTTCGGCGAATATCTCGAGCTCGTCGCCCAGCTCCTTTCGCAGGAAACCACCACCTTCGCCGGCCGCTACTACCAGGCCGATGGCGCCGTCATGAACCCGCGTCCCATCCAGCAACCCCGTCCGCCCATCATGGTGGCCGCCCTTGGCCCGAAGATGATGCGCCACACCGTCCGCCACGCCGACATCTGGAACTCCCTCTCGTTCCAACCGTCGTTCCCCGAGCAACTGGCTGAAACCCGTGAGCGCAACGCCACCATCGACCGTCTCTGCGCCGAGCTCGGTCGCGATCCTGCCACGCTGCAACGCTCCTACACCATGTTCGATACCACCGCCCGCCACAACGGCGGCGCCATCGCCTATTACCAATCGCCCGCCGCGTTCCTCGCCCAGGCCGAACCTCTCCTCGCCCTCGGCATCACCGACCTCGGCCTCTACTACCCCTTCCTCCCAGAGCAATTGGACGTCTTCGAACGCATTACGACGGAGGTTCTCCCCATGCTCAGGCATTCCGATCCGTCACCTGCAATCCAGGTCTTCGAGGATGATGCCTCGTATCTCTCATGGCTCGAATCGCATCCCCATGGATTCGTCCTCAATATCGACACCAGCGGTCCAGGCAAAGACATCATGCATGCAGCTCGCTGTTCATTCCTCTACCCGCCCAAACCAGACAAGCTCCACACCACGTACACAAAAGCCTGTTCCGACGACGCGGAAGCCCTCGAGTGCTGGGCGCGGGGTCGGGATCAACACCACAGCGTCGATCGCTGCTCCTACTGCCTGATTTCGTGATCTGCGCCGGTAACCGCCATGGCAACGAATCGCGTTACGCCGGCATCGCCCACAACGCGGCCTTGTTGATGCGGGTGCGATCGTACTGTGGGAGCGATTGCGATTCGCTCTCCTCGACCACTAACGCGGCCAGCTCGCGGAGCTGCTGGCGATCGGCGAGCGACGTCGTGTGCTCATCCAGTTCATGCAGCGCCTCCAGCAAATGCAGCACCACCGTGGCATCGCCAGCACCATAGTGCCGGATCTGGTCGAATGCGATCCCCAGATAAACATCGAATCCGTCGAACTCGATCAAAACCCGAAGCTGTTCATCATCGTCCCAGATGCCAAACATTCCTGAGCGAAGCTCGACCGCAAGAACCAACAACTCGCGTAACCGGTCGATGCACAGCAATGCCGTGGTGGGATCGTTGATGCCAGGCGAGAGGGCTTTCAGCGCAATATCGCTGAGCTGCCGGAATCCCAGATCGACATCGTGCTCCAGCGTGCGCTCCATGCCCAGAAAAAACGTGTCGCGCACCCTGTTCCGCAGCTCCGTGTCGCTTGCCTCCTGCTCGTCAGCCGTCGGCTGCTCCTCCACGGGTTTCCGCTCATCACTCTCCGCGGATTCAGGGTTCGGCCGATCGGTCAGCCAGGCCACGGCGAGCGTGGCTCCCGGGATGACGTAGGAGCCCTCGGCGCGGGCGACGCGAATGACGCCACCCCAATCTTTGGCGCACTGCACCAGCGCGCCGAGCTCGATATTCTGGATATACCCTGGAGACTGTGCCTTGATTGGCTGCGGTTCGCCCACGGCAGTCGCCGATCGCTCCAGCGTTCGCATCATCGTTTCACGCCGCCCGATCTCGCTTTCGATGAGCGCGCGCGTGTCACGCGCAGCGCGTTCCACAATGACCGGGGCCTGAATATTGCGCGTGGCGTGATGGAAGAAATAGATCAGCGCGCCGATCATCACGAATGCCAGCAACAGCGCAATCGTGACCGCCGTGCCGGGAACGAAGGTGCGCCGGTCATCGCTTTCGGTTTTAACCGCCCGGAGCACAACCAACGAATAGGCGAAGGTGGCCGTGAAAATACCCAGCACCATCTGGTTGCCACGGTCACCGGTAAAACCTCGCAGAATTCGGGGAGAAAACTGGCTCGACCCGAGCTGCAATGCGACGATGGTGATGGAAAACGCGGTGGTCGCAATCGTCATCGAGGTAGCGGCGATCGTGCTCAACACGCCGCGCGCCCCGGCCGCCCCACCCGAGAAGAGCCACCACCGATGCACCCCATCCCTGACCAGCACCTGCTCATCGAGCTGGATCAACAACAGGGCCAGTACAACCGCCGCGGTCGTCATCGCCGCCGGAATCGGCCAGAGCGTATCCCGCACGGTAAACCACCACGAACCCAGTCTCGCGCGCACGCACACTCCTCAAACTTGATCGAACGCAATCACGGCCAAACACGATCATCCCCGCCACGGGCGAGGTCATGCGATCGTGCGATTTGCTCATACAAACCTAACGGATTGGCTCAGATGCCGTCGCGATTCGGCAACGTCGCCAGCATGTCCCACGTGCCCTGCATGGTCGTCCGCCCGCGTTTGCCGAGCGTCTTCGACCTGCGCTCAGAGGTCATGTCGCCATGCCCGGATATGCTCGGCATGCAAGGGATAATGGCTATACGTGTCCCACCGTAACCGCGTCCGGAACCGCTCGCGACTATGCAGCAATTCCTCTGGAACCGTTTCCAGATACTGCACCAATTCCTCGTGGGACGACGTCAGACGGGTGCGCACCTCATCCAGCGAGCGTCCACGATTCTCCTCGAATTTCAGCGCGTTGAACGCGTCCAGCCCACCGTAAACATCCTTGTATCGCTGCTGCGGTGTGCCAGCCGCGATCTCCGGCAGATGCTTGAGCGCTTCTTCTTCCCAGGTCGTCACATGGGCAAGGATGTCCTTCACCGACCAATCGCCCACCACCCCCGGCTCCTGCATCTCCTCGTCGGAGAATCCCTCCACCGATGACAAGCAGCTCATCCCACCGCTCCCCAATCGTCCCCATCAGCTTCTCTCGCGAGCTCCGCGCCATCCCCATCTCTCCTGATACGCATGCGATTCCTGCAGTAGAACGCAGCGCAGCGCAAAACACCAGATCAACGCGTGGTCGATCCAGATCCGAGTAGCATGACCAACGGAGAACAAACCCGTTAGGATGACGAGAACAGCGTCACAGGCTCCATCCAGCTTGGACAGACGTGCCCATGACGCGTGAAGGGGAGAGCCATGCGCATCTTGTTCACGACGCAGCCCGGCGCAGGTCATTTCAATCCGCTTGTGCCATTTGCCCGCGCGCTTGTGACAGCCGGCCACGAAGTCGCGGTTGCCTGCGCCCCATCGTTCCGTGTCGATGTCGAGGCTGCCGGGTTCCCGTCGTTTCCAGCAGGAATCGACTGGCGAATCGATCGTTTGAGCGACTTCTTTCCTGACGCGCCGATGGCCGGACCTGATCGATTGCCATGGATCATCCACCTCTGGACAAATATCGCTGCCCGGACCATGACCCGCGATCTCCTGGCGTTGGCGGACGACTGGCAGCCCGATCTGTTTGTGCGTGAGCCGAACGAGTTCGGCGCATCTCTTGCCGGCGAGATTCGTGGCATCCCCCATGCCACGGCCGGGGCATTCTGGGCGCGTCCAATCGCACCGTTTGTGGTGTGGCACGATCCCCTGCGCCTGGAACTCGGTCTGGCTTCAGACCCAACCATGTCACAGCTCCATCGCTACCTCTTGCTTGCCCCCATGCCTCCCCAGTGGATCGCCCCGGACGAGCAGGCGCCTGACACGATTCACTTCATTCGGCCGGACTCGCCGGCAAATGGTGCCGAAGCCGAGTTTGCGTCGCCTGCCGAGCAGAACGCTTCACAGCGACCACTGATCCATGCCACGCTCGGTACGACCGAGGCCAATCGCACACCCGGTCTGTACGAAGCCATCATCGCCGGACTGCGCGACGAACCGATCGATCTACTCGTGGCTGTTGGGCGTACTCGCGACCCAGCCGAGTTCGGTCCGCAACCGGAGAATGTGCGCATCGAAGAATATGTAGCCCATGCCGAGCTGCTCCCCCGGTGCGCCGTGGTGTTGACCCACGGAGGGTTCGGCACCATCATGGGCTGCCTGAGCGCCGGTGTCCCCATGGTTGTCCTCCCAGTGCAGGGCGATCAACCCCGGAATGGCAGGCGCTGCGTCGATCTCGGGGTCGGTCGCGTCGTTGGCCCAGACGAGCGCACGCCTGAGGCGATTCGCGCTGCCATCAGCGCCATCCTGGCTGATCCACAGTACAAAGCGAATGCGATGCGCATGCAGCAGGAAATCCAGGCGCTTCCCAGTCTGAACCATGCGGTCAGCCTGCTGGAACAACTGGCCAGCGAACGCCAACCCCTGCGTTCGCTCCAGACCGACGCCTGACCCGCTCGCAACTCCCTCGAAACGACTCCCGTATTCCCGGGTTCGGGTCATCGTCGAAGCGTCCCCGCGTGTGGCCTGGACGCTGGTACCGGAAGCCTGAAGCGGAAGTTCCGTCGCGCGTCGCCTGCCTGCAATGACGTGCGATGAACCAACACCACCCAGCGTCGTACCCGCA
>CAVVQC010000006.1:0-390852 GCA_963750275.1 uncultured Chloroflexia bacterium
TGTTCAATGAAGTGTGTCATTTTTTCAGATTGCGCTGTAATTTCGAACACGGTCTTCAAACAAAATCGTCAATTGCTGGAGTGTTGAACCCCAGTTTTGCAGCGGCACTTCCAGCTTGCGATAATGCGTTGCGTCGTTAGGTAAAGCAGTTTAAGCAGAGCTGTTTCTGAACTGAAAGCACCTTTAGACTTCGTCACGCAGCGAATCTGACGATGAAATCCCTCCACCGTATTCGTCGTATAAACGACTTTGCGGATAGCCGCCGGGTACTCAAAGAAACGGGTTAGCCGCAGCCAATTTCGTTTCCAACTCTCAACGACTAGCGGATACTTTTGCCCCCATTTGTCCGCAAAATCGGCTAGTTTTTGTTCGGCTCCGCTTAGATTTGCCGACTGGTAAATAGGTTTTAAGTCAGCCACTACTGCCTTTTGATCCTTCGAGACCACATACCGAAGCGAAGTACGGACTTGGTGAACTAAACATAACTGGACGTCGGCATGTGGAAAGACCGTTTCAATCGCATCGCCGAAACCGGATAAGTTATCAATGGAGCAAATCAGGAGGTCTTTCACCCCCCGGTTTTGTAGATCAGTCAGCGTACTGAGCCAGAAACGAGCACTTTCGGCATCGCCAATGTAGATGCCCAATAGATCCTTACGACCCTGTAAATCAACCGCTAAGATATTGTAGGCGGCTTTGCTGATGACTTTACCGTCTTGCCGTACTTTGAAGTGAACTGCGTCCAGCCACACAAATGCATACACTGGCTCCAAAGGGCGAGAACGCCACTGCTCGACTAGGGGAAGTATTTTATCAGTGATGGCTGATAACTGACCTGTGCTGATGTCTAGCCCATATAAATCTTCCAGGTGCTCCTGAATGTCCTGGTAGGACATACCCTTACTATAGAGCGAAAGGATACGGTTGTCCAGACCTTCGCCCAGAGTCGTTTGTCGCTTACCAATAAGCTTGGGCTCAAACGAGCCATCTCGATCACGGGGCATCTCCACCTCAACGGGACCATGTCCAGTCTTGACCTGCTTGGTCTTACTGCCGTTACGGCGGTTCGGACGGTTTTGCTCCACGTGATCCTGTAGCTCGCCCGACAGGGCAGCATCAAGTAAATCTTTCAATAGTGGCGCCAACAGGCCATCTTTGCCTGTCAGTTCCTTCTCGCCAGCTAGCATTTTAGCGATGGTCTCTTGGCGAAAGGCTTCATAATCAAAGCCGTTTTTATCCCCTTTTATATTCATTTGATTGTCAAGTTAGCAAATCATAACTTGACACACTTTATTGAACACTCCATCTATCAATAGTCGAGCTGTTTCCAACGTCATATCGGCACGTTCAATACGATAGTTTATCAAATCATCTTTAGTGCCGCTCATAGTAGAATTCCCTCGTCCATTACATTCTGATATAAGTCTGTAACCTCATAACGACTTCTTTCCCGTTGCGGCCAGACAATGGTGCTAATCATCCGCCCTGTTTCAAATTCAATGTCATATAAGTGATCAGAAAACTGCCATCTGCGCCCACCTGATAGATCATTA
Organism: uncultured Chloroflexia bacterium; assembly: GCA_963750275.1. Taxonomy (GTDB): domain Bacteria; phylum Chloroflexota; class Chloroflexia; order Thermomicrobiales; family UBA6265; genus JAMLHN01. The sequence goes on from CAVVQC010000006.1 coordinate 1,554, forward strand.
TCTGTAAATACCAGAAAATCCCAGTCCGAATCCTCACGAGCATCACCCCGCGCCCTTGACCCAAACAGCCAGACTTCGGCCTGGGGATCAATTTCGCAGACTTGCTTCTTAACTTCCTGTAAAAATTGCTCGTCAGTCATGGTTGCAAGGGATTAAGTGTCTCGAATGCCATTTAGCCTATCAAGGCATATAGGCCATTACTCTAAAAGGCAAAGTTACACCGAAAACAATCCGTCGTTCAACGCATTCAATGCTTCGGCTTTGTAACGACCATGAACGAGCAGCGACAGGTTGCTTTCGGTTCCGCCATACGAAATCATCCGAATGGGGATGTTTTTCATGGCGTTGAAAACCCGAACCGCTACCCCTCATTATCGGCACTGAAGTTACCAACAATGCAGATAATCGTCTGGTCGTAGTCGGGTTCTTCGAGCGTACAGAATGTGTTTAGTTCATCGGTAATTTCCTGAATGCGTTCGGTATTATCAATCGTTACCGATACCGATACTTCCGACGTAGTTATCATATCGACCGGCGTTTTGTATTTCTCGAAAATCTCGAAAATACGGCGCAGAAATCCGTAGGCATTCAGCATTCGGGTCGAGTGAATGTACAGAGCCGTAATGCCATCTTTAGCCGCAATCGCTTTAAATACCTGCTGATCTGCCCCTGAGGTACGGTCGGCAATGAGCGTACCGGGAGCGCTGGGGTCCATCGTGTTTTTCAGACGAACCGGTACACCAAACATCCGGGCGGGCGTAATGGTGGATGGGTGCAGGATTTTCGCGCCGAAATACGCCAGTTCAGCCGCTTCGTCGAAGGTCAGTTCCCGAACAGGGAAGGTATTTTTAACAATGCGCGGATCGTTGTTGTGCATCCCGTCGATGTCGGTCCAGATCTGGATTTCTTCCGCCCGAATGGCTCCGCCAATCAGCGAAGCGGTATAATCTGAGCCACCCCGCTTGAGGTTATCTACTTCGCCCCGTGGATTCCGGCAAATGAATCCCTGCGTGACAATAATTTGCTTATCGTCGTGTGCAGGCAGTAATTTCGGCCAGTTTTTGCTTCGGTATATTGGATTTCCGGCTCGTTATCCGCGTCAATCCGCATAAATTCCAGTGCGGGCAACAGGGTCGACGGAACGCCTTCTTCGGCCAGATATGCCTGAAAAATCTGCGTACTCAGCAGTTCACCTTCGGCCACCAATTCTTTTTCCTGCTTGAGCGTAAAGGGTTTAATACCCGTTAGCGACCGGATAAATGAAAACTCACTGTCAACGATTTTCTGACCAGCCGCTTTCCCTTCGGCTGTTTTATACAAGCTCATCAATGAAAGCATCGTAATGGCTTTCAGAGTCTCAATTTTAGCGTTTGCATCGGCATCATTGTTGGCTTTCAGCGATTCGCCAATGGCTAATAGGGCATTGGTCGTGCCGGACAAAGCCGACAGAACGACGATTTTACGGGTATCGTCGCTGGTAATCAGCGTACGGATGGAGTGCATACGCTCGGGTTTCCCGACCGATGTGCCGCCAAATTTCCAGACGTGCATTTTTAAAGAGTGAAATAGTGAATGAGTGAAAGAGTGAAGAGTGAATGAGCAAACAGTTGTGTTCACATCATTCGCTCTTGTCCCTCTTCACTAATTAAAATTTACTATAAACCTGTTGCTGTAAGCCAAGCATTTTAATGGCCGTAATAGCCGCTTCATCGCCTTTGTTGCCGTGTTTACCGCCCGCCCGATCAATGGCCTGCTGCTGATCATTAGGCGTCAGAACGCCAAAAATGACGGGTTTTCCCGTTTTCAGGCTAACATTGGTCAGGCCTTGTGCCACGGCATGGTTGATGTAGTCGTTATGTTTGGTTTCGCCCTGAATAACACAGCCCAGCGCAATAACAGCATCGATATCATCACGTTGCGCAAACCACTGAGCGCCCTAAACTCAACTCGTAGCTTCCCGGCACATTGCCCCGAATGATATGTTCGGCCTTTGCGCCATGCTGAAGCAACGTTTGGTAAGCACCATCGAATAGGGCTTCGGTAACTTCGGTATTCCATTCCGAAACCAGAATAGCAAAACGCCGATAGCTTATATCCGGCAATTCGTCGGTTGAAAAGACGCTAAGGTTTTTTAAGTCTGATGCCATCTGAACCGGATTTATGGATTTAAGATTCTGATTTTTGCTATATCTAGTTGACTAGAGATCAGTTCTGAGTTCCATGCACAGCTGCGATCAATAAACGTTAACAAAAAAAGGACAAAACCGGTTCGGCTTTGTCCTTTGCTGTATTGATTAGTCAAGTACGCTTACGACTCACCGACGGTTGCTTCCAGCACGGATTTATACTTTTTAGCACTAGCAGCTTCGGTAGACTGACCGTACTTCTCAATGATTTCGTTATAGGTTTCGATAGCTTTATCGTTTTGCTTAGCCTGCTCGTAGGCAACCGCTAATTTCAGTCAGATAACCAGGCGTAAAGAATTTATTCGGCTTATAATCAGCCGCTTTCCGGTAATAGTCGGCGGCTTCGTCAAAGCTTTTCTTCTCCATGTAGGCATCGCCAGTAAGCGCATAAGCCCGCGCCTGTACCAGCAAATCAGACGAGCTGAAATTTGTCAGATGCTCGATGGCTTCGTCGTATTTACCTTGCTTCAGCAAACCAACACCGGCATAAAATTCGGCCAGATTACCGGCCGGGGTTGAACCATAATTATCAGCTACAGCTCAATAGACCAGGGTTTTGCCATCGCCATTCAGTGCTTTCTTCAGAGAATCTGCTTCGAGCTGGTAAACAGAAGGAAACAGCTCAACCTGGGCTGTTTCGTCCTGGCTGCTTACGTAATACCGATAGCCAAAGAAACCAGCAACCAGCAATACAATGCCGCCAAGGATACCCAGACAATATTTTTGTTCTGTTGGAAATAATCACCAACATCCTCTAACTTTCCTTCTAATGCGTCCGGGTCTTCTAAAAAGTCCAATCCGGGGTTCTTCTTGCTCATGCTTTTGCAATTTGGATTGCAAAATTAGGAATATTTACCATCATGGAAAAGGGTAAGCTTCAAAAGTTTACGAATCATTTTCTTCCTGTAAGCGTCATATCCCGCACGGCCAAAACTTCGGATGTCCGGACGTCCCGAATTTGGTGCGGCTAATAGCGTTTCAATGGCCACGGCTTCGCCGGTTAATGTTACAAACTCAACTTCAAATGCTTTCCCTTCATTATAGACCGTTAAAATTGTGCCTACATCGCCAACTTTCAACCGGCCGTTGGCTATATCTTCCTGCAAGTACAACTAAATCAAATTCGCTCATACATACTAATACACTGGTTCAAAAGAAAAACGACCAGATGCTGAAATCTTGTTTTGTTAAAATTGAGTTAACTTTGTCGCGCTAATCTTCTAAGGGGTGCCCTAACCTAACGGGCTGAGATTATACCCATTGAACCTGCGCGGGTAATGCCGCGAAGGGAAATGAATTCACGGATTCGTGTCTGCTGAGTAGTTACAACAATCATACTTAACCAAAGGTAGGTTTGGCCCCTTGCCTATCGTCACGCTTTTTCGTCATGAAAAAACCAGACGACCTACTTCTTTTCTCCTCTTAGCCTTACTGTGGCTATCGACAACTGCCCGCCTGGGCACAACTTACCATTTCCGGTACAGTTAGCGATGCCGATGGCGGCACGCTGCCCGGCGCTGCCATTGTGCTGGAAGGCACCTACAAAGGAACATTCACCGATGCCTCCGGCGCCTTTCGACTCACGAATCTAAAGCCCGGCTACCGTATCCCTGCACGTATCTCATGCTGGGCTACGAGACTCAAACACAGATTGTTGATCTTAACTCAAAACGCTGCCTGGTCGATAAAATTATCAAAAACGGCCGTAGCGGTCGATGAAGTCGTCGTAAGCGCAACCCGCGCCAACCAGAAATCGGCGATTGCTTATACGGACGTGACGCGCCGGGACCTGAACAAGTTAAATTTGGGACAGGATATTCCGCAGCTGCTCAATTTCACGCCCTCTATCGTCACGACTTCCGATGCCGGTGCTGGGGTTGGTTATACGGGCATTCGTATTCGCGGTTCCGATGCTACGCGGGTAAACGTAACGCTCAACGGCATTCCTTACAATGATGCCGAATCGCAGGGGACGTTTTTTGTCGAATATGCCCGATTTTGCGTCGTCGGTAAGTACGGTTCAGATTCAGCGGGGGGTGGGTACGTCGACCAATGGGGCCGGGGCTTTTGGGGCATCGGTCAATATTCAGACCAATAAGCTGGAAGAGAAGCCCTATGCCGAAGTAAATCTGTCGGGGGGCTCGTTCGGGACGCGAAAAGTAAATGTACTGGCTGGAACGGGTCTGCTGAATAATCACTTTGTGCTGGATGCCCGGCTATCGAAAATTCATTCCGATGGCTATATTGACCGCGCTTTCTCCGACCTGAAGTCGTTTTATATATCTGGCGGCTACTACACCAAAAAGAGTTTCTTCCGGCTGAATGTATTTTCGGGTCAGGAACAAACGTATCAGGCCTGGAATGGCGTGCCGGAAGAATTTCTGAAAACAAACCGGACCTACAATTCCTTTACCTACGATAATCAGACGGACAATTACCAGCAGGACAATTACCAGTTGATCACGCTCCCATGAATTGAGCAAAAACTGGCGGGCTAAATGTCATTCTTTCTATACAAAAGGGAAGGGCTATTACGAGGAGTATCAACGGCCGATGATACGTTCAGCAAATACGGTCTGCCCAACGTCGTCATTGGCGATTCAACGATTACGACGAACGGATATGATTCGGCGGCTATGGCTGGACAACGATTTTTACGGTACCGTTTTTTCGTTCGATTACAACAGTTTCGGTAAGTTAACGGCCAATATTGGTGGGGGCTGGAATCAGTATAAGGGCGGCCACTACGGCGAAATTATCTGGTCGCGCATAGCTGGAAACACCAATATCCGGGACCGGTATTACCAGGATGATGCCACCAAACGGGATTTTAACCTGTATGCCAAAGCGTTTTATCAGTTTACGCCAAAGCTCAATGCCTTTGTCGATGCGCAGATACGCACGGTCGATTATTCATTTTTGGGGTTCAACAGCCAGTTGCAAAATGTTCAGCAGGACGCTAAACTGACGTTCTTTAATCCCAAAGCGGGTTTAACCTATACCATCAACGACCGCAGTACGGTCTATGCATCGGTAGGCGTGGGCCAGCGGGAACCCAACCGCGACGATTATACCCAGTCAACGCCCGAAAGCCGTCCCAAAGCCGAGAAGTTGATCGATTACGAAGCAGGCTATAAAGTGCAGACGTGAGAAACTGGCGTTTACGGCCAATGCGTATTACATGAATTACAGGAATCAATTGGTGTTGTCGGGTCAATTGAACGACGTAGGAGCGTATAACCGGGTCAATATTCCGAACAGTTACCGGGCTGGTATGGAACTGGAAGCCGGTGCCCGTCTGGCCCAACAACTCCGCTGGAATGTGAACGCAACCTTCAGCCAGAACAAGGTCAAGAATTTCACGGAGTATCTGGATAATTTCGACAATGGCCAGCAGGAGAGCCGTCAGTATAGCCAGACGGATATTTCATTTTCGCCGAATGTCATTGCCGGTTCGCAATTGCTGTTTACACCCGCCAAAGGGCTGGAACTGGGTCTGCTCTCGAAGTATGTTGGCAAGCAGTACTTGGACAATACCTCGAACGAAAGCCGAAAACTGAACCCGTATTTCACAAACGACATTCGGGTGATTTACACGCCTCAAGCCCAAATTCGCGCAGGAGATTGCGTTTACGCTGCTGTTCAACAACGTTCTGAATGAGCTGTTACGAATCGAACGGCTATACCTACGCTTACATCTCGGAAGGAAAAGTAACTGCCGACAATGGCTATTATCCGCAAGCTGGCCGGAATTTTCTGGCGGGGGTGCGAGATTACGGTTTTAAACCGATAAGGTTTTGACCGGTGTATTTCTGGTTGGCTGCTAAAGCTAATATACAGATCATTCCGTCAAGTTGAAAATCAGCAGTACAACTCCTGCCGAGCCCGTTCAGTCCTAATTGCCTGTTCCAAATCCTGAATCAGGTCCTCCACGTCTTCAATACCGACACTCAGCCGGATCAGGGTATCTTTAAGGCCATTTTTGATGTCGTTCTTCTTTTGGAATGCTGGCGTGGGTCATGCTGGCCGGATGCGTACAAAGGATTCGACCCCACCCAGCGATTCGCCCAGTGAAAACACCTCAAAGCTTTCCATGACCCGCACGGCTTCGGGCATAGAATCGCCTTTCAGCTCGAAAGAAACCATACCCCCAAAGCCCCGCATCTGTTTTTTGGCCAGCTCATGGCCGGCATGCGATTCCAGGCCGGGATAATAGACCTGACTCACTTTCGGATGTTGGTGCAGATACTGGGCTACCTTCATGGCATTTTCGCAGTGCCGCTGCATCCGGACATGCAGGGTTTTAATACCGCGCAGCACCAGAAAACAATCCTGAGGCCCCGGTACGGCCCCGCAGGCGTTCTGGATAAAGGCCAGTCGTGGGCAGTTTCATCGTCATTCAGGATAATCGCCCCCATCACGGTGTCGGAGTGGCCTCCCAGGTATTTCGTGACCGAATGCATCACCATATCGGCGCCCAAATCAAGCGGATTTTGCAGATAGGGGGACGCAAAGGTATTATCGACGACCAGTTGAATGCCGTGTTGTTTTGTAATGGCGGCAATGGCCTCAATGTCGACCATACGCAGCAGCGGATTGGTGGGCGTCTCGATCCAGACCATTTTTGTGGCCGGCGTAATGGCCGCTTCCAGATTGGTCGGCATCGGATAAATCGACAAAGGTGAATTTCAGGCCGAATTCCTGAAACACACGTACCATAATCCGGTAGGTACCCCCGTAGAGATCGTTGCTGGCAATGATTTCATCGCCGGGTTTGAACAGTTTCAGCATCGCATCTGTTGCGCCCAAGCCCGATGCATAACAAATGCCATGTTTGCCATTTTCCAGCGCGGCCAGGTTATTTTGCAGGACGGTCCGGGTAGGATTCTGCGTACGGGCGTATTCATAGCCCTTGTGTTTACCCGGCGACTCCTGCACGTAGGTCGACGTTTGATAAATAGGCGTCATGATGGCGCCCGTGGTGGGGTCCGGCTCAATGCCGGCATGGATGGCTTTGGTTCCGAATTTCATAGTCAAAAGTAACGAAGATTGTAACGTAGCGCAGGCGGTTGAATCAGCTGGCGACTAAAACCACAGCTGCCATTTACCCGTTTGATAGAGTGTGAAGTTATCTATTCCTAAAACTCCTTACTGGCCCGGCCATTGCAGGTGTTGTTTTGTCGGTAACGCCCATTGTCTTTACGTCCCTGCTGACCTACTTTGCCGTAGTTCATGAAGCTCACATTGCGGGTTTTACTGCCTGGCAATGGGCGGTCATTACGCTCTGCTGTGCCATTACGTCGGCCGGGTTAACTCCGCCAACGATGCTGGCCCTTATTTTTGGCTATTTTCTGGGCTGGCAGGCTGTATTGCCCCTTTTTGTAATCAATTTTGGTGGTATTCTATTTATCAATCTGATCGTTCACTGGCTCGATCACGACCGCTTTTTGGCTTTTCTTCGCCGGAATCCTAAAGCCCAATCTGTGCTGGATCGTATTTTGAACAAGGAATTGGAGGTCATTTTCTTTGCCAAGTTTTCGCCCTATTCTTCCCTTTGGCCTCACGAATCTGATGTTTGCCCTGTCGGGGGCGAAGCTAAAAAATATTTTGCTGGGCGGCTTTCTGGGGATGACCCCCCGCACCTTACTGGCAATATGGTCGGGGCACGAAGCCCGCGAAATCAAGACACTTGTTAGAAAATCCTAACCAAAGCTCCTGGACTCAAATCGTTATCGTTGGGTTAATCGTTATTTCCATTGCCGGGCTTTGGCAGGTTATACAGCGATCGTTAAAGTAGGGGCAATCGTCTGAGTTATCTATGAAAATTATCCTGGCTTAATTTCTCCCGTCAACTCAATCAAATGATTATGCCCGTTTTGAAAACAGTAAACTCATAGTGCTGAAGTCGTTTGTTAGCGGAGAATATATAGGTACCCGGCACAATCCGATCAAAGGCACCTGTAAAAAAACGACCTGCACAGGAATGACGTATCGATGCAAGTTAGCAATAGTCTTTAAGATCGGGATGAATAAATCGAAACTGAGTCCAGCTCTGATAGACCAGATCCCGTTGTTCGGGTGTACCAAGCGAAATTTCGGTAAATCGCATAATGGTTCGGTTCAGCAAGCCGAGTCGCGTCAACGGATGTGCCCAATCGTGGTGAGCATGGGTAAATGCCGAAGCAAATACCGAAACAGCCTCCGGCCGAGGCCCGAAATCGTTGCCAACGATACCAGCCATTGGGTGATACCATCTGGCGCAATCAGAATCAGTTGATCGAATCGGTCGGCAAAAGCTTCAGACAGTTGCCAGCGCAAATCGTCCCCCCAGACTAAAGCCCATCAGCGAAAAACGATCGATGCTCTGTTCTTGTAAAAAAGCTGCTCGATTAACCTTGAAACCAGTCTGCTTTTGGTTAGATTGACTACTGAGTGTAATGAGCTATTTCCGTGAAAAAACAAATCAATAGCAAAAATGGTAAATTGATTGCCCAGTGAGTGAATTAACGATTTAAAGGCTAGACTGCTTTGCCCAAACCCATGAAATGCCAGCAGCACGGCTGAGTACCAGTGCCTATTTTCTGGTAGGCAACCGGCGATTGCCTTCAAACAGTAAATGTTATACGCAGTAGTTCGCAGTCATACCAAAAAGCAAAGTTGCTAATAAAACTCAAACTCGTACTGCTTACACCTTTCTCTAAAATCCCTGAGCTGGCTCATTTTCGCCCATGCCGGACAATCACTCGGCGAAACGAACTATATGACTGATCACCCAGGAGATAATCAATCTGTTTGCCAGAGGCAACCGGCGACCATCAATGGATTCATACTGATCCCGGAGCGTGCTGCCGGGAATCGCCCTACAAAACACCCATAGCCCATGGTTTCCTGACACTTTCACTAGCCCCAAAACTGATGGCTGAACTTTACCGGATTGAATCGGTAAAAATGGGTATCAACTACGGGGCTAATAAAATCCGATTTACAAACGCGGTACCGGTTGGCAGCCGTTTACGCATGAAAGCACAGTTAAAGCAAGTCGACCCGCAGAAAAATGGATCGATGCGGGCTATTATAGAGTGTACATTTGACATCGAGGCGAAGCAAAACCGGCTTGCGTTGCCGAACTTATCATGTTATTGTCCGAATAAGCGAATCGTATGCATGCATACTACTCGTCCTATTTCTTATTACATTTACCTATTCGCAACAAACAATTTATCAACTACAACAACACAATTCAGATGGCATCGGCAACGCTGGAATTACAGGGATTAAATTTTAATTTATCGGAAGAGCATCTTGCCGTACAGGAAGCCGCCCGCGATTTTGCTCAGAATGAACTATTGCCCGGCATTGTCGAGCGGGATAACGAAGCCCGGTTTCCGGCCGAGCAAGTCAAGCGGATGGGCGAACTGGGCTTTTTAGGGCATGATGGTTTCGCCGGACTACGGCGGTGGCGGCATGGATACAGTTTCATACGTGCTGGCGATGGAAGAAATTTCCAAGATCGATGCGTCGGCCTCGGTGATCATGTCGGTCAATAACTCACTGGTCTGCTACGGACTCGAGGCATACGGCACTGAAGAGCAAAAGCAGAAATACCTAACCCGCCTGGCTTCCGGCGAAACGCTGGGTGCTTTTTGCCTGTCGGAGCCCGAAGCTGGTTCTGATGCTACCTCACAAGCCACTACCGCCGAAGACAAAGGCGATTATTATTTGGTGAATGGCACAAAAAACTGGATCACAAACGGCGGATCGTCCGGTATTTGCCTGGTCATTGCCCAAACGGATCGCGAGAAAAAACACCGGGGCATCAACTGCCTGATTGTTGAGAAAGGAAGCCGGGTTTTGTCGTCGGTAAAAAAGAGGATAAAATGGGTATTCGGGCGTCAGATACTCATTCCCTGCTGTTTACAGATGTAAAGGTACCAAAGGAAAACCGAATCGGTGACGACGGCTTTGGCTTTAAGTTTGCCATGTCGACACTTAACGGTGGCCGGATAGGTATTGCCGCCCAGGCATTGGGCATTGCTGCCGGGGCCTATGAACTGGCGCTGAAATACAGCCAGGAACGCAAAGCATTCGGAAAGCAAATATTTGACCATCAGGCCATTCAGTTCAAATTGGCTGAAATGGTCACTAAAATTGAAGCGGCCCGACTGCTGGTCTACAAAGCGGCCCGGCTTAAAGACGAACATAAAGATTATGTACAGGCTGCTGCCATGGCTAAATTATTTGCCTCGGATGTGGCCATGTGGGCAACAACCGAGGCCGTACAGATTCATGGAGGTTATGGCTACGTAAAAGAATTTCATGTAGAGCGCTTAATGCGTGATGCCAAAATTACTCAGATTTATGAGGGTACATCTGAAATACAAAAATTAGTTATAGCCCGAGAGCTCGTTCGCTGGGCCTTTTCTTGGTAAAATAGAATTTTTCTAAAGGTGTAGTGCGTGTTCGATGCGAATACGCACTATTTTTTTTATTATTTGGAAACTTTTATACTTGTATTAGTTTTGTACAAATTATTAGTTTTGTGCAACTTTACGCACCAATTCAAACTAGAGGACATGCACCTTTCAGCTATGGAAGACTACAATAAAATAATCGAATCGCTGGGCGTGAAGTTTATTAAGGCCCGCAACATTCGGATTCTGCAGCCGATCACCATCAAAAATTTCTACGATGTTGAGAACACTCTGTTAATTTTGTTCAATGGTGATGTATCCATCGGCGATGAAAAGATAAAAGTAGAAGTAGGTGATATGCTGTTCATTCCGGGTGGCAAGCACGTTACCGTTACCTATGGTGACCCAACCAACCCCAAGATCGTCTCGAACGAAGAGTTCATGACGCATCGGGAATCGTACTGGGAGGGAAACCATGACCCCAAACTGATTGGCCATCTGCCGAATTCATTTGGCTACGTTTCCTTTGAAGCGAAGGTATTTGACTCGGTTAACTTTTTTAACTCCCTCGATGTTCCTCCGTTTATTATCAAGCGGGAAGAGCATCTGGCCACGACTATCGACCAGATTCTGGCAGAGGAAATGACCGATCTGGCGGGGAAAGGACGGATTATCAAGATTAAAACTGAAGAAATCGTTATCGAAGTAGTTCGGTATATTCTGAAAAACCACCTGTTCGTTGAGCAGCTGGTCACTAACAGCACCTATTTCAAAGATCCCCGTCTGATTGATATTTTTGCTTATATCAAGGAAAACCTGGGTGGTGATCTTTCTAACAAGGTGCTGGCTAACGTGGCAAACGTTTCAGAAGATTATGTCGGTCAATATTTTAAAATGCTGACGGGGATTAATCCCCAGGACTACATCGAGTATCAGCGAATGGAGGCTGCCGTTGGTCTACTGCGTACGAGCAAAAAGAGCATCCGGGCTATTGGCGCTGAAGTCGGTTATAAGGACACGGCCTATTTCTGCCGTCGATTTAAAATGATGTTTGGTATTCCGGCCGGTAAAATGCGTCGTCGGGAATCGCTGATGAACGTATAAAACAAATGGAGCCGGAGATAAGTGGGTTGATACCATTTATTTCGTGCTCCATTTGTGTTCTAATACATATTGACTTCAATTGGCAAGGTGTAAAATACGGATACATGTTTGCCGCCGACTTCTCCGGGTTCCCAACGGGGCATTTTTTCTATGGCCAGAATAATGTTGGTCATTAAGCCCTGCATACCCTTCTGGGTTTTCTTATCAAGAGGTTTGGTCAGAGTTCGGCGATTATCTGCCGGGCGGCGTGACGATCATCCCGGGCGACCGGGAAATCTACGATGTCTGGCTGGACGACAAATTGCTCTTCTCGCGTAAAAAGGTCGACCGTTTTCCCAACGAGCGCGAGGTCGAGGATCAACTGATCGAGATCCTCGAAGGGTAGGTCACCACGATGGCGACTCTGCCGCTACCCGCCGCCTATGTGGAGCGGATGACGTCGCTACTCGGTGACGCGGCGGAGGCATTCTTCGCCTCCTACGACCGTCCGGCGCGGGCTGGTTTGCGCGTGACCACCAGCAAACTCTCGGCTGAAGCATTCCAGCAGCGCTCACCCTGGCCACTGGAGCCGATCCCATGGTGCCCCGATGGGTTTTACCTGCCAGACGCTGCCCCTGCCGGGAAGCATCCATGGCACGCCGCAGGGGTGTATTACCTGCAGGAACCGTCGGCGATGGCTCCGGTCCAAGCGATGGCGTTAGGCCCCGGAATGCGAGTGGCCGACGTGTGCGCGGCCCCCGGCGGAAAATCCACCCAGATCGTGAGTCAGCTCAGCCGAGATGGGTTGCTGCTTGCGAACGACGTCGTCGGGAGCCGGATCAAGCCACTCGGCGAAAACCTGGAGCGTTGGGGAACCAGCCTGGCGGTCATCACCAGTCAGGACGTGAGCCGCCTTGCCACAAGATTGGGCGACCAGTTCGATCGTGTACTGGTCGATGCCCCCTGTTCCGGTGAAGGGCTTTTTCGGCGAACGCCAGAGGCGCGCGGAGAATGGTCGCTCGCACATGTAGAGGGCTCAGCGCGGCGGCAACGCGGGATACTCGATGCGGCAGCCCAGATCGTTGCCCCTGGTGGCGAGTTGGTTTACAGCACCTGTACCTTCGCGCCGGAAGAGAATGAGCAGGTGATCGGCGCGTTCCTGGACGAGCATCCTGATTGGCGGATCGAGCCAATCGCGGGGTTCGCGCCAGGTCGATCCGACTGGGCGGATGGAAGACACGATCTCTCCGGGCTGGCACGGCTCTGGCCGCACGAAGTGGAAGGCGACGGTCACACGATTGCCCACTTGCGCCGCGATGGCGAAGCGAATTGGTCCACTGTACCGATGTCCGCAAAAGCAACGGATGTGCCCCCCGAATTCGAAGCATTCCGGGAACGCATGATGCCTGGTTTCTCGCTGGAGACCGCTCTCATCCTGCAGGGCGACTCCGTATTCCTGCCGCCCCCTGGAATGGATGCGCTGGGCGATCTGCCGATGGTCCGCAAGGGGCTCTGGCTAGGAACCGTCGCGCCTGGGCGATTCGTCCCGTCACACGCGCTGGCGCTGGCGATCGACCCGTCGCAAACTGCGCTCGTCGAACCGCTCGATTTCGAAGAAGCCGCCCGCTATCTCTCGGGCGAAACGCTCACCAAACCAGGGGAGCCCGGCTGGGTACTGGTGGTGTTCGACGGTTTCCCGCTTGGTTGGGGCAAGCGTTCCGGCGACGTCATCAAGAACCACTATCCGAAGGGGCTACGTCGTCCGGTTTCGTCCTGGTTGAGTGCGGCATAAAGACGGGGTCATTTCGCCATTTCGGAAAATGCACGCTTCAGGCTATCGGCGCGCGGGGCAATCCGGGAATTGACGAAGATACCGGCCAGGGCGGCAACCGCCAGGCCTATGAACAGGTAGCGAAAGGTGGCGCCATCTCCCGGTTTGGGGTCGCTGGCGAACACGATGGCCAGGATGGTCGCGCCGATCACGCTGCCCATATAGCGGGATGTCGAATAAACCCCCGCCGCCGAACCGGTCTTGGCGACCGGAGCAGCTTCGACCGCGGCGGTCTGCACGGCGGCGCTCTGCACCCCCAGCCCGGTTCCCATGATCGCCAGCGCTCCGATCGCCGGCCAGAATGGATCGCCATTGAACGTGCCGGCCAGCAGCATCGCGCCGGTGAAGAGCGCGATCGCTCCAGCAACTGCAGGTAGCCATTTACCCCGGCTATCGGTGATGCGCCCACCCATGAGACCCCAAATGGCCGCCAACGCCGAGAGCGCCATAAGCGTGAGCCCGATCACCCGTTCGTTGTCCCCGCGCACGTGGTCCATATACAACGGGAGCGCCAGCAGCGTCGTGTACATCACCAGATTGCTGAGCGCGATCGAGGCACACGCCGCAGAAAACGCTTGATTTGCAAAGAGGCGGATGTCGACCACCGGATGCGCGCTGCGCATCTCCCACAGGACGAACCCGATGCCGCTCACGACCGAAATGAGCGCGGCGCCCAGCCCGACCAGGAGCCGATCGGAGCGAATCGTGGTCGGTATGACGATGAAGGCGCCCAGCATCAACGCGAACAGGAGCGATCCCAGCTTGTCGAAGGCGGGGCGATCATGCGCGAACGTCTCGTGCCCCGGCAGATATCGCCAGTTGAGCCAGAAAGCGAGTGCAATGATCGGAACATTCACCCAGAAGATCGCCCGCCAATCGAAGGCATGCACCAGCACTCCTCCGATGGGTGGACCGACGGCGGCCGCCAGTGCGGTGACCATCCCGACCATGCCAAATGCCGACCCACGTCGCTCCGCCGGCACCGACTGTCGCAGGATCGCCACGCCATTGGGAAAGACCAATGCGCCTGCCAGGGCCTGCTGCGTTCGAAAGACGATGAGCACCTCGAGATTGGGAGCAAAGGCGCAGGCGCCGGATGCGATGCCAAACCAGAGCAACCCAACCAGGTAGACGCGCCGCCGGCCGAAGAGATCGCCCAGGCGTCCCCCGATCGGCTGGCCGACGGCCATCGCTACCAGATAAAGCGTTACCAACCACGCGGTTTGGGAAACGGAGACGCCCAGATCGGACTGGATATTCGGCAGAGCGACCGCGATCATCGTGGAATTGATGGGAGCCAGCGTGGAACCCAGCGCAATAGCCAGCAAGAGCCAACGCTGCGAAGGCAGCGCATTCGCAGGCTGGCCCGGGTCTCTGGCGTCGGGCATCCCCAACCGCTGCGCGATCGATCTCACCATCAGGAGTTCAGGCGAACCGTTCCCTTTGCCCCATCCACCGTAATGCTGTCCCCGGTGGATATCCGCTGAGTCGCGCCGAACGCACCGACCACCGCGGGTATCGCGTATTCCCGCGCGACGATCGCGCTATGGCTCAAGGGTCCGCCAGTTTCCGTAACCACTGCGGCCACGATGCCAAAGAGAGGCGTCCATTGCGGGGTCGTGGTCACCGTCACCAGAACGTGCCCGGCAGGCGTAGCGGTAGCCTCTTCGAGCGTGCGGGCGACATACGCCGGCGCCGTAACCGTGCCGGCTGAGCCTCCCGTGCCCATAACCATCGATGGATCGGTCGATGGCGCCGGCGGTATACCGAAGAAGCGCCCCATGGCGCGGGAGCCAAGGTTATCCGGTGGAGGACCAGCCGGCGGCGCTCCTACGAACGGCGGAGGGTTGTCTTCCCAGGCGGCCGCGAGCGACGCCCGGCGCTCGCCAACCACCGATCGCAAATCGCTCAGGTCGCCCGCCAGCGCGTCGCGCGTCTCGTCGAGGGAAAGCATGAAAATGTCATCAGGTGCGTCGATGACGCCGCGCAGCACGAGCGCCTTGCCAAGGGTTATGAAGGCGATACGAATGCGGGAGAGCCCCTGCTGGTCGATATAAAAGTTGTGTTCTTCGTGCAGGAAGTTCGCATCCAGCGCAAATGACAGCAATGCTTCGAACTGCGCTCGAATCGGCTCTGGATAGGCGAGCAACGTCTCCCGAACATCGGCCAGCGCCTCTGCGCTGGCGCGAGCCCGTGTGGCATGCTCGGAGCGATTGTCCCGTCCAGTCTCCAAATAGGGTCGCAAGGCGGCAAAGAGCGGGGTCGGCTCCTCTATCAAGGTTGGTACGACAAAATCGAAGAGATCCAGGTGGTAACCATAGGCCTCCAGATACTCATGCATGGCCTCGAGGAAGCTGCGGCCGGACTCGCTTTCCGGCAATCGAGCCATGATCTCGTCCGGGGAGCTCTCGAGCAGCAACGGCGCAAGTCCCAGCTCCCGCGCCCGGGCGGCGAGATCGGACATGGCGATTCCCGCCTCGATCGATTTCGAAAAGACTCCGACCTGCAGGGCATGCGGATCGCTTTCCGGTCCCATGACATCGGTGTAGAACTCGTCGAAGATTTGTTGAGCCATGAGCTGGGGCATCACGATACGAAAGTGAATCGTCCACAGCGCGCGATGAATCGCCTGTAGCTCGTCGACTGCTTCTGGCCCGATCGTGGCCGGATCGGCATCGATGATTCGAGTGATCCGGAGATAAAGCTCCTGAATCTGGGGCAGGTGTTCCTCATTCCAACGCTGGACCATGATGGGGAACTGCGCTTGCAAGGTCGCCTCGGTCAGTTCCGCGCGGCGCTGTGCTTCCTCCTCAGAGGCTGGCACGGCAAAAACGGGAGCTTCGTATTGATAGTGATTTCGATAGCGAATCTGATATCCGACCATCGGCATGTTCAGCTCGTTCGTCGCAGTGGCATAGCCTCCACTAAATCCCTGGGGGTGTATCGACTGCCAGAGTGGGCAAACCGGGAAAGGGAAGTGCATACGGTCCTGGGTAAACGTGATCGTCCGATCAGCCGGATCGTCCAGGAGATAGCGAGGATCGAATTCAGGAGCGTGCGTCTCGGTTGCAGGCATGATGGGCTCCTTGTGCCGCGCTACCCAACGTCATGCGCTCGGTATCGCGATGCTGCGTTTTGCCAAACGATTACTTCGGAATGCAGCACGTCGTGATCGGACGTGCCTGAAAGAGCGAGAGAGTTCCGCCAGCAATACCTCCTTCGATGTCGATAGGGGTGCCGAATTTTTGTTCGAGATCGGTGACCATCCGGCCAATGTGACAGGCCTGGTCGTTGGAAAGGGCTTGCTGGTTTGCCACTAGCCGGGGAACGGGAACCTGCCGCACCCCGCCATCGCCGTTGGGACTGGAAATGATCATCGTCTCCTTGGAGCCGATCTGATAGTCCATAACCTCGCCGCCCGGTTCGAGGACGATGTAATCAGGAACCACCAGCCCCGCCACGATCGCCTCGCCAAGCCCGTAGGAGGCAGAGATGATGACGCGCCGGGCACAATCGTCGACTGGGTCCACCGAAAAGGCGACGAATGAGACGTCCGCGCGCACCATCTGTTGGATGACCACGGCCATCGCGGCGCCATCGAGCAGATCGTCTCCCCGACGGCGATAGTCGACACTGCGCTCGCTCCAGAGCGATGCCCAACAGGCCTTCACCGCATCCACCACTGCACCCGGTTCTTCAGTGACCGCCAGCAGGGTATCGTGCAATCCGGCGAAGGAGAAGGCGGGTGAATCTTCTGTGGTCGCGGATGACCGTACCGCCAAACGGGTAGGTCCGCCGGCAAATGTCGCCGTTACCGCTCCGGCGATCGCCTCGCTAATCTCAGGAGCCAGTGGCGCGTCGATAATGGCCGCCCGTACCGCAGGCAGCTCAGAATTTGGAACCGCGCTGGCCCGGTCAGGAATACCGATCTGCGCGACATGGCGGCGATAGGCGTCGGTGGTCACGGCGAAGGCCGGAGGCACCGGCGCGTTCAGAGAGCGCAACCGGGCGAGACTTGCGGCTTTCCCTCCGATGCGATCGAGCGAAGAGATAGACCCATCGAGCGAACAGATGAAAAAGCTTTCGAGCATTGACGAAGATCGATTCACTGGAGATGCAATGCAACAATGACTTGGCATTTTGCACCTGCCACATCTCAATTGCAATCACCCTGTCATATGCTCCCGCAGCGTTGCAATCATTGCTCGCATCCTCACGCACCCCCACCCCGTCGTCACCACCCCTATGGACACAGGCGCTCAGGCGAGGTCAATCGCGACCGTTAAGGCGACTCGTTGGGCAGTGGTGCATCGCCCTCGAGGTCGAATTGGTCGAAATTACCCCCCGCTACGCGTCGCATTCGCGAACACGTTGCCGGTCTTCCGCGCCCCATAGGCAAGGAGGCCCGGCAGAGACCGCGGTCTCTCCATGGCCACCATCTGGCCCTCTGCCGATGTTGTGATTGGCTCGCCATCAGCCGGCTCTGGAGTCTTGGCGGGAGATTTTGGCTATGCAATACTTGCTCGCGAATTCTTGATAGATGCAGTCATGGTTGGGCGTTTCACGTCGCACGCTGCGGTCACTCACGGCCAGAGTTGCCACACGAGCCCCGCCCATTTGGAGAGGCGCGGAGCTATGGCGATTCACGCAGAGAGTGAGGGCGAGCCCATCGCCAACCAGGCCGGTTCCCTTCGGGAATCTGCCTCCCGGTTCGACGATCCGCGAGTCTCATCTGGCACGGTCCTGCAGGCAGGGAAGGTGTCCCGCCGGCGGCTCCTACGGGGTGTGCTGGGAGGTCTCGCCTCGGCCGCAGTGGCGCCGGCGTTCGTCCATGCGCAGCCCGGTCCCAGTGAGCTGGCAATCACGCCCCGAAAGATCACTGTCCTCGGGGCTGGCATGGCAGGGCTCACCGCGGCCCTGGCCCTTCACCAGCGAGGTCATGATGTCACCATCCTCGAATACCAGAACCGGGTTGGTGGGCGTCTCTTGTCGGTGCCGTTGCAAGGTGGGCAATTCACGGAAGCGGGCGGTGGCCACTTTCGGGCCAACATGCCCCTGGTGCTGGCCTATCTCAGGCGGTTCTCCCTCCCAGTCATCTCACTGAACGACGGCCTTCCACGCTACCTGATCGACGGACAGGCCGCTGACGCGGCGAACCTTGCCGACTGGCCGTGGGATCTGACAGCTGCCGAGCGTGGGGTGACGGTTTCCTCTAACCTGAATCGATACCTCTTCCAGAGCGGGTTGGACACCGCGTCGGTCCTCTCCCCTGCCTGGCCCGACCGGGCGACGCTGCAACGCCTGGACGGTCTCACCCTCGGCCAGCTTCTTACCCAGGCAGGCGGATCGGACGCGTTCCTTGCTCTGCTCGACGCGCACGGGGGCACGTTCACCAGCGCATCACCAGCACTCGGATCAATGCCCGACCTCGCCTATCACTTCGGTGACCAGAATCTCATGCGGGTTCTAGGCGGCAATGACCAGCTTCCCCAGGCGATGGCCGATCTCCTCGGAGACCGCATCATTCTCAATGCGCCCGTCACCGCGATCGACCAAACGGGATCGCGGGTCAAAGTAACCGTCGACGGTGGCCGGGAGTTTTTCTCCGACGCGGTCATTTCGACTATCCCCTTCACGGTTCTGCCTGAGATCGACGTGCGCCCCACCTGGTCCGACGGGAAGCAGCGGATGTTCGCCGAGATGGAGTGGGGCAACACGGTAAAAGTTATCGTCCAGACACGTACGCCCACCTGGCTGCGACACGGCGTACATGGCTGGCCGATGGCTGGCGGGGATCGCGGTTGGGAACGGGTTATCGATATTACGGGCGACGAGCCAGGCGGATATGGCAACGCATTCTTCTATCTCAATGGTGCCAACGCCGAGGCTGAGCTAGCCCGTTCCCAGAACGATCGCGCATCGGAAATCATTGCGGCGTTCCAGGCCGACATGCCCGATCTCTTCGACGAAGTGCTCGACATGCGCGATTTCGCCTGGCCGGAACAGCCGTGGATACGGGCATCCTTCGGTGGTCCGCCAGTAAACGGCGGATGGATGATCGAGGAATGGACCCGCCCTGAGGACCGCATCCATTTTGCTGGCGACTTCACATCGATGAAGAGTGGCTGGGTGGAGGGCGCGATCGAGTCTGGCCTCCGCGCCGCCCGGCAAATTGACGAAGCGGCAGCGGCTGAGGAGAGCCCCGAGGCGATCCGCATTCGTAGGCACGCGTTGACACCGACGCGAACAACCGCTTGGCGTCGAAGGGATTGCGTTCCAGTTTCCGCGTAAGCGCATGCGCAAGAACAGCGAAGATCGGCTACGCCGCTGACCGACTTGCAATGTGTTTACCTGCGTGTCGTTATCGCTCCCGTGCGCGCGGATCGAGGGCGTCGCGTAGGCCATCGCCGAGGATGTTGAAGGCCAGCACAGTAATGACCAGGAAGATGCCGGGGAAGATAGCCATCCACCAGGAGCGCTGGATCAGCTTCTGGCCGTCCCGCAGCATGTTTCCCCACGACGGCTCATCGGGTGGCACGCCCGCTCCAAGGAACGAAAGCGACGCTTCCGAGATGATGGCGAAGGCGAGCACGAAGGTGCATTGCACGATCAATGGCGAAAGTGAATTCGGGAAGATATACCGCGAAAGAATGGCGTGATCGCGCATTCCGATACTCCTCGCCGATTCCACGAATGGCTGCTGCTTGAGCACCAACGTCGAGCCACGCACGAGCCGGGCAATGGTCGGCACGTAGACCACGGTCAGCGCAATAAAGACATTGCGCGTGCTGGGACCGAGACTCGCCATAATCGCGATAGCCAACAGGATGCTGGGGAAGGCCATCATGCCATCCATCAGACGCATGATGGGCGTGTCGAAACGCTGGTAAAACCCGGAAAGGAGGCCGAGCACTGACCCGATCACAGCCGAGAACAAGGTAACGCTGGCGCCGATGAGCAGGGAAACGCGCGCACCATAGATCACCCGACTCAGGACATCCCGCCCGAATTCGTCGGTGCCGAAGCGATGACCGGGACCAGGGGGCAACAGGCGAATCGAGGGGTCGATGAATTTGGGATTTTTGGGCACGATCCAGGGAGCAACCAGGGCCATGAGCACCATCAGGAGCACGACGATGCCGGCAGCCATCGCAAATTTGTTCCCGCGCAGCGAGGTGAGCCAGCGGCGCTCGGGGCGCGTATCGAGCTGACTCAGGGTTTCGCCCATCTCCCCAATGTTCTGGGCTGAATCGATAGGGGTATTAACTACCATAGCGAATCCGGGGATCGATATAGACGTAGAGCACATCGACCAGCAGGTTGACTAGCACATAAATGGCGGCGGTCAGCATGATCGCTCCCTGAATCAGGGGATAGTCGCGACGGGCGATGCTTTGCACCACCAGACGGCCCATGCCGGGAATGGTGAAGACGGTTTCGGTCACGACCGCCCCGCCCAGCAGAGCTCCGAGGGAATAGCCAATCACGGTAATTGCCGGAATGAGTGCGTTGCGGAAGGCATGACCCGTGACGACCTTTTGGAATCGCAGGCCTTTGGCCATGGCAGTCCGAATGTAGTCATCGCGCAAAACATCCAGCATGGATGAGCGCACCAGTCGCGCCAGCAGACCAGCCGCGGAGAAACCGAGGGTAAAGGCTGGCAGGATCATGGATTTGAAATGCGCCTGCGGGTCTTCCTGGATGGGAACGTAGCCACCACTGGGCAGCCACTGTAACCGCACGGCAAAGATGAGGATCAAGACGATACCGAGGAAGAAGGTGGGAATGGCAGCCCCGGCGATCGACAACACCATCAGACCGCGGTCGAGCAGGGAATTGCGCCGGATGGCGGCAATCACCCCACACGGGATGCCGATCAGAATTTCGATCAGTAGGGCATAGGTCGTGAGCAGGATGGTGGGCTGTGCACGCTCACGCAGTGCTGCGGTAACCGGCATGCCCAGAAAGAGCGATTCGCCAAAGTCGAGCCGTAGCGCATTACCGAACCACTCGCCGAACTGCACAATCAGCGGATCGTTCAGTCCCATTTGCTCGCGCAGTTGAGTAACTTGCTCGACCGTCGCGCGATCGCCCAGGATGACCGAGGCGGGATCGCCGGGGGTGATATGAATGAGCATGAAGACGACGACGCCGACGATCAGCATGACCGGAATCATCAGAATCAGCCGGCGGAGGATATAGGCCCCCACGAATTACCTCTCCCACGAGTGACGGGTTATTTGCCTACTGGGTGCGAGTTTGCGGGGTGGCCAGGCAGCCACCCCGCAATGAGATCGAACACGCATAAACCGCGGGACAGCCCCCATCGAATAGCAACATCTCCAGGTGCTCTCGTGCATTCCGGTCCGTTCTCAATCGTAGGGCAGGGACGCAATGCCCTGCCCTACGGCTTATGGAGTACCGAGCGTTACTTTACTCGTTGATCCAGAGATTCCAGTAGATGAATCCCTCTTCGAATTGAGGGACCCAGCCACCAATTACATCCGACCGCGAGCTGATCGTGGCGCCGTCGCCGATCTTGATCGCGGGAATCTGCGTGTAGGCATTTGCCTGAATCTGCTCCCAGACTGGCATCCGCTCTTCGAACGACGAGAGCGAAAGGATCTCGGTCGCCAGCTCCAGGCTATCCTCATCGCTCCACCAGCCGGGGTAGACATTCATACCGCCGACATAGGAGATCTGCGATGGATCGGGCACGAAGCCGTGGCCGGTCACGAACAATTCCCAGGCTTCCGGCTTGGCGCGATTCTCGATCACGGTCGCCCAGTCAGTCACCTGATGATCGATCTTGAAGCCGACTGCTTCCAGCTGCTGTACGGCCACAGTGGAGGTCGCGTACATGTAGCCGTATTCCTGGGTTGACATGAAGCGGATCGGAGTGCCATCGTAGCCGGCTTCTTCCAGCTTCTGCTTGGCCAGCTCAGGGTTGTTCATGTTGTACCGGTCGGCGCCGACTTCGGTATACCAGGCGGTCTGCTTCATCATCAGACCCGGATTGAGATTGTAGAAATCAGCCGATCCGTAGGCCGATTGCATCATCGGCTCCATGTCGAGCGCGGCCTGGACAGCTTCGCGCATGGCCAGGTTACCCATAATGTCCGACTGATAGTTGCAGAAGAAGACTGGCCATTCGGTCGGGGTATTGACCTCGGTGGTGAGGCCCGGGTAGCCGTTGAGCACGTCGTACTGGTCGTTGCTGAGCGCGCCAGTCATGGTCATCATGTAGTCGCCCGCTTGCAGACCGGCCACGCGCGCAGCCATATCGGGCACCGGGAGAAATTCGATCGTATCGGCATAGGCGTACTTGGTACCGCCATAACCGACCGGACCACCCTCGAGCGCGGCATAGTCGTCGAAGCGCTCCATGCGGATGTACGCGTCGGACTTGCGCTCGGTGAGCTTGTACGGTCCGGTCCCGATGACAGCTTCGTTCGGCTCCAGGGAGCCGGCGTCGATGACCGACTTCGGATAGATCGAACAATTCTGCGAGTTATTCGACATCGCAATGGGAAGGATGCCGAAGGGAGCGGTGAGATTGACGGTCAACGTGTAGTCATCGGTGGCGTCAACGCTGCTGACGACGGCATAGAGCTTTTTCCCGACACCGGAAAGCTGGCCCCAGCGGTCGAGTGAGGCCTTGACGTCGGCAGACGTCATCTCTTCGCCATTGTGGAACGGAACGCCCTGACGCAGCTTGATCGTCCAGGTCAAGCCGTCTTCGGCAGCGGACATGGACTCGGCCAGCATCGGCTGCGGCTGATAGTTTTCGTCGTACGCCATCAATGTTTCGTAAATCGGGGAGGTGGTTTCCAGCGTCACACCGGTGGTGTTCTGGTGCTCGTCCAGGGTCGGCGGCTCACCCACGATGGCGATGGTCAGCTTGCCGCCCTTGGTACCGGCAGTAGGGGTTCCTTGCATGGAGGCCGCCAGTGCACGCGCCTGGAACGCGCGCGGTCCACCGATCGCGCCCAGTGCGCCGGTTAGTGCATAACCGGTCAGGCCAATGGCCGCGCCTCGCTTGGCGAGCTCGCGGCGGGAGATCGATTTGCCCTCGACGCTCGCAAGCAAGCGCATCAGGTCTCGTTGACTTGTCATTGTGTTTTGCCCTCTCTCATTCATCCGTCTTCGGCTCCGATCATCAGAGCCGTTCGATGGTGCCGGGGGTGGAACACTCCTTTCGCGTGCAAACAGCGATTCATATGCGCCAAGCGCGTCGAAACGTCACTGACGGAGAAGTTGGCGTCCGCGCGACGCGTGGTGGATAGGCTTATTGTCCAGAAGTTTTCTGGACGCGTCAAGGACGTTGCACCGGACTGCGATCTTCCCGGGGGAAATGTAACGGTCCCTTCATCTCCACGTCAGATACATTTCAGACACAATGCCCGAGATACCATACTCGTGTCGAATTTCTGGAGACTGCGCTCGTGTCAACCGAATCCATCGCCCCATTCGACGATCGGCCCGGTCAGTGGTTGCGCTGTGCATTCCACGTGCATACGACCGCATCCGACGGTTGGCTCGCGCCGCAGATTCAGCGGCAATATCACGACTGGGGTGGATACGATGTTCTGGCAATTACCGATCATGACATGTACACGCGGCATCCCGACGGCGCTGACGATCTGCTGCTGATCGGTGGCACCGAACTGAGTCTGATCGCACCGAAATCGGGCGGTCCGCTTCATTTGCTGGGCATCGGGGTCACGCAGAACGTCGCAGCCGATGGCACGTCCACCCTGGCGGAGGCCGCACGGGCCGTGCGCGCCGCCGGCGGTCTCCCTTTTCTCGCGCATCCGGTCTGGAGCGGATTGCGCACCGACGAGGTGGAGGGTATCGAGGAATGCGCCGGTGTGGAGATCTTCAATGCCAGTTGCGAGGTAGAGCAGGGACGCGGCCACAACGACGCCCATGCCGACATCTGGCTCTCGCTGGGTCACCGGTTGAACCTGATCGCCACCGACGACACGCATTACCCTGGCTACGACGCTTTTCGCGCCTGGACGATGATCCATGCCGCCGAGCGTTCCCGCGAAGCGGTGCTCGATGCGCTGGCAGCGGGGCGGTGCTATGCCTCCTCCGGTCCGCGCATTCTGGAACTGACCTTCGATGGTGAGACGGTGGAGGTGCGCACCACCCCAGCAGTTTCGATCGCCGCGCTGGCAAACCCACCCCACGGCGGTCAGATCACTGCCGGCCGCCATGCCATCACCTATCGGGGCGAGCGACTGCGCACGTCCGATGATCAGACTTGGGAAGGGCCTGTCCGACGGCGAACTACTGACCGGCGCCCGCTTCCGCGTCCGTCCCGGCATGCGCTACCTGCGCATCGTCGTCACCGATTCCCACAGCAACCGCGCCTGGTCGAACCCGCTCTGGCTCGACCCCCTTTCGTAGTGGCGGGACCTGTGCCGACCGCAGTGGCGGACCTGTTCCGCCAGCGGCCGAAGGCCGCCATTTTGCCTTCCCCGGTCATCGCGCTGGCAACACCTGAGGCCGCAGTCGTAGTGGCGGCACCGGTGGACGCCACTAACGCGTAGGGTGACCATCTCGCCATCGGCAAACCGGTCCGACGCCTTGAACCACCACCCAATGAAACCAAAGGCTGGCATCCCGCCGCGAAATCTTATAGTAGGGTCACTCCCATGACCGAGCTCCCTCGTCTCACGTCCCAGCAGTGCGAGATCGTCCGACACTGGCTCCCCAATGTCGAGCTCATTGCCGATCTGAGCTGGGAGCTAATGGGCACGGCAGTGCTTCACTTGCGCACGCCGGATGGGGATCGCATCGTCAAAGCAGGCGGTCCGGAAAATCATCACATCGGCCGGGAGCGTAACGCCCACCTTAAATGCACGGGTCCATTGCTCGCGCAGGGTCGCGCGGCGCGCATGCTGCGGGCCGACCTCGATGCCAACATGCTGCTACTCGACTATCTCCCCGGCGAGCTGGTGCAGGGCCATCCCTCGGAAAACGATCCGGACACGTATCGCCAGGCAGGTGCGATGCTGGCCGCGTTTCATGGTCAGGCGTCACGCCCCGATCAAACCTATGAGGCACGCATGACTGCGAAGGCGCTCACATCGCTCGATACGCCCCATCGGATCGCCCCGGAAACCGTTGCTCACCTGAGAATGCTGTTGCTTGCCGCAGAACCAGAACCGGTCGTGCTGGTTCCCACCCACGGCGACTGGCAACCGCGCAACTGGCTGATCGACGATGCTTTCGTGCGAGCTATCGACTTTGGTCGCTTCGATTGGCGACCGGCATTCAGCGACTTCGCCCGACTGGCGGTCCGCCACTTCGCCGCCAATCCTTCCTTCGAAGCCGCCTTCTTCGACGGCTATGGACCCGATCCGCGCACCCAAGATCTTTGGCGCAACCTTCTCATCCGCGAAGCCATCGGCACCGCGGTCTGGGCGTACCAGGTCGGCGACGAGCGGTTCGAGCAGGAAGGGCATCGGATGATCGCGGATATCCTGTAGAAGACGTAGTGGCAGACCTCCGTGTCTGCCGTTCCGCGACCCGCATGCGATCGACGGGCAGGACGAGGTCTTCCTGAACTACGGTTCTTGCAGAGCAGGAATCGGCTAGAATTGCGAACACATGTTCGCGAGTGTACGAACGAAGGCGCGTGGGGTGACCGAGGCAATCGAGCTGCTACAACGAATCGACGATCGAACCTGGCGTGGACTCCCCCTGGAGCTGCGCTGGAAGATCATCCCCTGGGCCATCGACGGCGGCGAACTCGACCATGCCGCCCGCTTGATCGAAGCCACCGAACGCGAGCGGGGTGAATCGGTCAGATTGATCGAAATGCGCATCCGTCTCGCATCCGCCCAACAGAACGACCCCGAGCTCGCCCGGCTGATCGAGCTGCGCTATGAGCGCTATCCCTCTGCGTCCGCGACCGTGCAGCTCGCACGGTACCTGCTCGATCTGGGCGAGGTCGAGCGCGCCGCCGAGCTTTACGACGGCCTGCGCCAAACCCATGGCGAACAGCAGCAAGTCCAGCATCTTGGCGATGCAATCGACCAGGCGACCAGCCCGCCAAGCCAGGTCCGCACCCGATTGCAACGCGAGTTGACTGCTGACCCAGACGGCTTTTGGCCGAACGTCTTCATGGCTACCTGGTTGATCGACAACGACCGGGCCGATGCCGCCCGTCCATTGCTGCACAAGGTACTGGTCGACGCGATCGAACGAGGCGCGGAAACACAACTCTCTCGCATGGCCGATCTGCTGGAACGCGCCGGCGAGCGCGAGATTGCTGCCGATCTGCGTTCCCGCGCAGCGGCAGAACGCGAGCGACGTCGCACCGAGCTGCAAATGCAGATCGAAGCTGCGCTCGAGAACATCCCCGAGGGCAGTGCCGACTGGGAGATCGAGGAGATCGTTGCTCCTCCCACTTCCATCTCATCGTCCTCATCGCCTCCCCGGACCGGAGCGGAATCCCCGACCTACAAGGACGAACCCCCGTCGAGGTTGGTGGATGTCACCGAAACCGTCAGCGGGCCAATCGATCCACGCGTGTTCGACGTCCTGCAACGCGATTTCGGGCACACCACCCTGCGTGACGGGCAACGGCAGGTGATCGAACGGGTGCTGGCCGGGGTCGATACCCTCGGCATCATGCCGACCGGTGCTGGCAAATCGCTGACGTTCCAGCTTCCAGCCATGCTGTTGCCCGGCGTGACCATCGTCATCTCGCCGTTGATCGCCCTGATGAAAGATCAGCTCGAATCGCTGCCGCCACGGGTGAAAGCGCGTTCGACCGTCATCAACAGCACCCTGTCGTTCGAAGAGACCCAGCACCGGTTGGAGGAGATTCGCAACGGCGCCACCAAGCTGGTCTATATCGCCCCGGAGCGCTTCCGCGACCACCGCTTTTTGCGCGCGTTGCAGCGAGTGCAAATCTCACTGGCCGTCATCGACGAAGCCCATTGCATCAATCTTTGGGGTTCCGATTTTCGTCCCGACTACCTCTTCATCCCCAAAGCGCTCGCCGAGCTGGGCGATCCACCGGTGCTCGGGCTCACCGCCACCGCAACGCCCACCATGGCAAACCAGATCGGGGTCGGTTTGGGCCGCGATCTGGAGATGGTGCGCGTCAGTCTCTTCCGCTCCAACCTCTTCTATTCCGTAGAAACGGTACGCAACCGGGAAGAGAAGGTCACCCGCTTGGTCGACATCTGCCGCCAGCTCCAAGGCGCGGGCATCGTCTATGTCGGATCGCGCAAAGATGCCGAATCGCTGGCATCGACCCTCTGCGATCGCGGTGTCCAGGCGGTTCCGTATCACGCTGGACTCGACCAGGGGACCCGCTCGCGCAACCAGGAACGGTTCATGACCGGGCAAACCCGGGTAGTGTGCGCCACGGTCGCATTCGGCATGGGTATCGACAAATCGGATGTGCGCTTCATCGTCCATTTCGCCGCGCCTTCGTCGCTCGAAGCGTATGCGCAGGAATCGGGCCGTGCCGGCCGCGACGGTCGTGGCGCGCGCTGCATCCTCATCTCGACCGCAAACGACGGCACCCGGTTGCGCCAGTTCGCCCGCCGGGAAGAGATCAAAATCGACTCCCTGCGCGGTGTCTACAAGGAGATCAAGAAGACCGCCGATGGCGACTGGACCGTCGTCGATCCGCGCCGTATCGAGTTCGCGCTCAACGATCCCGACAGTGACAATCAAGTCGATTCGCGTGTCGCGCTCGGCATCATCGAACAAGCCGGGTTGATCACTCGCCATCCCGACGCGCCGGTGAGCTATTCGCTCTCGCGTTTCATGGGGCAATCCCAGCGCGAAGATGTTTCCTCCACCGTGCCAGAACGCTATCGCACCTGGGTGCAGGAGCTCGAGCTGCCAACCGTCGTCGGCACAGCGGCAGCCTGCTCAGCGTTGAACGTCTCCCCATTCGAACTCGACCGCTATCTGACCGACGACACCACCTTGAGTGTGCGCGGAGGCAATCGCGGGATCGCGGTGCATCTCCTGCCGCCCCCACCCAACATCGCCGACCGGATCGAGCATCTGCTCGACCAATCCCGCAAAGACAACGACCGCCGCATCGACTTGATGATGGGATATATCCAGGACCGGGAAGGCCTTTGCCGCCACGTCATCATTGCCAGACACCTGGGCGAACGCTTGAAACCCTGTGGCACGGCGTGCGATGTCTGTACCGGAAAGGTGAAACCGAGCACGGCACGCGCTCCCCGCGAGCAATCGAGCCGCGCCACCCTGGCCGATGCTGAAGTGGTGCTGGAAGCGGCTGGAAATCTTCCCTACAACATGGGGAAGCCGTCACTGACCCGCTTGCTGACTGGCTCGACCGAAAGCAAAGTGCGTGAGGACCGCTCGGAACATTTCGGGGCACTCAAGCATCTTACCCAAAACGCCGTCGAGAAGCTGATCGACGAGCTGATCGAGCACGACTATCTCGCCTATTTTCAGAAGGACGAGTACCGGCTGGTCGAAGTCACTCACAAAGGACGCAACGCCCGCTCGGTCGAGCTCCCCGGTAGCCGTCTCGAACGACGCGCCCAGCTTTCCGCCATGCCTGACGAGTTCGACCCGCACTCGGAGGAAGGCAAACGCTACTCCCGTCTCGCCGACTGGCGGCGCGCGCAGATGAAGACCGAAGGCAAATCCGCCTTCGTCATCGCCAGCAACGCCCAGCTCCGCGAAATGGCGCTCGCCACCCCCGGCTCACTCCCCGAGCTGGCCAAGGTCCACGGCTTCGGGACCTCCCGCGCGGAACGGTATGGAGAAGAGATACTGCGGATACTGGAGACGTAAGTCGCCAGTATCGCGACGTGGATGTTGGGCAAATCCGACGAGAAGAGATTCTTCGCTTTGCTCAGAATGACAATGGTGGGAAGTCGCACTCCGCGAACCTGTCATCCTGACGAAGGAAGGATCTCCTCGCCGCAGCGAGTGTCACGAGACTGCTCGGCTCCATTCGGAATTCCAAGGAAGCGTTAGGGCACTGATTATTGATCCCCATCCTCCTCTTTTTGCTCGTAACGTCACAGCGATCCTTCGATAACGAGCGTTCGGCTATTCTCACACCGGCATTTGGACCATCACATCCTGCGAATCCATTTTGAACAGCAACTATGCCCACGACTCGATCCCTTGATCCAACCACCCCGACCTCCAAGCAGAGCATGCCGCGCTGGATGGCATGGTGGTTAGCGGCGCGACCGAAGACCTTGCCGGCCGCGATTGCCCCGGTGATCGCCGGGAGCGCGGTGGCCATCCACGAGCATGGGTTCTTCCTGCCGGCGGCGGTGGCGGCGCTGATCACCGCGTTGCTCCTGCAAATTGCAGCCAACTTCGCCAACGACGCCATCGATTTCAAGAAGGGGGCCGATACCGCCGAGCGTGCCGGCCCGACCCGGGTCACGGCCAGTGGGATCCTTAGTGCGAATGCCGTGCTCAAAGCCACCGGCGTGGTGCTGGTGCTGGCCGCCGTCTGCGGGTTGTATCTCGTCTGGCGAGCGGGATGGCCCTTTCTGCTGCTCGGATTGGCAGCCATCGTCTGCGCCGTCGCGTATACCGGCGGTCCGTTCCCGATCAGCTATCTCGGGCTGGGGGAGATCTTCGTCTTCCTCTTCTTCGGGCTATTGGCAGTCGCCGGCACGGCCTACGTGCAAATCTGGAGCTGACCTGGTTGGCCGTTGCCATCTCGATACCGATCGGGGCGCTGGCGGTCGGCATTTTGATCGTGAACAATCTGCGCGATATCCACACCGACACGACCACCGGCAAACGGACTCTCGCGGTGCGCATCGGCTCGCGTAACACGCAATACGAATACGGGCTGATGCTCGTCATCGCCATGGCGACCCCGCTCGTGCTCTTCTTCCTTGGATGGCTGAACTGGTCGTGGATGCTGACCGTTGTTGTCTGGCCGATGCTCTACCGGCTTTGGCAGGCGATCACCACCCTCACCGGACCGGCGCTCAACCCATCGCTCGGCAAGACGGGCAAGACCCTTTTGCTCTATAGCGTGCTCCTCTCGGCCGCATTGGTGATTTCCCGATGACCCAATCTCCCCGCAAACCCGGCGCAATCGCCGAACCGGCCACCGTGCGCGCCATGTTCGATCGCATCGTGCCCCGCTACGATCTGATGAACCATCTGATGACCTTCGGCATGGACATCCGCTGGCGCAAACAGATCGCCAAACGCGCCGCGTCGATGGGCGACAAGGTGCTCGATGTCGCCACCGGCACGGGAGATGTTGCTTTCGATATCCGCGCTGCCGGGGCGCATGAGGTCGTCGGGCTCGATTTCTCGCCGGAGATGATCGCCGCCGCCGAAGCCAAGGGACGCGCCCGGCACTCGGACATCGAGTTCCTCATCGGCGACGCCATGGCGCTCCCCTTCCCCGATGACACTTTCGATGCCTGCACCGTCTCATTCGGGCTGCGCAACATGCCCGACTACGCCGCCGCCATCGCCGAGATGACCCGCGTGCTGCGACCCGGTGGACGGTTCATCTGCCTGGAGATGACCCCCTATCGCAAACCGGTGCTCGGCCAGCTCTTTTCCTTTTACTTCGAGAAGATCGTACCCATCATCGGCGGCCTGCTCAGCGGTGACGCGACCGCCTATCGCTATCTCCCCAAATCGGTTGCGGCTTTCCCGACCAGTACCCAGATGGTCATGCTCATGCGCGCTGCCGGGCTGACCAACACGCATGTCACGATGCTCGGCGGTGGGACAGTCGCAATTCATACCGGCGTTAAAGAAACAGGAAAGAGGCAATAAGCAAAAGACGTACGATCTCTTTCCGCGTTCCCTCGCAAACCGCACACTATTCCCCATTGCCTGTTGCCTATTGCCTTTGAAAGGAGTCGCCACCGATGTCCATCCCCACCGCCATCCACCCTTGGGTTGCCGAGCGGAAAGGGCAATTCCGCTTTGCCGCGCAACTCAACGCCGGCGATCATCCCGAACCGGGAAAAACCCTGGTCGAGGCGGCCAGGGGGATCGAGGAGCTGGGCTTCGACGCAGTCTTCCTGGGCGACCATCCTGTCTGGACGCCAGATGTCTATCTGCATCTCGCCGCGATGGCGATGGTGACTGAGCGGATCAGTCTCGGCCCGATTGTGGCCGCCGCACCCTATCGCAATCCGGTGGTTTCGGCGCGGCTCGTCTCCGATCTCGACCATTTGAGCAACGGCCGCGCGGTCAACGGGCTCGGGATCGGCTGGAACGCCTCTGAATGGGAGATGGGACGCAACGAGTTCGACATGCTCGGCATCCCCTATCCCCCAACCAGAGTGCGGCAGGAACAGCTCGAGGAATACATCGCGATCATGCGTGGGGTCTGGCACGACAAGCCATTCAGCTTCGATGGTGCTCACTATCAGATGACCGATGCCTATGTCGCCCCTCCAGTGCAGCAACCGGAACCGCCCCTGCTGATCGCCGGGGGTGGCAAACGCACGCTCGGACAAGTGGCGCGCTTTGCCGACATGGTCAATTTCGGACCCGGACCCGCCGGGGGCACCGCTGGCCCGGAGCTGGCCGCTGAGCGGCTTGCCGTCCTCCGCGAGCAATGCGAGGTGGTGGGCCGCAACCCCGACCACCTCCTCACCTCGACCTTCGAGCACTGGCTGTTAGTTGCTCCCGATCAGGCCGCGCTCGACCGCAAGATCGGCAAATACTTCCCGAACGGCGTCGAAGGCTTCTGGGGATCCGGTCTGGTAGCCCAGACGGTCGAAGGCGCGATCGACTACTACCAGCAGTTCATCGACGCCGGAATCGACTACTTCGTCTTCCAGTCGCTCGACATCTTCGACCGCGAAACGCTTGAGCTGGTGAAGCATGAGGTCGAACCGGTTTTGCAACAGCGAAATAGGGCGTCCTGACTCTTGCTCTCTTCCCATCCTCTTGACGAACCAGGCGTCCGGATGTACAACCTGTAGAGCAAGGTTGTACGCGCTCTATCAGGTTGTACCATGGCAAAATCTACACGAACCTATTACACCAGCAGCGTCAGTCAGAAGGGGCAAATTACGCTTCCGATGGAGCTTCGCAAGAAGCTCGAAATCGAGCCGAAGGATGTCGTCGTGATTGCAATGGATAATGGGCATATTTCCATCGAGAAGGCAGGAGCGAACCTGCTGAGCGGATTCGGAGTCGTGCCGGTGCCAGATCACTCCAGAAGCTGGAAAGAAATCGAACGCGATGTGTTCGATGACATCGCCGAGCAGAATGTTCGCAAATGGCTCATCGATGAATCCCAAAACGGCTAGCCGGTGCTCTATATCGATTCCAACATCTTGATCGTATATTTGACCAATAGCCCTCCACAACACGGAAGTGGTGCCCGTGCCTTCTTCCAGGAGTTATCTGTTGGAGCGGTCGTCGCTACGATCACTGAGGGAGTGTTGGTCGAAGTCACGCAAGTACTCATTTCCCCGAAAGGCCTCGCGTTCCCTCGCCCACAGATAAGCGAGGAACTCAAGCGGATTCTGGCGTTTCGCGGTTTGCGTATCGAACATCTCGACCTGCATTTACGTGCACTCGATCGGTTTGCGACGACCAGTCTCGACTACGTCGACTGCATCCTTACCGAATCTGCGGATGGACCGGATGACGCCGTCGTGAGTTTCGACCGAGACTATGACCGTGTTCGACCCGGCATACGCAGAGAACCTTCGTCCAGTTCCTAAATGTCTCCGTCCAAGCACTGACTGCTTCGCACGTAACGATGAAACAGAGGAGTCTCCCTTGACCGTACTCGAAGATCTCAGCACCGACGATCAGATCATCCTGGCGCGGACACCCAACGCGCTAGTCATGGCATCCGCCTACGCCGAGCAGGACGGCGTCTTCAGCATACGCAAGGAGTTGAAGGCCGGCTTACAAGCGGCCATCGATGGCTCGACTGCCTTTCCCGACAACCAGATCATTCAACGGTTGGCGCTGGAGATGAACTCGATCAATCCCGAGGAAGCAGAGGAGGTCCGGCAACGTGCCAAAAACGCTACCGGCCCCGAAGATCTGGTGGAAGAACGCAATCCCACAACCTCGCGACCGTTGGCATTGCAGCTTGCGGCCCAGTCGCTGGCGATCATGGAAGCGCATGCGACCGTGGAGGAAGCCATCGAGTTCAAATACTGGCTCTACTCTATCGCCGATCAGGTGACGCTCGCGTCCAAGGCAGGCGGGTTTCTTGGGTTCGGTGGCACGCGGGTCAGCCCGGCAGAGGCGGCGTTTCTGGACGATCTGCGAGCCGCGCTCGATATTCCGGATGACAATGTGCCATCGCCCACCGAGTCGAACGAAAAAGCGGATGACGAGGACGATACCCTAGCCGCAACAGAGGATGGCGCTCCCAAAGAATCCGAGGCTGAGCGTATTGCCCGGCTGGATGCTGCATCGGTACGCGCTGGCGAACCGGTCTTCGAAGTTCCTGCCGAGCGCCCGGAGGACGTGTAACCATGGATGGCATCTGGACAACCGACGAGCTCATCGATTCCCTGAGCAAGCTGCCGATCTTGCTGCCCGTTGTGCTGGCCGACGTCGATGACGAGAACATGCGAGTCCGGCCAGCCGCAGGGGAATGGTCGACGGTCGAGGTGATCGGGCATTTGGTTGATGTGGAAGAGCGCGCGCTGATGCGGATCACGCTCATCCAGCAACAAGACAACCCTGAGCTCACGGGGTACGACCCGGACGCATTAGTGGCCGAGCGGGGATACCAGGATCAACCGTTGCAGCCCTTGGTGGATCGCCTCCTGACGTTGCGCGAAGAACGGCTGGCCCTTCTGCGCACGCTTTCACCCGAGCAATGGGTGCGCACCGGATTCGTTCCCGGCCGGGGCGATACCCCGCTGACCGCGGTGACCGTGCATCTCTGCTGGCACGACACCACGCATCTGGCGCAGATCGTGAACAATTTGACCGCGGCACAAGGCTGAGCCCGCACTCCGTAGCCGCTGGCCCTGTGCCAGCGGATTGCGATCGGCTCCGTAGCCGGCCCTGTGCCGGCGGGTTGCGATCAGCCCCGTAGGTGCCGGCCCTGTGCCGGCGAGTTTAAATGTGGCCTCCGTAGTTGCCGGCCCTATCCTGGCGAGTTGCGATTGGCCGTAAAGAGAGGGTGACTCTATCCTCCTGATGGAGCACACAACATGAATGCCAATCAGATGGGCCTCAATCGGCAGCAGCTCATTTTTCTCGAGCTACTGGTCGGGACGCTCATCTATGTCGTGGTGCTTGGGCTTTTCGAGGAATACACCGATCTGGTCTCCGCAACGAGCTTTTCCAATATCGTGCTGGCGTCGGTCGTCCTGGAAGGACTGACCTTTCTCACCTTCCTCTTCAAGGACCGGTTGATCAGGATCTTGACCCAGTTGCGTGGGGAGCTAAGCCGACCTCAGGAGCTCGTCGGGCTCTGGCTGGTCATGTTCTTTTCGAAGTTCGTCTTTGTCTGGGGAATCGATTTTATCTTCCGGGACGACTTCGAAGTACGTGGCTTTTTCGCGATCCTCATCGTGGTCACCTGCGTGACCGTGCTGGCCAAGTTGGGCAACGCCTTCTTTATGCGCCTGGGCGCCCCGGCGGATGTATTGAATTAGGACCGGTGTTCGGAGCCGCCGCCAGCGTGATCCCGGAATCGAACATCCGGGTCACGTTGAGGCAGGAGTCACGTTTCAACTCCTCGGTTCCCACTTCGCATCTACCTCAGCAGGTCCCCAACCGATATCACTCGCCCCTGCTCAACCGATTCAACGCAAGCCATGACGGTAGCGAGGGAGTTGAGGTTATCGCGGCCGGTGTGGGCCGGCAGCTCTCCCCCTTGCACGGCATCCCGAAAGGCGATCAGCGAGCCCTGACGATCGGTCGCGGCAACCGGGATATTGTCGACCACCACCGCATCCTGACCATAGATATGAAGATTGACGATGTCTCGATCCGGATCGTCCACCCCGCCCTCGGTCCAGATGCGGCCTTTGGTCCCTTCGAATTCCCACCACGATGACCAGGATGTGCGGTCTTTGTGCGTGGCGCTGCTCCCTTCGTAGAGCACCGGGGTGCCATCGTCGAGTTTGAGCGTGATCGCGCAGGAGGCGTCGGTTTGATACGGGCTGTCGGGGATATCCCAGGAAGTGGCGTAAACGGTGTCGACCTCATGCCCAGTCAGGAAGCGCAGAAGGTCCCAATGGTGAATGGTCATATCGATGATGTGCGGATGCGGCATGAGATATCGGAAGTTGGTGGCCTCATAGAAGAGGCGCATGTCTTCCTGGCAATTCGCCTGAATATGCAGCACATCACCGATGACGCCGTCTTGCAGCAGCTTGCGCAACGCCACCATCGGCGGCCGGTAGCGGTAGTTCTGGCTGACGATCAGCAGGTTGCCGGTCTCCTCCGCCAGCTCGACCATCGCTTTTGCATCGGCCATCGAAGCGGCGAGCGGCTTTTCCGAGAGGACCGGTTTGCCGGCGGCAAAAGCAATCCGCGCGACATCGAGATGAGTCCGTGGTGGGGTGACCACCAGCACCGCGTCGGCCTCCACGTTGTCGAGCGCGGATTGCAGATCGGCGTACGCCTGCTCGGGAGCGAGACCGCGCGCTTCGACCACGGCCTGTCGCCGGTCCTCCATCGGCTCGACCACCGCGGCCAGCTCGACGCCGTCCTGCTGCTGAATCAGCTGGGTCCAGCTCGGACCGAAGCTTCCCAATCCCGTGACGATGAATCGAACCGGCTCCATCGATGGTCCTTTCGGTGAGAAGGTCAAGGTTGTGGCGGGAGTGTAGCGGGAGGAGCAGCCGGTATGACGGTCCAGAAGCCAGATTCCGATGTTCGGGGTCCAGAGTCGATCGAACGCGCCGCCATGAACGATTCGCTTATCGGCGCGCCGCCCTCCACTCCGAAGCCAGATAGTCGAAGCAGAAACCGCCGGTGAAACCATCCTTATAGAAGTCAGCCCAGGCGAAGTAGCCGGCCTCCCGATAGCCCTGCTTCCGCAAGGCGGCGGCAGATCGGGTGTTGTATTCCGACACCCAGGAAAAGACGACGTGCAAACCGATGCGTTCGAAGCAATATTCGAGCAGCAGGTGCTTGGCCTCGGTGCCATACCCCTGGCTCCGATGCTCGGGTCGCCAGATTTCGGTTTCGGTCCAGCCGGTCCGTCTGAGCAGATCGAAATCTTCGATGCCGTTGGCACCGATCAGCTCGTCGGTTTCTCGCAACACGATGGCAAAGCGTGCCCAATGCGGCGGTTCCGCCTTGGCAAGCTCGGCGGTTTGCTGACCGAGCACGACCGGGCTGTGCAGAAATCGCCCCTCGGGATACGAGATATCCGTATCCTGCCGCATCCATTGCGAAACGAGCTCAGCATCTGCCGGTTCCAACGGGCGAAGGTAGAGCCGGTCACCGGCAATGATGGCGTTCTCCGGAGCCTCGCCATGGTTCGGCCAACTGAGCGGCGCTGGGGATTGGATCTCACGAAGCTCCGGGCCTTCTTCCATACCGCGCGGCATACCCATCCGCTTGACCCAGCCTGGGTGAAGCGCCTCGAAACCAACCCAGTCGTAACGCTGTCCGTTTCGCACTGTCGCTTCCCGCAGGCGATAGTTCTGGCGCAAGCCCACTGCTTCTGCGGTTTTTATGACCAACGGATGCTCCCGGAAGAAGGACGTGAGCACGATCATCATGTGCCGTTCCTCGATCAACCAGGGCACAGTGAAGGTTATGACCTCGCTCCAGATGGCGGCCCAATCGTCGAGCGAGCGGTTGGGATCGTATTTGAGTCCAATGGAGCATTCGCGCCCCTGGAAGTAGTTGAAGTTGATCGAGCCGACCGGGCGATCGTCAGAAACCCGGCAGATGAGCAGGCGATGATCCTGCATCTCGTCCTCGGCATCGTCGCCGAGCTTTTCCTTGAGGCGTTCCTCGACCACTTCGATTGGCGCGGGGTAGGGCGAAGGGTCCCAGATCGGGGCGGTGGCCGCGTCGGAGAGCTCGATCGGGTGCAGATAGTAGGTTGGCCCGATCAGATAGGCCTGCCCGGTACTGCGTGGTTCGGTGGGTTCGTCGATGTCCGAGTCGGTCATGTGTACGATGTTCTCCAATTCATTGTCGTCGTGGCGGGACCTGTGCCCGCCAGCGGCCGCAGGCCGCCATTGCGTCGCCCACAACCCGGTTTCCAGATCGAAGGATGGCTGAGTTGCGTACGCCCGATTGGCGGGCACAGGTCCCGCCACGACGGAAGTTTCCCAATTACCTTCGGGCGGCTTGCCATTCGGCGGCCAAATAGTCGAAGACCCAGTCGCCGGAAGGAATACCGTGATGTGTTCCGCGCCATGGAGTGCTGCCGGATGGCCGGTACCCCTGTTTCAACAACGCGGCACGTGAGCGCGGGTTTTCTTCCCAGACCGTCGACCAGACCATGTGCAAGATTCAGCACGTCGAAGGCATAGCTGAGCAGCAAGTGCTTCGCTTCCGTGCCATAGCCTTTACCACGATGCTCCGGCTTAAAAAGCTCGGTGCCAGTCTCGGCGGAACGATGCACCATATCGAGAAAATCGAGCTCGTTACGGCCAATCAGCTCGTCGTTTTCGCGCAGCACGATGGCGAAGGTCACATTGTCCGGCAGTTCGGCTTCGGAGCTCTTGCGTAAACGCGAATGAATGGTCATTCCGCTGCGCGGGAAGCGCGGGTCGTGCGAGAACTCGGTGTCAGTCAGCGACGCCTCGCGCATGATCTCGCCGTCTTCCGGGGTGAACATGCGCAGGTAAAGCCGCTCTCCCACGAGCACCGCACCCGGCGGTGGGGTGTCGATCTGGGGCCACTGTTTCGGAGCCGGATTGCTGACCTCGCGCTCGACCGGGTCTTCCGGAGTAAATTCCGGTTCGCCGAAGACTGCCAACGTCTTCTTATTGAAATACTGATAGGCCACCCAGTCACGTCGCACACCACGATGGATCATCGCCTCGCGCTGCCGATAGCAGAAACGCGCGCCGATGTCGCCTAAAGCCGCTTCGACAACCGGCAATCCCGAGGGGACCTCGGTCAGCGCCGCGATGACGCCACCCTCATCGACCAGAAAAGGCAAAATGAGAGAGACGATCTCAGCCATGACCGCCTCGGCTTGCTCGTCGGTCAGCCAGTGTGCCGTATGGGCCATGCTGAACGCCCAGGGACCGTCGAACCAGATGAGCACCGATCCCACCGGCACGTCGTCATCGTTGCGCACCGCGATCAGAGTTCTGTCGCTGCCAGCGTGGTCATCTTCGATTTTTGCTTCAGAAACGGCACGCGCGCGGGGGAACCAGCTCGCGCGCCAGGACGGCTCGCTGGCAGCATCGGCTTCCTCGACTGCCCGCAGATGCAAGGTCGGACCAACCAGATAGGTCTGTTTAATCTCATCCATTCAGTTTCTCTCCACCATTACATTTCGTCATCAATGTGCCAAATAGCTCTGGCCGGGGTGCGATTCCCCGGTGGTTCATAAGAAGCCAGGCCGATGCCTGGTTGCTGGTTACGACGGGTTTACCAATCACCTCCTCGATGTGGTTGATTTCCTGCGCCACGTTCAGGCTGGTGCAGGAAAGAAAGACCAGGTCCGCCTCGGGATGATTCACCCGTTCGGCAAGCGCGACGATGGTTTCCGGCGCCAACGCGCCGATCTCGGGATCGGTGTAACACCCAAGTCCGTGGATGGTCGCGACGGTAAAGCCAAGCTGCTCGAAAAAGGCGCGCTCCCGTGCGTCGACTTCAGCGATATATGGAGTGCCAATGGCGATGGTTTTCGCATCCAGTGCTTGCAGCGCGGTGAGCACCGCAGTTGTGGTCGAGGTTCCGGGAACGCCCGACGCGCGCTCGATCCGCTCGGCGAGTACTGCATCCCAGCCCACGCCATTGATGAGGCTTCCGCTGGTGCAGGCAAAGAGGATCTCTTGCGCACCCTGCTCCGCCAGGCGCATGGCGGCAACTTCCATCTGATCGGAATCGAACATCGCCGCCAGCGATGCATTGGTCACGATGCCGTCTTTCAACTCCACCGGCTCGGCAACGATGGCAATGTCTTCCGGCAGCAGCATGCGGTGCTGTGACAGGCAGTTGATGTCGCTATCGAGGTAGATGATGCCGATAGTTGTGCTCATGCAGTGCAGCATAGCAAACGACTCTTCGCTATCCATTCGATCGTCGGCTGATGGGTACGCAGTGTCGAAGCGCGGGGCTACATGAGGTTCAGGTTTCGCCCAGAACACCCGATCCGGGATGCGACCGGTGCGCGCGTGAATTCAACTCATCCACTGGAGTGCTGTTAGGCTGAAAAGCGGAACGATGACGATGCTTCTTGCGTTGGATCGCCGTTCAGACGTGCAACTCCCCGGATGAGAACGGCTCAAACCTTGGAGTTCCTGGGGAAGCGTTTGTGCCTCGGAGCAACCGCACGCACGGCGACAGGATCCGGAGGAGGATGCTCTCCTGTTCCGAGGTATGACGGAGATTGCGATGATTGTAGGAACCTGGGACGATATTGAACGAGTAATCATCATAGGGTGCCTGGCCTATGCCGGGCTCGTTGCCATGCTGCGGATTTCGGGCAATCGCACGCTGTCGCAAATGAACGCGTTCGATTTTGTGGTCACCGTAGCCTTCGGGTCTATTCTGGCATCGCTGATCATTTCGAAGGACTCTTCACTGACACAGGGCCTGGCTGCTTTCGGGATGCTCATTCTCCTGCAATTTGTCGTGACCAGCGTGTCGATTCGCTCTCCCCGGGCAAAACGACTGATCAGCTCGGAGCCGCGCTTGCTGATGCGTAATGGCCAGTTCCTGGATAGCCAGATGCGAGCCGCACGTATGACCGAGGGAAATGTGCTTGCGGCGATTCGACAACAAGGTGTCGCAGACACATCTCGGGTCGCCGCCGCCGTGCTCGAAACCGATGGCAGCGTGAGCGTTGTGGTGAAGAACGAGCGTGATGAAGCAAGCACAGCGCTGGCCGGAGTTCAGGACGGGTAATTTCTGAAGTACCAGTTCCGCCTTCGCTCATCTGTGCCGATGTCGCTTTCGGTCGAATGCGGTAGGGTTAGGCCGTCAGCCCATTAGACATCTCTGCATGTAGAGCAACGTGCTCGGTAGTTGCTCGTCTGGTGAGCCATCTGGTCTCTTCGAGCAGGTGGGAACGTCTTGACCGACACCTGGCGCAACGTCATTTTTCCCTCTATGGCTGAGAATTCGAATGACTCCTCGTTTTCTGCGTTTCCACGAACCTACGCGAGCAATGACTCTCGGAGAATTGCTGGTCCTGCGGCGCCAGGAGCTCGGCCTGACGCGGCAGGAATTGGCTGAACTGTTGGGACCGCGGTGGACGGCGGGTGATATCCATCGACTCGAAACCTCGCAAACCATCATGCCGAGTTGGATCCGCGTTCAAACGTTGGCCAGTGCGCTCGGTCTTTCCGTC
The DNA here is from genome assembly GCA_963750275.1 of uncultured Chloroflexia bacterium. Taxonomy (GTDB): domain Bacteria; phylum Chloroflexota; class Chloroflexia; order Thermomicrobiales; family UBA6265; genus JAMLHN01. The sequence continues at coordinate 42,525 of CAVVQC010000006.1, forward strand.
GAAACACTGCTCTCCGGCGTGTACGAACCCGACCCCCCACAGATGTAAGGTCGATGAGCCCTAACGCTCCTGAATTTTCCTGCAGGGTTCCACCATGCTTTATGCTCATAGCATTGCCTGGTAGCGTCTCATGTGACCTACCCAACCACCACAATTGCTATGACCTTCACTTCCAAAAACCCATATCCCGATGACGCTCCCGAACATGCGCAGTGGGGGCGTTGGCACCGATCCTTTTTCGATCAGCCCGTGTATTCCCAATTGTTCGAGCTGGAATCGCACCTGCGGGCGAGTCTCGACCAAATTAGCCACCTCAGCGCACAGCTTGCACCATCAGAGTTAAGAAATCGGCTCCGCTCAGAAATGCTCGAGCTCGAAGTGGCTGTCAACCTCCTGGAGGAAATGGCGGACCACGCGTACTCTCAAGTCGTCACCGAACCGTCCAATGATTGATTGAGTCGAGGGTTATCCCCTCCACCGTGATCAAGAGGCTTTTCTGGCGCTGCCTTCATGCCCCGGTGGTTGCATGAGGGGCATTGACGGGCTTGGATTCCGGTGAACCCCGTTGGCGCAGAAAGATCGACAGGACGACCAGTGCTCCTACTGCAAGGAATTCGCTTTGCCAGTTCTGGAAAGACTCGAACCAGAACTGTGACGTTCGCATGAATTGCAGCGTCGTGACCGCGTTCTTCCCATGGGCCACTTCCTCTTCGCTATAGACGCTTGCACCACCCCAGGCATGCAAGAGAAAGCAGCAAACGAAGATGCCAAAGAGTGCAAGTGGCAGCGAGTTTTCATAGACGAAACGAACTGGTCCCGCCTGTTTGGCGGCCCAGGGCGAATCAACGCTGAGGGGCGCATCTTCTTCGGAATCTTTCGATTTATCCGGGTCGCGCGATTCGGCAGATCCCCGTTGCACCAGGAACGCCGTCAAGAACACATAGGCGCTCATCTGCAAGAACTCGCTCTCCCAGTTCTCGAACGTGGCCTCTACAAAATGTCCGCTTTGCAGGTAGGCACCAAGCGAAACAGTGGCCTGTTGATGATCCCGCTGGTCGGCGTTGTACACACGATGACCGGTGACGGTCTGGGCGCCGAGGAAAAGCAAAAAGAGTCCGAGGGTGACAATGGTTAAACTCTGGTCTCGCAGCAGCTTTCGCATTCGATTGCACGCCTCCCGTGACAACCCATGTCGCGCAGGAACGAAACGACAGATGCATAAACCGGGACAGGCGCGCTGTCCCGGTTTTCGTTGACATCTGCCCAGGTCGGCTAGGAGCCGAGTTTCTCTACTTTGGTCGAGAGCTTGGGCTCCAGTTCTTCGAGTTTCTTGAGCGTATCCTTCTCGTCTTTCAAGTTTTCCTGAAGAAGCTTGGCCGCCTCGGACTGCCCAAGGGATTTAGCCTGATCGACCAGCCCCTCATACGAAACGATTTCGTAATGTTCGGTTTTCATCGCACCGGACGCGATCATGCTGTCGAGGATCTCGGGCGCTGGTTTGTCCTTGATGGCTTCCTTGGCCTCGTCATGCAGACCCTTGGCGCCCTTGCAAACGATCGACTCTGGCTTCTCACCCATGAGCTCGAAGACTTTATCGACATTGGCCAGATGCTGTTCGGTCTGTTTGTGGTGCGCCTTCAAACCGGCCTTGAGCTGCGTGTTGGAAACCGCTTCGATCGCCTCTTCCAACATCGTCAGGATGATCGTCTCGGCACTTCGGATATCGGACAACTCATGGACGAAAAGTGCTTGAGGACTGTCCAGCTTTTGTTTCGATGAAGCCATACGCTTTCTCCTTCGAGGGTCAATCTGCAAAAACGCCGCTCGGTGCGGCGGTCTCAATGTAGAACAGAGCCGTGCGTGTGATGATTTTTTTGGAGGCTCTGCGGGAGAGCGGCGCCGTTCACCGGCGACCTCGTATGTCCCGGTTTCCCAAGACTTAGCGAGATTCGGAAAGATTCCCAGCTTCCCAAAAAACCGTCGTTCATCCCTCCCCTCGTATCGTTGGGACGTGGTTCGCAATTCGGACCACGTCAGCCATGGGGAAGGAACGACACGTCCATGATTACCAAGTACGATCGCGTAGCACTCGATCTTCCAATGCCAGCGGGACCCAATGCCAATGGAGCTGCGGCGGTGCAGGAGCTGCTGGGCGGGAAGTTCGGTGAGATGTCGACGCTCATGAACTACACCTTTCAGAGTTTCAATTTCCGTGGACGGGATACCGATCTCGCCCGGCCGTTCTATGACCTGATCGCGAACATCGCGGCAGAGGAGTACGCGCACATCGAGCTCGTGACGTACACCGTCAACCTGCTCCTGTCCGGCACCACCGCCCGTGGGGATGATCCGACAACGACGCCACTCGCAAATGCAAAGGACAAGCGCAATACGCTGCACTTCATCGCCAGCGGCCAACAAGCGCTCCCGCTCGACTCGATGGGACGCCCCTGGACGGGAGATAACGTCTTTTCCAGCGGCAATCTCAAGCTCGACCTCCTGCATAACTTCTTCCTGGAGTGCGGAGCGCGGGCGAACAAGATTCGCGTCTACGAAATGACTGATGACCCGACGGTACGCGCCATGGTCGGCTACCTGCTGGTGCGTGGTGGTGTGCACGTCGTGGCATATGCCCGTGCGCTCGGAGGTGCTGACGGGCGCCGACCTGAGCAAGCTCTTCCCGATCCCCGATATCAGCAACAAGAAGTTCCCGGAAGCCAAGATCCACGAAGATCAGGGCCTGCATCTGATCCTCTATGCAAACGACGCCAAGAGCTATCCCCGCGCCGGCGAGGTATTCAAGGGCCCGCATCCGGAAGACGGCCAGCCGCTGGTGGTCGTCGAGGGCATGCCCGAGGGAGCGCCCCCGCCGCCGCTCGACGCAGAGCCCCAGTTGCTCGCGCCTGGCATTGGCATGATCGATGAAGAGATGTTGAAAGAAATCGCCAAGCGGCTCAGCGCGTAGCTGCGTCCCCACCCTTCCGCCAGGGCGCTCCTGACCACTCAGGAGCGCCCTGGCCCGTTTCCGGGTGGTACCTCGATGAAAGGGAACCTGGCATGAAAGCAGTTGTTTGGCATGGAAAGCGCGACGTGCGTGTCGATACCGTGCCCGATCCGACCATTCAGCATCCGCTGGACGCCATCGTAAAGATCACCACCACCGCCATCTGCGGTTCCGATCTGCATCTCTATGAGGTGCTGGGGCCATTTATGAGCGAAGGCGACATCCTGGGGCATGAGCCGATGGGCATCGTCGAGGAAGTCGGCTCGGCTGTGACCGCCATCAAACCGGGTGACCGCGTGGTGATTCCCTTCCAGATCGCCTGCGGGCAATGCTGGATGTGTGCCAACGATCTGCAGACGCAATGCGAAACCACGCAGGTGAAAGAACACGACAAAGGCGCGGCGCTCTTCGGTTACACCAAGCTTTACGGTCAGGTACCGGGGGGACAGGCAGAGTATCTGCGGGTACCGCAAGCGCAGTACACACATATCAAAGTGCCCGAATCGGACGCCTCGGACGATCGCTTTCTCTACCTCTCGGATGTCTTGCCGACCGCCTGGCAGGGGGTGGAGTACGCGAATGTGCCGGATGGGGGTACGGTGCTGATATTGGGACTTGGACCGATTGGCGATATGGCCACCCGCGTGGCGCAACATCGAGGTTACCGGGTGATTGCCGCCGACCTGGTGCCGGATCGGCTGGAGCGAGCAAAGAGTCGCGGCATCGAGGTCTTGAACACCGAGGAGGTCGATGTCGCCCAGATCGCGCGCGAGCTCACCGATGGGCGTGGACCAGATTCGGTCATCGACGCAGTCGGCCTCGAGGCTCATGGGGCACCGTTTGGCAAGCTCGCGCAGGAGCTGGCGGGTTTGATGCCGAAGGCGCTCAGCTCGCGCATGATGGAGCGCGTCGGCTTCGACCGGATGAGTGCGTTATACACCGCGATCGACGCGGTGCGGCGGGGCGGTACCATCTCGCTCAGCGGGGTTTACGGAGGTCAGACCGACCCGCTCCCAATGTTCACCCTTTTCGACAAGCAGGTCACGCTGCGTATGGGCCAGGCGAATGTAAAACGCTGGGTCGACCAGATCATGCCGTTACTGACCGATGAGGATGTGCTCGGGGTCGATGACTTTGCTACCCATCGCCTCCCCATCGAGCAAGCGCCGCATGCCTACGACATCTTCCAGAAAAAGGAAGACGGCGCGATCAAGATTCTGCTGAAACCCAACGCTTGACGAACCGTTCGTCCCCTCCAAAGGAGCATTCCCATGGTTGCCATTGGCTATTCCCTGATGACCGAGCAGCGCGCACCGGCCGACCTCGTTGCCGACGCAGTTCTGGCTGAAAACGCAGGATTCGACTTCTCGACGATCTCCGACCATTTCCATCCCTGGGTCGAAGCTCAGGGACACGCGGGGTACATGTGGTCGATGCTGGGAGCGATTTCGCAGGTCACGAAAACGCTGCCGCTGCTGCCCTACGTGACCGCACCGATCATTCGCTACCATCCCGCGATCGTCGCGCAGAAGGCAGCCACCATGGCGCTGCTGGCACCGGGCCGTTTTCGGCTCGGGCTCGGCTCGGGCGAGAACCTGAACGAGCATGTGGTGGGGGAAGCGTTCCCCGGCACGGATGTGCGCCAGGCAATGCTGGAGGAAGCGATCGAGATCATGCGCGAGCTCTGGAAGGGAGACTACGTCACCTTCCGCGGCGACCATTACGACGTCGAGCGGGCGCGCATTTTCGATCTTCCCGATGAATCGATTCCGATCGGTGTGGCCGCGGGAGGCCCACAGGCCGCCGAGCTGGCCGCCCAGGCGGGCGAGTTTCTAATCTCGACATCACCCGATGCCGAGCTCATCGAGGCTTTCAACAAGGCCGGTGGCAAGGGGCAGGCCATCGTAGGGCAGATGTCAATTTGCTGGGGCACGGACGAGCAGGCAGCCCGAAAGCTGGCGTACGAGCAGCACGCCTGGAGCGTGGGGGGCTGGAGAATCAAGTCCGAGCTCGTAGCACCGGACAGCTTTCAGGAGCTTGCAGATGAGGTGACCGAGGAGATGGTGGCCGAATCAGTGCCCTGCGGACCCGATCTGGACAAGATCGTGGACTCGCTCAGACTGTACGTCGAGGCTGGGTACACTGAGGTCGCGATCACGCAGATTGGTCCCGATCAGGCAGGGTTCTGCAAGGTCTTTACCGAGGAGCTCGGACCGAAACTGCGCAAGCTCTAACATTCGCGAACGTCGATCCCGAAGCTCTCCAAGGTTGCCGGTTACCACGATGTGCAATGCTTGACTATGACCGCAGAAAGCACTCCATGGCCGTAGAAAAAGACTCCGGGACGGGATCCCACCGGCAAGACGAATCAGAGCAGGCGATTCCGCAAGCGCGTGACGCCTTGTTGTCCGCGCTTTCGCGCGAGCTTGGTGGTCTGACCAGCGTTGTCGAAACCATGGAAAGTCTCGGAAAGATGGTCGGGACCTCGCTCAAGGTGCAGCACTGCATCTTCGCTGAGTTCACGAACGATGTCGACCAATCCATGATTTCCTACGGCTGGCACGCGCCAGGCGCCCGGCCCCTGTTCGGGATCTATCCCATGCGGGATTTTCTCTCCAACGAGCAGCGTGCCCAGATCAACGCCGGGACGCTACCAGTGATTGCGGGCAGGCAAACCATTGCCCGGGTCGATGCGGAGAGCTATGGCGAAGTCGACATCTACTCGTTCATCATCGTCCCAGTGGTACGCGCAGATCACTGGCGTTTCATGCTGTGCATTATCGATACCAATGAGCGGGAGTGGCGTGAGGACGAGATAACCTTGGCGCGTGAGGTTGCCGAGCGCGTTTGGCTACGGCTAGGTCATGCCCATTCAGAGGAAGCGTTACGAAAAAGCGAATCCCGCTTTCGATCGCTCTTCGATTCGATCGATGAAGGGTATGCACTCTATGAGCTCCTCCACGATGTGGACGGGCGTCCGGTCGATGCACGCATTCTGGCGGCGAATCCTGCGTATTCCGCGTTGACCGGGCGACGGGATCCGGTGGGTAAGACACTCACATCGCTTTCGCCCACGGTGCCGCAGGCATGGATCGATATCCTGGCTTCGGTCGCCACGACACGTACTCCCGAGCGTTTCGAGCGATACAATCCGGAGATCGAGCGCTGGTTCGATATCTTTATCGCGCCGGCCCCCGACGCAGAAGATAATCAGGTGTTACTGGTCTTCACCGAGATCACCGAACGACGTCGGATGATCGAGGCATTGCGGGAGAGCGAAGCGCGCTATCGCACCCTTTTCGATTCGATCGATCAGGGGTTCTGCACGGTCGAAGTGCTCTTCGACACGACCGGTGAAGCAGCCGACTATCGATTCCTGGAGATCAACCCCTCGTTTGCGCGTATCTCCGGACTCGAGCAAGCCCTTGGCGAGCGGATGCGAGCGCTCGCGCCGTCGCATGAGGAACACTGGTTCCGCGTCTTCGGTCAGGTTGCGCGAACCCGGGAACCGGTTCGGTTCGAGGCGGAGGCGGCCGCACTTGGACGTTGGTTCAACGTCTATGCCTATCCGATCGGCAATCCCGAGGATCATCAGGTTGCCATTCTGTTCGAAGACGTCACCGACCGTCGCAAGGCCGATGCCGCGCTGCGCGCCAGCGAGGAGCGTGTTCGTGCCATTGTCGAAGAAGCGACGGACTACGCGATCTTCACCATCGATCCCATCATGCACATCGAGGATTGGTTTCCCGGGGCTGAGGCAGTCTTTGGATGGAGTGCCGATGAGGCAGTTGGCATGCCATTTGCCGACACATTCACTCCGGAGGATCGGGCAGCCTGCGCGCCGGATCACGAGTTCGAACAAGCGCGCCAGCAGGGCTCGGCTCCCGATGTGCGCTGGCACCAGCACAAAGATGGCTCGCGCGTGTTTATCGATGGTGTCACCCGAGCCCGCTTCGACCTGGACGGCACCTTTCTCGGCGCGCTCAAGATTGGTCGTGATGCCACGCAAGAACGTCTGGCCGAACAGCGACGAATTGAGCATGAAGAGCGGATCCAGCGTTCGCTCCGAGACAAAGTGGCTGCTGCCACCTCAGAGCTGCGCGCGCTTTCGCGCCGTCTCCTGTTGATCCAGGAGGAAGAGCGACGCTTTCTGGCCCGTGAGCTGCATGACGAGATCGGACAGATGCTCACCGGTCTGTCGCTCACGCTCTCCACCGCAGCCACAACGGACGGTCAGCTTGCCGAGGCGCAGCGCATTGTGGCCGAGCTCACCGAGCAGGTTCGTCAGCTTTCCATGGACTTGCGTCCGGCGGCCCTCGATGCCTACGGATTGACTCCGGCGCTACGCGGTCACATCGAGCGGTACGAGAAGCAGACCGGCGTCACGGTCGATCTGCGCGTGGAAGGGCTGGAGCGGCGCTTTGCCTCCCCGGTTGAGAGCACGGCCTACCGCATCGTGCAGGAAGCGCTCACCAATCTGGCGCGCCATGCAGAGACCACGCAGGCGATCGTGCAGCTCTTCGCCGACGAGCAAACACTGACGGTTTCGATCCGCGACAACGGCTCCGGGTTCGATCCGGCCAAGGTGCGGGATGGCAGCGGATTGGGCGGCATGCGCGAGCGCGCCGAATTGCTGGGGGGTTCGCTGGATATCGACACCGCTCCGGGCGCAGGGGTTCGAATCACGGCAGAGCTTCCGTTAACAACCTCGCCTCCGACTCTCTCGTCCGGGGTTGCATCCATTGGAAAACTGGCATGAGCACGGTGGTCCTGGCCGACGATCATCCCATCGTGCGTCAGGGATTGCGCACCTTGCTGGAGCAGGACGCCCAGTGCCAGGTGGTGGGGGAAGCCACCGACGGGTTGACCGCAATCGACCTGATTTCCCAGCTACGGCCTGATCTCGCCATTCTCGATGTGCAGATGCCCGATCTCGATGGGTTAGAGGTCGCGCGGCGCGTGGCAACCGTTTCGCCAGGAACCCGGGTGATCATGCTCTCCATGCACAGTGACGAACCGTATGTGCTCGATGCGTTGCGCTATGGCGCGCTCGGCTATGTGCTGAAAGGCTCGGCCACCACGGACCTGGTGGATGCGGTACGCGCGGTTACCGCGGGCCAGCGCTTTCTGAGCGCGCCCACTGGCCGGCCGAGCGCTCGATGCCTATGCGCGCTCCGCCGATACCGAACGCCTCCCGGATCGGTACGATCTGCTCACATCGCGCGAGCGCGAGGTTCTTCAGCTCGCCGCCCAGGGCTTGACGAATGCCGAGATCGGCGAGCGTCTCTCCATTAGTCCGCGCACGGTCGAAACCCACCGGGCCAATCTCTTGCGCAAGCTGGGACTTCAGTCGCAGACCGACCTCGTGCGCTTCGCGGCACATCGCAAGCTGCTGACCGACTGAATCGATCCTGTACGGCCGGCTCCCAGAGAACTACGGGTGCACGTACGCAAAACCGCGTAGGTCTCCGGATGCCCGGCGGGGCCTGAATCTTCATACTGATCGCATAGAACCGGGATTCGATTGGTGCTGTTGGCCACGTGATCAAGCGTAGCGCACCCCTCCCATCGACTGCTGCACCCTTGCGTGCCGACTGGTTCACCTATTGAATCTGCCCCGCCGCTGACCGCGGCTTAGGGGAGCAAAGCCCAGGAGCTGCGCAATGTGTATCTCGAGTTCCGATCCCCTTGAATCCGAATCAGCTCCGACGATTGCCGACATCCTGCGAGAGCGCCGGCTGGCGCTTGGGCTGAGTCGCGCCGAGCTGGCCCGCTCTGTCGCGCCGTCCTGCCAGCCGAGCGATATCGACTTACTCGAGTCACACCGAATGTTGATGCCGAGCTGGATTCGGCTCAAGCAACTTGCCGACGCCCTGGAAATTCCAGTTAGCGATCTGCTCCCCTGTGACGCTCGCATTTCCAATGGCGCTTCCTCACCTTCGAGTCAGGACGCGTCCTTCACAAATCCCTGATCTTCCAACGTAATGGGGTAGGCTCAGAAGAGACAGATGTCCTGGAATCGCAGTTGCGATCCGGTCTGAATGATGAGCACGCAATTGAGCAACCCCTATACACGCGGTACCCCGGAACATACGCTTTGGACACACTGGCATCGCGCATTTTTCAATCAGCCGGTTCATGGCCAGCTCTTCGCTATTGAGTCGCAGCTTCGTCACAATCTGACGAAGCTGCTCGAATTAAGCGCCAGCCTCGCTCCTTCCGATGTGCAACGTGAGATCCACTCGCACCTGTTAGAGCTCGAAGAGAGCATCAACCTGCTCGACGATGCAGCGGAACATGAATTTGTGCGCGTCGTCTCACGTGGGTCGACCATCCTGACAAACGACCAGGATTCCTAGTCACTAAAACGACAACCCGCCGGTCGGAAATTCCGACCGGCGGGTTGGTATCTGCAACTTGATTGACAGTCAGGCCATAGGCTCGGCTGCCGGTCAGATGAGACTAGCCCAGGTTCTGGAGATCATCGATCAGATAGCGATCGCCATCACGAACCACGATCAGATAGTCGGTGAATTCTTCGCCACTCGAGCCTTCGATTCCCACCACATTCACTCCATAGAGGTCGGATTCGATTTCGAGAATGCCATTGACGGCGATCGTCACCTGCTCGGACGCAACCACTCCCGTGCTCGGCGTTCCCTGATTCGCGAGGGCCGCTGGATCGATATTGCCGTTCTCGACGGTGCGTACGACGAAGGCGTCGGTCATCAACGCGAACATCCGCAGGGTGTCGTTTGCATTCTCACAAGCGTAAAACTGCGTGACGACCTCACTAATCGCGGTTGCCGTTTCGCCCTCTGCTAGCGGGGTGCCTTCAGGAGCGACAAATGGGGTCGGCGTGGCTCCTTCGGTATTTGGCGTGGCGAGGTCGACCTGGGCGGTTGCTTCTCCAGTGCTGCCAATCAAACCCTCGATCTCCTCAGCCGACCGTGGTTGGGTGATGCATTCGTCCGGAGTAGGCGACGCCAGATCGATTTCCGGTGTGGCATCTTGCGCGGCGGCAAACTGCGTCGATACCGCCAGACAGACTGCAACGAGCAGGGAAAGAACAACGAGACGTTTCATGATCGATACCTCCAGATATGAATGGCTAATTTCCACAAACGCGCTATATCACCCAAAAACCACATGCGGCCTCTGGTTGAAAACGGCGCTCTCGAGCCTAGGATGCATGGCCAGCACCTGGAGCCACAGAGCAACAGACGCCTAGTCATTGGCTGACATGTACAGAAAACTCCAGGTTTGCCAGCCGGGCTCGCCTATGCTCCGGATACGCCACGTATGCAACAAATCTGCGTATCCTCATGGGACCCCGTTCTCGAGCGGGGCGAGTTACGAGTCGTTCCCACGATCAGCACAGGAGGAATCCGTGCCGCAACCAGGAGTCAATTCACAAAAGATTCTGATACTCGTGTCCGGCATGCCGGCCAGCGGGAAGTCGACCCTGGCTGAGCAGCTAGCGCGTGAGCTTCAGGTCCCCTTTTTCACCAAAGATGGAATCAAGGAATTGCTCTTCGATGCCGAAGATGTCGATATGTCCCAGATGGATGAGGAAACGTCGGAACGCCTGGGCGCCCAGGCAATGACCGTGCTCTACGACATTGCCCAGCGCATCCTGGACGCAAACGGCTCGCTGCTCCTGGAGGCAAACTTCCGGGCGCAACTCGCGCGGACGCAAATCGAGCCATTTCTCTCCCAGGCCATCGTGCGGCAAGTCGCGTGCCAAGTGCCGGTGGAGGAGGTCGTACAGCGGTTCGAGAAGCGGCAGAGCGAACACGAGCGTCATCCGGTACACGCCGAGGTGGACGACGCCCAACAGCTTGCCGAGGATCTGGAACGCAAGGACTACGGCCCAATTCCCGATTTGCCTACGTTGCTGGTCAACACCAGTGATGGATTCGACCCATCCCTCGTCGAAATCGCGCGCTTCTGCCGCGAGGGGTGATGTTCTCGCAGGTACGGCGGCGGCCGAATTCCCGCTATCGGATTGCGGCGAGCTCGACTTCCCGGCGGCGTGCAGCCGGTTCGCTGGTGACGACCGGCGAGTAAAGCAAACGCGCGTCGGTTTCCCACCAACCAAGCGGCTGGGTCGGAATGGGGCCACCGTGGACGATCGTGCGGATCAAAGCAGCGAGGTCGGTTTCCGGATGACCGGGAAGTGAAAGATCGAACGCGCCAGCCTCGTACGATCCCGCGCGACGCGTGACGAGGGATTCCCATTCATATGAACCGAGCAACGACCAGCTCGTGACGGATTGCACGGGAACCCCCTTTGCACGAGTCGCCTGCGCTGCGTCCCAGGCGATGCGCAACCAGCGTGCCTGATCGCACCGGGGAGCACCGAGAAAGGCTTCAGTAATGGCAACCGGCTTCCCATACCGTTGCCACGCCTCGTTCAGGAGCGATCCGGGTCCATCGATCCCTTCGGCCCGTACACGCACCGCTTCGACATCCGCATAGACGTCACGTCCGTTTCCGCCATGCGACCAGACGGGGTAACGCTCTAACCGGTGATCGAGCAAACGCTCGCTGGTCAGGTAGTAGTCGATGCCGACGACTGCGTTCTCGAGCGGGTATGCCGCCATCTCGAACAGTGCGTGTGTGGAGATCCCCGCACGGCGCAAATGAGCCCAAAGCGGATGGTCGGGGGTGACCTGGCCGAAAAGAAGATCGAGGGCGATCCAGCGGCGGGTGTTCTCGAAGTCGGCCTGATAACGCAGGCGTGGGGTGCTGTGTACCCGCCCGTAGTCATCGGTGAGGATGCAGGTAGCGCCAGGCGTCACCTGGCGAATCGCACGCATGCCGAGCTGAATCGCGCGGCATTGATTCCAGACAGCACGAAAGAAGGCATTCGTTTCCCGCAGGTGGGGATACCAGAGACCATAGAGCGTGCTGAAACGAGCGGTGGTCACCGGCTCATTGATGGGGACGAACTGCGTCACCCATGGGTAGCGCTCGGCTACTTGGCCAGCAAAGCGGGCGAACCGCGTAGGGAACTCGCGATCGAGCATGTTCGTATCGGCCGGTCCACTGCCGTGATGGAGCAGATGCAGTACCGGTTCCATTCCGAGCCGTGCGATACGGTCCATGCGCGCATCCTGCCAGGTCCAGTCGCACACACCGTTACGCTCGATGCGTTCCCAATTGGCCGGGTAACGGAGCGTGCGCAGGCCCAGCGCGGCAATGCGGTCGAGATCGTCCATGCGATGCTCGTGACCGCTCATCTCGATCTGGTCGAAGAAGGTTTCGCCGACCCGGTTGACGGTGGATTCGATGCCACCACAGAGCTCGATGTCGTTCAGGGGAAAGTCCTTTGTTCCATGCAAGAGAAGAACACCGCAGCGCAAAGTACCGGAGCCAGGGTCTCAACCAAATGCCGTGTTCTGTATGCCGCAAGAATGCGAACGAACCCGACGCTACGTCCCGCGCGAAGCCGAAAAGGGTTCGCAAAATTCGGGCATAGCACCAATCTTGGATGGATTTGCCCAGATCGTCCCAGATTGCGAGGTAATGGGGGGTGCTGAAATTTCTGTGTAGAGGCTACAGGTCCAGTACGATGAAAATCGTCGAACTGACGTTCTGACCTGGTATTTCGTCAGACGTTCGCCTGATCTGGACTTCTGCGGGCGCGGTTCGATAGCTGTTCAATCTTGTTGTGAAAGGAAACCTCGTTGCTCCCCGTTTCGTCATCTCCGATGTCTGGTCCTGCATCACAGGCTCCGCTGCTCCTCTGCTTTAGCCACTTGCGCTGGTCGTTTGTGTGGCAACGTCCCCAACAGTTGATGAGCCGGTTCGCCGATCGATACCGGGTGGTCTTCGTCGAAGAACCAATGCTGGCGGCGGACCATTCGCCGTCACTGCTGAGGAAGCAGGAGGTCGACGGTGTGACCGTGCTGACGCCCCTGCTCTCCAAATATGAGTTCGAGCCGGTCTACGGCGAAACGTCGAATGCGGCGATTCATGCGTTGCTCACCGATTGGCTGAAATACAACGATCCGGGCGAGCAGCCGGTGGTTTGGTATTGGACACCGCTCGCGCTGGGCGCATGTCCGGAGTCGCTATCGAGCGCGCTGGTTGTGTTCGACGCAATGGACGAGCTTTCTGCCTTCCGCTTTGCTCCCGAGGCCCTCGTGCGCAAGGAAGCGGCGCTGATGCGCTGGGCCGATCTGGTCTTCACCGGGGGACCCAGTCTGTATCGCGCCCGCTGTGAGCGGCATCCGAAGGTTTCCTGTTTTCCGTCGGGAGTCGATGCAGCGCATTACCGTCAGGCGGCAGGAAGCCGATCGAAACCGGACGTCGCGACCCTGCATCTTGGATATGTCGGCGTGCTGGACGAACGGATCGATTTCGAGCTGATTGCGGAGATCGCCGATCTCCGCCCCGATTGGACGATTTCGCTCGTCGGACCGCTGGCCAAGATTACTCCTGAGGATATTCCTGCCGGATCGAACATCGTCTTGCATGGTATGCAGCCCTACGACACGCTCCCCGGGTTCATGGCGACGTTCGATGTGGGTATGCTCCCATTTGCGTTGAACGAAGCAACCCAGTTCATCTCCCCCACCAAGACGCTGGAATACCTGGCAGCCGAGCTGCCGGTGGTTTCCACCCCGGTGCATGACGTGTCCGAGCTCTATGGAGATTGCGTCTCGATTGCTCCGGACGCCGCAGCGTTTGTAGCGGCTGCCGAAGCGATGGTCTCGGCCAGCGCCGGAGCGGTACGCACCCGGAAGCGTCGTGCGGAAGCGCATTTGCAACGGCACTCCTGGGACGCCATCGTCGGCTCGATGATGGAGCAAATGGATCGTTCGAACCGCCCCGTCTATGTATCCCAAGTGCCGGTCGAACTGCTGCAACCAGTTGCCGGACAAGCTGACTAGAAACGACATCGGAATGTACGACTATCTCATCGTTGGCGCTGGCTTTGCCGGCAGCGTGCTGGCGGAACGACTCGCGTCGCAATGCGACCAGCGCGTCTTGCTGATCGATCGGCGACCGCATATCGGCGGCAATGCCTATGACCACTTCGACGATCACGGCATCCTGGTTCATGCCTATGGGCCGCACATCTTCCATTGCAATAGCGCGGCGATCTACGACTACCTGTCGCAGTTCACCGAATGGCGGTCGTATCAGCACCGGGTGCTTGCCAGCGTTGACGGACAGCTACTTCCATTCCCCATCAATCTCGACACGATCAATGCGCTCTATGGCACGCACATGGACAGCTCGGAGCTTGCCTGCTGGCTGGAGCAACGCGCGGAGCCACGCGAGCGGATCGAGACCTCGGAAGATGCGGTCGTCAGCAAGATCGGCCGCGAACTCTATGTCAAGTTCTTCCGTGGATACACCCGCAAGCAGTGGGGGCTCGATCCAAGCGAGCTCGCTGCCCAGGTGGCCGCCCGCATTCCGGTGCGCACCAACCGGGACGACCGCTATTTCACCGATACCTATCAAGTCATGCCACGCCACGGCTACACGCGCATGTTCTCCCGCATGGTGCGGCATCCGAATATCCATCTGATGCTCAATACCGACTACCGGGAGATTCGCGAGACGGTGCCGCACAAGAAGCTGATCTATACCGGTCCGATCGATGAATATTTCGATTTCCAGCTCGGACGACTTCCCTATCGGTCGCTCGAGTTTCGCTTCGAATCGCACGCAACGGAGCATGTGCAAGCGGCGGCAACCATCAACTATCCGAACGACTATCCCTACACCCGTGTGACTGAGCTCAAGTACCTGACCGGGCAAGCACACCCACACTCCACCCTGGTCTACGAGTACCCAACGGCGGAAGGCGATCCCTACTACCCCATTCCCCGGCCGGAAAACGCTGAGCTCTATCGTCAGTACGCCGCGCTCGCAGCCGATCTGCCGGACGTTCATTTCACCGGACGTCTGGGAACCTATCGCTACTACAACATGGATCAGGTCGTTGCGCAGTCGCTGGCACTGTTCGAGCAACTGGTCAAGGAGCCGGCGCCTGCCACCAACGGACATCTGGCTCTGGTTCCATGACCGATGGATTGCCGGCTGATCTCGCCGCTGGAGCGTGGGCCATTGCCCGGCGCGCCCGATTAGCGACCGACCAGGGCGATCCGCGGGAATTCCCAACTGACGCATTTCAACAGTTGGCCGGGTACGGATTCCTGACATTACCGCTCAGCCAGGAGCTGGGTGGTCGCGGGCTCGGACGCGATTCCGGCACAAGTGGCGCGTTACTGGAACTGCTCTCGATTGTGGGATGGGGTGATCTGTCACTGGCACGTCTCTACGAGGGGCATCTCAACGCGCTCCTGCTCATTCAGCAATTCGGCAGTCCCGATCACATCGAGCAGGCGGCCGTCGATGCCCAACGTGGCTTGATTTTCGGCGTCTGGAACACCGAAGGCTCCAATGGCTTGCGGCTCGAGAAGAACGGCAAGAGTCTCCGCCTACAAGGCGGCAAGACCTTCGCCTCGGGGGCAGGTTCGATCGAACGGCCTTTGGTGACTGCACGGGATGAGGCTGGTGGCTGGCAGCTCCTGCTGCTGGAGATGGAGCGGACCCCGTCTTCCGTGGATCGCGGAAGTTGGAAGACGTTTGGCATGCGAGGTTCGCAAAGTTTTGCCATCGATCTCTCCGGCGCGATGATCGAACCCCATCAGCTTGTTGGATCGGCTGGCGACTACTATCGGCAACCCTGGTTTTCGGGCGGGGCCATTCGCTTTTGCGCGGCGCAGCTCGGCGGGGCAGCGGCGTTGCTCGATCTGGCGCGGTCCGAGCTGGTGGCACGAGGGCGAAGCGATGATCCCTTGCAACGTGAGCGGGTGGGACGACTCTCCGCCGCGTTGGGAGCCGGGTTCGCAATGCTGGAATCCGCAGCGAACCTGGCGGATCGCTCGCAATTCAGCGGCGGATCGAGCGACGATGACGAACGCTTTCTGGCCTATGTCGGACTGACTCGCATGACGGTCGAACGTGTCTGCCTGGAAGCGATCGAAGCGATCGAGCAGTCGCTGGGTGCGAGCTCGCTGATGACCACGCACCCGGCCGCGCGTATCGGAGCCGATCTGCGGCTCTATCTACGACAACCGGCACCCGATGCGGTGCTCTTGAGCGCGGCCGATATGGTGTTGCGTGCTCCGGAGCCATTCATGCAACTCTGGCGCACCACGGACGGATGCTCCAATGAGTGATCCGACTATCTCAAAACGGCCCGATTACTTCGAGATGGTTTACGGCGCCAACGACGATCCTTGGGGATTCGAAACCAGTCCCTACGAGGCGGCCAAGTACGATGCAACGCTTGCCGCGCTTCCAAATGACCGGTACCAGAGTGGCTTCGAAATCGGATGCTCGCTCGGCGTGCTGACCGAGCGGTTGGCACCGCGGTGTGCGAGGCTCCTTGCCGTCGATGTCGTGCCAGACGTGCTCGAGCGTGCTCGGAAGCGCTGTCGCGATCTGCCTCAGGTCCGTTTCTCGCTCATGGACACGCCGCATGAGCTGCCAGACGAGCAGTTCGATCTCATCGTGCTTTCCGAAGTGGCGTATTACTGGTCGATCGACGATCTGGCGCGCGCCCGCGTTGAACTGACAGAGCGACTGCTGCCGGCGGGAACCCTGATCCTGGTGCATTGGACGCCGTGGGTGCACGACTACCCGCAAACCGGAGATCAGGTGCATGATGCGTTTCTGGAAGACGCCGGCACTTCCGGACCACTCCGTCATCTCCTGAATCAGCGTGAAGATACCTACCGGCTCGATGTGTTCGAGCGGCGGGCCACTTCCTCGCGCAAATCCTGAATTACTTCTTCCAATAACACCGGGACGAAGGGCACCGCCCGCTGAACGTCATCTTCGATCTCCGCTTCGGCGTTCTTCACATAGCAGCCAAAGGTGGAAAAACCGTCGAGTGGGCCATGTCGCTCCCAGGCAGACCGTCGTTCCCGTACAAGCGTCATGCGCGTGAGCGACCGGGCTGCCGATTCCTCGATGCGGGGCATCCCGTCGGCGGCTGCCGTCGACCATTCGACCAGTTGGGTCGAGAGTCCCATCTCTACCCGGCCGTCACGTCGCGCTGAGGTCATGACCCGGACTCGCGGGCTGTGGCGCACCCGGGCGTCGATGCTCAGAAGCTGGCCGTAGAACGCCATGTCTTCCAGCGTAACCACGGCTGGAATGCCGCCAGCGCGGCGATAGGTCGATACGCGCACGGCCAGACTCGCCCCAAAATGCTGATGATGACGGGGATAGGGATCGCAGGGTTGTGGATCGACTAACGCTTCCAGGTTGGCGAGCAAGATGCGATAGCCGGTATCGCGCAGATGCATCGCGCGGAGGGTGGGCCCCAGGCTGTGCAACCCCGCTGGTGAAAGAACGATACGCCCCCCAACCGCTTGAGCTCCGGTCGCGAATTCGGCCAGCGTCCGCGCAATCCAGTCCGGGGCAACAGAGGTATCGGCATCGGTCGACGCGACGATGCCATCGACCCCTTCGCTTTCGAAGCGCTCGCACGCCTCGTCGAAGAGCGTTCGCCGCGCCGTACCAATGTTTGCCTGTTGCGGCGGGAAGGTTTCTTCCCGGACCCGAAGCTGCATGCCGGGAAATCGCGCTGCGTAGCGCCGCACGACATCTGCCGTGTCGTCATCGCAATTGTTCGCCAGCACGGTGACGTCATAGCGAGTTGGATCGAGAGGATGGCCGTCGCAATCGACTTGCTGCCGCAGGGCATCGAGCGCGTC
Source organism: uncultured Chloroflexia bacterium (assembly GCA_963750275.1). Taxonomy (GTDB): domain Bacteria; phylum Chloroflexota; class Chloroflexia; order Thermomicrobiales; family UBA6265; genus JAMLHN01. Next base: position 60,279 of record CAVVQC010000006.1, read on the forward strand.
CTCGATCGTCAGCGATTCGTTTTTCGCGGGAACCACGACCCGGACACTGGGGGCCGCCTGTATAAGAGGAAGGCACGAGAGAGTGAGCGCTCCAGTAGGTTCTGCGTGACAGCGGGTGAAGATGCTTTCTCACAACCGTACCCCCATCCGGCGACGACGTGGGATTCCCGAGAGCGCGTTACCGCAAGTCAGGACCGGTCGGGGGTATCCGGAATCTCGCGCCGAACGGGAATACGAGCGAATTGCGGCCCCACGACCAACCTACAGCTGTTTTACAACGCCGCGGATATCGCGTCTTCGACCGGCATCTTCAACCCCAAAAAGATTGGGGTGTCGAGCGCGGTGTACTTGCGGACTTCGGCGGCGCGGAGGCGCTGGACCATTTTGACGAGGATGGCTGGGTCGTCATCTTCGAGGGCAACCACGAACTCCTGGTCGGCGATGCCAAAGGAGTTAATGGTGTTGGTCAGAATGGATGGGTATTCGCTCCCCATCTTGCCGTGCTCGACCATCAGGTTACGACGCTCTTCGAAATCGAGCAGGAACCAATCCGGGGTCTTGCTAAAGGGATAGACACTCAGATAGTCCTTGGGCGGTATGCCACGCAGGAAGGCGGGTCCGTGGTTCGGGTCGTATTGCGACACCGAGGCAGTACCGGCATAGACATGCACCTGCTCGAAGAACGCGGAAAAGGCTGAGCCGTGCAGATCGGCGGCGAGGGCATGAAGCTTGCGCATGTCGTCCGCTACCACCCAGAGAATCAAATCGGCGCCAGCGCTGAAGCCAAGGGTCGAATACGCCGCACGCAAGGTCACGCTGGCGGCATGGTCCTCGAGGATGGTTGCGGTTTCGCGCGGAATCGCGTTGGCGTCTTCCGGTTCGAGCTCGAAGCGCGCGTCGGTGGCGCGGTAGAGCCAGAACGCGGCGAAGGTGGAGACAGGAGTCTGATCGGTCATGGGGTCCTTTCATACGCTGCCGCGGCAGGCACAAGCGATGCCGCGATGCGATTTGCGAGATCGGTCGAGGAGCGAACCACGTCGGGAATACCGGGTCCGCGAAAAGGGGTACCGGCAACGGAAATGCCGGGGGGCAGAGAGGCTTCCAGTCCTGTAATGGTTTCGCGATGGCCGACCCGATAGATCGGATTCCCATCCCACCAGCGCGTGGTCCGAGAGAAGGTGGGCGTGCCAGTGGCACATATCGCTCGTTCCGCAAAAGCGCGCGCGGCTCGCAGCAATTGCTCGTCATCCAGCTCGAGCGTGCCCGGCGAACGATAGCCGCCGAAGAAGAAGCGCAAAAGGCTCCACCCTTCTGGCGCGCGTCCGGCGTACTTCCGCGAATGCACGGTGATGGCATTGAAGGGTTGCGCTTCCCGCTTCGGCACAACCATGCCAAAACCGGCGAGCGGCCGTGCGATCTGGCTGTTGGGCCAGGCAAGCACGATATTGCCCGAGCTTCCGTGCTTCATGCGAGCGAACCAACGAGATGTCTCCGGCGCCACGAGGCCGAGCAATGCGCGCGCGCTGGAAACTGGTGTTGCCAGGACAACCGTTTTTGCGCGCAGCGTTTCGCCGTTCCGCAAACCGAGACGGTACCCGTCCGGTTCAGCACGTTCGAGGCGTTCCACCCGGCAGTTCGTGCGCACCAGCGGGCCGAGCTGGTGGGCTAGCGTTTCCGGAATGCGCCCGACACCGCCGCGCAGGGTGAAAAAGGGCGATTCTCCCGCCGACGGCGCAAGCTGCGCGACGCCGCGGGTCACGCTGCCGTACTGCTGCTCCAGCTTGCGAAAGGTGGGAAAAGTCGTCAACAGGCTGAGCTCATCGGGATCCGCGTTATAGATACCCGCGAGCAGCGGCTCGGCGATGCCATCGAGATGCTCCCGGCCAAAACGGCGGGTAACGAAGCCGCCGAGCGATTCGTCGTCATCCCCGGGACGCACCGGAATCTTCGTCTCGCGCAACACGCGCTGCCGGCCCTCCGGAGAGAGGAGCGGAGACTGGAGGAACGCGTCGGGCTGGGTAGGCGCAAGTAACGACAGGCCCGCGGGGAGATCGACCGGGGCTCCCCTGTACCAGACCGCGGTGGGATTCGGCACCGGCTGTGAGGAGATGACCTCGCCGTCCAAACCAAGCTCCGAACAGAGGGCACGAGCCCACGGCTTGGCGCTGTTCAACATCGAATCAGCACCGTGCTCGACCAGGAAACGCCCGGCATCGTGCTCAACAACCTCGGTGCGCACTTTGCCACCGGGATGGTCGGATGCTTCCAGCACTGTCAGCTTCAGCTCCGGGCGTTGCCGCCGCAGACGCCAGGCAACGGTCAATCCGGCGATGCCGCCACCCACGATCGCCACATCAAGCGTCTCGCTCATCGGACCTGATGGACGTAGTCGACCAGTCGTCGCACATTGTCGACCGGGGTTTGGGGTAACACGCCATGCCCCAGATTGAAGATAAAGCGGGAATCCCCAGCGGCCTGGGCAAAGACGGCATCGATCTCACGCTGGAGCACGTCCCATGGGGCAAGCAGGGAGACTGGATCGAGATTCCCCTGCAGGATCATATCGGGTCCGAGTCGTCGGCGAGCGACTTGAAGATCGAGTCGCCAGTCGACGCCAATGACGGTCGCCCCCGTGGTGGCCATCAACTCCAGCAGAGGACCGTTCCCAACGCCAAAGAGAATAACTGGCTTGCCGGATCGCGCCGCGATACCGATCATCCGCTGCACGTAGGGAAGCACATGGGCCCGGTAATGATGTGGCGCCAGCTCACCCACCCAGGTGTCGAAGATATTGAGGACATCGGCGCCAGCTTCCGCCTGGGCGAGCAGGAACTCGCCGGCCGTGGTGGCCAGCTTGGTCATCAACTCGTCCCAGAGTGCTGGTTCGGAGAGCATGAGGATGCGCGTGTTCTCGTGATACCGGCTCTTGCCACCTTCGACCGCATAGCAGGCGAGGGTAAAGGGCGCGCCCGCAAAGCCAATCAGTGGCAACCCACGGGAATCGAGCTCGGGGCGGAGCAGCCTGATGGCATCCAGCGTGAAGTGCATCGACTCGCGTGGATCAGGGGTGCGAAGCGCAGCAATATCGGCGGCGGTGCGTACGGGATTGTGGATGACCGGTCCCTCTCCTTTCTGAAAGGAGAGTTCCAGGCCCATCCCTTCCAGCGGAGGCAGGATGTCGGAGAAAATGATGCCTGCGTCCAGGTCGAAGGCGTTTAACGGTTGCAGGGTGACTTCAGCCGCCAGCTCGGGCTGCTTGATCAGCTCCAACAGTGTGTGAGTCTTGCGCAGCGCGCGATATTCGGGCATATACCGCCCAGCCTGACGCATCAGCCAGATCGGGGTGATCTCGGTCGGCGTGCCTCCGATACGATCGAGTAAACGGCTATCGGTGAGCGGAGGAGCGGTGGTAATCACTCGTTGCACCAGCCCGCCACGTCTTTCGCAAAGTAGGTGAGGATCATGTCGGCACCGGCTCGCTTGATACCAATCAACGATTCCATGGCACAACGCTGCAGATCGATCCAGCCATTAGCCGCAGCAGCATGGAGCATCGCGTATTCCCCGCTGACCTGGTAGGCCGCGATGGGCAGATCGAAAGTGGCACGCAGATCGCTGACGATATCCAGATAGGGCAGCGCGGGTTTGACCATGATGATGTCTGCACCTTCCGCCACATCGAGCGCGGCTTCACGCATCGCCTCGCGCCGGTTGGCCGGGTCCATCTGGTATTGCTTGCGGTCGCCGAACGACGGCGCACTCTGGACAGCTTCGCGGAACGGGCCGTAGAACCCGCTGGCGAACTTGGCGGCATAAGCCATCACGGGGATGTGCTGGAATCCCGTCTGGTCGAGAGCGGAGCGAATCGCGCCGACCTGGCCGTCCAGCATGGCCGAGGGAGCAATGATGTCCGCCCCAGCCTCGGCATGGATCACCGAAGCACGGGCCAGCAGCTCCAGACTCGGATCGTTGAGCAGATAGCCATGCGGCAATCCGGCATTGAAATGCACGCTCTCGGGAACGTTGATGATGCCGCAGTGCCCGTGGTCGGTGTACTCGCAGAAGCACATATCCGAGATCACGATCATCTCCGGATTGGCGTCCTTGATGGAGCGAATCGCGCGCGGGACGATTCCTTCGGGATCGAAGTTCTGCGAGCCGCAATCGTCTTTGGCATCGGGAATGCCAAAGAGCATGACTGCACGAATTCCCAGCTTACCGAGATGGGCGACTTCCGGCACCAAGCGGTCGACCGACCAGTTGTACTGGCCCGGCATCGAGGAAATCGGCCGCTGGATATCGGTCCCCTCACAGACGAAGAGCGGCAGGATCAGGTCCGAAGAAGAGATACGGTATTCACGCACCAGCTCGCGAAGAGCAGTGGTGCGGCGCAAGCGGCGGGGCCGGTCGAACAACATGCCGAACGGTTCGGCTGATTGGCGAGCTGCGATCGTTATCCCCACAGGCGGCCTCCCTGGCGGTGCGATGTCACCACCTCATTCAACGCTTCCAATAATCCGTGCAAGGTGTGCTCCTTCGGACAAAACGCGCGCAGCAGGTTTGCAGACATTGCGCGGTTGCGAGTACTGGGACCGATACAGGCAATGGGCACCGGGCGGGCATCGTCGAGATTGCCTTCCTCCTTCTTCAGTCGTTCCACGAATCCCGTGACAGCAGAGGGGCTGGTAAAGGTGATAGCGCCAATTTGCCCATCCTTGAGCAACGTGCCGACCTCGACCCCGCCAGTCCCAACCGTGGTGTGATAGACGACCATGCGGGTCACTTCGGCACCCTTCCCGGTCAATACCTGCGCAGGTTCTTCAGATGCCAGATCGGACACTGGCATCAGCACGCGATCGCCCTGCCGAATGGGGGAATCGCGCGCCATCGATTCGCCGTCGAACGTCTCCGGGATAAAGGTCGCGTCGATGTCGAGATGCTTCTTCAACGCATTGGCGGTGGCGTCGCCCACCACGGCATAACGGGGGGCGGTTAGCCTGGCGCGGTCGAGCCCAATCGCTTCGGCGCGGTTGGCCAACATTTCAGCGGCATTCTGCGAGGTGAGACAGATCCAGTCGAAAGCGTGGGTGCGCAAAATCTCATCAAACTCGCCGATCTCCGAAACGGGCGCTATGGCAATACAGGGATACGAAAGCGGGATGGCGCCGACCTCGCGCAAGAGCGCATTAAGCTCTCCCGACTGGTCTTTCGAGCGGGTGTTGACCACCTGCAGCCCGTCGAGCGCGTTCATACAGCCACCAGCGCCAGCAGTTCGGCGGCGCCATTGTGCAACGCCTCTACCGCCAACGAGGCACCGGCCGCAATCGCGCCGGCTTCGTCGAAAATCGCCCGCTCGAGCTGCACATCGACTTGTTCCGATGCGTTCAGCGCCACGATTCGGCCATGCAGCCGGAGACGGTCACCCGTCAACGTTCCGTAGCAGGCGATGGGGGCAGAGCATCCGCCTCCTACCCCAGCGAGGAAGGCCCGTTCGGCGCTCGTAGCCAGCCGGGCTGCGCGGTCGTCGATCGAGGAGAGAAAGCCGATCGACTTGTCGTCATCGCGGCACTGCACAGCGAGGGCACCCTGGCCAGGAGCGGGGAGCATGACATCCAGCGGAAGCTGCTCGACCGCTGCACCCAGCAGATCGAGACGGATAAGACCGGCGGTCGCGAGCACGGCTGCGTCATAGGAACCGTTTGGGTCGAGTGTTTTACGAATCCGCGTTTCGACATTACCGCGAATCGATTCGGGGCGGAAATCGAGCCGGATGCACCTGAGCTGGGCGGCACGTCGATGGCTACTGGTGCCGACAACGGCGCCTTCAGGGAGCTCCAGCAGACTCGACCCGGAACGAGTGATGACTGCATCAGACACGTCCACTCGTTCGGGGATGGCTCCGATAACGATGCCGGGCACTGGCTCGGTCGGCAGATCCTTGAGACTGTGCACGGCAAGATCGATCTGTCCCAGGCGCAGCGCCTGTTCGATCTCCATGGTGAACACCCCCTTCCCTCCGATTTGCGGAAGCGGAGCGTCAAGAGTGAGATCGCCTTTGGTTGCGATAGCGACGATGGAAAAATCGCGGTCGGGATAGGCTCTGACCAGGCGATCCCGGACGGACTCGGCCTGCTGGAGCGAGAGCCGGGAGCCGCGAGCCCCTATCCGAATTTGCGTTGCTCTCAATCATCGAATCGTTAACCCTTAGCCAGCCAGCATACCCGCGCAATTCGCGTCAGTTTCCAACGGGTTCTCAGCAAATCCAGGCAAACGCCGGCGTCGATGTGCCGCCCCTACGCATGCGCTCCGGCAACCGCTTGAGCCGTCGGACGGCCGGCGCCGATCAAACAGCAATTGAGTGGGCAGATATCGTGCAATGGTGGAAAGCCGCCCACCGCCGGGCGTACAGGATCGGAGATCATCCGCTCCTCGATCAGCTCGCGGATCATCGTGACAAACCGGGGATGCACCCCCGCAGTCGGGACGCGCTGGAAGCCAAGACCCAACTCGGCTGCCCGCTCGGCCGCTTCGTAATCGAGATCGAAGAGGACTTCCATATGATCGGAAACGAAACCGATCGGCACAATGACCGCGTCGGTAAAGCCGGATCCGGGAAGGGTATCGAGCACGTCCAGGATGTCTGGTTCCAGCCAGGGCGTCATGGGCGAGCCGCTACGGCTTTGATAGGCCAACCGCCAGGAGGGTAGCTCGAGCGCCGAAGCTACCAGTCGGGCGGCTTCGGCGAGCTGCTTCTCATAGGCACAACCGCTGGCCATCGATGCGGGAATGCTATGCGCGGTGAAGATGACGTCGGTGGTCACGCGGCGCGCGGACGGAATCGCTTCAATTTTTTCGGCGGTCAGCTCGATCATCGTTTCGATAAAGCCGGGGTGGTTATAGAACCCGCGAATCTTGTCGAATGTCAGCTCCGGCTCACCAAGCGTTTCGACCGCCTTGACCACATCTTCCCGGTATTGCCGGCACCCGGAATATGAGCTGAAGGCGGAGGTAACGAAGACGAGCCCACGCTGCACACCGTCGGCGCGCATTTGCGCGATGGTATCGGTGACGTACGGATCCCAATTTCGATTGCCAAAATAAACCGGGAGCGGCATATCGTTCCGGCGCAGCTCGTCGCGCAGTGCCGCAATCAGGGCGCGGTTCTGGGCGTTGATAGGGCTGACACCACCGAAGTGGTAGTAGTGCTCGGCGACCTCATCCAGCCGCTCGCGAGGAATGTTGCGGCCGCGGGTGACATTCTCCAGAAAAGGGATCACATCGTCGGGTCCTTCGGGTCCGCCGAAGGAGAGGAGCAGCAAGGCATCGTAGTGCCGCGCGGTTGTGTCGAATCTCGGCGAGGTCCGGCTTTGTGCTCCTGCGATGGTCACTCGGTTCCCTTTGGTTCGTGCGTTGGATCAATTCACCGCCGCATGGTGCGGACATGACGGCAAGGGTAGCTGTCCGGATGGGACAAATCGTCACCCTTCATGAGCATAACGCAAATAAGAGAAGCAGATTTACCTAGTTTTTCGAGGTAGGCAAGCAATTTCCCATTCCGCTGGCATCCGATCGAGACTAAAAACGGTCTTTTCATGGATGCTACGGCTGGCATCAGGCGAATACAGCCTCCCGGCCTCCGTCCAGCACTGGACTATCATCCTGAGAGGGAACCGTTCGGGTGGATACAGCGTTTCATGTATCAGCACTTCGAGATTCGTACCTTCTTTTTCAACAGGGGAATTGGAATATGAATCAGGTAGCTCGTTGGTCTCGTTTGGTACTCGCGGTGGTATTGCCGATGTTGCTTTTGGGGAGCACCGTCGTGCCGGCACGGCCGGCTGGAGCGGTGGGGTGCGGACCGGAACCCCAGTTAGCCGCTCCAGCAGTGCAGGCGCAGGAACGCTGGCGCTATGTCTATGACGGGGGCGGCAGCTATGAGATGGTGGGGTGGACGCCGACTGAGGCAACCCTGCTGGTGAATTCGCCGGGGTGCGCGATCTCGCACATGGCCATGGTGGGACTCGATCTGCTCAGCGGATCCGAGCGCTGGCGGGTGACCTCCGAGCAATGGCAAGGCCAGGCGACCGATGCCGCCACCGATAGCGGGCTCGCCATTCTGGTGACCTCGGACGCGGTCTATGCGTATGACGAAACGACGGGGCAACAGCTCTGGAGTGTCGCGCATGGGTACGAAGGATGGCCGGAGATCGTCGCTATCGAGAACAACATCGTCGTGCTTGCGGCCGATACCGGCCTGACCGGGGTAACCGTTGGCACCGGAGCCATCGCCTGGCAGCAGATGCTGCCGGTCGGTTCGGTGTCCGATTGGGCGAATGTGACCGGCGGACCATTGGTGGCGCTCGGCCGCCCGGATGCTTCGGGACAGGCCGTGCAGGCGTTTGGCATCGACAAAGCGACCGGTACGCTCCTCTGGCAGACGTCGGTTGGCAACACCACCGCCTCCACCGGAGGCACCCTCAACCTGGCGGGTAATGGCTCCGGCTTGATTGCGGCGGAAGTGCTCACCGATGCGACCGCCTCAGCTGGTGGCGCTCGATGGCACCACCGGCAGCATCCTCTGGACCGCTCCACTGGCAAACGACGTCATGTTTGGCCGTATGTACGTCACCAATGGCACGCAACCGGCGGTGGTCTATGGCACCGGGGGATCGCTCGAGGTGAAATCGGCCACCGCCTATGACGCCGCCACCGGTGCGGTGCGCTGGCAGAACGCAAACATTGGGTCGGACGCGATGCTGGTTGACGATACCCATCTGGTCGGCGCTGGTCCAACCTTGAGCTACATGAACGCACTGGTCATGGTCGATGGCGAAACTGGCGAGATGATCTGGTCGCAATACCAGGCGCTGGTGGATGGCTCGTTCCCAGGTTCGGCCCAGGTCTTCATTGGGGAAGTGACCTTCACGCCAACGATGCAGGACGAACCGGCTCCGACGCGTCACTGCGGTCGATCTGGCGACCGGCACCGTGAATTGGTCGAACAGCTACCCCGAGTTCACCGGGTTGTACATGGTGGGGCAAGCGTCTGGGCTCGTGCTCGCAACCGGTGAAACGGCCGATGAGGCGGTGTTGATGGCGCTGGCGTCCTAGGAGGACGCAAGAACAGCCCATCGCCATGATGGCGATGGGCTGTTTCGTTGTCGCACGCTGCGCCCTCGCACGGCACCGAAACCGGAAACTATGCCGCGATGGCATCCGGTTCCTGAGAGCCAGATTTGACCAAACGGAGCTGGACACGGGGCGGAAGCGCCGTTTCGTGAAGCTGCTCGCCGATCGCTTTCGGATGGGATGGCGCGTCAACGAGCGCTTCCATTTGCCGGATTGCCAGATCGTTCAACCGCAGCAGGCGCTCAGGCTGGGGCACACTCATACGAATCAGCTCGGCGTTGACCGTTTGCAGATTGACCAGCACCAGAAGCTGCTCCAGGGTGGCGTGATCGCGCATGTTGCCAGGCAACTTCGGATTCGCCTCGCGCCATTCGCGCGCAGTCATACCGAAGAGGGCGACATTGAGCAGATCGGCCTCAGCCCCATAGGTTTGCGCGGCTTGCTCGGGCGAGAGCGATGCGGGAATCAGGTTCGCGCGGATCGCCTGCGAATGCAGTCGGTTGCTGACCTTGGAAAAGACCCGGTTGAGCTGCCAGCTCAGGGCCTGCTCTTCGTCCGCTTCGAGGCGAAGCCGTTGAAACTCCTTGGTCAGGTAGAGCTTGAACTCGACCGAAAGCCAGGAGGCAAACTCGAACGCGATATCGGGATGCGCGTAGGTACCCGCACGTTGTCCGGTTTGCACGATCAGGCCGATGGCGCCAGTGCGCTGAATCCATTGGCGTGGCGAAAGCGCGAAGGCGTTCAACCCGGCTTTGACCCGGATCGCGTCGAACTCGGTCACGTCGAATGCCGGGTTCTGCAAGGTCTCCCAGATGCCGAGATATTCGACCGTGTTGCGGTTCTTCAACCAGTCACGAACGAGATCATTGGCATGCTCGGGCTCACGTGAGCGGGCGATATCGGTGAGGCTGAGGTAGTCGGCCAGCTTGGTGCGCTTGAGAGCGATATCGGTACCCTGCACGGTCAGGGTGTTGGTGCGGTTGGTCGTCATGTCAGGGTCCTTTCGCAAGGGATTTCGGGCGGGATGATGTGTTTCTGCAATGACATAATTATAGAACATTTGGTCGTATGATGCACACGTCAGATGGACCCACAAAAAGCGCGTACGTACGTCGAATATCGACGATCTATTTGCCGTTGGAACACTCTGGGAAGCAATCAGCTGTGATCGCAACGTCTCATGATCGAGCGCCAGGTGTTCCCGGCGATAAGATGGGTATTTTTGTGAGATCGACACCCCTTCAGAGCATCGAGTGGTAATTTCGCTCAGCCGCTGGCCGTGCGAGAGGACTTGGCCGCAACAGAATCGACGGCTACAGCCAACACCAGAATGATTCCGGTCGCAACCGGCTGCCAGAAGGGTGAAACGCCGAAGAGGTTGAGCGCATTCGAGACGACCCCGAGCAGAAATACTCCGACGATCGTACCCATCATGCGTCCCTGACCGCCCGAGAGCGACGCTCCTCCCACGATCACCGCGGCAATTGCCGTGAGCTCATAGCCGAGCGCGCCCGCAGGTTGACCGGTGGCGGTTTGTCCGACCAGGATGATGCCAGCGATCGACGCGCAAACGGCCGTAATCACATACACCAGCAGCCGCACGCGGCGCACATCGATCCCCATGCGGGCGGCAGCTACCGCGTTGCCGCCAACAGCATAGACATAGTGCCCGAAGCGCATGCGGCTAAGGAGCACCCACGTCACGATCGCCACCCCGAGAAAGACCCAGAAGGGGTTGGGGATGCCCAATGTCGATCCGAGGCCGACTTTGGTAAAGCTCAAGGGGACGCCAAAAAGTGGGGTGGCGTTGGTCCAGACATAGAGCAGTCCGCGCAGAATCGTCATCGTTCCCAGCGTCGACACAAATGGGTTGACCCCCACCCAGGCGATCAGCGTGCCATTGATCAGTCCGATCAGGAGACCAGCAAGAATGCCGGCCAATACTCCTACGGCGATCTGCCACTGATGGGCCCCGCCATCGCCGACCAGGCGGATGATGACCTTGGCGCAGACCACGCTGCTAGTTGCGGCAACCGCGCCTACCGAGAGATCGAGTCCGCCCAGCAGGATGGCAAAGGTCATGCCGCAGGCCATGATGCCGATGACCGCGTTTTGCCGGAGAAGGTTGACCAGATTGCCTTCCGAGCGGAACTTGGGTTCGATGATGCACATGCCCAGAAAGGCGACGATAAAGACCAGGAAGATGCCATAGTCCCGGGTCGCTTCCAGCAGATTCACCGAGGTGGGACGGCGGGAAACCGGAGTCGCGTCTGTCATTTATCGCGTCCCCGCACTGGTCTGCACACCGGTAATCATCGCGACGATCTCTTCGGGAGAGGTTTCAGATGTCTTCCGCATTCCGACAAAACGACCCCGGCGGATCACTGTGATCCGGTCGGCCAGTCGGAAGACCTGGTCGAGGTTGTGACTAATGATGAGGAGTCCGAATCCCTGATCGCGCAACCCGCCAATCAGCTCTTCGACGGCCGCGGTTTCCCCTACGCCAAGCGCCGCGGTCGGCTCGTCCATGATGATGATCTTGGAGCCCCAGGCAGCCGCTCTTGCAATGGCAATCGCCTGGCGTTGTCCACCGGAGAGCGCGGCGACCGGGGAGTCGATCGGTGGCACATTCATACGGAGCTGATCGAGCATCTGCTTGGCGGAAACCGCCATCCCCCGTTTGTCGAGAAACCCGGGTCCCCACGTCTTTTCACGACCCAGGTAGATATTGGCCCAAACCGACATGTTTCCCGCCAGCGCCAGATCCTGAAAGACCGTCTCGATCCCGGCGGCACGCGCCTCCGCGGCCGATCCAAACGACACCGCCTGACCCTCCAGCTCGACCACGCCACTGTCGGCCTGGTGCACCCCGGAGATGATCTTGATCAAGGTCGATTTACCCGCGCCGTTATCCCCGACCAGTCCCGTAATCTCGCCCGGATAGACCTCGATATCGACGCTTTCCAGGGCGGTCACCGCGCCGAAGCGTTTGCCCACTCCACTGGCTCGCAAGAGCGGGGTTGACGCGTCTACCACTTCGACACTCACGATTACCTGCCTCTCAGGCGGCGCGCCGCCTGCTCGATCGTCGACCAGACCAATTGCGGATCGTCCGGCGTAAGCGCCGACATTGCTTCACAAGCGCGAAACGCCCAGACCGCGATCATATCGAGACCCAGCTCTTCCATGATCTCGACGCCGCGCGCCAGCTCAGCCTCTCGACCGGATGGAATACCGAAAGCCTGGATCCAGCCCACGGTGCGGACCGGCAGCCCTTCGGTGGCATCGGTCATGCGCTGACACCAGCGCCGCAGGTATGACTCGAACTCCGCCGAGGGCACCTGCTGGAATATCCAGTAGGGCGTGACACCGAACCAGGCCACCCCGGGCATTTCGGCCAGCTCGCGCCAGCCCCTATCGCCCAATGCTTCATCCGGCAGCAGGATAAGCCCACTTTGCAATCCCCGGCTCGAGGCTGCGGCGATCATCCAGGCAAGCGCCTGCATCGTCGACGCATGCTGAAACGCAGCGATGTCGTCAGTCCACTCGACCGGCATCGGGATGCCATGCCGCTGCGCGAATAGCCTCTGGCAGACGGCACATCGGCAGCTCCAGCGATCTGCATTGGTTGTGGGAATAGGCAATGCCAGATGCGGTTCATCCCAGGTCACGACCGACGCTCCGGCCTGGACAGCGCTATCGAGCCAGTCGGTAATGAGGGTTCGCACGGGTTCCTGGTTCAAACAAAGCGCAGGCAGCATCTTCCCCTGGTTGTCGCGCTGGGTGGCTTCCGGATGCTCCATGACGGCATAGCTTGGCGATTCGCCGCCGAAGATGCCCCCGATCGCCCAGGGCGTGAACCAGGAGGAGAGACCGGCATCACGACCAATGCGCACCAGCTCGGCCATATTCGCCGGATTCCAGCGAAGATCAGCTTCGGAGAAGGTGTGGCAGACCGTCGTTGCACCCATGCCAGCGATCTCGGCAAGATCAGCCTGAGCGTGATCGGCATAGCGGTTCCCGAAGTAGGCAATTGCGAGCTCAGGAGCGGTCATCCGGCGCTCCTGGCAAGCTCGCGCAGCACGTCCCGCTTACGTCCCCCGGCCGCTTCGTCTTCCAGAAAGTCGGTCCAGTGGTAGAAGACGAGCCCATCCACTCCAGCATCGAGCGCCACAGTTCCGGCTTCGAGCAGGTCGCCTGCGGTGACCTCTCGCGGCCGCTGCCGCGGAGCATGGATGCCATCGGTATAGAGGGGAGCGACCTGGAGTGTGGTGACAATCTCGGCGTCAGGTCCGGCCAACTCCCGCGCATCGGCGACAACGTCGCGGATCCACTCGGCAGGCCGGTTGAGAATCTGCAAATACGTCATCAACTCGAAGGTGGCGATCGTTCCGCTCAGCAAGGTCAGATCCTGGGCCACGATCGTGCGGCGCACATCGAGACCGTCGAAATCAGTCCGGGGAAATGGCAAGGTGTTGAGGGTGAGCGGGGGAGCTCCCAGTGGCTCGATCGCGCGCGCGATCCGCTCGATATCCTCTTTGAGTCGTAGCGCACGCCATACGTTCCAGGCATCTGAAGCTTCGGCCAGAATCGCCTGGGCCTGTGTCGGAATATCCCTCGCTGGCAGCGCAAAACCGGTCGCCTCAGCAAAAAGTGAACGGCAACGATCGCAGAAACACCAGCGGTCGAAATCAGAAAACTCGTAATCGGGATTCCGGGTCCAGTTCTCCCAGAAGCTCGGGAATCGGGTGAACTGCAGGAACATCGCATCGGGTCGATAGGCCGTCACGGCGGCGCGAATGCGATCGATCTTCCAGTGCAGGTACCCCTCGTGCGTGGGACAAACCCCGGTATACCAATCGATCCCCCGATCCGGCTCGCCCAGGGCATTGATCGGCCGTGCATCCGGAAAGATTTCGAGTGCGCCCGGATCGAAAAAGGTTGCCGTGGTCTGATGCACTTGCAATCCCGCTGCCCGCAGGGCGTCCACCCAGGCAAGGTCATCGTATTGGGCGAGCTTGTCGCCGAACGCCGCCAGATAGGCGCGCTGATCGACGCCCGAGCTGGGGAGCGGATCGAGTCGGTTTTGCGTCAGCACCACCGAAACGCCGTCGTCCACAAGGGCGGCGGCGGCTTCGGCATAGCTCATTCCATAGGTCGTAAACCATTGCAGGTCATAGACCTTCATTGCGATGTGTGTCATAGCGAGCAGACAGCACGCGGCACGCGGCAGGCAGACGCAACAATCAGGTGCTGCTTCCTTCCCGCCGCGTGCTCTGGGCTAGCAGCCCCAGGAAGGCGGGACTGATTCAGCGTTTTCGATGGTGATGATTGGCAACGGCTGGAAGAACGGTTTGGCGATCTGATCTTCCATCCCGTTCAGATAGAGCCACGCCATGTGCATAGCTTCGAAGGCCTGCGGATAAGGGTCCTGATTGACCGTTCCGGCTACCGAGCCATCGAGGATGGCCTGGCGTACACCGGCGTCATAGTCGCCCAGGACGAACTTGATCTCTTCGCGGCCATTCTGCTGCGCGAATTGCGCGGCGGCAACACCTTCCGGTCCTTGCATGACAATCGCGTCGAGCTCACCCTTCGGGAAACGGGTGAGAAGGTCCTGGGTGACGGCCAGCGCCTTGGCGCTATCGAAGTCGTCCGTAACGGTCGCAGCGATTTCGTACTGTGGGAAATCGGCCAGCACTTCATTGAAGCCCTGTGCGCGGTTGATCTGCGGCGACGTACCGGTGATGCCCTGCACGTACCCGATCTTGGCCGGTTCGTCGCCAAAGAGCTGATTGACCAGGCGCGCTTGCTGGCGGCCATATTCGACATCGTCCGCGCCGACATACGTCACCACATCGGCGTCGTCACTTTCGAACCCGGCGCGGTTGTTGACCTCGATGACCGGAATCCCCGCGTTGTTGGCTTCGATAATGCCGGGAATGATCCCTTCACCGGATGGCGTGAGCAGAATCAGATCGTAGTCCTGGGCAATGAAGTCCTGCAGATTGCCGACTTCGACGGCAAGATCCCCGCCGCCGCCATCACGCAGATCGTATTCGAAGCCAAACCGCTTGGCGCCATCTTCCAGTCCGTTTTTGAAATTGGCATAGAAGGGAACCGAGAGGTAGGCCACCGAGACGCCAATCTTCTTACCGCTCATCGGCTCGGGAGTACCCGCGACGACCGGCGAAGCGATGGGTGGGCAACTGACATCCTGCGCCAGCGAGGCGGAGGGACGGAGGCTGGAACCAACCGCTGCCAGTGCGGCAAGCGAAAGGCCCCCAGCAGCGCTCCGGCGCAGCAACGTGCGACGATCGACGGGCTTATCAAACTGAGTCATGAACCCTCCTTTTTGATGCGGTCAAACGTACCGGAATACGGGTGCGCGTCTACGCGGTCGGTACCGCTGTAGCTTAGTTCCAATTGACTTGCAAGATTAGCACGCGGGTACATCACCTCGGAAAGGTCCTTCGCTTGCCTGCCTTGCGCCCTGGTTATTCCACCCGCCAGCAACCCACGATGTGGTCATCGATCAAGCCGGCTGCTTGCATAAAGGCGTAGCAGATGGTGCTTCCGACAAAGGTGAAGCCGCGTTGCTTGAGCGCCTTGGACATCGCGTCTGACTCCGGGCTGGTAGCGCGGAACTCTTCCGCGCTGGTGGGACGCATGACGATGGTGTCTCCCCCGACGAACGACCAGAGGTAGTCGGAGAAGGATCCTTCCTCATCCTGGAGCTGGAGGTAGGCGCGCGCATTCTTGACCGCGCCGTTGACCTTGAGCCGGTTACGCACGATGCCGGGATCGGCCATCAGGCGGTCGATATCGTCCTGGGTGTAGGCGGCAATCTTTTCCGGATCCCAGCCGTCGAATGCACGGTCGAAGTTGTCCCATTTATTCAGAATCGTGCTCCAGGAGAGGCCAGCTTGAAACCCGTCCAGCATGAGCTTGGCGAAGAGATCCTGATCATCCCGGATGGGGACGCCCCACTTTTCGTCGTGATACGCCTCATAGACCGTGGTGCCGAGGCACCAGGAGCATTTTGGCCTTCCATCGCTTCCGATTCCAACGATTTCGGACATGCTGTGCTGCTCCATCTACGTAGAACGACCGATGCGGTCGTCCGTGCAAATACGACATCCTGTGGATAGAGATCCGGGTGGTCCGGGTCTAAGATTCTAATCGTGGGAAGAACGCTCCACACCGGACGATGTAAGAGTGATCCGGTACGCGCTCGCACCATGTAATGGAAACCCGCCGGGAGGAACCCGGCTTATGACAAACGCAGGACCCGTTTAATGGATGCGGGTGACGATAAGGAGAAATGGTCATGCAAGTTGCAGGTAAGGAAATGCTTCAGTACACAGTTTCGCCGGAAGAATCGGGCCTCAGCTATCCGCTTCAAGTCATTGTTTATAAGCCGCGGAATGGCGAGGCGCTCAAGGCCAAGGTGATTTCGTTCGAGCTCGCCGAGGCGTATGCGATCTCGGATGAGGCGGTCACCTGGGAAGATACCGCCTGGCAATAGGTACGCACTGGTCCTCCCCCACAACCGATCTCCATGAATGAGCCAGGGCGGTTGCCCTGGCTCATTACTTCGGAATTCGGTTGTGGGCTCGCTGCGGCGGGAAGATCCGTCCTCAGTCAGGATGACAGAACGCTTCGGGATGATGAGCCACGGCTGGGAGACCTATTTGCGGGCATCCCACTCCCTATGCGCCTGCGCTTCCATGGCCTCCAGACGATCGTAGTAGTCGGAAAATTCCTTGAGATGCGCCCAGGCGATCTTGCCGGTCAGAATTGGGTCGTCATTGGTGACGTCCGTTTCCGGATCGTGCGCCCCATGCTCGAATTCGATGTCTATTCCCGCGCGAAACTGCTCGACATCGAACGGGGAGCTTGCCCAGTCGATCCCGATCTCCCGTCCGATGGTTTCTGCCTGCTCCGTTGTTACCGTGCGAGTTGCCATGTTGTTCCTTCCTTAAGTGGATTACCGTCAGTCGTCATCCGACCGGTTCTGATCAAGAGTTGAAGACCGGGACCAACTGGTCCCAGGTCTTCGTTTGCTGTGAGACGGGCGAGATAGCCACTCGAGCCGCCTCTGGATTAGTTCGTCCGCAGGGTTCCGCCGACAACTGGCTTGGTCGGTGGAGCCTCGGTGCCCCCAAGAAGCGGACCGCGGTTCCACGGGGTGCCGAGTGCCGGCAGCAGGTAGCGATCGAGTCCCCAGTAGCCCGCAACTTTCCAGGCCAGGATGAGGAAGACGCTGAGTCCAAAGAGGACCGGGTTGCTGCTGGTAGTACCAGCGAGCTGGAAGCTGAAGTTCATAGCCGTTCCGAAGAACGCGGCGATACCGACCAGCGCGCCAACCAGAATACCGATGCCAACCAGCACCTCACCCCACATCACCACATCGGCGAACCAGGTGTACCACTTGTGATCCAGCATGTATTGCAGGAATTCGCGGTACCAGCCATAGGTCACCAGCGGGCGACCCTGCTCGGGAATCGACACCGAGTTGGTCCAGTACCCCGCCAGGCTTTCGCCCGACTTCCAGACGCCACCACGTACCTTGCCTTCGCCCGAGCCCAGCCATTCGCGACCGATGAAGAAGCGGAGCGGCAGCCAGAGCAGCGAGAAGTAGACATTGCCAAGGAGCAGTTTCCACCAGACCGGGTCGTCGACCTGACCGGGGGTTGCGAGCGACGCATCGCTGGTTGGGTTGAGAGCAATCCCGCTTTCAGGAAGCTTCCGCGCCTGATAGAGACCGGCGACGACGATCAACGCCAGCAAGACGTAGGTCCAGATCGTGGACTCCGAATAGACATCGGAATTCCAGAGGTGACTCAGCGAAAAGAGTCCGTCCGCGAATGCCCAGCAGAGCAACAGATAGAGGCCCGCTGATATCGCTGTGAGCATATAGGTTCGTTGTCGTGTCATGTCGCTCCTCCACACGTTGCGATGGTTCCGGCAGAGGTCTGCATATGGCAAACCATCCTTGACCTCATGGTAGGTCAGAAATGTTGCGAGAGATATGTTTTTCTATGGAAGGACATTACAAAAACGTTACAGCATCGCTCCCGCGAACGTTCGCGAGCATTCTTGGGTCGGGGAATCGGCGATATTTCCCGGAATTTGGCGGTGTGCCGGGCGGCGCGCCTATTGGGAAGAGGAGGATTCGCCGGGGCGCCTGGCGAGCTGATCGACAAGATCGAGCGCGTCCTGGTGCAGAATGCCGCGGACGCGTAACCGGCTGTCGCTGCGGGCGGCCAGCCCGTACCCCAGAATGCTCGCTTTGATTCCCGGACGCGACCCCGCGCCCGCCACGCTGGAGACAAAGGTGACGTTGCGGCCGGAGATACCCCGCAGCATGGAGATGCGTGTCCAAACGAGACGGTCCCTGCGGGTCATGCGGGTCGTACGACTCAAGGCGCGCTCGCGCACGATCAGGCGTCCGCGCTCGTCCAGCCGCCAACCGGCGTCCTTGAAGCGAATATTGCCCAGCACGGCCCCGATCGGGCCAAAGATCACCAGCGGCAGCAGCCCCCAGAGCGCGGGAATCCCTCCCGGCAGAAGATAGAGCACCAACACGAGCACCAAACTCAGGGGAGCCAGCCGCATGCTCCAGCGCAGGAGATAGGAACGCCGTGCCGAAGGCGGCAGGCGCTGCAGCTCGGTCGATCGCAGACGCAGGGCGTCACCCGTTCCGGGATTGAGATCGGAAAAGAGCCGGTCCAGCACCTCGATCGTGACCGAGCGATCGACCGCGGGCAGGAGCATGGTGCGCTCCACCAGGTTGTGCGTGGTGCCGGGGAGCGTCATGCGCAAGGAGCCGTCATTCACCAGTTGTTGCGCCGGGGATTCGATGAAGGTGAGCGCCTGCACGCGTGGCAGCAGTACCGTGCGCCAGCGACGGGTGAGCAGGCCATGCTCGATCAGGGCAAGCTTGC
Source organism: uncultured Chloroflexia bacterium (assembly GCA_963750275.1). Taxonomy (GTDB): domain Bacteria; phylum Chloroflexota; class Chloroflexia; order Thermomicrobiales; family UBA6265; genus JAMLHN01. The sequence continues at coordinate 79,358 of CAVVQC010000006.1, forward strand.
CGTTCCGGCGAAGCTGGAAGTTGGCGAAGGTGGCGATATAGATGAGGATCGAGAAGATCCAGAAGAAGAGGAGGCCACCGATGACGATGAGCACAACATGGGCAAGGTCCTGGTGCTCCTGGGTATATTGGGTAACAGATCGTATCGCGCGGGTTCGCCACGGCTTGAGCGGTCCCTGCCCAAAGAGTTGATAGACAAAGTAGAGCGAAAAGACGCTGAGTCGCACCTCGAAGCTGTTGGCGGCCGCGACGATGAGCTGTTTCCAGCCAACTGTAGCGATCGGCACCGAATTGGCATCCGGCGATTCCGGCGTAGCAATGGTGGCTCCGAACGCCGTCTGCACGGTCGTGGTCAGATCGGCGGCCACGCCCCGCCGGATCGCGAGGAGCTCGATGCTGGCGCGTTTCCCTTCTGGCGTTGCAGACGAGACCGAGACACTGCGCAACGTCAGAACGCGTTGCAGGACGGTGCTCTTGAACTCGACCGATTGGACATGCGTGATAGGCAGCCGCCTGGTCCAGCTCGCGAAGAGCCCGCCAGTCATCCAGATCACCCCGTCTTCGACGCCGAATCGAATGCGCCGCCATTGCAGCGTGCGGATTACGAACCATCCGATCACCAACGCGAGCGCCAGCAGCAGGGGAATGACAAAGACCCAGACCGACAATCCCTGGATCCACTCGGCCACGCCCGGGCTATCGATCCACTCCTGCAGCTTGACGTCGTCGATGGAATCGAAGTCGTAATTGATTGCGGTTTCGATCTGCTCCTCGGTGAAGGCGCGTCGGATACCCCAATCGATCAGCAGCGCAGCGGAAAGGATCACCCCAAGCGCCACCGGAATGATGGTGAGAATCGTGCCCATCGTGAGCTCGGGCAGACTCTTGAGATACCAGAACAGACTGAACTTGCTCAAGCGCTGGGGCGTGACCTGGAGCGAGTCGATGATCTGCTCGTCGACCAGCGCCTGCGCGCGTGCCTCACTCATACAACCGCGGCTCGTTGCATGCCGACCCGCAGGTGCTCTTCGAGCACTTCGATATCTTCCATCTCCGCGGCCGGAACGATGGCGCGGCCGGCCGCAGTATCCAGGATGAGCGAGGCAATCCCACGAGGGCGCATGAGTGGTCCGGCGCGGCGCTCCAGATATTGCACCCGGTCGAAGACGATGTGATCGCGCGCCTTGATGATCAGGCCATGTTCGATGATCAGCTCACGGTCGGTATACGCAAACCACCAGGTGCGTGGCGCCAGCATGCCTTTGACCAGCAAGATGATGAACAGCAGCATCCCGATGGCAAAGAGGAGCGCCGGCCAGACGGGATCGCCGTCTGATCCGTCGGCTCGGCGCCAGACGAGAGCCGCTGCCACAAAGGGAAACGCCCAGACGAGCCCGTGTACCAACCCGTTCAGCAACGACCACTGGCGTGTCTGGGAGGTTGGCCGGCGCACGGTCCAGCCCACCAGCCCTTCGGGACTGAAACCCGCCGACTGGTTCGATTCCAGGTCGATCGATACGTCGTCGATGGTACGACCGCCTTTTCTTGGTAGGTGACCCGGTCACCAATCACCCGATTTGAGGTGCATTGTCTCATGCAATACACCCTCGCGTAATCCCCGCGAAAGCATTGGCCGCTGCGCAGAAGCTGTTGGCAGTCCTACTGCTTTGAACCCGGGAGCTCCATCCGATAGCCGACCCCGGGAAATGTCGTAATCAGCTCGCCGGTGTCGTCCGGGTCGAGCTTGGCGCGCAAGCGGCTGACCCAGGTGCGCAGGTATTGCACCTCGTTGGTAAACTCCGGCCCCCAGATGCGACTCAGCAGCTCACGATGGAGCATGACCCGTCCGGCATTGCTGGCAAGCTGATAGAGCAGCTCCCATTCGGTACGGCTGAGCTTGACCTCGTTCTCATCCAGGGTGACCTGCCGGCGATCGAGATCGATCCGCACACGCTGGTATTGCAGGAGCTGATTGCTGCCGGCGGGCGCGGCACCATCGGACCGGCGCAGCACGGCGGTGACTCTGGCTGACAGCTCGTCCGGATTGAATGGCTTGGTGATGTAGTCATCCGCGCCGCTTTGCAGTCCACGCAGCTTATCAACATCACCGGCGCGGGCAGTCAGGAAGATGACCGGCACACGGCTGTGCTCCCGAATGTGGCGGAGCGTTTCGAACCCATCCCAGCCCGGCATCATGAGATCGAGAATGACGAGATCGGGCCGGTCTTGCTCGACAATGGGGATCGCGTCCTCTCCCCTACCCGCGGTGACCACCACAAAACCATCGAGCTGCAATTTGGTCTTGACCAGCCGAACAATAGGCGGCTCGTCGTCGACCACCAGGATGAGCCGTTTTCTCATGCGTTCTCCCCAACCGACTCTTGAATAATCGGCAAGCTGATGGTGAAGGTGGAACCCTTGCCTGGACCAGCAGAGCTGGCGGAAATACTGCCACCCTGAGCTTCGATCAGCATGCGGCTGAGATAGAGCCCGAGTCCCATGCCACGGATGGTCGGGTCGCCTCCAACACGCCGGAACCGCTGGAAGAGATCGGGCACCGCTTCCGGCGCGAGCCCGATGCCATTGTCATGCACTTGCACGCGTATCCAGTCGCCGTCGGTGTCGGCGAACGTGAGCACGGTGCCACCTTGCGGCGAATACTTTACGGCATTCTCGTAGAGATTTCGCATCACCTGGATCAGGAGCTCCGCGTCTCCCTCGGCAGCAGGCAGACCAGCTTCCATTTGAATGACGAAGCGGTGATTCGGAGAGGTGGCAGCAACTTCGGCTGAGGTGCGGCGCGCAATTGGCTCGATCAGCACCGGTTCGGCCATGGGGGCGAGCCTCCCAGCCATGATCGCGCCGACGCTGAGCATATTGGCCAGCATCTGATCGAGCTTGTTGCTTTCGCTGACGATGTCGTGCAGCAGCTCAGCACGGGTTTCGTTGTCGATGGCATCACCGGCATCGGCCAGCAGTCGCGCCCCTCCATTGATCGCCGTCAGCGGGGTGCGGAACTCATGAGAAATCAAGGAAAGAAAATCATCCTTGAGTTGTTCCGCCTCCCGCAACCGCGTAATGTCCTGAAAGACAACCACCGCTTGCACGATCTCCCCTTCGGCATCTCGCAACGGTTCCGCCTGCACAAAAATCGGAATATGCGAACCGTCCAACCGTTCCAACACGAGTTGGGCGTTGCGAATCGTCTCCCCGCGGAGCGCGCGCCGTGATGGATAGTCCTCCACGGGAAGTGCGCCCCCTTCGAGCGTACCGAGTCGGTACGGCAGCGCAGACTGGGGAGGTTCGTTCGCGGATGAGTCGCCGCGCACGAGGGCCCGGGCAGTGTCGTTCGACATTTCGACGTGCGCGTTCGGCAGCGCGTAAATCAGGATGCCGGACGGGAGACTGTCGAGAATGGCCTGTAACTGGTCGCGCTGCGCCTCGGCCCGTTGCTGCCCCTGTTCGACTGCGGAATAGAGCTGCGCCCGCTCGATTGCTCGGGCGGCATGCGCTGCCAGCATCTGCACCATCTCAAGGTCAGCAATCGTGTAGTGGCCATCGATCCGTTCCGTCATATAGAGATCGCCCAGGGTGCGATCGCCGAGCATGATCGGTACCCCGAGCATGGCGCGCATCGGCGGGTGATTGGGCGGAAAGCCAACCGAACGGGAATCGGCCGCGATGTTCGGCACGATCAGCGGGATTCCCTCGTGGATCAACTCGCCGAGCAAACCTTTCCCCTGTGGCAGCGGCCCAATGGCAGCGCGGGTTGCCGCATCGATTCCTGACGTGATGAACTGCTGGATGACGCCGTGCTCGTCGCACACTCCTAACGCGGCGTACTTCGATGGCACCACCAGCCGCGCCAGATCGACCACACGCTGCAGCACAAGATCGACATCGAGTTCCGCGCCGATATCGAGCGCCGCTTCGTAGGCAGCCAGCAGGGTTGCGTTGGGTTCGAAATTCTCTGTCATAGCGCAACGATAACAGGGGGTGGTCTGGACACGTCACCGCTACAGCCGTACAGGGGAAATCGGACGCTCGATTGCCCTCTGATTGTCTTTCAGGCTATCTAGCCGTTTACTAGCGAATCCCGGATGGGTCGTACTCCACGCTGGTCAGGTGAAGGCGGATGTACTCGTACGCATCCGGGCCCGTACCCCAAACGCCGGTACCGGCGGTGGCGATCTGGAACCCTTCGAAGGTGCCCCAGTCGGAAATGGGAGTCGACCAGGGCAGCATCGCCTGTTCGGCGTCGTTCCAGCGGTCGGCCGTCATGTTGACCAGCCGATGCTGGTCGTCGAACACGAAGATGGCGGAAACAGATTGGCCGGCATCGGTCAGGGTGGCGCGGGCGTGGGTATCGTCAATAGCCTCCCAGGTGATATTCGGCAGCAGCAGCGCAGCCGGGAACCACATGGTTTCGTTGAGATAACGCAGCAGGGCACCGCTGTTCAGATTTCCGCCCGATTCGTTGGCCACCGGGATCAGCGAGGCAAGTCGCATCTCGATCGCGCCGGTTCCATCGGTGTATCGGTCACGCCCGGTCACGTCGATCAGGGGAAACATGCGCATCGACGCGTCCCAGAGGAATCCCGGCGGATCGGTCGTGTAATACTCCGTGGCCCGCATCGGCATCCACGGTTTGTCCGAGCCAAGCCGGAACTCGCCTTCCTGCGTGATGCGAACGACCGAGGGAATCGTGGTTCCAACCACGCCAGAGGCGCGCAGCCAGGACTGTACCGGCGCCGGAAGGTGCGCGAGATCCGCGTCTTCGATGACGTCGCCGGATGCCGGCCGCGCGGCAGCGATCAGGGCCTCGATTTCACCATCGATACGATCGCGAAACGAGCGTTGAACTCCAGTGACGATCCCAGCCGATCCAAGGACAAGCACACCACCGGAGATGATGAGAAAGCGTCTCCTGTTCATTGCCACTCCTTCCTTTCTCATACCAAGACAACGACGAGCGGTCCGTTCTGGGCTACTGTCGGACCGCCCCGCTCGCTTCTCTACTACGCGTGTTAAATCAGGCAGCCGCGTTCTTATCCTTGGCGGACTCGGTCGCGCGGACCAGCAGGACCGGAACGGTGGAATGCCGCAGGACCTCTTCCGCAATGCTGCCGATGAACCACCGGCGCATCCCGGTACGGCCATGGGTCGCCATGACGATAACGTCGCCCGGTTCGGCCACGCTTACGATGGCTTTGGCGGCCATCCCACCCACCAGTTTGCTGGAAACGGTGTAACCCTCACCCGTGAGCCGAGCTGCAATGTCGCCGAGATAGGCAGTCGCCAGCACACGCTCTTCCTCCAGCGCTTTGGCCATCGCTTCGTATTCATAGAGAAGGCCGAAATCGCTGAAGCGATCGCGCGAGGAGTAGTCGATGACACGAACGAGCACCATCTCGGCTCCCGTGATCGAGGCAAGTTTTTCGGCTTCTCGTAGCGCGCTTTCGGCGAGCTTCGAGCCATCCAATGGAATGATGATACGGGTGTACATGACAAACTCCTTTGCGGACTTACATCTGGAGGACGACACGGCCATTGATGTCACCGGATTCGAGCCGGCCGAAGATATCGTTGATCGCCTCCAGTGGTTGGGTTTCGAAGGTGGCGCGCACTTTGCCACGCGCGGCAAAATCGAGGGCTTCCACCAGGTCGCCCCGGGTTCCAACGATCGATCCCCGAATCGTAAGTGCCTTCAGCACGACGTCGAAGATCGGCGTTTCGAAGGTGCCCGGCGGCAACCCGACAAGTGAGACCGTGCCGCCCCGGCGCATCATGCCGATAGCCTGGGTGAAGGCGATGGGCGAAACAGCGGTTACCAGCGCACCGTGCGCCCCGCAGATAAGGCGTTGCACCTCATCCACGGGATCGACCAGCCGGGCGTTCAAGGTGATCTCGGCGCCCAGGGCGCGCGCGAGATCGAGTTTGTCGCCGGCAATATCGACCGCGATCACCCGATAGCCCATGGCCACCGCGTATTGCACCGCCACATGGCCAAGACCGCCGACCCCGGAGATCACCACCCAATCGCCCGGTTGGATATCGGTTTCCTTCAGTGCCTTGTACGTGGTGACCCCAGCACAGAGGATGGGGGCGGCGTCGTCGAAGCCGAGCTCATCGGGAATCTTGGTCGCAAAGCCCGCAGAAGCAATCAGAAACTCAGCAAATCCGCCATTCACGGAATAGCCCGTGTTGGTCTGAAAGGGGCAGAGCGTTTCTCGCCCTGTCAGGCAGAACTCACATCGGCCACAGGTGGAGTGGAGCCAGGGAACCCCGACCCGGTCGCCTTCCCTGAGGAGGTCCACCCCGGGACCGAGCGCGACCACGTGCCCCGTCGCCTCGTGTCCCGGAATAAACGGGAGCGCTGGTTTGACCGGCCAATCTCCATGCGCCGCGTGCAGGTCGGTGTGGCAAACACCGCACGCCGAGACATCGATCAGAACTTCGCCGGGTCCGGGAACCGGAATCGGCATCTCACGGAGTACGAGAGGTTGTCCGAACTCTTCGACGACGGCGGCTTGCATAGTTCGGGTCATATCGTTCTTCCCTCGGTTCGGATCAAAAACCCGGTTGGCCCGCAGCGTCTCACCTGAGAGGGTGGACACGCCGCATTTGTGGCCAGCCGGGTGTGCAGCTCGACATCACGGCGCCTACGCGCCCGGTCCGGCTCAGGACGCCGGAGTTGCCTCGGCCTCGTCATCCTGGACGATGAGCGCCGTCACCATGCCGAACATGCCGTGCTCGCTTTCGGCGTGGGTCAGGATGTGGCAGTGGAAGGCCCAGATGCCTGGCTCGGTCGCTTCGACGATCACCTCCCAGCGCTGACCAGGAGCGATATTGAGGGTGTCGCAGTAATAGGGGGTGTCCAACAGACTAGCCATCCACCGCAATGACCTGCTGAGGCATCCCGTGCAGGTGCATCGGGTGGATCATCAATCCTTCGTTCATGTAGCGGATCAGCAGCGTCTGGCCCTTCTTGACGATCACCGGCTCGGTGGACGGGAACGTCTTGCCATTGAGGCTAAAGGCGCCGATCGGGCCGTCGTTGAGGACCATCGTGTACTCGACGTCGAACGCCGGGCGGCTCGACGGATCTTTCGGCTCGACGATGAACGCGCCAAGCAGACCGGAGGTCACCTGAAACGCGGCATTGTGATGCGAGTGATACATATGGGAGCCGGCGTTCCCCTCCTGGAGCGTGAACTCGTAGGTGAAGGTTTCGCCCGGTTTGATTGGCGGTTGCGTGATGAAGGGAACGCCATCCATGTTGTTCGGCACATAGAGACCGTGCCAGTGGATCGAGGTGCTCTGGGGGAGCTTGTTGGTGACATTGATGCGCACCGTGTCGCCTTCGGTCGCACGAATTTCCGGACCCGGCACCACGCCGTTATAGGCCCAGGCTTCAACCGTTTTGCCGACGTTGTATTCCCAATCGACCACTTCGCAGGTGAGATCGAAGACTTTGACATCGCCATCCATCGTGAATTCGAGCGGCTGTCCGCCCTTGCCATTGGTGGCTGCCGGAAACGCCTTGATACCAGCTTCGTGCATGGCGTCCATCTCGTCGACGGTCGGGGATTCGCTCTGGAGGTTCGACGTCATCGCCATATCGGCGTGATCGGCATGACTCGTCACATCGGCCGCACTGGCGCGGCCAAGGTGCAACGACTCCGGCGCCATCGCCACGCCGATCCCGGTCAAGCCAAGGGCTCCCAAGCCACCAAGGACTTCGCGGCGATTGAGACGTTCAGAAACTCGGGACATACTGGTAGATCCTCTCATCGGCACAAATCGTTATGCCCTCATGATGCAATTCCGCCCATGGAGAGGTCGTTGCAGGGCGTTGCCGGGCGTTACAAAACTGTGTCAGTTGCTGAATGAAGCTGGCCGGACACCGATTGCGCTTGGCGCGGATCGCGGTAGGATGGTTCGAACCGAACAATTATTGATTTGCGGAACGTCGACCCAGCCCCGGAGGAAGATCCATGAAGAGCGTTATGCTGCGTGTCGTTTTCTGCCTGGCGTGCCTCACTGCACTGGGAGGTGGAGTGTCGATCTCGGCGGCCCAGGATGCGCCACCCGCGTGGCTCAGCACGGTTATCTGGGCGCCGTCACTGCCGGATGCCGGCACCGCGCTCGCCGAACACCTCAATGAGATCGACGCTGCATGTACGGTCGACATCGATGTCATTCAGAGCACGAACGGCGCTGGGCCCGAGGGCGCGGTCTACGCCTTCCTGGTGATCTGGTCGTGCCCGGAATCGAATCCGAATCCGGCTGGAGCGACCTGGCAAAGCACGCTCATCTGGCAGCCGACACTGCCCGACGCGGGCGCTGCGCTCGCGCAGCATCTGAATCAGATCGATCCTGGTTGTCGGATGGATGTCGACGGTATTCAGTCCACCAACGGCGCTGGACCGGAAGGACCGGTCTACGCCTTCTCCGTCGCCTGGGCCTGCTAGTATCGCGAACGGTGGCGTACGCATATCGCCACGCCACTGTCGGTTACTCGATCGCATGTGCGGCCCCTGTTCCGACTGGAACCGCGGAAGCCGCACCGTCTGGTTGAGTTCTTGCCAATTCGGAGGCTTCCATGTTCCCTATCCTCGACCCACGCATCGACCGCTATCTCAATCAATTGGAAGAGAAGCATGACGATCCGGTCCTGCTGGAGATGGAAGACCTGGCGAAGGAGAACCACTTTCCGATCGTTGGGCGGTTGTCGGCAGTGTTTCTGGAGGTGATGGCGCTCACGGTTGGGGCGCGCACGATCTTCGAGCTGGGCAGTGGGTTTGGCTACTCAGCCTGGTGGTTCACGCGCGCGGTCGGTCCAGAGGGCACGGTCTATTGCACCGATGGCGATCCGGACAACCGGGTCAAGGCCGAGGATTTCCTGACCCGCGCCGGGCGTTGGGATCGGGTGAACTACCGCACCGGCATGGCGCAGGATCTGATGGCCGATACGATGGGCGAATTCGACATCGTCTACAACGATGTGCTCAAACCGCAATACCCGGAAACCTGGTTACAGGCGAAAGACCGCGTGCGTCCCGGCGGACTCTATATCTGCGACAACGTGCTCTGGTCGGGCCGCGTGGCCGAGGGTGACGGTAGCCGCAGCGCGGAAACCGAAGCGATCCGAAGCCACAACGAGCTCGTCTTCGCCGATCCAGGGTTTGATTCCTTCATCCATCCGGTACGCGACGGCCTGCTGGTTGCGCGCAAGAAACATCTGTAGTCAGCCCCATGCGTCTGGGCATCATTTCCGACCCACACTGCTCTCCGCCCGATGCCGAACCATATCTCTGGCACAACACGGTCGATTTGCCCCGTTCCGGGGAGTTGCTCGATGCCGCGCTGGATTGGCTTGGCGCGCAGGAGATCGATACGCTCGTCCTACTCGGCGATCTAACCGAGGCGGCTGACGCGGACTCGTTCGTGGTGGTGCGGGAGCGAGCGCTGGGGCTGGGTGTACCGTTGCTGGCGGTGCCGGGGAATTGCGATGTCGATCCGATCTGATCGAACGGTGGCGGCGTTCGCGCAGATCAGCGGGAATGGGCTGACGATTGCTCCCACGGTCCTTCCAATCGAGGGTGACCGCGCTGATCGAGCTCATCGGGCTTGCAGGTGAGCCAGGATCGAAACGGTTGCGTGGAGTACGGGCGAAACCTGCTCCATCCGTTGCAAACGTGGTGCTGACCCATTACCCCGTATTGGATTTCGAAGCGGAGTTCGCGCAGGCCGGGTTCAAACATTCGGGGAATCTGACGAACCGGGCAGAGATCGAAGTCGATCTGCGCGCATCGGGTGCTCCGACCATCGTGATCCACGGGCATCTGCACGTGCACGATGCCCGGATTAGCAGATCGCTGCTGCATCTCTCCTGCGCGGCGTTGATCGAGCCTCCGCATCATGCCAGCGTGATCGAGATTGCCACCGGAGAAGACGGGATCGTGGTCGAGCGGTGGGCGCATTCTTTGCAGACATTCGCGGTCGAGCATCTGCCCGTTTTCGCTCCGGAGCATGGGCGCTGGGTCTGGGCAGACGGCACGTGGAGCGTACTGACAAGCTCCTGACCCGGCACTATCACAAACCCACCCGCCGTGAGATGATGGATTCGTCCAGAATCTCGAAGATAAGGGGTGCGTTATGGCTACAGCGCGTCGGATTCCGAACGGATCTCTCTCCTTCCTGGCTGCCCTCGTCCTGTTGATCATCCTGGGAGGCGGAGAGCGCGCGGTAACCGCGCAATCGCCCGTTGCCGAACTACCGCCGATCAAGCTCGTGCGTATCTCCGAGCGCCTCTGCCCGGCCAGCGTCGATCCCTCCACAGGAACCTGGCAGCAAGCGCGCACCACCTGCCCCCAGGCGATCGAGGGGATGGTGTTCACTCTTGCCTCGAGCGATGCGTCCTATGTGATTCCACTGGCGGTAAACACCCGCGGTGAAACCGAATGGCATGAGGTTCCCTTCGGAGTACCGTATTCCATCGGGCGTGCCGCTTCCCTCGACTACGGAGTCGCCTGGGTAGCGTGCCGGTTCGCTTCGAATCTCGATCCCTGCGGTTCCCGACACCGAGCGAACCTTTCGAGCGTTCGAGAACAGGATCGACATCGGCGCCGGCGAGCCGGTCCTGGCAACCTTCATGATCGTCGAGTGCTACTGGTTCGATATCCCGAAGACCGCGGGATTGCTGGCGGAGTCGGACACTCCCGGTCACCCCTACCATCGATCCGGCGGTGGCTGGCCGACACACAAATGCCGGCGTGCATGCCGAACAGGAAACGGAAGCCAGACGCTTCTCCGGGAACAAGTGAGGTGGCGCAGCAGGATAGGCCGAGGCCTCCACCGCAACGCGGAAGCGCTGACCCGGAAGGCGCGCGGGTCGATATCCGCGGTTGGCAATGTCCATTCCATGTGGACTTGCGGGGCGCGGTCGCCCGACCAGCATGCGGCCTGTACCAGACCACATCGCGATAGCGCGGTACACGTCAACGGCGATCCCGTCAACCCAAAGTCGGCGGGCACATTGGGGCGGTCAGCTATCAGGACGTACCGTATGGAACGCTCACCATCCAGCAGGAAGCGTATAGCTCCTACGATCCTGTCCGAGTCTTTTGTTACACCCAACCCTTCACGGCATCGCACGGACCGATTCAGGCCTCGCAGGAGATCCCCTTTACTACCGAGCCGAACGACGCTTTTTCGGTCACCCTGCAGGTTCATCCGGGGGAGCGCGGTCGATTGCATCTGGTTCGACGCCTGGATGACTGAGAGCAACCTCGGCAGTGTCCTGATCCACAAATATCTTTGTCCCGATGGATACAACGTCGCGGTTGGTGGCGTGAATGATTTCCTCACCGGCTGCGCGACCCCGCAGAAGGACGCCTATTTCGAGCTGGCAGCCCCAAGTTTCACCTCTGGGGGAGCAACCGATGCGTCCGGGTTCATGGGTTTCATCAACTATTCCCCCGGCCCCTACAGCCTGCGGGAAACTGCCCCTCCTGGATACGTGACGGCGCGGGTGTTCTGTCGTGCCTACAACGCGGACGATTGGGACCACATCGTCGACCCGTATGTCGAATTCACCGTGGCGAATCAGAACCAGATCGCTGTGCAGTTGCAGGCCCACTGGGAGCTGGAGTGCGCCTGGTTCAACATCCCCGGCATCGACTACGGCTTCGTCGATATCAACGTGTGGAGTTGTCCGCTCAATTTCAATCCGACCGCGTCGACTCCGCGCAATACGTTTGCCCAAACATGCCAGGGAGGTGTTACCGGCGCTGAGTTCGAGATGAGCACCTCCCTTAGTTATGAAAAAACCGGAACCAGCAATGCGGGAAGTGTTTTCTTTCAAGAGAAGGTCCCTGCTGGCCCCATCAAGATTTACAATTTCCCGCCATCGACCTATACGCTTACGCGCACCTTTTGCGGATCGGCGCCGTATATCGGCATTGGAGCGATACCTAGCACCTGGACCGCTTCGACTGGTATTCCGGTCACGGTGCAAGTGCCAATCAACTATCAAGTGGTCTGCGAGTTCTATTACCGGCCCCTCGCCATCGCAGCCGTTGCCGGCAGCCCCGAACCTGACGGTACCACCCAGGAGTCCCCGGCCGTTACCGAAGACAGCCCAACGGCAGCCGCGGCAGCAACTCCCGATGAGACCACCGTATCCCCTGACGAAAGCACACCAATCCCGACGATCGTCACCAGTCAGGACGAAGGCACCAGCAGTAACGACTCCACTACGCCGCCAGTGGCAGAAGGTCCTGCGACGTTGCTCCTGAATCTTCATACCTGCCCGGCTGACTACGACGTTTACGCACAGGGTTCCGATCCCGCGGTCGATTGCGCAACCGCCACCGGGGCGCCAGAGGTAACCGTGAACGGCATTGCGAGCGAAACCAGCACCGATGGCGTGGCTGGTTGGTCCGCCCTTGCACCCGGTGCGGCACTCATCGAAACCGGGGCCGACGCGTTCCTGGGCAGTTGCTCCAGTGATGTGCGGGTGCTTTCGGGAGATGCCGCGGTCGCGCCTCTTGTCTTTCCCAATGCCCATGGGGCGATCGGCATTACGCTGCTGGCCGGAGAGACGCTCGCCTGCGACTGGTACACCGTGGACGATGGAGCGCGTGGGACGGTATCGGCCTCGCTACTGAGCTGTCCGGGGACGACCGTGATTGCGGCGCAATGCACGCCTGCTCCCGGCCCGGCTACCTTGCACTTCGAGCCAGTTGCCGGCAATGGAAGCGCGTTCGATCTGGACATCGACGATTCCGGGACAGGGCAGGCCAACGCGGCCGGATCCTACCAACTGGCCGGATTCCCGAGCGGAACCTGTTCGATCGAATCGGACGCCTTCGATGCCACCGGCGCGTTAGTCATCGACGCCGGGAGCAACGGTCGAGGTGCGGATCTATCTCTGCGGCGGATGATCTTCGTCCTCGACTGCACCCGAAGTCTTTTCGTAGCGTCGCCATGTATGGCGTACCGGCGCACCGTAAGGCCAGGTCGCGATGAATCGCCACACGACGAAATCGGGCGGGCGAATTCTCCTATCCGAACTGCTTCGTGATCTCCTCGGCCACCGTTGCGACGATGCCCTCCGGATAGGGATAGAGCAGCATCAAAATGAAGTGCGTGGCGCCGGCATCGATCATCGGTTGCAGTACAGCCAGGGAACCCGGGATATCGTCGTAATCGATACGGACCTGGACCGAGAGCTCGATCTCGCTGGGATCGCGTCCGATGGCGGCGCAATGCCCGTGCAGCACCTCGACCTTGTGCTTGAAAACCTCCACATCGGTGCCGCCGTGGTTCCAGATGTCGGCGTGCTTCGCGACCACGCGCAGGGTGAGCTGCTCGCCGCCACCGCCGATGACAAAGGGCGGCCACGGCTTTTGCACCGGCTTGGGTTCGAGGCGGGCTTCCTTTAATTGGTAGTACTTGCCGTCGAAGTCGGACACATCCTGGGTGAAGAGGAGCTTGGTGAGCTCGCAGGCTTCGCCGAGCCGCTTGATTCGCTCGGCCGGTTCATACAGCGGAATGCCCATGCTTTCATGCTCGTAGACATTCCATCCTGCGCCGACGCCGAAATCGACCCGCCCATTCGAGATGAGATCGACAGTGGCTGCCGTATGGGCATGGATGGCCGGATGACGATAGGTGTTGCCCGCCACCATCAGCCCGAGGCGAATACGCTCGGTCTGCGCAGCCAGCGCGGCCAGCATGGTCCAACCTTCGTAGCAGGGACCATCCACGCTCCCGGCGATGGGATTGAAGTGATCGAAGAGCCAGGCATGCTCGAAGACCGGGTTCTGGTCGGCCTCTTTCCAGATCGGCACAATCGCCTCATAGGTGGTGTGCTGTTGCGAGGTCTTGATTCCCCAGCGGAGATTGGGCATCGATCGGATCCTTTCGCTTCACGTCGCGCGTTCAGATTGCTTCAATTGTCACCCGACTGGACATTGGGAGCGATTTCGGAATCGTTGCAGCGTGCGTGCACCTGGGATTGTCTTCTACGGACGAGAACCACGCGTTCTATCGCGATCAGATCGGGTTCACGCCCAACATGTTCAGTGAGCGAGATCGGGATGTACGACCTGTCGGCCGGAGGGAGCTTTCCGCACCGGCTGGCGGGGAACATCTGGGAGAGCGGCGGGCAGCTGCAACGGCCGGCCGGGAGCGCGGGGTTGCGGTATTACACGCTGGTGCTGCGCTCTCCGGAGGATTTGACGGCAGCGGTTTCGCGGGTTGCTATTGCTGGTGGAGAGATCGAGCAGCAGGGTGATGCGGCGATGGTGTCCGATCCGTCGGGGAATCGGTTGTTGCTGACGCTGGTCGATCCCGCGATCTGACCGTAGGGCGAATAGAAGTGCAGTGATACTTTACGGAAGGGTTCAGCGAACGCCGGCATCCAGCGGAAGATGCTTGGATCACGTTTGACGGCTATTAAGTCATCCCGTTCCGCCCGAACCGCGTCAATCCATAGCTTCGCATCAGCGCACGCTCTCTGCGCTTCTTCAATCGCTCGGGAGACTTGCTCTTTAATGCTTGCAGGGACCCAGAAGACTTTACCGCAATGTAAAGCCAAGAATTCGATGACGTCGAGCGCGTGCTGCATTTTAGGAACTGCTGCTTCTATGTCGAACGAAAACGTTTGTGGGAGGAAATGGTCAAGCTCGTTTCGAAACCAGTTCAGCCATGCAATTGCCTCGTCCACGCCATCTTCAGGAACATACGGCCGGGCGTCCGAGGTTCCCGTCATAAAGGCGGGATCTTTTACCGATTCGAACAATTTTGTGAACGGCCGAAGGCCCGCCCGTCCTTCCCATTCTGGAAACGAAAGTGTGTTCGTGCCGTAGCGCCTGTTCTGTTTGATCCTCATACCATGTCAGCACCGGCCAAGTCCCTTCGAGCGCCAGTACCATCGCAGATTCAGCAGCGCCATGCAGGGCTGCTGCGGCCCACTTGAGTTGGGACGCATTATCCTTCAGTTGATCCAAGTGGTCTGCAAATTCTTCTAAGTTTCTTCGAGAGTTCTTCCCGTTCGTCCGTTCGAAATTCGAGTTTTCGACTTAATACCTTGGCGCGGTACTCGTTGAGATCCTCCAACTCTTGCCACTTTGGCTCTGGATCGCCAGCGTTTGGTTCCATTGTGAGCCGATCAGACGCCCAATCTATGACTTCAACTTCCCTGCACTGACCCGTAGAGATCGGTTCACTGAGCTCGAACTGCGGAACCGGATTACCGAGTTCTCGTTCGATACCCGCCGCTTCCTGTAAGAAATCCATCCATTTCGTCAGGCGATTTGCTCCCTGCTCTGGGTTCTCGGCAAGAATGCGCATGGGGATCGGGAGAGACCTCAAGGAATCCGCATCAGGACTCGGGAACGTCTCGGGCCATTCAACACGGATCTCCAATTCAGCCCTCGCGGGATGATCAATTAGCTTCGCTCCATATCTGTTGGCCCCAATTTGAAGCCCAGACAGGTGATCGGCAAAGTCAATTAACTCGTCAAAGGTTTGGAGTGCGGGCTTACCTTCTCGAACCGCCAACAGACAACGCTGCCTCAAACCAGCACTCGGTTACTACCACCGTGGAAAATTGATAGGACGGTAGGGAGCGGATTCGCTGGGCATCGTATATGGCTCGAAGCTCATCGAGCCTAGGGATTAAATGATCGAATTGGTGAAGGGTCATTTGATGGGAAAGATTGAGGCGTTTTCGTTTTTCTTATTTGGACACTTCACATTGAGGTCGAGGTTCATGGTCAGCCCCCCAGCGTTTGGAATCACCTCAAAAGAAATTCCGCGAAGCTGGATGTTTTCTTCGCTCAGCTCACTTTCATCCGGACACATTCGATTTCTCCTATCTGCGTCACGAGGGAGACCCACAGCTAACTACGAGCCCTACTGGTGACGTATTAGGGTTCGCGGCCTCTTCCAAATGTAACGCTCCCCATGTGATCATTTCATCGTGTATAGATGAGGATTGACATGAACCGATGATCGTGCCTCGACGAACAACCCTCGGCAGTCTCGCCGAGTTCGAGCGCACCGCCGGGCACGGTCCACTGCGGAACCGGGCCCTCTGCCCAGCGGACCAGGAGGATGCGGTCACCCTCGATCAGGACGAGATGAGCGCCGACTCTGCTCTCCATCGTTCACCTCTGACATTCCGCACGTGACGTCAACAGCAGCGGCCCGCTCGTCAACCCGCGCACATCGCTTTGGATACCAGTTGAATTCCAGCGCCATCGACCGGGTACGATTCCACCACGTTCGACAGTTCAAGAGCAAGACCGGGGAGGGTACGCCTTGAAGATCACGGATATCAAATGCGCGGTGATCGGCAACAGTCCGGTGGTGCGCATCGTCACGGATGAGGGGATCGACGGGTGGAGCCAGATCGAGGCACCCAAGCCGTATGTGCACCCACTGGTGTTGCAGCTGAAGCCGTGGTTGGTCGGCGAAGATCCGACGAATGTCGAGCGGGTGATGAAGCGCATCCGCAGCCGGGGCGGCTTCAAGCCCTGGGGCTCGGCGGTCAGCGCGATCGAGATCGCGCTTTGGGACCTGGCGGGGAAAGCGCTGGGTGCGCCGGTCTACAAACTCCTTGGCGGGAAGGTTCGGGATCAGGTCCGCACGTATCGCACCTTCTACCATCATGAGATCAGCGCCGAGCACACGGTTTCCGATTACGGTCGCTGGGCAGCCGAGGCGAAAGCGCTTCCCGGCGGGTTCAAGATGTTCAAGTTGCCGTCGAGCTTTCATTCATCGATGGCGGCAGATCTTCCTGGCTACTTTTATGGGGAGCTGCACACGGATGCGCCATACCCCTATCCGAATCGCGGTCTGGTCTCTGAAGCCGGATTCGAGCATTCGGTGGCGGCAATCACCGCGGCCAAAGAAGCGTTGGGCCCTGAGTATGGGCTGGCGGTCGATGCCGGTCCCGGGTATCTCGCCTACGACGCGCTGCGATTCGCGAAAGCGCTCGAGCCGCTGCATCTGCTCTGGGTCGAGGACATGATCACCGGCGATTACAGCCCGTTCGTGAATGCCGATGTCTATCGGGATGTGACGCGGGCAACATCGACGCCGATTCACACCGGTGAGCAGATTTATCTCCGGCAGAATTTCAAGGACCTGATCGAAAAGCACGCGGTCGACGTGATTGGTCCGGATCCCTGCGATGTCGGCGGGATTGCCGAACTGAAATGGATCGCGGAGTTCGCGGACCTGCACGGCATTGCCATCGCTCCGCATGGAACAGCCAATGGCGTCTTCGGGTTGGCGAGCCTGATCCAGGTGTCGGCCTGTTTGCCGGACAACTACATTGCGTTCGAGTATCCGGCCCGGTTCGAGGCGGAGGGATTCTGGTACGACATCGTCGACGGTTTCGATGGGAATCCGGTTGTCGATGGTCTCATCGAGGTTCCGGACCGGCCCGGTCTCGGGGTGAACTTCATTCCCGAGGCGGCGAAGGCGCACTTGCGCCCGGAAGACGCAGACTTCTTCGACTGAGCCACCGGTCCGCAGACCAAACAACTCAACCGCCAACACCCCGAGCTTCGGCGCTGGAACCTTCGTTCCGGCGCCGTTACCCGTACCGCTCGAAGTCGCGAACTGATGCTGCCACCCAAGAGAACGACGCACGAAAGCGACACGTTCGGTTCATCCATGTGATCATTCGGTCCTGCATGACTGAGGAACGAAATGACCGGCATAGCACCCTTCGACGACCAGTATTCACCCCTCCCTGAACCCGAGCGCTTCACGGCCGAAGATGTCGAAGCACTCCTCTATGGAGTCGACCGCACACCCCGCTTGGTCGCCGCTGAATTTCGGTCGCCGAACAGCATTCTGCTCTATCAGCGAACTGATGACGGCCAGACCATCACCATCGAACAACGCTTCCAGCCCTGGCTGGTTGTCCGCAACCCGGACGCGCTGCGGAATCTTCGCCCAGCACCGGCTATGAGTGCCTTGCGAAGCGCATGGACGCATCCGCTTGCGACGCTGGTCGAGTTCGATTCGTGGGAACAGTACCGTCGTGCCTACGATCTTCTGCCTCCAGAATCGAGCAGCGTCTATCGCACGAACTCGCCGGTCAACCAATTCTTGATACAAACGGGCATCACCCTCTTCAAGGGAATGCGGTTCGAGGATCTGCGCCGTCTGCAGCTCGATATCGAAACCCTGAGCCTGAATCCGCGGGACGACGATGGCGCGATCGTGATGATCGCCCTGAAGCAAGGCGATCACGAAGAGTTGCTCTTTCTCGAAACCGACGAGCGCGATCTCCTGCTTCGCTTCTCTGAGGCGATGCAGCGGCTCGATCCTGACGTGATCGAAGGGCACAATGTGTTCAACTTCGATCTTCCCTATCTGGTGGAGCGGGCACGGCGGTGGCAGGTACCGCTGCGCCTGGGTCGCGACGGTTCGCCGCCGTTGCTCACTGAGCAGCAACGGTTTCGCGCCGGGCCGGTGTCGCTGCCGTATACGCAGGTGCACGTGCATGGTCGTCACATCGTCGACACGTATCAACAGCTCCAGCGCTACGACACCGCCGGACGACTTTCGAGCTATGCGCTGAAATCGGCCATTCGCGCGCTCGGTCTCGAACGCGAGGAGCGCGAATTCGTTGCCGGTGAGGAGATCGCCACGCTCTGGCGCAATGGCGAGCGCGATCGGGAGCGCCTCGGCCGCTACGCGCTGGATGACGTGCGCGATGTCGATCTCCTCGCCCGTATCACCGTTCCCACCGAGTTCTATCAAACACAGATTCTTCCGATGACCTTTCAGCGGACCACGGTTACCGGGACCGGTCGCAAGATCGACGACCTCATGGTGCGCGCCTATCTGGCAGCCGGGCACGCGCTACCGGAGCCCGGCAGCGCCCGGCCCTACCCAGGCGGGTTCACCGAGCTGGTGCGCAGCGGCGTGTTCGGACCGATCGTCAAGGCGGATGTCGAAAGCCTCTATCCCTCGATCATGCTGCATGACAACATCACCGCATCCGCCGACACCCTGGGCGCCTTCCCGATACTCCTGCGGGAGCTGACAACGCGGCGCATCGATGCCAAGCAGCGAGCTCGTCAAACGACTGGAGAAGAGCACGCGCTCTGGGACGGACTCCAGGGCAGCTTCAAGGTGCTGATCAACTCGTTCTACGGCTACCTGGGATATGGCAGAGGATTGTTCAACGATTTCGATGCCGCCGAGCGCGTGACACTTCAGGGACAGCGATTGATCCGCAACGTGGTAACCGAGCTGGATCGCCACGGAGCCAAGCCAATCGAGGTCGACACCGACGGCGTCTATTTCACCCCTCCGGAGGGCATTACCTCGGAAGAGGAAGAAGAAGCCTTCATCGCTAAGATTGGCTCATTGGCCTTGCCGGATGGTGTGCGACTGGCGCATGACGGGCGCTATGAGAAGATGCTTTCGCTGAAGCTCAAAACGTACGCGTTGCTCGATTACTCCGGAACCCTGACGCTCAAAGGGAGCTCGTTGCGAAGCCGCCGTATGGAGCGCTGTTTCCTGCGCTTCATCCAGGACGCAGCGCTTGGGCTTATGCGCGACCAGCGTGATGAGGTCCGCGATCGCTACTTCGAACTGGCGGAAGCACTCCAGCAAAAGACCGTCGATCCACGCGAGATCAGCCAATGGACGATGGTCAATCGCGGTACCCTGGAAAAGCAGCAACGCCTGAAGACGCTGCTCGACGCGAATCCAGATCGTTGGCGATTCGGTGAGCGTGTCGAGGTCTACGAACGCGAAGACGGTTCGCTGGGTTTCCTGGAAGACTATGCCCACGACGAGAATACGCGCGACCTGCTCCGGCGGTTATCCGATACGGCCGCGCGGTTCCAGGAAGCGTTCGAAACACAGGCCGAGTTCGACGCCTTCTTCCCGAAGATCACTCCGAAGACCCGATTGAGCGAAGCCCGAAAAGCCGAGCCCGTGCAGCAGCTCACGCTCTTTAGTTAGCGATCAAAGGTTTTCTTCGATTCAAGCCGTCAGCCGATAGAAATAGAAGGCGTCGTTCGCGACGGGCAGGATCTCTACGGAGCTGAACCCCGCCTCGGCGGCGTAGCCCTGGAAGGTGTCCGGGCGCATGACCGCGCCGGTTTGCGCGGATGCGGGATCGCCCATCCCCACTGCCAGGCAATGGAACACGCTGAACCCATAGAGCGCTCGTTCCTGATCGGCGCCGTTCGGCAGGAAGGATTCGTCGGCTTTCTCATCCACGATGAGCACCGTTCCACCAGGACCGACCAGACGACGCATCCCACTGAGCACCGCCACCGGATTGGCCATGTCGTGCACGCATTCCACCGCCAGGGCGAAATCGTATTGTCCAGCCAGCTCGGGATCACCCGCGTCGCGGTAGTGGAAGGCAACCCGGTCGCTCAAGCCCTCGGCTGCAGCATTGGCATTGCCCTTATCGACGGAATATTGATCGAGGTCATACCCATCGACCTGTATTTTTGAATACCCGCGTGCCAAGCCGATGGATGACCAGCCCATGCCCATGCCGATGTCGGCGACCCTGGCGGGCGGATCAGCCTGCAACCGGGCGTGGATGTCGGGCATGGCCGGAATGTACTCCTGCGCGAGCTGATTCAGAAGCATCGGGCGATTGAAGCGTGCCTGTCCCTCGGCGAGATCGTTCCCGTAGGCATCGTATGGCACGCCGTCGCCGGTACGGAATGCCTCCAGCAATTGGGGAAGCGGGGAGACCGCGCCAACGAAAATTTGCGCGCCCTGCGCCATACCGATAAAGCTATCGGGATCGACGAGGACCGCTTCATAGCCATCCGGAATGGTGAAGACGCGCTCGGTCGCCGATTTCGCAGCATCGTCGACCGTCAGGAAACCCGTGACGACTTGTTGTTCCAGCCATTCGCGGACGTAGCGTTCGGCGGTGCCGGTCCGTTCGGCCAATTGCGAACTGGTGGCTGGGCCATCGGACGCGAGTGAGCGGTAGAAACCGAGCCGGTCGCCGATGTAGACGGCAAAGAGATCGAATCCACCGAGCATAGCTTCGTAAAGCCGCCCGGCAATATCGTCAGGGGACGCCTGTGGGGTAGACATGGGAAACACAGCCTTTCGTGAAGCAGAGCGAAGATGCGCTGGTCGATTCCTGCAGTATGAGAGTCGGTGATTGGCAGGTCAATCACTTCGCACGCTACGACGGGCTGTACTCCGCGTCGGTGACATGAGTACCCCAGGCAATGGTGATGCCCTGATCGTCAGCCTGGGCGATGGCAATGTGGGTCATCGACCGATCGGGGGCGCCGCCGTGCCAGGGTGCCTCAGCTGGTTCGAAGAAAACGCGGTCGCCGCTGCGCCATGCGCGCGCGTGTATCGCGCGTGACACCAACGCGCGCGTAGCTGTGGGATGATGCAGCGCGAAGGAGGGAACTGCATGGCAGGCGATCAGGTCCGGCTGGGAATCATCAGCGAAATTCACATCGTGCCGCCCGGCACGCCAGATGGCTTTTGGCACAACCCATTTCAGTTCGACCAGGCCGAAGCGTTATTCGGCCGAGCGGTGCAACGGTGCCTGGACGCGCAAGTCGACGCCATCGCGATTCTGGGCGATCTGACCCACTTTGCCGATCCGGGATCGTTCGCCGGGGTGCGGCGGGTGCTGGAACCGGTCGAGCTGCCAGTCTATGTTCTCCCGGGGAATCACGATCTCGACACCAGCGATCACCCGCTAGCCGCGTTTCATCAGGCGCTCGATCTGCCGAACGTCATCATTGCCCCATACAATGTGGCGCTCACCCCTGCGATCGATCTGCTCCTCATCGGTCTGGAGCCAAACGGCGATCCGCGCCGGTATGCCGCGGTCCGTTCCCGGGCAATCACCGGCAACGAGGCGACATTGACGGTGGTACTGACGCATTTCCCGCTTTTCGAGATGCAAACGATGCTGTCGGATGCCAATCTCAAACATGCCGGGGACCTGGTGAACCGCGAACCGGTACTGGAAGCGGTAGAGGCGATTCCCGGTCCGGTATTGGTCGTGAACGGGCATTTGCATGTGCATGCCACCATCGCCGACGAGGATGTTTTGCAGCTTTCGGTGGCCGCGTTGATCGAGCCGCCGCATGACGCGGCCGTGCTGACCATCGCGTTGGATGATGCAGGGCAACCGTCGGTCAGCCGCCAGGCGGCTGGTCTGGTGGACGTGACCGGGATATCGCTGCCGGTACTTTCAGACCGCGAGGAGACATGGCAGTTCCGTGATGGCGCATGGCTCGCCGGATGATCTCCAAAGCGTGACGCGTTCGTGGATAATCTCGCCCTACATTTCGACGAGGGTGAGGACGAGGGTTCATGTGCACACGCGTTTTCTGGAATGACTCCGGCAAGGAACTGATCGTCGGACGGACGATGGATTGGCCGGAATCGACCGAGCCGATCTGGATCGTCTTTCCGCAGGGCACGAAACGAGACGGCGGCATGCTGGCGGGACAATTCTCTGGGACTCGCCAACCCGCTGCAATGGGAAGCAACATATGGGTCACTGGGCATTTCGGTCTATGGGTTGGGAACTGTCGATGGGATCAACGAGCGCGGGTTGACCGCTCACCTCCTCTTCCTGAACGAAGCTGATTTCGGTCCGGTCGATCCCGCCAAACCAGCCATCCATGCCGGACTCTGGGCGCAATATCTGCTCGATTCCGCCGCGACCGTGGATGAAGCACTGGCGCTGCTGGAGGGGATCCAGCTCGTAATGGTGGAAGCGCGTGGGCATCAGTCCTCCGTGCACCTGGCCATCGAAGATGCCACTGGCGATTCGGCCATCGTCGAATACATCGACGGCAAGCAAACCATCCATCATGGCGCGCAGTATCAGGTGATGACCAACTCGCCGACCTACGACGAGCAGCTCGCCTTACTGGCGAAACAGGATTTTTCCCATCCGTCGTCCGAGCTGCCGTTGCCGGGCAATGTCAATGCGATCGACCGTTTCCAGCGGGCCACCTATTACCTGGCGATACTGCCCGATCCAGGCGACGAGCGCGAGGCGGTGGCCGGTGTTCTGGCCATCATGCGCAATGCGTCGGTGCCGTTCGGCGCGCCCTACAAGGCGATGGGGGTCTACAACACCGAGTACCGCACGGTGATCGACCTTACGAACAAACGGTATTTCTTCGAATACTCGACCTTGCCGAATGTCATCTGGACCGACATGGCGGACCTCGACTTTTCCGAGAAGAGCGGCGTGCGCACGCTCGATCCGAATGATCTTTCGCTTTCCGGCGATGTCACGAATCGGTTCGTAGCGGGTGTCGCAGCGTATTGAGAAGAGGACTCCAATCGCCAGCTCAGGGCCAGAGATGAGCCCAGCCTCACGGCGAACCGAACCACAGACGAGCAGCGCCTCCCTTACGGAGGCGCTGCGTCGTTTATCGAATGCACCCGGACATTGGGGTGGGTGGCCGAATTGCTCTAGTCGTCGTTGCTCTCATCGTCGTTATGATCCGAATCCTCGTGGTCCTGATCGTCCTCGTGATCCGAGTCGTCCGTCTCCACCTTGACGATCGAGCCATCGTCGGCATTCACAGAGACTTCTGAGTTACCGATCTCGACTTCCCAGACCAGAACGCCATCCTTTGTATCCAGCTCGACTTCATGGAAATCGCCCTGCGCCTGACCCTGTGCAATCTCGACCGCCTTCTCCAGGGTGATCTTGGGTTGCGCCAGCGTCGACTCGTCATCGTCGTTTGCCTTCACCTGGATGACCGAACCATCGTCGGCGTTGATATACACCTTCGAGGTGCCAACCTTGACCTTGTAGGTCAGGACGCCGTCATCCGTCTCCAACTCGATTCCTGTGACATCGCCCTGGGCTTCGCCCTTGGCAATTTCGAGGGCTTTTGCCAGGGTGACCTTGGCTTGCAGAGTGCTATCCGCGGGCGTCCCGGTCTGACCCTGGCCTGCGCCTGGGGTAGCCTGCACTGTTCCCGCGGCCACCTGCTGCGCGCTGAATGCGTGCATGCCGCCTGAAAAGATTCCGGCTCCCGCGATGGTCAACCCACACAAAACGCCTGCCATTTTTGTCTTCGTCGTTGCCATGAGTGGTTCTCCTTCGATTTCGTATCGGCTGGCCCACCCAACCGATAGACCGAGTTTGCACGCCGTACATGACATTCAAATGAACTCTCGCGGTCGATTGTTCCAATCGTTATGCGTGGGGCGTGGCGGGCGATTCGGCCGGCAGGCAGAAATCGAAGCGAGCGCCGTGGCCGACCTGGCTTTCGACCGTGAGATCGCCGCCGTGGGCGTCCGCGATAGCCTTGCAGAAGGCCAATCCCAGTCCAACGCCTCCCCCTCCGCGCGAGCGGCCTGGGTCCGCGCGGTAGAAGCGCTCGAAGATGTGGGCCTGATGCTCGGGAGCGATCCCGCTGCCGGTATCCTCGACCCACAGGCAGGCACGTCCGGTATTTATTCCGGCGCCTACGGTGATCGTGCCACCTGGGGGCGTATACGCGAGTGCGTTGTCGATGAGATTGACCAGCAGTTGCACGATGAGGTCGTCATCGACGTTGACCGGGGTAGAGATGGACCGATCCTGGAGCTGCACCCCGGCGCGTTCGGCTTGCGGAGCGTAGGACGCCAATACCAGCGGTACGATTTCGCCCAGGTCGGAGGGTTCGCGGGTGAGCTGCAGGGTTTGCGAATCGGCGCGGGCCAGGGCGAGCAGCACGCTGACGATGGTGGTCAGGCGGTCGATATCGCCATGCAGGCTGGTGAGCGATTCCTGATACTCGGCAGGGGTACGTGACCGTGACAGGGCATATTCCACCTGACTTTGCATCAGGCTGAGCGGGGTGCGCAATTCGTGCGCGGCGTCCCCGGTGAACTGCCGTTGCCGCTCGAAGGCGGTTTCGATCCGTTCCAGCATGTCGTCGAAGGTGCGCGCCAACCGGCCAAGCTCATCATCGGGAAGATCAAGCGCGATCCGTTTCCCAAGATCGTCGGGCCGGATGCTGGCCGCCATGGAGGTGATCGCATCCACAGGCGCCAAGGCGCGGCCCGAGACGAGATAGCCTCCGATCCCCACGATACCGAGCAGAATCGGGAGGGCAATCGCAAAGCTCATACGAAGGGTGGACAGGGTTTCGTCGATATCGGAACGCGAGACGCCGACTTCGACCCGGCCAACGATCGAATCGTTGAGGATCACGGGAACTGCTGCGATCCCAAACGAGTCCCCATCGATCTCGACCCATTCGAAGACCGAATCTTCGGGATCGTCTTCGAGTTTCAGGAGGGGCGCTTCTTCCTCCTGGTCGCTGGTGTCGACCACGACCGCCCCGGTGTTGGTGACGAGCCGGATGAAATGATCGTGGTCGTCGAACTCGTGGAGCGTGGCCGGATCCAGGGTCAACGTGCCGTTCGACATGCTCACGCTCGTCTGCGCCAGCTTTGCTTCCTGCTCGACCTGATCGGCAAAATTGTCGAGCAAGACATGGGACAAGCCAATGTAGATGCCTATCCCAGAGACGATCAGAGTGCCCAGTAAAAATGCCGAGTACCAAAACGTCAGTCGCCAGCGAATCGATCGGGGTCGTCTCATGATGGCTCGAAGCGGTAACCAACTCCGCGCACGGTGCGAATCATGCCACCGGGTACCGGATCATCCAATCGCTCGCGCAGACGGCGCACATGCACATCGATGACATTGGTGGCGTTGAGGAAGTCGTAGTCCCAGACGTGGTTGGCGATCATGTCCCGGGTCATGACCCGTCCGGCGTTGCGCATGAGCAATTCGAGAATGCGGAATTCCTTGTTGGGCAATTGGATCTCGTTGTCTCCGCGCCAGACCCGGCGTGTGGCCGGATCGAGCCGCAGATCGCCCGCGACCAGCTCGGTATCCAGCACATCGGCGGGCCGCCGGGAGAGCGCGCGTATGCGGGCGAGCAATTCGGGAAAGGAAAAGGGTTTGACGAGATAGTCGTCGGCGCCGGCATCGAGCCCCGACACGCGATCATTGACTGCATCGCGCGCGGTCAGCATCAGGATCGGGGTGCGCACCCCTTGCCGCCGGAGCCGGCGGCAGAGCTCGGCGCCATCGAAATCGGGAAGCATGCGGTCCAGCACGATGGCGTCATAGGCGACTCGCTTGATCCACCCGGCGGCTTCTTCGGCCGCACCGGCAACATCGACCGCGTGGCCATCCTCTTCGAGTCCCTTGCGGATCAGCTCAGCCAGCCGCGTTTCGTCCTCGACCACCAGAATTCGCACCGAATTCCTCCCGCGTGCATGCACGACCGCAACGTTTCGGCCCGCTACCGAAATCTGATCGAGTTGGATGAACTTTAGATGAACTGTGCGTTTCCGCAGGCGGAGCCAAGTTTTCCCAGGTTGAATTCAGGGCCTCAGCAGAGAGCCTCCGACCGTTACGACGTGAGGGCAGATACGCCCTCAGCTACGGAGGGCGGGGATTTGGGTATGGCTGCGCCCTGGATGGATGCGGGGAGTGCATCTGCATGTTCTCGAAAAGCGATCCCTCTTGTTCGGGTGAGGCCGCGAATGGAGCCAGGGGTGACGGTCTGGGGCCGGGCGGGTAACTCTTGGGCACTGCCCAGGCCCGCATCTCTCGCTACCGATCCTTCCCAACGCGTTGAGGAAGGTGGTGCGCTCGACTCCTGGATGTCCTTGCAAACTCTGGTGCCCAGGAAGCGATGCATCGCGACCGGTCGCCGCGAGCGGTCGGTCGCCATGAATGGCGACGCTACGGGGGGGAGATGGGTTTGCAACGGTCAGGAAGGAGTCGGAGGGATGCCGGTCTCGTTGGCGCGTCCCTCTCCGCCGATGTGCCGCTTGCTGGTATATTAGAACATATGTTCTTTTTTGTCAAGCGTTTCCGGCAGAGCGGGATGGGACGAGGCAACAGGCAAAAGGCAACGGTGATTGGAGGTATGCGATGAGTGGGCGGGCGTAGATGAGACCGAGCCGGTCTGGGTGAGGCTCGGGCGGACGTTGTGTTCCACTGCAGAGACGGTATGAGTCGATCAGTGCATACCTCTTGACAAATGCGCAGAGACTTCTTATGCTGTTCGTGACGGTTCGGCCCCATGGTCGCTGTCATTTGGTTCGGATCCGTTCGGATTAGATGATGGAGGTAATGAAATGATTCGTCGAACGGTTCTCTCTACTCCCACTGGTCGTGTCGCGTTCAGCGCCGCAAGCGCTCCGACCCCAACCTGGTCCCAGGTCCCAGTTCCTCCCTTCCCGACTCGTTGGTCGGTGACCCCGCAACCGAAGGCCGCGAGGCAGTTGCCTATCGATGTCTTCACCACCTCAGATCAGGCTGTGATTCGCGCCGCACTCCCGGGTGTTCACCCGGAAGGTATCGAGGTTGATGTTCACGAAAACACGGTGACGATATCCGCACAGCTTCCCAGCCGCAGCACGCCGGATGGAGAACAGGTCAAGTGGCTGGTAGCAGAACTCGGCAGCGGGTCGTTCCAGCGCACCATTCAGCTTCCATTCGAGATCGAGGAGCAGCGGGTGGAAGCCGAATTTGCCAACGGACTGCTGCAACTGGTTCTTCCCAAGGTCGAGGCAGAAAAGCCGCATCGAATTGCGATCCAGGTCCGCCCAGAACTCAATTACGAGCTCGGTTCCGGCGAATCGCAGGAAGACGAATCGTTCGCAGCCGACTAGTCTCCGCGGCCTGTGATTCACTCAACCGCCTGCTCCCGATCGGGAGCAGGCGGTTTTGTCTTGCCTGCCCGTGTGGCATCCGCAGTTGATCGCGAAGGGAGCGCCCGACCGGAGACTCTTACCTTGTATTCCTCCGAGAGTTCCACGTTCCGAAACATTTTGATCAGGGGGAGGTCATAGACGACTTGCATGCTGCCGGAAAGAGCGATGCGGGCAACATTCTGGCGGATGAAGTGCGAGTCGCATGAACAGCAACGGGACGGATCTGGATCCGTCCCGTTTTCAGACATTGTTTTCGGGAACCGCGCTCAGAAGTGCATGAATGGCTCACCTTCAGCGATCTGGGGCGCGCCGATGGATGATCCCGGCAGGTTGGCTCGAACCCATTCTCCTGCCAGCCGTGTCGATTCCTTTGTACCTTCCTGGCTTTCGCAGACCGTGACGGTGGTAAGAGCGTCGCCCGTACGCACTGCGTGATACGAGATGAATCCCGGCACTCCACTGATGAGGTCGGTAATCTCTTGCTTTCTGCTTTCCATGGTGTCGGCCAATTCGCCGGCGTTTGCCCAGGAGCGGATGACGACGTACATGTTCGAACTCCATTCTCGACTGCACCGGCGACGGCCCTCGTCACCAGCAGCCAAAGGCATCTGACAAGGTACGCCTGTAGTTTCTTATTGTCAATACGCGGATTGGATCGATGTCATCGCCACGCCGGGACAGGCGCTGGCATGCCCCTGGGATAGGGTTTGCCTTTGCCAGAATGACAGGCCGCGATGGGGGATGGCTTCGGGAGCTGAGACCGCGTATCGAAAGGGAGAGCCATTCCTCCACAAGCTCGGAATGACGATACGGGGCGAGCTATTTTCCCCGTTCCTCCGGGGGTTTTACGTCCCGGAACATTTTCAGCAAGGTGAGGTCGTAGACAACTTTCAGGCTTCCGGCGATGACGAGGGGCCAGCCGAAGGTGGACATGCTCAGCAGGTAGCCGGAGAAGGTGGGGCCGATGGCGGAGGCGAGGCTGCGGGGAACGTTAGTAACGCTGGCGGCGGCGGGGCGTTCGGCGGGAGTGACGACTGCCATGACGTACGAGTTGCGCACCGGTGCGTCCATGCTGGAGAGCAACGAGCGGATCAGCAGACAACCCACCGCGAGCTGGACGGTGGGCATGAAGGGTGCCAGCAGCAGGAAGCCGTTGGCGGGAAGATGGGTGAAGACCATGGTGTTCACCAGTCCGATACGCTTCGCCAACCGGGCGGCGGCCAGGTAGGAGACCGCGGTGAGCAGTCCGGCGAAGAAGAAGATAGTGCCGGTGGTTCCCGCGGAGAGCTCGAACTTCTGAAAGAGCCAGAGCGCGATCATCGATTGCACGGCGAATCCGCTGGCGAACGAATCGAGACTGAACAGGGCCGCCAGTTTGTAGACGATGCCCTTCGACTCCTTGAGGGGTGCTTTTTCGGCCGGTCCTTGCGGTTCCAGCTCGGGCGAAAGCCGGTGATAGAGGAAAAACGCCCCCACACCCAATGCGGCGTAGAGCAGAAACATCACATCGACCGATTGACTGAAGGTGATACCCGCGTGTCGCTTATCGATCCATTCCGGTAGCCCGGATGAGAGCGCGCCGAAGGCCCCCACCAGCGATCCAATCAGACTGTACCGGGCGAAGAGATCGGTACGCTCGCGGTCGCTGACGGTGCGCGCAAGCAGGGCTTGCTCCGTGGGAAGAAAGACGCTGACATCGCCGGAGGAGGGATTGAGGGTGCCGATGAAGGCCACCAGCAGCAGCGGCCAGAAGTCGTGCACGAAGGTGAACCCGAGACCAGTGATGACGGTCAGGATCGAGCAGCGGATGAGCAGCTCGCGCATGTTCAGCTTGTAGGCGATGAGCCCGACCAGCAGGGTCAGGGTGGCCGAGCCGAGCATAGTGGCGGTGGCGATCACACCGACCTGCACGGTGCTGTATCCGAGCTCGAGCAGGTGGAGGGGGAGGAGGACGCTAACGAAACCATCCCCAAACGCACGCATACCGCGCGCGGTCAGCAGCGTGCGCGCATCCCGCGTGGCGGTGGAGGGGAGAAATCGACTGGCGACGCTAACGATGCTGGCGAGACTCACGAACGGCGGCTCCTTCGGCATCCGTCCGGTGTTTGCGGGCGGCAAGTCGGGGAGGTCACTCTACTGCAGCAGTCGATGTTGGGAGGTGGAGGTATCCCAGAGGGGCCATAGATTGGGTTTGCGACGGTCTCGGACCCGCAATGGAGCCGGGCCGTCGGGTAGCACCCGTTGCGGCGAGGAGATCCTTCCTTCGTCAGGGTGACAGTATGCGAGGGCGGGTACCGGGGTGCGGTTGCGCTCTCCGCAACGTGCCGATTGACAGAAGATGCCCACCTGCGGATGATCGGACCAGCCGCGTCGAACCTCTCAAGGGAGCGACGATGGATACCCAGCGGCCAGTTCGTTTCATCTTCGCGACATGAGAGCGTATTCCCATGCAGATTGAGCCGATCGTTCCCGACGGGTTGACCCCGCCAATCGCACCCTACTCCTGGGCAACCGTTGCCGGAGAACTCGTCTTTCTGGCGGGGCATGCCGGACTCGATGCGGATGGCCGGCTGGTTGGCCGGGGAGACATTACCGCTCAGACTCGGCAGACCATGGAGAATCTGCGCGCGACACTGGAAGCAGCGAGCGCGGGCTTCGAGCATGTCGTCAAGACCACGATCTTTTTGGCCGATGTGCAGGACTATGCGGCTATGAATGCGGTCTATCGGGAGTACTTTCCCGGTCCGCCGCCGGCACGCTCGACCGTGCTGACCGGATTCGTGGTCGAGGGGTTACTGGTCGAAATCGAGGGGATTGCCATGCGGCCGAATCCCGCAAACCCGTGAGCGGTTTCCGGCTCGATGGGCAGGTGGCGCTGGTTAGTGGCGCCAGCCGGGGCATCGGCAAGGCAATCTCGCTGGGACTGGCCGGGGCGGGTGCCAGGGTGGCCGTCGCCGCACGATCGGCAGAGGCGCTGGCAGCAGTTGCCGGCGAGATCGAAGCACGCGGCGGCGAAGCGCTGGCACTGCCGACCGATGTGCGGAAACGCGCCGACGTGGATGCGATGGTGGCACGTACCGTCGAGCGGTTCGGGCGAATCGACGTGTTGGTCAACTCCGCTGGTATGGCGCTGCGGCAGCCGTCGGTAGAGATTTCGGAAGCGAATTTCGACTCGGTCTATGCGACCAATATTCGCGGGCTCACCTTTGCCTGCACCGCGGCTGGGCAGCACTTTCTGGCGCAGGGATCGGGGCGGATCATTAACATCGCCTCCCTCGCCAGCGTGCTGGGCGTCCCGGGGCGGGCGCTCTATAGCTCGACCAAGGGAGCGGTGGCGCAGTTGACGCTATCGCTGGCGGTGGAATGGGGTCCGCAGAATGTTTGCGTGAATGCCATTCTGCCGGGGTGGATCGCGACGGATTTCACACGCGCGATCTTCGATCAACCGGAAGTGTTGCAGCGCATCACCGATCGCACACCGCTGCGGCGTATCGGGACCGCAGAGGATATTGCGGGATTGGCGGTCTTTCTGGCGTCGCCGGCAAGCGCGTTCGTGACAGGACAGCTCATCCGGGTCGATGGAGGGTATGGGTCGGCGTAGGGTGGGTTGTCGTCGGTTGGTTGGTCTACGCCGGGGGCTGGGTTGTAGCGTGGCACTCGCTGCGGCGAGGAGATCCTTCCTTTCGTCAGGATGACAGGGGTCTTTTGGGTTGACGAGCATGCGAACGGGGGCGCGACGTGTGTCGCGCCCCCGTGTTGTGCATCGCGTTAGCTGGTAAGGGTTAGTCCTCGACCCAAGCGGTTTTGAGGGGGTAGGCGAAGTCGCCTGAGTAGGAAACCGCCATGTTCTTCAGCCTGTCACTGACGATGTGATAGACCATCGGCTGCGCCAGGGTGATGTGCACCGCTTCCTCCAGCAGAATTTCCTGGGCGCGGGTGTAGATCTCTTTGCGCTTGGCGATATCGGCGGTAGACAGGCCATCATTGATCAATTGGGTCAGCTCAGGGTTCTCCCAATTCTCACCGAACCATTTCGGGAAGATCGATGAGGCAGGGTTGAACTCGTTCACGTACCCGCTGGGATCGCCGCGGAAGCCTCGGCCGGTGAGCTGCCATTCGTAGTCGCCCGCGCCGTTGTTTTCGGCGAAGGTGCCGAATTCCAGCGGCTGCACGGTGACGTCGATGTTGATCTCCTTGAGATGCTCGCGCACCACCTCGGCGGATTGCGTGAAGTCGCGCGGGGTCGCGATCGATTGCAGCTCGACCGAAAAGCCATCGGCATATCCAGCCTCTTCCATGAGCTGGCGGGCGAGCTCGAGATCGAATTTGAGATAGTTGTCATTGAGTTGATCGACCGGAATCGGCCATTCGCCGTATCCGGTGGGAATGACGCCGGCCACTTCGGCTTCGCCGCCATAGACCTTCTCGATAATGTCCTGCCGGTTGATGGCATGGGTGACAGCCTGGCGGACGCGAATATCGTGCCACGGCTTGGGATCGCCCTTGGTCGTGACCTGAATTTCGCGGTGATTGGCCTGCAACCCGGAAAGGACAGTGAGTCCTTCGTCGGCCCCCAACGACATCACGGTATCAGCTGAGAAGGTGCCACCGTCGAGATTCCCCGATCGCAGGGCTGCCAGCCGCGCCGGTTCGTCGGGCAGGAAGGCCAGCTCGATCTCTTCAATGAAGCCAACATTTGGATCCCAATAGTCCTCATTTTTCATGAGGGTGGCATAGCTATCGGATGCAAAATCGGTCAGCTTGTATGCGCCGGTGCCAATTGCTTCGGCAAGCGAGTTGATCTCTTCGATCATGTCCACCGGCATGATGTTGGAATAGCGCGTCCAGGTGGTGAAGCCAATCAACGATGGATCGGGCTCAGTCAGGTTGATCTGAACGGTGTAGGGATCGAGCGCCTCGATGGTATCGATCTTGGGATAGAACGAAAAGCTCTGTCCGGGAGGCGGCGGTTCGCGATGGATGTTGTAGGAGTAGATGACATCGTCGGCGGTCATCTCCTTCCCGTTATGGAAGAGCACGCCCTTCCGCAGTTTGAAGACATAGGTTTGGTCGTCGATCGCTTCCCAGCTTTCCGCCAAACCGGGCTCTTCGACGAGCGCGCTGTTCCATTGATTGAGCGAGTCGTAGGTGAAGACATGGGTTGGGGGTTGACCCACGGAACCGGATGGAAGCGTGTTGACCAGAATATCGACCGCCCAAGTGACCTTGCCGCCGGGAACCGGAGTCGCCTGCGCGGCAACGGACGGCATCGAGGAAAGTGGCAGATGCGTGGCTGCAAAGGCCGCAATCGGCGAGGCTGCGGCTCCCTTCAACAACGATCGACGGGTCTTGGTCCAGGCAAGCTTCTCTGACGTTCGCGTCGGGGGTGTTTCGGTCATTGATCGAATCCTTTCG
This sequence comes from uncultured Chloroflexia bacterium, assembly GCA_963750275.1. Taxonomy (GTDB): domain Bacteria; phylum Chloroflexota; class Chloroflexia; order Thermomicrobiales; family UBA6265; genus JAMLHN01. The sequence continues at coordinate 112,525 of CAVVQC010000006.1, forward strand.
TTCTAACGTCGAACCAGGGTACGAGAAATATTGGCGTCTTCGACGAGCGCCGGGACATTGGTCGCGAAGGGCAAGCCCATCCGCTGCTTCCAAGGATGACCATACTTTGCTGGTCGTGTCCAAATCCGTCAAGGCGTAGGTTGCGCAATACGCACCCATCGCACCACCAGTCGAGTGGCTCCGCAGCGCCAGTTGGTATGCTGTGCAGATCAGCTTTGACGTGATTTTCCCTGCCTTGACCGCCGTCCCAGCGCCTTACAGGAGCACCTGCCCGCCATGACAACGCGACCTCCCGTTTCTGTGGATGCGAAACCCAGCGACCCAGTGCAGTCGGTTGCGCGGGCGCTCGATTTGCTGGAAACCCTGCATCGCCGTCCCACCGCGACGATTGCCGAGCTGGCGGCGCAGCAAGGCGTGCACCGGGCAACGATCCTGCGATTACTGCAAACCCTGGAACATCACGGGTATGTCAGCCGGGGCGAATCGCGCGGGGAGTTCCGGCTGGGTTTGAAGTGTTACGAGCTTGGCGCCGCTTTTGGGGATCGGTGCGAGCTGCTGCGGGCTGCCCGGCCGATGATGCGTCATCTGGCGGCGCGAACAGGGGAAACCATCGACCTCAGCATCTACGATCGCGGCGAGGTGTTGCTGATCGAATCGATTGCGGCCCGGCCACTCTCGCGAGTTGGCAGCTCGGTGGGACGTCGCTCCAGCGCGACCAGCACCACGACCGGTAAAGTGCATCTTGCCGCGCTCGACAACGCGGAGCTCGAATCCATTCTGGCGACGCATGGTCTTCCCCGGCAGGGTCCGAAGAGCATTACCGAACGGGAGCGTTTTCTGGCCGAGATGGAGCGCGTACGTACGGTTGGGTACGCGGTCAACGATGAAGAGACAGATAAAAATGTCCGCTTCGTCGGCGTACCGATCGACATTCCGGATAGCACGTGGCGGGCGGGGCTGATTTTGGGAGCGCCCGCGAATCGCTTGTCCTGGGGAGCCATCCCCGGCGTGGCCCGGATGTTGCAGGATGCGGCCCGTAGCATTGCCGAGGTTGCGTAATACGCAACTGGCCGGTTGACGCGCCGTCCCATGCACAAGAAGATCGACGTGCGACGTACCGATCGGTGCGCGTATCGGTCTTGCGCAGGAAAGGGCTCACATGGTCCCGCGAATTGGGTTCATCGGATGCGGCAGCTTTAGCTCCGCCGTGTTGTATCCCACCCTCCGGTTGGTCGCGAACGGTATCGAGACGCCAAATTCGGAACCAATTGCCGAACTGGTAGCTTGCTGCGATTTCAATGAAACCTACGCAAAGCGGAACGCCGAGCTCTTCGGGTTCCAGCGCTGGTACACCGATCATCGCGAGATGCTCGATCGGGAAGAATTGGACGCGGTCTTCATCGTCATGCATCCACGCCTGCAGCCGAGCCTGGCCATCGAGGTCATGCAAAGCGGTCGCAACGCGTTCATCGAAAAGCCCCCGTCACAAACGCTGGCGGAATCGATGGAGGTGCAGCGCGTTTCCCGCGAGACCGGCAAATTCTGCCAGGTCGGATTCATGAAACGATTTTCGGAGCCGTATCTCCGAGCCGATGCGATCGCATCCGACCCGGACTTCGGCCCTCGCTCGGTCTACGAATCGCGCAAGGCGCGCAGCGCACCCTATCCGCCGGTCTACGATTTCCTCAACGACTTCGTTTGTCATCACATCGATCTGGCTCGGTTCTTCATGGGCGACGTGGAACATGTCTACGCCGAGCTCGTCTCACGCACTCACGATCCAGAACAGCTCAATGCCGCGATCCTCAAGAAGGCCGATGTCTACACGAACTGGCCGGAACTACTGCGCACGATGCCACATGTGCCGCAATCCGATGGGTATCTGATCACCTTCAAATTCACCTCCGGCGCGATCGGGGTGCACAACGCGAACACCTTGGAAACCGATTCCAACTTGCTGGAACGGGTCACCATCACCGGCGAAGGCGCGGTGGTGGCGGTCGAGGACTGGCACCGGGTGCGCGCCAATCTGACCGGACAACCGACGATCTTCTGGGAACCCTTTTTCATCGACAAGTCGATGAACAGCCGGTTGCAGCTCACCGGCTATGTGGGTGAAGTGACCGAGTTTATCGAAGCTACCGGGCAAGGACGAAAACCGGCGGTTTCCATCGATGACGGGGTGGCCTGCCTGGAAATCATCGCCGCAGTGCGCACGTCGATCGAGCTGGGTCGACGAGTGCACATCTCCGAGATTCGCACCGGACAGGCGGCCTGAGATGGTGCGTTGCCAAGTCGGCGTTCTGGATGGACGCTATCCCCGCTCGATCGAGGTGCGCGATCTGGATGTTCCCGATCTTGGTCCGGGCGGAGAGCTGGTGGTGCGCACGCGGCTGTGCGGGGTGTGCGGTTCCGATCTCCATCGCTTCAGTGGCAAAACCGAGCAGGCGACGATCCTGGGGCATGAGGTCTACGGCGAGGTCGTGCAAACCGGTCCGGGTTGGCTCGATGCGTTTGGCGCTCCGATCGAGGTCGGCGATCTGGTCGTGCCGGAAACGCGTATCCCCTGCCATCAATGCGCGTACTGCCGTGGCGTTGGATCGCGACCGGAAAAGCTGCTCGACTATTCCCATTGCCCCAATCAGCGCGGACTCGGGGGGATTCCATTCGACCAGATGCCGCTCCTTTCGGGTGGGTGGTCGGACTATGTCGAGCTACCGGTCGGGGCGATCGTGCACAAGATCGACCCGGCGATGAATCCCGGAGCTGGCGGTGCTGCTGGAACCGTTTTCGATTGGCATGAAAGCGGTGCGGCTGGCCGGGTTGAACAACGACGACACCGTCGTGATCCTCGGACCGGGGCCCATCGGATTGCTGACAGTGGTGGCCGCAGCCGAGGCGGGCGCGAAAACCATCATTCTGGCGGGGGCCACCGGTGACGCGGAACGGTTGGCGTTGGGTCGCGAGCTGGGTGCACATGTCACCGTCGATATCACCACGAGCGATCTGCTGGCGGAGATTCGCGGGCCAACAATCGCGGCCTGTTGGCAACGCGATCGATCGACACCACTGGCTCCATCCCGGGTTTCGAACCGGTATCGAGGTGCTCGCCCGAGGAGGTGTGATGACGACGGTTGGCGGTTCGTCGCTCGAAACGAAGGCTTCGATCAGCCCGAGCGATATCTGTCATGCGCCAGATCGATATCCGCGGATCGCAGCTTGGCGCGAATCACTACCAATCCTGTCATCGAGATGTGCTCGCCGCTGGGAAGTTACCCGATGGAACGGCTGGTCACCCATCGCTACCATCTGCCGCGAATCGAAGAGGCGCTGCTGACCTTCGAACAACGCGGTGGCTGTATCAAGCCCGTCATCGAGTCTTCGCATGAAGGATGCCTGAATGAAACTCAGCGTTATCGGACTCGAAACGACTCACGGCTATATCTATCCCGCCATGATCAATGGCTACGATCCTGAAGCCATGCAGCGCAATGCGCTCGATATCGTCTCCGGCATTTTTCCGACCGGCGGCGCGCCATCGGTCGATCCGCTGGGGGTGAAGGTCGTGGCTTGCTACGATCCCGACCCGGCCGTTGGGCAGGCCGTGGCGGAGGCGTGCAAGATCGAGCGGGTGTGCTCTGAGCTAGCGGATGCGTATCGCGATGTCGACGGGGTCATCATTACTGCCGGCGATGCACGTCGCATCTCGCGCTGGCACGGCCGGCGCTGGAGGCGGGATTGCCGACCTTCGTCGATAAGCCATTTGCGGCGTCAGTTGCCGACGCGGAGGCGATGGCCGAGCTGGCCGAACGGTACAACGCGCCGATCTTCTGCACCTCGGCGATCCGCTTTGCCGGACAGACGACGGCATTCAAAGCGCAGCTCGATCGAGCGGGTGGGGCAATCGCTCGGCGCGCATGTGATCGGCACCGGCAGACTACGCCAGTTATGCGGTGCATTCGCTGGAGTTGTTGATCAGTCTGTGGGGAACCGGCGTGCAACACGATTCAATCGCTCGGTCAAGAAGGCTTCGATATCCTGAAGCTCGAGTATGCCGATGGCCGGCAGGCGATCTGGCAGGCGTGCAACGCCATTGGCATGGATGTTCCATGTGGCGATCTACGGTACCGAGGGGTACGCCGAAGCCGAGATCGGCTTCACCGATCGCTATGCCTTGTTCCGCAATGCGGCGCAGGAGATGGTGCGGTTCATGACGACCGGCAGATTCGCCGGTTCCGATTGAAGAGACGATCGAGATCGTGCGGATTCTGGCGCGGGTGCCGGAGATTCGTGGGACCGTGCGAACCGCAGCCGGTCTAGAGTGAGTTGTCATCGAGGCAGGTGTGCCATGCCAGCCGCCCTGGGCTAAAGCCGCAGGGCTGGGCCACCGAAGTCCCTGCGGGACTGAATTCGACAACCTAAGTTCGACTGGCATTGCACGCTGTACTGAAGAAGCTGTCGTAACACGAGAGAGACCACAATCTATGCCTGATGCCATGGTAGCGACCGATGTTCGATTGCACTACGAGGTCACTGGCGAGGGCGGAGCCGGTTCTATGATTCCCGGTACCGGGCAGGGGGGCGGGTTATGGGTAAATCAGGTGGCGGCGTTTTCCCCGAAGTATCGCTGCATCCCGATAGACAACCGAGGCGCGGGTAAGTCGGAAGTGACGACCGACGGCTATACCATCAGACAGATGGCCGCCGATGCCATCGCATTGCTCGAGCATCTGGATTTGCAGAAAGTGCATCTCTGTGGGCAGTCGATGGGGGCATTGATCGCACAGGAGATTGCGGCGGCGCGGCCGGATCTGGTGCATTCGCTGCAGCTTCATTCGACGTTCGATCGAGTGAGCAACTATCCCCATCTGCGGCGGCAATTGGAGATTCGGTTGCAATTGGTGCGGGGCGAGCTGTGGGATATCTTCGGGCCGAATTCGGTGATTTGGTTGAATCCCCCTGACTATGTGAACGCGCACGATGCCGAGCTGACGCAGCAGCAGGAGCGGTTCTTCAAGAATCTGCCCGAATCCAATTGCGCTGGCGGGGCATTTCGAAGCGGATCTGGCCTACGACGCCGGCGACCGTCTGAGCTCGATCGTGGCACCGACGTTGATCACCGTTGGGAGCCAGGACATCACGACATTGCCGTCATACGGGCGCGCGGTGCAGGCGCAGATTCCCGGTTCGGAGTTCCATCTCTTCGAGGGCGCCGGTCACTTGCCGTTCCTGCAAATGCCACAAGAGTTCGACCGGGTGAGCCTCGACTTTCTGGCCCGGCATCCCTTTCCGGCGTAATTCGCAACGTATCAGGAAGGTGATGGCTGAGAACCTACGGTCGAAACCATGGGTTCCAGCCACTCGATGCGAACGATTGATTCCGGGTGGAGACAAGGGTTCAGGGCTGCGCCGGCATAGGCCGGCGTTTACAGATGGTGCATTGCGGTAAAACGGCATGCGGGTCGCTATGATGGAGACATCGAACAGTTCTCGCTTCACTGGCTCGCCGATCCAATTGCACAGAAGTGGAGGCCCTCCATGTCCCTTCGCAACGATCAATCCCCTGAAATGATGGCGCTCGATGCCGCAGTGGAGAACAACCGCCGGGGAGATGCGGTCCAGCTTCCGATGGAGAACGATCTGTTAGCCGCCGCGGAGGCGTTTGCCGGCGGACGGACCGTGGTGTCGGTAGCCAAGCTTTGCGCCCGCGCACCCTGGTTCGACGATCTGGCCGCGCTCTATTGCTTCAATGCCAGCCGGTGGGACACGCCGGCCAACCTGGTCTATTGCTTTCCCAACCAGGCGCCGGCTGGAAGCTGGGATGGCACAGTGGTCTATGTCGATTTCACCGCACCGCAACCGGGCGACTACGTCATCGTGGCCCGTTATCACGGCCCGAACGCGCAGGTGCATCTGCGCGGACCGTGGGGGATCATGAGCGAAACCATGCCTGCCGGTCAGGACAATGACACCCTTTCCGTGAATTGGACCGGTTCGGGCGGGCTCTTTTTCACGCTTACCTTTTCCGGAACATGGATGGGTATGATTGGGGATATACAGATTTTTCGCATCGACTGACCGATCGAATCGTTTGCACATTTCCCCATCCTCACACGTCATCGGTTAGTTCGCTCAGTTACAACTCGCTTTTCTGGAAAGGGCCTATCCATGGCGATTCCGCGTGCGTTCGATATCGTGGTGGCCGGGGGCGGGATCGCCGGTTCCTGCTTTGCCGGGGTGATGGCGCGGGCGGGGTATGGCGTGCTGCTGGTCGAGCGGGAGGCGCACTATCGCGACCGGGTGCGTGGCGAAGCTATCTGGCCCTGGGGCGTGGCGGAGGGGCTGCGCTGCGGATTGAAAGAGGTCTACCAGCGGGCGGGGGCGATCGAGATCATCGGCGTTGGCCGGTACGTCGATCGCACGCGGGTATCCGACTATCGCTGGGAGGAAGATTCGATCGACCGGCTCCCCGAAATGGGGTTCGTGCATACCCGCATGCAACAAGCCGCGTTCGATTGGGCGGTCGAGCAGGGAGTCACCACGCTACGCCCTGCCAAAGTCGAGTCGGTTCGGCCCGGCGCCAGGCCAAGCGCCAGCATCCACGTGGACGGGAGCACGCTGGAGGTCGAATCCCGGCTGATCGTGGGAGCGGATGGGAAACAGTCCGGCATGCGCAAGTTCACCGGTGGTGAGACCCATGCCGATCCCGACCAGTCCCGTTTCGGTGGCGTCTTGCTGACCGGGGTCGATTGGGAGGTCTATACCGATGATTACGAGAGCTTTCCGGGGCGGCAAGTCAACTGGTTCCCCATCAGTCCTGAGCACACCAGACTCTATCTCGGAATGTCCAGGGAGGAGCTGCAGCGCACCGGGGTGACGCAATCACTCCAGTCATTGTTATCGGTCGCGTCGGAGAGCACCCCGGAAGGGCGACTGGACGGCGCCCAGCAAGCGGGTCCAATTGCGTTCTTCCCCACGTCCGACACCTGGACCACGCGGATTTCCGGGGAGTCGGTCACCCTCATTGGAGATGCGGCGGGTTCGGTCGATCCGCTGCTGGGACATGGCACGTCGTTGTTGACGCGCGATGTGCGCGAGCTGAGCGAAGCGTTGATCGACACGCCGGATTGGCAACGGGCAATCGGTGACTATGCGGAGCGCCGGCAGCGCTACTTCGATATCCTGCATGCCTACGATCAGTGGGAATCGCTTCTCTTCTGCACGACTGGCGCGAGCGGAGACCGATTGCGAGACCGCCACGAGCGCGCCGAAACCGTCGACCCAAATCTGGGCGGCTGGAACACGATGGAAGCGCGCGGCCCTGATGGCCTCACGCCGGACGACTCTGCCCGGCGTCACTTCTTTGGAGAAGATTTGTAGACACCCGCCCGACGCCTCGTTACGCCGGGAGGATGTTCTGATTGTGCTGGAAGACGTTGTCCGGGTCGTACCTGGTCTTGACGGTCGCCAGCCGCGTGAGGTTCGCGCCATAGATCGATGGGGTGCGTTGCTCCTCGCCGGCGCCGAGATAGTTGACGTAGGCGGATGCGCGGCTGAAGGGCTGGATCGCCTCCCAGCTTCCACGCACCCAGGCGATGCATTCGGCGCTGTCGGCGGGATCGGCCCAATCGCCCACGATGACCACGGAGAAGGTGGCGGTCCGCTCGGAAAAAGCGGTCGCGTCTGGCGCGACCTGGGCGACTCTGCCGCCGAGCTGTTCGATGGCGAAGTAGAGCCGTTTCTGATCGGTCGATCCTGTGGCTCGCTCGTGCATGACCGCGATCAGCCCGTCCGAGATCTCGTCGATGAAGCTCGATTTCCAGTAGTGCAGCATGCCGGGTGGAAAGGACTCGGCGAGCTGCATCTGCACGTCGAGATAGGGTTTCGGCTCGACCGCGCCCGCGAAGGGGGGACCGAACTCGCGCAGGGGAGCCAATATCCGCTCGGCCTGATCGAGCGGACCGGCATAGCAGACGTCCAGGTTGGCGACTGGTTGCTCGCCGATCGAGAGACCAGCATTGAGATAGAGGGTGAGATCGTCTGGCGCATTGGCGGCGAGGTCCCGATAGGTGCGCGCAACGGTTGGGAAATCGGACATCGCAAAGGAGAGCGTTCCGCCGACTACCTGCTGGAGCGGATGCATCTGGAAGGTAAAGGACGCAACCACGCCGAAGTTTCCACCACCGCCCCGTAAGGCCCAAAAGAGATCGGGATGCTGGACCGCATCGACGGAGAGCACCGCACCGTCGGCGGTAACGACCTCGGCGGCGATGATGTTGTCACAACTCAAGCCAAACGGACGCATCAGGTAACCCAGGCCGCCGCCCATGGCAAGACCGCAAACGCCGGTGGTAGCCACAACCCCGCCGGTAGTCGCGAGTCCGGCGTGATGACCGGCGGTATCGAGCTCGGCCCAGGTTGCGCCGCCCTGCACCACGGCGGTGCGGCGCTCGCGGTCGATCGTGACTTCCTTCATATGTGAAAGATCGATCATCACGCCATCGTCGCAGACCGCGCGGCCGGCCACCCCATGACCGCCGCCGCGCACCGTCAAGGGAAGATCGTGAGAGCGGGCGAATTCGATGGTGGTGGCGATATCGCGCGAGTCGCGGCATTGCACGATCAGCGCCGGAAAGCGGTCGATCATTGCGTTCCAGACCCGACGTTCGGTGTCGTAGCTTGGGTCGGCGGGGGAGATGACATCGCCGGTCACCTGTTTACGCAACTGGGCAACGGCCGCGGCATCTGGTAATGCTCCCCGTGACATGTGACCCTCCTTTTCGACGAATGATCGGTGCAATCAGGGCGTCATGGTAAATGAACGGCCCCGCTGTCTTGGCACCGAGGATGGTCTGTCATTTATCGATCGGCCCTCGTTCGACGCTGGATGGGATCGATTACCACGTTCGGGCCATGGAGGATTCGCGAAACATCGTCACACTTTGATAGGCTGCGCAATCGACTCGCAATCGCTGTTGTCGCGCGGTCGAAAGCATGTGAGAAATTCTGGACGCTGATGCGAGACGCATCGATAATGGCCCAGCACGCGGCAACGTTCCAGGACTTTCCGCCAAGGCAGGCACCGCCCGATTTCAATCCAGTCCATACGGCGGATCGCATCATGGCGATGGCTGCCCAGCGGTAGGGAACTGCGCAACGCGACATCTCTCACACAGCAAGCCGGCGGCGTTTTGCCAAAGGCCTCTCCAAATGTTGGCCCTGTTGGGCCGGGAAAGTGAAACCAATCATGAGCGAGCAAGGAACGCACTCCGTCATCGAGGGCGACACGATCGAAGTGCTCTATGTGCAAACCGCGCATTCCGTGACGACCGGAGATGGCAGCATCTCCCTGCACAAGGTTGCGCCGTCGACCCTCTACTTCTCCGACCGGCCAGAGCGCATTGCCGGGCATATCCGCTCGACCGAGTTCGTCGACATCTGGGGCGAGGGAACCGACAGCTTCGCCAAGACCCCGCCGAACGCGGTGCTTTCGATCTTCCAGCCCGACCAGGTGCTGGATGTGGTCGTAGTGCTGACCGATCCGAAGTTGAAGGACGATACCCTCACCTATTCGGTGGAAGTGCTCGACGGCGAGCTGCCAGCAACCGGTGGTGAGTGCGCCCTCTTCATCGACACGATCGGCCGCCCGCTCTCACCGGTTTCGGTGGCGGGCATGAACCGGCGCGCACGCCGGCGATAATCCCCTGTTGCCTGACGGCAACCACTCTCTTACGCACGAAGCTCCCCGGATTTCGATCCGGGGAGCTTTTCCATTCATGGCGAATTGCCGATGGTGTGTCGCATGGGCGGAACCGCGTTGCGGCGCATCGCTCGTTGCGGATAGAGAACCCGGCTCAGATTACGACCCAAGGAGTTACCCCATCGTCGAAAACCGGCGGTGAGGACGGTCCTGCGGCAAACTTGAACACATGAACTCCCGCCGACCCTGAAGCAGATCAACACGTCAAAGGATGCAATGTGGAAAACACCGAGCGCACTGGTGAATATGCCCCAGCCGGCGAGGAGAGCGGGGTCGACGCGACCTTCAGCCTCGATGAGATCGCGGCCGCCTTCGATGTGGAGCCAGACCGGGTGCATCGCGCGATGACCGGCGAGTTTGGCTCGGCTGACATGCGCGTCGATTCGAAGCAGGCGCAACATCTTGCCGAAGTGTTACTCGGCGATCTGCCGCAAGACCAGCAGATGGCCGCCTTGATGACCCTGGGGGCGTATACACCCCGGCCCGATCATGACACGGGGTTGGGGGAGAAGGACCCTGCGGAGGAGAGCGACAAGTTGGTGGATGTGGACGAGGAGGCGAATCGGGCCTGAGCGGTTCGTGCATGGCGCGCCGTAGCTCTCATCCCTTCAACGTTGTTGCTCGTCGCAAACACGTACGTCACGTCGACAAGCGCATATGAAAGAGGCCCAGCACGCGTGCCGGGCCTGTTTCTCAAATGCAAATCAACGAAGGCGCTATGCGGCCGGAGTTGCCTCCGGGCTTGCTTCCGTATCAGCAAAGAGGTCCGCGACTGGAGCGATCGGGGTGCCCGGCCCCTCAGCGACCAGGCGGGTGCCCGTCGCCAACCCTGGGCCGTATTGTCCACTGCCCTCGCCTGTTGTTGGATCGAGGAGCTCGAATGTGAACGGAGCGGTGAACGTCTGTCCATCGGCGGAGACTTCGAACGCTGCCCGGATGATGAAGCTTCCCATCTCAACCGATTTCACCGTAATCATCAGATTGGCGGTATTCGGCCCCGTCGGCTCCCAAACGCCGACTTGTACGTGGCCATCACAGTCCACATCGACATAGCCGCCATCCGCGGTAAAGACCACATGCGACAGGCAGCTGGTTTCCCCAGCGCCGAGATCGGCTCTCAGCTCCCAGGCGCCAAGGATCGGGTGATCGGGCACGCTCGTGTCTTGCGCTGAGCCGGAAGTGGCCCCGATTGCGACGATGCCGATAAGGGCAAGAAACGACAGAACTCCGACGAAACGTCGGCGCATGAAACCCCTCCTGTTGTGAAATCGAAAATCAATCCGGCTGAACCTGCAGCACTGTAGGGGGCCACGCGCTTGTTGTCAAAACGATGAAGTGGGTGGCACGCTCGGTCGCGCTGCTCTTGCTTCGATATGGGACGTACTTGCACACATGAGAGCTGCGCCTGGAGGCGGAGGTTGTCGGTCAGGATGAGGCATTCCAGATATTGCTTGGCATTGCAGAGCGGGAGGTTCGAGGGATCGGGCGACAATGATCTCTTGCGTCGACTCCCTACGCCGGAGTTGTTGGGAGAGGGGTGGGAGATCGAGTCCGATGACTATGTTCCGGATTAACCTTCTTGACCTTGTCAACCATCCATAAGTAGACGTCCCTGCCCCATACAGCCAGACCTCCATCGTCGACCTCGGTACCGGGGCCAATGAGCGGTTTCACGACCGTGATGATGGCTGCGCCTGTCATAGAAAAGCAAAAAGGCCGCGCCTCTCGGCACGACCTTCAGTCCCAGTTAGTATTTCGCGCAAAATAAGTGGCGTCAGGTGGTTACCGGACGGGCAGCGTACCCACCCGTCCGGGGCTCCGAGAGCCTAGTAGCAGTTCGGCAACGCCTCGAGGTTGTTGTCCCAATACCCATCGGCATAGGTACGGAGATACTTCCGATTGTTTTGCTCGAAGACACCGACCTCGGCCCGGCGCCCGTTGACCTGGGTGTAGAAGCTAATCCGGCGCGACTCGATCGCATCGATGGCCTCTGTCTTAGTCATCCGCCAGCCGCCATCGCCGCCGATTCCAACGATGCTTTCGATGCTTCGAGGACCGGGGCCACTGAGGCGAATGCATTTCACTTTAAGTTGGGTTCTGACTGAAGTAACCAAGAACTAACCCTCCGACGCCAATCGGCGTCTGGAAAAACGAAATAACGGGTTGCCCTGGTGGAATTCGTGAACCTGAAAAGATCGTGAAGAGGACTAATGGTAGGGTGTCAAAAGTTGACGAGCCGAGCCGGTAGAACCTATGATCCCTTTGTACACATACACGAACTTACCAGGGGTAAGTTCCTCTAACGCCGACAGCTTCTCCGGGTGCAACCGGGTAATCACTGTCGGCGTTGGCCATTCAATGGCATTGACACTCCTCTTGTTGGTCCTCCTGTTCAGGCTTCTCCAGCCATCTACCTGAATGTGTGAGACCGCTTCATCAGAAGTCGGTGATCGCATTATAGCTCCCAGGATCCACGATGACGACTTCGCGAGACTTGTTGGACGCAAAGTCACCAAACACGCATCCATGAGCCTCTCAGCGCGCGAGAATGCTGGTTTTGGGCGGCATACCAACAGTCTTTGACAGTTTTTTGACAGTAACTTCCCGGATTCTCTCTTTCTCGAACGTATGATCTGCCTCTCACATAGAACGCGCGTTCTAATTTGGGATTGTCAGACATAGGTGGTTTCGGAGATCGCATCGTTGGTCCAGAAGTTTGACGGCCGTGGGGTGTCGGTGGAGCTGGCCGCACTTATGTCACTGTGATGCCACCTGGTGTCCATGGCCACTACCGACAGGCTCGGAAGTGTGGCGCCAAGGGTCACCGGCTCCGTTGCACCGTAACATTGCGGATAGTGGACACGCTCGGGACAGGACGACTTACGTTGAGGGACTGCGTCCGGGGAGCGGACTTGATATTGCCGCCAGCATGGATCGCTGGTGCTGGAAGTGACGTTCCGAGTAATTGCGTACTGGGCGCGACAGTCACGCTCCTGCTCGTTGTCAATGTCAGTGGCGGGAATAAGACTGTTAGTACTTGTGCACACTCCCCAGTCACTTCTTCGATTTTGTTCGTCAAGGCCATTCCGGAGTCAGTTCTGCCTTTGGAAAAGTGAATAGTCTCTAGCGCGCTAAAACAGGCGCGGCGCTCATAGGCAGCACAAGGGGGCGGCCGGTTTGCGGGTGGGGGATGACGGAGACGCGGCAGGCGAAGATGTCGCCGAGGAGCGATTCGGTGAGGGTGTCGCGTGGGGAGCCGAGGGCGGCGATGCGGCCTTCACGGAGCATGAGGATGCGGTCGGCATAGGCCGAGGCGAGATTGAGATCGTGCAGTACGACCGCCACGGCGGCTCCCTCGCTCGCCAGTTTGCACGCGAGCTCCATCACCAACTGCTGGTGACTCAGGTCGAGCGCGGCGGTCGGTTCATCGAGCAGCAATATCGGGGTTTCCTGCGCCAGCACTCGGGAGAGCGTGACGCGCGCTTGCTCACCGACCGAGAGGGTCGGAAAAATCCGATGCTGCAAGTCATAGACATCGGTTTCCCGCAGCACTCGGTCGACCACGGCCCGGTCCACCAGGTCGTCATCGATCGCCGCACGGCCCATCTCCACGATCTCACGAGCAGTAAAGGCAAACTGCACGAAGGTTTGCTGTGGCAGCACAGCCCGGCGCCGCGCCAGCTCGAGCGGCTTGAAGGCAAAGATCGAGCGGCCCTCGAACATGATCGATCCTTCGGCGGGAACGCTGTCGCCGGCCAGCGCGGCCAGCAGGGTCGACTTCCCCGCGCCGTTCGGACCGAGAATTGCCAGCACCTCGCCCCGTTCCAACTCGAACGAAACATCGCGCACCAACCAGCGCCCGCTTGCCTGAATACCCACCCGCTCGACCTGCAATATGGCGGTCATTTCCAGCCTCCTTCGGCACGGCGGGTCTTGAGCATCAATATAAGAAGGAAGGGACCGCCGATAAACGCGGTCAGCACCCCGAGCGGTAGCTCCAGCGGCGAGATGATGGTGCGCGCGATCAGGTCGGCCAGGACTACCAGGATCGCCCCGCCCAGCGCCGAGGCGGGCAACAACACTCGGTGATTCGGTCCCGAGATGAGCCGGATCACATGCGGCACGATGAGCCCGACGAAGCCGACCACACCGGCAACGGCCACGGTGGCGCCAACCATCAGGGCGGTAAAGACGATCACCAGAAAACCGGGTCCGCTCAGTCTGCACGCCGAGATGGCGCGCTTCCCGTTCGCCCAGGGTCATCAGATTGAGCGGGCGACGCCACCAGAACGAGGCGATCAACCCGGCGATCACGAAGGGCGCGGCCACCATGACGCTGCGCCAGCTCGCGCCGCCCAGGCTTCCCATCGACCAGAAAATGATGGCCCGGAGCTGGGAGTCGTCGGCAATGAACGTGATGAGCGCCACCCCGGCTCCGGCAAAGGTGTTGAGCGCGATCCCCGCCAGAATGAGCGTGACGACTTCAGTACGACCGTTTTGCCGGGCAAGTGCATAGCCGAGCAGTGCGAAGGTCACCCCGCCCACGAAGGCGAAGACCGGGGTGGTCCAACGTCCAAGGGTGGTGAGACTGAGCCCAAGCGCGAGCACCGCACCGAGCGCCGCGCCATTGGAGACGCCGATCAATGCCGGATCGGCCAGCGGATTGCGGAACATGCCCTGCAACGCCGCTCCCGAGACCGCCAGCGCCGAGCCAACCAGCATCCCGAGCAGAATGCGCGGCAACCGGATGGACCAGACGACCGCGTTCTGTTGCTGCGTATAGGCGGCGTCGAACTGCAAACCGAAGAAGTGCAAAATGTGATTGACGATGATGGACAGTACGTCGCGCGGTGGCACATGCACCGCACCCAGCATGGCGCTAAGCACCATCGACGCCAGCAGGATCAGCAGCATCGCCGGCAACAGGATCGATGCAGAAACACGAGGCACCGAATTGGCGCCTCGCGTTCCCGCGGAAGACCGAGACCGGTGGGACCGGTTTTCACCGGCAACCAGACTCATGCTGGTGCTGAACTCCTTTTACGGGCCCGGAGTCTGGGGTCCGGTGGCCGGAGCGGGCAGGACTGGGATGTCTTGCGCTACGCCGGCTATGGAATCTTCCGGACTCCGGGCTTGAAACTCCGGACTCAGCCGGCTGGGGTCGCCTCCGGTGTGGCGCCGGCCATATCCGGATGGAAGTCGGCAATCATGGTCATGAGCTGCTGCCCCGTGCGCGGGGTCATGCCCAGCAGCATCTCATCGTCATAGAGATAGATGCGGCCGTTCTGACCGGCTGGGGTTTCGGAAACGCCTGGCAGCGCGAGCACGCCATCTATGCCGCCAATTGCCTCGGCGCCCCTCGCCAGGGTCACGATGATCTCCGGTGCCGCCGCGACCACTGCTTCCGGGGTAACTGGCTGATAGCCCATGATCCCGGCGGCTTCCGCGGCATCGGTTGCGCCAGCGGCGACCAGCATGGCGTTGGCGACAGTACCGCCACCGGCCACGAGCTGCACGCCACCTTCCTGAATCAGGATGATCAACGCCGACGGCTTGGAGGTCACTTGATTGCCGAGCTCGATCGCGGCCTGAATCTCATCATGGACCTTGACGTCGAGCGCTTGTGCCTGGCTATCGTTCTGCAAACCGAGCGCAGTCGCCACGGCTTCGATCTTGACGTTCGGGGCCTCGATCGTTTCAGGCGAATCGATGATGACCACCGGCACACCGGCGCTGCGGACCTGCTCGATGATTTCCGGCGGACCGGCTGCGGTCTTGCCGATCACCACGGTCGGCTCCATGGCCAGGATGCCTTCGGCATTGAGCACGCGCTCGTAGCCGATCTTTGGCAGCGCGAAGAGCGACTCCGGGTAGACCGCGGAGAGATCGACGGCCACGATATTCGGCTCGAGGCCCAGGGCAACGACGATCTCGGCAATATCACCGCTCAGCGGGATGATGCGCGAAATGTCGGTAATCGTGACTTCGGCACCGGTCGAATCGGTTACGGTCACCGGCAGGACTGCCGAGACTGGTGAAGCCACGGGCGACGCGTCTTGCGCCAGCGTCGCCAGGACAGGGCGCGAGACGGCGAAGCCGAGCGCGGCAGCAACGGGCGCGGTGAGCGCCACACGGCGGGAAATGCGTGTCACAAATTCCTCCTTGGACACGAAAGCGGAAATCCGTCGAGTCTGCCCGCAACGCTGCGTATGGACCCATTTTCGAAGATTGTGCACACGATGCACGATCTCGATGCAGTAGGACTACTATACGAGTCTTGCGGGAAAAATTTACCCAAATTTCTACTGCAAATCTAGGCAATACACCCCAAGTCTGTATTTCTTAATCGCCGTGTGCGGATGTCACGTGCTCTTGCGTCCCTGGGCGTATCCGCCCACGGCTCGGCAGTTGCGGGCTTCCATTGCGGCGGGACATCGTCGGTCTCCCGCGTGCCGGGTCCATTCGACCGCGACGTGCCCAGGCAGGATTGGTCGATAATGCAGCGCGATTCTCAGGCTGAATCGCCGGATTCGAGGGATCGTCGGTTGTTGATGTCGATCTCGTCGACTACCACGAGACAGGACGTAACGGTATGCCAATGAAAAGTCCAGTACACCCGGGCCGTATTGTCCGGGGGACCATCGACGATCTCGGGCTGACGGTCACGGGCGCTGCCCACATGCTCAATGTGTCGCGGCCAGCGCTTTCCCGCCTGCTCAACGGGCGCTCCGGGCTTTCGAGCGAGATGGCAGTGCGATTGTCGAAAACGGTCGGGAGCACACCGGGATTCTGGATGCGACTGCAACTGAACTACGACCTCGCGCAAATCGAGCAGCGCGCCGATTCGATCGTGGTCAATCCCCTGCCAGCTGGGGCACACACCGCCTGAGCGACGCGATTTTCCTGACGCACCGAACCCCGGGCGATATCGCCCGGGGTTCGGTGCGTTTTGTGGCATGCCCTGTGTTCCGAGGTTGGTTGACTTCGTGGCTGGCGGTTTGCTAAAGTCCGCCAGTTTCATCCAGATTTCAACATCGAAACCATCGACAGCTCGTTTTCCCTGAGGTTGCCGAGATGCGCTCCCGTGCCGGGTCGTGGTCGCTTGCGTTCGTTCTTGTGCTGTCCGTGCTGATGATCGCCGGATCGAGTGGCCCAGGGTTCCTGGCGCTGGCACAATCCGACGGAACCCCTGCCGTCGAAGAGCCGGTGCCGGAGGAGCAAGCGCCGGTCGAAATCCCTACGGACACTCCTGTATTGGGGCTGCCGACCGAGGTTCCCGTCCAACCAACAGACACGCCGCCCCTACCTACGGAACGACCGGCGTCGCTGACAGAAACACCCCTCCCCACCGAGGCGGCCCTCAACGGCTCCATCGTCCAGGCAGCCTCTGAGAGCACCATTCCGTTGAACATCAGCGAATGCGCGGTCTCCCCGGCTTACTGGCTGGTGCATCTCTCCCTCGACCAATCAGCATTCCCATCGAGTCTGACGTTCGTCTTTGCCAGTGGCGCGACGGCGACTGTCTCGTTCAGCGGCTACTCCTGGAGTGAAGGCAGCGGGTATCGGGGTTCCTACGTCAGCTACGACAACCTTGGGACCAGCGATCAGCTCGTCTCGGTGTCCGGGGAGATTGGCAGCGGTCTGAATCCAGTCGCCTTTCTCAAATCCGCGCCGAGCTGCACACCTGCCGGACCGACCGAAACCCCCATCCCCACCGTCACACCAATACCAACCTGGTCCGGAACCATGACGACGCTTTCATCCACATTTGTGGATTGCACGGTCAACCAGTCCATGTGGTTCTTCCGGCTGAGGACCCAGGGCGCTCTCCCCAACGGTGCCGGTTGGCCAGCGACGGTCGATCTGACTTTTGCGAGCGGTGCAACCGGCACAGCGGTAAAGATCAGTGAGACGATTGGCGAGAATGCGGCCCAGCTCGAATATCGTTCGCTGGACAATCTGACCGATGTGCTCGTATCCGGCACCCTTGCGCTTCCCACTGGGGTGACCGGCGTGCTCGAGCTGATGTACGCGCCGGACTGCTCTGCGGGCATCCCGTCCTCGCCGACGAATGTTCCCAGTGAAACCCCGACCGCGTCCAGCACACCCGTTGAGACGGCAACGTCGACCACCACCAGCACGCCCTCCATGTCAACCTATACCGCGGGATTCGACTACTGCGTCATCTCCAACTCGGGCTGGTTCTGGATCGTGGACTTCCGGGGAACGGTGGAGCAGGTTCCAGCATCCATCTTCGTTACCTTCGCCAGCGGGGCAACCGAAACGGTGCAGGCAACGTATCGGGAGTTCAGCGGAACATTGGTATCGGGGTGGTATCCCAGCACGAATCATCTGAGCGACCACGTGGTAACTGCAATCGCCGAGGCGCCTGCCGGCGTAGAGGTCTGGTTCGAGCTCACGCGGGGCACCAGTTGCCAAGCGGCAATGCCGGGCGACGCGACCTCCACCTCGACTCCAACCAATTCCGCGACGGCAACCATCACCAACACCCCAACCGTGACCTTGACGCCGACCCTGCCCAGCAGTACGGAACTGCTCGCGGCGAACTTTGCCTCCTGCCAACTTGACGATTGGTGGTATTTCCAGCTTTTCATCGAGGCCGAAGTGTCCTGGCTGCCGTCATCGATCACGCTAACCTTCGCGAGCGGGGCGACGGCCATCGCGAACAGGGAATCGACGTATACGATGGACGGCCCAAAATCCTGGGCCTGGTTCAATTGGTACCAGAACCTGTCGGACGAGCTGGTGTCCGCGACTGCCGAGGTCTATGCCGGCACCGTTGGTACACTCGATCTCATCTGGGCACCCAATTGCCAGCAGGGTGTGCCGGCTGGCCCAACCGAGACGCCGATCCCCGCCGCGAACGCCGACCGAAACCGTTCCCGCCAGTGCAACTGCGACGGAAACGCCAACGGCTTCGCACACGGCAAGCGCTGTACCCACCGAAACCGCAACCGCCATAGCCACCGCATCCGATACGGCCACGCCGACGGAGCTACCAACCGAGACAGCTACCCCCTCCAGCACGGCCACGGGTACGCCAACCGAAACAGCGACGAGTACGCAAATACCCACCGAGACGCCAACTCATACCCCGACGGTTACCGACACGCCGACCAACACACCCAACGCCACCAAACCACCAGCCCGAGCAGCACGTCAACGGAAGTGCCGACTGAGACTGCAATTCCCACGCTGACGGATACCGCTACGGTGACGGCCAGCGCGACACCAACCGAAACCGATACCGCCACGGCGACCGCTCCAGCCACGCAAACGGCAACCGATCTCCCCACCGAGACGGCGAGCGTCACCGCGTCGAGCACTGCGACAGAGACTGCGACTCTTACAGCTACATCCTCCAATACACCGACCGACACCCCGACATCGACAAGCACCGCAACACCGACTGCATCCGAAACGAGCACGCCAACAGAGACTGGGACGGCGTCCACCACCGCAACGGCAAGCCCGAGCATCACTGCGACGACGACACCAACCGACACGGCAACCGTCACCAGCACCCCGACCGATGAACCGACGCATACCTCCACGCCGACGAGTACTGGAACGGCAAGCGCGACGCCGACCGTCACCGCGATACCGACCTGGTCGGGAGCACAACGACCCATTGGGCAACGTTCGATGAGTGCAATCCCAATCCGGAGATCTGGTATTTCCGGCTGACGGTGCAGGGAACGCTGCCCGGAGGCGCAAGCTGGCCAGAATCCGTTGCGCTGTCGTTTGCGAGCGGGGCGACCGGATTTGCGCCTGGAATCGATCAGGTCATCAGCGAGAACGCCGCACAACTCTGGTTTTCATCAAATAGCGATCTCGGTGACGCACTGGTATCCGCATCGGTCGAGCTTCCTTCTGAGCTCATCGGACTTCTCGAGCTTCTCTATGCGCCGAATTGCATTCAGGGCGTTCCGGTCACGGCGACCAGCATGCCGACCGAAACCATGACCGCCAGTGCGACTGCGACCGAAACGGCGTCACCGACCATCACCGCAACTGGCACTGCAACGGAGACCGCAACACCGTCGAGCACCGCAACCGACGTGCCTACCGAGACGGCAACGGCGTCGCATACGCCAACTCCTCTCCCCACCGAAACCGCGACGAATACTCCGACCGCGACAAGCAGCGCGACGGAGACGAGCACCCCTTCGGAAACTCCAACCGAGACCCCTTCGAGTACGGCAACGCGCATCAAGCACATCGACCGCGACCGAAACGGCGACATCGACGAGCACCTCGACCGTGACGGTAACCGCCACGTCGACGAGCACCCTCACGAGCACGGCGACGGCGACCGAATCGGCGACGAGCACGACCTCGAGCACTGCTACGTCCACGAACACGCCGACTGCCTCGAATACTGCGACCGCCACAAACACCACCGTTCCCATGATGCGGACGACCGCCAATGTGAACTGCCGTACCGGCGCTTCGACGAGCACGACTTCGCTTGGGGTCGTGCCCCGGAACACGGACTGCCATTGCGCGGGA
The DNA here is from genome assembly GCA_963750275.1 of uncultured Chloroflexia bacterium. Taxonomy (GTDB): domain Bacteria; phylum Chloroflexota; class Chloroflexia; order Thermomicrobiales; family UBA6265; genus JAMLHN01. Next base: position 132,818 of record CAVVQC010000006.1, read on the forward strand.
CGGCATCGGGGAGCTGGATCCCGGTGGTCTGCTTTGGGCAGAACGGCTGGATCAGCAGCAGCTATCTCGATTCGGCGCCGGTTGCCCTCCGCCACGATTCCCACGGGAGCGACCGTTGTGACAACCACCCGGGTCAATTGCCGGACGGCCGCTAATACCTCGAGCCAGGTGCTCGGTGTGGTTGCCAGGGGCGCGTCTCTGGCACTGCGCGGTGACGTCCAGGATGGGTGGTATCCGGTAATTTGCTTCGGTCAAACCGGTTGGATCAGCGCAAGCTACCTGAATCCAGCGCCGACTGCATCTGGTACCCCACCGAGCGGCCCGCAGGCCGTAACCACCACGCGCGTCAACTGCCGGACGACACCGTCCACCAGCCAGGGGAATGTCATCACCGTCTTGAATGGCGGCGTGCGTGTGCCGGTGCGGGGTGCAGCGACGGGAGGCTGGACACCGGTCGTCTGCGGCGGACAGAACGGCTGGATCAGCAGTCGCTACCTGCGCAACGGCTAACACGCGAAATGACGAACGGCCCCGGTGCGTTCCGGGGCCATTCGTGCGTTTGCGTGCCGGCGATTCCGGAAGGTGCGGAAGAATGCGCGCCACGCTCGAACACGAATCTCCGCGTGCTCGCCCTCCCGGAGCCGATCGACCACGTCTACCTGCTGGCCGTCCGGTATGCCGAAGCTACCCCAGCGCGGACCACGGCCACGCATTCGCGAGATCTTCCTTTTTAACGAGAGCAGATCGACGCCTGCTCCGCTACGCTTCGGCTACATCGTTTAGCAGCGCCAGACTGGGAGATTTCACGATGATCACGACTTCACTCTGCAACTTGCTCGATATCCAGCATCCTGTTTTGAATGCGTCGATGTCGGAAACCGCCACAGGGCGACTTGCCGCCGCAGTATCGGAAGCAGGCGGCTTTGGCATGATCGGTGGCACAAATTCCGTGGGTGCCTCCTGGCTGCACGAGCAGATCGACATCGCCCGTTCACTGACCGATCGTCCCTTTGGCGTGGGGTTCATCTCCTGCTTCCCGGATATCGACGAACTTGTGCAGGTGGCTATCGACCAGCGAGTGGCAGCGATCAACCATTCATTTGCCGATCCCGCCCCGTATGTCGAACCCGCTCACCAGGCTGGTATCAAGGTGTTCGCCATGGTCCAGACGGTCGCCATGGCCGTCGATGCCGCCGCTGCCGGTGTCGATGCGATCATCGCCCAGGGGGGCGAAGCCGGAGGTCACGGCGGCAACCTGGGAACGTTTGCGTTGCTGCCGGCCGTAGTCGATGCCGTGGGAGACATTCCCGTGATCGCAGCCGGTGGCATCGGTGACGGACGAGGAATGGCCGCTGCCTTCATGCTCGGCGCACAGGGCGTTTGGTTGGGAACCCGGTTCGTCGCGAGTGAAGAGTGGGGAGGCGGGTCTTTCAAACAAGATGCCGTCCTGGAGGCAACCACTGACGACACCGTCACGACCACCATTTACGACACGATCTGGGGCGAATACTTCCCCAAGGGCATCACCCATCGGGTTCTACACAATACCTATGTCGACCGCTGGCAAGGACACGATGCCGAAATCGCGGAGCGCCGCGCGGAGTTTCAGGAAGGCCAGCGAGCGGCTGACCATCGCGAAGATCGCGCGATTGCGGGCGTCAGCGCTGGTTTGGCCGCGGGACTTGTGCGGTCGAAGCAGCCAGCGGGAGAGATCGTGCGGCAACTGATCCAGGAAACCGAGCTCGTGCTTCGCGAGCGAACCGCTGCATTGGCAACGCAACCGACCGGTGACCTCGGCACTTCAGCATGAACCTGTATGACGCTCAGCGGAGCACCGGGATTTGCTGGTGAGCGTAAGGAGGAGCGCGTCGGCAACTGACCGACCGTTCTGCCCGCGCCACTGGCCTTGCCTGAGCGTGCACCAGGGGTCGCGCCGCTTCGCGAATTGGCATAGCACAACCTCACTTTGGTAGGGTTTATATGCCCCCAGTGTTCCTTCCCCAAGATGCATTGGGACCGCGAAAGGAGGATTTCCATGTTCAATCGCAAGCTCAACGGGCTTATGGTCATTGCCGCCGCGACTGCTGTGGCACTGGTGCTTTATGGGCTCATCCAGTGGCTGTGGGTAACCCCTGTGGCCGAAATGAACGGCGAGGACGAGATCGTCGGCTGGGCCAATGTCCTGATTGTTTCGGTCCTCGCGGGATTTGCCGCCTGGGGTGTCGCCCTCTTGCTGAAACGCGCCGGCAAACCCCAATGGTTCCCCGCTGTGGGCAGCACCGCGCTGGCCATCTCGATTATCGGACCCAGCTATCTTGCGGACGGCGCCTCGGCCGTGGCGTTGATCATCTTGCACTTCGCCGTCGCCATCGTGCTGATCTTCGGATTCACCCGCATCCTGCTGCCCGTCGGCTGGTGGGAACGCGAGCACCAATCGAACGAACCGTCATCGCTGACCGGGTAGCATTCGGGAAGCACTGACGGAGCGCGATAACGGCTGTCCGTCCGGGCAGCCGTTATTTTGTCCATGAAAACCGGGAGACAGATCGGATCATATGCTCGCGCAACGAATGCTCGAATCGAACCCGAAGCTCATCGATGCCGCCGTCGAGCTGCATCAGCTTGGTGCGCTCCCGGCCAACAGCTTTCTCTTCGATCTCGATGTGGTCGCGGAAAATGCCCGCATGCAGGCGACCGAGGCCAAACGCCTTGGGTTGACCACCTATCTCATGACCAAGCAGATCGCCCGTAACCCGCTGGTGGCCAAAATGGCGTTGGCGAACGGGATCGATAAGACCGTGGCGGTCGATGTGCAATGCGCCCGCATGCTGGTGCGCTATGGGATCCCCATCGGGCATATCGGCCAGATCAACCAGATCCCCAAACACCAGATCGACTGGGCGGTTGCGCAGCATCCGGACGTGATCACGGTCTACAGCCTGCAAGCCGCCGAATGGGTCTCTGCCGCAGCGGCCAAGATCGGGCGGCTGCAGCATGTGCTGGTGCGCGTCTGGGACGAAGGCGATGTGTTCTTCGATGGACAGGAAGGCGGTTTCCGGGCGGAGGAGTTCGTGGATGCGGTGCGCGCCATCGACGCGCTGCCGAACCTCGTTGTGGTCGGGGCGACCTCGTTTCCTTCTATGGAATACAGCTTCGACGCGGCGCGCTTTCCGGTGCAGCCACTGCCAAACTTTGCCACGGTACGCAACGCGCTCGAACGCGCCCGCGCCGAGCTGGGGCTGGAGCTCCCGGAGCTGAACGCGCCGGGGAATACCTCGGTCGCCACTATGCAAACGATGAAAGATGCCGGGGCCACCCAGGTCGAACCGGGGCACGGACTCTGCGGAACCACCATTCCACAGATGATGTTTGGGAACGAGTTCGAGCGCCCGGCCTATCTCTATGTCAGCGAGATCAGCCACTATTTCCGCGATTATGCCTATGCCTTCGGTGGGGGGATCTGGGCGTTGCTTGGACCCTTGTTCAAGCAATGGCAGTGGACCGCGTTCGTCGGCACCGATCCGGAATCGGCCCGCAACAACCCGGTCGACTACGCCCATATCGACCAGGTGATGGATTACGTCCTACCCCTGAAACCGGCCGATCGTTGCCAGATCGGGGACACGGTCGCCTTCCCGGTCTACGCCCAGGCGCAGATGTCGCGGGCCTACACCGTTGCGGTCAGCGGGGTGCAGTCCGGCCAACCCATGATCGAAGGGATCTTCGACCACGCCGCCACCATGTTGGACGAGCATTTCGTGCCGCTGCCGGTGGACGTAGCGCGGGAGCGGATCGACCACTCCATAGCGCGGATTAATGACGAGCGGCCGTCTTAGGCGCCTGACATGCAAAATTCCCCGGGTAGACATATTGTGTTCTGACGAACTTCCCGGTAGCATCAGGGAAGTGTTCTGTTCGACAACTGAAAATTTGGTCGCCGTAAGGCGATACGTCCCGGGGGTGGCTCCATGCTTCGTCTGCCTATCCGCGTTCCCGTCGGCGTTGTTCTCCTCCTTCTCGCATCGTTGCTGGCGCCTGCCGTGGCGCCTCCATCCGTATCGGCGCAACCGACCGGCGACTGGCTCGTCTATCACCAGATCACCAATCTGCCGGAGGAAACTGGCGGCCTCGGCTTTCCCGTGCTGAGCGGCGATGGCACGACCGCTGTCTTTAGCGAAGCCCCGGGAACGGCCGACCCTGCAACGCCGAACCGCATCTTTACGATTGCTGCCGACGGCAGCGATATGGCCGAGGTCGATTCCTATGTACCGCTCTGCTTTTGCGGCGCATTGGTCGATATCAGCACCGATGGCGGCACGGTGGTTTCGACCGACAGCATGCAGGTGCGAATTGCGGATGCGGGCGGAGCACGCGCGCTCCTGACGCTGGCGAGCAACGAGATCAGCAGTTTGGTCATCTCCGGCGATGGTCAGACGGTGTTCTTCCTCGTAAGGCGCGACACCGCCACCAGCGACAGCTCGCTCACCATTTCGCGCGGGATCTGGGCCGTCGGCGCCGACGGTGCAAATCTCAGGCAATTGGTCGACGCAAACGACATCGCCGGGGCGCTTGGCCTGACCAGTCGAGGAAACCGGATGCTGTTTCCACGGGGATGGTCACCCGCTCGACGCATCGGATGACGGAGGCCGCATTGTATTTGCAGCCTTCGCTGGTGGCGTCGAGCACATCTTCTCCGCCGATGGCAGTGGCGGCAATCTGGTCCAACTGCGTGGGGATCTGCAATATGCCATGCGCGTGGCAATGAGCGGCGATGGCACGCTGGCGGCCTACGATGGCACACCGGTTGGCGAAACCCTCAACGATGTCGCGGTGCTCTCTGTCGGTGGGGGAGAAGCGCAGATGCTCTCCACCTTGCCCTCTTCCGGGTTCGACGAGCCGTTCCAGCTCACGCGGACCGGAAGCCGGCTGCTGGTGAGCTCGAACGGACTTCTTTTCGACACCGCCACCGGGACAGCCGAGCTGCTGGGTGCTTCGATCAGCGGCCTGGGCGGTAACCACCAGGCCGTGCTGACCGATGGGCTCCCGCGGGGAACCATGGATGCCGAGGGCCAGCAGTTCCTCTATGTGATGCGCTCGGCACGCTGCGCCGATTGCGCCAACCAGCAGGAGCAACTGGCAACGCTGACCATCGATCCGGTCGATCTTGGGGAAGCGCCGGTTATCTCCGGTGGGAGCATCGAGCCCGCCTCGATTCTGCCTGAGTACGGTTCGGAAACCGTTGTCTCCGCTTCGGTGATCGCCAATGGGCAGCTGCTTGGCGTGGGGTTCGCAGCGCTTCTCGATGGCACTGTCGATGTCAACCTGGGCCAGACGATCGTTCTGCTCGATGACGGCACGAATGGAGACACGGTCGCGGGCGATGACATCTACAGCGCGGGAGGCATCGTGCATATGCCGGTCATCGTGCGGGAACCCGATTCGGGTCCGCGGATCGTGCGAATCGCTGCGGAGGTCGAAGATGCCAATGGCCTGCGGCACGCCACTGCGGTCGACATCGGAACGCTGACCGTGGATGATGCGGTAGACAGTCGATAAAACATTCTTCCACTGCGCGACGCTTCAAAATCCTGCGCGTAAAATAGTATGAGCAGACTCATCCGCGTTTGAATGAGGTGAGTAGCGAAGCGCTGCGGAGAAAGAGCTGAGCCGCAGACCAGCATGCCTCATGCGACCAGAGATGCGCTGCAAGCATCAGATTCGCGACCTTGCGGCGCATCTGGGCTAGATAGTTCGTGTCAGCCGCGCAACAAAGCCCGTATACTGTATACACAAAATTCGCTTTGCCGGTCAGACCAACAGGAGGGCGCGTGGCAACGCACCGATCGACCACATCCGTGACGACACCGGTGAACACAAATACGCTTTCCCAGCAGGTGTACAACCATCTGCGCGCCGGAATCCTCGACAACTCCTATCCCCCTGGCTCAGCGCTCCCTGAAGAAGCGCTCGCCGAAAAACTCAAAGTCAGTCGTGTACCCATCCGCGAAGCATTGCGCCGGTTGTCTGCCGAGGGGCTGGTTGTCATCAAGCCTCGGCAAGGCGCCAAGGTCACCAAACTGACCTCGAAGCAGTTCCTCGATGCCTATCAGGTACGCGAAGCATTGGAAGTGCTGGCCGTTCGCCTGGCGGTGCCCCGGTTGTCTCCGGACGATCTCGACCAGCTCGATAGGTTTCACCAGGAGATGCAGTCCGCTGCCGAGTCTGACGACGCACAGGAATTCTTCACGGTCAACGCGCAGTTCCATAGCTTCCTGGTCGACAAAGCAGACAACGGCGATCTGAAGTCGATCTACGAAAGCCTGATCGACCGCATGCGCCGCTATCGCACCCCATCGCTCGATTTGCGCGGCGGCATGACAACATCAATCGACGAGCATGCCGCCATCCTGGCCGCTATCCATGAAGGCAACACCGACGAAGCGGCCGCGTTGATCGCGCAACACATTCACGTACCGCAAGGAATTCTTGAAGAAGTACCTAATCTGGAAGAGGAGCCCGCGTGAGCCAAGTGAAATTCGGCGTTAACCTGAACAATCGCGAACCCTTGATCGCTCCGGACTATAGCCTGACGGATCTGCTCGATCTCTCGGTTGTGGTCGAGGAGAACGGGTTCGACTCGGTCTGGGTGGGCGACTCGCTCTTCTCCAAACCGCGCTGGGAGCCGATCAACATTCTTTCGGCAATCTCGCAGCGGACCAAGCAGGTCAAGCTCGGCACGGCTTGCATGGTGTCCGGCACGCGCGATCCGCTCTACCTCGCGCTCGAATGGGCCACGCTCGACGCTCTTTCTAATGGAAGAACCATCCTCGGCACGGGCATGGGGAATCCCGAGGAAGGCGTGCGCCGGGAGTACGAAGCCGTCCGGCTCGATTTCGAAAAGCGCGCCGCGATCTTCGAAGAAGGCCTCGACGCACTGCGCCAGCTTTGGACCACCGGCAAGGTCGATCTCGACGGCCAGTTCTACAAATACGACAACGTTTCCTTCTTTTCCGGCACCGAGATGAAACCGCTCGGCCCGGTGCAGACCCCGCCGCCCATCTGGGTAGTCAGCAATCCTCGCCTGACCGTCGGCAACAAGGACGAAACCAAAACCGAAAAGGTCATTAGCAAGGCCGCCCGGCGTATCGCGCGATATGGCGACGGCTGGATGACCTGCTGCCGCGCACGCCACCCGGAGGAGTTCGCAGCCCAGCTCGCGCAAGTGGACGACGCCATCGAGGAAGCTGGTCGTGATCGCTCCAAATTCGTGATGTCCTATCAGGTCACCATGAACATCGCCGATACGCGGGAAGAGGCCCACGCTGGCATCAATTCGTACATCAGTCAGTACTATCCCGAGTTGAGCAAGGCGATGGACCTCCTCGAATGGGGCCCCATCGGTACTCCGGATGACGTCATCGAATGGATGCGCACCTTCCAGGCCGCCGGTGTGGACTACTTCATTTGTCGATTTGGTTCGCTCGATCAGTTTGGACAGGTCGAGCGCTTTGCCAAGGAGGTTCTTCCTGCGTTCTCGCAGGGCTAACCCGCGCGGGCGTTGACCTCTGCCCATAGTGGCGGCACCTGTGGCCGCCAATCGGGCTTCGCCCGATAACGGAGTGGCAATACAACCAGATTCTGGATTGCAGACTTGGTTGTTGGCAACGCAATGGCGGCCTGCGGCCGCTGGCGGGCACAGGTCCCGCCACTACGGAGACGACGGTAAGCAGACACGGAGGTCTGCGACTACGAATAGAGGCAAGGAAAGGAACAAACACACAATGGCTGAACTGGATAAAGGACTTCGACAGGACGCTGAGCTGATCGTTGGGCTGTGTATGTCGGTCGAAACTGGCGACACCGTTACGATCATCACCGATAACGATCACCTGACCGAAGCCGACGCGTTGGCGCAAATCGTGGTCGAGCGGGGTGGTTTCCCGGTGGTCATGAACAATGAGTACCAGGTCAAAAAGGCGATTGCCGACATGACCTTCCCGATGGCCCCGCCACAAAATCTGCACCAGGCGATGGTGAACTCGGACGAGATCATCATCATCACCAATCTGGAGTGGGCCAACCGCTTCGCTCATGTTTCGGCAGTACGCGAGTCGTGCAATGCCAATGCCAAGATCGCGTCAGTCGAAGAAGGAATCGGTACCTGGAACCTGACCGAGGCCGACATCTACGACGCCACCAATCGCGCAGTCGCCGCCATCGAAGCCATGAAGGGCGCGAAGTGGTGCCATGTCACGTCGCCGGCCGGTACCGATCTGCGCGTCTCCATCGAAGGTCGCCCGGCACTGGAAGTGACGCCGATCAAGAAGCGCGGCCAGATGATGGGACCGATTCCCCTCTGGTCCGAGGTCGCCTTCGCGGCGGTCGAGGACAAGACCGAAGGCCGCGTGGTAGTCGACGGCATCATGCTCGGCATCGGGCTGCCGGGTCAGACCCCGAACCCGATCGAATGGCGGGTCGAGAATGGCCGGGCCGTTTCCATCGAAGGTGGTGAAGAAGCCGAGAAGCTCAAGGCCGTCATCAAGGACGTGCCGGGCGCCGATGTGATCGGCGAGTTCGCCTTTGGCACCAGCGAGAAGTCACCCACCGGCTCCCCCTCGGAAAAGGGACTGCTCGGCACGGTGCACTTCGCACTCGGTGACAACCACAACGCCTATCCGGGTGGGCAGAACGTCAGCAAGCTGCATCTCGATGGCAATTGCCTGAACGCGTCGCTCATGATCGAAGACACCGGCGTCTATATCGTCAAAGACGGAAAGTGGGCGCTGTAGCGTCCGGTCTCGGCGTAGTGGCGGCACCTGTGGCCGCCAATCGGGCGAAGCCCGATAAGGAAAGTACGCAACGACCATGCTTCGAATCTGAGGCTTGGTTGCCGACAACGTAATGGCGGCCCGCGGCCGCTGGCGGGCACAGGTCCCGCCGATACGGAACGGGCGGGTACAGGTCCCGCCAGTACAGATAAGGGCCTTGATCGGGCCAGGGAATTATTAAGGACAAGAATGAGCGCAACAGATTTCGGGGTGACCGTGGTCCCCCTCGACCAGGTGAACGAGATTCCGCTCCCGAACGGGAGTTGGAGCAAGATGGTCCTGACTGGTGATGCCGTCTCCGGCATCGTTTCGTCGCTGGGCTACTCGGTCTTTACCCCTGGCACCGAGATGACGATGGTCTCGCACGATGTCGAGGAAGTTGCCTTTGTAGTGGCCGGCATGGGTGAGCTGCGCACCGAGCAAGAAGCGATCCCGTTCAAAGCAGGCGACGCGATTCATATTGCGCCCCGGCTTTGGCATGCGGTGGTCAACACCGGTGACGAAAACGTCATCATGATCTTCGGCTTCCCCTACCCGGCGTATCCCCCAACGGAGCGGAGATGACCGACACGTCGCTTCGGGAACAACTTGTTTGGGCGTGCCGAATTCTTGGCATGCAGGGGCACGGGGATTACACCCTCGGGCATATCAGCGCGCGCGATGGCGACCACGTCCTCATGAAGTGCAATGGGTTCGGCCTGGAAGAAGTCACTGACGACAAGCTCGTCACTATCGATCTCGATGGCAATCGAGTCTCCGGTGATGGTCCCATTCATCTGGAGGCCGTGCTGCACACCGCGGTCTATCGTCGCCGGCCCGACGTGCAGGCGGTGGTCCATACCCATCCGCTCTACTCGACCGCCTTTGGCGCGGTTGATGCCAAACTTGAAATGATCAATCACGATGCCGTTCTCTTCTCTGAGGGTCTGGCCTTTTTCGACGATACCAGCGAGCTGATCTTGTCCACAGCGCAGGGGGATTCGGTTGCCAACGCGCTCGGCAACAAACGGGTAGTCGTCATGCGAGGACACGGTGTGCTGGTCACCGGCAAGACCCTGCCATGGGTGGTCTATACCGCCCTGACCCTGGAGCGCGTCCTGCAAATCCAGTCGATTGCGCGCACGTTTGGCGAGCTCAATCCCATGTCCGATGAAATGGCCAGCGCGGTCTACCAGGATAAATACCGCGACGAATTCATCGGCAATTACTGGAACTACCTGATTCGACAGGCGAAGCGAGAAGGCCACGCGCCGAAAGGAGTGGCATCCCATGCTAGCGCCGATTGAGATCCACGCACCCCGCTCCGTTTCGGACGCTTCCGCGCTTTTGCGCCACTATGGAGATGACGCTGCGGTCTATGCAGGCGGCACCGAGCTCCTGATTGTCATGAAGGAGCGGCTGACTCCGGTCAATCGCCTGATCGACATCAAGAAGATCGATGGGCTGCGTGAGATCACCGTCGATGCCGAGGGGACGCTCACGCTTGGGGCGCTTGCGACCCACCGCGAGATTGCTCGTAATCCGCTGGTTCGCGAGCATTCGCCCGCCCTCGCCGCGCTGGAAGCAATCATCGCCAACACGCGAGTGCGAGCAGCTGGAACCATCGGCGGCAATCTTTGCTTCGCCGAACCGCATTCCGATCCGGCCACCCTGTTAGCCACCGTCGAGGCGACGGTTACGCTGGAATCGGTAGAGGGCAGCCGCGAGGTGCCGGTGGAAGCGTTCTTCCACGGTCTGCTGGAAACCGACCGTAGCCCCGACGAGATCATGACCAAGGTCACGCTGCTCAAGCTGTGGGACACCACCGGCGTGTCCTACCAGCGCTTCAAGACCCATGAGCGTCCAGTCGCCACGGTGGGAGCAGCCGTTTCGGTAACCAACGGCGTTATCGACGATTCGCGCGTCTTCGTCGGATCGGTCGGACCCAAGCCGCAGCGGATGAGATCAGTGGAGAACGCTCTCCGCGGTCAGGAACCGGGGCTGGTTCTGTTCCAGCAAGCTGGATTACTTGCCCGGGACGAAGCCGAGATCGACGAGGAAGGCTTCGAATCCGCCGATTACAAACGTCATCTTGTCGCCGTTTACGTTCAGAAGGCGTTGCAGGACGCCGCCAACCAAGCGAAAGCCCGCCAGTCATGAGTACCGAGCTGTTGCCAGAAACCGAGCTGACTACCGAGATCACGGTCGAAACGACCGTCAACGGCCAGCCCATTGCCCGAAAGGTCGAAGCACGCCGCATGCTGCTCGATTTCATTCGCGACGATCTCGGGCTCAAGGGCGCCAAGCGCTCCTGCGATTCGCAGGTCTGCGGGGCGTGTACCGTGTTGATCGATGGTCTGCCGGTTAGCTCCTGTTGCACGCTCGCGTATGAGGCAACTGGCAAACAGCTCACCACCATCGAAGGACTCTCGCGTAACGGATCGCTCGATCCGGTGCAGGAAGCCTTCATCGCGGAATCGGCCATTCAATGTGGCTTCTGTACCCCGGGCATGATTCTGGCGGTCAAGGTGCTCCTGGACGAGAATCCTGATCCGACGCGGGCCGAGATCGAGGCGAACCTCGCCAGCAACCTCTGCCGTTGCACCGGATACTGGAACATCATCGACGCGGTCGAGCGCGCAGTAGCTCGCCTGAAGGAAGGGAACGCATGACCGTTGGCCAGGACGTTCCCCGAATCGACGCGCGTGCCAAGGCGATGGGCGAGACGAAGTTCGCTGGCGATCTGATCGTGCCTGGCATGGTGTACGGCAAGCTGATTCGCAGCCCGTACGCCGCCGCCAGGATCACCCGCATCGACGCGCGCGCCGCCCAGGCGCTTCCCGGCGTCATTACCGTCATGACCGGCGACGATGTGCTCGACATCGATCCCTACTACGGGCACGCCATCAAGGACCGTCCCCTGATCGCCATCGATCGGGTGCGGTTTGCCGGCGAACCGGTGGTGGCGATCGCTGCCGAAACTCCCGAAATCGCGGCCGACGCCGCTGAGCTGGTCGAGATCGACTACGAACCGATGGAAGCGGTGATTTCCATCGACGAAGCCTTGGCCGATGATGCCCCCCATCTGCACGTGACCGATTTGTTGCGCAAGGGTCTCTTCCATGGGCTGGGCGAGTTCAAGCTCGATCCGGGCAATCTCTGCTATCACCACCAGTTCGCGCGAGGCGATCTGGACGCGACTTTCGCCGAAGCCGATATCGTGGTCGAAGGGGAATACGAGTTCCCGGCCGTCTATCAATACGCCATGGAAACCCACACCACCATCGCCGAATGGAACGCCGCTGGCGATGAGGTCACGCTGCATTCCAATTGCCAGCACCCCTTCCTGGTGCGGGCTGAGATCGCCGATCTCTTCCAACTGCCAGTAGCCAGCGTGCGCATCGTGGTTCCCTGGCTGGGGGGCGGATTCGGAAGCAAGTCGTATACCAAGATGGAACCGATCACGGTCGCCCTGGCACGCAAAGCGAAGCGTCCGGTACGGATTCAGAACAGCGTCGACGAATCGATGGTCACCACCCGGCGTCACGGCATGAAAGCCTGGATGCGTACCGGCGCGCGCAAGGACGGCACGCCTGCTGGCCCGCGAGGTACGCGCCTGGTTCGACACCGGCGCCTATGCCGATAACGGACCGCGCGTGGTTGCCACCGGCGCGGACGCCGCGCCCGGTCCCTATCGCTGGACCGCGGTCGATGTGAACGCCTGGGGCGTCTATACCAACACCTCGCCAGCGGGATCGTATCGCGCCTTCGGGGCGTCGCACCTGCAATGGGCGGGTGAGGCGCAGATCGACGAGATCGGCCGGAAATGCGGATTGGACGGCGTGCAGATGCGCGAGCTCAACCTGCTGGAACCGGGCGAATATGTCCGCCCCGGTGGCAAGCCACTCGACGCCGATCTCAAAGGCGACATTCGCAAATGCGCCGCCAATCTCGACTGGGACTCCCCCAAGCCGCCCAATGTCGGCCGGGGAGTGAGCGTCGGATTGCTGGCAGCGGGCGCGCATCCGGTCAGCACCGCCTTTTCGCGTATGGAAGCCGACGGCAAGGTGGTCCTCTACGTCTCCTCGACCGATATGGGACAGGGGGCGCGCACCGTATTTAGCCAGATCGTGGCGCAAGAGCTGGCCCTGACCATGGACGACGTGCGCGTCATGGGCGGTGACACCCAGGTCACTCCGTACGACCGATCGACCGGCGCCAGTCGCTCGACCACCCTGGCCGGCATGGCGGTGCTGCGCTCCGGCGCGGAGTTGCGCGAGCAGCTTTTCGACATCGCCAGCCAGCGGCTCGGTCTGCCGCCAGAAGCGCTCGAGATGCACGACGGCGCCATCTGGCACGAGGATGAATCACTCACTTACCCAGATCTGATCAAGGGACACTTCGGCATGGTCGGCGGTGAGCTGATCGGACGTGGCGAAGTGCGGCCGGAAGGCGGCAGCGGCTCCTATGCCGAGGGTCCGGTGTTCTGGGAGGTCTGTATCGGCGGTATCGAGTTGGAAGTCGATCCCGATACTGGCAAAATCACCTTGCTCAAAACCGCCAGCGTGGCCGATGTCGGCAAGGCGATCAATCCGAAACAGGTCGAAACCCAGGAGATGGGCGGCTTGATGCAGGGAATCGGCAATGCCATGTATGAAGAGATGATCTACGATCCATCCAGCGGCCAGCTTACCAACGGATCGCTTTTCGATTATCACATCCCGACCATGCTGGATCTGCCCGAGTCGCATCGCTCGACCGTTGTCGAGAACGAGGATGGCCCGGGTCCGTATGGTGCCAAGGGGGTGGGCGAAGGCGCGCTGGCCGGAGCGATTGCGGCGGTCGCAACCGCGTTAGGCGATCTCGGCATCGATCTGCATGAGCTGCCCGCCACCCCGGAACGGGTCTGGCGGGCCCAGCAGATCGCACGTAGCAAACAGCGGGACGAGGCCACCGGCGTCGCTGCCGTGGTGGAGAATTAGCAGTGGGAAAGAAATACGAAGTCAAGGCACGTTCAGCGCTCTCCGGCACGCCGCTTGCGCAGCATCTCCCCAACGAGGGGGTCTGGATCGATCCAGACCGTTCGCTGGAACGAACCGACGAGGCGGACGAAGCCGAGGCCCGCTGGCAGCTTTGGCTAGCGTGTTACGAGATCAAGGTTCTGTACGACAACCACTGGCTCCTTTCGGCCGGTTGTGAAGAGGAGGGCATCTGATGGCAACCCGCGTATACCTGCTCGACATGGGCACCCTCATGCTCGACATGTCGTTCGTCACCTGGAACCACGGCCAGGGAGTGGAATACCGCTTCCCGGTCTTCGCGGTCTATGTCGACACCGGCGACAAGAAAGTGCTGCTCGACACCGGGTTCGAAAAGGAATGGGTCGAGCGCAACCTGCCATTCGAAAAGCCGGAGCAGAGCGAAGAGCAGACGATCATTGCCCAGCTCGCGTCCATCGGCGTGCGGCCCGAGGAGATCGACATCGTCGTCAACTCGCATCTGCATTTCGATCATTGCAGCGGCAACCGCTACTTCCCGGGCGCGCAATTCATCATGAGCAAAACCGAGCTGCGACACGCCTATGTTCCCGATCCGTGGGAACGGCTTGGCTACGACAAAAACCTGGTCGAGATCCCAGGCGCCAAGCTCAATCTGCTTCCGCCACTGAGTGGGTATGAGTATGAGGTCGTGCCGGGCGTGACCCTGATCGAGACTCCGGGGCACTCCGAGGGGCATTACTCCTTCGTCGTCCATCCAACCGGTGAAGCGCCCATGATCTTCCCGGTCGATGTTGCCTACAACACGCACAACCTCAATAGCAAAGTGCTGATGGGGCTCCATTCCGATCCGCGTGAGCTGCTGGAGTCGATGTACAAAATCGAGAACCTGGCTCAGAAGATCGGTGGACGCATCTTCTTCTCGCACGACCCGGAGAGCTACAAGTCGTACAAGAAGGCCCCGGAGCATTACGGGGAGTAATCGCCTCACCCCCAGCCCCTCTCCCTCTGGGGAGAGGGGAGAACGACGGTCGTAACTGAGGGCGTATCTGCCCTCTCGCTGGCCGGTCGTAGGAAAGGGCCTCCGTGCCCTCTCGTCGTAGTGGCGGCACCTGTGGCCGCCAATCGGGCGAAGCCCGATAACGGATTCGTCCATAACCATGCTTCGAGTCGGAAACATGGTCGTGGTCAACGCAATGGCGGCCTTCGGCCGCTGGCGGCCACAGGTGCCACTACGGTAGTAGGAAACATGGTTGTGGCCAACGCAATGGCGGCCTTTGGCCGCTGGCGGGCACAGGTCCCGCCACTACGACGATAGCGTGACAGGGCGGAGCAAGCTCCCCTCCCTGTCATTCTGAACGAAGTGAAGAATCTCTTTCGGGACGGCAACGTCACGGAAGTCGAGAAAAAAAACAGAGCAACGCCACGAGAACCTCGATGAGGTTTTGTCTGAGCAGCCTGGGGTTTCAACCCCGGGATGACGGCAAGGAAGGGCAACGACGAAGAGAGGTTCTTCGCTGCGCTCAGAATGACAAATGGGTAGCGGGCGCGGACGCGGGACGCGCAGCTCACCAACAAGAGGTCCCCACTCGGGATGACGAGCGAGGACCTCGGGAAAACGAAATGACCGACGGACGGACGACAACCGAACATGGGGCAGCGGCTCGGCCGATTGTGTCGATGGTTGGCATCGACAAGCGGTTCGGGACGGTGCAGGCCAACGACAAGGTCGACCTCACACTCTATTCGGGTGAGATCCATGCCGTGCTGGGCGAAAACGGGGCGGGCAAAACCACCCTGATGAACATCCTTTCCGGGATGTACCAACCCGACTCCGGCAGCATCTCCCTGGACGGTAAGCCCGTCACCATCGGATCGCCCTCCGAAGCGCTGGCGCTCGGCATCGGCACCGTCTACCAGCACTTCACCCTGGTACCGAATCTTTCCGTCATCGAAAACGTCATGCTCGGCACCAAAACCGGGTTCGTGCTGAATCTGAGTCGCGGCGAGCAACAGCTCAGGGAACTGCTGGCCGGGTTCGAGCTGAATACCGATCCCAACACCGAAGTGCGCCATCTTTCCATCGGGCAACGGCAACGGGTGGAGATCGTCAAGGTGCTCTTCCGCGGCACACGGGTGCTGCTGCTCGACGAGCCGACCTCCGTGCTCACGCCCAGTGAGGTGGACGGACTCTTCCGCATCCTCAAGCGCTTGCGGGAAGAGGGCGTGTCGGTGGTCATCATCACCCACAAGCTCGAGGAAGCACTCGATGTCAGCGACCGGGTAACCATCCTGCGCGGCGGGAAGAACGTCGGCGAGCTCAGTCCAGCCGAGCTCACCACTGCCGGACGCGCGGGAGCGCGGCAGAAGATCGTGGAAACCATGTTCGGCGGTATGCCTGCCGCGGTCGAAACCTTTCAGCAGCATGTCTCCAGTGGCAAGACCCTGCTGGAGCTCGATGGCGTTTCCGCCATGGGCGACCGGGGCGATATTGCCATTCGCAATCTCTCGCTCCAATTGCGGGCCGGGGAGATCTACGGAATCGCCGGGGTCGATGGTAACGGCCAGAAAGAGCTCGGCGAGATCATCGCCGGACAACGCAAAACGACCAGCGGTCGCCTGGACTTCGACGGCAAGGATTACACCAACAAGGGTGTCGCGACCCTGTCCAAAGCTGGTGTCGGGTACATCACCGACGACCGTATGGGCGAAGGCGTGGTACCCGGCATGAGCGTCGCGCAGAACGCCGCGCTCAAGACGATCAACCGCTCACCGTTTTCCAAAGGCTTCTGGCTCGACCGGAAAGCGATCGAAGCCAATGCCAATACGCTGATCGAGCAGTTCTCGGTCAAGACGCCAAGCGCCGATACGCCCATCACCCTGCTCTCCGGCGGCAACATCCAGAAGCTCATGCTCGCGCGCGAGCTGGCGATGGATCCACGGGTGATCGTCTGTAATAAACCAACCTACGGTCTCGATCTCAAAACCGCCCAGTTTGTGTTGCAAACCCTGCGGCAGGAAGCCGATAGCGGCAAAGCCGTGCTCCTGATCTCCTCGGAGCTCGATGAGATCCTGGAGATCAGCGATCGAATCGGGGTCATCTACAACGGCGAGATCGTGGAAACCTTCGATCGTGCGCAAGTCGAAGTGGAAACCATCGGCCAGCTCATGCTGTCAGGCCGGGCCGCTAGCCAGGAAAGCGCCGCATGAACGAACGCGCGCGCATGTCCAGCTTCAGCATCCTGCCCATCGTCAGCAGTGTGCTGGCGATCGTGATGGCCTTTGTGATCGGCGGCATCTTCCTGGAGGCCAACGGCAAAGACGCCCTGCATGCCTACCGCATTCTGTTCGAGCGCGGGTTGATCAACCGCGACGGGCTGACCGAGACCTTCAAGAAAATGGCGCCGATGCTGATCGTCAGCGCCGGTTTGCTGATCTCGTTGCGCACCAGTGTCTGGAATATTGGCATCGACGGGCAATTCATGGTCGGAGCGTTGCTGGCCGGTGTGGCCGGCGCGGCAGTAGCTGATTCGGTGCCGAACCCGCTCATGTGGGTGGTCGCCGCGCTCGCCGGCATCATCGGCGGGATGCTCTGGGCGGTGATCCCGGCATTGCTGATGGTGAAGTTCAGTCTGAATGAGATCATCACCACGTTGATGATGAATTACGTGGCGGTGAACGTCTGCGCCTGGTTGGTGAAGGGACCCTTCAAGAACCCGGATGTGGTCGCGCCGCAGACCAGGCAGATCCCGCTCGCGGACCGGTTGCCCTTTATTACCGGCACTGAAGTGCATATTGGCCTGATCGTCGGGTTGCTTTGCGTGATCGTGGTCGCGATCCTCTTCCGCTCGACGGTTTACGGGTTTTGCCTCGACGTGGTGGGGCGTAACCGAAAAGCCGCGATCCATGCCGGACTCCCGGTCGGGCGGTTGGCTGCCTCAGCACTGATATTGAGCGGAGCGTTCGCCGGCCTGGCGGGCGCGAACGATGTGCTCGGTATTCAGGGGCTCTTCAAAGCGAACTGGAATCCTGGCTACGGTTTCACGGCCTTCGCGCTGGTCTATCTCGCCCGGTTGAACAGTCTGCTGCTGATTCCGTTCGCTTTCTTCTTCTCATTCCTGCTGGTCGGGGGCGATTCGATGCCCCGCCGCGCGGACGTGCCAACCTATTTCGTCGAAATGCTCGAAGGGCTCATGCTGATCTGCTTTGCGGTGGCGGTCTATCTCGAGCGGCGCTGGCACGTCATCTCGGACCGGCTGCGCGGTCGCCCAGATGACCGGGTGGAACCGGAAACATCGAGCGGCGTTGGCGCGCTGGAAGGATTGGAGGGATCGTCATGACGATCAATGGGATCGATCTGGTCGACTTTCTGACTGCCATCATCGCCACCGGTCTCTTGCGGGCGGTGCCGCTGGTGCTCGCCTCGCTCGGGGATGTCTTCGCGCAGAAGGCCGGCCTGCTCAACCTCGGTATCGAAGGGATGATGCTTTCCGGCTGCTTCTTCGGGTTCTACGCCGCCTATCACACCCAGAGCGTGCCGATCGGATTGCTGGCGGGGATGACAGCCGGACTGGCGATGGCATTGCTGTTTGCCTTCCTGACCGTGACGCTGCGGGTGGATCAGGTGCTGGTCGGTCTGGCGATCACGATCTTCGCCGCCGGGTTGACCGGGTATCTCTTCCGCGACCTGTTTGGGGGACAAAACGTCTCCGCCGCTGTGCGTCCGATGACGATCCGCATTCCGTTGCTGGCCGACATTCCCATTCTTGGCAAGGCGCTCTTCGACCGGCAATTGCTCTTCTACATCGCCTGGCTGCTCGTGCCGGTATTTGCGTTCCTGCTGACGCGCACCAAATTTGGATTGAACGTGCGCGCCGTGGGTGAAAACCCGTTCGCGGCGGACGCGGCGGGAGTCAACGTGATCCAGGTACGCTATCTGGCCATGGCGCTGGCCGGCATCATGGCCGGATTCGCGGGGGCCTTTCTCGCGGTCGCCGATCTCAAGATTTTCACCATTGGCATGACGGTCGGGCAGGGGTTCATCGCGCTGGCGATCACGATGATCAGCGGCTGGAATCCCTGGAAGATCGCCTTCGCCGCCATCTTGTTCGGTATGCTCAATGCCCTCGGCGATAGCCTGCAAATCATTGGCGTCGGCGTGCGGACCGAGTTCATCGGCATGTTCCCGTACATCGGCATCATGATCGCCATGATCGTCCTCGCCCGCCGCACCTCGGTGCCAGCAGCATTGGGCGTTCCCTATGCCCGGGGGCAACGATGATGGGTGTTGGTCGTTCGTTCGAGGCGCAGTGGCCATGTCGCCCGGGGATTCATTCCCGGGTTGGGCCGCAGATCGACTCCCTGTTACATCCCCCTCGCCGGACTGCATCTGTGGCACACGATCGCCGATGCAGTCCCGCGCGGGAACGGATCTCGACGCGAAGAAATTCTGGACCAGTCAGAAAGGAGACAGGCCCATGATTCGTGTATCACGCACGACGCGATACCTGTTCGTGACCGCCCTCGTTGCGATGCTCACATTCGGGTCATTCGCAGCAATTTCGGCGCAGGACGCCTCCCCCGAGGCAAGCCCTGTGGCGATGACTACCTCGATCAGCAAAGTGGCGCTGATCACCCCTGCATCGATGACCAACCTTGGTTGGGATCAGCAGGGCGCCGATGGAGCAAACGCCGCTGCGGCTGCGTTCGGCATCGAGGCACTTATCCAGGAGAACGGTGGTTACGACGACATCACCCCGGCCCTCAAGGACCTGGCCGATGAAGGCGCCGGACTGATCATTTGCCACGCCAGTGGCTATCAGACCACCTGCCCCGACTTCGCCGCGACCGATGGCGTGCCCGTGGCCGTCATCGAAAATCCGAACGCGGTTGGCGACCTCGTTGCCGACATCGAGACCCAGGCCCAGGAAGTGGCCTACCTCGCCGGTGTCGCCGCCGGTCTCAGCACCACGACCGGTACCGTTGGTGTGGTCGTCTCCGGTGAGCCGCCAACCTGGAACTACATGACCGTCGGTTTCGCCGAGGGTCTGAAAGCCAGCAACCCCGATGCCAAGCTGATCTACAGCGTCATTGGTGAAGCCGCCTACGATGATGCCGCTGGTGCCAAGCGCGTCACCGAGCAGCAGCTCGCTGCCGGCGCCGACATCATCTTCGGCATGGGCGATGGTGCCTCCTTCGGTATGATCGAGGCGATCCGCGAGCACAACGAAGCCAACCCGGATAGCCCGGCGTGGTTCATCGACGTCATCGGCGACAAGTCTGCTGATTACAGCGATGTCCTGCTCTCCTCGGTGCTCTTCGACTACACCGGCGTCTACGAGCAGATCATTGCCAATGTCGGCACCCCCGACTTCGGCCAGGTCTACACGATGAACGTCGAGAACGGCGGCGTGCGCCTCCTCGACCTGCCAGACAGCGTTTCGCAGGAGACGAAGGACGCGGTTGCCGCGGCGCAGACATCGATCATCGACGGCACCATTACGGTTTCGGCCGTGGGTGACGCCGCAGGGGTCAAGACCAAGCTCAGCGAGCTCGGTTACTCCTAACGGTTATTGCACGGAATGGCAGGAGCGCTCGCGGGCGCTCCTGCCCTCCGCTCAGATGCGCTGAATTGGATAGGCAGGAAGATCGGTCGCGCCGAAGCCTTGCGTGTCCTGAACGCTGGCCACAGCCAGATCGAGCGGATCGGGAAAGTTCTCTTTGATGTTGCGCCGCAACCGCGCCTGCTCCTCCAGGATCATGTCGCGACGATACGGGGGCGCAACCTCGAGCAGATTGTCGAACATTGCCGCCATTCGACGGCAGATTTGCGGATTCTTTCCGCCATAGAGCCGAATCTCGGTGACACCGAGGCGCAAATAATCCTCCCACGTCGGTGTGGGATAGATGAGACGAGGAATGTTCCGGTCATCACGAAAGACACCGGTATGCAAATCGCGCTGAACCAGATCGAGCAGCAAGTCTTCGACCCGATCGAGCAACTGCTCGCCGGTCGTCGGATCGTTGATGGCTGGCGAAAGCGCCTTGATCGAAATGTCGACCATTACACGCAGGGCATACGCCGGATCCTGCTCCGGGGTTCGTTCGGAACCCAGGGCCAGATGATCGAGCATCTCCTGATCAGAGGGCAAATTGCTCCCGCCGTAGATCTCGAAGGCGCGGCCGCGATATTCCAGATAATCGCCCGCGGAGACCGGCAGCACGATCGTCGCATCGTGCTGTATCGCAAGCTTCATCAGGCCTCTTGTATCAACTCCTTGCAGCGCTTTCCCGTTGCCTGCATGGTGAATGACTCGATCGGGCGGCGTGTCTGGCAGCACATGACGGTAGGTCCGGTCCGCGTTAGCCGGCGCGGGATTTGGATAGACCATGGCAATCACCGAATGCCCAACCCTGGCGATGCTGTCGGCCATATTCGCCGGACGAATCCCGTGCATCAGCTGACTCAGACTCTGCAGAAAGAACAACACGCTGAAGAGCGCCAACAAACCGCAGACCAGGACGCTCAGATTGTTCACCGTTGTGTCCGAGATCTCGCCCATCGACAAAAACGCGAACGTGGTGGTGCCAACGAAGAGGGCCAGCGAAAACTTCAGTTGCTGGTTACGAAAGACGAAGAGCAGGGTACGCGGCGAATACGACGACGCCGCCATTTGCACCAGCAGCACCAGAATGGTCAGCATGAATCCGGTGAGGCTCATCGAGGCCGCAATGATTGCCGAGAACATCAGCCCGGCTGTGCTGGGCGTGAATTGCAGGCTCGCGGGCGCGTCCCAATGCCTATTGACACTATTGACCAGCTGCTGTGCCAGGATGCAAATAGTGACCCCAGCCACCGGCACCAGCCACAGGCTGTTCTTCAGAAACTCTTTCAGCTTGAATCGAAATGTCCAGCTCATCATGGCCAAGTGTATGTCCAGAACATCGCTTTGCGAGATCGCACGAAAGGAGTAATTCGATGACCGAATGGCCGCGTTTCAATATGGCCGGGGGACCGGTGGAGGTCCCCGACCGCAACCCGTCGCGATCTTTCCAAACCGGTGCTCTATCACTACGACCCAGCCTTCAAGGAGCTCTTCGCCCATTCCCAGGAGCTGCTCAAGCAGGTCTATCGGACTGAGTACGACGTGATCACGATGCAGGGCGAGGCGATTCTCGGGCTCGAAGCCGCCGCCGCCAGTTTGATCGCCCCGGGGGACAAAGTCCTCAATCTGGTTTCCGGCGTGTTCGGCAAATGGTTCGAGTTCTTCATCGACAAGTTCGGCGGTGAAACAATCGAGCTCGCTGTTCCCTATAACGACGCCATCGATCCGGATGAGGTGCGCAAGGCCCTCAACGCCAACCCCGGGGTCAAATACCTCTCGGTGGTCCATTCCGAAACTCCCTCCGGCACGCACAACCCGGTCCGGGAGATCGGCAATATCGCGCGGGAATTCGGCGTGCTGACCCTGGTCGATACCGTCTCCGGTCTTGGCTCGGAAGTGCTCAGCCCGGAAGATTGGGGACTCGATGTCGCCATTGCCGGTCCGCAGAAATGCCTCTCCGGTACTCCAGGGCTTTCCCTCATGTCGATCAGCCCGGCTGCCTGGGAGGCGATGGAGAAGCATCCCAAGCCATTGCGCGGCTCGTTCCTTTCGATCCTCGATTGGAAAGAGGCGTGGCTGGAGGGGAATCGTTTCCCCTACACGCCATCTGTCAGCGAGATGTACGCCCTCGAATCGACCCTGACCCAAACGTTGGAAGAAGGGATCGAGCATGTCGCCTGGCGACACCAGACCATCGCCAAGGCCGCCCGCGCGGGCGCGAAAGCGCTCGGCTTCGACCTTTGGCCGGTGCGCGAGGAGATCGCCGCATCCTGCGTGACTGCGGTCACCGTGCCCGATGGCCTCGACGAAGAGAAGATGCGCGGTCTCATGCGCGAACGCTACGGGGTCATGATCTCGCCCGGCTATGGCGATCTCTACGGCAAGCTTTTCCGCCTCGGCCACATGGGCATGGCGGCGCATCCGACCTATCTCGCCTCCCAGTTGGCCGTGCTGGAGCGCAGCCTCCACGATATGGGCCGGAAGGTCGAGCTCGGCTCCGGCGTGGGCGCGGCGATGGCCGCCCTGGACGACTGGGCGACAGGAGGTCCGGTTCGATCGTAATGGAGACACCCACGGAGTCTGCGTCGTAGTGGCGGCACCTGTGGCCGCCAATCGGGCGCAAGCCTGATAACGGAGGTGCCCAACGACTATGTCTTCGGTTCGGAAGCTTGGTTGTCGGCAAAGCAATGGCGGCCTGCGGCCGCTGGCGGGCACAGGTCCCGCCACTACGGAATCGACATCTATTCGTGAGCAGGCAACGCGCTCCACGGGGGCCGTTGAAGAAAGGAAAACAGATGGCAATCAGTGTCAAAGATCGGGTGGTCATCATCACTGGAGGTGCGGGCGAGATCGGATCGGTCCTCTCCCGGCGGCTGGTCGATGAAGGTGCAGCCGTGGTTATCGCCGATATCGCGGACGGTCGCGAGCTGGCCGCCGAGCTAAAAAAGGCCAAGCGTGGCAATAAGGTGATTTACGTCAAAGCCGATGTCACCTCAGAAAAGGACATGGCGAAACTGGCCGCCACCACGCTCAAGAACTTCGGACGCATCGATGTCCTCATCAACAACGCTGGACTCTTCACCGGAACGCCCTTCGACGACCTGACCTACGCCGAATGGCAAAAACGAATGAAGGTCAATGTCGATGGCGTCTTCCTGGCCATCAAGGCAGTAGTTCCCGCTATGACCGAGCAGGGCGATGGCAAGATCATCAACATCGGCTCGGACACGGTCTGGATGGGCACCCCAGGTATGGCCCACTACGTCACCAGCAAGGCGGCAGTGCTCGGTCTCACCCGTGAGCTGGCCAGCGAACTCGGCCCGCGCGGCATCACTACCGTCTACGTCACGCCCACGTTGCTCGATACCCCCGGTACCCGGGCGGCCTTCCAGCAGGCGCACTTTGATTACGTGCAGTCGCACACTCCCATCGGGCAGTTGGAGACCCCGGAAGATATCGCCGGTCTGATCGTCTTCCTCTGCTCCCCGGAAG
Organism: uncultured Chloroflexia bacterium; assembly: GCA_963750275.1. Taxonomy (GTDB): domain Bacteria; phylum Chloroflexota; class Chloroflexia; order Thermomicrobiales; family UBA6265; genus JAMLHN01. Next base: position 156,719 of record CAVVQC010000006.1, read on the forward strand.
CGAAATTTATCAACGGGTCCGCCATCAACATCGGCGGCGGCATCAGCATGCACTAGTCCGGGTCCTGAACCCGGCGGCCCGCCCGGGGTTTCAACCTCGGGCGGCGGGGCCCAAATTCACTAGCGATTGATTCGATCAGTTTCGAAACGAAGAACGGAGAACAGCACCAGTGAGTATCGAAAACATCAAGACTATTGCCGTTGTCGGAGCCGGGACCATGGGACCAGGGATGGCCGCCACGTTCGCCCGTTATGGGTTCGACACCTATCTCTCTGACATCAAGGACGAGCAGATCGAAAAGGCGAGAGGCACTATCGATTTCGTCTTCAAGACGCTGGTGGGCGGCGAGTTCCTGACCGCTGAGGAAGCCGAAGCAGCCAAGAAGCGCATCACCCTCACCACCAATCAGGCCGAAGCCGTGGGCAAGGCCGATTTCGTGGTGGAGACCGTTCCCGAGCGGCTGGAGATCAAGAAAGCCGTCTTCCAGGAGCTGTCCAAACAGAGCAAGCCGGGCACTATTCTCGCGTCGAATACCTCGGGCATCCCCATCACCACGTTGCAGGATGGCATCAGCGAGCCGAACCGCGTCGTTGGTATGCACTGGTCGAACCCACCGCATCTGATCCCGGTCATCGAGGTCATCAAGGGTGAGCAGACCGACGGCACCACCGTCGAAACGATCGTCGAGCTCATCGGCAAGATTGGCATGGTGCCGGGCATTGTCGATAAGGACATCCCGGGCTTTGTCGAGAACCGTATTCTCTACGCCATCATGCGCGAAGCGTTGCATTTGCTCGATGAGGGCGTCGCCTCGGCACAGGATATCGACACCATTACCAAGTGGGGCATCGGCTACAAGCTGTCCGTCATCGGACCACTTGAGCTGCTCGATGTCGCCGGGTTGGATATCTACACCGCTGTCGCCAGCTACCTCAACAAGGACCTGAGCAACAACACCGGCATCTCCAGCACCATCACGAAGAAGGTCGAAGCAGGCAAACTGGGCCTCAAGACTCAGGGTGGACTCTTCGAATACACCCCCGAGCAGATCGCCGAGCTCGCGCAGAAGCGCGGCCGCCTGCTGGTCGCCACCAGGAAGGCGCTGATGAGCTAAAGCCGTTGACGTCGTCGTCAATCGTATAAAGGAGGAAACTCGATGAAACGTCTGTTAACCATGCTGTTGGCACTCACCTTCGCCTTTACCGGCCTGGGAGTTGCCGTGGCGCAGGACGCTACCCCGGAAGCGACTGGGCCGATCAAGATCGGGGTGCTCAACCCCACAACCGGCGCGTTTGCTGTCTTCGGCGAGCAGGTCAATGCCGGCATCCAGCTCTACTTCGATTCGATCGGCAACGAAGTGGCCGGAGTTCCAGTAGAGCTCGTCTTTGCCGACACCGCAGGCGATCCACAGCAGGCACTCGATCAGACCCGCCGCCTGGTTGGCGATGAAGGGGTCGATATGCTGATGGGCATCATCAACTCGGCCGTCGTCCCACCGATTGCCGAATATGCGGCGTCGGAAGGAATTCCGCTGATTCTCTCGGTTGGCGGCGCCCAGATGGCAACCGGTCCGGACCGCAGCCCAAATGTCTTCCGCACCGCGCTGGCCAATGGGCAACAAGACCGTGTGCTCGGCTGGTACACCGCCGCGACGCTGGGCAAAAAGAACGCCGCCACCTTTGCCTGGGACTTTATCGTCGGTGAGGAGCGCGTGAACGGCTTTGCCGATACGTTCACCGCCGCTGGCGGCACGATCGTCTCCCAGCAAAAGCCGCCGCTGGGCACGACCGATTACGGTCCATTCATCAGCCAGGTCGATCCAACCAGCATCGATGTGGCCTATGCCTTCTTTGCCGGCCCGGGCGCACTCGCTTTTGCCCAGCAGATGTCCGATTTCGGGCTAACCCCGAACGTGGAACTGGTGGCGCCTGACTACTTCACGGCCGGTGTACTCGGAGAAATGGGTGACACGGCCCTCGGGCTGGTGCAGGCCGGTGGTTACACCGCCAGCATCGACTCGCCGGAAAATGCCGCATACATCGAAGCCTTCCAGGCCTCCGGAAACGACCGTCTCCCCGGCACGTACGACTATGAGGGCTACCTGAGCGCCATGATTGTGGCCGACGCACTCGAGCGCGCCGGTGGCATCGGGGATCAGCAGGCATTTCTGGATGCGCTGGCCGCGACAGATGTGACGACGCCGTCCGGTCAGTTCACGTTCGACGATCACGGTCAGGCGGTACGCACCATCTTCGTGACCGAAGTCGTCGAGGGTGACGGCGGACCGCAGCAGCAGATCATCGACACCATCGAAGGCGTCGACCAAAACTGGACGCCAGACGCGTAACATCGTCATCGCGCCATCCCGCACAGTGTGGGATGGCGCGACCTCGACCAATCCCACCGGATCGTTGCCGTACGTGGCGACCAATGCTTCCGAATACGCCGAATCGCCGCAACAGGCGGCGCTAACGACGTTTACATCGCGAAACGACGCTCATGCGATTCTGGGTCTTTCAAACACTCAACGGCCTCACTACCGGTGCCCTGCTCTTCTTTCTGGCGAGCGGGTTAACGGTGATCTTCGGCCTGATGCGCATTCTCAATCTTGCGCATGGGGCGCTCTTTCTGTTTGGTGGCTATGTGGGCTACACGGTCAACGAACGCACCGGCAGCTTCATCCTGGCCGTCGTCTCCGGCGCGGTTGCCGCCGGAATTCTCGGGGTGCTCATCCAGCAAGCGTTCTCGCGCACTCTGCTCGGTAGCCCGTTCAATCAGGTACTGCTCACACTTGGACTTGCATTCATCATCAGCAATGCCGTGCTCTATTTCTGGGGCGGCACCCCCAAGCTGATGCGCCCGCCCGAAGCGTTGCGCGGCTCGCGTGATGTGTTCGGCGTCTTCTATCCCCAGTACCGGCTCATGTTGATCGTACTGGCGTGTGTCATCGGGGTGATCCTTTATCTGGTCTGGGAGCGATCCCGGCTCGGCGCCATCGTGCGCGCCTGCGTCGACGACAGAGAGATGGCCGCCGCCATGGGCATTCGGGTCGATCTCGTCTTTGCCGCCGTTTTCGCCATTGGCGCGGCGCTGGCAGGTATGACCGGCGTGCTCGGCGCGCCAGTCCTCGGACTCTCTATCGGTCTCGAGTTCGACGTCTTGCTACTGGCGGTCGTGGTCGTCGTGGTGGGCGGGATCGGCAGCCTGTCCGGGGCGTTCGTCGCCAGTATGGCGGTTGGCCTGATCGACGCCTATGGCAAAGCGAAATTCCCCGAGCTCAGCTATTTCACCCTCTTCGTCCCGGTGATTCTCATTTTGCTATTGCGGCCACGCGGGCTGCTCGGCAAAACCACGGTCGGCTAAGCGATGCGCACGATCTTGCGGGACGAACGCGTGCTGGTGGCCGGCGGATTGCTCGGGTGCCTGATTCCTTTTGCCTTTGGCAACTACTGGACCGGACTGCTCACCCAGGCACTCATCTTCGCCGGTGTTGCGATGGGGCTCGATATTCTGGTCGGATTTACCGGACTGCCGTCCCTGGGTCACGCCGCGTTCTTCGGGCTCGCGGGCTATGGCGCGGCCATCGGCATTCTGCGTTATGACCTGAATCCCTGGTTGGGAGCCCTGCTGGGCATCATTGTCTCGATCGCTGTCGCGGTAGCGTTTGCCCCGTTGGCGGTACGTATGCGCGGTCTCGCCTTTCTGACCATCATGCTCGCCTTCGGTCAGGTCTGGTGGGGAATTGCCACGCGCGGAGGCGCTTTTACGGGTGGGGAAAACGGCTTGCCAGGTATCCCCCGGCCGTCGTTCGGGGTGAATTGGTGGAACCTGGAAACGACCGACGGATTCTTCTACTTCACCCTGCTGTGCACGGTCATCGTCAGTTTTCTGCTGGTGCGCATCGCTCGCAGTGCGTTCGGGGCCAGTCTGCTGGGAATCCGTGAGAACGAAACCCGCATGGCGACCCTCGGCTACCACGTCGCCGCTCGCCGGTCGGCGGCGTTTGCCATTGCCGCCGGAGCGGGCGCAGTCTTCGGGGTGCTCAGCGCGTTCTTCAACGGCTATGTCGGCCCGGGAACGCTCGACTGGCGGCTTTCCGCCCAGTTTCTCCTGTCGGTGGTCATCGGCGGAGCTGGCTCGCTCTGGGGACCGTTTGTCGCTGGGGGCGGATTGCACATTCTCAAGACCTATATCACCGGTCAGACCCAGTATTGGCCGATGGTGCTGGGGGGGCTCTATGTGCTGGCCGTGGTAGCGCTGCCGGGCGGGATCGCCTCGATTCCCGGGACGATCCGGAACCGGCGCACCCGCGCAGCCCAGCCGGTGGCTGCTCCGCCCAACGTGGCGCCAACCGAATGAGTGCGTCCTCGACCACGGCGCTGGCCGTGCAGAAGCTGACCGTACGTTTCGGCGGCATTGTTGCGCTTTCCGATGTCGATCTGACCGTGCGGCAAGGCAGCCGGCATGGGATTCTGGGGCCCAATGGATCGGGCAAGACGACGCTCTTCAACAGCATCTCCGGGCTCAATACCCCCGCCGCTGGCACGATCTCGCTGCTGGGTGCGGATGTCACCAAACAGCCGGCCCGCAACCGGGCGCATATGGGGCTGGCGCGCACCTTCCAGATCACCTCACTCTTCCCCTCACTCACGGTGCGCGAGAACGTGGCCATGGCCACGCGCATGGCCGACAACGTGGCCGGCAGCTGGTGGACCCCGGCCTCGGGACAATCCGGGGCAAACGCGGACGCCGATGCCATGCTGGACCGGTTACACATCGGCCATCTCGCGCCGCGTGCGGTCCGATCGCTCGGGTACGGTGAGCAACGCCAGCTCGAGATCGCCATGGCCCTGGCCACGCGACCCTCGGTCCTGTTGCTCGACGAGCCGACCGCCGGGCTTTCCAACGCCGAAACCGGCGCGTTGACCGATCTCGTGCGCACCTTTCCTGCCGAGCTGACCGTGCTCATCATCGAACACGATCTTGGGGTGATCTTCGATCTCACCGATCAGCTCACGGTGCTGCAAAACGGCGTGGTTATCGCCAATGGGCCCTCTGCGATCATCCGTGAGGATCCGATCGTGAAGGAGGTCTACCTTGGCCGGTGAGTCGCCACTGCTGACGATTTCCGATCTGCAGGTCTATTACGGAATGAGCCATGTGCTCCATGGTACGTCGCTCGAAGTTCCCCGCGGACAGGTCACCGCCCTGGTGGGGCGCAACGGTGTCGGCAAGACGACCCTGGTCAACGCGATCGCCGGGTTGGTTCCAGTGCAAAGTGGCACGATGGATCTGCAAGGCGCCGACCTGACCAAACTCCCTGTCACCGCCCGGCGCGGGCTCGGGGTCGGGCTGGTGCCGCAGGGGCGCCGCATCTTCCGCAATCTCACCGTCGAGGAACATCTGCAACTGGCGCCGAAATCGGCTGGTCATCCCTTTACGCGCGCCTGGATCTACGAAACCTTCCCGCGTTTGCAGGAGCGCCATAACTCGATGGCCAGCAACCTCTCCGGTGGCGAGCAATCGATGCTGGCGATTGGACGGGCATTAACTATCGGCCCCAAATTGCTGATCATGGACGAGCCGACCGAGGGGCTAGCGCCGTTGCTGGTCGAAACCGTGCGCCAGGTGATCGAACGGCTCCGTGAACAGGAGTTGACGGTTTTGCTCGTCGAGCAGAATTTGCAATTTGCGCTCGATGTGGCCGACCGGGTGGCGGTCATGGATCGCGGCAGCATCGAACATCTCTTTGAACGCGCAGAGATTACCGATGTCGCCCAACTGGGCGACTTGATCATCGCCGGCAGCGATCGCTGAACGCTCGCGAGGGCGCGTCCTGTTACCCTCCCGTCAACCGATCTGATCTTCGTGCACTGGGGTCTACCATCATGCCGACATATCCCCTGACGTTGCTCGATGTTTTCGCGATTCGTCCCATGGAGGGAAACCTGCTGGCGGTGATTCACGATGCCGACGATGTCACCACCGAAACGATGCAGACCATGGCGCGGCGTTTCAATCTGGCCGAAACCTCCTTCATCCAGACCGCATCCGATCCGGGAGCGACCTATCGGCACCGCATCTTTACTGTCTCGGACGAGCTCCCTTTCGCCGGGCACCCGTCGATCGGCACTGCGGTTGCCTGGGCATACCGCACCGGGGAGACGAACGCGCACTACGTGCAGCAGACGGCATCCGGATTGCAGGAGCTTTGGGTCGAGCGCGATGACCGCCATGCCACCGCGACATTGCGACAGAACCCGGTCGTCTTTGGCGACGAGGTCGACTCCGCCCCAATCCTCAACGCGCTGGGGCTGAGCGCATCGGATGCGCACCCATCTCTGCCGGCGCAGGTCGCTTCGACCGGCCTGCCGACGACGGTCGTTCCAATACGCGATCCCGCCGCGCTGAAGCGGATTACGGTCGACTGGCCTGCGTTTCGCGCAGCAGTGGGTGATGGGAGCGATGCGCGGACCGCGCACAACTGTTACCTCGTCGCTGAAGTCGCACCTGGTCATTGGGCGGCACGTATGTTTGCAGCGGATATCCCGGGTGGGGAGGATGCCGCCACCGGTTCGGCCGCCGGGCCCTTCGGCGCGTATCTGCAGGCCCGGCTTGGTCTGGACGCGGTTTCGATCGATCAGGGCGTCGAGATGGGAAGTCCCAGCCGGCTGGAGGTCGATCTCAGCGATGGCATCGTACTCAGCGGCAGTGTCTGGCTCATCAGCACTGGCGAGATCGATTTGCCGAACGCGTAGCAGGTAGCAGGTAGCAGGCAGAACGTATGCACTGGCTTGGCTCTTCAAAACGGAATGTATCGCTGCCGCACCAGAACGGTAGGGGCAACCCCCCGTGGTTGCCCGCTCTCGCCACAAAAATGTCATGGATTGGCAACCAGGCTCCAGTCCGGAACGTCATTTCCCTGCACCCGCGAAAGAGATTCTTCGCTTCGCTCAGAATGACAAGGTGCGGGTATGGCATCTCGCTGGCCATGGCTTGGGTGGTCGCGTTTTCATTCGTTTTGCCGGTAACGGTGTTTGCATCGGGCACGCCGGTTGCGTTCGACGCCGATCCGGGCCGCTGCACAGGTGAACCGCGCACGCTGGACAATCTCGAACACATCCTCGCGAGCGCGACACCCAGCGTGCCGATCGAACGTCCGGCAACCGGTCGTGTTATCGATCCATCCTCCGAGACGGGGCAGCGCGCATTTGCCACTATCGAAACTCTTGTTGCCTGCCTCAACGCCGGCGACCGATTGCGCGCCTATGCTCTCTATACCGACGATTACCTTGCCACCATCTTGCAACCCGGCGATCTTCCCGCGGTTGCCACGCCGCAACCAAATGTTCCCGACGAGCTGACGCGTATCGTCACGATCGACCTGCACGAGCTTCCCAATCAGGGGGTACTCGCCACCGTCACGCTCGATCCCGCCCTGATCCCGGTTCAGAAGATCTTCGAATTCATCCTGGTTCCAGTCGACGGCCAATGGAAAATCGACTCCGTCATCAACGAGATCGACTTTTCGCTTCCCTGAGTGGCGTTGACACGGTTCGTCCCACGCGGCTACGCTACGCCCCATCATCGACTGGCGAAGGCATCGAGACGAATGACAATACGGCACTGTTCGGGACACCCGGACGCAGGTGGACTCTGAATGCGGAAACGTGGCTCGGTTCTGGCCCTCACCTTCCTCTCCGTGCTTATCGTGGTTGTTGCCTGTGGCCGCGCCAGTGAGCAAGAGATCAACAACGCGCTCGGGATCAAACCGACCGCGACGTTGAGCGACGAGCAGATCGCGCAAGCATCTAAAGTCGCCGTTGCCGCAGCGTCTGCCATCGCCGCAGGGGGTACACCGGAACCAGTGAACGGTGGTCTTCCGGTCGGCGATGTGCGCCTCGGCCAGCAACAGTTCCAGTTCCAATGCATGCAGTGCCATCAGCCCAGCGGAGCGGGTCCGGGCGGAGCGATCACGGGAGCGGAGAGCCCGGTACTCGCGATGAGTGATCTGGAGATCTTCGATCTGGTCCGCACCGGAGAAGGGCACGCCGAGGTAGCGGGTATCTCCGCCGTGCGCCTCTCGGATAACCAGCTCGCCAGCATCATTGCGTACGTCCGCGATCAGATCGCCAAATCGGCGACATAGCGGGCAGCGAAAGTGCCGGATAGCACCTCCGCCCCGGGATGAATCTCAGGGCTACCCCTGCAAAACCTCTTCGAGATACGCTCGTCGCACGCGTGGTCATCCTGGCGGGAACACACTGTCACCAACTGACAGGTGACAACCGATGGCCAATTCCAGTTCTGCCTGCTGTGTGCTGCCTGCTCTGCATCGTTCGTATACTGTCCTCAACGAACCGGTGGGACCCGCGACTCTCACCGGATACACCGCTGTGCGTTGGGCAGACAGGAACTGAGTTTGGTCGTTTTCCCCATCATCGCGTTTGTCGTCAGCCTCTGTTGCATGGCGGTCATCGGCAAAGACACCTTGCGCCGGCCCCGGCCGGACCGGGTCGTCTGGACTATTGCCTTTGGCATCTTCGCCATCGCCGCTGGGGCGGAGGTCCTCGGTACGCTCGCTGGCTGGACTCCGGCCATCGTGCGGGTCTACTACCTGACCGGGGCCGTGCTGGTGGTTGGCTACCTCGCTCTCGGGGAGCTCTATCTGCTGGCCGGGAAGCGAATCGCCAAGTTCGCGCCGGGAGTCATGCTGCTATTGACGGCCCTCGCGATCACGCTGGTCGTCGATGCTCCTGTCAACGAATCGCTGCTCGCCAATGATGGCTGGGAAGCGCTCGGACGCAACGCCGGCCTGACCGCGGTCACCATGTTCCTGAACATCGGTGGCAGCCTGGTGCTCATTGGCGGGGCACTCTGGTCGGCCTGGAAGTTCCATAAGCTCGGCACCCAACGCCGCCGCATGATCGGCTGCATCCTGATCGCGCTCGGCACCTTCGCCGTCGCATCCGGGGGTACGCTCACCCGGCTGGGTCAACGTGAATACCTCTATATCGCCATGTCGATCGGCATCGTGGTGATCTTCGCCGGGGTGCTGGAAACTCGCCGCTCCGATCAGGAACCACGGGGACTGCGCGCCCTGCTGGGGTTGAACACGGCCGTCGATCAGGGCAAGATCATCCCGTTCCAGCCAGGCAGCGTCACCCGCAACACCCGTGGGAACGATGCCCAGGCGCTCGATTATGTGGTGGATCGTCTTTTGCCCTTCGACGATGCCGCCATGGACCGCGATTGCCGTGGTTGGAGCGTGCCACGCCGCGAGCTGGACATGCTCGACCGAGCGCAAGCACAACAGGTCTGGAGCTTGCGCACCCGGCTCGATCCCGCTTCGCAAGAACGTTTCGACGAGCTGGAGCCGGTTGCCCGCCTGCAACTGGCAGAGCTCTATCTCGAGGTCTTCCGGGCATCCGGCAGTTTCGACCGAGCGGTGTAGCAATGTCTCACGTGCCGCTCCGCGCCGGGAAATGGTCCTGATATGCTGCGCATCCTCCAGCATCCGGCCATGCTGATCCTGCTCTGCTTTTCCCTCGCCGGCACCGCCGTGAACTATCGGGGTGGCGCGTCAGACGCGCATCCGCACATGTTCCTGGAATTCCTGCTGGACGCGTCCGCTGGCTCATTCGACCACCACCATGGCGCCCCACCCGACGAGCACGACCGTCACGCATCCGACGAGCAGACGCACGCGCATGCCCTGGACGATAACCCTCAGCATCTGCCCGCGCAGGCGACCCAACCGCTCGCGGCACCGGCCGATACGTTCACCCCGACGGTCTCTGCTTTCGTGGTGGGCGATGTTGGGCAACTTGCCTTGCTCTTACCAGACCAGAATCTTCCCCAGATCGGGAACGTCACCTCAGGTATCGACCCGCTTGTTGTAGCGCTTTCGGGACGAACCTATCCCCCAATCGCTCCCCCGCCCCAGTAGCGCGTGCTGGGGTATGTCGCACTGCGGCTCTCGCCCGGCGCGGCCATCCACACGCGAAACGGAACCCGTTCATCGTTGCCCTACCCCGGATGGGGAGGGTGCAATTTGTCATACACAGGAGTCCACTTCACATGAATCGTCGAACCTTGTTGCGCTCGGGCGCTCTTCTCCTTGCGGCTGGCGTCCTCATCGCCGGCAACGGCATGATCTCCGCACACGAGAGTCGTACCGTCGGCGAGTACAACTTCGTGGTCGGATTTCTGAACGAGCCGGCCGTCCAGGACGAGGTCAACGCGGTTAGCGTGCGCATTACCCAACCAGCGCCGGCCGACGCTATCGCCTGCCGCCGGTGAAGACGAGGTTGCCGAGACCCCGATCACTGGACTGGAGCTGAATGTCGACGTGATTTTCAGTGACCAGCAGGTATCCCTGCCGATGGAAAGCAAGTGGGGCGATCCGGGTCACTATGTCGCCTATTTCATTCCAACCCAGCCCGGCGACTACTCTTTCCACGTCACTGGTGAGATCGACGGCGTTGCCATCGACGAAACCTTCACCGCCGGCCCAGAGACCTTCTCGACCGTGACCCCGCGCGAGGAGCTCGAGTTCCCGAAGGCTTCCTAACAGGAAGCGCCCCGAAAGCGCGGGGCGGTCTCGTCCCGCGCTTTCGTCAGGACACGATATGCACAGCTTGCAAATGTTTCTCCGCTCGTTAGGCGCATTGACGATGTCAGTCGCGTTGATCGGATTGCTGAATTCCGGATCGGCGTTCGCCCATGCCACGCCGGAACGCGCCAACCCCGCAATGAACACGGCGGTGCCGGTCATGCCCAGCACGGTCGAAGTCTGGTTCTCGGAAGAGCTCAATGCGGAGGGAACCACCCTGCAGGTGCTGCGACTCGACGGCACGCAAGTCGATCAGGGAAACGCCGCGATAGATCTCCAGGACGCCACCCGCACGCGGGTGACCGTTGGCATGCATCAAGGGCTGGATAACGGCGAGTATCTGGTGCAATGGACCGCAGTCTCAGCGGTTGATGGCGATGCCACCAGCGGGAGTTACCAATTTACCGTAGACCCGGCGGCTTCCCCTGTGCCATTGCCACAGATCGTGGCTCAGCAAGCGCCAGTCCAACAGCTCGACATCGACGCGCAGGCCGAGTCGGTCGATACGTCGCGTAGTCCCCTGTTCTACGGCATCGTCGGGGTTGCTACGGGGGTCGCGTTCATCGCACTCCTTGTCTTCTGGTACTTCCGGCGTGCCTCTCGCGGCCGACGATGGAGTGACCGGCCCCTGGATCGCATATGAAACCCAGGAAAACATGGTGCACCGCCTGGCCACATCTGGCGAGGACGGTCTCTCCCAGTCTTGCGCGATATCGCGGAGTGGTCCTTTCCCTTGCCCTGATTGTGTTGGCGTTGCTGGCTGCGCTAACGCCGGATGACGCATCCGCACACGCGGCGTTCGACCGAAGCGATCCGCAGCCCAATACGGTGCTGGCCGCATCGCCGACTGAAATCCGCATCTGGTTTACCGAACCACTGGAAGAGGGCTACAACGAAGTCCGGTTATTCGACAAAACCGGGCATGAACTCCCCAATTTGACGGTCGAGCGCGGTGAGGGAAAGAAATCGCTGGTCGTACCGATTCGCGAACCCCTCGCGAACGGTACCTACTCCGTCGTCTGGAAGAATCTCTCCTCGGCTGACGGGCATCCGGCCCAGGGGTACTTCACCTTCACGGTCGGAACCCAGGCCGATGTCGCCGCGGTTGCCATTCCAGTCACCAACGATTCCACCGGTGCACCGCTCTGGTTGCAATCGGTCGCACGCTGGCTGGTGCTGCTGGCCCTGGCGGCCGCCATCGCGATCTGGCCCGTTTGGTTGCTCGTCCTCTGGCCTGTGACGCGCCACGATGACGCACTCGTATCTGAGCTCGCGTCTCGCGCGCGCAGGCTTGGCATTGGTGCGGTGATCGCCGCCGTTCTGGCCAATCTGCTCGCGCTGGTGGTGCAGGCAACCAATCTCGACGGCGGCTCACTGGTCTCTCGCGTGAGCGATACGCTGTTCGATACCCGCTACGGGCAACTCTGGATGGCCCGGATCGGATTGCTGCTCCTCATGGGCTTGGTCTTCCGATTCGTACCCTGGTGCGATCCGGTGAAGCGCTGGCCAGTCACGGCCATTGGTCTCGGTATCGCTGCTCTGTTGCCGGTACCGGTCAGCATGAACGCACATGCTGCCGCGCTGGAGAGCGGGCGCATCACTGCCATGGTGTTCGACTATGTGCACACGCTAAGCGCATCGGTCTGGTTCGGCGGCTTGATCCTGCTGTTCGGCGTTCTGATTCGGACACTGCGCGTGCAGATCGAGCGGCGTGTGGTGCTCGCCCAAGCCTTACCCCGTTTCTCTGCCATGGCGCTCGTCTGCTGGGGGTTGCTGGCCGTGACCGGGGTCTATGCCTGGTGGTTGCAGGTTGGCAGTTGGGCCGCCCTGCGCGAAACCCAGTATGGGCAATCGCTCCTCTTCAAGCTGATCCTGGTTGGGATCATTCTCCTGATTGCCGGGCTGAATCTGCTGGTCATCACCCGCAAGCTGTCAGATGCCGATCCCGCCGCCCAGCCTCGTTGGTTCGGACGGCTCGGCTATGCAGTCGTCGCGGAGCTGGTGCTGACCACACTCATTCTGCTGGCAGTCGGACGCATGACCAGCTTGCAGCCGGCACGCGATGTGCTTGCCGCCGCGCAAACTGGACAAACCATCCATTTCACGCTCGACGACCGTGATGTCACCCTGCAAATCGCACCCGGCGCAGCAGGTCCGAATCACTTTCTGGTCACGATTCCCGGCGCTCCCGTGCCCGATGGCACGGAAACCTTGCTGCGGCTCACATTCGCCCAGGAAGCAATCGGCACCAAAGAGGTCGAGCTCGATCGCTCCAGCCCAACGGTCTACGAGACCCACGGAAGTGAGATCGGCATCGCCGGCGACTGGGAAATCGAGCTCCTGATTCGCAAGATCGGTGAGTTCGAATGGAACGATACGCAGCAGATCACGGTGGGAGCCTCCGGATCGGCCGCGGCCAAGCCACCCTGGCGCTTTGGTAGTGGCGGAATCATCGGTTTGGCGTTGCTGGGCATTGCCCTGGTCGGATTCGTGGTGGCCTGGCGAGCAGGCAAATCACGGTTACGACTGGAAAGCGCCGGACTTGGCGGAGCGGCAGCACTGCTCGGCCTGATGCTGCTGGTGCAGGCGCGCATCCAACCCGCCGGCGGACTCGACCCTGGCATGACGAACCCGATTGCCGCGACCAGCGATTCGGTTACTCGGGGCGCGACACTTTACACGGCCAACTGCCTGGCCTGTCATGGGGTCACCGGTGAGGGCGACGGTCCTAATGCGGGTGGCATGGCACCGCCACCGGCCGATTTCACTGCACCGCACGCAGCGGCGCACAGCGATGCCGAGTTCTACGACTGGATTCGCAATGGCAAACCCGGCACGGCCATGCCGGCGTTCGCCACGCTGAGCGACGAGGAGATCTGGGACCTGATCAACTTTATCCAGGTCGAGTTCCAGGGCAAGGTAGTGGCCGACGGTACACCCCAACCGATGGAGTAAGTGCCCACACGCGCCTTACCGCCCCCCTTCACCTTCCAATCATGGAAGGTGAAGGGGGCAGTGTCTCGCCGGTCGCTATCCCACCACCGTGGAGAGACGTGCGGCGTTCTCGCGCCGTTTTCTTGCACTAAAGCGACCTCGCCAGACTCGTCCAGCGTTGGGTCGATTCCCAGAATGCGCCAATCCCGGGAGTTCTGCTCCTTCGCTGCTACCATTCAGGGTGAGTGTGCGACAGATGCCGCGCCAGCTGGCAGAGCGCCTCGGCAGGAAGAAAGACGATCGATGGACCCCAAACGCTTCGATTCCCTTACCCGGCGGCTTGGCGCCCATTTTTCCCGTCGTTCCCTGCTCGGGGCCGGGGCAGCTTTTGCCATTGGCGCAACCACCCTGCCGATCCCTCGCTTCGCCCGTGCGCAAGCCGACGACACCACCGCGGTCGATCGCTTTATGGCCGTGCGCACCTACCTTTATGACAGTACCCGTGAAAAAGCTGAGGCCGAGCTTCCCGATCTGATGACCCATATGGAGGAGCAACCCGGTTTCGTTGGGTTGAGCTGTGTCTGGGGCGATGGCGAGATTTATCTCGTGACCACCTTTCTCGACGAAGCAACGTCCGTTCCGGGGCTCGAGACGATCGACTGGTGGATCGAAACGCATATCCAGTCGACGCTCTACGGGGACTATGTGCAGAGCGATGGAAAGGTCTTCACCCGTTCCACCTTGACTGCCGGCTGCCCTTGCGATCTGGCCGATGACGACGATCCCTGCGGCTCCGATCTGCTGGTCTGCTGCCCAGCCTCGGATGTGGAGGACGATCCCGGGGTATGCCTGACCGCTGAAACCACTTGCCCCGGAGTGGGTGGCGAATCCGAGGAACCAACCGCCGAAGATCAGACGATCACCGTGGACGATGTGAAGCCCACCCCAGGCAGTTCGTCGTCCAGTTGCACCGGCCAGGGCTGCTCCTGCCCGGATGGTATCTGTGATTCCGGGCTCGCCTGTTGCTCGTCTACCGTCACGTGCGAATACGGCTGCCCGTGCGGTTCCGAGGGGTGCCACTGCATCGGCAGCATGGTGAACACCTGCGACGAAGGACTCATTTGCTGCGCCCCCGGCGAAATTGGCAGCGATGGCACCTGCCAGTATTCCTGTAGCTGCAGCTCCGAAGGATGCTCCTGCACCACCGGAATCGATGGCGCCTGCGATGCGGGACTCTCATGCTGCGGCATCTTCTCGTCCGATCCGGGCTCGATCGGCGCTTGTCTCAGCGCATGCTCGACCAACACCAATCCCTGCCCCGGCGCCGAGGGGTGCGAATGTATTCCTGATACCGCCTGGATTTGCAACGACGGCCTGAGCTGCTGTGGCGCAACCGATACGGGGGATTCCGGCATTTGCCAAAGCACCTGCTGGACGAGCGATACCACCGAAGCGCCCGATGTGGACGATACCCCAGTGTCATAACGTCTCGAACGGTAGCGCAACGTTCGCAGCCGATCTCGCCGCATCATCACTGCGGAACCATGGGACGGGATCGTGCGTTCTTCTGTTGGTATCGAGTGGTACATACCAGCATCTCCGTGGCGGTTCGAATCTGCGAACTGACGTGAAACACTGGTAGCATGAGTAAGAGTTCAGGCAGGGTGCCTGGCTCCCTTGATACCCCTTTCATTTCACCCCACCGAGGGCAGAGGAGGAACGCGCATGGATCCGAATCGATTCGACTCATTCGCAAAGAAATTGGGCAGCCGCTTGTCGCGCCGTGACATGATGCGCGCCAGCGCCGGTGTAGCCGTTGGCGCGGTCGCGGTGAGCAAGTTCACCAGTGTCGCGGCGCAAGATGCCGGCACCACTGCCAAGGACCGCTTCATCGCGGTACGCACCTACGCCTACACCGGTACCGAAGCCGATGCGGCCACTGGGCTGGCCGGGCTCATCGCGGTTATGGAACAGCAGCCAGGCTTCATCGAGTACAACCTGGTCTTCGGCCAGGGACAGATTTTGGCGATCTCCACGTTCCTGGATGAGACCACCGCGGTGGCCGCTGCGCAACAGGAGAATGCCTGGATTACCGCTAACGCATCCAACATCCTGAGCGGCTCGCCAACCATCCAGAGTGGCGATGTTTTCCTTCGCTCCGAACTGTACGCGGGCTGCGGGTGTATCACCGGCACGCAAGATCCCTGTAATTCCGAGCGCCTCACCTGCTGCGCCACCACCGATCGCGCGGGCGGCCCCGGCGTCTGCCTCACGACCGAAACCACCTGCCCTGGCACGATGCCGGCCGAGCCGACGGCAACCGCCGCTCCGGCTGCGCCGACCGCAGTTCCCGCCTGCACCGGCGAAGGCTGCGACTGCAACGGTGGCGTCGAAGGCGCCTGTGACGACGGCTTGGTCTGCTGCGGCGTGACCCAGCCGGGTGGCCCTGGCACCTGCCAAACCGAAGATGAGTGCGATCCGCCGACCGCGGTTCCCCCGTGCACCGGACAAGGCTGCGACTGCACGTCCGGAACTGACGGTGCCTGCGATGACGGGCTCGAATGCTGCGGCGACGGCACTCCCGGCGGCCCCGGCACCTGCGAGAGCGATTGCGGCGGCGGCGGCTGCACCGGCGATGGCTGCGCTTGCACCACCGGTACCGACGGCAACTGCGACGACGGTCTGGTCTGCTGCGCTGCCGACATGACCGATCCGGGTTCGCCAGGCACCTGCATGGCCACCTGCGATTCCAGCGACTGCAACGGCCAGGAGAACTGCCCGTGCACGAGCGGCACCGAGAGCCCGTGCAACGACGGTCTCGAATGCTGCGGTGGCGACGAGCCAGGCGGCACCGGCACCTGCCAAAGCAGCTGCTAGTCGCATCTCATACCTGAAGCACCAACGGGGCGGCCAATTGGCCGCCCCGTTTGCATATCCAGCGCCCCACAACAGCGGGCCCTATGCCCACCGTCGCTATGGCGGGACCTGTGCCCACCCTCGTAGTGGCGGGACCTGTGCCCGCCAGCGGCCGCAGGCCGCCATTGGGTGGCCCACAACCGTGTTTCAGATGTGAAGCATGCTTGTGTGGCGAGTCCGTTATCGGGCGAGCGCCCGATTGGCGGGCACAGGTCCCGCCACGACGACGGGGTGTGAACCCGTTACCTTCCCTATCCCAACAACGGCTGAATGGCGGCTTCCGCGGCCGTCAATGCCTGCGCCGCGGTTTGCTCACCGCGCAATGCCCGCTGGATTTCCCGCCCGATCTCGAGCGTGACCGCCATGTAATTCTTCGTGATAAAGCTGTCGAACGGCGCATTCGCCTGTTCGCGCAATATCGCCGCGACCGGCGTCATGGCCTGGATATCCGGATTCTCCAGCACCGACAATCGAGCCGGCAACCACCCGATATCGGTCCACTGCCGCTTCTGCGCCTCGGGACTGAGATAGAAGTCGACCAGCTCCATCGCCCGCTCGGGATTGGGCGACAACGACGATAGAGTCCAGGCATCGACCGCGTTGACCGTGGCATTGTTTTCCGGACCGGACGGCATCACCGCCGGTACGATCTTGCCCTGCCCGGCCGGAGCACCCCCATTCATGACGTCCCAGAACGTGGGAAAGGTCATCGTCATGGCCGCGCCGTCGGATTGCATGCGAAACGCAACACTGTTGGTATCGATGTTGGTGATCGAATCGCCAGTCATGAACGGCATCAGATCGATCATGAGCTGCAATGCATCGATCCCCGGCGCATCGTTGAAGACCGGTTGCCCGTCCTCGTCGTACATCGTGCCGCCAGCCTGTTGCAGAAACGCCATCCAGGAGGACGTCACACTGCCGATCCCCGCGGGCGCCCCCCAGGGCATCATCATCCCGATCGGGAACGGTTCCGCCTGGAATTCGGCTGCATAGCCTTTGAGCTCGTCCCAGGTCGTAGGCGGCGCGTTCAGTCCCTTGAGCTCGAACAGATTCTTGTTGTAGAAGAGCAGCATGAGCGACAGCGTGGGCATCACGCCATATTGCTGCCCCTGCCAGGAGACCGACTCCGCCTGTGCTGGTGCGAGATCGGCCACCAGCTCCTCCGGCAAGCGTGAGCCGATTTCCAGCAGGTTTGGGCTGAATTCAGGAATCATGACCGAGTTGTACAGCAGATCGTAGACGTAGGTTCCGGTGTCGAACGCCGCCTGGCTGACCTGGTCGATCGCGAAGAGGGGCTGGATGTCATAGGTCACGCCCGTGTCGTGGTCCGACTTCCAAATATCCAGCATGTCGTTGCCGTAGTCATAGGTTCCCGGTGGTCGCGGATCAGGTTGTCCTACGGTCAGCACCGAAAGCTGGGTCGCCTGCGCGCCTACCGGCGCGTATCCACACCCGAGCGCCAGCCCCGCCCCGGTTGCCGCGCCCATCTTCATCAATCCACGCCGGTCAACCCGTCGCATGTGCACTTCACCCTGTCACGCGCCCGTCAGACGGGGTGATCCTAGCCGTCAAGGGGTCGAGTGTCCAGTGCCAGGCCCAGAGGAATTGGTCACAAAGGCTACGGCCCGAGACGCGATCGATCTTCACCCATCAGCCCGTGGCACATCGCGCTGGATACGCGACAGAGGACTCGGGAGGTTTCGATCTACCCCCGCACTGCCCCGCTGGTCAGACCGCGCACCATGAAGCGCCAGACGGGGAACGCCAGCAAGAGCGTCGGAATCGTTCCCAGCGTGATTGCCGCCATAACCATGTTCCACGAGACATCGGTATTGGCCGATAGCGCACCAAGCACGACCGGCAGCGTACGCCGTTCGCTGGTCGTGGTGATGAACAACCCGAAGAGGAACTCCCCATAGGAGAGCATGAAGGAAAAAAGCCCCGCGCCGACGATGCTCGGCAGCGCCAGCGGAATGCCGATATCCCGCAGGATGCGCCAGTGCGAGGCGCCTTCCAGTTGGGCGGCTTCGTCGATTTCCTCCGGAATCCCTCTGAAGTAGAGGGTGAGGACCAGCGTTGTGAACGGCAGCGTCAGGACCGAATAGATCAGGATCAACGCCCAGTAGGAATTGATCAGATCGAGCCGCTGCACGATCAGGTAGTACGGAATGGCAACCGCCACGGTGGGGATGAGGCGGCTGAAGAGGACGAAGGAAAAGAGCGCCGCGCGCCCCGGAAAACGAACGCGCGCATAGGCATACGAGCTAATGCTGCCAAAGACGATGTTGATCAGCATTACCGCCGTCGCCACCAGGAAGCTGTTGCCGATGGCGCGCGGGACATCGCGCACCTCGCTGGAGATCATGCTGCGCAATGCGCCGCGCTGCTCGTAGCTCTGCGGCACCTTGCCCGTGAAGATGTAGTCATACGTTTGCAGGGTGAGCGGATCGCGGAACCAGCGCGGCGGAAACGAGGCAAGATTCACCTCCGGGATCACGCTCGCCAGCACTACGAGCACGAACGGCGCGAACCAGAAAACCGCCAGCAGCAACGCGCCAGCGTAGATCAGGATCGACTTCGGGGTGCTGCGCCGTTTCATCGACTATCGTCCACAAGCGCGCCCTTGGGCATGGCACGCATCATCACCAGGATGATGAGCAGTGACGCTCCCGCGATCATGATTGCCAGCGCCGCGCCGGCTCCGAAGTCGAGCTTTCGGAAGCTTTCCGCCCATGCGAAGTAGCTCAGCATGGTCGTGGCCGTGCCTGGTCCCCCCTGCGTGAGCGCGTAGACCAGATCGAAATTAGTGAAGGCCATCAACAGCTCGAACAGCGCCACGATCAGCAGCATCGGTCGGATGCTGGGCAGGGTGATCGATCGGAACCGCCCAATGGCGCCCGCGCCATCGAGCTCAGCGGCCTCATAGAGCTCCGGGGAGATCGACTGCACCGCCGCCAGCAGGAAAATCGATGCCAGCGGGAGCTGCGCCCAGATGAAGACGATCACCACCGCCATCCGTGCCAGCCTCGGCTCCCCCAGAAAATCGATGGGAGTATCGATCAGGCCGCCCCAGGAGAGCATCCCGTTCAGCGCACCCCAGCTATCGAGAAAAATCCACTTCCAGACCAGCCCCGCCACCGCCGCCGGTAGCGCCCACGGCAGAATCATGCCGATGCGCAGCGCAGTATTTCCGTAGAACGGCTCGTTCAGCAGCAACGCTACCAGCACACCCAGCACGAGCAACGCCGGCACCACCACCAGCACGAATACGAGCGAGTTCTCCGAGGCCTGCTGGAAGAAGCGACCGTCGAGAATATCGCGGTAGTTCTGCAACCCAACATAGCGGGACGGGAAAATGGGGGATTCGATGCGCGTGCTCTGATAGACCGCGCGATAGGCCGAATAGATGAAGAAGACTGCGATGAGCAAGACAACCGGGGCCACCATGATGACCCCGGTCGTCCAGTCGGACGACCGCCGGGCACGCTTGCCGGAACCCGCTCCAGCCAGCGGTGGCGTTCCGTTCGTCCCCGGCGTTCCGTCCAGCATCACCCTGTCTTCCGCCCCATGTTCATGGTCATTCGGTGCCGAAGCATTGTCATTCTGAGCACAGCGAAGAATCTCTCTCGTCAATATGGCCCGCTGCGTTGTTCACGATTGCGATCCCCAGTGGATCAATGTCCTCGAACCATGCCTGCCAGGAGCCCACGAGAGAGATCCTTCACTTCGTTCAGGATGACAGTGGGGGAGGAAGCGCTCCCTCCCACCAACCGTCATCCCGAGGATCGACGTTACCCCTGCACCCGCTCCTTGAGGGTGTTCCATTCGTCCGCTGCGGCGGCGAGGGCTTCCTCAGCGGTGATCTCGCCGTTGAGCGCCTGGCCTAGCAGCGGATTGAACGTCTCGGCGAAGATGCCGTACCAGATCGCCTGGCGGCGTGCTCGGGCAAGGGCGAGTTGCTCGCGCCAGAGATCGACATCGACCCACTTGGAAAACGCATCGATCACCTCGGGGTCCTCGGTCAGCGGAATCTGCGCGAAGCCGAGGCCTTGATCGACCGCCCAACGCTTGGCCACCTGGAATGTGCCGTCGACCTCGCCGCCGAAGTACTGGATGAGATCGCCGGACGCCTGAATCGTGGCATCGCCGCGATCGACCGCCATCTGGGTCATGTTGTACATCTTGGCGAAGCCGTAACATTCGTGCGTTTCGCCAGGCATGAGGGCCAGCGCGAACTCGCCGGCCAGCTCCGAGGTGGCGGCGTTGTTGAGCGAGGCAAGGTTGTAGTTGAACATCACCGTGAAAGCGTGCTGGCCGGTATTCATGGCCGGGACGATGGTGGTTTCGTGGTCCATGATGGTCAGGATGTCGTCCTGGTTCTTGGCGTTCACCAACCAGGTGAACTGCTGGGCAGCCGGGCTCTCCGGATCGGTCCAGAGCGGGTTCAGTTCTTCGTCGATCAGCTCGCCACCGCGCCCGAAGACCATGCTCGCGAACGCCTCGATCACGTTCGGCAGCGTATTCGAAAACTCATAGACGAACGGCTGCGCCATCCCGCCTTCCTTGAGCTGCAACGATTGCGCGGTCACCTCTTCCCAGGTGGTAGGTGGCGCGGCGATCCCCGCCTCTTCCAGGATGCGCTGGTTGTACATGAAGGTGATGGTGTCCGAGTAATACGGGAGCCCGTAGACCTTGTCCTGATAGGTCATGTCCTGCCAGGCAAAGGGGAAAACCAGGTCCTTGTACCCCGCAACCCAGTCGAAATGATCTTCGAGGGGAACGACCCAACCCGCCGCCGCAAACTCCTCCAGCCAGTTGCCACCGTTATAGGTGACATCTGTGGGGGTGTTCGAGGTAAAACGGTTGACCATGGTGGTATGGAATTCAGGCCACGCGAACGAGCTGAGACTGACGGCTACGTCCGGACTTGCCGTCTGGAAGAGCTCGATGTTCTCCTGCACGATGTCTTCCGCATAGTTCCAGATGGTGAAATCGAGTGTCTCCTGCGCCGACGCGCTCTGGGGAGCACGCAACAGCGCTGGAGCGGCCATGGCGGCCGCAGTTCCGCCGATCAGCTTGCGGCGGTCGATGCGAGTCGATGTGAGATCGCGCATGTCGGGGTCCTTTCCTGATAGAAGCGATATGCCACGCCGTACCCTCACGAACGTGGACCGTTCATCGATTGCCAGGTGGGGCGGTCGATTCCCGCACCAGAAGCTGCGTGCTCAGTGTGCGCACCTCTCTTTCTTCCGGATTCTGTAACCGGCGCAGGGCCAGCTCCACGGCGGTATGTCCCGCCTCGCTGACCGGCAAATCGATCGTGGTCACGGCGGGGGTGGTGTACCGGACAAATTCGGGATTCCCAAAGGCGATCAGGGATATCTCCTCGGGGACCCGGCAGCCGAGCCGCGTAATGCCGCGCAGAATGCCCATTGCCAGCGCATCGCCTCCGGCGAAAACGGCGGTTGGCGCGCGCTCCAGCAGCACAGGTGCCAAACGCTCGCCGGTGGCAAAGGTGAAGTCTCCCTCCACAATGGCATCGGGCTTGACCGGCAGGCCGGCATCACGCATGGCGCGCTCGAAACCGCACCGCCGGTAGATAGCGGTCAGGCGATCGCCTGGCCCGGTGACATGCACGATCTGCCGGTGACCCAGCTCGATCAGATGCCGCGTTGCCTGATACGCGCCTCCTTCGTGATCGAACCAGACAGCCGAAAGCTGCGAATCCGCCCCCAGCCAGCGGTTGATCGGAACCACCGGAATGCCCATGTTCTGTATGGCTTCGAAGCCGTTGATTCTCGGGATCGACATACGCAACCGAAAAGACCACCAGCGCATCGACCCGCTTCGCATACATCAGCTCGATCGCCCGCATCTCGCCTTCCGGATCGGCTGCGGTCGCCAGCAGCAGGCCGTATCCCGCATCCCGGCATGCAGCTTCGGCGCCCACCGTCACCGGCGGATAGAGCGGATTGCGCACGTCACTCATGACGAGTCCAATAGTGGCGGTGCGCCGGGTTACCAGGCTGCGCGCTACCGGGTTCGGGTGGTAGTTGAGGTCAGTCATTGCCGCTCGCACGCGCGCCAGCGTTTCGGGTGACATCTGCTGATATCGCCCGGAGATGACATTGGAAACCGTGGAAACCGAAACCCCGGCGGCGTTCGCCACCGCGCGGATTGTGACGCGCTGATCGCTCATAGCTGCTTCTGTAACGTTTTACTAAACCGTTACAGTATCGTATTGCCCCAACACGAACCTGTCAACCAACGCTGGACAATCGCAGTGCGGTCGCTTGGCGAACTCCCAAACACGGGCGGCGGAAACCCCTGTGGTTCCTTTGGCGCCGCAAGAGATTCGTTTGATAGAACAACTGCCCCGGCGAAGGTCTGGTGAGCAAATCCATCGATGGTATCGAGCCTAGAAATGTGGGTAAATAAGAGACGGCACGCTCTCGAAGATCACCGGACAAATCTGTATGGACCAAAAGACCGCGACGCTGCTGCACGATGCTGTGATCGCGTTCGACGAGATCGAAAGATTTACGATCGGGCTCACACGCGATGTATTTGTTGAGCAGCGTGATACCCAACTGATCGTCGAGCGTCTGATCATCAAAGTCGGGGGAGTGCTATCGCAGGCAGCTCGGTCGTTCGAGCGTTTGGAAGCAGGCATTCCGGATCTTCCAGACATCATCGAATTACGCGATCACCTAGTGCACGTTTACTGGAATATCGATGTCGACCGAGTTTGGAATCTGGTTGTGACGAAGGCGCCGGAGTTCGCCAGGTTGCTCAGGAATCTGCTCGCCGAACAAGCTCCACCGCTATCCGAACGTCGCGTCCAAAGCTGACGACAGGTCCGCGAGCAAATCCGCGGGATCTTCCAGCCCGATCGAAAACCGTAGATGGCCATATTGCTGAAACGGTTCCGGATAGCGTTCCCAGCCGCCGCGGCCCTGCGGTCCCACATGCACGATCAACGATTCGTCATGCCCCAGCGAAACCGCCGAGGTAATCACCTTCAGATTGCTCACGAAGCGATTCTGGGTGTCTTTATCCCCTTCGACCGCGAACGCCATCATCCCGCCATAGCCGTAGTCGCCGAACTGGCGTTTAGCCGTTTCGTGCTGTGGGTGTGATGCCAAACCTGGGTAATAGACATAGGCCACGAAGGGATCCTTGTCCAGAAACTCAGCAACCCGCTGGGCGCTTTCGGTGTGCTGACGGAGCCGTAGGGGTAACGTCACCGAACCCCGCGTGATCATCCAGGCATTGAACGGCGAAATCGCGCCGCCCACATCCACCAGCGCATCCGCCTTGATCTGCGAGATCAGCGTCTTCGCGCCGATCACCGCGCCGCCCATCGCATCCCCGTGCCCGTTGATGTATTTGGTGAGGGAATGCGCCACCAGATCGGCCCCATGCTCCAGCGGACGGAACATCGGTGGCGGGGAGAAGGTCGAATCGATGCAAAGGAGCGCGCCACCTGCATGCGCGATCTCCGCCAGCGCCGCAACATCCGCCACTTCGGTGGTCGGGTTCGCGATCACCTCGGCGTGCAGCAGCTTCGTTTCCGGCCGCATGGCCGCGCGGACCTCGTCCAGGTCAGTGATATCCACGAAGGTCGCGGTGATACCGTACTTTTCCGGAAACAATTCATTGAAGAGTCGCCAGACCGCCTCGTAGGTCACATCGCTGAGCACGACATGATCGCCGCTTTCCAGCAGGGTGAAGAAGATTCCGTAAAGCGCAGCCACCCCCGTCGCGAACACCGCCGCCGCCTCACCCCGTTCCAGCGCGGCGAGCTTTTCCTCCAGGCGGAGCTGATTGAGCCCGGTGTTGCGGGTGTAGAAGAGTCCGTTCGTATCCGACCAATCGATCCCGGTCGGATCATCCGGGAGTGCGTACGAGTTCGCCATCACCAACGGTGTGCGAATCGCCCCACTGCCGGGATCGATGGCATTACCAAGATGCACCGCCTGCGTCGCAAACGCCATCGACTGCGGATCGTGCTTATCGGGTCGAGTGGTCATGACCTCATCCTGAGTCTCGAGCCCTGAGTCCTGGAACCAACCCAGAGCGCCTATTCCCTATTTCTATTTCCTGAGCAACCGTATCACCGCGTCGCCCGCGCCCGCTCGATCAAATCCGCCATTGCCAGATCGGCGTCCGAGCCACGATTGCGTAGCCCCGCAACCGCGCCATCCGCGTCTTCCGGCAACCGGTTCTGGCTGGCTTTCACTTTGCCGATCAGCGAGCGAATCGGAATCTCGATCCCCACGATATCCTCCAGCAATCCCTCGACGTATGCTCGCGGGGCGTCGGCCATCTTCCAGGGCACCGGCTCGTCAGCTTCCATCATTTTGGTCAGCTTGCCTGCCTGCCCGCGAATCCACGTCACATCGTCATGCACGATCAGCTCGCCCCGCACCTGCGCCAACGCATAGTTCCAGGTGGGCACGACCTCGTGCGTCGTCTTTTTGCTCGCGTACCAATTCGGAGTGATGTAGCGATCGCCCGACTGAAAGATCACCAGCGCCGCAACCTCCGGATCGAAATCCCGCCAGACCGGATTGTTCCGCGCCACATGCAGCAGCAACCGTCCCTGCTCGCCCCAATCACGATCGAGCACACAGGGAATCGGATTCGCCGTGATCCCCTGGCTCCCCATAGTGATCAGCAGCCCCAACGGGTTCTCCTCGATCAGCCGATAAATGGCATCAGGATCGGTTTCGACGAAATGTGGGGGCTGATAGACCATCACGGTTCCTTGCACAAATGAGACCCAAGGAGACATCGTAGCCGATACGTTCCGCACTCTGCTGAGGCCCTTTACTCATCGGATGCATCGTTACAGTACGACTACAATCAGCATTGCTCAAGAAACCTGTTGTCCCTTCAACGCGTTTGTGCAAAGAGAGAAGGGGCAGATGATTTCCACTGCTCGATGGAAACGAAGACTTCGAAAGGAGTCGTACGATGCTTGTTCGACGTCCAGTGGCAATCTGGTATGCGGCTGCCGGCCTGGCAATGCTCACATTGCTCGCAGTGACCGCGAGTCCCGCGGGAGCGCAAACCGAAGGTGAGGTTGGCATCAATTTTGTCGCTTTCGCCTGCCCCAGTGCCGGAGCGGATCTTTACACAGAGTGCGACATCCTCACCGGCGCTACCTTCGAGATCCTGGCCGATGGCGTGCCGCTGGCGGATAGTCCATTGACGACAGGGCCGACCAGTCTGGTACCCGGCTTCTTCTTTTACGCTCCCGCTGGCGCGACCCTCACCATCACCGAGCTGAGTGTCGACCCACCTGGTAACGCTCCAGCTCCTGGATTCGATCCGCTGGTCATCGATGTGGCCGATATCCCCATAGGCGGGTGCGGCGGCGAATCGACCTGTCCTACCATCGAGTTCGTCAACCTCCCGTTTGCGATTGCCGATGGCCCCGCGGGCGAACCGCCCTCTTCGGCTGAAGTTGCCGTCCTGCCGGCGACCGGTGCCGGTCACACCCCGGTGAACCCGGTGCAGCAATCTGCTTCCCTGGCTCTCCCTGGCGCTTGGAACGCTCTTTGCCGGATTCGCGTTCTCCCGTCGCGTCGAGCCGAAGCCCATCCGCATCGACAATTGACATCCGTCGGGGATTCCGTGTTCAGCGAACCCCTTCAACCATGAACAATGATGCCGCTCCAGTGGGGGCGGCATCATCGCGTTACTGGCTCGTTACGCGCGTTCTCCTACAATCCCCTGCAAACGTTTCGCACTCCAGGCAAAAGGGACTCCGCACATATGTCTCCAGCAACGATCTCCGCTCTCCCAACCATGGACGACTTCGCCGCTGTTATCACCTATGGCAGCGCGTCGTTCTCCCCCGATGGCACCCAGCTTGCGGTCATCAACAACCGCTCCGGGCAATACAACATCTGGCTCCAACCGCTCGAGGGCGGCCCGCAGACTCAGCTCACCTTTTATACCGACAACGCCGTGCGCGAGCTCGCCTGGTCGCCCGATGGGAAGCAAATCCTCTATACCGCCGACTACCAGGGCAACGAAAAGCACCAGCTCTTCCTGATGCCCGCCGGGGGTGGCGAAGCCGAAGCACTGACGAACGAGCCCGAGGTGCAGTATTTCCTGGGAGACGCTCCCTGGTCGCCCAACGGCGAGCTGATCGCCTATGCCGGCAACGACCGCGAGCCGCATGCCCAGGACATCATCATCCGTGAAGCACCCACCGGAGAGGTGGACCACGCGGTCGCCGATGGACACGTCAATTTCGCCGGCGGTTGGTCACCGGACGGCAAACACCTGCTGGTTGTTGACGTTCGCTCCAACCTGGAAATGCTGCCCAAACTGCTGAACGTGCAAACCGGTGAGAGCGAGCAGCTCGGCGATGCGGACGATCTGGCAAACGACCGTCCTGCCGACTGGGCACCGGACGGTTCCGGCTTCTGGATGATCACTGACCGCGAGAGCGAACACGACTGGCTCGGCTTCTACGATCTGACGACACGAACGGTCACTCCGGTCGCGCAGCCCGAGTGGAGCGTTGAGATGGTGACGGTCTCGAAAGACGGCAAATGGCTCGTCTGGTCCATCAACGAAAACGGCTATTCCCGTCTTCATGTACTCAACCGCGAAACCGGCGAGCAAAAGGAGCTCACCGAGCTGCCCGGTGGCACCTTGCCCTCCTATGGCGGCGGACTCTATCTCTCACCAGACAACGCCACGATGGTAGTAAAGATGGTCACCCCCACCAGGCCGAATGAGCTCTATGTGGTCGATCTCGAAACCGGCGAAGCCCGCCAGCTCACCGAGAGTCGCATGGTGGCTATCGACGAAACCCTGCTGATCGAACCGGAACAGGTCGAGATCGAGGCATTCGACGGACTCACCATCCCGGCGCTGCTCTTCAAGCCGCTCGGCGACGGCCCATTCCCGGCGGTCCTCTCCATTCACGGCGGCCCTGAAGCGCAGGAACGCCCAGGCTACGCCTATCGCGGGTTCTACCAGTTCCTGCTGAGCCGGGAATCGCCGTCCTGGCTCCCAATATCCGCGGCTCCTCCGGTTACGGCAAGAGCTACCAGAAGCTGATCCATGGCGACCTCGGCGGAAATGACGTCAAGGACTTCGAATCCTGCGTTCAGTACCTGCAATCGCTGCCGTGGGTGAAGCGTGACAAGATCGGTGTCTTCGGCGGTTCCTATGGCGGATTCGCAGTGCTCACCTGTGTCAGTCGTCTACCGGACTATTGGGCGGCAGCGGTCGATATCGTGGGACCCTCCAATCTGGTGACGCTGATACGCTCCTTCCCACCCACCTGGCGCGATATCGTCAAAGACACCTTTGGCGATCCCGATACCCAGGAAGAGGACTTACTGCGCCGCTCGCCGATCACCTACGTCGACCAGATCACCGCACCGCTCTATGTCATTCAGGGCGCCAACGATCCGCGCGTGGTTCAGGCCGAAAGCGACACCATCGTCGAAAAGCTCCGCGCCCGCGGCGTCGATGTGAAATACGACATTTACCCCGACGAAGGGCACGGCTTCACCAAAGTCGAGAACGACATCAAAGCCATGCGCGACTCCGGCCAGTTCTTCATCGATCACCTATTAGGATAGTCACTTCCCCTAACTCGACCGTAGTGGCGGGACCTGTGCCCGCCAATCGGGCAAAGCCCGATCACGGAGTCGCCCAAGCCGAGTCTCGAATCCGACGCACGGTCGATGCAGACGTCCGCTATCGGGATGCGGCCGATTAGCGGCCACGGGTGCCGCCAATACGACGTTTGAAACGCTTGTGCGAATCGGTCCTAGTTGAGCGCGTCTGCCCTCTTGTAGGGCAGGTATTGGTCCGAATGTCGTCTTGACGGCATACCAGTTCGTGCCTACCATGTCGCAAGGCTCGTGAAAAATTGTGAAAGCACGCCTGTACGGTTGTCGTACTGCGCAGAGAACGCTCCTTCTCATTAATTCAGGAGGGAAGATCGATGTCAAGAATCATCACTCGTATGGGACAGAACAGAATCAGCCGCCGGGGCATGCTCGGAGTGACGGCAGCCGCTGGCGCTGGGCTTGCGCTTGGCAACCCGTTAATGCGGCCTCAAGGTATCGCCGCGCAAACCCGCCTCAGTGCGCTTTCTCCATTGGCGCCTGATCCGGCTCCTCCGGGTGTAGCGGATTTCTCGATCGACGCATTCGAGGCTTGGCAAGCTGCCAATGATGCTTCGGTTTCCTACGAAGCGGTCGCATGGGGCGAGCTGCATGACAAGATGGCGACCAACTTCGCTTCGGGCACCCATGTCCATGACGTTATGTACAACTGTCGCTTGGGTACCAGAATTTGCATCGTTTCTTGCGCCCATCGGCGATTATGTTTCCGACGAGCTGCGTGCCGATCTCCCTCCCTCGAGTTTCAGCACAGTGACCT
The DNA here is from genome assembly GCA_963750275.1 of uncultured Chloroflexia bacterium. Lineage (GTDB taxonomy): Bacteria > Chloroflexota > Chloroflexia > Thermomicrobiales > UBA6265 > JAMLHN01. The sequence continues at coordinate 185,610 of CAVVQC010000006.1, forward strand.
GGGATGGAGAGGAAAAGGGCATTGTCTTTTCTCTGTCACTGCTAACCCTTTTCTACAACCAGGCCCATTTCGAAGCAGCCGGCCTCGATGGACCGCCAGCAGATTGGGACGCCCTCAAGGGGTATGCCGAAGCGCTGACAGGCGACGGCCGGTATGGCTGGGTCCTCAACTATGGCGCTCCGGAAGGCATCGGAGGCGTCGCCTCATACTGGATGACCTTCCTCCAGCAGGCGGGCGGCACCATGTACGGCGATGATGGAATGCCCATCTTCAATGACGCGCCTGGCGTCGATGCGCTTCAGCTCATGATCGACCTCATGCCGTTCACCGAACCGAGCTCGATTGCAAACGTTGGCATCAACGATGCAACCAACGTCTTTACGGCGGGAACCGCCTCGATGATGATGAACTGGCCCTTCATGTGGACCGCCGCGCAGAACCCGGAAACGTCTCTTATCGTGGACGAGCTTGGATCATCAGTCCTTCCCGCCGGCCCCGCCGGAACCGCTTCTATCGACGGAACGGACGCCTGGACTATCGGTCTCAGCTCAGAGGATCCCGATCTGGCATGGGAGCTCATCGACTTCTACCTCAGCCCGGAGGTGCAAAAGAGCCAAGTGCTTGGACACCGGATGGCTGCCGATTCGCCTCTCGGTACTGGAAGACCCTGAGGTTCAGGCCGCTGCTGCCAACGCTGCAGTTGTGCTGGAACAGGCGCAATCCCCGTATGAGAGTTTCGTAACCCCGGACTACAACCAGATTACCCAGGTCATTGGCTCAGAGATTCAGAAAGCGCTCCAGGGAGAGCAAACGGCAGCAGAAACCATGCAAATCACATCCGAGGCAGTGGCCGCCATCGTGGCTCAGCGCGGCCAATAGGCACGACCCGCTTGGCGCGCCGAGCGCTCGTCAAACCGTCTCTGACGAATGTGAAGCTTCTCGCTTCGAGTGGCCAAGCGCTGTTCGGCAGTCGGCGCTTCTCGAACGTCTCTTAAGGGTAACAATCTCGCTGTGCGGCTATTGCACCATCGCATATGAGGGTTAAATCAACCGCTTCTACACTCGAAGACCGCCGGCGGCGCATGGGGTATCTCCTGGTAGCGCCGGCGATGCTGGTGCTCATCCTGGTCGTGCTCTTCCCTATCCTTCGCTCGGTTGTCTACTCATTTCAGCGCGTGAAGCCCGAAGGCGGACGCTTCCGGTCCACCTGGGTCTGGTTCGACAACTATCGTTTCATGGGGGCCGATCCGGCCGTGCGGCGGGCGTTGCGCAACACCATCGCTTTCACGGTTGGTGAAGTGGTGACTCGTGCTGGCGATTGCACTGACCATCGCGCTCCTGCTGAACCATCCGTTCGGCCGTTTCGGCGTCTTTCGCATTAGTTCTCCTCATTCCCTGGGCCATCGCTCCTGTCGCGAACGCGGTGCTCTGGGAATGGATACTGAATGGCAGTTACGGTGTGTTGAACGCAGTGCTACTGCGCCTCGGGATCATTTCCGAATACAAGATCTGGCTCGGCGATGCCGGACTGGCACTGCGCATGGTCTTGCTGGCGGATGTCTGGAAGTCGGTTCCATTCATCGCCCTCCTTTTGCTCGCTGGTCTGCAGAACATTCCCGGCTATCTCTATCGGGCGGCCAAGCTCGATGGCGCGAATGTGTGGCAACGCTTTCGATTCGTCACGCTTGCCCGGCCTGCGCACGCCTCTGACGCTCGCCGTAATTTTGCAAACGATTTGGGCCATCAAGGTGTTCGATCTTATTTATGTCTTGACCAAGGGCGGCCCCGGTGACCGCACCTTGATGGCTAACTTCCTGGCCTACCGGGTGACCTTCAACTTCCTCGACTTCGGCTATGGCGCCGCGCTGGCGAATGCAATCTTCCTGGCAATGCTGCTGCTCTCGGTGATCTATATCAAGGTGCTGAAACCAGGGAGCGCCGCGGTCGAGACAGGCAGCATGAACAACGGAACCAAGCGGCGCATTCGCATCCTGCTGCGAGATGGAACGATCGTCGCCGGATTGGCGATCTTCCTGATCTGGACACTCGCGCCGATTATCTGGATGATGCTGACCAGTGTGCTCCCGCATCGGGCATTGATCACGCGGCCTCCTGATGTCGATCCAGCGCTCTTCACCTGGAACAATATCAACGGCGTGCTCGAGGACCGCGCGGTGCTCGTCGATTCGTTCGTCAACTCCGCCATTGTTGCAACGGCAACCACCGGGCTCGCGCTCAGTCTTGGATCGCTCGCGGCCTATGCCATCGCGCGGCTCTCGGTTCCAGGCGGCAACAAACTTATGCTCATGGTGCTGGCGACCCAGATGTTTCCCGGCATCGTCCTCATCATTCCACTGTTCATCGTGTTGAGCCGAGCCCATCTTATCGATACCCACATCGCACTCGTCATCGTCTACCTCTCCTTTGTCCTGCCAGTGGTGATGTGGATTTTGAAAGGCTTCTTCGAATCGATTCCTGTCGCGTTAGAGCGCGCGGCCATGGTCGACGGTGCGACAACCATGCAAACCTTTCGGTTTGTGGTCCTGCCGATGTCGTTGCCGCCCCTCTTTGCCGCCGGTGTGTTCGCCTTTATCGAGTCCTGGAATGAATTCTTCTACGCGGTCCTTCTCACGCGCACAAACGTTAAAACAGTGCCGATCCGCATCTCGGAATTTTCCGGCCAATACCGCACCGCATTTGGAGAGATGATTGCGGCGGCAATGATCGCCAGCATTCCCGTCATCATCCTCGCGATCGTTTTCCGGAAGTACATCCTGTTGGGCTTTTCTGAGGGAGCGGTCAAGGGCTGATGGAATGACCCGCATCGAGCTAATCGATATCGTCAAACGTTATGGAGGGGTCAACGCGTGCGATGGCGTCAACCTGAGCATCGAGGAACGTGAGTTCGTCACCTTGCTCGGCCCATCGGGTTGCGGCAAAAGCACCACGCTCAATCTGATCGCGGGGCTCGATGACGTCACCTCCGGGGTCATCCTCATGGATGGCAAACGAGTCAACGAGCTAACTCCACATCAGCGCAACGTCGCCATGGTCTTCCAGCAATATGCCCTCTACCCGCATATGACGGTGGCGGAGAACATTGGCTTCACCTTGCGGTTGCGGAAGCGCCCCAAACAGGAGATTCGCGAGCGCGTGCAACGCGTTGCGGAACTGCTCGAGCTGACATCCCTGCTCGACCGGCTCCCACGCGAGCTCAGCGGCGGTCAGCAGCAGCGGGTTGCCATTGGACGGGCGGTGATCCGCGAACCGGGTGTTTTTCTCTTCGACGAACCTTTCTCGAATCTCGACGCTGCCCTCCGCATTCGCATGCGCAGCGAAGTCCGGCAACTGCATGATCGTCTTGGCGTGACCTCTGTCTTCGTCACCCATGATCAGGAAGAGGCGATGTCGATTTCTGATCGTATCGCGGTTATGCGCCTGGGGAAAGTCGAGCAGCTCGGCACCCCAGAGGAGGTATATGCCACCCCGATCTCGAAATACGTAGCCCAGTTTGTCGGGAGTCCCCGGATGAACATCCTGGAAGGCCAACTATTGCGGGATAGCGAAGAACCTGTCGTCCGATTCGACTCGATCTCGCTTCCACTCGGAACTCAGGCAGCAGCGATCGGCGCGAGTCACGGAGACAGGATCGAACTTGGCATTCGACCCGAACATGTGCGGATTGGCGGTGATGGCCTAGCCGCCATCGTGCGCGCTGTCCAGCCCATTGGCCCCGAAACACATGTGACCGTCGGGTGGGAAGACACCGCGCAAATGCTCACCGCTCGCGTTCCGGGCATTGTTCGGATGCGCGTGGGAGATCGCGTCGAAGTTGTGCTCGATCCGGCATCCATGCTCTTCTTCGATCCCCAAACTGGTATGCGGATGAATAGCACATAGCTGGGACCTGAACGGAGAGACCATACCCCTGAACCAGGTTCCGCAGTCAGCAAATCGTCCATATTCGCGATGATATTCCCAACAATGTTCCCTGATATGATTCCAAACCAGTGACTCATCGCCTAAACGATTCCAGGAGAACCGCCACACATGACCACCACGATCGTTGTAGGCGGAGGAAGCGCTGGAGCCTGTGTTGCCGCGCGACTGGTGGAGGCGGGTGACGAAGTCATCCTGCTCGAAGCCGGACCCGACTATGGCTCCTACGACGACGGCAACTGGCCCGCCGATCTGCTCGATGTCGCCAAGCTTTCGGTCGAAAGCCATTCCTGGGATTTCATCTCCGCATCCTCCACCGGCTTCCCCGATAACGAGCTGGAACGCGGCAAGGTGATCGGCGGGTGCTCGTCCCACAACGGGTGCACCATCCTCTGGAGTCACCACCTGGACTACGACGCCTGGTTCGCCAGCGGACTCAACCAATGGTCGACCGAGCGCCTGTTACCGTTTTTGCAGCAAGCTACCGATCAAGTCGCGACCTGGACTCCGGCCTACGACGAAGTCACCCCCTTCCATCAGATCGCCATAGATTCGCTGCCGGCCGTCGGCTATCCCCTGCTGCCGAATCTGATGGATATGGAGATCGACCACGGTATCTGTATCAACCCGGTCAACATCAAGGACCGCGTTCGCTGGAATACCGCCTTCGCCTATCTCGATCCCCTGCGCGGCAACCCCAACTTGCGTATCGTCGCTGATGCCCTGGTCGATCGCGTCATCGTGCGCGACGGCGCGGCGGTCGGCGTCGAAGTCGCGGGACCGGATGGCCCCGTGCACTATGAGGCCGACCGGGTCGTCCTCTGCGGTGGCGCCTATGGCTCCCCACTCATCCTGCAACGCTCCGGTATCGCCGATCCTGAGCTGCTGGCGCAGTTCGGCATCGAACCCGTCCATTCCCTACCTGGGGTCGGCCGTAATCTGATGGATCACCCTGCCGTCTCGCTCCAGTTCTCCGGTACTCCCGAGCTGACCGAGCGGCTGGACGCCTGGGTCGCAGACGGCGGTTTGCTGCGCGAAGAAGGCACCACCGTGATCGCCTCCTCCGACCGTTGTCCCGAGGCGTTCGATCTGCATCTCTATCCGGTTGCATCGCGCATCGCGCCTGGCGAATGGAACGTTCATCTCTTTACCTCGGTCATGGCCTCCCGATCGGCCGGCACGGTTGTCATCTCCGACCGCGATCCCGCCGCTCCACCGGTGATCGACCACGCCTACTTCAACGATCCCGAGGGGTACGATCTCGATGCGTTGCTCGACGGCGTCATCATCGCCCGCCAGCTCGCCCAGGTCGAACCGCTGGCCTCCTTCATCGGCGAGGAAATCGACCCCACCCGCTTTGCCAGCACTCGCGAAGAGCTGATCGCGCTCGTCCCCACCATTAGCAAGCACAACTACCACCCCGCCTGCTCCTGCAAGATGGGGCTCGCCGACGATCCCATGGCGGTAGTCGACCAGGATGGCAAGGTCCACGGTCTCGATGGGCTCTATATCGTCGACGCCTCCATCATGCCGGTCATCGTGCGCGCCAACACCAACCTTCCCACCATCGCCATGGCGGAGAAACTCGCTGCCGGCTTGAGCATGCAGCACACGGCAAGTAGCACGAAGTAACCGTTGTCCAGAACCCGTAAACGACTGTAGCCGCCGGCCCTGTGCCGGCGAAGACTCAACCCCGTCGTAGCGAAGGGCGTCTCTGCCCTTTCGTGGAACACCTCGCAAACGAAGACACGATCGTATTTGGACGCTCGACGGTTCCGAACTCAACAATCGCCCATAAACCGCATACCAACGTCATCGAACACTTCGGAATATGGCATCGTGTCCGCAACGAACAACTCGACTCAGTGCGGAGGACCGAACCCAACCCATGCTCAAGATTCATATCATCGCCCCCGGCGTGACCGAGGCATCCACCACCAGCTCCTTTACCTCTGCGTTAGGCGGCGCGGCCAGCATCATCGAGGCAAGTGGCTTCTACGATGAGCTGCCGGAGCTGGGAGTCCAGGTCGATGGCATCACCAAGCCTGAGCCGGTAGCCCTGGACGTAAGCGACGACCCAACCGTGCGGCTGGGTGAGTTCAATGCGCAGATCGCGGCGGCAGTGTCCGAAGCTATCGGACGCGGTGCGCAGCCCTTCCTGGCCGGCGGCACCTGCAGCCATCTACCGGGCATGGTTGGCGGACTCGAGCAAGCCTACGGGCCAACCGCGCGTATCGGACTGATCTGGATGGATGCCCACGGCGACTTCAACACGCCGGCCACCAGTTATTCCCAGATGCTCGGGGGTATGCCGGTAGCGGTGGTCGCTGGACTCTGCTATCCCGTCTGGCGCGAGCGAGCCGGGATCGAATCGCCCATGCCCACCGACCGCATTCTCATGATCGACGTACGCAACCTCGATGATCGGGAAGAGACGCTGATCCGCTCCACCGATGTCACCATTGCCCGCTTTGGCGAGCAGGGCGAATCGGACGAGATCGTTGCCGCTATCGATACGCTCGCCGCCAAGGTCGATTACCTCTACCTGCACATCGATTCCGACATTCTCGATGAAGCGTTCCAGCCGAATCATCCCACCGTCGAGCCGAACGGTCCGGACGATAAAACGGTCGACGCGCTTATTCAATACGTTATGTCCACAGGAAAGGTCGTTGCGCTGGCAGTGGTTTCGATCAATCCGCAAGAGCCGGGTGGGGCGATCTCACTTGCCTCCGGACAGCAGATGATGCGCACCGGGCTCGAATCCTGGGCCGCTGCCGGGACAACCGTATAATTCGACTGCGCGTTTTCGCGCCCCGACCGACGAACTACGATGGGAGTCCCTGTACATGGCGGATAGTCTCGACCAACTCTTTCAGCATATCGTCCAGGCGTTTGCCCTCAAGGACGAGCTGATCGATATCGATCTCAATGCCAATGCTTCTGAAAGCGGCGGGGATCTCAGCTCCGCCAAACAGGAAGCGCTCAACCGCGAGCAGGCAATCTCGAGCCAGCTGGAGCCCTCTTTCCGCTCTGGCATCGCCAAGGCGCAAGCCGCCGGCACGGGCGAAATCGCCCTCAGCGATCAGGACCCAATCGAGAATAAGGAAGCCGACGCGCTGATCCGCTATCTGGTCAGCTTCGGTCTCGCCTCCTCCCGCTCGGAAGCAACCCCACCGGGCTACACCTATTACGTCACCGTGAACTGGGACAAGCTTCGGCAGGTCGCCGTCGGCGCCAACATCGACTTCGACGCGGCCCTCGCCAGCGCGAGTTAGGCTCGGCCACTCCCGCCTACGTGATGACACGTAACGATCGCCGCGAACCCCTGGGTCAGGGAAACGCGGCGATTTACCTCAGAACTGGAGCAGCGGTCGTCAATTCGATGAGCGTGGCGTAACCGGCGACGACATCCGCCAACGATCGGTAATCGAATCCGCTCCATACTCCTCGCGCAGGTTCCATTGCTCGATCTCGTAAGCGGGCGGTGTTTCATACCCACCCACTTTCGAGGTCTTCCAACCGAACCGGTCGCGAATCTCCACGAGCTGCTCGGCATGCTTGAGCGCAGCGATCGCAGAATCGATCACGGGCACATCGAGCGCGTTTTGCATGGTTTCATAAAAACCGGCTGAGGCTGTGCACCCCAGCACGATCACTTCGGCGCCATCCTCATGCACAGCCTTGCGGCCCGCTTCGATGAACCGTCTCGCCGTCTCTGCTTCGTCTTTGTGATAGTCCAGCACTCCAAAATCAAGCGTTCGGAACGATGCCAGCCGATCGCCAAAGCCGTACTGATGCACATTTGCCTTCATCTGGGGAATCCATTTGCGCCGGCCGACAATAATCGAAACAGTCGAACCCAGACTCGCCGCCAGCAGCAATGCCGATTCGCACGGCGCGGTCACCACGATCTGCGTCGCCATCTCCCGACTCTCGTGCAAGGCCAGATCGTAGAAGCAGCCGATGATCGCCGCATCGTATCCCTGCCGTTCGGCTTCCAGCACGGTATGCACGATGTCCGGCACGGTCAACGCTTCGTAGTAGTGATACTCGAGATGCTCCGTACCCCGATTGAACCCGACCAGCTCGACCGTATTCTCGGGCCGGGAAGCATCTTCGACGCCTCGTTCGAATGCGCCATCTTCGTCGATGCGCACTGGCGCGATATACAACAGTCGGCTCATGACAACTCTCCTCCGATCGACGTCATAGTGGCAGCGACGCTCCAGCGCAATGCCAGTCCTACACCGTCGCCAGTGAACCCTCGGCAGGCAATTCCGGTACAACCAGCCATGGGTACGGTCGTTCCGTAACATCCCGGAACTCGCCAGGCGCCGGTGAGTCGACTGGCATACCGCGGTCGATCCATTCCAGAATCGGTTCACTCTCCAGCCGCAGCTCGGTTGTCGCGGAATCATCGAGCTCCAGCGTATCGTCATCGACAACGACGCCATACAGATCGCGCGCCTGCTCCACAGTCAGCAATCCGACCCGCACATCGCGCAGCACCAGCGCGGGATCCCGCTCGAACGGATCGCCCCAGCCACCGCCGCCACCGGTGCGCATGACGAACATATCGCCTGGATCCAGCTTGAGATCGTCGAATTTCGATGGCAGTTTGATGAGATCGCCATCGGCGCGCACCAACCAGGCATCGTTTGGCTGGGCAGCACGACCGCCGTAGAGTCCCCACGGCTGCGTTTTGTGCCGCTCATCGAGGAAATAGAGCTTGGCAGGACGCAACGCCCGGATCGCACGGATCAGCCCGTAGCCGCCCCGGTGCTTGCCCGGACCGCCGCTCCCCGGCCGCAGTGAATACTGCTCGATCATCACCGGATAGACCGTTTCCACGAACTCGGCCGGCGCATTCTTGAGCCGCGTGTTCCAGGAGAAGGCGTCGATGCCGTCGATCGCGCCGCGGCCACCACTTCCTGCCGCCATCACCTCGAAACAGAGCCAGCGGTCTTTCGCATCCCGCCCCCGTCCCAGCATGCTGTAGCAATTCAGGCTCCCATTGTGCGTGGCTGGCACGACCTCCGGGAAGATCTGCGCCAGGCAGCCCTGAACCACTTCGTCGACTCGTCCGAGCGTGAGGTGCCGCAGGCTCACCGGCGCCGGATATTCCGGCCGGATGAAGCTCCCCTCCGGGATGATGACATCGACCAGATCCTCGACCCCCTGGTTTGGGTCGAGCTCAGGGTCGATAGCCACCTTGTCGCCCGCTGCCAGGCGGAGCATGTTGTAGAGCCCCATCTTCTCCATGCTCGCGTTGACGGGGTAATTGATTGGTCCTTCGCTTTGCGGCGAGGTGCCGGTGTAGTCGATCGTCACCCGCTCTCCCGTACGCGTGATCGTCGCCTTGATGGTCAACGGCGCGTCGTTGAGACCGTCGTTGTCCATGTAATCCTCGAAGACGATCGGCTCGTTGTCCGGCAGCAGCGTAATCAGCTTCGCCATCGTGTCGTGCGCGCGCTGGAAGAGAATCGCGAAGGTTTCCAGCACTGCCTCGCCGCCGAACTTCTGGCAGAGCTCGTGCACCCGCTTTTCGGCGATCTTCCCGGCCGATGAGAGCGACAGCAGATCACCAATCATCATGTCCGGCGTGCGCGAGTTGCGCGCGATGATCGAAAGCAGATCGCGCTGCAGCTCCCCCTTCACATAGAGCTTGACCGGGGGAATTTGTAGTCCCTCGTGATAGATCTCGGTCGCCTGGGTTGGCATCGAGGCAGGCGCATCGGCGCCCATGTCCATGTGATGTCCCCATGCAATGCCCCAGGCGATGATTGCGTCATCCCAGAAGATCGGCACTGCTAACATCGTGTCGCCCAGATGCGAAATCTCGCCATGGGAGATGTACGGGTCGTTGAAAAGGATCACGTCGTCCGGATAGACCGGGTTCGCGGCGGCGTATTCCGCCAGCGATCCCCCGGTGAAAGTGGTTCCGGCGATCACCCAGCCGCGGTCGTCGATCAGCGACATCCCGAAGTCATGTTGCTCGCGGATGATGACCGACATCGAGGTCCGCTCGATCGCCGCGTCCATCTCATAGATCAACGCCTTGATACCGTTGGCGATGACCTGCACGGTAATTGGGTCGGTTGCCATTACACGGCCTCCTCTAGATTGGTAATGATCAAATTGAGCAGGTCATCGACACGTACCGCCTGACCCGGATGGATCACGGTGGTGCAGTCGTCCTGCCGAACCAGTGCCGGACCAGTGAACTGGTTCCCCGCCCGCAAGAGTGTCCGCTCGTAGACAGGCGATTCCACCCAGGCGCCATCGAAGAAGACCTGCGTTTGCGCGGCGACCGCATGCGCCGCATCGGAACCCTCCAGCGGCAGGCGCGGAAGCTCCGGCATCGGCACCTTGCCGATGGCCGTCACGCGCAAGGTCACAATCTCGACATTGGTGAATGGCTGATCGTAGCCGTATCGGCGCTTGTGCTCCTCGTGGAAAGACGCTTTCGCCTCCTGCAACGAGCCGTCGCTCAGGGTCGACCCCGTCGCAATCGGGAGCTCGTAGGCCTGGCCCCGGTAGCGCAGATCGAAATTCACCTCGATCGCGCGATCTTCGGTGGGAATCTGCTCCTGATCGAGCCAGGCGATCGCCTCACCGATCTGGCGGTCGATCTCCAGGTTATACCGATCGATGTCGAGCTCACCGATCGTGCCGACCATCGTCTTGGAGAAGACCTGTCGCACATCGGCCAGCAGGAAGCCCATGGCCGAGAGTACCCCCGGCGCGGCAGGGACCAGCACGGTCGAGATTCCCGCCAACCGTGCGAGCTGGCTCCCATGCACGGGACCCGCCCCGCCGAACGGCACCAGCGTCAGCTCACGCGGGTCCATACCGCGCGCCACGCTCACGACGCGCAAGGCGCCCAGCATGTTTTCATCAACGATCCGAACGATCCCCTCGGCCGCTTGCTCGATGGTCAACCCGAGTGGTTTCGCCACCCCTTCATCCACCACGCGCCGGGCAGCTTCCAGGTCGAGGGTCACTTCGCCGCCGGCCAGCTCGGTCGGCAGGCGTCCCAACACCAGGTTGGCATCGGTCACTGTCGGGTGTGTTCCGCCACGGCCGTAACAGGCCGGTCCCGGTTCCGCGCCCGCGCTCTCTGGCCCGACCCGCAACGCCCCCGACGGCGCGACCTGTGCGATCGAGCCGCCACCGGCGCCAATGGTCGTGATATCGATGATTGGCACCCGGATGGGGAAATGCGACACCCAGGCATCGGTCGAAAGACGCGGCTCGCCCGCGGTGCTCAGGCAGACATCGGTGCTGGTGCCGCCCATGTCCATCGAGACGATGTTCGGATGTCCCGCCGCCGCCGCGATCACGCTCGCGCCCTTCACACCACCCGCTGGCCCCGAGAGCACGGTGTTCACTGGCCGCTCGATCGCCGCGCCGATACTCATGATGCCTGCGTCTGAGCGGACGATAGAAAGCTCGGCCGGCAGCTCGCGTGCTTTCAGTCCATTCGTAATCGAGCTGAGATAGTGGTCGACCGCGGGCATGACGTACGCGTTGAGCACCGTCGTGACTGTTCGCTCGAACTCGCGGTATTCCGGCAATGTCGCGGAAGAACGCGAGATGAACAATCCCGGCGAAAGCTCGCGCGCGATTGCTTCGATGCGCATCTCGTGCGTCGGGTTCACGTAGCTGTGCAGTAATGAAATGGCCAGCGCCTCGATGCCGTCATCGAGCAAAGAGCTGATTGCTGCTCGCACGGCATCTTCGTCGAGCGGGCGCAGCACCCGCCCGTCGACCGACAGCCGCTCTGGCACCTCGCGCACGCGTTCCAACGGCACCAGCGGCTCAGGTTTCTTATAACGCAGGTAGTTCGTAAAGATGCCGGGAATATAGGCGCGCCCGATTTGCAGAATGTCACGGAATCCCTGCGTGGTGATCAGTCCAAGCCGGCTTCCCTTCTCCTCCAGCACGGCGTTGGTCGCCACCGTGCTGCCATGCACGATCTGCGAAATCGCTTTGGCATCCGCGCCGCTGGCGCGCAACACCATGTCGAGCCCATTGAAGAAGCCAATGGCCCGGTCGGCGGGTGTGGTCGGCGCTTTTGCGAAGGTAATCGCGTGGGTTTCCGCGTTCAGCAAAACCACATCGGTAAACGTACCCCCGATGTCGATACCAACCCGATACGTAGCTGCGTCTGTCACGACTGCCCTTTCTGTCCGAAACCGAAACTTTCATTCATTGCAACTGACCGTCCTCGTAGTGGCGGGACCTGTGCCCGCCAGCCGCCGCGGGCCGCCACTGCGTTGCCCGCAACTCAGCTTCCCGTCATGAAACAAGATTCTCGGCTATTCCGATATCACGCTTCGACATCGCCATCACCCTAGCCGCGTGCCCGCGGATCGAGCGCATCGCGCATCGCGTCCCCGAGCATGTTGAAAGCAAAAACCGCTAGAAAGATCGCCAGCCCCGGGAAGGTGGCGACCCACCACCAGTCGGGCATATAGAGCCGCCCGAGACTGACCATGGCGCCCCATTCCGGCGTTGGCGGTTGCGCACCGACCCCGATGAAGCTCAGTCCCGCCGCGCTGAGTATGGCGAAGCCAACATCCATGGACATCTTCACCAGCACTGGAGTCATGGTATTCGGCAACACATGCCGGAAGACGATCCGCCCTTCCCGCGTACCAACCACCCGCGCCGCCTCGACAAAGGTTTGCTGTTTCAGCGCCAGGACCTGACCTTGCACCAACCGGCAAAACCCCGGCCACCAGACGATTGCCAGCGCGATGGTGGCATTGAACAATCCAGCCCCCAGCGACGCGCCGATCGCCAATGCCAGCACAATGCCCGGAATGGTGAGGAAGATATCGGTGATACGCATGATGACGTGATTGACCCAGCCGCCGAAGAAGCCAGAAATTGCCCCGAGCGGCACCCCGATCAGGGCCGCCAGCCCAACCACCGCCAATCCAACCGCCAGCGAATAACGCGCTCCGAAGACCACGCGGGAGAAGACATCCGCGCCCAAATCGTCCGTGCCGAACAGATGACTCCAGCTCGGCGCTTGTAACGCATCGGTGACATGCACCGCTCCTCCCGCATCCTCAGGATAGGGTGCGATCCAGGGAGCGAAGATGGCGATCGCTACCATCAGAAGGATGACGATCAGGCCAACCATGCCCAGGCGGTTGCGGCGGAACCGGCGCCAGCCACGGCGCGTGTTTCCCTGGGGACCGGCGCCGGCGCCCGCCAGAATGACATTGCCTTCGGTGATGATGCTCGCTTCAGCAGCCACAGTTGCCGCCGTTTCCTGGGTGGTTCATCGATTAGTACTCGATCCGCGGATCGAGGAAGCCGTAGAGCAGGTCGACCATGAGGTTGATGAGGACGAAGACAATACCCACCAGGATCGTGACCCCCATGATCGGTTCGAAATCGAGCCGCACCGCGGCATCGACGGCATATTTCCCGATTCCCGGCCAGTCGAACACCGCCTCCACCAGCACAGTTCCGCCCAGCGTCCACCCAAAGCTCAGCCCGATCATGGTCAGGCTGGGAATGAAGGCGTTCTTCAGGACGTGCCGCTGGATCACCAACCGGCTTGCCAATCCCTTGGCGCGGGCAGTGCGCACATAATCTTGTCCCATGACCTCCAGCATGTCCCCGCGCAAGGTGCGCATGATGATCGCCAGCGGCGCCACCGAAAGCACCAGCGCCGGCAGGATCAGGTGATGCGCTGAAGTCAGAAAGTCATGCCAGTTTCTGGTCCAGAGTGAATCCACCAGATACATCCCGATTGGGCCATCTGGCGGAGTTTCCCGCGTCGGAAATCGCCGTCCCAACGGCACGAGGCTCAACCGGCTGGAGAGCCCGAGTTGCAGGACGATCGCAAACCAGAATACGGGAATACTGACAAAGGAAACCGCGATGAGCCGGGCCACCTGATCAGGCCAGCGGTTCTGGTAAATCGCGGAAAGGATTCCCAGGGGGACACCGATTGAGATCGCCAGGAACATCGCCACCAGCACCAGCTCGAGTGTGGCCGGGAACCGGGAAGCCAGATCCTCCGATACCTTGTGTTGGGTCAGGATCGATTCGCCGAAATCGCCTCGCAGCAATCCACGGATGTAATCGAAATACTGGGTGATGAGCGGATCATTGAGTCCGTACTTCTCACGGATCATGTCGACCATCTCGGGCGTGGCGCGTGGCCCAGCCGCCAGCTTGGCGGGATCTGCGGGCACCACGCGCGAGATGATGAACGTCAAAATAGTCAGCCCGATCACGGTCGGGATGAGCAGCAACAGGCGCCAGAGCAAAAACCGTCCTCTGCCCATGGTTACGATCTCACCTCCCGCGCTGAAGGTACGACCTTCGGCGAGTAGCGTTGCCATGAATGGCGGCGTGTTGGGTCAACGAACGATATCGTTCGCTCTGAGGCTTGTGGAACTGGGCTCGACATGCCCCTGACGTTCGCCGAGAGAAACCCAGGATCACGGGAGCCACATCCGCGGCTCCCGTGATCTGTATAGAGCTTGACGACCTGCTGGCCTAGCTCAGGGAGATCTCGTACCACCAGGGATCGGAACCCATCACTGGAGTGTAGGAGTAGCCCACGACTTCTTCACGATGCGGGAAGCCTTCCAGCGGGCTGGTCAGATAAAGCTCGACCGCCTCATCGATAACGATGTCCTGTACCTGGTTATAGATCTCGATCCGCTCGGTTTCGTCGGTACTGGTGCGGCCCGCTGCGAGCAGCTCATCCACCTTCGGATTGTTGTAATGGCTTGCCCCGGTCCAGGTGCCGGCCGATGAGCTATGGAATGACTGCCAGAGGTAGTTGTCGGCATCCGGATAGTCCGAGCCGGAATAGATCGGGAACATGGCCGGCGAGGTCTCCGGATCGGCAAAGAGCGCGACCGCGTTGGCCCATTCCATTCCGACCACATTGACATTGATCCCAAGCTGGCTGAGCTGATCGGCCAGGATCGCTCCTGTTTGCCGTTCCTCTTCCAACCCGGTGACATAGACGAAGTCGATATCGAAGCCGTCCGCGTACTCCGCAGACTTGGCCAGCTCTTCCTTCGCCTTCTCGATATCGGTCTGATAGATCGGCTCCTGCTTCGCACCGGCCAGCGCGGGCGAAAGCGGACCGGCAATACGGATGCCAAATCCGTTCATCACGTCGATCATGGCGTCGTAATCGAACGCGTATGAGAGCGCCCGGCGGACATTCACATCCGAAGTCGGACCAACCTGATTGTTCAGCTTGATCGTATAAGTCGTGATGCTCGGCTCCATCGGCACCACCACGCCAGCCGCTTTGGAGAGCACCATCTTGTCCTGCGGGGAGAGCCAGTCGGCAAACTGGATATCGCCACTTTGCAGGGCAATACGCTTGGTCGACGATTCGGTGCTGATCTGGTGGATGTAGCCATCGACATGCGGCGACTCCCATCCCTTCCAGTAGTCCGGATCAGCCGCGAACTCGTAGAGGTTGCCGGGCTCCCAGCGGGCAATAGTGAACGGACCGGAACCGGCCGAATTGCTCACCAGCCACGCCTGACCGCTATCGTCATCCACCGTGTTGGCTTCCACCTCGGCAGGATTGAGCACGAAGATCCAGGCGGTCGCATGCAGGAAGGGAGCGAACGGCTCATTCAGGGTGAACTGCACCGTCTGCGGATCGACCGCGACCACATTCTCCGGTTCGAGAATGCCGCTGAACATCCAGGCGACGCCTTGATTCAATTCGATGATGCGCTGCGTCGAAAAAACCACCGCCTCGGCGGTCACCGGCGAGCCGTCCTTGAACGTGGCATTCGGATCGAGGGTGAAGGTCCAGACCGTGGCATCGTCGCTGACCGTATGACCGGTGGCGAGCCAGGGCACCAGCTCTGCCGGATTGCCCAGGTGTCGGTAGAGCGTGTCATAGAGATGCTTCTGCGCAACGGAGATCGCACCGTCATGCCCGATTGCCGGATCGATATTCGGAATATCGACCGGTGAGGCAAAGATCGCCACCCCACCCTCCTGGGCCGCGGTGATCGAGTGGTGCACGCCGCCCAATGCCAGGGCACCAGATGCAGCAGCCGTGGTCTTGAGCAAACCGCGCCGGCTCAAGTTCGCTCCGGCGAGCTGAGTCGCCAATCCATGTGCGGGAGAACGTTTCATGTTGATTCCTCCTCTGGGAGCTTGTGTCCCATCGTCGATAGCCGGCGTTCAACGGGGTGATTCGTCACCGGTTACGACTGCTCATCATTGCCGCATCCGCCAGCATTGCCGGATTATCGTTCCGTCTCTTTATACGTGAAATTGTAAGGCGACGGTGCGTGCCGCGTCGTCCACGTTGTAAATTTGCGACATCACGCGCGCAGGAAAGCGAATATTCTGTTCGTTGTCAGACGGTTCGATTGGGGGCATCCTGTGCGTGCAGCGTTCCGGCTTGCCACGTCGTCCTTCCACGCGAGATTCGTTAGCATGCCAACGTCCGAACCAGCGCCATCCAAACCTCCCCGGAAGCGCACCGCGCGCAAGCCGCAAACCCAGGTCACGCGCTTTTTGCGTGCGATGGATATCCGCGCCAGGGATGTCGAGCTCTTTCGTACTGCGTTGACGCATCGCTCCGCTGCTGGTGAGCGCTGGCGCGATCCGCTCGACGGCCCCTCCCCCACCTCGAACGAGCGTCTCGAGTTTTACGGCGACGCCATTCTCGGGGCGGTTGTGGCCGAGTACCTCTATCACCACTTCCCCGACGCCACCGAAGGCACCCTCACCCGCCGCCGCAGCGCGCTGGTCCGTTCCGAGCAGCTCACCGCCTGGGCGCGCGAGCTGAAGCTGGAAGACTATCTCTATCTCGCCCAGAGTGAGCGCATCGCCGAGGGTGGGAAGGAACGCCTCCTGGCTGGCGCTTTCGAAGCGATCATCGGTGCGATCGTGATCGATCAGGGGGTCGAGTACGTCATCAAGTGGATCCAGGCGTTGCTCGACCGTGACGCCGAACGTGTCCTGGCCGGCGTGAAGTTTGCCAATCCCAAGGGACAGCTCCAGGAGATCACCCAAAACCGGCACCAAAGCGCACCCAGCTACCACATCATCTCGATGGAAGGACCGGCGCATCAGCGCACGTTCGAGGTGGAGGTCCGCTTCCACGATGTTCCGATCGCCACTGGCATCGGCAACAGCAAGCGCGCCGCCGAAGAGCACGCCGCAACCCAGGCATTGGCGCTGGTCCGTGCCAACCCGCGCATGTTGGACGCAATGGTGAGCCCCCAGTCTGACGAGAGCATGGGAGAATAGCGCTATCGGTCCGCGAAATGGGGCTGCGGAGAGAACCTCGGGGGACAACCAGCGTGGCCAGACCGTACGACGAGATGACGATCTTCGGCGGAAACTCGAATTCCGAGTTGACCGACGCCATCTGCGCCTATCTCAGCCTGCCTCGCGGCCGTGCTCAAGTCTTCAAGTTCAGCAACGACAACAGCTTCGTGCGCATCGAGGAAAGCGTGCGCGACAACGACGTCTATGTTGTGCAATCGTTCGCCACACCGGTCAACGACTCGATCATGGAAATGCTCATCATGGTCGATACCCTGCGCCGTGCCTCCGCCGGGCGTATTACCGCCGTGATTCCGTACTTTGGCTATGGCCGCACCGACAAGAAGGATCAACCCCGCGTGCCGATCACCGCACGCCTGGTCGCCAAGCTGGTCGGCAACGCCGGTGCCGATCGCGCCCTCTCCATCGATCTCCATGCCGGGCAGATTCAGGGGTTTTTCGATATCCCGGTCGACGAAATGAGCGCCATGCCGCTGCTCGCGCGGTATTTCTTGCGCAAGAACCTCTCCAACCCCGTGGTCGTCTCCCCCGATCTCGGCAACACCAAACGCGCTCGGAACTTCGCCGAGTTCCTGGATGCGCCCCTGGCCATCATCGAGAAACGTCGCATGGGCAACAAGGACCATTCCGAGATCCTCAACCTGATCGGCTCGGTCCAGGGCTGCCAGGCGGTGCTGATCGACGACGAGATCGACACTGCCGGCTCGATCACCCAGGCCGCCCAGGTCTGCCTCGATAACGGCGCTACCGAGGTCTACGCCACCAGTACCCACGCCGTCCTCTCCGGCCCCGCTCTCCAGCGCCTGCGCGATTCCCCAATCAAGGAAGTGGTCGTAACTGACACCATCTCCCATCCCCCGGACGCACTCGACAAACTGGTCACTATCTCGACCGCTCCCATCCTGGCGGAAACCATCCAGCGTATTCACGCCGGCGCCAGCGTCTCTGCCGCTTTCCGCACTCCCGATTTGCTCCCCGCCTAGCTCGGAGCCAATCGCTTCACTTCATCCAGGGCACCAGGCTGCGCGTCCACTCGTTGAGTCCCAACTATCCGGGATGCTCTGGATCGCCAAAGCCTCTCCACAAATACTGGCAATTCCCGGTAGAATCTCTTGATCGCCATGGATCTCTCCACGGCGATGCGACGCAGTTCAGCGCAGATAGATGTGGCGCGAATTGATTCGGCAGATTTTATTGTTTAGCCGTATATATGGAATAGGAGTAATGCCATGTTATCCCGTCGTCAGCTACTCGCCTCCACACTCGGTTTTTCCGCTCTGGCGCTTGCCGGTCCCAGCATGACCCAGGCCCAAGCCCCTTCGAGCGGCATACCCAGTGACCCTACGCTGTTCGACTATCTTTCGCTCAGCCCCTCATCGGTCGCGAATCTCACCCAGGCCACGCCCCTGGTGGCCGGGAACCAGCAACTTCAGGCTGAAACGCTCGCGATTACCTTCCCCTTTGATTTGAATAACGACGATCAACTGCACGAGTGGGTCGCGAGCATGTACAACGTTTCCCTCCCGTACGTCGTCAGGATGAACGCCTTGCGCGAGGATTTCGTCTCGGTGACCGGGTTCGATATCACCCAGGTCACCTCCGGAGCGGACATTGGCGAGCCTCCCAGCATGGTCACGTTCCTCAGGGGCACCTTCGAGCCCGCCGTGGTCCAGACCATCCAACTGCTGAATGGGTACAAACCACTTGAGATCGACGGTCGTCCGGTCTTCTCGCTTTTCGAAGATGCCCAAATGGATCTCACGAATCCCGTCTCGGCCATGGCGCTGTCGCGTATGAACAACTCCACCTTCCTCGATGACGGTACCCTGGTCTACGCCTCCACGCTCGAACTGCTCAAACAAGTGCTGACGCCGCAGACGACCCTGCTCGATCAACCGGGCGTCCAACAGGCCCTCGATACCCTGGACACGCCCCTCATTACGAGCTTCGTTCTCGGCCCCGGCAGTTTTCTACCCGATATCGCACTCGATATTCTTCAACCCATTTCGCAGGATGAGGTCGCGGCCGCCATGGAAGCGTTGCGCACCAAGGAACCCGCGCCGATCGTCATGTCCGCAATTGTCGGCGACTCGCCGGGTGGACCGATCGAGTTCAAGACGCGCGATACAAGCACGGTGGCCAGTCAACCGCAGTCGCTTTCCAAATTCGCCCTCGCCTACGCAACCGCCCAGGACGCCGAAACGGCTGCGGCGCAGATCGAGGATCGTCTTGCCACTGGAAGTTCGCTCGTGACCGAGCAACCGTGGTCGTCCCTCTTCTCGGAATGGTCCGCGGTGCCGAACCTCGAACAAAATTCCGTGTTGCTCACGATGAAATGGGACGGAAGACCGGGTCGATCGGCCAATTTAGTCTTCACCCGCGACATTGAGTTCATCACCGGCTAGACGAGCCGACGAGCGCTCAGAAGATATCTCTTTATCGTAACAACCCCGCAGTGCTGAATTGCAGCCTGGCGGTGGTGACGGTTCGATTCTGCTCAGTATCGGCAGACATAGGCAATCACGGTGGGATCCCCTCACCGTGATTGCCGTTTTCTCCAGTGCCGCTTCTTAAACTTGGTAAGCAATTGCCACTTGACGTATTTGCTCGCGTCATTTTTTGTCGAGGCTTGTCCTTTGCTCCCCGTCTGCATCGCCCCGTACACACGTGACCTCATTCTCCGTTAGAATACGCGTACGTACGTGGGTATCCGGCGCATTCTGGCCGGCGTAGAAGTGGGACACCGCATGATTCTTTCCGATCGCGACATCCTGAAGGCGCTCGACGAAGGTCGAATCAAGATCGATCCGATGCCTGATCTCGAACGGCAGCTCGGTTCGGTGTCGGTCGATTTCCGCCTCGGCACGACGTTCATGATGTTCGAGCATTCGCGGCATGCCTATATCGACCCGCGCCGTCCAACCTCGATAGGCGAAGCGATGCGCACGATCGAGGTTACGGACGACGAACCCTTCATCATGCAACCAGGCGATTTTGCGCTAGCCTCCACGATCGAAGCACTCGAGCTGCCAGACGACTTGCTCGGCCGGCTGGAAGGGAGATCCAGCATTGCCCGTCTGGGGATCACGGTGCATTCCACCGCGGCAGTGTTCGAGCCCGGTTGGGTAGGCACGGCAACAATGGAGCTGAGCAACCTCGGTCGCATGGCCGTTGCTCTCTATCCCGGAATGCGTATCTGTGCCTTCTCGTTCCAAACCGTGAGCTCTCCGGTGATGACCCCCTACCGGCTCAAAGCCAACAATAAGTACGCGGGCCAAATCACTCCCAAAGCTAGCTTGCTCAGCGAGGAAAATCGCACCGGACGGTAACCCGCGCGAATGGCTTATCGAAGTTGCGGACGTCGGTGCCGATACGAGCCCATCGCCGGGAGCAAACGCGAGGCGGGTTATCTGCCGTCTGTATCGCTGTTACGCGCTTTCTGACATCCATGCGTCCGCACTATTCGCTATGCGCTGCACGTCGTCAATGTATTGACCCAGATGCCATCCATCGCAAACAGCGTGATGCACCTGTACTGCTAGTGGCATGAAGGTGCGTCCATTGCGTTCCGTATACCGGCCAATTGTCAGAATTGGCAGCAGATAGCGGCTCGGCAGATTCAAATTGAAACCCGTGAACGCAACCCAGGGAATGCTGGAGACGTTCAATACATTGGCTGGCGTGTCATCCTGCGGCTCCAGGGATCCATCGTTGTGCTGCTCGATGGTTTGCAGGCACATTCGATTGAATTCGCTGAAATCCTTGTTGTAGCGGGTCCATAAACTGGAAAAAGTCCGTCTCGCATCATTGAACACCGTAAAGACGGGATGCAATTCGTCCCACACGCCGAGCGCACCTTCGGTATCGAAGCTCATGCGAAACTCGGCTACTCGATTCGCAGCGGTTGTGAGCATCCAGATCTGTGCGGGATAGGCTCGATACCCCCGCGCTTTCGCGGTAGTCCGCAATTGCGTGACATCGATCTCCACCGCGGCGCTATAGGTGAGCTGCATCCCCAGGAAGTGCTCGAAGTGCTCCCGCCGGTGATAGGTATCCATGTCGATGAGGTGTAGCGACATCAGTGGTGGCATCCTGGACGGCAATGGGCGCTCTTCCATTCGGTGCTCTAGTCTACGGCCCTGTGTTTCACGTGAAACGTCGAGCGTATTACGCGTCGCCTACGCTGTACAACTGCCACATCCAGAACTCGCCATCTCCCCTCGACAGTTTCCCGCCAAAGCCGGATAATCGACCCGTGCAGCCAGCGCCCTGCTCGAGAGAGGCGCTCGCCATTCGAAACACCGTAAGGGAATGGGCCTCGTGTCGATGGAAAAACTCGATTTTCAACTCGCTGGCATCGCGAACCGTTTCGGGCCGATGCTCGACCAGGTCCGTGAGGATTACCAGGGACGCGTTCCGGCGGGGTATCCCACCATCTCGCGCGACGCCGTCCGAGGAAATTACGGAATCCAGCTCGACCCCAGCTTCGCCCTGTTCATCGTCAATGATGGTGAAGGGCTGTTCGCCGATATGACGTACCGGTCTTCACGCACCGATGCTCGTTCGAGCGCCAGCCGGGAGAAATTCTCCGGGATGACCGTTTTCGACCGCCGTCCGATCGATCCCGCTATTTCCGATCAGGAGCTGCGCAACTTGCTCGCCGAGTTGCTGGCACGCTTCAATATGCAACCACTTGATGATTCACATCACCGACACGTAGGCCGGCGATCCAACAACGCTGAGAAAAGACAAAGCCCGGGCCAATTGGCCCGGGCTTTGATGTTTCACGTGAAACGTGGAATGCAGAGCGGTGAGTCAGCTAACGAGGATGTATGCCCCAAAGCGCCAACACGTCATTCCTGAATCCACTGCTATTCGTCATAGACCCAGCGATCGGAGTCACGCGTCCAGCTTGGGAGCGTTTCGCCGTCGAAGAAGAGTCCAATCTCCCGTTCACCGCTGGCGACGCTATCCGAGGCGTGCACCAGGTTTCGACCAACCGTCGAACCGAAATCGGAACGAATCGTGCCCGGCGCCGCTTCCCATGGCCGCGTGGTCCCGACGGTGGAGCGCGTAATCTCGATTGCCCGGGGACCCTCCAGCACCATGACCAGCGACGGACCCGATGTGATGTACTCCACCAGCCCAGCATAAAACGGCTTGCCTTCATGCTCGGCATAGTGGCGCTTGGCGAGCGCCGCATCGATCGCGCCGAAGCGCATCGCCACGATCTTCAAACCGCGCCGCTCGAACCGGCTCACGATCTCACCCGTCAATCCGCGCTGCACACCATCCGGCTTCACAATGACCAGCGTTCGCTCGATATCCGCCACGAAATCCTCCGAAACTCATCCAAATTCATACCGCGGGGCAACCCCCGCAATCCAACCGGGAAGCCTAGCACAGCCGTCCCGTTGAACCACAGAGATCCCGGAATGACCGGCTTTGCCTGGCCGAACTCGTCCGCCTCGGTAACCGACGCTCGAACCGGGCGAAGGAAGCCCCCCGAACAGGAAGGGTCTCCTGTGATTGCTCACGATACGCCCAGGATCAGCCCCACCAGATGCGCAAAAGCGCGACCGTAGCGCCGTTCGAATCGACTGCCGACTTAGGACGATGAGGCGGAATCAGCCGTTGCGCGTGATCCGTCGTCCGAGGGCATCACCACATCATCAGGCGCCGTGCTCGCCAGCGGCGTCGGCACCCGATCGCGCTCTGACTGTGGCAGGCGATTACGACGTTGCCGTTTCAGGGCCTGATCGAGCGTCCATTTCGTGACGATGACCGCCAGCGCCAATGGCACCAGAATCACCAGCACAACCAATAACCATTCTGTTCCGCTCACCAGATCCCTCGAACCGAATCATTGCCAATCACAACACCATCAGCCACAGACGCCAATGCCATCGATACTACACCAGCCCCGGAATCGGCCAAAACCAAAGTCCCACAACGGGTCTGGCGCAGCATCAAAGCTTTACGTAACACTTACCGGAACACTCGCGGGCCCGGCTCCGCAGTCGACGGTGAGATTCGCTGGACCCACCGGCGCATCGGGCGGGATCGAGAAAAGCCAGAACACATTGCCCTCGCCATTTGCCACCGTCGTACGCGCGATCGTTTCCGTTGAAAGCTGCAGCGTCGCATCGCACCCGACCATCGCTCCCGTGGATGCCGTCACGATCAGTTGCTGATCGCGTCCCACCGTTTGCGGCACGACCTGCAAGGTCACCGGACTCGCCGAAGCTTGACCAGTTGGCGGATAGAAGTCGTCCGGCAGCTCGGTTACCCGCTGGAAACTCGGGCGCCACGCTTCGAACTCCGCTGAAAACTGATCGGGCGTCAGACCAAACACTTGGGTAAAGGCATCGTCGAACGTCGCTCCATCGTGCATCTGTGTGTAGACATCACCCAGGGCCGAAATCGACATCCCCTGGCTGCCCAGGAGATATTGCACCGCCACATAGGCCAGCGGATAGGCATCCGCCCCCATCGATGTTGCAGTGTTCAAATCGGCAAGCGTTCCGGGGAAGGGACTCACGGTCAGCGAGTACGACGTGAGCGCGTAAAACTCAGCCTGGTCGGTCACGCCGATCTGCGACGCCGCCAGGAATCCGGCCGCTTCTGCTGTTCCTTCGGTGAACCAGAGCGGCACCGCCGAGTCGTTCTCCTCGGTCATGACGTTCTGATAGATATGGAAGAACTCATGCACCAATGTCTCGATGCGCTCAACGGGTGCCACGCCATTCCACACTTCGGAACCGGCATACACCGCAATCGATCGGTCCCGTGTGGTGGCTAGCAGTCCATCGCCAAAAGGTGAGACACCGCGCAAACCGGTGATCTGGATATTCCCCATATCGGGATTGCCAAAGTAGGCGGCAATCGTATCCTGACCCAGCCGTACTCCTTCGATGATGTCGCCCCGGTCGCGCTCGGTCAGCGCCGGGTCCATGCAGTACGAAACCCCATGGATCGTCTCGGTTTGGCAGGTATTCGCAGCGGGGGTTGGCACGGCCTGACCCGGAGGGAAGACCCCGAACGCATTCCAGTGCGAAATGAATGAGGAGAGCAGGGCCTCTTCGGTATAGGCCTCGAGCAGCAGATCGATACCGTTCCCCAGATCCCAAGCTTTCAGCATCAATCCGAACGACTGAAGCGAGCCATCCTCTCCGACGAGGTCGAAGCGATAACATTCCGCCACAGTAGACACGCCATCTCCGGCGGCAGCGCACTGCAGATCGTCCACCGGTGCAAATCCCGAGCTGGTCGGATCGCTGGCCAGTTGATCGGCATATTGCGAGATCACCTCTGCCGGACCAGCAGAGGTTTGGCCGCCAGAGAAATAGACGAAGCTTTGGCTATCGGCCAGGCCCAGGACATCGAACCCATTTGCGTCGGTTTCGTTCTCCGTCACGTACCAGGGTAACTCCCATGTTACGGTATAACTGTAATTAGGACTCGTGTAACTCGTACCATTGACCTGCGCAATGCTTCCAGACAGGGGCAGACCTGCCAATACCGCCACCGCAAGCATCACTACCGCGCAAACGATCCGCGTTGCACGCTGGAACCTCGAATGAATAGACAATCAACTATCTCCTGAAACGATCCATTGCAAGCTCAGAGCGCCACAAACCGGCCCGATGAACCTTTGTGACGCCGATAATAGCCCACGCCCCGCCGCATTCGATGAAACGCACGCGCGCGCGCCAAAGCGGGAGACGGTCATAGTCGAGGGCGTAGCTGCCCCCTGGCTCGGAAAGCCCTGGCGCCGCAGAGATTGGAATCGCTCAGCCGGAGAACGGGTTATCCCGCAATCGCGAACGCCGCGTTTACCGGAGCTCCGCCACACGATGCACTCAGGCTGCCGGTCCCAGGCACGGTTCCTTCCGGCATGCTCACCATCCAATACACCTCGCCCGACCCGTTCGCCTCTGCAGGACGCTGGATCGTTGTGGCGCCAATCATCACGGCCAGCGTGCAGGTAACATCTGGCGCCGCTTGTCCACTCAGGATCAATTGCCCGGTGGGGGAGACCTGCGTTGGCACCGGGTCCAGGGTCAACGCGCTGGCCGTCGACGTCAGCTCTTCGGTCCAGAAATCGTCGTCCAGCTCTGCCGTTCGCACGATCCCCGTCCGCCATGCCTCGAACTCTGCATAGAATGCCGGTAACGACACCCCGAACGCCGTCTCGAACGCATCGGCAAAGGTTTGGCCCGCCGCCAACCCCTCGTAAACATCGCCAATTGCTGAAACCGACAACCCCCGGCTACCGAGCAGATACTGCACTGCCATGTACGCCACGGGATACGCGTCAGCGTCCATCGAGTCGTACCCCTCGAGCTGCGAAAGCGGCGTCGCCAACGGATACAGGGTCAGCATGTAGCTCATCAGGTTGTAGACCTCGCCCTGATCGGTAACACCGAGCGGGAAGATCGCCTGAAATCCGACCGCGTCCGCGGTTCCTTCGGCAAACCAAAGCAGCTCTGGTTCGATCGCGCTTTCGATCATCTGGTTTTGGTACACATGAAAAAGCTCATGCACCAGCGTTTCCACTCGCTCGATCTGGGAAAGACTCTGCCACACCTCGGAACCGGTGTAGACCTCGATCTCACTTCCATAGGCGCTCGCCAGCGTGGTGTCGCTCTGATCATCCGCGGCTCCCAGTACGGTAATCCGCAGATTCGCCAAATTGGGAAAGCCGAAATAGTCCGCGATCAAGAGCTGCCCCAGGCGGATCCCCTCGATCACATCGTACTTATCGAGCTCACTCACCCCAGGATCGAAAAGGAACGTCGCACCGTTGTGCACTTCCTGCCCGCGCGCCTGCGCAGACACCTCGATCGGCGCCGCCATCGGCAACCCAACCGCCAGCACGAGCAGCAGTACGGTCATCAGTCGCGCCATTCGCGATCGCATCGTTCCTCCTTCGGATCAAAACAAACTCAGTCAAAAAAGAACCAGGACGCATGCACGCGCCCCGGTGACAAGTCAAATGGGCAAAGAACGCCCCGAGTATAGAAGAAGACGTCCCGTCCGCTCCTACTGGGCCGATCTCGAAAGTGAAACCCGGACGGAGAACCCGCTCAGCCGATGATCTTCCAATACGAGTCCTTGCGCACGATCAGGCCATCGCGAAACTCGAACAGGTCGCATCCCCGCACCTCGATGCGCTCGCCCGCGGTCGTGGTACCGGTCAGCAGCCACTCGGAGACCCCGCGGTCACCGCAGACCATATGGCGATCTTCCCCATAGTGGACATCGGGAATCCCCGCGAAGCGACCCGCCAACCCCTCCCGCACCGCCGCTTTACCCACATACCGCGTGCCCCAGGGATCCGACCCGCGTGGGCTCTCCAACACCGCATCCTCGGCGAAGCACTGCATGATCGCATCGAGATCATGCCGGTTGAACGCGTCCAGCACCTTTTCCAGCGTCGCCACCGTGATTGGTTCCCTCGCCATCGACCTGCTCCTTCGCGAGATAGGGGTAGGAGCACACCATGGTGGCTCCGCTCCGGTTGCCGGATTAGCTGTTGGCGCTCGTCCCATCCACGAACGCCACCGCGTACGGCTTTAATGACAATGCCAATCTGCCACCATCCACCGCTACCGGCGTAGAGCTTGACGTAATAAATTCAGGATCGACTGAAGCCGCCTCATACGAGGTCTCGTCCAGCACGGCCAGCGTCGTGTCGACCAATCCAAGCCCTTCGAGCGTGACCGTCTGCTCGAACTCGGTCAGGTTCGCGACCAACACCCGCACCTTGCCGTCCTTCGTCACTGCCAGCGCCTCAGCCTGGAACGGTTTCGGGGCCGCAAGCCAGACACTCTCTCCGCCAATGAACGGCGCCAGCGCCCGGAAGACGTGATAGACCGGGAAGATCTGCCCGGGATCGGACGGGAAAAGCTCGCGCCGGGTCAAATGCTCCCGCGCTTCGACCAGCCCCTTCCATCCTTGCAGCTCGAAGTACGTGACAGCGTCCACCGCTTCGTCGATCATCCGCTTCAGGCTGCCGACCGTCCATGCCGCGGTGAAGAGCGAAAGCTGTCGCGGATCGACCGACGCCGGCAGCACATCCGGACCCGGGTCCGGCGGCGCACTGGTGGCGTTCGGGTTCCAACCCATCCGCAACGTAATTGGCCCAACCACTAAGGGCCGCTCGCCGGCCACCACCCGCGCACTACGCACCACATCGGTCTGCGCCGAGATGGTTTCCACGATGGAGAGATTGTCGAACGCGTGTACCTGCGGATTGATCGTGAAGGTGACGACCTCCAGTTCGCTTACTGGCAGAAAATCGGCTGCCCGGTTGAGCTCAGTGAAAAACGCACGCGTCCCACCCCCGATGCCAGCAGTGGAACCCGCCGTCCGGAACGCCCCCTTGGCCGCTTTGATCGTTTCCGGATGCGTGGCCAGATCGTCCCGTGGGAAGGTCACCTCTTCGTTTATCGGCGGGAAGGCGAAGACCAGCGCCACCGGCAACCCCTTCGCCGCTTCTGCCAGCTCATCCCAACCACCAACTTCGCCCTCTTCCACCTCTTCACGCCGGGCCACCACGCTGAGATTCAGCGCCGCACTCAATGCCGTCGCACGCTCGCCGGCACGTGTCAGTTTTTCCCGCCAGTTGTCGTCACCCAGATCGAGCTCGGTCTGGATAAAGGCGGGATGCAACGCGCGCAACCGCTCCAGCTCGACCTCGCCAATCGGTTTCTTCCCACCAGCACCAAACCCGAGAGCCGGCAGTGACGCGCGCAACGCCAGATCGACGACCAGCGCATCCGACCCTGCGCCAGCAGTCGACTCGCTGTGCGCCCCCTCGCTGAACACTTCGATCGTGACCGCCTGGCGAATCTCCTGTCCCGGCGTGACCTCTACGGGGTAGGGGATACGCAATGGGGTGCTATAGGTTTTGAAAGAGGCGTCGGTCCAATTGCGCTGATCCTCCATTTCGAAGAGATCGCCCTCGAACCGGATCTCCGCTGTGGTGCCCTCCCCGGCGGCATGCGTAATCGATTCCATATCGATAAAGGGTTGGTGCGGCGAGATCAGCTCGGGGAAAAAGCTTTCCACCCGACCGTCCGGCGTATCGGTCCAGGCCGGCGCACCCGCCAGATCGGAAGGATGCAACACGCAGAAACCGATCCGGTTTCGCAGAAACGCCGACCGTGGCGATCCTTCCATTTCGTACCGAATGGTGCCCTCGGGCGTTCCCTCGATCACACCGCTCCAGGCGAAATCGACCCCGGAGGCAGCATCGACATGCTCGGCTTCGATATCGATACGGAACGAATCTCCCCGGTCATCGACCTCGAACCTGGAATAGACCGGCTCCACCGTGCCCCAGTTCAGATCGCGCACCGCGAAATACAACCGCCGCACGATCTCGATATCCCCAGCCTTCACATACCGGAGATCGGCATTCTCCAGCTCCACGGTCAACGGTCCGGCACGGAGCACCCGGCGTTCCGGTAATTCCGTACTACTGCCATACCGTATCTGATTGATCGTTCGTCCTGTGGTCATACTGATCACCTCGTCTGCTGGAGTCAGGAGTTAGAAATCATCGCAGCGGCAGAGTGCAGGACCTTCGTGTCCTGCTGCCACCTGAATGCCAGGTTCATGGACGCAACCCAATGTCTAACTCCTCATTCCCAGTTCCTGATTCTCCGTTGCCAACGACACCCGCAACCGTCCGGCCGCCGACGACATATGCGCTTCCATCGCCTTCTGCGCCGCCTCCGGATCGCCGGCCACCAGAGCCGCCAGAATCGGCACATGCTCCAGATACGACGGCTCGCGCGCGCCATCCGCCGCCAGCACCCGGCTAATCCAGGTGCGCAATAACGCCTGCACGCTCGAATGGATATCGCGCAACACCAGATTGCCCGACGCTTCCGCCAGTCGCATATGAAACGCTACGTCACCTTCCACAAAGGTGGACGCGTCTGCGGCTTGTTCCATCCGCTCCAGAATTCGGGTCAGATCCTCGATATCCCGCTCGGTTCGCCGCCGCGCTGCCAATCCCGCGATCACGATTTCGATCTCCTGGCGCGCTTCCACCAGGTCCATCGTGCGCCGTTCTCCCAGCAGCAGCCCCCATTCGATCACTTCCTGCAGGAGCGCGGAATCGGCTTTGCGCAAATACGTGCCATCGCCCTGGCGCACCTCGACCAGGCCAATCAGGGACAACGCCTTGATCGCCTCCCGCATTGCCGAGCGCCCGACGCCGAACGCCTCAGCGAGCTGCCGCTCCGAGGGCATACGCGCGCCCTGTTCGACCGCTCCAGAGAGCAGATACTCCACCAGTTTGCGCGCCACCTGCGTGGCCACTGGCTCGCGTTTGATTGGATCGATCTGCGTCAGTTCCATAGCGTTGTCATCCCGAGCGAAGATGAGAGACCTCTTGTCACCCCACCACCCCGCCAAGACCCAGACTTCTGCGTAGCGTCGCCATACATGCCGGCCCTACAGCAAGCTGCCCCGCTCATTCGTCACGCTCCAGATCATGCAGCAAACCGTCATCGCGCATCGCCTTGATTTCACCAAGGATGCCGGCATCGTCGATCAGCCACTGTCCCAGATCCTCCACCTGCGCAGCATTCGACAATACCGGCCAGAGGTTGTTTGCCACCCGCGAGAAGGTATCGGGACCGCCCAGGGCCGCGGTTTCGAACGGGCCGGTATACCGCCAGCGCCGCGCCAACCCATCGCGCACGATCTCATCCACCACGGCCGGCGATGCCACCCCGTTCTCCACGAGCCAGACTGCTTCCCGCAGCAACGCAAGCTGGAGCCGGTTCCAGACGAACCCGTCGACGTCTTTTTCGACCACGACCGGCCGCTTGCCAACCGACGCGATCAGCTCGACCGACCGTTGCACTACCTCCGGATCGCTCAATGGTCCGCTGATCACCTCCACCAACGGCATCAGCAAAGGGGGATTCCAGTAGTGATTCCCGATCGTTCGCTCGGGCGCTCCGCTCAGCTCTCCAAGCCGCCCGATGCTGATCGACGAGGTATTCGATGCCAGCATCGCACCGGGAAACCGCTCCCCCGCTGCCCGCAGTACGACACCTTTCGCCTCGGCATCCTCGACCACCGATTCCAGCACCAGATCGATTGGCCCCTCGACCGCGTCCAGGCTGTCTGCAATCGTCAGCTTCCCTCGTCCCCAATTGAACGCTTCCTCTGGCCAGCGATGCATCGCACCCGCCGTCTGCCACGCCGACTCGATCCGCTGCTTCGCCTTCGCCGCGTCCCGCACCAGAAAGGTCACCACATGCCCGGCAAGGGCATACTCGACCCCAATCTGAGACCCCATCAAACCCGGTCCGGCAATCAAAATTCGCATCGGTGGATCTCTCTTTCGTATGGCTCCGGATCGAGCTTGGTGAGTTCTGCCAAACAAGTTTCAGGATTGAGCTTCGTTGTAGACGTTGTAAACAAGGTCATCGCCTCACCCCCGGCCCTTCTGAGGGGTGAGGCGACCCCGCTGACCCAAACTATCGTCCATTCCCCAAATCCGCTCATCCATCACCCGCGCACCGCCCCGAGCGTCAGTCCCCGCACAAAATGCCGCTGTACCAGCAAGCTCAACACGAAGACTGGCACCGTCGCAACGACCGCCAGCGCCGAGGCTTGGCCGTAGTTCGATCCCTGGCTTCCGGTGAACCCCGCAATCGCGACCGGCAACGTGTACGACTCGGTCCGCGTCAGCACCACCGCAAAGAGAAACTCGGTCCAGCTAAAGATGAACGCGAAGGTTCCCGTGGCGATCAGCCCCGGCAGCGACAACGGCAACGCGATCCGCCAGAAGACCCCCAATCGGGTGCATCCGTCCACCATCGCGCTCTCTTCCAGCTCCAGCGGCACGCCATCGAAATAGCTGCGCATCATCCAGACGACGAAGGGCAGATTGAACGCGGTATAGATCGCGATCAGCGCGAAGCGAGTGTCGAGCCCAAAGTTGGAATTGATTCTACCCAAATCCCGTAACAAGAGGAACATGGGCACGATCAAGACCACGGGCGGCATCATGCGCTGCGACAGCAACCAGAACGACAGGTGCTTGCCACCGGTCTGGAATCGCGAGATGCTATATGCGGCCAGAGTTCCCACAAAGAGCGAGATCAATGTCGCGCTGGTGGCGATCACCACGCTATTCGTCAGCGCAATACGGCCCTTTTCCTCGAACGCCATGCGGTAGTGATTCAGCACCGGGTTGTGCGGAATCCAGATCGGCGGCCGGTGCATGTATTCCCCTGGCAGCTTGAACGAGGTCAGCACCATCCAGACCACCGGCAACAGGAAAAAGATCGCTGCCACGATCAGTACCAGAATCCGCAGAATCGTCAGCCAGAGGTGTTGCCGCCGCACCATGCGTGCCTCAGCGGGTCGCTTGAGCACCTGTGGCGCATCCGACTGAATCTCTTCCTCGATCGAAAGCACGCTCATGCGTCTTGCCCTCGCACGAACGCCGCTACATAGAACGCCGCCAGCATCGAAAGCAGAACCAGCACCAGATAGCTGACCGCCGAGCCATATCCCATACGGAAGAACTTGAAACCAACCTGATAGATGTACCAGGAAATCGTCTCGGTCGAGGTCCCCGGCCCGCCCTGGGTAAACATGTAAACCAAATCGAAAATCTTGAACGCATCTAACGCGCGAAACAGCACCGCCACAGCCACGATCGGTTTGATCGCCGGCAAGGTGATGTCCATCAATTGACGCCACCACCCCGCACCGTCCAGCGCCGAGGCTTCGTACAGATCCGGACTCACCGACGACAACGCCGCGAGCATGATCAGGAACATAAATGGTGTCCACTGCCAGACTTGCGTCACGATCATCGCGATGATCGCCGTACGCGTCTGTCCCAACCAGACGATGTTCAGATCGTTCCCGAAAGGAATCCGCAGCAGGGCATTCACCACCCCATACTGGTTGTCCCACATCATCCGCCAGGTCAGCCCAACCACGATCGGCACCATCGTCACCGGCAGCATGACGATCGGCAGCAACACCCGGCGGATATGCACCGTATCGACCAGTAGCAACGCCAGCCCAAGCCCCAGCAGGAACTCGAAGAAGATCCCCACGGTGACGATCACGCCGGTGTTCTTCAACGCCATCCAGACTCGGTCGTCATGCACGGCCGTGCGGAAGTTATCGAACCCCACAAATGGATGTCCCGCCGTCTGCAAATCCCACTGATGAAACGCCAGCCAGAGCGAATAGACCAGCGGATAGATCGCCAGCGCCAGGACAATCAGAATGGCAGGCAACGCCAGCAGCCACCCTTCTCGATGTCGCCTCCCGGCAAACGACGGCTGGCGCCACGAGCCAGTGCCACGTCCTCCAACCGCACTCATCGCATCGAACATCCTTCCAACGGAGTCAACTCTACGAAGTCCGGAGCCGCAAAACTCCGTGCCCCACACCCACTCGTCGTAGTGGCGGGACCTGTGCCCGCCAGCGGCCGCAGGCCGCCATTACCGTGACCGCACCCATACTTCCGATCTGAAACCTGGTTGCAGGGCAGTTCCGTTATCGGGCTTCGCCCGATTGGCGGGCACAGGTCCCGCCACTACGGCCAGCCAACGCCCCCTTCCTTCTCCCAGAATTGGGAGAAGGAAGGGGGCCGGGGGGATGGATGAGGGCGAAACCCACCCAGCCCCCAGGCGCCAATCAACTGACGACGAATTGCTACTCCGTGTAATACGACCCCTGCATCGTCAGGAATTCCTGATTCGCGGTGATCTGCGCATCCCGCCCGATGCGGTCGGTGATCTCGTTCATCGCCGCATCGCCGGTCGCCAGCGCATCTTCCACCGAGGTACCGCCCTGCGCGGAGGTCACGGCCTGATCGATCGCGGTCTGGTACTCAGCCGAGCCCGGCAACATGATGTCCAGCAACGCCACATCCGCCGCCGCTTTGAGCGTGTCGAGGTAATCCCCGGCGGTCGCCCATTGGTTGCGGTACTCCTCCGAGGAGTAATGGCTGAGACGATACGGATCGCGCAGCGCGTATGGCAGCATCACCCGTTGCAAGCTGATGCTCGGGCTCGTCATCCACTGGATGAACAGATACGCCGCTTCCTTGTTCTTGCTGTCCGAGGAGACGCCAAGCGAATAGCCGGCATTGTGCAAACCATGCCCCATCGGCATGATCGAATACCCCGTCTTGCCCGCAACCTGCGTCTCTGGCACCCAGTTCAGTTGCTCGGCAGTGGTGCCTTCTGACCAGCGGCCGTACGGCGGCCAGGTGCCGCCCACCATCGCAAGCTGCCCGCCCATCCAGGCCGTCAGCACTTCGATGAAGCCCCACGTCTCGACTCCCGGCGGCATCGTCTTGTTGCGTTCCAGCATCGCGTTGAGGGTAGTCACCCCAGCTTCGCTGTTGAGGGTGGCATCCATGGTCGCTTCGTCGAAGAAGAAACCGCCACGATTCCGGAACTCCTCGCCGAACCAGCCATACACCTGCCCGGACGCGCGTTGGCTCGCGCCACCCCAGCTATTGCCATCACCCTGCTCGGTGAAGAACGCCTGGATCGCGTCGTACTCCTCCCAGGTCTTGGGTGGGGCGAGCTCGAAGCCGTTGGCGGCCTTGAACGCATCCTTGTTTGCCTGGTCCTCGAAGAGATCGGTGCGGTAATACAGAATGATGGTGTCACCATCATCGAACAGTGCATAGATCTGATCGTTGTAGTTCATCAACCCACGGTAGAGCGGGTGATAGTCGTTCAGATCCTCAGGATTGCCATACTGGTCGATGAAGGGATCGAGCGGCTCCAGCATCCCCTGGGTCACGAAGTCCGCTGTCCACGACGGCGCCAGGCTGAGGATGTCGTACGCGCCGGTTTCGCCGATATGCTCGGCCACCTGGCTGGGGAAGAGCTCGGGGAACGGTTTGCCGATCGGGTTGATCTTGATCCCGGTCAGCTCTTCCCACATCGGACCCGAGAACTTGCTCGGATCCTCCAATTGCAGACCGTCTTCCCAGACCACATTGAGGGTTGTCCCGCTGAATTGCTTGGCCGCTTCTACAGCCGCCGCCGCCGAATCGGCTGTCTGCAACAACGCCTTCTGCGCCGCGGCAACCGCGGTTGGATTGAACGAGCTGTACAGCACGGGGGCCACCAAAGCGCCCGCGCTCGCCGCCAGCGCACCCTTGCCCAGGGTGCGGCGGTTGATCTTGTGTTGCAACATCGCGTTGAGATCAGATCGACCCCAGAATTCCGGATTACGACTCATCCTCGAGCCTCCTTTGCGTCGGGCAGAACACTCCGCCCGTCAAAAACCATCCGTTTGCGTTCATCGTCAGGCAACCACCATCGGTCACCCTGGGATCTGCATCACCCCTTTCACGCTCCAGGCCACCTGCCCGGATCCAACAGTCCGTTACATCTCTCAGTCATAACGAAGGGCATCTCTACCCGCCGTAGTGGCGGGACCTGTGCCCGCCAGCGGCCACAGGCCGCCATTACGTTGCCGACAGCCAAGTCTCGGATTCGAAACCTGGGTTTTCGGCAGCTCCGTTATCGGGCTCCGCCCGATTGGCGGCCACAGGTGCCGCCACTACGACCAGCCGTTCTCCTGTCTCACCACTCGTAACGCAGAACCTCCATACCCTTTCATCTCCCGATCCCACCGTAGTGGCGGGACCTGTGCCCGCCAGCGGCCGCAGGCCGCCATTACGTTGCCCACAACCAAGCTTCAACCTCGAAACCAAGTTGCTCTGCAACTCCGTTATCGGGCTCCGCCCGATTGGCGGCCACAGGTGCCGCCACTACGACGAGGAACCGAGTGAAACGCGGCTACCCCAGCGCCTTCAGTTCATCCAACCCTTGTCGCAACGCGTTCTGATACAGCCAGACATCTCCGAGATAGGCAAACGCCCGATACCCCAGATCCTTCCAGAGCTTGGCGCCCTCGGCGTTGTTCACCATGACCCCAGCGGTCTTGCCATGCTTCTCGCACGCCTTGGCCACTTTCTCGATTGCCTCGATGAACGCCGGGTTGTCGAACTGCGCCGGAATCCCCATCGACAGCGACAGGTCGAAATGCCCCACCCAGAGGCAATCGATCCCCTCGACCGCCGCAATCGCTTCGCAGTTCTCGATCCCTGAGACTGTTTCGATCTGCGCGATCAGGAAACCTTCCTTGTTGGCGCTCGCCATGACGTCGGTGACCGAGCCAGCCATGTAGTTGTCATGCGACACCCCGAACGCCGCCCCGCGGCCTCCATCGGGGTAGTACTTCGCCGACCGCACAATCGTGCGTGCCTGTGCCTCGTCCTCCACCATCGGGATCATCAAACCCATCGCGCCCAAATCGAGTGGCCGCGACAACAGGTGATATTGCGTGGCAGGCACGCGCACCATCGGCAGGGCTTTGGACGACTGGGTCGTGGCGATCAACATGCGGATCGTCTCGATACTCCAGCCGGTGTGCTCCATGTCATAGATGACGAATTCCGCCCCCGCTTCCCCCACGAGCCGGCCAATACCGGTGGTGTTGAACTCGAAGACCATCGTCCCGTAGGCGGTTTCGCCTCGCGCCAGTTTTTCCTTGACCGTGTTCGTTTTCATTCGTCCCCCTTCAACGGGTATTTCGTAAAGAAACGTTTCAAAGTGCCGGTGTCGTGTAGGACCTCCGGGTCCTGCAGTTCAATTCGTCTCGGGACTCGGACTCAGGACCCGTGTCGTGCTTTCAAATCGGCCAGTTTCTTCTGGAAGATCGGCGAATCGACCACATCCGGGTTCGCCAATGTTGCCGGCGCGCGACCCTCGCGCACCGCCAGCACACTCTCGATCACGCTCGTGCCAATCCCCATCGCCGATTCTTCGGTCCACCCCAGGGCATGCGGAGACACGATGATGTTGCCGAGGCTGAACAGGGGATTGTTCGGATCGGGTGGTTCGGTTTCGAACACATCCGTGGCCGCACCGCGAATCTGTCCCGTGGAAAGCGCCGTATACAGCGCCTCTTCTTCCACGATCGGTCCGCGCGCGATATTGACCAGGATTGCCGTTGACTTCATCTGTGCGAAACGCTCGGCGTTCATCAGATGAAACGTCTCGGGCGTGAGATTGCAGAGAATCACCACATAGTCGGATTCGGCCAGCAGCTCGTCGAGCTCCACCTTGCGCGCGCCCGATTCCGCCGCCCGCTCAGCGGTGATGTACGGGTCATAGGCCAGCACATTCATCTCGAACGGAGAGATCAGGTTGAGAAAATCCCGCCCGATATTGCCAAGCCCGATCATGCCCAGCGTCTTGCCGGTCACCTGATAGCCCATGTAATCGAGCTTGGTGCCCCATTCGCCATTGCGGGTGATGCGGTCTTTTTCGACGATCCGATGCGCCGCGCCCAGCAGCAGCGTCAGGGCAGTCGCGGCAATCGCCCGGCGTACACCAGCCGGCGTGATCGAGACGGCAATGCCGTTCCGGGTCGCCGCCTCGATATCCACCGAGTCGTATCCCACGCCGAAGCGCGCCACCAATGCCAACCGTGGCGAGTTGTCCAGCAGCTCGGCCGTGATACGCGGCGCGAGCACACCCAGCGCGTCATATCCTTGCGCAAACTCAACCGGCAGCACCATGCCATGCGCTGGCATGAACTCGACCTCGAGGTTCGGGATCCCCTCGTACTTGGCCATCCCGATATCGCCCCAGCCAATCGAGCCGTCGGCCTTCAAAAAATCGTTGGTGTATCCAACGCGAAACGGTTCACTCATTCGCGGGCCTTTCCTCCATTACTCCTCGACCTCGATGACTTCCAACATGACGTTGTTCGGACGGTACGGCAGAAAACCACCCAGCCGTTGTTGGCCACCGCGCACCACCCGCACCGGTACGTCCGGCGACAGTTGGTGCACCACTTCTTCGATCTTCGCAGTTTTCAGGGCAATGTGATGCAGCCCTTCGCCATGCGTGCGCAGGTACTCAGCAATCGGTCCCTCCGCGATCGGCGTAATCAGTTGCAACCGGCTCTCACCCAATTGCATCATCACCAGACGCGCCTTCACGGCCTCCACCCGGTCATCAGCAATCACGGTAAAGCCAAGCGTGTCGGTGTAATACGGCAACGCCGCCTCGATATCCTCGACCAGCACTGCCACATGATCGATCCCCTCGATCGGAGGGCCGGTCATGTCACGAACCTATTCGACATCATTGAGATCCCTCCCAACCCTACACTCGATAGGGGCAATCCCCCGTGGTTGCCCTCGTAGCCGCCGCCCCGCTTCTCCGAGGCTCCACAGGCCGTAGCGAAGGGCCTCCGTGCCCTCCCGTTTCTCGTCGTAGCCGAGGGCGTCTCTGCCCTCCCGTCTCTCGTCGTAGCCGAGGGCGTCTCTGCCCTCCCATCTCTGCCGCACAGTCCGTAGGACATGGACACTGCGCCATGCCCTGGGGACTGTGCCCGGCCCGATCTGCCTGCTACCCGCTGCGTGCCGCCTGCTCTCATCACGCCACTGCCCCCAAATCACTATCCGACAGCACCGTTTTCCCACCCGACACCCAGAAGGTCACCGCTTCCTTATCGGCCTCGCCCCGGTTGAACTCCTTGATGACCCGGCCCCGGTACAAGACCAGGATCCGGTCACACACTCCAACAATCTCCTCCACCTCCGACGAGGTAAACAGGAGCGCCAGCCCGCCCTGGGCCAGCTCATTGCAGAGCTGATAGATCTCCGCTTTGGCCCCAACGTCGACCCCGCGGGTCGGGTCGTTGAGAATCAGCACTGTCGGCCCAGTCGCCAGCCATTTGGCCAGCACCACCTTTTGCTGATTTCCGCCGCTCAGGTTGACCACCCGTTTGTCGATCGAATCGGTTGCCACGTTCAATCGGCGTACGTAGTCGTCCGCCAGCTCACGCTCGCCCTTGCGGTTGATTACCCCCAACGCCAGCAGCAACCGGTCGAGCACCGCCAGGCTCATGTTCCGCCGGATCGACCAGGGGAGCATCAGCCCTTCATCACGCCGGTTGGCGGGTACCATCCCCAGTCCCTTCCGGATGGCATCGAATGGGGTTTTGGGCCGATCCTCGCCGGAGTGGTAGCGAATCGTTCCGCCAGTTGGTGTCTCCAACCCGAAGAGCACATCGAAGATCTCGTCGACACCCGAACCTTCCAGTCCGGCAAATCCAACGATCTCTCCCGCCCGCACCGAAAAGTCGACCCCTTCCAGTCCACGCGCCGTCTGCAACCCTTCGGCTGCCAGCATCACCGGCGCATCGGCAAAGTTCGCGCTCCGCTCGGGGAAAGCGTCTTCCAGATTCCGCCCGATCATCACCGAGATGATCTGGGGAATCGTGGTCTCCGCAATGTTCCAGGTTCCCTGGTAGGTACCGTCGCGGATCACCGAGATCCGGTCGGAGATGGAAAAAACTTCCTCCAGCCGGTGGGAGACATAGATGATCGTGATCCCCTGATCGCGCAACCGCCGCAAGAGATCGAACAATCGTTCCGACTCGTTCGCATTCAGCGCCGAATTCGGTTCGTCCATAATGATGATGTTCGAGTTTTGCTGGATAGTGCGGGCGATCTCGACGAGCTGCTTTTCACCCACTGGCAACGTCCCGACCTTGCGCATGGGATCGAGCCAGACCCCCATCTGTTCCAGCACGGCCTCGGTTTCGCGCCGCATTGCTGGCTTATCGAGCACCCAGCGGCCCCGTGTCTCTTCCCGGTTGACGAAGATGTTGGCGGCAATCGACTGCTGTGGAAACAGCGCCAGCTCCTGATTCACGATGCTGACCCCATAGCGCCGCGCAGCGAGTGGACTCGAAATCTGCGCCTCCTGCCCCTCGATCAGCACCTTTCCCGAATCGGGCTGGTAGATCCCCGCCAGGATCTTCATCAACGTACTTTTCCCCGCCCCGTTCTCCCCTACCAGCGCATGAATCTCACCGCGATCGATCGACAGCGACACATCACTCAGCGCATTGACACCGCCAAAACGCTTGCTCACCTGCTCGACCCGGATAATCTCCCGGCCCTCGCTCGCCACTGCCTGTTCCACCGTCTCACTCACGCATCAAATCCCGTTCCAACGTCACCGACCAACTGGTCGTAGTGGAGGGCGTCCCTGCCCTCTCGTTTGTAGTGCGGGGCCTCCGTGCCCTCCCGTTTACCAATACCTCGTAGTGGCGCGACCTGTACCCGCCAGCGGCCACAGCCGCCTTACCGCGATCGCAACCAGTGCGGACCGGGAACTCGGTTGATCGGCTCCTCCGTTATCGGGCTCCGCCCGATTGGCGGCCACAGGTGCCGCCACTACGACCAGCTCCTATCACCACTCGTAGCGAAGGACCTCCGTGCTCTCATCAACCGATCCCATCGTAGTGGCGGGACCTGTGCCCGCCAGCGGCCGCAGGCCGCCATTGCATTGACCACAACCAGGCTTCAACTTCGAAACCTGGCTACCCGGCAACACCGTCATCGGGCTTCGCCCGATTGGCGGGCACAGGTCCCGCCACTACGATGGCCGGCGCACTACGACCTTTCCCAAGGGGATGGATGGGGGCGACACGCCACAGCCCAGCTCATGCTGTCTGCTGCGTGCCGCCTGCTCGATCGATTACCCCGCCGGAGTCGCCTCCGGGGAAGCCATATCGCCGGGAGCCGCACTCAGATCCGAGTACGGACGAGCCGCCGCGGCCAGATCGGAGAAGTTCTCCGCGATATACGTCGCATAGAAATCACGCTGCACCTGGGCATCGCCCTCGCGCGGCAGGAAATCCTCAACGTTTGCAGCCGTCACGATGTCGGTCGGAACCTCGAGCCAGCCGCTGATGTGCGTCCCGTCGCGAAGCTCCTGCACCAGCGCGAGCACCGGCAGATAGCCCTGAAGGTACGGCTGCTGTCCGGCCGAAACGCCGATATAGCCATCCTGGATCGCCTCGAGGGTTGGGGTTTCGAGGTCATAACCGCCAGCCAGCCATTCGTAGCCACCGCGCTCCTTGACCTGCGCCATGTTCGGCGGATCGAGCGAGCAGAGACCGATCATGGCGACGGCATCCGGATTCGCGGTCGCCAGGCTGTCCCAGATGTTGTAGTTCTCGGTGTTGTCCAGCTTGGTGTCGTAGTCCTGGGTCAGCTCAAAACCTGCCCCATCGAGCACGGAATGGATACCAGCCGAGCGATTGTCGAGCACCGGGTTACCCGGGAAGCAGGACCCAATCACGACCTTGCCACTTGTCACCCCAGCGGCGTCGAGCTGCTTCTGCATCTCCTGCGCCAGCAGTACGCCCGAGTTGTACTCATCCTGGCCGACCCAGAGATCGACCACCGAGTTCAACGCGGTGTTATTGGCGGTCGCCAGCGGAATCCCTGCGTTCGCTGCTTCTTCCAGCAACGTGTTCCACGGATCGCCACCGTTCGGAATCACGACGATTCCATCGTAACCGGCCTGAATGGCCGACTCGAGGAACGCCTGGTGGGTGGGAATGTCGAATCCCGCCTCACCGAAGACATCGACCGTCACGCCCAGGTCGTCGCCGGCGTCTTCGGCCCCTTCCTTGATCGTTTGGGTAAAGTCGTTGAGACCATGCAGGATATAGGCGATCTTGATCTCGTCATCCTGCGCCACTGCGGACTGGGTGCTTACCGCCATCGGTATGACCATCATGGCCGCGGCCATGAAGATCGCGAGGAACCGCGCTCGATTCATCTGTGAATCCTTTCGCTTTGCGTCTTCGACGAACTGTTCACCTCGAAATCTGGAACCGACTGCGCTTATCACCTCCTTTTGAGGAGTGAACTGTGAGGAGCCAGGAGTTAGGAAGGACCCCGCACCCAGGGGGTTGTCATTCTGAGTGAAGCGAAGAATCTCTCTCGTCGTTCCCGACCACCATGGTCTACTTCGAACAACCCCGCTTCCCCGCAACGTCAATTCCTAACTCCTGGCTCCCAGCTCCTAATCTCGTCGCTTGATCAAATAGTCCAACGCCACCGCGATGATGATCACCGAGCCTGTGGCCACCGTGCCCCAGGCTGGCTCGATCCCGAGCAGCACCAGACCGTTTTGAATCAGCCAGACGATGATCGCGCCGATCACCGCCCCAAACACCGACCCCGATCCACCCGACAGCGCCGTGCCGCCGATGATCGTGGCCGCGATGACATACAACTCCTGCCCCGGTCCGCTGGCTGGGTTGCCACCACGCTGGAATGCCAGCAGAAAGGTGGCCGCGATACCGACAATGAAGCCCATCAGCGACATCACCATGATGCGGTAGCGATTGACCCGGATACCGGAATAACGGGCTGCCTGGCGGTTGCTGCCAATCGCCTGCACCCGTCGACCAAACGCGGTCTGGTTGAAAAGGAACCACCCAACGAGCGCCACCACGAACATCGCCCAGGCGCTCATCCAGATGCCTAACGACTTCTCGCCCATCCGGGTGAAGAACCAGCGACCGGTGATCTCGCGATCGATCGAAACCGGCGATCCCCCGGAAACCACCAGACCTAATCCACGAAAAATGCTCAGGGTTCCCAGGGTGACGATGATGGTCGGGATCCGCAGCGCGACACTCAAAACGCCGTTGATGAACCCACAGAGGGTCCCCAGCGCAAGCCCCGCCGCGATGACGATGAAGGGCGAATACCCGTCCCGGAAGAGGATCGACATCGTCACTGACGTGAACATCAGCATCGCCCCGACCGAGAGATCGATGTCGCCCATCGAGATGACGAACACCATCCCGACCGCCATGATTCCGATGTACGACGATTGCCGCAGCACCGAGATCAGATTCTGTTTGTGCAGGAAGGTATCGGTCGTCAGGCTCAGAAAGATGCAAATCCCGAGCATTGCGACGATCACTCCGATCTCATCGATCGAAAGAACCCGCCGGATTGCTCCGCCAATCCCCGACTGCCGCCCTTGCGGCTTCATCGTTACCTGCGCCACCGTCGCTCCTCTTCGAACAACTCGCTCCGTCGCGTCATTCCGTCATCCGCAACCGCGGACATTCGTGTCCACCTTGCTCGGTCGTACCGAAGGGCCTCTACGCCCTCCCTCGTTCGTAGTGAAGGGCCTCTGTGCCCTCCCGCTCCTGGAACGTAGTGGCGGGACCTGTGCCCGCCAGCGGCCAACGGCCGCCATTGCCTTGCCCACAACCAGGCTTCAAATTCGAAACCTGGGTTTTCGACGACTCCGTTATCGCGCCATGCGCGATTGGCGGCCACAGGTGCCGCCACTACGGTTGGCGCCGCCTGCTACCGCACCGAGATCCCGCCGTCCACGAAGAACAACGACCCGGTCGCAAACTTGGACTCATCCGACGCCAGGAAAACCGCGATCCCGGCCATATCCTCCGGCAATCCCAATCGTCCGATCGGGTGCATCGCCTCCAACTGCGGGCGAACCACCGGATCGTCATGCAACACCTTCGTCAACGGTGTCGTAATCGACCCCGGCACGATGCTGTTACACCGGATTCCGTACTGCGCCAGATCGGCCGCCATGATCCGGGTCAACCCCATCACCGACGCTTTCGACGACGAATAGGCGCTCCAACCGGCACCGCTCATCGTCAATCCGGTGGGTGATCCGGCATTGATGATCGATCCGCCATTGCCGGCGTCGATCATCAACCGTGTTCCATATTTGCAGGAAAGAAAAACGCCGCGAGCGTTCACGGCGTAGGTGCGGTCCCAGACCGCGGTATCCAGTTCATGCACCGGCGCGTCTTCGCCGATGAGCTGCACCGCCGCGCAGGTGTAGAGACAATCGAATCGGTCGTACCGCTGGCGAACCTGATCGAACGCCGCCGCCACGCTTGCTTCATCGGTCACATCGGCCACCAGGGGAAACGCTTGCTCTCCCAGCTCAGCCGCAGCTTGCTCGAGACCTTCGGCGTTGCGATCGAGCAATCCAACGATGGCCC
The DNA here is from genome assembly GCA_963750275.1 of uncultured Chloroflexia bacterium. GTDB lineage: Bacteria > Chloroflexota > Chloroflexia > Thermomicrobiales > UBA6265 > JAMLHN01. The sequence goes on from CAVVQC010000006.1 coordinate 228,774, forward strand.
CTTCCCGCACAAACGCCTCGGCCGCGCCACGCGCAATGCCACTGGCCGCGCCGGTAATGACCGTCACTTTCCCTTCGAGACGTCCCATAGTCCCCTCTGTGCTCCACCGCACGTCGCCCCGGCACTCTGACCGCGGACCGAAACCGCACGTCGATTGGTTGACTGGTTGATTGGTTGACCAATTCGGATAGTAGCGAATAGTCTCAGCCTTGTCAATCAGGCAACTGAAATTCCGCCACGTGTTCAAAGAGAACACCGGATACTAAAAAGGGGTGTGTTGGTGATCAGTTCGGTCATCGGGCAGGGAACGAACGAGAACCGATTGTTCCACCGTGCCGGGTTTTCGCAAGACGCAACTCAGCTCCGGTACGGAGCGAAAGGCACAACAAAACGCCCCCTTCCTGCAGTGGAAGAGGGCGTTGCTCGTTCTACTTATGGTCTTCTACTGCCATACGGCAGTCCGGCCTAGTACGAAATCTCGATGCGCATTCCACCCGGGGCCCAGTAGTACAGCCACTCGGCGAACCAGAGTGGCAGGTTGATGCAGCCATGGCTCATCACTGCCCCGAAGTTGCTGTGCCAGTAGGCGCCGTGAATCGCATGTCCCACATCGGTGAAATACATCACATACGGAACATCCGGCACGTTGTAATACTCGCCGCCCAGCACACCTTCCATCGTCTGCGAATCAAGCGTGTAACTGACGTAAAACGTGCCAGCAGGCGTATCGAAACCCGGGCGACCCGTGCTCACATACGTCTCGTTTACCGCCACATTACCCTCGTAGGCAACCGCGTACTGCGAACTGAGATTCACAGAAAACCATCGCTCGCCGCCCGGATTCGAGGGAACCTGCGGTACCGGTGGTGGCGGCGGGATGAAGAGATCTTCGGAGTAGACTGGATAGTCATCGGCGGTGGGAAGCGGCTTAGTCTCGAGCCCATACTGCTTCACCAGAATCGAGCCGACCGGCTCCATCTTCACGCCGGTAGCATCGGTCCAGGAAAGCTTGCCGCGCTCGAAGATCTGATACGTCGCGTCACCGCGGCGGAACTCTTCCGTAACCGGGTTCCCGAGATAGGCTGCCTCACCGGTGGCTTCCCAGTAATCTTTGAACCCGTTCTGGACCGAGTGCTGCGATTCGGCTATGTACCGGCGGGTCGGGCTGTCCGGGATCCGCGCCTCGCTCCCTGTCACCGGCGCCCATGCGCGCAGCTCATCCGCGATCTGGGTCAGCCCGTTTTGTGCACCCGTCGTCCACAACTGCGGTTTCGACCGGAAGACGGTGGCTGGCTTCAGCTCGCGGCCGATCTCGCCAAAATGCACCACCTGACCATCCGGATCGTCTGGCACATACTCCATCCGCGCATACTCGAAGTACTGCACGATCCCGCCGTTTTCCTCGAGCTCCGGGGTAATCGGATTGCCAAAGGCTGCTGCGCCACCCCATTCCCGCCAGGAATCCAGGAAGACTCCGTCGATCGTATGCCCGGTTTCGGGAATGTACACCGTGCGCGGAGCCGACCAGTCATCCTGAGCTGATGTCGCCATCGGCGCCATCAGCAGTGTGAGCAGGGCCGTAAGCGCGACGAGAACGGCGCGGGATCCTCCTTTCCTGATCGTGGCACGTGAGCGTGCGGCGCGATCGCTGCGGCTGATCCTGCGGTCCATGGTCGACTCTCCCCTTTACGTGTAACCTGCGGGTCCAATGCGGAACTGCGTGTGGCTCGGGCCACGCCAAAACCAAAAAGGTATGCGTACGTACGCACAGCTTATCGCAAAGCTGCCTGCTTGTACACAACGTTTCCTCAACCTGTCGTATCTGAGGACACGGCAAGCGCACCAGAGGTAACGCCTGATAGTTCCTTGCAAGCCTGACAGAAGAGTTCCCACAAGACAACTTGTCTCGTAAAACATTCACCAGCAGGCCGTCACGCTGGGAGGAGCGAAGCCTCTCCGCTCCCGGATCCCAAGCCCTTCACAGTGCTCCCTGTTATGACGCACGACTCCACGAAAAGGATTCGCCTCATGCCGAAAATTGCCTCACCGTCGTCTCGGCCGAAGCATTCGATCTGAATCCTGGCTCTTGCTTGGCAGACCTGCACCATCGACCGAGCAGCATCACCCGTACCACGCGAACCAGAGACCATCATGGCTCCTGCCACCAATCTCCGCAAACACAAAACGGGCGGAGAGCTTTCACCCTCCGCCCGTCATTTCATCGTAGTTCATTGTATTCGAGCGATCGAGTCCCCTTGTCGCTAGACGATCGTTCCGCCAGCGGAGAAGACCAATATCGTTGCCATCACCATCAGCGCCATCACTGCCACCACGCTCACCATTGTCTTGGCCACCAGGCTGCTTTGCTCATCATCTCTGCGTATCTGGGTTTCGTACAGTTCCATGGCCTGCTCCTTTTCGGTTCCGACCGGCGCTGGGATCGCTCCCCGTTCACCGGATCTCAGAACAGCATAGGAACCGCGCATGTGAGTTCGTCTCGCAAACGCTGGGACTTCTCTGGGAATCCAACTCCTGGCACCTTGTCCTCCTGGGAGTACGCAGCTCGTGGATCGGTCGACCAACTTGCCGAACATCGAGCCGAACCAAACTGATTCCTCTGCAACTTGTACGTACTATTAGGAATGAAGAGAGAAGTAGAAGATTGCCGAAGTAGCAGTAGGGGTGTGGATAGTGGGGAAACGCAACGATTCCCGTATCTGACCGTCACCTTACCAATCCTCGGTATGTGGAGAAAACCGGCGATCTCTCCCGACCCGTGGACAACTTGCATGGAAGCCCTCTCATTCATCCCCACCCCCTGTGGACAACTGCCCCGCTTATCCCCGCCACCCTCGAGGTTATCCACGTGTACGTACACCCTGTTGTCCACATTGTGCGCACCTTATCCCCATCGATTCCAAAGTTATCCACAATTCCACTCAGAAAATGACGGTTTAGGTGTACGTACACCCGCCTGTCACATTCGAGAACGTCCAATTGGGGAAAACCAGGGGAGAGTGTGGATAGTTTATGAAGGGACAGTAGCGTCGTACCGGGGTTTCTCCACAACGGAGTGACCTCCTGGGTGCCTGAATTCGAGCCTGGCCACGATTCCACCGGCAAGCACCGATCCTCGATCCCAGCGAACAACGCGAAATGCTCTTCGTATAAAACAGCAGCCCACCGAAAGACGGCTGGTAAGATAAGGCGATTGTGCGGCTGCTCCGCTCCCCATTCGGAGCCCACCCCCGCAACTCCCGGGAAAGACGCGAGATTCAATGGCGCAGGACAAGGAAGAGGCTGCAATTCCAGGCGAGGTGGCGCCGGAAGATTCCCAACCTGGCCACGCCCAGCCCAATCCCGAATCTGATGCTCAACTCCCGAACGAGGTTCCGCCAACCGAACCAAACCTGACCCGTGACGACGCCATCGAGCTACCGTCCGACGATCCTGATCCTGACGCGGCAGAGCCAGTAATCGATCCGGACGAACCCGAATCCGATCCCAAGGCAGAAGTTAAACCAGAACCGGAAACCGACCCTACGGAATCTCCGGAATCCGGTAATGTCGAGGATCCGGCTGCGGTTGTGGTCGCGGCCGCCACCGAAACTGGAGAAGCAACCAGCGAGAGCGCGGAAACCTCCAAATCCAAAGTCCGCCGCATCCTTCCTGCCCGGTCGTCTGCTCCAGCCGCGCTCAGCACTGCGACCTTCGCCACCAAAACTCCCTGGACCCTTCTGCGCAAACTCACGGTTTGCGTCATCGTCGCCTGGGTCCTCATTTTCGTGGCGCTGCTGAGCGACTGGATATTCGGCTTCCGTCCGCTCTTCTACCACGGGCTCTATGTCGTTGCCGCAGCGATTGCGGGAATTTTTCCAGCCATCGAGGTCGTGCGAAAGCTGCGCCAGTTCCTGGTGCCGATCGCGCTGCTGCCCATCATCGCTGCCATCTGCGCTCTCATCATTGGCAGCTCGCGTGATGCCGCCATCCTTCTCGCGTGCTACGCCACGCTGCTGGCCATCCACGATCTCATCATCCGGCGCAGTGAGGAACCGTTGCAGGCGCTGATTTCCGCGCGGTCTACCCAGGCAACTCTCGCGGGCGCCACCACCCCCGTTCCTTTAAAGGAAGTAACCGTTGGTGATACGGTCTGGGTGGGAAAGGGCGATGTCGTCCCGCTCGATGGCTTCGTCGAATCTGGAGTCACCACGGTCGATCAGTCCATCGTCACCGGATCCGCCGAACCGGTCGACAAACACCGCGGCAGCGATATCTATGCCGGCAGCCGCAACCTCGGCAACGATATCGAAGTGCGGGTCGGTCGACGACCATCGCAACGGACCATCGCCCGCACCGCTCGGTTGGCGAAGAACGCGCTGCCGAATCCCAGTCGCGCCCAGCAGATGCTCGAAGAGTTAGCCGGCAAGTATGCAATCGCCATGCTGATCGGTGGATTGCTTGCCTTTATCGTGCTCATGGGACTGGGCGACCACTCCTGGCGCAACGCCCTGGAACGCACCTTCGCCTTCCTGATCGCCGCCTCGCCCGCTGCGCTCCTGCTCACCATCGCCACCGCCTACCGGGCTGCCATGGCCAATGGGATGCGCCATGGGGTCCTCTTCCGCGGGCAGGATGAGCTGGAAATCCTCGGCACCGTCAAAACCATCGCCTTCGATAAAACCGGCACCCTCACCGGCGGCAAGCCGGTCGTCAGCGGAGTCGTCAACACCGACACCGGTTGGACCGACGACGAGATTCTGGTACGTGCCGCCGCGGCCGAGCTTCGCTCCGGGCATCGGCTGGGCAACGCCATCGTCAACGCTGCCGAAGCACGCGGGCTCGAGATCCCCGTACCGAGCGATTTCACCCCCAGCCCGGGCAAGGGCATCATCGCCACCGTCGATGGACGGACGGTAGCCGTTGGCAACGCCAATCTCTTCGCCGAGCTGGGGGTCAACATCTGGCGTGCGATCGAGATATCCGCCGACATGCGTGACGAGGGCCAATCGGCCGTCCTGGTGGGCGACCGGGAGAATCTGCGCGGGGTCATCGGGGTGTCCGATCCGTTACGCCCGGAGGCGCCCGAGATCGTGGATGATCTCGCCTATCTCAAAATTCGTCGCACCGCCATGCTCACCGGTGACGATGAGGTCGTGGCCAATGTGATCGCCAGCGCCGCCGGCCTGCGCGAGGTCTACGCCGATTTACTCCCGGAAGAAAAACTGGGCGTGGTGCGACAGATGGAGCAAAGCGCCCCGGTGGGTATGATCGCCGGTGCAGGTGAGAACTCGCCCACCCTGGCCATTGCCACCTCCGGGATCGCGCTCGGCAGCGTATCCAGTGATGTCACCCGCGAACCCGCCGGCGTGCTCCTCTTTGGTGGCCAGTTGTCCGAGCTGCCGTTCGCCCTCTGGATCGCCCAAAGCGCCCGCCGCACTACCAATGTCGGTCTGATGCTCATCATCGGCGTCATGGCCATTTTGGCGACCGGGGCACTGGTGGTTGGCATCCCACCGCTGGCAGTCATCCTCATCTCCTTCACGGCCACCCTGATCGTCCTGCTGGCCGGAATGCGCTTGCTGAACGTCACCCGCCGCCTGCCCCGCCGTCGTGTGATGAGCGACGTGGTTATCGATACCGACACCCCCTCGGCCACCGCCCCCCTGCCCAAACCGCGCTACGTCATCGATGACGATGACGACGAGGATGACGACCTCTAACCCACCGTCCGGTATCCCAATCTTTCAACCATGGGCGATACACCCTCCGTATCCTCTCCACCCTGGACGAGCCGCACCTTTCCGTCATCCTGACGCAGGAAGGATCTCCTCGCCGTAGCGAGTGCTCCCAGGCGACCCGTCCCCAATATGAGTGCCAACGTTTTCGCAATGCGCTGCCCAGCATTGGGCGCGGGTGCAAGAACGCGCGGACGCGAGAAAGGCCCAGGCACAATGCCTGGGCCCCTTACTCGTCATCCCGGCAACCGCGCCGGCGCCGCCAAGGTCACGCCTCGGCGACGTCGAAAACCACGTGCATCCCATGAAGCGCGTGTGGGTCTCCGATTCCCGCAGTTGGGAACCAGCACACGGCAGCATATGTTCCCGCCTCGAGGGTTGCCTTCGTCCACGTGGTCGTACCAATCGACTGGGTCGGCGTGAAAAGCACTGGCTGAAGGTCCGCTTCCGTCAAACCCCCGGCCGCTGGGGTTCCTCCGGTCATGACGGCCTCGAGCAACTCTGCCACGTCCTCGTTGGTCGTCCCTGAGGGCACGATCTCCAGATCAACAAAATGGGGTTGGGCTCCCAGATTCTCGATTTGGAGCACATGCTCGCCGGCTACCAGATTGCCTTCGACCATGATTCCAAAGTCGACCAGCGTCAGCATCACGTCCGCGTCTGGTTCCGTCACATCGGTCGGAAATGCCCCGGTGACGCTCACCACCACCGGTGACTGCGGGCTTGTCGGGTCGTCACCCCAGCCAATCCACTCGCCCTCTGTGAGGTCGATCACGGCGGTGCCGGGCATCCCTGGCATGGCCACCACACCCCCAGCGAACCTGGACTGGTAGACGAATGTTGGGAGCGGCCCCTCCATTTCACCCCCCTCGCCGCCATTCGTCTCTCCCCCAGCCTCTGGGGATGCCGCTGGTGCGCCGATACCAAGAAAAGCCAAGAAATTCATCGGGGCTCATGTCATAAGGAGACAGAAACGAGACAGCACCCCCTTCTTCGAGATCCTCGGCCGTCGCGTTGAGCAGATACCGACCTGCCGGGAGCGTCTCAGGGATGCCGGAAAAGCCATCCGCGGTAATGGTCACATCGAGCGTGGGATATCCCAGGCTGGTGAGATCGGTGGCCTGGGCACTGACGTTCGGAATCCACCGCCCAAAGGCCAGAAAGGCCCCTCCCAATGCCGCGCCCACGGTGACCTGGCGGCGCGAAAACAGTTGCTCATTCACTCGCGAGATGTCGTGATTCATGACGATATCCTTTCCTGTCCTCTCGTCGTCGGGCGAAGTGCCTGGCGACACGCTAGCGATTCGAAGTTGGTCGACCAAATGAGTTCGCATGCGATCAGCTCGCGCAGATTTGTGTGAAGAGAATGCAGCCGCCCGAGCAACACGCATCACAGTTGCCGAGAGAATTGACTCCATCTGGAATGCAGCAACGATAGCTCCCTCCGCTGAGTTCACACTGTTGTGGAGACGGACAGGCGCCTTCATCGACCAAGCCGTCGCAGTCATCGTCGAGGCCGTTGCAACTCTCTGCCCGGGTAAAGGGCCGCACGAGCGGAATACAGCTGAGTGCCCCGCCTTGGCATTGCAGCGTGCCCTGCGCACAAACTCCTGCAAGCCCGGTGAAACACGGGCCGCCACCACCGGGATTCCCTTCGTCGACTTCGCCATCGCAGTCATCGTCGAATCCATTGCACACTTCCGCTCATGGGAGCACTTCTCCAACGCACGCACCGAATCCGCTCCCGTCTGGCAGACACGTTCGCGTCCCGGCTCGACAAATTCCTATCCCCTGGGTACCCGCTGGACCCGAATAGCAAGACTGGCGTATCCCCGGGCATGACAAACGACACACTGGCCGGTTCCATTGCAGATGACGCCTCCACCAGTTGCACACGATGGGCCAGCGGGCAGGGAGCCGGTTGCCGGCACGCCATCGGCACAGCTCGCGCTGGTGCAGTCGTTGGCGACAGGCGGAATATCGGATCATCGGCAATGGTCATGACCCCGCCGAACCCATTGCAGACATTCGCTCTGGCAATCGCCGGCGATCTGATCGCTGACGAGAGATCCATACGGGGTGTAGGTAACGCCACAGACCCCGTCGGTACATGTCCGTGTCTGGCACTCGCTGTCAAAGCCAGCGCAATCGGAAGCAACCGCACATTCTGACCCGGCTTCAGCGGTACATTGCCGGTTGACGCATGATGGCTGGAACAGCACTGTTTGCCATTGGTGCAGCGGGAGCCTTCTCCATAGCACTTGGTCGGCTTGTCTTCTTTCGGCGCCGCACCGGAAGCCTGGTGAGTCAGGGCACCAGCCGCTGCCGTCCCGATCAGTCCAAAGAAGGTTCGTCGCGATTGCCGGGTGGCAAACCGTCGCGAGAGTTCATCGAATCGTTTTCCGTCCATTGGCTTCCTCTGTTGTGCGTAACGATCGTTCGGAAGGGATGGAATCCGAGCCGCCAAACTCGAATTCCCGTCTACTGCCAGGATGAGATCTCAACAGGGCAGCAAGGGCCAGCGCAGACCCAGCCGCCCTCGGTGTCCGGCATGCAAACGCAACAGGTAACCGGAAACCGCTCGGTCAGCCCACGACTTCGAAGAGAAGGCGGATCAGGACCGTTGCCTCGACTCCTTCCATTGGACGTGCCACCGCCTGTCCGCGCTTCTGGATAGCCGTCTCCACGACCGCTCGGCCGATCTCCGCATAGGCATCCTCGATCTCACTCGAGACCTGAGGCTTGTTCACGTCGCGCATATCAGCCGTCCTGTATTTGGTTGGGCTCGCGAAATGGCGCGGCCATCCAAGGCAGGCCCGGTTGGCTATTCGACCGTCAGCTCCGCCACCATGCCCCGCATGACGTGGGGAATCCCTTCTGGCGTGTCGACGAAACAGACCACGGTGTAGGTGCCGGGCTCCAGCCCTGTCATTCCCAGATAGGTAACCCCGCCTGGCTCCGCGAAAGCTCCTGCCAGGAACACCACCGACTCGCCCAGCGCCGGATCGGCCAGGGCATCCTCCACGGATACCCCCTCCGGGAGCTGCACTACCACGAATTCGTGGGGATACTGGCCGGCGTTCTCGATCGTGAAGGCAAGGGGCGTCTCAGCCGGAACCGTCGTCTCGCTCATTTCGAAGGAGTAGTCGACCATCGTGACCTCGACGCTGGTGTCCGCCGATACCGGTAGCGACACCTCTTCGTCCAGCAACAGAACTCCCTGGTCGCCTTCGACAAAATACGCCCGGAACCGGTCGACCTGGCTTCCCCCAATGACCGTGGTGACTTCGATACTGATGCGCCCATCGGCGTGGGTCTGGGCGTTTTCGGCCGACAACAGCTCGAACGTGGGCATCCCCTCGAACACGTATTCCATGTCATACGGGTTCGTGATCCCATATTCGGTCATCAGGTAATTCGGCGTGACCAGCGCCGCAAACCCGAGCGCATCGCCGCTGGAGAGGCATCCGACGATGTTCGCGGCGGCACTGGTGACCCGGTCGTCGGTTGCGGCATCCGCCGCCGTACCGGCTGGCTCTGCCGCAGGCACGGGATCCCCAATTTCCGGCGACGCCTCGCTGGGCGCGCCCGCCTCAGGGCTTGCCATCGCATCCAGGGCGGTTGGCGTGCCCGGCGGCAACGCGGGCGCTTCGCATGCCGCGCTCACCGGGCTTGCCTCCTGCGCGTGTGCCGCAACCGGTGTTCCAACGGCCAGCATGACGGCTACCGCAAGTAATCCCCAGTGACGCGCCCAGGGCACCGTGCAACGCGTGTGTGGTGCGCGTCGCGCGCGCGATTCGACTTCGCCAATGTGTTTCGACATGTCATCCCTCCTCGATCGGCACGAGCCGCTCGGAACGGCGGCTCGACCGTAACCGGGCGCGAACCGGCGTTGCCGGTCAGCGCCCATGCGCCGCCGCCCAATTCACCCTATCGATGTGGTGTTCCAGAAACGTTCCAGCGTGTGGAACAAAACCGTGAGGAAGCGACGCGTCCGCAGACGCGCGCTAGTTGTCCCCGTCCGCGTATGCCTCGTGCACTGCGCGATCGATCGACAGGGAACGTCCCGAGCTCCATGCTGCTGTCGATCCCGATTCCCCCAGCCGCGCTCGCGCCGGCGCGAGCTGCCGCTCCAGATCGCACGTCCAGTCGGAAGAAAGCGGCACCCCAATTGGTTCTCGCAGGGCATTGGCTGCGCCCGCCAGCCGCAACGCGCGAATCGGCTGTTCTTCCGCTGCGGCCAGCGCGGCTGCAGCCTCCAGCAAGGCAATCGTGCCCCATCGGTAGCCCGACTCATGGGCCAGCGACAACCCTTCATCGAGCACCTTGCGCGCGTGTGCGAGCTCACCCTGGTCGATGGCGTAATGCACCAGGCTATGCAAGGCCCAATTCATCGCGATCCGATCGTTCGCCACGCGATAGATGTCCAGGCTCGCGCCGGCCAGGCGTGCGGCTTCGTCGTTGTGGCCGGTGTGATGCGCCACGCGGGCCAGCAGAAGCTGGCTATGGGCGATGCCCGTCCGATCGTCGATCTCCTGGGAGATGGCAAGCCCATGCGTCAGAAACGCGTGCGCGCCGGCGTACTCCTGACGTGCCAACGCCAGGCATCCCAGCTCGGTCTGCACCCAGGCCTCTTCCTTCCGGTTCCCAATCTGCTGGCAAATGGCCAGGCTTGCCTCGAAACGCTCGCGTGCCGCCTCCAGATCTCCACAACGCCGGGCCAGATCCCCCGCGCGTGCCAGGGCGATGGCTCGATCGGTCGGGTACCGCTGTGCCTCCGGTAGCGCCAATGCGCGTTCGAGCTGCGCCCGGCCCTCGACCAGATAGCTGCGCGCCATCCAGAAGCGCCAGAGTGCTCCGCAGAGTCGCAGCGCGCGTTCGGCATCGTCACGCTCGATTGCCCAGGCGATCGCGGCGCGCAGGTTGTCATGCTCCATCTCGAGCCGGTCGAACCAGCTCACTTGCTCCGATCCAGACAGCCCGTCCCGGGCTCGCTCGGCCAGCGAGACGTAATAGCGCGTATGGGCATCACGCGCTCGCTCGTATTCATGGCTGGCAATCAGCCGTTCGACCCCGAACTCGCGAATGGTCTCCAGCAGCTCGAAATGCGCATCCGTTCCGTGTTCGGTCTGCCGTATCAGGTTTCGGTCGACCAACGAGAAAAGCGCCAGCGTGACATCCCCGATCGAGGTCTGCTCCGTATCGCTTTCGCCCTGTCCGTCGAGCTCGATCACAACGCTGGCCGCTTCGGCAGAAAACCCTCCCGCGAACACCGCCAGCCGCCGGAAGCGCGCCTGTTGCTCGCGGGTCAGGAGGTCGTAGCTCCAGGCAATGGCATTGCGCATCGTTTGCAGGCGAACCGGCAGATCGCGCGGACCATCGGTCAGCAGCGTCAGCCGGCGACCCATCCAGGCCAGCAACGTTTCCGCGGGCAAACCGCGAATGCGAGCAGCCGCAAGCTCGATAGCCAGTGGAAGACCGTCGAGCCGCACGCAAAGCTCCGCGACCACCGGCGCATTCTCGGGCGTCAGGGTGAAATCGGGACGAACCTGTCGGGCGCGCTCGACGAACAGGGCGACCGCCTCGGAGCAGAGCAACCGCTCGGGTGCTGGCCGCGCGTGCAGATCGGGCAAGGTCAGCGGCTGAGTGGGGTAAAGCCGTTCCGCCTGCAGCCGGAGCGGCTCTCGGCTGGTCGCCAGAATCGTGAGCTGCGGGCACGCCGCCAGCAGCTCCGCGATAGCCGGTGCCGCCTCGATCACCTGCTCGACATTGTCGAGCACCAGGAGAAGCTGGGCGTCGCGCAAGGCGGCCTGAAGGAGCTCGTCCACCGGACGTCCCACCCCTTCGTCGAACCCCAGGGCGCGCACGATCGCCGGCAGCACCAGGTGGTAATCGCGAATGGCGGCCAGGGAGACGACGCAAACGCCCGCGCTGAAATCGGGGGCGGCCCGCCGTGCTACTTCCAACGCGAGCCGCGTCTTGCCAGTGCCGCCCGGACCGGTAAGCGTGATCAGCCGATGCGATGGGCCGTAACAACAGGCCAAGCAGCTCCTCGATCTCCCGCGACCGGCCGATCAGCGAGCTGGGCGGAACCGGCAAGGATTCGTAGCGCACTGGGGCAGGCGACGACGCCACGACGTCCGGAGTGCGCAGCCGATGGGTGCGAATGTCATCGACAAGCGCGTCGGTTTCCGCACTCGGCTCGACGCCGATTTCCTCACGCATCCGGGCGAGCGCCACTCCAGAACGCCGCAGGGCCTCCTCTCGCTGCCCGGCGATGGTCAGATGCTGAAGCAAGGCGCGCAGTGCGCATTCATCGCCTGGATCATCCACGATCAATGTTTCCAGCGCATCGATCGAGGCCAGGGGTTCGCCGGCGTCCGCATCGAGCGCGGCGAGGCTGAGGATCGCCTGCCGCCACGCGAGTCGCAGCCCCTCCCGGTGGGGGAGACACCAATCGACCGCTGGCTCATCCACCAGCAAATGTCCGCCATAGTGAGCTAGCGCCGCGCGCAGCAGCGGGCGCCGATCGGAGACCGATTCCGCGGCCTGGTGCAGCGCCTGCTCGAACGTGGTGACATCGAGCGTGCCGATGACGCCGGAGCGCAATCCGACAATCTCGCCTGCAACCTCGACATAATATGAGGCGCGGCCCTGCTCCAGCGACGGTTCGAGCACCCGGCGCAGGCTATGTACGGCTTTCCGCAACGACGCATCGGCTCGTTCGGGCGCAGCATCGGGCCAAAGGAGGTCGATCACCCGATCACGTGGAAGTCGTTGCGCTGGATGTACCAACAGGAGAAGCAGTAAGGCACGCGCGCTGCGCCGGGGCCACGCAGCGGTGGGCAGAACACGATCACCAACGGCGATCCGAACCGACCCAAGCAGGGCTGCGTGCACGTGAGGATGGGTTGGATCATGGGAGAACATCGCTGTTTCCTGATGCCCAGGACATCGCTTGGTTCGTACACGAATGGTAAGGAATTCTGGATGCGATCACCACCCTTCCCGCGCACCCTGGCTCGCCAGGTGGAAGAATTGCCCAAATTGCCTCCCTCACCCGGCGTTACGGTACCCTTAGGAAACTAACCATGCGGCCTGTCAGCACGCGACCGAGGCGAGGTATTTGGCTCCCGCCCGAATTGGAAAGGAACCACCCATGACCGAGCAAAACGACAACATCGAAACCCCACCCGCTGTAGAACCAACTCACTACGACGGCCCCACCAAGTCCCATCAACGCGCCTGGAACTTTGGAACCACGACGCTTATCGCGGCCGTGGCCGTGGCGTTCGTCGCCGTCATCGTCTACTTCATCGTGTTGCGCTAAGACATTCAGGATCATCCTGAATAAGCGGCACGCGGTGTCCGCTTTTCTCTTCATGCCCAAAAGCGGTCACCCACCGACTGCGTTGTTGCGGTGTTCCCCCTGGGCATCCCCCGGACCTAAAGAACAACAAACCTCAGCGAGCGGGCACGCAGGGCCAGGTGAAACAGATGGCATCTGGTAGAATAGTTTTCAGAACAGAAGTTCGTATTCCGATGAATTCAGTCAGAATTACTATTCCCTCATCCGCCGGAAACCCATTTCATGCCCGATCTCATCGCGCCACCTGAATCGCCTCCCTCCCAGGAGTCGTCGACCGGCATTCCCGTTACCCAGATCGATCTCGATCTCCGGGAAGCCCTCGATCGACCCATGCTGACCGCGCTCGAGGAAGCGGAAGAATCCCCCACCTGGTGGCAACGCAACCATCTCTGGATAGCCACCATCGGCTGCTGGATCTTCACGATTTCCGGTATCGTGGGGATGCGTCTCCTGGACGCCCCCAAACCGGTCACGACCGGACTCTTCGTCCTCGCCTACCTCTTTGGCGGCACGCTTTCCGCCATCGCCGCGCTCAAGCTTCTGGCGAAGCGCGAGGTCAGCATCGACCTGCTCATGGTCCTGGCGGCCATCGGCGCGGCCACAGTCGGCCACTGGGAAGAAGGCGCCATCCTCTTTGGGCTCTTCTCTCTGTCCAATGCACTGGAAGACTATGCCCTCGGCCGCACGCGCCGCGCGGTGCGCTCGCTGATGGACCTCACCCCGGAAGAAGCCACCCTGCTCACGCCAGACGGTAGCCAAACCGTCGTCCCGGTCGATCAGCTTCAGGTCGGTGACACGGTGCTCATTCGCCCAGGCGAGCGCATCCCCGCTGACGGAACCGTCGACCAGGGAGAATCGTCCTGCGATCAAGCACCCATCACCGGTGAATCGATGCCGGTCAGCAAGATGATCGGCGACGAAGTCTTCGCCGGCACCATCAACACCACCGGTTCATTGCAGGTGTGCGTCTCCCGTATCTCCCGGGAAAGCACCCTCTCGCGCATCGTGGCCGTGGTGGAACAGGCGCAAGAGCAGAAAAGCCGCACCCAGCGCTTCACCGACCGGTTCGAGGGCCGGTATGCCATCGCGGTCATCGTCGGCTCGATCCTGGCCTTCTTCGGGTTCATGGCCATCGGTGGGGAAACCCGCGCGGACGCCTTCTACCGCGCCATCACCCTCCTGGTGGTCGCCTCCCCCTGCGCCCTGGTCATCTCTACCCCAGCTTCCACCCTCTCCGGCCTGGCCAATGCCGCGCGCAACGGCATTCTTTTTAAAGGAAGCGGCTACCTGGAAGATCTCGGCCAGGTAGACACCATTGCCTTCGACAAAACCGGCACCCTCACCCTGGGCCAGCCGTCCATCACCGATGTCGTCGATCTTGGCGCCGGCTGGAGCGAAACCGAGCTGGTCACCCGGGTGACCGCGGCCGAGAACCAATCCGAGCATCACATCGGCAAAGCCATGACCGTCTACGCCACCCGGCTGGGCTACCCGATCGAACCGGTCGAGCAATTCGATTCCATGCCCGGTAAAGGCATCGTCGCCACGGTCGATGGTGCCCTGGTAGCCGTTGGCAACGCCTATCTCTTCACCGACCTCGGCGTCGACACCACCGCCGCCTCCGCCGTGGCCGAGCGCCTGCGCGCCGAAGGCAAAACCGCCGTCCTCGCCGGCGACCGCACCGCCGTGCGTGGCGTGATCGCCATGGCCGATACCCTGCGCCCCAACGCCCGCGTCGTGGTGCATGAGCTCGCCGAGCTCGGTATCAAACGCACCGTCATCCTCACCGGCGACCACCACGCCGTGGCCGAGAACATCGCCCACAGCCTCGGCATCACCGAGTTCTACGGCGACCTCCTGCCCGAACAAAAGCTGGACGTCATCCGCGAAATGGAAACCGGCACCAAAGACGGCTCGGGCAAGACCAAAGCCCGCGTCGCCATGGTCGGCGACGGCGTAAACGACGCTCCCGCGCTTGCCACCGCCACCGTCGGTATCGCCATGGGTGGCGCCGGCACCGATGTCGCCCTGGAAACCGCCGGCGTCGTCCTGGTCGCCGACGACCTTACCAAATTGCCGTATGCCGTCGCCCTCAGCCGTCGCACCCGCCGCATCATCCTGCAAAATCTCGGCTTCTCCCTGGCCGTCATCATCACCCTCGTCACCCTCGTGCTCACCATCGGCGTTCCCCTCCCGGTGGGCGTCATCGGCCACGAAGGCAGCACCATCATCGTCGTGCTCAACGGCCTCCGCCTCCTCCGCACCCCGAAAGCGAAACTGCCCCAGACCCCGACCTTCGATCCCCGGCCGGTATCGACACCTGCCTGACACCACCCCCGGTAAGCCGGCATATCCGCTCAGGGGGCGTACTTGATCCCCGCGAACCCCAAGGAAGGGTGCGACCGATTGGTTCCAGTTGCAGAACCGTTGCCGACCTGCAACCATGCCGGGATGAATCGCAGAGTACTCCTTGCCGTGATCGGCCTTTTGATTGTTGGCTGGGCGCTCTCCGTTGCCATTTCCATTCTCTTCTTCGGACAAGGCGAGGAGTGGAGAACGCGGTTCGCCACCGTGCAAACCGAAGTGGCGGAGTGGAGAGAAATCCTCGCTGAAGATGAGTAGCCGATCGGAACTCTGCCTCCCGACAGCCCTGCCACCCCTTCCGCAATCACGTCCCCCGGTGATCCAGCAGCCACAGCCAGACCAGATACCGCCGGTTGGAACGTATGACGGCAGCTTCGTCAGCCAAACTCTTCTTCGTCCTCCAAATGTTGGATTCGAATTCCGTAGTCTGCCCAGTCTCGCAACTCAGAATAGAATCGATATGGCGGCGATCCAGGTACAAGACCGAATAGAGCTTCGGTCGCCTGCAGCTTCAACTCGACATCTTCTGGGAATTCCGATTGGACTCCCAACGTACGAGATTTGAATTGTGTTCGAGCACTATGACCTAAATTGTCTATTACCTCGTTGTAGACCTCACTCCCAAGTACCGCAGCATTCTGGATTAGGGTAATGACTAGCTCCCTTTGATCAAATACGAATGAGGACGGCGATTCGCGTAGAAGCTTGCTCGCTGCACGAACCTGGCTCGGATCGCTGCTCGTTGTCCATTCTTGAATTACTGCGCACGCTTCTGGGGAGAGGCCGTGAGAGACGGCTGCATACAAGAGGGGAACCCAGAAGGTTGTCCTCCAATCGTCCTCAAGGGCCCGCTGCCGCACCAATTCGAGCATTCTTCGGAATTCAGGTTGGTCGCCTTCCAATGCAAAGACACTTTCCAATCCGTGGTAGGGGATTGGACGGAAACCGGCGCTCGCGGAAGCGGCGTCATCGATGCGATCGATCAACATCTGAATAAGCTCAATCGGTTTGTGGCTCGCGACCATGCTGAGAAATTGCTGTATGTGATATCCGTCGAGGTCATCCACGACTCGAAGTTTGGCTAGCACATTGGTGACATCTTCATCTTCAAGGTTCTTGGGGTCTACTCCGAAGGAGGAATCGAATACGGAGCACACAGCATCGGCAATTTCACGATCGGTGCCAATGTCCACTGAGAGGGCAATTTCTGTCGCGACTCCAGCATCGACCCGACCAAGAGCGGGGAGAGACTGAAGTGCAACTTGCCGAACAGTGGGGTTTTCTGTGCGCTACCAGCGCACGCACAACGAGGATATCTAGAATTGTCGGATCTCTTGAACTAATGCCTGCCCATGACACGATTGATGCCGCAATCGGCAATTGCTTGGACTCTAGCCCCTGAAATGCCAATGTGGCAGCATACTCTCTATCTATACGTCGAAGTTCCGAGAGAATCGCTCCAAAATAACGAGAGAGTAGCGACGCCGGAAACTGCAGACAATACGCTGCCAGCCCAGCCAAATAGTGAGAGCCACCAGACGCGAGTTGTGGCCACAGTAGATTGGGATGGTCTCGAACCCCAGCAGCCTGCAGTTGAATCAGGCCATTCTCGAGTTTCACAGCCGCTCCTCTAGGGTCGAGAGACTCCTCCAAGAACATCTGGCCCCATCTCGCGGCAGCATCTCTATCACGGCGTCCCGCGTCTTCCCATAACCTTGCAGCGGCATTGTCACGACTCATGGGGATGGTATTAAAATTTTCAGTTAGCAGGGCCAATGTGCGGAATTCAACTGTCTCGGGAATACTTGTGAGAATCTGGCGCGCAATTTGGCCTGTCTCATGGTCAGGTCGATAATCCATGTACCATTTGAGTTTGTCTGCAACAAAGAGATGCACAATAGGATCACGATTGTCAGTAACCAGCGAACGAATACGGGCGAACGCGATGGCACGCTCTGCCCACCAAGCCTTCGAGGTCTCGTCATCGTCGGGCAAGTAACCTCCACTTGGTTGACGCGGCGGTTCTGTTAACTTGAAAAGTGACTCGAGTACCCGAAGCGTTATCCGTTGTTGCCCGAGTTCCAAACATCTGTCGAGTAGACGAAACGATCGTTCGCGCAGAGCTGACGTTGCTTGCAGATCTACCGAGAAAGGCAGCAACGCCATCCTGTAGCCTTCGGTTCGCGCTGTGTTACCGGTACGAATGAGAACGGCATCGACCACATCCAGCAGGCTGTGGAAATGAGTATGAGCGTCTGGCGAGCCCAACCAGCTTTCTATAGCATCAAGAACGACACCGCTAATCCAGTAGGGTTTGCCTACTTCGTAAGTCGCCAATTCGACGAGTATTCTCATCGCATGGTTCTGGATGCTGGTGTGTCGGGCGCTGGTCGTCACGGCCCAGCTCCCAGAGCAGCTCACAACATCGTCGAATAAGGCTTTCCTCATAGCTAATGCCTCGAAGGAGCACCGGTAGACTTTCGAGTACTAACGCATATGCTCCGGCATTGTCTGAGTCCGCTGAACTGGTTGGCTCGGCAGGAATGCCCATAGCGAACTCAACAAGTTCCAGCACTCGGAAGGGTTGTAGGGGCGCCACCCCTGAAAGTTGTCGTAATATTGTTGCTCGCTCACGATTTTCAGATTGGCGCAGATCCTGGTAGATCGAAGCCCACACCCCATTGAGAAGAGCGAGCTCTACTCCTTCACCAATCCGGATTCTCCAATCGAGCTCGGCGAGATTCCCCAGTACTTGCGGGAGGTAGGAGCTCCGAAATGCATTGAAAACCTCCTGCGCGAATCCTGTTGGCGAACCAGCAACTCCAACACATTCGCGATACAAAAGATGATCAGAGAGTACATCTGGCGTAATTCTCAGCGTGCCACCCCGTCGCATGAGCACTCCACCCATCTCCAGTGCATCCAATGCCTGCACAATCGCTCCAGGCGGTAAATCTAGGAACCCGCTAACTAACGGAATGAATCTTCTGTCGCCAGGACGAATAGGTGACAGCGCAGCGATGACCGGGAGCAACCTCTTTGCAACGTCAGGGTCTGTCTCGGTGAGTGCTTCGGCGGTGATTTCGTCTCGGAAGCGGTCGAGCAGTACACGTCGTAGCTCTTCGTCACGCTCCAACAGTTCAGGGGCCACCGACCGCTCGGCAAGCAATTGACCACCGATTACGGTTACCAGTGGTGAATCTCGGGTAGCTACCGACAGCCGTTCTGCAAACTGACGACCAAGATCACCCAATGCCTGGTGTGCAAGCTGTCGAACTTCCTCGGCGGTCAAATTTCCCATTGGTCCAATCGAGACAATTTCCCTGATATCAAAACCTGTTGCTGAAAGCACATCGCGCAGGCTTTCGACGCGGTATGGACGCGTCACCAGCAAGACTCGAACGAGTCCAGCAGAATTGCGTGCATACTGAAAGAGAACTGCAAGATCCCCACGGTGATGCGCGTCGTCAACGACGATGATCGTAGGTCCAGACGGAAGAGTGGCAACGTTTTCCGATGTGAATGGAACTCCGCCGAGAGCAAACACCAATGAAACATTCGGGAGGCGATCTGCAAAATCTTCTGCAAAGGTACGCAACAGGCGTGACTTACCGATTCCACCGCGGCCGACCAAGAAGGCGATCGGCTGATTGTTCGTCACCCAACTATCCAAGAACTGAAGGTACTCAGCTCTCCCAACCAAGGACCATGCATGGTGTAGAAGGCGTTTTCCACCACCGCGTAGAAGAGGCTTAAAGAATGTATCTGGATCAGTAAATGGTGACAGTGTTACCGAAGAAATTGCTGCGTTGGCTTTTTCAGCGATATAGCGAAGAAGTTCTGGAACTAGATCGTAGCGCCCATTCGGAATCCAGATGGGACGAATGTTTAGTTCCGATAGGAATCTTCGACGCTCTTCAAATGCTCGCTGTGAGTCAGGGTACGAGACGATGGCGAAATGGGTGAAGGACCCAAGTTGCTGAGCGGTTGCACTTAGAATCTGAACAACACGGTCATTCCGCAAACTGCAACCAATGAACAGCAGAGTGCGACTGCCTAGCATCCGCTCGACAAGGCGCGTAAGCGATCCCGTAGCTTCATTCTCGTCTGAGGCATTTCCATACTTGGCAAAATACTCCGACCGTGTCAGCACCCGGTCTCCGGTGTCATCAACATCGCCATGTATCTTGAGCAGAAAGCGATCATTCGTCTGCATTGCAGAAACAATGGAGTCTGCTCGAGCTCCCCACACCACTCGCTCAAATGGCACACCAGCTTTTTCGAATGTAAGCTCGAGAACGTGATCGAAATTCGTCGTAATGACTGGACCTGAGGCGATGCGTGTCAACAGGTAGGCCGTGCTCACCTCTGTCGGCTCTTCAATTGCGTGATCGCCAAAAGCGTCTTCCACAGCATCATTGAAGACTAGGCGCCCCATCGATTCGATGAGCGACTCTGCGGCCTCTTCAAAGTCCCCTTGACCAACAAGAGCTTGGACCTTCGCCGCGACTTCTAAGTCATGGGACACTGTGGAGAGAAACTGGCTCCAGAGAGGCAACCCGTACGCGTCTGAAACACCGGCCCCCACGTACGGAACAATCCCTGGCCTGCTTTGCAACTGTCGAATCAGTAATCGAATACCCTGTTGACCGTAGTCAATCCCGTCCTCATCCTCAGACTTCAAATCACCAGCCAATTCGGTCGACATATTGCATTAGCTCCTCATCAGCACGTGCAGTGATGGCTGAAAGTCACTTTGTGGAGTGTGAGAATTGGCGCAACAAGACACATCTGACAAACGTGATACTCAAAGTGGCCCCTCATCGGAGGATGAACTCATCTCAGTGTCGCTCTCGACAACGATACAGGCCTAGTCAGCATAATACTGCGTAGTGCGGGATCTCCCTGCCCTGCGGTGACGAAGGACCCACCCCCATGCCCATGTCCAACGCTGAAATCGCCGAAGCCTTCCGCGAAATGGCCGACCTGCTCGAAATCTCCGGCGGCGCCAATCCCTTCCGCGTGCGCGCCTATCGCACTGCCGCCGACAACATCCAGGACGAACCCCGCGCCCTGCGCGACATGGTGGCCAACGGCGACGACCTCGAAGCCCTTCCCGGCATCGGGGCAGATCTCTCCCGTTCCATCATCCAGCTCGTGCAAGATGGCGAATTTCCCGAAGCCGAAGCCATCAAGCAACAGATCGACCCCGGCGTGCGCGGCATCATGCGCATCCCCGGTCTCGGACCGAAACGCGTGCGCAGGCTGCACGATGAGCTCGGCATCAAAAACGTCGACGATCTGCAAGCCGCCCTCGAAAAGAACAAGCTCGCATCCGTCTCCGGGTTCAGCCCCAAGCTGCAGGACCAGATCGCCAAAGCGCTCGAACGCGGCCGCACCAAAAAAGCCCGCCGCCTCATCGCCGACATCGATCCCATCGCCCAGGACCTGCAAGACTTCCTCCGCAGCATCCCCGGTGTCACCGAAGCCAACGTCGCCGGAAGCTGGCGCCGCCGCCGCGAAACCGTGGGCGATCTCGATTCCGTGGCCGCCAGCGACGACCCCGCCAAAACCGTCGACGCCTTCACCGAATGGGCGCCCATCGCCGAAATCGTCTCACACGGCGAAACCCGCGCCTCGGTCGTGCTCCATTCCGGCATTCCGGTCGATTTCCGCGCCGTCGAACCCATCCACTATGGCGCCGCCATGATCTATTTCACCGGCTCGCTCGATCACCAGCTCGTCCTGCGCAACATGGCCATCGACCGCGGCTGGAAGATGAACGAATACGCTGTCTATGCCGATCCGGAAGAATCCAGCATCATCG
This sequence comes from uncultured Chloroflexia bacterium, assembly GCA_963750275.1. Classification (GTDB taxonomy): domain Bacteria; phylum Chloroflexota; class Chloroflexia; order Thermomicrobiales; family UBA6265; genus JAMLHN01. Next base: position 250,069 of record CAVVQC010000006.1, read on the forward strand.
CCAGCCGCACCGAAGAGGAGGTCTACGCCGCCTTCGATCTCCCCTGGATCCCACCCGAGCTCCGCGAAAACCGTGGCGAAATCGTTGCCGCCGCCGAAGGCACCCTCCCCACCCTCATCCAGCAATCCGACATCCGCGGCGATCTCCACTGCCACACCAACTGGTCCGATGGCAAAGCCACCGTGCTGGAAATGGCCCAGGCCGCCCAGGCGGTCGGCTACGACTACATCGCCATCACCGATCATTCGCCCCGCCTCGCCATGACCAACGGTCTCGATCCAGACCGCCTCGCCCAGCAAGCCGAAGAGATCGCCGCCGCCAACGACGCCCTCCCCGGTTTCACCATCCTGCGCGGCCAGGAAGTCGACATCCTCAAGGACGGTTCCCTCGACCAGACCGACGCCGCCCTCGACCAGCTCGACATCGTCATCTGCTCGGTCCATTCCCATTTCGATCTCTCCCGCGACGAGCAAACCGCCCGCATGATCCGCGCCATCTCCCACCCCGCCACCACCATCATCGGCCACCCGCAGGGCCGCCTCCTGGAACGCCGCGACCCCATTCAGCTCGACTTCGAAGCCGTCTTCGCCGCCGCCATCGAACACAACGTCGCCATGGAAATCAACGCCGACCCCCACCGCCTCGACCTGCACGACACCGCCATCCAGCTCGGCAAACGCATGGGCGTCACCTTCACCATCGACACCGACGCCCACACCCCCACCGGCTTCCCCCTCATCCGCTACGGCATCGACGAAGCCCGCCGCGGCTGGCTGGAGAAGGACGACGTCCTGAACACCAAAAGCCTCTCCGGCTTGCGGAAGTCACTGAAAAAGAACAAGTAGGCAGAGACCAAACGGCAAACGATCGATTCGCATCTCCAAATCCGTCGCATTCGACGAGTTTTCTCCTACCCCCACCTTGTCATTCTGAGGAACGAAGAATCTCCTCGCCGCAGCGAGTGGTGCCCGCAACCCAGACACCAGAAGGCAACCTCCCCACGCCACTTCCCGAGCCAGCAACTCTGCCTGCTCGATCACCATGTCCGCCGACCAATCCGTCCTATCCGTGGATACCCACACTTCCGCAACACCCGATTCACATGCAGCCGCAGGTTCACTCGCACCTGCCTGTCGCCAATCCATCTCCCGACCGCGTCGTGCTATTCGATCCCCTCTTGACGAAAAGAACATATGTTCTAAATTACAATCAAGCGGCACGTTTGGCGTAGGGCAGGAACTCCGTGTCCTGCCGGCCTGGGCAGCAGATCATCGTGCCCGGGCTGGTTACCCGTCATCCTCACCCGGTGCTGGATCCCGGCTTCTGCAGAGCGTCACGGTCGATCCCACCGCCTAATCGTAAAACCGCAACTAATCTAAAACTAATCAAAACAGAATGTTTCTCCACTTTCTCTTCGATCCCCGGCTCCGACGCGGCGGAGGCGAATCCCCGATCTCACGCACAACCTGGTCCTCAGTCCCATAGGGACTTCGGTTCGGTAGCCCTGTGGCTTTAGCCCAGGGCGATGCAGCGCACAGTTGTACCAAGCGGCGAATCCCCGCTCTGGCCCACAGCCTCGTCCTCAGTCCCACCGGGACTTCAGATTGCTAGCCCTGTGGCTTCAGCCCAGGGCGACCCTTCAAATTGCTAGCCCTGTGGCTTTAGCCCAGGGCGACCCAGCGCAACCAAATTGGCCACGAGCGGCGGTTGACAAGCAGCCCGCTCGCCCGTAGGATGTTGTCATCTAGTGGACTAGACAACTGAACCAGCAAATAACCGGTCACCTCCGTTCGCGTCACGCAATCCGGTTCCAGCAATTCCCGATCGGTGGACCATGGTGGACAGCGTTAAAAGCGGACCCGTTCCGCGCTACTACCAATTACAGGAGATCATCCGCGAGCGCATTCGCACCGGCGAGCTGGCGCCCGGAAGCCTCATTCCTTCCGAACGGGAGCTGTGCGAACGCTACGGCATCAGCCGCATGACCGCGCGCCAGGCCATCAGCGGACTCGAAGCCGAAGGGCTCCTCTATCGCGAACAAGGCAAAGGCACCTTCGTCGGCCAACCGGTGGTTGCCCAGCAACTCCTCCAGCTCACCGGATTTACCGAAGACATGGCCGCCCGCAAAAGCAAACCAGGTGCCCGCGTCCTCTCCGCCGAAATGTGGCCGGCCGACGAAGAAACCGCCGAACGCCTGCGCATCCGCCCCGGGCAACCCGTTTACCAGATGCGCCGTCTCCGCCTGGCCGATGGCGAACCCCTGGCCATCGAGCTCACCCGCGTCAGCTTCATCGGATGCGAACGCCTCCTCCACTACGACCTCGCCCAGGAATCGCTCTATCGCCTGCTGGAAGGCACCTTCGATATTCCCCTGCTCGAAGCCGACCAGGAGCTGCAAGCCGATCGGGCCACTGAGGACGAATCGGAGCTACTCCAGATCGCGCCCGGAAGCCCCGTGTTGCGCACCCGTCGTGTGATGGTCACCCGCCGGAACCACCCGGTCGAATACGCCACCGCGGTCTACCGGGGAGACAAATACCGCTTCTACACCCGCCTGGCGCGAGACGCGCGCCAGCACGCCGCCATGAAAGGAGGGTCGCCCCCGATTGCACCATGAAACCGAATGCACGCACGCAGGTACCCGTCGAGATCGAATCGAATCGTCTGAAGAAAGGAAACCCATGACCCAGAAGAACCCGTTGAACGGAAAAGTGAGCCGCCGCACCCTGGTTAAAGGGGCCGCCGCTGCACCAGTTGCCCTTGGCGTCGCCCGGGGCGTTGGCAGTGCTGCCGCCCAGGATCCCGTCAAGCTCACCGTGCTGACCCACTGGGGGCAGGCCGCGCAAAAGGAACCCCTGCAAGCCATCTTCAACACCTACATGGAAGCCAACCCCGGCGTGGAGATCGAGCTTCAGACAGTCGAATTCGCCGAGCTGCTCAAGCGCATCACCACCGGCGTGCTCGGCGGCGATGCCAACGACATCTATCACATCTACAACCTCTGGCTGCCAGAGCTCTCGGGCAGCGACCTGCTTTCCACCCCGCCAGAATCAGTCTCCGCCGAGGTGACCGGCGCCTATCCTCCGGGCACTGTAGCCGGCGCCAGCTATGCCGATACCGTCTGGGGCTTCCCAACTGAAGTCAATGTCTATCAGATGGTCTACAACAAGGCGATGCTGGAAGCTGCCGGCGTCGCCGTGCCGTCGCAGCTTTCCGAGCTGCGTGATGCCGCGAAAGCGCTCACCATCAAGGATGGCGACACCCTCACCCAAGCCGGGTTCCTCTTCCAGGCCACCTGGGACTCGGGCGTGGTGCATCCCTTCACCTCGCTCCTCTGGTCGAACAACGGCGAGTATGTGAACGAAGACAACACCGAAGTGCTCTTCAACCAGCAGCCGGGAGTAGATGTGCTCCAGGTCGAAAGCGATATCTTCGCCGATGGCTCCGCCCTGACCGGCGTCCCAGAAGATGGCGACTTCGAAGCCGGCCGCGCCGCCATGACCATCATGGCCAACTGGTGGGGCGCGCAGCTCAAGGCGAGCGACATCGGCATGGAAAACGTCGGCGTGGCGCCCATCCCGGTCGGAGAAGGCGGCACCTCGACCGCGCTGCAATATGAGTGGCTCTGGACCGTCAGCAATGCAACGGCCAATAGCGAAGCCGCCTGGAACTTCCTGACCTGGTTGAACACCCCCGCGAGTGGCGAAGCCGCTTCGCCGGCCGCAGGCGGCGCGTCCTCGCCGATGGGCGATTTCCTGACCAGCGCGTTGAACGCCATTCCGGGCCGCACCAGCGACCAGGACGCGCATGCCGACGTTCTGGGCGACGACTTCGTCGCGCCGTTCGTGGCCGCACTGGCGACTGCGAAGACCGAGCCGATCATTCCTGGCGCGCAGGAGATCAAGTCTGGGTTGCAGACGCAGATCGAATCCGCCTGGTATGGCGAGACCGATCCACAGACTGCCCTGAACACCGCCGCCGATCAGGCGAACGGCATCCTGGCTGAAAAGGCGGGATAACAAGGAATGAGGAACTGGGGGTCAGGAGTTTGTCGATTGCGCTGGCTCCTGGCACCCGGTTCCCCATCCCGCTTCAACCTCGACGAGATTTCGTACACGTAGCCCGGGGTTTCAGCCCCGGGTGATCTTGACTGCGAACAGCTATGTCCACATCCACACCACCCATCATGCAGGGGAAATCCGATCCGCGATTCCGGTTCGACCGGAAAGCGATGTCGGGTTATGCCTTCATCTTGCCGGCGCTGATCCTGCTGATCGTTTTCGCGCTGGGGCCGTTCCTCTTCACCATCTGGGTGAGCCTGCACAATTGGAACATGCTCACCCCGGTGGAAGATATGCCCTGGGTGGGGCTCGATAACTACTCGTTCCTCTTCCGGGACGATCCGCTCTTCCGGGAAACGCTCAGAAACACCATTGTCTTCGCGATTGGCAATGTCGGGATCTCGGTCCTGTTGGCCCTGCTGGTGGCGGTGGTACTGAACGGACCAATCCGCTGGCGTCCGATCTGGCGAGCAGCCTTCTTCCTTCCGTATATCACCGCGCCGGTCGCTATCGCGATCGTCTGGCGCAATATGCTCGATGGCAACTGGGGCATGATCAACGGTCTGCTGGCGCGGGTCGGCATTCCTCCGCAGGGGTTTATCGATAGCCTCGACCAGGCAATGCCGAGTCTCATCGGCGTGGCCGTCTGGCATGGCGTCGGTTACTACATGATCATCTTCCTGGCCGGATTGCAGGCTATCCCCTACGACCTCTATGAAGCCGGCAAGCTCGACGGCGCCAGCAATTGGCGGCTCTTCTTTTCGATCACGATTCCCCTGTTGAAGCCGACGCTCCTCTTTGTGATTGTTATCAACACGCTGAACGCCTTGCAGGTCTTCGATCTCCCCTTCGTTCTGACCAACGGCGGCCCAGTGAATCGCACCAATACGCTCGTCATGTACATGTACGACACCTCGTTCCAATTCCTGCGCATGGGGCGCGCAACGGCCATGGCGGTTGTGCTCTTTGGACTCATCTTCTTTATCACTATGATCCAGCTTCGGCTGCTGAGGGACGACGAATGAACCGGCGTCTCGACCAACCGGGCATCGTCCGGCAAATCTTCACCTATGCCCTGCTTGCCATCGGCGCGATGGTCATGCTCATCCCGTTTATCTGGATGGTCGTCTCCTCGTTGATGACACCGGCCGAGATCATCGCAAGGCCGCTCAGCTTTATCCCAAAAGACCCGTCGCTCGATGCCTATCGCGGTTTGCGAGACGCGATTCCCATCTACCGCATGTATTTCAACAGCATGATCGTGACTTTCCTCGTCACGTTAGGCATTCTGGCCACCAGCTCGACCGCAGGCTACGGTTTCGCCAAATTCAAATTCCCGGGCCGGGAAGGCCTCTTCCTGATCGTGCTGGCAACGATGATGATCCCCTTTTTCGTGGTGCTCATCCCGATCTTCTGGATGATCGGCAAATGGGGCTGGATCGATAGCTACCAGGGGCTGATCGTTCCGCACATTGCCACCGCGTTCGGCATCTTCCTGATGCGGCAGTTCATGCTGAGCCTGCCGGATGAGGTGCTCGACGCCGCCCGGGTCGATGGCGCATCGGAGTTCGAGATCTTTTGGCGGATCGTGCTACCGCTTTCCACCCCGGCGCTGGGCGCGCTCACGATTCTCGCCTTTGTCTACCAATGGAATTCCTTCCTTTGGCCGCTGGTGGTGGCTCGCTCGGACGCGATGTGGACGGTACCGGTGGGGCTCAATGCCCTGCGTACCTATGCCAGCAATGCCCAGGTCGTAAATATGCAGATGGCGGGAGCAACCATGGGCGTCGTTCCCTTGCTCATCGTCTTCCTCGCGCTGCAACGGTATTTCGTGCGCGGTATCGCGCTCACAGGAGTAAAGGGTTGATGTCTCGATGACGGACGGATTCACGATACGTCCCTATCACCCGGGGGACGAAGCGGGCCTGCTGGCGGTTTGGAACAGCGCCCTCTTCGCCGATCCGATCAATGCCACCACCTTCCGCGCCAAGGTGCTGCTCGATCCGAATTTCGATCGGGAAACGTGCCTGGTCGCGGAGAAGGACGGGCAGGTGGCCGGATTCGTGCTCGGCTTGCGACGGCGGGTGCCTTTTTTCGGAGATGGGTATGAACCCGACGAGAGCTGGATTTCAGCATTTGGGGTCGACCCCCAGTACCAGGGAGCGGGGATCGGCTCGGCGTTGCTGGAGCATGTGCTGGCCAAGCTTCACTCACTAGGCGCGAAACACACCGCCCTCTCGCCCTATGTGCCGAACTATTTCACCCCCGGTGCGGACGCCAATGCCTATGCCAAGGGGATCGAATTCCTAACCAAACGGGGATTCGCGGTCATCGAGCGGCCGATCTCGATGCGCACCGAGCTGACCGGGTTCCAGATCCCGGAGGCCATCCAACAACGCAAGGCCGAGCTGGCGGCCGAAGGGGTAGAGATTCGCCCAGCCACGCCAGAAGATATCGTGCCAGTGCTCGATTTCATCCCAAGGCATTTCACATGGGACTGGCATCGCGAAGCAAGCGGCGTCTTCATGGACCTCTTTTCAGGCGATCCACGCTGGGTCAACATGATCGTCGCGCGGGAAGGGGACGAGGTGCTGGGCTATGCCGAGCATCGGGGTGAGCGCTTCGGACCGTTCGGAGTGCATACCCAGTTGCGGAGCAGGGGAATTGGCCGGGTGTTGCTGGCCACCACGTTGCATGAAATGCTCAAGAAGAACTATCACGCCGCCTGGTTCCTCTGGACCGAGGACAACGCCGCCCGCCTATATTCCCAGGTCGGTTTCAAGGAAGTGCGGCGCTTTACAGTTTTGAAGAAACAGCTCATAACCGACCACGAGTAACTCGTTGTCGGTATCGTTGTGCTTACCCGTTATCAGTTACCAAAGGAGACGAACTTGACCGCGAAGAATCTCGATTCGGACAAATGCATCATGGTGATCGGCGCGCATGCTGCCGACGCCGAAATCATGGGCGGCGCAACCGTGTTGAAGCACGTCGACGCTGGCTGGCGGGCCGTCATGGTCCATCTCACCCCGGGCGAAAAGGGGCATCCCAAGCTTTCGCCAGAGGAGTACAAGGAGATCAAGGATGTCGAGGCGGAGAACGCCGCCGCGATCCTGGGTGCAACCTCGGTGATGATGCCCTGGCCGGACGGCGAGCTCCCGGTCAACGAAGAGGTGCAAATGGCCATCGGCGATGTGATTCGCCAGTACAAGCCGAACGTCATCCTCACGCACTGGCACGGCAGCTTCCATCGCGACCATAACAACACGTACACCAATGTGCTCGCCTCACTCTTCTTTGCCGGATTGCGCACCTTTAAACGAGAGTTCCCGGAGCATTCTCCCGATCGGATCTATTTTGCCGAGAACTGGGAAGACATGGAGAACTTCCGCCCGGAGATCTACATCGACACCAGCGACGTGCACGAACGCTACATCGAAGCCATTCATGCCTACAGCCTCTTCCGTGGTGAAGTGGTTGGCTTCCGCTACGAGCAGTGGTACCAGGGTGCCAGCACGATGCGCGGCGCCGAGAGCGGCTTCGATCACGCCGTCGCGCTCATGCCGTACAAGACCTACTACGGATCGTGGAAAACCGTTGGGTTGCTGGACGATGGCATCGGCGGGGGGAAAGAGCGCCCGGTGTAGGGTTGATTGGGCCGATGGTGTGGGGAAACCACCATCCAACCATTGGATGATTACGAGTATTTCATAACATCGATTGAGAGCACGAACGATGCCACGCGTCCGCACCGGTCTGGAAATCCTGCTGGAACAGGGACACCCGCAACTCACTGGGCTTGCCTGCGGGTTGATCGCCAACCATTCGTCGGTCGATGGTCGACTCCGCAGCGGGATCGATCTGCTGCACGGTTCCGACGCGCTCGAGCTGAAGGCGCTCTTTGGACCGGAGCACGGCGTGCGCGGTGATGCTCAGGCCGGCAGTTCGGTGGGGAACGCGACGGATTCCCGCACGGGACTGCCGGTGTTTAGCCTTTATGGCGCAACTGAACAGCCAACGTCCGAAATGCTGACTGGGCTCGATGCGCTGGTCTTCGATATTCAGGACATCGGGGTCCGCTACGGCACTTATCTGTCGACCATGGTCAATGCCATGGAAGCCGCGGCGGAACATCATCATTCAGTTCGTGGTGCTCGACCGGCCGAATCCAATCAATGGCACCGCCATCGAAGGACCGCTGGTCGAGGAGGGGTTTACCTCTTTCGTTGGGTCGCATTCGGTTCCCATTCGCCATGGCATGACCCTTGGAGAGTTGGCGCGTTTGATCGCAGCCGAGCGAGGCTGGCCTGAGCCGGTGGTGGTTCCGATGGACGGATGGAATCGCGGCATGTGGTTCGACCAGACCGGGCTTCCGTGGGTACAGGTTTCACCCAATTTGCCAACCCTCGATTCGGTCACCGTTTACGCGGGAACCTGCCTTTTCGAGGGAACCAATCTCTCCGAGGGGCGCGGCACCACCCGGCCATTCGAATACATCGGCGCGCCCTGGATCGATCCGTTCGCGCTGGTCGAGCTCCTGGAGGCGGCTGCCCTGCCTGGCTATGCCTATCGTGCTATCTGGTTCAGGCCGATGTTCTCCAAACACGCCGGCGAGGTTTGTGGTGGCGTGCAGGTCTACGTGACCGATCGCGAGACCGCCCAACCGGTGGCCCTGGGCACACGCCTCCTGAACGACATACGCGACCTCAGCGGCGAGCGATTCGAATGGCGAACTGGCGAGGATGGGCGGCCGTTCGTCGATCTCTTATGGGGCAGCGACCGGCTCCGGTTGGGCAAAGAATCGCCTTCCGATCCGGTAGCTTTTACGCAACGGCGTGCGCCGTTTCTCTTGTATAGCGAGTGACCGACATGACCTCCGAGCCTGTAAACGAGCTGCACGAATTGACCACCGAGCAGGCGAACGCTGCCAGTCGCCAGATCGACTGCTTGAGCGCGGTCGAAATTGCGCAGCTCATGAATGTCGAAGACGCCACCGTCGCAACTGCGGTAGCCGCGGAAATCGAGGCAATCGGGGCAGCGATCGATGGGATCGTGGCGCGAATGGAACAGGGTGGGCGGCTGATCTATATCGGTGCCGGGACCTCCGGACGGTTAGGGGTGCTCGATGCCTCTGAATGCCCGCCCACGTTCAGCACCCCACCCACGCAGGTGGTTGGTTGGCTGGCCGGGGGCACGCACGCACTGACCCATGCCACCGAAAGACTGGAAGACGATGCGCAGGCGGGATGGGACGCGGTGGGCGAGCTGAACATCGACGCGCGCGATTCAGTGGTCGGGCTGACCGCTAGCGGGCGTACGCCATTTGTCCTGGGCGCCATCGATGCCGCGACCGAGCGCGGCGCCTTCACCATTGGAGTCGCGTGTAATCGACCATCGCTCCTGGCGGAACACGTGCAGGTCATGATTGCGCCGGTCACCGGTCCGGAAGTGATTGCTGGGTCGACTCGCCTCAAAGCCGGTACCGCACAGAAGATGATTCTCAATATGCTCAGCACCGGCGTCATGATCAAGCTGGGGAAAACCTTCGGTAACCTGATGGTCGATGTAAAAGCGACCAACGCCAAACTGCAGGAACGCGCGATCCGCATCGTCCGAGAAGCCACCGGACTGGAGCGCGAAGCCGCCGCCGCCGCGCTGGAAGCCGCGAATGGGGAGACGAAAACAGCCATCGTTGCTGTGTTGGCGGGGGTTCCCACCGAGGAAGCCCGTGCGCTGGTGAGCTCCGCGCAAGGTTCGGTACGCGCCGCGCTGGGCGAGATCGCTCCGTGCCAGTAAGCGAGCGCGTCGTCTGCGCGGTCGACGGCGGCGGCACAAAGACGCTGGCAATCGTGACGGATTGGGAGGGCATCGAGCTCGGCCGCGCGTCCACTGGCCCATCGAACTACGTCGCGGGGGAAGCCGAACGAGTGGTGACCAACGTCACCGCCGCCGTCGAACAAGCAGCGAGCATCGCCGGCCTCTCCCTGCCCATCGACTCGCTCTGGGTGGGATTGGCGGGAATCGACCGCCCTGGCGCCCGGGAAGCGATCGAGGCGCAGCTCATCCAACTGGCCCGAGAGGTGCGGTTGACCAATGACGCTCAGTTGCTCTTCGGGGCTTTTCCCGATGAGACCGGTATCGTCCTTATTGCCGGAACGGGTTCGATCGCGCTCGGGCAAGATCGGCATGGGCAGACCGCGCGGTCCGGCGGATGGGGCTATCTGATCGGCGACGAGGGGAGTGGGTACGACATTGGCCGGCGGGGCATTCGCGCGGCAGCCAAAGCAGCCGATGGTCGGGGTTTGCAAACCGCGTTGCTGCCGGCCTTACTGGCGCATTGGGGGCTCGATCAACCGTTGCAGATCATCGATCAGGTCTACCGCGAGCGCGATAAGATGGTCATCGCCGATTGCGCCCGGCTTGTCTTCGATGCGGCCGAGGCCTGGGATCCGGTGGCATCGCGGTTGGTGCAAAGCGGCGCGGCCGAGCTGGCCAAAGCGGCTGGAGCGGTCGAGCAAGCGCTCGATTTTCAGGGAAGCGCGGTTTCGTTGGTCCTGGCTGGGAGCTTGCTGGTCGAGCGGGAAAACTACCGGCGCATGGTGCTCGAACGCATCGAGCATCAGTTCGATCTGGACGCGATTCATCTGGTGGATGAGCCTGCGGCGATCGCTGCACGTTCGTTTGCCCGAGGAGCAGACCGATGACCATGTTGGCCGGACGACTCCTGATCGAGGGAGCGCTCGTTCCCGGGCGATTGACGCTGCACGGTGACCGCATCGCCGCCGTCGAGCCCGATCCGTCAGTTGCGGACGAGCGCATCATCGCACCAGGCTTCATCGATCTGCAGGTAAACGGAGGATTCGGCGTCGACTTCGGCGAACATCCGCAGCGAATCGCCGAGGTGGCGAACCGCTTGCCCGAAACTGGCTGCACCGCTTTTCTCCCGACCATCGTGTCGTCGTTTGGCGACCGCTACCGGCGGGTGTTCGACACATTGCCAGGCGTCGTCGGAGTCCCCGGTGCCCGCGTGCTCGGTCTCCATCTGGAAGGACCGTTCCTCGCGCCCGGCAAAAAGGGCGCGCATGCGCTCGATGCCATTGAAGCAGCGGACGATGCATTGTTCGAAGAGCTGCTGGCGGAAGAGTCGGTCCGGCTGCTCACCCTCGCCCCAGAACGTTCCGGCGCGTTGCAACGTATCGCACAGTTGGTGGAACGAGGCGTGCTCGTGAGTCTCGGACATTCCGAGGCGACCTTCGAGCAATTCGAAGCCGGGATCGATGCCGGCGCCCGCATGGCGACCCATCTCTTCAATGCCATGAGCCAGCTCGATAGTCGCGCACCCGGAGCAGTTGGTGCGGCGTTGGTCGATGAACGCGTAACGGTTGGGTTGATTGCCGATGGTATCCACACGCATGCCGCTTCGTTGGCGCTTACCGCGCGCGTCAAGGGAACGAATGGGATCGCGCTCGTTTCGGACATGATGGCGGCTGCCGGCATGCCCCCCGGCAACTATTCCCTGAACGACATCCCGGTCACCGTCGACGCCACCTCCGCCCGTCTCGCCGATGGCCGATTGGCCGGTTCCATCCTGACGATGGACGCTGCCGTACGCAATATGACCGCGTGGGGCCCCGTTTCGATCGCGGACGCCCTGACCATGGCATCAACGGTCCCGGCTGGTTTGTTGGGACGAGAGGATCTGGGAGCGCTAGCGCCCGGCTACGCCGCCGATCTGGTCGTGCTTACTCCCGATCTCCAGATTGCTGAAACCTGGATCGCCGGGGAGCTCGTCTTCTCTCGGGGCGGATCCGCTACGGTTTCATGATCGCGCCGACCTTAACCCGATAGACCACCATCCCGATGACATTGGTGAGGAATCCCACGATGCCCCAAACTATCGGACTTTTCCCATCCCGCTGGGCTGCGCCATAGAGCGCCGCCCCACAGACCGCGCCAATGACGATCCCCATCACTCCCAGCATTACGAATCCCATAGATCGACTCCTTGCTTCTAGCGGCAATAGGCAAGCGGCAAGAGTTCACGATCCGCTCACCGGCGAAGCGACCGAACTCACTATTGCTCATTGCCTACGTCAACCACTTCTCCATCCATCCGACCACCCGCTCCAGATAATCCTTACGGTGTGCCGGATAGCCAACGCGCGTAAGCGACGGGTGCGCCCCATGCGGATAGCGCACGAATTCCACCTCCGCACCGTTCTGCTGCAGCGTGATGAAGAGCTGCTCTCCCTGGCCGATCGGCACCCGGTCGTCCGCCTCACCATGCACGATCAGCACGGGCGGCGTTTTCCGGTCGCTGGTCAGATAGGTCAGCGGTGAGCGGAAGCGGTACTCCTCCGGATTTTCGTCTGGTTTGGCACCCATTTGCATGGGCCCAAAGAGGTAACCGATGTCCGCCGTGCCATAGAACGAGACCAAATCGACCACCGGCGCCCCAATGACCGCCGCTTTGAACCGGTCGGTATGCCCGATGACCCAGCTCGCCATGAATCCACCATAGGAATAGCCGTAGACGCCGAGTCGGCCCTCGTCGATCCAGGGGAGCTCGATCGCGTTGTCGACGACCCCCATGAGATCGAGATAGTCCTCGCCGCCCCAATCGTTGCGAACCTGACTGGTAAAGTCGCGGCCGTACGATCCCGATCCGCGCGGATTCGCATAGACCACCACGAATCCCGCGCCCGCCAATGCCTGCGGCACCGGCATGAACCCCGGTCCGTACCAGCTATTGGGGCCGCCATGGATATCCAGCACCATCGGATACTGCTTGCCTGGGTCGAACCCCGGCGGCTTGAGGATCCACGCCTCGATTTCATAACCGCCCCGTTCGATTTGGAAGGTTTCCCACCCGGCCATCGGCGTCTCGGTGAGCAATGCGGCGTTCGGATCCACGATCGTGGTCGATGTGTTTGCATCGAGTGACGTCCGGACGATCTGGCCGACACTACCGAGCGAGCTGGCTGTCTGGTAAACCGCCCCGGACGTGCGATCCAGATTCAACCCGCCATGCACCGCGCGATGATCCTGGGCGAGCTCCAGTGTGCGGGTTTCGATATCGAACCGGTAGAGCCCACTTGCTCCGCCCCGAAAGGCATGCAGCAGCACCGTTTCTTCGTCCAGCCAAACCGGTTGCGATGGCGAGGAGACGGTTGGGAAGCCCGAATCGGGTTGCACTGGGAGATCATCGGTCAGTCGTTCGATCGTTTTGCCGGCAACGTCGTACAGGAACAGGTCGTATTGCCAGGTCGTTGTGGTGTCCCCGGCAAACAGGATGGCGCTCCCGTCTGGCGACCACGCCCAAACCCCTAAGGTGCCGTGTTCTGGCCCCTCCCGGGTGACCGCTCCGGTGGCGACATCGATCAGACCCAGTTGTCCCTCCATGGTGTTGCGCAGCGGAATCTTTGCGGCAATCGTCTTTCCGTCCGGCGACCACTGCGGCCCTTCGAAATCGACCAGCTCGCTCGTCAACTTGCGCGTGCCGGAATCGTCGGTCGCCACCAGCCAGACTTGCTGGCGTACATCGTTCAGGAATCCACGGTTGTCCTGCTTGTAGTCGACGCGGCGTACCACGCGCACCGCCGGGGCGGCGTCTTTGTCCGGTCCGTGATCCTCTGGATCGTTGGGATCGAACGCGCTGGTGTAGGCGAGGGTGGTGCCGTCGGGGTTCCAGGCGAGTCCGCTGATGCCGCCCCGGTGCCGTGCCAGCTCGGTTGCTTCGCCTCCGCTCGCGGGCATGACGAAGACTGCATTGCCGAACGCGCCCCTGTCGGAGACGAACGCGACTTGATCGCCCGACGGCGACCAGCGAGCCAGAGAGCCTTGCATGGTGAGCACGCGTTGGTTGTTTCCATCGGCATCGGCTATCCAGATGGCGCTTTTGCTCCTGGCGCTCCCCGGATCTGCCCACGATCTGGTGAAGAGGAGCGTTCTTCCATCAGGCGAAATCTGCGGATCTCCCGCGGTGACGATGTCATAGATGATCGAATGCGGGGTGAGTCCCTGGGCCATTGCGCTTCCTTATCGATAGCTGCGAATTAATCGACCTGCTGCCTGGAACCGTATCGCCCTCCATGCTCCAACGCAACGCGATATCGTGGACTCAGCAGGCAGACACCAGGAAGGTGGAGGAAATGGCTGAACTCGATTTCGTTCAACGACTCCGGGCGTGGTCCTATCGCCAGCAGGGATTCGATACCTCCCTGCCCGATCCTTTGGCCGCTCTCAATCGAATCCTTGGGGTCTACAGTACCAATCCGAGCGGCGCGCTTTCCCTTCTGGCGCGACTTCCCGATCTGACTCCAGAGGACGCGCTGTCGCTCGACAAGCAAGGTTGTGCTGTGCGCTTTCCGAACATGCATGGTTCGACACATCTGGTACCGACCGACTTCGCCGGAGCGATTCACGGTGCGACGCGAGTCGATCCTGCGCGCTTCGTTCCACAGTTGCGCACCGTCGGTCTCGATCTGGACTCATATCAGGCACTGAAACCCGAGCTCCTGTCCCAGCTCCAGCAGCCGGTCGATGCGCGCTCGATCAAGAAGACGCTCGGCGTTGGCGCTGCCGAGCTCATGGCTGTTCGCACCATGGCGCGAGAGCTCCTGGTCTTGCGCATTGCGAATAGTGTGCGCACCGATCAGATTGCCTACGTGGCGACCGAAGCGTGGCTCGGGCAACCGATTGAAATCGGCGACACAGCAAGGTCACTCCGCCAGCTCTCCGAACGGTATTTGCGCGGATTCGGACCGGCTCGGATAGAGGATCTCGCCTGGTGGATTCCGGCGTCGCAGCTTCGTGTGCGGAATGCGCTCTCCCAGCTCGACCTTATCGAAGTTGCGCCCGGTTATCTGTTGCCAACCGACCTGGAAGCTGACTACTGGTCGGTTGGGCCAATCGATCCGTACGAAATCCGGATTCTTCCCAAATGGGATGCCTGGGCCATGGGCTACGCACCTGACGGTCGTGAGCGCATCGCCAACGATGAGCATCTTCCCTTCGCCTATTCGACGACCGAAACGTCCGCTAATAAGGCGTCCGGCGATGGCTGGCCCATCATCCTGCGAGGTGGCCGCGCCGTAGCTCGCTGGGAGTCACGGTTTGTTGGACGGCGTCTCGATCTTACGATCATGCCGTTTAGTGGCGAGCAGGTTGCCAAATCCGAAATCCGGGACGGTTTCGAGCGAATCGCGTCCTTTCTGGGTTGTGTCGACCTCACGATCTCCCCGGAGAGCAGAGACCGCTGATCTGTTATCAGGTAGCGCCTGATAACGGATCAGCCCGAGCGATTACAGAAAGACGTGTCCGCGCACTTGCGTCATGCAGGAGACCACCATTTGCTGCGGCGAGGAGATCCTTCATGTCGGTCAGGACGACAGCCTCAAGGGAGCAGGTCCTATTTCCCAGAGCCGCTCAGATAACCTCCAGGTCATTCAGCCCCGAAAAATTCGGAAAATGTGCGTGCGGCTCTGCCTGATACCAGAAGGCGGTCGATGCGATGTCGTCCTGCAACGGGAGATAGCGCCGTTTGCCTTCCAGAGTCGAACGCCAGCCGAGGGCCTGGATGGTGACGCGCAGTTCCTCTTTGAAATGGATCGGGTCGGGGATATGCCAGCGGTACATCCCGAATCGCTGCTGGCTTTGATAGAGCCCGTCCGGCTTGATCACCTGCGGCATTCCCAGAAACGGAGTCGAAAACGAGCCGTACTCTCCTTGCGGGTGCTCGAAGTTCCACGCGCCGCCGAAGTAGTCCTCGGTGCCGGTGCCGCAGATGGTCGGCCAGTCGCGGTCGCCATCGAGATAGAACTTCATCTCGCCTTCGCCCCACCAGCCGTTATTGTTCACGCCCCAGGCGATATACGTGCCAACGTAATGCCCGCGACCTTTCACTCCATCGAGCAGGGTATGCACCTCGCCATAGGGAAGCGGGTTGTTCCGTCGCCATTGCGCGTGGAAGTAGGCTGCCTCGGTTTCGATCGCCTTCAGCTCGTAGTCGATGGAGTAATAGAAGGACGCCACCTCGTCCGGCGACAGGTTTTCGACCGTGATGCGCGCACCTTTGCGGAACGGCATCGGCCAGTAGCTGTTGAACCCACCCGCTGGATTGACCGCCACCGGAATCGAGCTGACATTGCAGCGTACGCACCACCCGGAGCAGAAGAAATCGCCCACCGGCGTCTCGACCGAGGGCGTTTCTTCGCCATCCCAGTACATGCGCAATACCAGTCGCCGCCACTGGGTGGGATGCACCGTTAGCCAGATATGGGTGATCTCTCCCGGTCCTGAGATCTCGGCCAGGGTGACCGTTTCATGGCCGCCGATTGCGATATAGGGAGAGACCTTCCATCCCTGACCCAGCTCGCGCGCCGATGCGGCCGCGAGTCCGTCGGTCGACATGCCCCCGGCTCCACGCGCGCCGGTCGGATTCTCGGGACTGATGCTGCGGCTTTCCGCGTTCGAAAGACGGCTGAGATTTCCAAGCATGTCCGGTTCCTCCAGTGAGCGGCTGCGGTCACGATGATCGGCATTGTATGAGGGGAAGCCGTCGCCCGTAGCCGCGGACCCCGTGGTTACCGGTTTCTCCAAAACGAACATGAAAACCGGAACGGGAGGCAATCCCGTTCCGGTTCGTTAGAAGTGTGGCGAGCGGTACCCGGGTTATCGCGAGCGCGCTCGGCGCATCCTGGTGCTGGAAACTCGCAACCCAGCAGCAGCGATGAGTGCCAGCGCGCCCAGCATGAGCTGCACCGTCTCGGTGCCGCTGTGGGCAGGTTGTGCGCCGCTGCCCGTGATCGGCAGCGTGGTGAGACTCGCGCCGCTGGAAGCGCCTTGTCCGGTCGCATGCGGAGTCTGGCTCCCTGGCTTGCCAACATGCTCCGGCTTCTCCGGACCGATCGGATTGCCTGGTTCCACTGGCTTGCCAGGTTCGACCGGCTCGTCACTGCCCCTCCAGATGATGGCGAACGGTGAGAAGCTGGATGTCACACCACAGACCTGACCGTTCCCGGCCGAGCTGGTGATATCGACCCAGGCGCCGTTTTCGAAGTGCAGCAGGCGCACGTTCCCGGCATCAGCCGCAACCTCGCCCACGATCGGCAGGCAGACCTCGGCCGAGCCATCGATGACCGCTGTCGTGGTGATATCGACCATGATCACGAGCTGTCCGTCATATTGGGCCGGAAGCGGTGGCGCAAACTCCGGATCGAGCTGCCTCACAATGGTTTCCCCAGGTTCGAGGACGTTCTCGAACGTCACCGTTCCCCCGGCGACCGGCACCGTCACGTTGCTCCCAGGCAGGGTGTTCAGCGGTTGCATCGGGCATCCTTGCACCATCGCGTTGGCCAACAACTCTGTGCCCAGAGAGACGCTGGTTGCCCACTCGTATGGATGCACGGGGAGATCGAATTGCACCTGCTGGGTGACCGGATTGGGCGGAGAGCTGCAGAGCGTCGCGATACCCCGGCGCGGCCGCGGGAATGAAGATCGAGATATCGAGCACCACGGGTTCGGTCGTCACGAGATCGAAGGTCACCAATCCACTGCAATCGACCGTCAGATTCTCGACCACTGGCAAGGTCGGATCGGGTTCCGACTCCTCGACGCAGTCATTCGCATAAGCGATGTCGAGTGCGGCCCAGTTGTTATGGGCATAGGCGCGCACGACCAGGTTGTCATAGGTGTCTGCGGGAATGCCGAAGTCGATTGTCCGTGATTGGCCACCACCGTCGATGATGAACCCCAGAATCTCGCTCGCGATCTCCGCGTGAGGGTTGACCGAGGCGTTGTACAAGCGGATCGAAACAGACCCGTCGATCTCGCCTATGGTGAACGACGCAACGCCGGCACAGGTCAGGGTCATGTTGGAAATGCCACCCAGCGTTTGTTCCTCACCCGAGACGCAGCCGTACGCTGCGGCCTGCCCAATGACGCCAGCACTCGGGGAGTACACATCCGCCTGGAAGACATCGACATAATCATCAACCGCGATCGAAACCTGGAACGTGCCTGCACCTGTCACCGCGAATGGGACGGAGCCCATATCCTGACCAATGGACGGAGCATGCAGATTTCTGTACGAGATGCTCAACGTTTCATCGGCGGCCTCAGCGATGGTGAAGGTAAGGGTGCCGTCACATGCGAGGCTGGCGCCGGAAATGACCGTCTCCACCGCCGCTCCGTCGACTGGATCGTCAGATGTGCCTTCCGCGACTCCCTCGGTTGGTCCGCTGGGAGTGGCTTCGGCGACTATGTCGTCGAGTTCTTCGCCAACGTCCGGCTCGGATGGCTCATCGATGCTGGAGTCGTAGGGTTCAGTGCCGGGATCTTCAATCACTGGCTCTTCCGAAACGAGCGTTTCGGTGTCCGGCTCTTCTGAAACCGGTGCTTCGGTTACTGGCTCTTCCACCTCCGTGACTTCCGGTTGCGTCTCCGCAACCGGAGGCTCCATCACCACGGGCGGGAGGGGATCAGGCAACGTCTCTTCGGTGACGACCGGGGCCTGGCTGGCGTCGATCTCGTCGTCTTGCGCGCCAACCGATGCGGCCGGTATCAGAATTGCCGCAACCAGCATCAGCGTGAGCAATCCCCCTATGAACTTGCGTAGCACGTCGTTTCCTCCTGAATCCCTTCGCCTCATTGGCTCGTGGCCGTCCGCACGCGCGGGGGTGGCGAACCGTGCTTCGATGGTCTGTCACCGCGGCCGGATGCGCTGTGCCGGATGGCACATGGGAGGTGTGCTCTGCGACACAGGTACACAAAAAACGGGTTCCGCAAATGAGCGGAACCCGTTCTTGCAATCGCAGGCCAGACTTCAGCGTGCCTGACCGAACATCACTTGGTGTATTGCGTTTTATCTAACCCCCGATCTCGAAACCGTAACCCGGGGTGAGGTCGAACGGGTCGAAGATGACCGAATCGACCTGATAGACGCCGTTCTGGTCGACGAAGACGAAGAGATCGAGCACGGGCAGCCCGTTGTTCACGAACGGATCGGTGTTCAGCACCAGTGCGCCGGTACGGCCATCGTCCAGAGACACTACGGTCAACACGCCGTCGATACTCGCCTCGGTGCCCGCTTCACGGTCACCCGAGTTCACCAGCGAGTTGGCCACCTCATCCTCCAGCTCCGCACCCGTGAGCGAGAGGTCGATCCCGTAAAACTGCGAAACCGCCGCTGGGGTCATCAACCCGGCGACCGCTGGACGGTTGCCGGCATTGGTGCAGGCCCAGAAGAGGGTAAGGGTGTCGAGCACACCGTCGATGGCGGCGGCATCGGCCAGGTCGGTCACCTGCAACGCATTGAGACCGAGGCTGGTCAGATCCGGAGCTACCACCGGAATCGGTGTCGCCAGCGAGATCGCCAGCGAGGAAACCTCGAGCGCGTCCACCGTGCATTCGTCCGGCGCGGGAATAAACGGATCGGTCACCACCCAGGGGCGGAGATTCTCGGATACTGCCGCTGCCGGAGCGTCTTCCGCTTCCGGCGTGGCATCCTGGGCCAGCGCGGGCCCGATCAGAAGTAGCGCCGCCATCAATGCAATGGCAAACGATACGAGCGGTAGGGTGCGACGTTTCATCCTCTGCTCCTTTCGCGGTATAGGATGGCGCGCTCCGGCCGGGACATCGGTCCGGTCGAGTGGGTTCAGGCGCCTGGGTTGCGTACCTTAGATGATAGTGGATTCGGTGCAGAGTGCGGGGCAGGCGAACGGGAATGGCGCTATTTCAGCTTCGGGTCGAGCACGTCGCGCAACCCATCACCCAGCAAGTTGAGGGCAAAGATGATCAGCGCAATGGTGATTCCCGGAAAGACCGCCATCCAGGGAGCGGTTTCCATGAAACCCAGTGAATCTTTCAACAAGCCGCCGAGACTGGGCGTTGGTGGTTGAATTCCCAGACCGAGGAAGCTGAGACTCGCTTCCACCAGGATCGCCAGGGCCAGGCTGACACTGGTCATAACGATGATCGGTGCGAGCCCGTTCGGCAGAATATGCCGGATCAGGATACGCCCATTGCCCATGCCGATCGTGCGGGCGGCCTCGACATATTCGTTCTCCCGTACTGAGAGGACTGACGCACGGGTGATGCGCGCGAATCCGGGAATTCGCCCGATAGCAATTGCCACGACCAGACTGGAAAGCCCGGTGCCAAAGGTGGCTACAAGCGCGAGGGCGAGCAGCAGATCGGGAAACGCGTAGATGATGTCCATCAGGCGCATGATGATTTCATCGACACGCTTGCCGTAATACCCGCTCAACAACCCCAGAGTGATACCGATGGACGCGGCGACCGCGATCGACACGACTGCGATGAGCATCGACATACGAATTCCGTAAAGCACCCGGCTGAAGAGATCGCGCCCCAGATTGTCGGTCCCCATCAGATGTGCGCGGCTCGGCGCTTGCAAGGCATCGATCACGGCAATCTTGTTTGGAGGATAGGGAGCAAGCATCGGCGCCAGCAACGCGGCGATCACCGCAAGGAGCAGCACGATCAGCCCGACAAGTGCCAGCCGATTTCGGGCGATCTGCCGCAACGCGGACCCCGCCCGACCGGTGCGCGAATTTGCCGCATTGGCGGGAGCCATCGGTGCGCCCGACCATTGCGGGCTTCTTGGAGCGAGAGCAGGAACTTCCGGGTCGATCATGCGTAGCTGATCCGTGGGTCGAGATAGACGTAGAGCAGGTCGGTCAGCAAATTGACGATCACGAAGATCAGGGCAATCGTGATGATGCATCCCTGGAGGAGCGGGATATCCCGGTCGAGCACCGCCTGCACCGTGAGGCGCCCGATGCCGGGAAGCGAGAAGATCTGCTCGATGATCAGTGCTCCGCTCAATAGCGCACCGACCTGCACGCCGATGATCGTGACCGCGGGAATGAGGGCATTGCGCAACGCGTGCCCGACCAGTACCCGCTGCTCGGTTTGTCCCTTGGCCCGCGCGGTACGGATGTACTCAGCCCCGAGCACTTCCAGCATGCTCGACCGAATCATGCGCGTCAGCACCGCCGCGAACGTGGTTCCCAGCGCGATGGCCGGCAAAATCAGGTAGCGCAACCCCTCGGCGGGATCCTGAAACACGCTCACATAGCCCCCCGGCGGAAAGATCTGCCAGTGGACCGAAAAACCGAGGATGAGCAGCGTGCCCAGCCAGAACCCGGGAATGGACAACCCGGCGAAGGCAACGATCGATACCACCCCGTCGATCCAGGTATTGCGCCGGATCGCGGAAAGAATCCCGGCCGGGATGGCGATCACCAGCGCGATCGTCATCGAAAAGAGCGCCAGCGGAATCGTGACCGGCAACCGTTCCCAGATGAGTTGGGCGACCGATTGTTTGGTCATGACCGACTTACCAAGGTCGCCCCGCAACACATTCCCCCACCAGTTCACGTACTGCCACACCACTGGCTGATCGAGCCCGAGCTGGCGCTCGAGCGCGGCGCGGGCTTCCGGGGTCGATTCGTTGCCGAGGATGGCATCGACCGGCGACCCCGGAATGAGATGCAGCAACGCGAACGAAATTGTCGCGACGCCGGCGATCACGACAATGGCAAAGAGCAACCGCCGGATGAGGTAAGCCAACATATCCCGTTACTCGCTCGCTTGTCGTCGATCGCCCGCGTCGCCCGCTTGCTCCGCTTAAGAGATCTGGGTTTCTTTCCAGCGAAGCTCCGACCATGGCAGCATGTTGAAGCCCGCCACATTGTCCCGCAGCGCCCAGGCCTGCTTTTGCAAGTTGAGTACGAAGTACCCCGAGCGCTCGACGAAGATCTTCTGCGCCTGCGCGTAAATTTCCTTACGCTCGTCGGCATTGGTCGAGATCCGGCCACGGTCCAGCAGATCGTCCATCTCCGGATCGCTGAACTGGGTGTAGTTCTTGGTGCCCAGATCGCCAGAGTGCAGGATGTCGAACATCGACAGGTCGGGATCGACCTTGCTGCTGTGCGCGGTCATCGACATTTCGAAGTCACTGTTAGTGAAGACTTCACTGAACCAGGTGGTCGATTCGATCTGCTCGATCTCGACGTTGATCTTGAGCTCTGAGAGATAGGCCTGGATGATCTGGGCCGCCGCTGTCTCCCACGCCACTGCTGGAACGATGCGCATCGTCACGGAGAAGCCGTCGGCAAACCCGGCATCCGCCAAAAGCTGTTTGGCCTGATCGGGATCGTAGCCCCAGCCTTCGACATCAGCGCGGTACGGATTGCCTTCGGGGAGCATGGTGTTGCTCTGCAGGCCGGTGCCATAGAAGGCGGCTTGCATAATGTCGTCCCGGTTGAAGCCAACGCGGATCGCCTGGCGCACCTGCAGATTGTCGAACGGCGCCACCTGCGTGTTGACCGAGAGATGCGGCCAGAGGGAGGAGGTTCGCACGTCGACCGACAGACCATCGTCGCCGGCAAGCGTCTCGATATCCTTGGCGGGTACTTCAGTCACGTGAATGTCGCCGGTGCGAATGTTCGCCAGCGCAGTCTCTGCCTGCGGGATGATGCGGTGCTCGACCTTCGCCAGGTACGGAAGCCCCTCTTCCCAGTAGTTCTCATTGCGAACCAGCACTACGGCCTGATCTTTGACGTTGCTCTCGACGGTGAAGGGACCGGAACCCGTGGGTGTCACTTCCCAGACCGCCGTGTCTTCCACCGCTTCTTTCGGCAGAATCGACGTTTCCAGGCGGCAAAGCGCCAATGGCAACGGGGCGAACGGCTCGGTGTAGGTCAGGACAACCGTCGCGGCATCGGGGGTCTCGATCGAATCGAGCGCCACGAAATACCCCTTGGCCACCGCCGGAACATCTGGATTGATGATCCGTTCGAAGCTCCACTTGACGTCGTCCGAAGTCAGCTCACGGCCGTTGGAGAAGGTGACGCCCGGGCGCAGCTTGAAGGTGTAGACAAGACCATCGTCGGACACCTCATAGGACTCCGCGAGCGACGGGCCTGGCTCGCTGGTTTCGGGATCGAGCCGCAACAGGCGGTCGAAGACCTGGTCCATGACGTACCAGGATGCCACCGCGCCGGTGATGTGGGGATCGAGCCCGGAGGGGTTGGTGCCGTTGTTGAAAATGAGGGTGCCGCCATCCTCGGACGCCTGGGCGTAGACCGAGGTACCGGTCACCGCGTTGTAGGCAATCGGAAGGGCCGCGCCGGCCGCAATGGCACCGAGCAACAGCTTACGGCGATCCAGCTCGATGGTTCGTAATTTGGTCAATTCATGAGACGACATAGTTCGATCTCCTTCGATCTGTTGTTCCTGAGTCGTGTGTCGAAATCCTTGCTTCAGACCGTTGTGCTCGCGCTGCACCTCCCTCGGTCGCGGCCGATGATGATGGCTACCGCTCCAGCCCCAGTAGCCGCAGGCTGTCCCGATAGATGATCTTTTCCATCTCATCCATCGGCACCGGTGGCAAAGCGGTACCCGCGATCGGGTCGTTCACTCGGGCGATGGCGTCGATGGTTTCCTGTGGGGTCGCGATCGGAAAATCGGACCCGAAGAGGAGCTTGTCGAAAACTGCCCACTCGGCCGCCAGCCGGAAGCAGTTGTAGTAGGACCAGGGACGATAGAAAAGCCCGGAGATGTCTGCGTAGACGTTTGGGTGCTTGCGAATAACCACGATGCAGTCGATCTGCCAGGGATGGCCCATGTGCGCCATGATCACCTTGAGATCGGGAAATGCGGTGGCGACCCGGTCCATATGCCGGGGATGCGCGAAGTCCAGATCGGCAAAGCGCACCGGGGAGGTTCCCTGGTGGAAGAGGATCGGTAGCCCCAGCTCCTGCGCCCGCTTGTAAACCTGAAACGCCTCCGGTCCCAGCGGATCGAAATTCTGGTAGTTGGGTCCGAGCTTGATGCCGACCAACCCCAGATCCTGGGTCGCGCGCTCGATCTCCTCCAGCACACCAGGGTCGTGGGGATGCACGGTCAGGAAACCAAGCAGCTTGTCCGGATTCGCTTGCACGATGGCCGCGGTGTCGTCGTTGACCATCGGCGTGGCATATTGCAGTCCACCGTCGTCCTCCATATCGGTGCGCGGATCGGCCGCGATATTGAAGACGATCGCCTTATCGACCGGCGCCATCGCCTCCAGATAGAGATTCCAGTCCGGTTTGGATGGTTGCACCTGATCCGGCCGCCACATGGCGTTGCCGGTATCCGCGCCCGCGGCGGCTGCGTCGCGATAGCGCGGCGTATGCGTATGCACATCGATGATCATCGGGCTGCTCCGCTCGTGCTGGCCAGATCGCGCAGCGCGACTTCGGCGGCTTCCAGGGTGCGGTCGATATCAGCTTCGGTGTGGCTGTAACTGATGTGATTGCGCTTGAGATTCATCGGCATCTCGAAGATGCCCTGATCGATCAACCGCTGCCGATAGCCGACATAGAGATCGGCGTCATTGCGCAACAGGTCGGTGTAGTTCTCCACCGGACCGTCCATGAAATAAAGGGTGTAGACCGAACCGAAACCGGCCACGGTCCAGACCAGATCGAGCCGATCGAGAATGTCCTGCAACCCCGCGCGCATCCGGTCGCCCAGTTCGGAGATCCGCTGGTTGACGTGCTCTTTTTCCAGAATGTCGATCGTGGTGATGGCCGCAGCCACCGAGCCGGCATGGCCGTTGTAGGTGCCGGCGAAGAAGACATCGCCACCAGGATTGGTGTTGAATCGGTCCATCAGATCGGCCCGTCCGGCCAGCGCGGCAATCGGGAAACCGTTGGCGATCGCCTTGCCCATGGTGGTCAGATCGGGGGTGACCCCGCAGATCGATTGATAGCCGCCCAGTGCATGGCGAAATCCGGTGATGACCTCGTCGAAGATCAAGACGATCCCGTTGTCATCTGCCAACGTGCGCAAGCCTTCCAGGAATTCCTGCTTCGGCAGCACACAGCCGATGTTGTGCGGAATCGGCTCCAGGATGATGCCGGCAATCTGGTCCGGGTACGCGGCGATGGTCGCTTCCACATCGGCCAAGTCGTTGAAGGTGCAAACCAGGGTGCTGTCGATCTCCTCATCCAGCATGCCGGCCGAGCCGAAGTCGCGTTTGCCGACCATATCTGGCGCGCTTAGTCCATTGCGCAGCACATAGCCATGCCAGCCGTGATAGCACCCCTGGAACTTGATCAGCAGTTTGCGTCCGGTGGCCGCGCGTGCCAGCCGGATGGCGTGATAGGTCGCTTCGGAACCAGCGTTGCAGAGCAATACTTTTTCGGCCGAGGGGACATGCTGCACGATCCGGCGGCAGAGCTCGAGCTCGTACTCGGTTGCCCCGACACCGAAGAGATCAGCGTTGCCGATCGCCTCGCGCACGGCCGCATTGACCGGTTCGTAACAATGCCCCAGCACGAACGGCCCGAACGCGGCGTGATAATCGATGTATTGATTACCGTCGACGTCATAGATATAGGCGCCATCGGCACGGCCGAAGCTCAGGGGTGGGTCGATGCGACGAATAGAGGTATGTACGCCACCTGGGGTGAACTCGCTGGCACGTTCCAGCAGGGCCGTGCTTTCCTGAATATCCGGGTGCATGATTGCTTGGGTTCCTTCCACCATGAATCGCTGCTCGTCAAGCTGCATCGCTAATCGATCGTTCTTCCCGCTCCCTCCTCACCCTGCACTGCGGCGCCGAGTCGAAGCGAGATACCCTGCGCTGCCTGGCACACGGCGGTGATATAGGTCGATCGATTCGGTTCAACATATTCGTGGCTGAGTCCGGAAATGCTGACTGCCCCGGCCACCCGGCCGCGGTCGTCGAAGAATGGCGCGGCGATACAGGAAAGTCCGGTCACCGATTCTTCATCGTCGATGGCGTATCCCTGGGCACGTACCTCGTCCAGGGCGGTCCGCAATGCTTCCGGCGTGGTGATCGTGGCCGGCGTGCGGTAGGCCAGACCACGGGACGCGATGATATCGTCGAGCTCGGCATCGGACAGGGCTGCCAGCAGGACTTTGCCAAGCCCACTGCTATGCGCCGCATCTCGCTGCCCGCTGCGCACCGAGAAGTGGATCGGACGACTGGCGGGCACTACGTGAAGATGAACGACCTCGCCATGATCGAGAATGCCGAGATTCGCCGACTGACCGCAGGTTTCGGCCAGCTCCTTCAGATACGGTTCCGAGACCGATTCCAGCGGCAAAGACTGGATGTAGACGCTGCCGAGCTCGAAAGCGCGCAGGCCGATGCGATAGCGATCGGTATCGGGCGAGCGCTCGAGCAAACCGCGCCGCTCCAGGACGGAAAGGAGCCGCACAGCGGTTCCCTTCGAGAGACCGCTCCGCTCAGTGAGGTCGGTGAAGGAGAGTTCGGGCTCAGCGAGACTGAAGGCATCCAGCAGATCGAGCGCGCGTTCGAGCGCACGAACCTGGTATTGCGGGGATTCCGAGCTCATGACAACGACTCACTGGCGAGGGTCACTATTATTTCATGAAACTGAGTTTCAGAGTAATGGCGGCTTGCGGGCTTGTCAATCGGTCATCCGGGAATGGCATGTCATCGATGAGCTGAGTTTTCTGATTCGGAGGATAGCCATAGCAGGAATGCGGAACGAGGCAACATGGGAAAGGGTAACCACCGGTGTGTGGGTACCCTTTCCGGGAATCATCGTGTCGGGATAGGAGTAAGCCGTCAGGACGCGGGGGTTTGCCACCGAAAGAGCGTCAACGTGCGCGATTGCAGCTCATACGTGTCGCCTGGAGCAAACGTCTGGTTTTCCTCAGCGTCGGGTGTGGCGGTGTCCAGCAGCAATTCCCATGCTCGAGATGAGTCTGCGGCTTCCTCAGTGTCATCGAATCTAGCCGTCTCGTTGGGAGCCGGGGGCATGGTGAAGGTCACCGGCTCGTGGTACGCGTTGAGCAGTATCAGCAGAGTGTCGTCCTGGATGATATTCCCTTGCTCGTCCTGCACATCGAGCGATCCGCCGGTGAGCTGCATGCCAAAGGAACGAACCCAGTCGTTGTCCCACTGCTCGTCGTCCATCTCGGTCCCGTCGGTGTCGTACCAGAGCAGGTCGCGAATTTCCTGGCCACGGATCTGCCGGTCCTGGAAAAACTTCGGACGGCGCAGACTGGGGTGCTCGTTCCGGAGCTCGATGAGCCTGCGCGTAAAGGCAAAGAGCTGTTCATTGTCTTCGTCGAGATCCCAATGTATCCAGCTCAGCTCATTGTCCTGAGCGTAGGCGTTGTTGTTTCCCTGCTGGGTACGGCCGAGCTCATCGCCCGCAGTGATCATCGGCACGCCCTGGGAAAGAAGCAGCGTGGCCAGCATGGTGCGCTGCTGGCGCGCGCGCAGCTCGCGAATCTCCGCATCGTCGGTTGGGCCTTCATGCCCGAAGTTCAGGGAGAGGTTGTCGTCCGATCCGTCGCGGTTGTCTTCGCCATTGGCCTCGTTGTGCTTCTGCTCATAGGAGACCAGATCGGCCAATGTGAAACCGTCGTGCGCGGTGATGAAATTGATGCTGGCATAGGGACGGCGACCGTCATGTTGATACAGGTCGGAAGAGCCGGAGAGCCGGTAGGCAATATCAGCGGCGTGGCGCTCGTCGCCTCGCCAGAAGCCGCGCACCGTATCACGGTAGCGTCCGTTCCATTCGGCCCACAAGACCGGGAACTGCCCGACCTGATAACCCCCTTCGCCAATATCCCACGGCTCCGCGATCAATTTGACCTGCGACAGGACAGGATCCTGATGGATGATGTCGAAGAAGGCCGAAAGCCGGTCGACATCGTAGAGCTCACGGGCCAGGGCGGATGCAAGGTCGAACCGGAAGCCGTCGACATGCATTTCCAGCACCCAGTAGCGCAACGAGTCCATGATCAGTTGCAACGTATGCGGATTGCGCGCGTTCAGGGTGTTCCCGGTGCCGGTGTAGTCCATGTAATACCGGGGGTCATCCTCGACCAGCCGATAATAGGCGACGTTGTCGATGCCCCGAAACGAAAGCGTCGGCCCAAGCTGGTTGCCTTCAGCCGTGTGGTTGTAGACCACATCCAGGATCACTTCGATGCCGACCTGATGGAGTGACTTGACCATCTCCTTGAATTCACGAACCTGACCGCCCTGATCGCCACTACCGCTGTAGCGTGCATCGGGTGCGAAGAAGTTCAGCGTGTTGTATCCCCAGTAATTCGTGAGACCCTTGTCGACCAGATGCCCGTCGGTCAAAAACGCATGCACCGGCAAGAGCTCGACCGCGGTGATGCCCAATTGCTGAAGGTGCGCGATGGCCGCGGGATGCGCTACCCCGGCATAGGTTCCGCGAATCTCCGGATCGATCTCCGGATGCAGCTCGGTGAATCCCTTGACGTGCATTTCATAGATAACTGAGCGGTGCAGCGGGGTAGCCGGTGCCTGAGTCTCTTCCCAGTCGAAGTCGGGATCGATGACCAGCGACTTCGGCATGCCCCAGGCGCTGTCTTGATCGTCGCGGGTCAAGTCGGCGTCGGAATCGCCACTCATGGCATATCCGAAAACGGGCGCTTCCCAGTTCACCTCTCCCGCCAGAGCTTTGGCATAGGGATCGACGAGCAGCTTCGCCGGGTTGAACCGATGCCCCTCGCCGGGTTCGTAAGGTCCATCCACCCGGTAACCATAGTGTTGCCCCGGACCGACTCCGTGAACGTAGCCGTGCCAGACATGGGCAGTTACTTCGGTCAGCGAGAGCTGTCGCTCTTCGCCATCTCCGTCGAAGAGACACAGGGTGACTGCGGTTGCATGCTCGCTAAAGAGTGCGAAATTCGTGCCATCGGCATCGGAGGTTGCGCCGAGCGGGTAGGGAACACCCGGAAGAACTTGCTCGTGTTGAATCGATTGTTTGGTTGAAGGCATCGTTTCTTTTCCAGAATGCGCGCTGCGGCCGACCGGGACAGCAAATGGTGCCCTGATCTTTGCAAAGTGCGACACAGATCGAAGGGTGAATTAAGGTTGTCCCTGCATTGGAACGGTCTGTACGGACAAGCGCCCTTTGCTTGTCGGTCAGTTTGCACGTTCATAGTACGTCGTCTCTGGAGATTATTTGCTTTTCGATCATAGGTCTTTTATTGCTGGACTGATATGCCTCGTCTAACCGATCTTGCACAGCGCGACCGTGCGCTTGCGAACCGCATGCTGCAGATATCTGCGCCACCACGCGCCACATATCGCCTGCAGCTCCACAAGGATTTTCCGCTTTCTGCTGCGCGCGCGATCGTGCCGTATCTCGCGCGTTTGGGCATCTCCCACGTCTATGCCTCACCCATCTGGGCGTCCACCAGTGGCAGCATGCACGGCTATGACGTCATCGACAACGAGCGTATCGATGACGAGCTGGGTGGCCGGGGAGCGCTCGATGCGCTCAGCGCCGAGCTCGAAGCGAGCGGAATGGGCCTCATCCTCGATGTCGTTCCCAACCACATGGGCATTGGTGGGGGCGCAAATCAATGGTGGCAGGATGTGCTCGAAAACGGGCGTGCGTCCGAATTTGCCAGCTTCTTCGATATCGACTGGCGGCCACTCAAGCATGAGCTGCGCAATCAGGTGCTGGTGCCGGTGCTGGGCGATCAGTTCGGCAACATTCTCGAGCGGGGTGAGCTGCGGCTCGTGTTCGACCAGGGTGCCTTCCATATCGACTATTACGGAACCCCATTCCCCATTGCCCCACCCAGCTATCCGCTCTTTTTGCAGCTCGTGCTCCTGGCCGTGCGGGATGCCTACCCGCAGAACGCGTTCCCTTTGCTCGAGCTGGAAAGTACCATTGCCGTACTCGAGCGACTGGCATCGAACGACGATACCGATCCGGTCCTGCTAGCGGAACGACGACGAGAGCAGCTCCTGAGCAAACACCGGCTTGCGGCGTTGATCGAGACCGAAGCCCCGATGCGTGACGCGCTCGACAGCGTGCTCGCGCGCGTCAATGGCACGGTGGGTGACCCAGCGTCCTTCGACGCGCTCGAAGCACTGCTGGACGCGCAATCCTACCGGCTCGCCTATTGGCGCGTTGCCGCCGAAGAGATCAATTACCGGCGATTTTTTGCCATCAACGATCTGGCCGCCATTCGCCAGGAAGAGCCAGTGGTCTTCGACGCCACCCATCGCTTGCTCCTCTCCCTCATTGGGGACGGTCAGGTTGCTGGCGTGCGCATCGACCACCCGGATGGGCTCTGGGACCCGGCTGGCTATCTCCAGACCCTCCAGCGAGCGGCCTTCCTCAGCCACGTCCGGGCTGCGGCCGATGCGCGACGATCCAAACCGGTTGACGCTGCCACCTGGAATTCCTGGCAACCGGAGTTAGCGGAAATCTGGGAGCACCGGGCGGTCATCGATCCGCTCTATCTGGTGGTCGAGAAGATCCTGGAGGCCGGTGAGCAGCTCCCGAAGGATTGGCCGGTGGCAGGCACCGTTGGCTACGAGTTTGCTCGCATCGTGACCGGGCTCTTCGTGCAACCAGCGAATCGGCGCCTGTTCGACCAGATCTACGCGCGCTTTGGGGCCGATCGAACCAGCCTCACTGACATCATCTACGACCAGAAACGGCGCATCATGCAAGTCGCCCTGGTGAGCGAGACCAATGTCCTGGCGCGCGCGCTCGACCGCCTGACCGAGCAAAACCGGCGCACGCGTGACTTCACATTGAACAATCTCCGGTACGCGCTGCGCGAGATCATTGCCTCGTTCCCGGTCTATCGCACCTATCTCGCGTGCGACGACCGGCCAATCGACGCGCGCGAGCGGCGCTATATCGATCGCGCGGTCGACAGCGCCGTGCGGCGCAACCCGGCGTTGGATCCTGGCGTGTTCGAGTTCATTCGCGGCATTCTCCAGCTTCGGTTTCCCGAAGATGCATCCGCCGCCGAACGGGATGCCATCTGCCGCTTCGTCATGAAATTCCAACAGCTCACCGGTCCAGTAATGGCTAAGGGCGTGGAGGACACCGCCTTCTATCAATACAACCGGTTGCTCTCGCTCAATGAGGTCGGGAGCGATCCTTCGGAGTTCGGTACAACGGTTGCCGATTTCCACCAGGATTGCGTCGCCCGCGCCCGCCGGTGGCCATCGGCGATGCTGTCCTCGTCGACCCACGACACCAAACGTAGTGAAGACGTGCGCACCCGCATCAGCGCGCTCACTGAGCTTCCGCGCGAGTGGCGGACTGCGGTCAATCGCTGGACGCGTATGAACCGGCGCCACAAAACACGTCTCTACGGCCAGGCTGCTCCCGACCGCAACGACGAATACCATCTCTATCAGACCCTGGTCGGCATCTGGCCGTTCGACGATGACAACCCCGACGCGTCGCTACGCGAGCGTGTGACCGAGTACATGATCAAGGCGGTCCGTGAAGCGCAAGTTCACACAAGCTGGGTGAATCCGGACGAAGCCTATGAAGCGGCGTTGACCACGTTCGTTTCGGCGTTGCTCGATCCCGGATCGGAGAACGCTTTCCTGGACGACTTCCGGGGATTTATCCCGCCGGTCGTCCGCATCGGGGCGTTCTCGTCGCTCTCGCAACACCTGCTCAAGCTAACGGCCCCCGGCGTCCCGGATATTTACCAGGGGACCGAACTCTGGGACCTCAGCCTGGTGGATCCGGATAATCGACGCCCGGTCGATTACGACTATCGCACCGAGTTGCTGGACGATATGCTGGCGAGTCCTCCCAGTCCGGAGCTTGCCGCGGAGCTGCTCGCCGATCTCCCATCCGGCCGCATCAAGCTCTATCTGACCGCCCGGGCACTGGCCCACCGGGTGGCCCAACCCGATCTCTATGCGCGGGGCGATTACGAACCCCTGGAGACACGCGGTCCGTTGGCAGGCAACCTGGTTGCCTTTCGCCGCACACTCGATGACCACGATGCGATCGTGGTCGTCCCGCGTCTGGTGGGTCAGGTAATGAACGGATCGGCGGACGTGCCCATGGGAGAGCCCTGGCGTGACACGGTCGTTCTGCTCGACCCATCGCAACGCGGCCAGCGCTATCTCAACGAATTCACCGGCGAGACGATCGAATCGACCGGTAGTGATGACGAACTGAAGCTCGAGGTCGAGTCGATCCTGAGCAGTTTCCCGGTTGCCCTGCTGAGCAGACAATCCACACGCGCGACTCGCAACCGCAATCAGACAGGAAAACGATAAGCCTATGAATCTCAGCACGAACCAGTCGCACGTTCCACTCGGAGCCACCATCACCCCGGAGGGCGTTCGCTTCGGTATCTGGGCGCCGGCTGCCGAGCGAATCGAGGTGGTTATCGAAACCGGAGAAGCGGTCTCCCGGTATCCCATGGACCGTGACGAGCATGGCATTCATACCGCTCTTGTGCACGATGCAGGAGCCGGAACGCTCTATCAGTACAGCGTCGACGGTGCTTCTGGCACGCCGGATCCCCGTTCCCGCTATCAACCACTAGGGGTACACGGGCCATCCGAAGTCATCGATCTGGAGAGCTTTACCTGGACCGCAACAGATTGGCCCGGTCTCACCAACCAGAATCTCTCGTTCTACGAGCTGCATGTTGGCACCTATACCCCGGACGGCTCCTTCGACGCGCTCACCGGACAACTCGAAGAGATCGCGCGGCTCGGGGTACGTGTCATCGAGATCATGCCGGTGGCCGACTTTCCCGGGCGTTGGAACTGGGGATACGACGGCGTCGCTCTCTTTGCTCCCTCACGCGCCTATGGACGACCGGAGGATCTGCAGCGCCTGGTCGATACCGCTCATCAGGTTGGACTGGGAGTTTTGCTCGATGTGGTGTACAACCACCTGGGTCCAGACGGGAACTACCTCTCCCAATACAGTGCCGACTACGTCACCGATCGCCACCAAACGCCATGGGGCGATGGGGTCAACTTTGATGGCGCGAATGCCCGCTTCGTACGGGATTTTGTCATCGATAACGCCATCCAATGGGTGCGCGACTACCGCTTCGACGGCCTGCGGCTCGATGCGGTCGATAAGATTCAGGACGACAGCGATCTCCATATCCTCACCGAGCTCCAGGCACGCGTCCGCGCCTCAGTCGATCGCGACATCGTGCTCGTTGCCGAGGACGCGCGTAACGAGGTTCGCACCATCACTCCGGACGCACGTGGCGGGGACGGCTTCGATGCATTCTGGGCCGATGACTTTCACCATGAAGTGCGCGTGCTGCTTTCGAACGCCTGGGAGAACTACTACGTCGACTACACCGGTTCGGTTGCGGATCTCGCCCGCGCACTGAACGACGGAGTTATCTTTCAGGGAGAGGAGTCCAGTTTCCTGGGACGGCCGCGTGGCACCAGGTTCACCGATGAACCGGCCAATGCGTTCGTGTTCGAGCTGCAAAATCACGATCAGGTTGGCAACCGCCCCTTTGGTGAGCGCGTGCATCACGAAATCGATCGCGAGCGGTTCCATGTGGCGTCGACGGTGCTCCTGCTCGCCCCAGAAACGCCGCTCATCTTCATGGGACAGGAATTCGCCGCTTCGACTCCCTTCCTCTTTTTTACCGATCATCACGAAGAGCTTGGACCGCTCGTCACCGAAGGCCGCCAGAACGAGTTTTCTGGCTTTCGTGCCTTTGCTGAAGGGGGAGCGAAACGCTCTATTCCCGATCCTCAGGACGAGGCGACCTTCCATGCGTCAAAACTGCGCCTGGCTGAGCGCGCGTGGCACAAAGACACCTATCACCTCTACCAGCGTCTGTTTGCATTGCGTCACGACGATCCGGTGTTCCAGGTGCAGGATCGCTCGCTGAGTCGCGCAATTCCGATCGACGCCCTTGTCCTTGGACTTCATCGCCAGCGAGAGACCCAGCACCGGCTGCTGATTGCGAACTTCGGTCACGAAATCAAGGTACCGCTCTCGCGGTTCCAGCTCGGATTCGACACCGCTCCGGAGGATTGGCGACTCATGTTGGCGACGTCGGCTGCTGAGTTTGGCGGAATGGAATCGAGTGTCGCGTTCGAGCACGATGGCTACGCGTTCGAGTTGATCGTCCCCGCGCGTACTGCCATCGTGTTCGACATCAACATGCCACTCGACCGTTCCGAACCGAAATGAGCCAGGCCACGGCCCATTTAGACCACGACTCAGATTCGGACACTCGTTTCGTTTGGTCGCCGGTGCGGGATCGAATCAGGCAGAGACAAGTCGAATCGGCAACTGCGTAAAGCCATTGCCCGGATAGACGCTTCTGATCGGATCGTTGGACGAAACCAGCTCGATGGCGGTCGTGCGCGCGAGCAGCTCTTCGAGCGAAACCCGCAATTCGAGACGCGCGAGCGGTGCTCCCACACAATCGTGGATTCCGGCTCCAAAAAGAAGATTGTCTCGTTGATCCCGGTCGAGCTGAATCGACGTGGCGTCGCCGAAGGTCTGTTCATCCCGATCCGCGGCAATCCACATGAGGGTCAGCTTGTCACCTTCCTGGATTGCACGGTCACCGATCTCTACGGATTTCGCTGCCGTGCGTCGGTTCGCCACCAGGGGACCGTCGACCCGCAGGATTTCATCGATTGCGGCTGGAATCAGGGCGGGTTCCTGGCGTATCCGTTGTTGCAATTCCTGATCGTTGGCGAGATGGAAGACGAGGATCCCCAATGCGGAGGTGACGGTGCCATGACCGGCAACCCAGTTGCGGAGGATACTGACAAGATCGTCGTCGCTCAGTGGCTGTCCGTCCACCTCGATCGCCATCAACTGGGACATACGATCCCAAGTCATGACAGATCCGGCTGTTCGACGGGCCCGAAGCGCTGCGTCGACATAGTGCGCGAGCTCCTCAGCGACCCGTTTCCCCGCTGCCCGGTCGCGCGAAAGCGCCGCTTCCTGATTCCCGTGCATCCATCCGAGCAAATGTTCCCAGGTCTCCGTTGGCCATCCCAGAAAGGCGCATTGCGCTTGCAATGAAAACGGTTCGGCGAACTCGCCAACGAACTCCACATCGTCGCTCGTGATGACGGTCTCGACCAACTCGGAGGCAAGCGCTCGACAGCGAAGCTCGAAATCCGCCATCTGATCGACATCGAAAAACGGCGTCAGTGCGTGACGGTAGAGCGTGTGCTCGGGCGGATCCATCCCATTCGGAATCGCGCGATGACGTGACGCACTGCGAAACGTCGCGGGATCGGCGAGGACTGCGGTGACATCTTCGTGCCGGAAGAGCGACCAGCCAAGGAAGTCGCTGTAGGCAACCGGGCAACGCTCGCGCATGTTGTCATAGGCCGCGCGTTGGTCGCGCAATGTTTCGGGCGCGCGTGGATCCCAATCTGCGGTTGGCATGTGGCTTCCTTTCATTTCATTGGGGTTGGACGATGCTTGTCGTCTGTCACCGGGCAGAGACTTGCCAATCGAGGCATGACCGAACCCGGAGTCAGATCGCTACAGGGCAGACTACTGTCCTGTCAAGAAGATGAGCACATCGTTGTGCCGCGCGATGCACGATTACGTGTCGCGTCTATCCCGTTTCTGACCGGTGGCCCACATAGGAGGATCACTCGCAGGGAACGAATCGTCGGATGTGAGATCCACAATATCTTCCCACTCAGGTTCGAGCGTTTCATCAATGGGCACTTGCCCCAGGTCTGCTAGCTGGTCGCGGGATCGCGTAGATTCGTGGATCTCCGTTTGGTTGCCCTGTTGTTTTGGCGCGTCATTCATGGGCGTCGCGCTTTCAGCTTCGCTTTTTGGCATTCGCTACTCCCATCGGCGGCTTGACGTGGATTGGCATTGTGGCGAGATGCCCACATGGGCGTTCGCCTGGCGCCAGGCGAACTCGAACCAATCAGTCTCGACTCACCTCTATGCTACGCCACTTTGTTGCAAATCCGCCGAAAGTTCATCGCTAGAGAGTTGAGGACCACGATGGCGCTCCCAAACGTGACCCAGAGATCGAGCGGCGTGAAACCGCCCGATCTCGCGGTTCGGCTCCGCTATCCGAGCTTCGTGATCTGAACCTGCCACGTCGTTGGACCGTTTTCGATGTACGCCCAGTCGACCTGACCAGTCCGCTCGGCCATGAGCTGATAGTACAGAGGCTTCGGGTCGTGATCATTGATCAGACGCATTGCCTGACCTGGAGCGAGCGCGTCGATCGTTTGGAAAATAAGGGGATGGCGCTCACGCGGAACCATGTCCCGCACATCCACCTCGATTGTCATGGCTGTTCCATCGGTCATGAGATATGTCCTTCCTTGCCAATCCTGGGCAGACTCGCCCGGGGGGCATATTGACTACTGTCAACCGCGGCTGGTCGCGCGTGCGCGGCGATGCGCGTGACATTCACAAGAAAACAGCTGAGTCCTGCCAGACCGGCGGCACCGGCCAGCGTTGCCAGAGACGGGCTTGGTATGAATATCGCGAGAAGCGAACCACGCAGCGCCACCACCCAGAGGAACCAGCCCGCTTTGGCAAGCCGGCGGCTGTAGAGCTCTTCCAGGCGAGGGACGCGATGGCGTCCGGCCAGCGGAGCGTACCGGTGCAACCAAACCAGGAAGGTGGCGATCTTATAGAAGAAGCCTTGAATTGCGGTGATGGCTACGCCACTGATGGCGAGCCAACCTACGGCCACCCAAATGCCCGAATTCATTGTTCGATTGCTGAGCAGACCGGCGGCAAGCGCGATCGAAGCAGCGAGACCAGCGGTGACAGCCGTCAATGCGAAGGGAATGTGTATGTCGAAGCTGCGCCGCATACGCACGCGATAGAGATGCACAAGCTGAATCCCGAAGAGTGCCTGGCCGCCCACAATCGCGAACGCGCCTGCGCCCAGGATGAAGCGCGGGCCATCCGCCAGCAGACCGAGCGCCAACACCCACGCACCTCCAGCCGAAAGGACGAGCTCCGCCCAGGCGACACGGTGCCAGAGTTGGCCTTCGGAGAGGGTGAACATGCCCACCAGCCGATAGGCAACACCGTTGAGCATCACCATCACCCATCCGGCCAGCATCAAGGTGGCGTGCGCGGCGAGCAGCCGCAGGGTCATCGACCCGAGAAAACCGGAACCCTTGTTCAGTGCGA
Source organism: uncultured Chloroflexia bacterium (assembly GCA_963750275.1). Taxonomy (GTDB): domain Bacteria; phylum Chloroflexota; class Chloroflexia; order Thermomicrobiales; family UBA6265; genus JAMLHN01. The sequence goes on from CAVVQC010000006.1 coordinate 287,108, forward strand.
GAAGAAGACCGGCAACGATACCCCCGCCGAGCCCGATGAGCGCTAGCGTGATGTGCCAGGAAACAACGTCGGAATGGGGCGCCTGTGTCAGCGTCCGGGCAATCATCACCAGATAAACCACGAACGCAGAAAACACCAACGCTGCTCCAAGCGCCAGTCCTGGCCGCCAGGTGGCAGAAACACCAGGTAAGAAGAGCATGATTCCGGGAAGGTAGAGCCAGAACGAGAGACGACCGAGACGAACCGAGGCAAGGGGGGTCTGCAAGACGACTGGGACCAATTGGTAACTGGCCCCCATGAGCACCGCGGCGATAACACCGAGCGTGTTGAGATGGACGAAGGCCAGGAGGTGCGGGGCATAGAACCCATCGAGCAAGAGTGGGTAGGCCCAGGGAGACACGATGGCAACCCCAGCGAGCATAACCATCGCCAGGATCATGAAGCGGGCTGGCAGATCGAGCGCGGGACCGTGCTTGGAGCTCAGACCTCCCGGGCCTCCAGTCATCCCGTTTCTCCAACGGACGATGCTGGCTTTTCGATGAGAAGTTCGATCCGGTTGGGGCCAAGCTCACGGGTTTCATGGCGATAACCGAGTTCGTCCAACCGCGGGTACAGATGCATCGGCCGTCGCACGTGATGGACCAGCAAGCTCGCGCCATCCGGCAGCTCTTCGAGCGCGGTCAGAATTTTGATCATCGGTTCCGGCGGAACGAGCTCACTGACATCGATAGTCAAGGTCGCAGTCGGCTCATCCCATGTGGGAGCGGGTGGGGCGGACGCCGGAGGCTGTTCAGGTGGTGGCGTAACGCGGTTGATTCCAGAATTGAAGAAGAGAATTTCCCAGTCATTGTCCCCCAATTTTTGGGCCCAGGGCTCGAAACCGCGCTGTCCGAGCACGTCGTACAGCGGTGTCGGCTCGAAGGTATTGCGCAAGGACAGAACCTGCCCCGGCGGAACCTGGCGAACCGCGGCCATGATGGCGCCGAACGGCTCTTCCCCGCGTTGCTGGAACGAGCGAACATCGAGCTGTTCGGCAATGATTGCCCCGGTAACCCAGGGAGGTTCGAGACGGTTCTCGGGAAGCTTGTCAGAAGGAGGCGATTCGGATTCCACTCCGGTGAGTCCCACTGCCGAATTGAGCTGTGCGACCAGAGCCGCCGGATCGAGCCCGGCGATTTCCGCCGCTTGTCCGACCGTAACGAGCCGGCTCTGGACGCGCCGCAGAATCGGATTGCGGAGCTTGTCGAAGGCGGGAGCGGCTTCGATGAGGACCTCGAGCAATTCGGGATAGTATTGGAGGACCTGGCTGATCTTCCAGGTGGTCGTGATCGGCTCGGTCGCCACCGTGGGTGAGGTAGTCGTCACGGTTTCCACCCCAAATCCCGAAGCCCAGCCTCCGAGATCATCGCGGGCGACCACCGGGGCTCCCAGACAATATCGACGGAAACATCCTCGGCACCCGGTACAAAATAATGGACCGATGTATCGACCGCTTCGGTAATCGTGTCATGCAATGGGCAGCCGGGTGTGGTCAGCGTCATCGTCACTTTGACATCATCGGCTTCGACGTCGACGCCATAGACCAATCCCAGATCGACGATGTTGATTCCGACTTCGGGATCGAAGACATTGTGGAGAACCTCCCAAACAGCGTCTTCTGTGACCGTTCGCAATTCCATGTGTTCCTTCTTATGCCGACTTCACGACATCCGGGTTGGCTAGCGTTTTTCGAAGTATTCGCGGTTGAGCGCGAGGAACGGGTTCCATTGCTCCGGCAGATCGTCTTCGAAGAAGATCGCTTCGACGGGACACACCTCGGCGCATACCCCGCAATCGATGCATTCCGCGGGATCGATGAAATACTGATCGGACGCATCATCGGAATGAATACAATCGACGGGGCAAACCTCGACGCATGACGCGTCTTTCACCCCAATGCACGGTTGTGCAATCACATAAGCCACGAGGTCCAGTCCTTTGCTTCTTGTCTCAAATCGAACGATCGCCTGGCGAGCAGGCAATCTGAAGTTCGGCCAGAAAACGATCCAGCGGTCGCTGATAGATACGGCACGCTTCGGCAATCGACTCGAACCGCGCGATCGGGCAACCGACGCAATGCATCCCCCATGTGAGGAAGACTTGCGCCGCAGCCGGGTACTCGTTCAGCACCTGATCGATTCTTGCCTCGGTCGTGATCGTCGTGGCGCGTGTGCTCACAAACATCTCCTGGTACGCGTGATACAGCGTGTTTCTGCCCGCGTAAACCAAGCATCCCATGGGTGATTTGGTTTGTCGTTGCGCTAGCGCAAAGAGCGTGGAAGCACTCGCGCGATACAGGCGAGGCCGCTCAGTGGAACCCGTGCGAGGTGATGTCTTCGGCAATCATGACCAGCTCGTGGGGTTTGGTAATCGTTATTCGTTCGCGTCCTGCCAGGATGAGACCCTGGCGATCCCATTCGCTCAATATGCGGCTGACGGTACTGAGGGTGGCGCCAGTGAGCTCGGCGAGATGCTGCCGTGATCGGGGAAGATCGATCTGGATACCGTCCTGCGTTTCCTGCCCGGTCTTGCCAGCCAGTCGCAGGAGGGTGCGGGCAATACGCCGTTCGACGCGCTCGACCTGAAGCTCATGAATGCGGGATTCGGCTTCGCGAAGCCGCGTGCTCAGCTCGCGGATGACAATCATCGCGAAAGGGGGATGCAGCTCGATGAGACTGGAGAAGTCGGAGACGGGTAAGCGAAAGACATGGGCGTTTTCCAATGCAATCGCGGTCGCTGGATATTGTGGTGCGCCCCATCCTCCCGCGCCGCCAAAGATCTCTCCGGGTTGAATGAGACGGAGAATGATCTCTTGCCCGTCATCGGTTTCTCGGACGATTTTCACCTGTCCGGCGATCAGGAAATTCACGTCCCGGGCAGGTTCGCCGTCGAAGAAGAGAAACTCGCCCCGGTTGAAGCGATGAATCCGGCCACGTTCGGCAAGGTCAGTAATCGTCTCTGCAGGTAACTCCGCGAAGAGCAGGATGGCTTTGAGATCGCTCGCGGTTGCGAGGCGGTGCACCGGTTCGATCTCTCGATTGCGTCGTGCTGGAGCAACCATTGGCTTCGCCACTGTTGAAGACAGTGATTCTGCCGGGTATGCAAAACCACGCACGTGGTTGCGCTCCACCGGCAAATCGAATCGTCAGCGTAGCATGCTCCCCGGTTCCATCCAGGGAGCAGCGATTCAGCTGTGACGACGTACGAGTTCCTGTATGGACGACAGGTGACTACAACGCGAGGTCGCGCGCCGGTGCGACGACGTTCAGCAACGGTTCTCCGTCGCGAATTCGGCGCAGGTTGTCGTTGATCTGTGACCAGCGGTAGAAGAAGGTCGGTTCGGTAGCGCCCGCGATGTGTGGCGTCATGATCACATTCGAGAGCTCGTGGAACGGGAGATTTGCGGGGAGCGTCGCGCCGTCCGGACCGGGATAGCGATACCAGACATCGATAGCCGCTCCAGCGATAGTGCGGTCGCGAAGCGCGGCATACAGGGCGGCTTCCTCGACCACATCGCCACGCGCAACATTAATAAGGAATGCCGTCGGTTTCATGGCCGCCAGTTCGGCCGCGCCGATGAGCCCGGTCGTCTCTGCGGAGAGCGGAAGCGCAAGCACCACAAAATCGCCTTCCGCGAGCACCGTAGGCAATGCGTCCATTCCCACAAGACGATCGACTGGAGCGCTCTGACATCGTTCGGCGTCAGGTGTGCGCGTCGCGGCAATGACGTGCATGTCGAGGAAGCGGCCCCAGCGCGCGACTTCCGCACCGATGCGGCCCAGCCCAATGATGGCCAGGGTCTTGCCTTGCAACTCCGGCAGGGGCGGACCCAGATGATCGCGCCAGTCGCCCGAGCGGATACGCCGGTCCATACCTGGGTAATCTCGATTGAGCATTCCCATAGTAGTGAAGACATATTCGGCAATACCACGTTCGTGCCCGTAGATATTGCAGACCGTGGTCTGATTCGGCACCGCATTGAAAGCGATCCCGTTCAAGCCCGCGCCCGGGGTTTGGATCAAACGTAGCGAATCGGCCGCCGCCGCCATGGCGGGGGAGAAAACCCCGGTCACGATCGCGTGAGCGCCGGGAAGCAGCCGCACGACATCGTCGTCGGCTGCGGAGGGTGCGATGCGATAGGTTGCGGGCGTGGTCAGCGCCCGGTGAAACGCATCGACGGTCTGCCACTGCGCGATTACGACCGTCAAGGGTTCCTGAACATTCGTCATAGGGGAGAGTCACCTTCCGGGGAATCGGTTCAACACCGCGTCATTATTCCTGACCACGCCGCTCTCCGTCCCTACCCCGTCATCCTGACCGAGGCTCCCTTGTCATCTTGAGCTCAATGCCCCGTCATCCTCAGCACACCCCTCCCGTCATCCTGAGCGATGTCGAAGGATCTCTCGTTGCCCGAAGCCCGGTCTCCGAGTTGGAAAAAAGGTAATGACACGAGAGGAGCACAGCGGTCCTCCGCGACGCCCCTCTTCTCCGGACCCCGGACCCCGATCCCGCGCGAATCCTTTTCCCCACTTGCCCGTCTTATTGTGCGGAGGAACCTGCACCGGATGGTTGGCGAAGGACGATATCTCCAGTTGAATACACCGATCGATCGAAGCGAGATCACCGCCGAGGAGGCCGAGCGACAGCAGATCGAAGCGGCCCGCCGCGATCCCGCGTCGTTCGCTCCTTTGTATGCGACGTACTTCGATCCGATCTACCGCTATTGCTATCTGCGTCTGCACCATCGAGAGCTGGCCGCCGATGCTACCAGCCAGACCTTTCTCAAGGCGCTGGCCGGGATCGGTGGATTCCGCTCTGGGTCGTTCAAAAGCTGGCTCTACGCGATCGCCCGCAACGTCACCATCGACATGCAGCGAGCCTCCCGGCCGCAAGTGGAACTGGAACATGCCGAACTGGTACGCGATCCGGCGATGTCGCCGGAAGACACCGTTCTGCAACGGGACGACCAGGAACGTCTCTGGCGCGCACTCGATCAGCTTTCCACCGAGCAACGCGAAGTACTGGAGCTGCGTCTGGCCGGGTTGACCGGGCGGGAGATCGCCGATGCGACCCGTCGCAGTCTCTCCGCCACCAAGAGCCTGCAGTTTCGTGCCCTTTCCCGCCTCCGCACCGTGCTGGAGCTCGAGGCATCCAGCCATCCGCGTTCCACCGAGGGAGCATCCCAATGACCTTCTTCCGACGTGAGGCCGACCGCCTCGATTCCTACCTCGATGATCAAGTGGCAGGACGTGCAATCGATCCGGACGATCTCGATTCTGCCTTGATCGAAACCTGGACCTGGGCGACGACGGCTATGGCGCACATGCCGTCCGATCCCGACACGAAATTAGAGCACATGGAGAACCATCATGCACTCGCACGCAATCGCGGCGCCGATCCCGGCCACCGCACCATATCCGCTGGCACGCCGGTACGACGAGGTAACCAAACCGCGTTGGAGCCACCGGGCGATGGCCTTGGTTGGAACGGCCGCGCTGGCCGCCGGCCTGGCAGTTGGCGTTGTCGGCTTCGACCGCTTTGGTGGAGGCGGCGCGCCCAATGAGCCCACCTCGATTCCCGCCGCGTCCTTCTTCCTGCCCGGAACCCCGGAAGCTACCGGTTGCGACGTTCCCCGCCGCGAGCCGGGCGCCATCGAACAGATCATGGAAACGCCGCCATCCCAGACACCTTACTTCCCCAGGCTCAATCAGAATCCGCTGACCGACCCACTCATGGGAACGAGCGGCAGCGTGGGTGCCGTCGATGGCACCAGCCTGTGGATGAACTCCTCGGCGGACGACAGCAAGCAAGCTGAGATTCAGGCAGCGCTCGACTCCCTGTACGAGTGCCGCGCGTATGCCTTGGACGCACAAGGGCGGATCGATATGGAAGGCCCGTATTTCTCGCTCTACAGCGACGACTACTTTCGGCGCGAGCTGAATGGATTCGTGCAGGCGGGACTCGATCTTCAGATCAACAGCTTCTGGCACCGTCCTCGAAGCCGGTCGTGCTCGAAACTCGCAAGCTGATGGACGGCGATCGCTACCTGGTCGTGCTCGACGAGACGGGTGGAAACGGCGACACGTCGCGGGTGCTCTCGGTCGTTCCCGGTGAGAACGGCGCCTGGTACGTCGACGAGGTCGGCCGTATGACCGAACCGCAGATCGACGCAGCCGGTACGCCGATAGTCGACCAGGAGGAGATCTCCGCCAGAGCAACGGAATATCGCATGCCACCCCCGCGGCCGACCGCTTCCCGCACGAGCTGACCGTGTCGATTGCCGACGTGGCGGCCGCCAATGTTGACCCGTGGAACTGCGATTTCCAGAACGGCACCCCGATTCCCTGCACAAGTGGCGGACTCCAGCCGTTGGGGCCGTGGGGATACAACGAGCTCCCGGCTAATCTGCCGTTCACCTTCACCTTCGTGAACACGAGCGACGTCGCCGACGCACATCAGCTCGCCTGAGTTGGGGATCGATGTCGATCTTCCGGCCGGTGAGCAAGTGGGCGTCGAAGTCGAGGCCGATCCTGGCATGTACCCAATCGAATTCATCCAGGGTGACGCGACCTCGACCTGGACCTTTGACTTCCAGCCGGAGGATGGCCAGTTCAGAATGGGATAGGAGCGCATCCTTCCTCTCAGCCACGCACCGCGCCGGATGGATTCCCATCCGGCGCGGTGTATTTCCTCACCCCTGGAGTCACGCGGTACCCGACCGCCCTCGTCGTAGTGGCGGGACCTGTGCCCGCCAATCGCGCTGCGCGCGATAACGGAGCTGCCCACAACCAACCAGCCGACTAAAGACGTGGTCGAAGTCCACGCAATGGCGGCCCGCGGTCGCTGGCGGGCACGGGTCCCGCCACTACGACAACCGACGCGACCTGTTTTCATCGCCCAGCGCGATTCTTGACAGAGAAGAACATATGTTCTAATATATAGCCAAGCGGCACACCGGCGGATGGTGCGGGCCTGGGCAGCGCCTTACTGCATCCGTCGTGTGCCAACCTACGCATCGTTGGCCAGGTCAGCGGACGGTCCACCAGATCGTGCTCGCTCTTGAGATTGCATCGGGCTAGGGTCCCGGCGTCAACGACGATTCGTGTAATTTCCTCATTCCTACTCCCGCCCGAATCGTCCCCGGCGTGTTTCGAGGTCGACCCCACCGACACAACCCCAGCGCATTTCGAAGCGTTTTTCGAACGCGTCAACGTTTTCCAGCCACCCTTTCCATCTCTCAACCCCGAGTTCGGCCTACCTCTTTGGGCGCAATTTCTGGTGAAAAGCGATGGAGTGCGAATCCGATGCGCTACAGTCGGGTCGGAACTCATGTGACCTGGATCTGCCCTCGTGACCGACATCGCGCTCGACGCACCTGAATCTGCCCCGGACCCCGCTCCCACCTACCGGTCGGTACTGAATCACCTACCCGTGCGTATTGTGGCGGCATCCCGCTTCCTTTCGCGTATGGCCGCCCAGGTCATGACCTACGGGATCATGGTATTCCTGGCCGTGGAGGGCGCATCTCAGCTCGAGATTTCACTGGCGAAATCGGCGGCGTTTCTGGCGGCACTGCTGGTTGGGCTGCAAGGCGGCATGCTGGCGGATTCCCGGCCCAAACGCCAGGTTCTCCTGGTGGGGTTCGTGGCACTGGGGGCAGTCTGCCTGGTGACGCCCCTGCTGCTGGGAACCAGCAATGGCGATCTCCTGTTCGTCATCTTCGTTTCCAGCGCGATCAGTCAGGTGGTGAGCCCGGGACTCAAGTCGATTGTGGCGATCGTTGCTACGCCCGCCGAATTGGCGACTACCAGCGCGTTGGTCAACATCCTGGGGTCGGTTGGTTCGTCGATTGGATCGACGCTCATCGCGCCCGTGCTGATCAAGCAGTCGGGAATCGATGCGATCCTCATCGCCGCCGGCATCCTCTATTTACTGAGCGCCATTCGCATTTATCGCCTGCCATCCGCCGAAGCGCTGGGCAAGACCGAAACAACCCGGAGCTTACGAGAGCTGGACTGGAAGCCGCGGGCGCTTTCGTTGCGCTACAACGCCAACTGGATCATGGCCAACCGGCCCATTGCGTCCATGCTGCTCGTTGCCGCGCTCTCCGCGGCTTTACTGCACGGGGTTTCCGCGCTCATTCCCCTCTTTGTGCGCGATGTGCTCGATCAGGACCCCACGAATAGTGTCTATATCTTCTTTCTCTCCGGCGTGGGATTCTTCGTCGGAGCGGCGCTTTCACCCAAATTGATCCGCGCCTATGGGGAGCGGCGGGTGGCCGTTTGGTCGCTGCTTTTGATGGCCGTCAGCATTACCCTCCTGGGTGTCATCGAGCTGGTGGCCACACCGTTGTCGTATCTCAGTCCATTTCAGTTGCTCAACATCTTCTTCGACGCGGAAATCAGTAACGCCGTACTTGCCGCTGGCGTGATCTCTTTCCCGGCCAACCTGGGGTCGACGATGTGCCTGCAAGCGGTGCAGGTCTATATCAACCGAACGGTACCCGAGGATCGCCAGGGCGGTATTTTCGGACTCCAGCAGGTACAGGAAAACGCGCTCAATCTAATCGTCATCATTCTGCTCGGTGGTCTTGCCGCGCTCACCGGCCCACAGTACATCTTCCTCATCGCTCCATTCGTTGTGGCGGCGATCGGCCTCGCACTCCTTACGTACAGCTTTCGGCATACCACGGGGAAGACCCCGCATCTCTCCGAGAGCATCGGGTTCCTGACCGAGGATGTTCCTCCACAAACAATCGAGAACGTGGATCCCACGCACGATCCGGAGCGCCCACAAACTCCGGAGGAGAACGACAACACCGCTCCCCGGTAGCGGAAAGCGGTGTTTGATCTCGTTTGGTTACCATCGTCTCTTGTGAGCTGAACCCACCAGAGCCGTCCTGGCGTAGCGCCGTTTTAATTTGGACGATTACCACCGGTTTCACGATGCCGAGCTGAGTTCCACTGATGCCGGGAAGCCGCGCCTGTGTGGCCGGCAATTGCGTTGCCCTCGACTCGGGGAAGGGGCGTCGCTCAAACCATCGACGTGGCGGCAAGCGCGGTACCTGTGACGATCCCGGAAATGACCAACGGCCGTGGCGATGTCGCCACGGCCGTTGGTGCTGGTTCAGTGTCCGGGTTTAGCGCGGTACGTACTTGGTGGAGTACTCGTTGATCTGATCCTTATTGCGCCATCCGCCACCAGCGTAGGTGGAAATGTCAGCGAGCACGCCCAGAGCGATCCAGAGCCAGTCGATACCACTGACCCCGCCAACTCCGACGGCCACATACATCAGGGTGGTCCAGGGCAAAGCCAACCAGCCCAGCACCGGCAGGAACCAACCATCGAACACCCGGTCGAACCGGCCCGGCTGGTAGAGATACCAGAAGATGAGACCGAAGCGCGGCCCCAGAAACACGAGAATGGAAAAGATACAGCACATCGCGCGGTTCCCCCTTGCGCCATTGGACGCTGTCCCGATGGCAAGTCAAACAATGGTTCCATCTTAACGGTGACGATTGGACAACAGAATACACCTTTGGTGGAATTTACTAAACTGCTGTCAGGAACTATGCTGCTCAGATAAAGTATTCAAAGTATTCGCTTCAACAGCGCGTAGGTGACATGACCGAAGCCACCACTCCGGTACCCGTTGGACACGCCTCTGCTCCGCTGTCCTACCGGGCTGTCCTGAAACATCCGGAAGTCAAGATTCTGGCGGCTTCCCGATTTGCCGCCAAGATGGCCGGGTCAACCCTGACCTACGGCGTCATGATCTTCCTTACAGCGGCGGGTGCGACGCAGTTCGAGATCTCTCTGGCGAGCTCTGCCTCCTTTCTGGCGGCGCTGCTCTTTGGACTGCAGGGCGGCATGCTGGCCGACACTGCCCCCAAACGGCGCATCCTCGGGGCCACCTTTGCGGCGGAGGCAGCGCTGTGCGTGCTGATCCCATTCTTCTTCGGAACGAAGATTGGTCCCATGCTGGTGCTGATCTTCTTGACCAGCGCTATCTCCCAGGTCATCTCTCCCGGGCTGAAATCGATCGTGGCGATCGTTTCGACCCCAGCGGAAGTCGCTACGACCGGGGCATTGGTGAATGTGCTCGGTTCGATCGGCTCGGCCGTCGGCTCAGCGTTCGCCGCGCCAATCCTGATCAAATACTGGGGAATCAACAGTGTGCTCCTGGTCGGCGCACTCCTCTTTCTCGTTGGCGCGCTGCGAATTTACAAGCTGCCGAAAAAGGAGGAAGAGGAAAGCAGAAAACTGCGCGACTCCATCTCATCGATGAATTGGAAGCCACGCGCGCTTTCCCTGAAATACAACGCCGATTGGATCATGGCCCACCGGCCGGTCGCTTCGATCTTGTTGGTCGGAATGCTTTCCGCCGCGCTCTTCGCGGGAATCAATTCCCTGCTGCCGGTGTACACACGCGATGTGCTCAATGAGAATCCGGCAAATATGATCTACATCTTTGCCCCCGCCGGCATCGGGTATTTGATCGGCGCGGTCGGCGGACCCCGGATGATTTTCCGATTTGGCGAGCGCCGCCTGATGGTCTACTCGATCATTCTCATGATCGGCGGATCCTTTCTGCTCGGTGGGATCGACACCGTCGCTCCATTCTTCGCACGGCTGAGCCCGCTTCGACTCCTCGAGCCATTGTTTGGGGTCCAACTGAGCGACCTGGTGCTCGCGGCTGGAATGATCGCGCTCCCCGCGAACCTTGGGTCGACCGCAGCAAGCCAGGCGGTGCAGGTCTACATCAACCGGCACGTGCCCGTAGTCGAGCAGGGCGGTATCTTCGGCCTGGAGCAGGTACAGCAAAACGCGCTCAACCTCGCCACGGTCTTCCTCCTCGGTATTGTCGCGACGATCACAGGTCCCCAGTACATTTTCTTCGTAGCACCGGTCGTGGTAGGCGCTATGGTCATTCTGTTGGTGCGCTATAGCTTCCGAAACGCGGGCGCTGTGCGAGTGGAGCGCGGCGACGCGACCCGGTTCCTGACCGAGGAGCGGCCCGAGGACGAAGTGTTGATCGATAACGAAGAAACGGATAGCTAGATTCGGGAGACTGCTGCTGTCGCGGTGCCATCTTCTGAGCGGAACTTGTGACGGGGTGGGAGCAACACGTTGCCGGTCGTCATTGCCATCGATGCCAAGGGAACGGTCGACCGAACGCTCAGTCTGGGTGATGTGGCGACGCAGACGTCCAACCCGGACGTGATGCTTTGGGTCGATTTCGCGCAGCCGCCGCAACAAGATGAGCTCGACCTGCTCGGAAAAGCCTTTACGCTCTCCCCGCGCGTGCTGTCGCATCTCACCAAGCCGCACCGCGGACCGCGCGCGATCCGGTTTTTGCGCTGCCGGCTGGTTGTCATCTTCGACGTGCAGCTCGATACCGCCAGCAAGAGCGTGCAATCGTTCGAGCTGGTGCATCTCATCGGCGAGCGCTTTCTGATTACCGCTCATCCCCAGGCATCGAATGTGATCCCGCTGGCGTCACAACAAATCGAAGACAGCATCAGCACCTTTGGCTTTACCGTCAGCACCTTGACCTATTCGGTGCTCGACGCGCTGGTCGATCGGTACGATGCGGTGATCGTGCAGATCCAGGAACAGGTTTCCCAGTTGCGAGATCGCATTCTGGACCAGCACGAAACCGAGGGCGTCGACGATGTCTACCAGCTCACCAAACAGCTCGGGGATTTGCGTCAGGTGATGGCTCCGGAAGAAGCGCTGATCTCCAGCATGCATTCGCCCGACTCCGATGCGGAGAGCGATGAGCTGACTGACGCGTTCCGCGATGTGTCGGTGGATTTGCAAAGTGCCATCGATACGATCGATCAGTCGTCGACGTTGGTGACCAATCTCCTCGATACCTACGAATCGCTCAAATCGGACGCCCTCAATAACCTGGTCAAACGCCTGACCGTGCTTTCGATCATGCTGGCGCTGATCGCGCTGATCCCATCGGTTTTCGGAATCAGCCTCAACGTCTCACCTTTTCGGAACGGCTATCAGGGCTACCTGATCTCGCTTTTCCTGATGGGGCTACTCGGCTGGTTGGTCTGGATAGTCGCGCGCCGCATTGGCTGGATCACCTAGCGTCCCGGCCTCAATCGAACATGTTGGCCACCATGGCGAGCGCCAGTGCGATGCTGCCCAGCGCCAACCCCAGCTTGATACGCCCCAGAGTGGTGTAGTCGGCCCAGAGCCAGCCGATGAGAAAAAGAAAAGCAAATCCCATCCCATTCATCGCCAATACGGCGATATCGGGATCGCTCAGGAAATAGAGCGGAATCGAAAGCGGCAGCGTGGCCGAAAACATCAGTCCAAGGACGAGTACTGCGGCGATCACATCGGACCGATTCAGCGCTGGTCGATTCGGTTGCTCCGCGCGTGCCTGCGCCGCGAGATGCTGGTAGAACGTATCCCGCGTCTCGGGATCGGCAAGTTCCAGCAGCTCGTCGTCGAACACGCCTGAGATAATCGCCAGACCGCCCGCTTCGTCGGTTTCCTGCACCGTCCGGATGGTGCGCTCCTGAGACTTGCGGTGATAGATCGTGCCGAAAAGCCCAAGTGCGGCATCCACCAGTCCCCAGGCAATGGCCACCGTGAAGGATGCTGTCAGGAGCTGATCGATTCCGGCCCGGTCGCGTGTGACCACCAGCGTATTGACCGTGGCCAGCACCACGATCACCCCGCCCAGCACTTCCAGCAAACTGTCTTCCGGGCGAAGATAGCGCCCGAGAAACGCCTTCAATCGTTCCAGCAATCCGCTCATGCGCGAATCATGGCACGCCGCCGCGCCGGACGTTTCGGGAGTCAACGTATGCCGGTCCCGAGCTCGCCGCCGAGAACGATGATTTCCGGCACGCTCGCTGGCACAGGCATGTTATGCAACAAGTGGGTTGCACTTTCCTGGGGTGACTGCTATGCTCATACGCAACTCATGAGTTGCGTATAGTTCGATTTCGCAGTACGAGGACAAAAGAACAATGCCCATAACCATTCAGGACACTATCGAGCGACAGCTTGTTATTCCCGTTGCGCGCCAGCGGGTCTGGGACGCAATCACCGCGCCTGACCAGATTGCCAAATGGTTCAGCGATTCCGTCACTCTGGAGCTCGAGTTGGGGTCACCTCTCGTTTTCCATTGGGACGGCTATGGCGATCGTCGGGGGCGGGTGGAAACGATCGACCCGCCCAACCGATTCGCGTATCGCTGGATTCCTCTGGACGAGACCGATCAGTCGGTTCCTTTCGACGACGTGCCGAGCACGCTGGTCGAATACACCCTGGAGGAGACCCCGGACGGTACCCGCGTGACCGTCACGGAATCCGGGTTCAGTGCGCTGCCGGCCGAAATTCGCGAGCAGACGGTGCATGGCAACATCGAAGGCTGGATCTTCAAGACCACCGCGCTGCTGGACTATCTCGTGGCAGCACAGGCCAGCTGATGATTGCTCCGGTTTCCGCCAATCCCCGGGATCCAAGCCAGGTCTTCCTGGCGCTCGCTGATCCAACCCGCCGGAGGATGATCGAGCAGCTTTCCGTGCTGGGGCCAGTCACGATTACCCAGCTCACCGAAGTTTTCCCGATCACTCGTCAGGCCGTGACCAAACACCTCGACACGCTCTACGACGCGGGTCTGGTGGAAACCGAGCGCCGCGGCCGAGAGCGAATCGTGACATTCCGCCCCGAACCGTTACGTGAAGCGACCGACTGGGTCACCGCCATCGAAACCCGCTGGGACCGCCGTCTGGCGGCGCTGGCCAACTTTCTCGACAGCGAGACTGCCGAACCGCAACCATCGCATGACCATACAAAAGGAGAAAACCCATCATGACTGCAACCGTGCAAGACACTATCGAGCGCAGTATCGTCCTTCCAAACCCCCGCGCCCGCGTCTGGGAGGCGCTCACCACCCCAGCCCAGTTTTCCCAGTGGTTCCAGCATCTCTGGGAGTTCGAATTGGTCGAGGGCGCACCTATTCACATGGACTTTGGCGAATGGGGTGTCCATCGTGGCCGGGTAGAAGCGGTGGAGCCGATGGACCGGGTCGCCTATCGCTGGACCCACGAGGGCCAGAAGTGGGATGCCGCGATTCCGATCGATAATGTGCCCAGCACGCTCATCGAGTTCTTCCTGATCGAAGACGGCAACGGCACCAAGCTCACAGTCGTCGAGTCCGGTTTCGCCTCACTTCCCGAGGAGATTCGCGAACAATCCCTGCTCGACAACACCCAGGGTTGGGATGAGCAAATGGGCAACATTCAAACGTACCTGGCATCGGCAACGTAACGTCTTTCCGTAGTGGCAGGACCTGTGCCCGCCAGCGGCCCCAGGCCGCCATTGCGTGGCCCACAACCCTGGTTCGAGACCTGCACCTTGGGTGTGGGCACCTCCGCTATCGGGCGTTGCCCGATTGGCGGCCACAGGTGCCGCCACTACGGCGGGGGCGCCGAATCAAAGGGCAAAAGAAATACTCCGCTCCTGGATCCAGGAGCGGAGTTTTTCTCTGGGCGAGCTACCCGATCCGCACGGCACCCCAGTAGCGGGGTCCGTAGTAATCGGAGTAGACGCTATCGATCGTCACACCGGAACCTTCGTTCTCAGCGTGAATGATCAGACCGTCGCCAATGTAAATCCCGGCATGGGAGATACCGGCGCGATACGTGTTTTGGAAGAAGATGATGTCGCCCGGTTGCCAGTTGCCGTAGTCGATGAACGCTCCCGCTGAATAAGGCTGCGCCTCGACCGCGTGCGAAATCCAGATCCCGGTGGCCATCCCGACCACGAATTGTGTGAAGCCGGAGCAATCGAAACCGCCCGGTCCGGCGCCACCCGAAACATAGGGATAGCCGAGATACGACATCGCAATGCTCACGATGGTGGGACCAACCGCTGGCGCGGCCAGGATTTCCCCATAGGGCAACACATCGGGATCGACCGCGGCCGGGGCGAACCCGATGACCTCGGAACCATCTGGGCTACCTATGGGAATCGAGCGCGTGGGCAACAGATAGGGTGACGACTTGGTCGTGGCTTGCGTGGAGCTACTGGGGAGTGGGACAACGGGGAGTTCGCGAGCGAGCGCGGGAAGCGCGGAGGAGAGCAGCAGGGTCGACCCTGCGGCAACGGCAACGATTGCACGACGCGCATGCTGCAACACGCGACGCCGCGCCTCGGCGCGGTAAGTCATATTCGGTTCCTTCCCTCTGCGTAGGACAAGGGGCCGGACAAACCGTGTGTATCGTCCGGAAGACCCCCGCGGAGCCCTACGTTGGTCAACGCTAACTACAATCGCCCCCCGGCGAATGCCAGCCTGTCAGCGTTTTCGGTATGCCTCATTCGTCGAAACGGTCACGCACGTAAGCCAAATGGACGACTGCAACGCCAATTTGCTACGTTTGACCCGACGTAATGAGGTCGGCATCGTAGCATGCGACAACACCTGTATACAAGGCAGCATCCTAATTAGTGAAATTTCTCACAGGTTCTACTCAGGAGATACAACTGCCCCGCGAATAGCGTATCCGAGCCAAGAGAGTGGGTACGGTACAATCGGAGCTTGGCAGAGAGCCGTTGGATTGGCCGCCAGGTCGGGGCGGTTTGGCAGTACGAGGGAGACGAGAACGGATGGCGTACCGGTTCATGCTGGAGACTCCGCTGGCATACTCGTCGGAAGCGGAAATCGCCATCACCCAAGCGCCTGCTACCCAGATCGTGACGAACCGCACGTCGTACGCGGATGGCTATGACCAGCCGCGCACTGCGCTGACCGTGTCCGCTCCCGATCTTCTGGTGATCGGTGCCCTTTACAACTGGTTTTCGACGCTCGATCCAACGCCGAGCATTCGCTTCGTCTTCTATAGCGGCCGCCGTGTGGAGCTTGCTGATTACGACGAAGGCTCACTCATCGCCGCCATCCGGCGCGACCAGCCGTGGGTCGATCGCACGATCCCCAAGATCGGAGATCACATTGCCCAGCCATGGATCGGTCCGGAATCCAGCCGTGGCACCGCCATCGTGAATGCCGCAATTGCGGGAGACAGGGAAACCTTTATGGAAGAGTCGATCGTCGTAGTGGAAGAACCTCGGATCGTTATCGAATCGGTCAATTACATGGCCATCAACGTCACCGAGCTGGACAAGGCCGAACGTTTCTATCAGGAGCTGTTCGGGCTCGAGGTGGTCGCGCGCACCAAATCTGACGAATTGGGCGCGTATCGTCTCCTTTCTCCCGATTACAACGCGATCGACGCGGTGATGACGAATGAGATTGCGGACGATTCCTTCCTGCGCAACGGCGCCTTGTTGATTGCCCTCCATCGCGTGGGCCGGGGCGCGCGGATCGAGCGCACGTTGATCGACCGGGTCTCCATCCGCGTCGACGCCGAAACCTACAACCAGCTGCGCGGCCAGGTCCTCATGCGCAACTACGAAAACCTGGGCGGCGGGCAAACCTACTTTGCGTTCCGCGATCCCTATGGAGTGCCGTGGGAAGTCACGATGGCTGGTGCGTTGCCAGAAGTGATCTACGCCACGCTCAGCGACGTGACCGCCAATGCTTGACGACTATCAGGATCTCATCGACGAATTGCTGGGTACCCCGTCATTCGTTCGCACGCTCTTCGTCAATACTGATGGCGGTCCGTCCGAGGAAGCTGTCATTGCGGTATCGGCGTTGCATGAGCGGGACAAGACTGTGCTCGACCGATTGCAGCACCTGACTCGCGAGTCCGCGCCGCCCTGGTTCAAGGTTTTGCCGAGTGTCGATGAAGCCATCGCCGCTGCTCCAGTGCCAACCGACCGGGACGCATTCCTGAACGAGTTCGACACGGCTCGTGGCGATCTCGTTTCGCTGCTCATGAACCTCTCGCTCAAGGACTGGGAGCGTGTCGCCACCGACGATATCGTGGGCGAGATCACCCTGGCTGAAGAAGTCGAGCGCCACGTCGAGTTCGAGGAAGCCATCCGGGAACTTCTCTAGGGCACGCCATTCGGGTAATTGAGCTCGCGAGCCGGAATCTAAAACGTTTCGGTATGCCGTGGCGTCGACACTGATCGTGCTTACCTCGTGATGCGCTCGATACGTTTCCGTACTCCAGCTCCAATCCATGCGATGCATGTGCGATTGATTCGTATTGGCACGAATTTGACACCATGGTCAACGTTCCCGCGATCCCAGCGTGATGCCTGCCGGCGTACCATCGACTCGAACGATTGGCGGTCCGCCAACATTGATTGCCGATCAATTGTGGTGAGGCGATCGTTCCTGATGCATGCCCTTGGCACGACCGAGGACGTTTGCGTTTAGCGTGCTGACGTTTCCGAGGCTGGTCGCTCTCGCACGAATGCGGCACGGAGCCGTGCCGGCCCGGAATGGCGGCGGCAGCCCGACTCGCTAGACTAGGGACAGACCCCGCCGCTGTCGAACACCCGAGCTCAACTCGATCGAACGCGCGAAAGGACGAAACTTGGCGGCTATGCCTGCTTTTCCGTTCGACCCAACAATGCTCCTCGATCCGACCGTCTATCCCTGGCCGGTTGATGACGTTCGCCTGATCGAAACCCATATCTCCTGGGTCTATCTGGCGGGAGCGCGCGTCGTCAAGCTCAAGCGCCCGGTCGATCTGGGCTTCGTCGATTTCCGCGATCCGGACAAACGTAAACGTGCCTGTGAGGACGAGATTCGTCTCAACCAGCGGCTGACGACGGATGTCTATCTTGGGGTCGTGCCGGTCACCGCTACCGGTGTGGATGGGACTGGGGAACCGATCGAATGGGCGGTGGTCATGCGCCGTCTGCCAGCCGACCGCATGCTCGACCATCTTCTCGAACAGGGCACCGCTCCTCCCGACCTCGCCGAGCGCCTTGCGAACCGATTGATCCCATTTCATCGCCAGGATCCGTCATCCCGAGCGAAGCCGAGGGACCTCGTGTTGCCCATGGCCACCTTCTCCAATGAGGCCCGTTCGATGAAACAGAGGGTTGGGCACGGAGAGGGCGCAGAGGCCCTCCACTACGATCATCCGCGTGGTTTGTGTCCCCAGGACCCCGACACCTATCTCACCGTACTGATCGACAATCTTGCGCAGGTAGCCGAAGTCACCAGCGACATCGTTGGATCAGTCCAGCTTGGTCTGGTCGACCGATCGATGCGCGCGTTCATGCGCGACCAGCGTGGTCTGCTCGAAAGCCGCTTTCCCGAGTGGCTGCATGAGGGACATGGTGATCTGCGTTGCGAGCATATCTGTCTCGAAGACGACCAGATGCAGATCTACGATTGCGTCGAGTTCGAGATCGCCATACGCTGCGCCGATGTCGCCAGCGATCTTGCCTTTCTCCTCATGGATCTCCGACGCCTTGGCGCGAGCGACGTGGGAGACGAGATATTGGCGCGTTACCGTGCCGCCGGGTTCGACCTGCCCCAACCGGTGATCGATCTGTACGCCGCGCATCGCGCGCTCGTTCGTGCCAAGGTCGCCGCGCTGGCGCGCTCCGGTCGCGACCCGGCAAGCGATCGGCAGCTCGCCCGCGAAGTGGCAAGCTATCTCGATGTCGCCACCTCGTTCGCCTGCCCGACTCCGCCTCTGCTGGTGCTCATCTCTGGCTTGAGCGGCAGCGGCAAATCGACGGTCGCGGCAGCGATCGCCCGGGCGACCAATGGTGTCGTGCTCGCGTCCGATCGGGTGCGCAAGGAGCTGGCGGGCCTCGATCCATCCGACTCTGCCGCATCCGATTGGCAGCAGGGCATTTATTCCGACGACTGGACCGCGCGCACCTACGATCGATTGCGGGAATTGACGATCGCCACGCTGGAACATGGGCAGACGGCGATCGTGGACGCCACCTTCCTCGACAACGCTCAGCGCGAGCGTTTCGCGCATCTTGCCACTACCCGGTCCATCCCAACCGTGATCGTTTGGACCGAGCTGGACGATGCCATCGCCCGCACCCGGATCGAGCTGCGCGCCCAGGCACGCAATACCGCTTCTGACGCCACGTTCGCCATCCGAGAGCGGCAGATCGCCCAACTCGCCCAGGAGCCGCTGGTTGTACCAGCGGGCGTCAACGCGGTCACCATCGACACCGGCGCGGACGGTCCCGTTTCGCTCGATCCGTTCTTCGTAGCTTTGGAAATGCCGGGTTGCTGGCAACTCTCCAGGGTCCAGGAGCGTCGCGCCATGCCTGAGCGCACGGTGCTGACCGTCAATACCGGCTCCTCCAGTCTCAAGGCGGCAGTCTTTGACGCGGACGATCTCACTGACCGGCATTTGACCGCCCTGGTCGAGCACATCGGTCACGAATCGGCCCTGCGTGTGACCAACAGCGCCGGCGATGAGCTCGCTAACGAGCTGATCACCGCGACGGATCATGGCGAAGCACTGGCCGCGTTGATCGATTGGCTCGGCCGCAACGGAGAGACCCAATCACTGATCGCTATCGGTCACCGGCTGGTACATGGGGGGCCGGAATACTCGGCCCCACAGAAGATCGATGATGCCATGGTGGCCGCCGTCGAGCAGTTCATTCCGTTTGCGCCGAACCACCTGCCACAGGCGCTGATCGCAATTGCCGCCACCCGAAGCGCGTTCCCCGATCTGCCGCAGGTCGCCTGTTTCGATACCGCGTTTCATCGCACCATGCCTGCGGTTGCCCAGCGGTATCCATTACCACCCAACTTCGAGCAGGACGGGGTCATCCGCTACGGGTTTCATGGGCTGAGCTATGCCTCGATCGTCGACCAGCTCGGCGAGCGCATCCCGCCGCGCACGATCGTCGCGCATCTTGGCAATGGGGCCAGCATGGCGGCGCTGCGGGATGGCAAGAGTGTCGATACCACCATGGGTTTTACGCCCTTGGGTGGCTTGATGATGGGCACGCGCCCGGGCGATCTCGATCCCGGGGTGATGCTCTACCTGCTCCAGCAAACGGGCCGCAGTATCGACGAGGTCGCCGATCTGGTTACCAACCAGGCTGGCTTGCGCGGCGTTTCGCAACGCTCGGCTGACATGAAAACCCTGCTCGACCACGAGGACGACGATCCCCAATGTGCGTTGGCGCTCGAACTCTACGTCTATCTCGCGCGCAAGCAACTGGGCGGTCTGCTTGCCGTCCTGGGTGGGGTCGATCTGCTGGTCTTCACTGGCGGTATCGGGGAGCACGCGCCTCCGATTCGGGAACGCATCGGTCGCGATTTCGCCTTTGCCGGCATCGACATCGACCCGGAAAAAAATGCCACCAATGCTTCGGATATTTCGTATGACGACACCCTCGCGCGCATCATGGTCCTCCCTTCCAATGAGGAACGGATGATCGCGCGCGACACGATCCAACTCATTACCCCGGAGGAAACCCCATGAACTATGTCTTCGATCCCGATTTGTCGTCTGTCGTCGCCACCGAGGAGCCAGCTCCGCCACCGCCAAAGGCGGAAGGACCTCTTTCACCTGAGCTGCTGGACAAGATGCTGCGCTACTGGCAGGCCGCCAACTACCTGACCGTGGGGCAGATCTATCTGCAGGCGAACCCGCTGCTGCGTGAGCCGCTCACCGCCGAGCAAATCAAACCCCGCTTGTTGGGCCATTGGGGCACATCTCCAGGGCTGAACCTCATTTACGTGCAACTCAACCGGTTGATCAAGGAACGTGATGTCGATGCGATCTACCTAACGGGGCCCGGTCACGGCGGTCCGGCGATCGTGGCGCAGGTCTATCTGGAAGGTACGTATTCAGAGATCTATCCCTCCATTTCCGAAGACGAGCCGGGCATGCGCGCCCTCTTTCGCCAGTTCTCCACGCCTGGCGGAATCCCCAGTCATGTCAGTGTGCCGACCCCCGGGTCGATCCATGAAGGGGGTGAGCTCGGCTATGTGCTGAGTCATGCGTTTGGCGCGGCGTTCGACAACCCCGATCTGCTGGTCACGGCGGTCATCGGCGATGGCGAGGCGGAAACCGGGCCGTTGGCGGGTGGGTGGCAAGGAGTTTCCTTCATCAACCCGGAGCGAGATGGCGCGGTGCTGCCGATCCTGCATCTCAATGGCTACAAGATCGCCGGCCCCACCGTGATGGGGCGTATGTCCGACGACGACGTGCGCGCGCTGATCGGTGGGCATGGGTACGAGGTCCGTTTCGTCTGCGGCGACGATCCTGCCGCGGTCTTCCAGGACTTCGCGGCCACGCTCGACTGGGCGCATGACACGATCAGAGATATTCAAACCGAGGCCCGCACCAACGGATTTCAGGGGCAGCCGCGTTGGCCCGCGATCGTGCTGCGAACGCCCAAGGGGTGGACCGGACCAAAGGTGGTCGATGGCATTCCCATCTCCGGTACCCACCGCTCCCATCAGGTGCCGCTTTCGGGCGTACGCCAGGATCCGGAGCATCTCGCAATCCTGGGAGAATGGATGCGCAGCTACCAGCCCGACGAGCTCTTCGACCATGCCGGCAAGCTCATTCCCGAGCTGGCTGAGCTGGCGCCGAAGGGAGACCGGCGTATGGGCGCGAATCCCCATGCCAACGGCGGCAAGCTGCTGGTCGATCTGACGCTCCCCGATCCGCACGATTTTGCGCTTCCCATCGAGTCGCCCGGGGGAAGCTGGTACGAGAACACCCGTCCCTTCGGCACGTTCCTGCGCGATGTCTTTTCGTTGAATGCCGATCAGAAGAACTTCCGCATCTTCTCCCCGGATGAGCTGACGTCGAACCGGCTTGGCGATGTGCTCCAGGTGGAAAATCGCTGCTGGGTCGGTCCGCATCTCGACATCGACGATCATCTCAGTCCCGATGGACGAGTGATGGAAGTGCTTAGCGAACACAACTGCGAAGGATGGCTGGAGGCGTACACCCTTACCGGGCGGCACGGGCTCTTCCCAACCTACGAGTCGTTCGCGATGGTGGCGGCTTCGATGATCGTGCAGCATTCGAAATGGTTGCAGGAAGCCGATGAGCTCTCCTGGCGGGAGCCGATCTCCTCGCTCAACATTCTGCTGACGTCCACCGCCTGGCGCAACGATCACAACGGCTTCAGCCACCAGGGTCCCGGCCTGATCGATGTGATGCTCTCCAAGAAGGGAACGGTTTCGCGTATTTATCTTCCGCCGGATGCCAATACGCTGTTGTCGGTCGGGGAGCACTGTCTTCGATCGCGCAACTATGTGAATCTGATCGTGATCGACAAGCAGCCGCACTTGCAATACCTGACCCTCGATGAAGCAGAACAACACGCTATCGACGGTGCATCGACCTGGAAATGGGCCGGCAACGAGGATGAGGGGGAGCCGGATATCGTGATGGCCGCGGCGGGCGATGTGCCGACCCAGGAATCACTCGCGGCGGTGGAATGGCTGCGGCAGCGTGTACCGGACCTGAAGGTGCGGGTGGTGAATGTAGTCGACCTGATGTCGCTCTTCCCGCCGGAGCACCATCCGCACGGGATGGATCAGACGCGCTTCGTCGATCTCTTCACGGCCGACAAACCGGTGGTCTTTGCCTTCCATGGATATCAACGGGCGATCCACGAGATTATTCACGGCCGGATGAATCCGGAGCGTTTCCACGTGCGTGGTTTCAACGAGCAGGGCACGACCACGACCCCGTTCGACATGGTGGTGCTCAACCAAATGAGCCGGTATCACCTGGCCGCGCTTGCGCTCAAACGCGCTCCCCGTTTCCGCCAGCAGTCCGAAGCGCTCATTGCCGAGCTGGAGAACAACATCCGGAAAGCGATCGCGTACTCCCGCGAGCACTTCGAGGACCCACCGGAAATCGCGAACTGGACCTGGAAAGGGTAGTGGTGGTTGAGTCCTGAGTTGATAGATGGAAATAGGAAATAGATAGGAGGTAAGCGATTAGGCGGTGGGATCGACCGTGACGCTCTGCAGAGCCGGGATCCAGCACCGGGTGTGGATGACGGGTAACCAGCCCGGGCACGATGATCTGCTGCCCAGGCCCGCGCTCGTTGCCAAACGTGCCGCTTATTCGATATAGTAGAACATATGTTCTTACGTGTCAAGCGACGCAGCAGTGTTACAAACGATGCAGATTGCTGTGACTGGTGCGTTGTCTCCGCCCTGGGTTGGGTCTTCGGGAGCACGTCGAAGACCCGCCCGCGATCGCGAATTGGACCTGGAAAGAGTAGGATGTTTGGGCCACTGAATTGTGGGGTCCGACTCTTGGCTTAGGAACGGCTGACAGAGTGCCCCGGCGATCGAGGAAGTACTGATATGGATGGCTGGAATGATCTCTTCGTCGCCTCGGCGGGCGCAGCTTCGGTGCTCGCTGGGTTGATCTTCGTGGGCCTTTCCATCAATCTCGACAAGCTGGTGGCGATGTCAGCAGTGCTGTTACGTGCAGCCGCGGCGCTTGCCCTGCTGGTTGGTGTCCTGGGCATCTCGATTCTGCTCTTGATTCCGGAGCAATCCCTTCGGAACGCAGGGATCGAGGTGCTCGGCACTGCTCTTGCCATCGGAGTCATCGTGGGAGTGTTGAGCGAGCGCAGCATCCGGCGCTCTCAGCAGGAGTTTCGCGGCAATGCCATCGCACTCACCGGCCTGCGGATCGCGGCGCTGGTTCCCCTCTTCGCCAGCGGCATCTTGATGATCGGCAATTACTCCGCCGGTCTGGATTTGTTGGTGCCCAGCTTCCTCATGGCGTTCGTGGTTAGCATCGTCGAAGCCTGGGTTGTCCTGGTCGAGATCGCCCGTTGATCGGCAATACGACATTAGCCGGCTGCGGTCGAGTCCTTCGGTGAAATCAGCGTGAGGCCGGTCGAACGGTCGAGCTTCTTACGCAGGTGAGCCGGGGATTCGGTGACGACCACTTCCATGGTAGGAAAGACGTGGATCTCGTCCAGATGCCCGGCTAGCGCCGAATAGTCGTGTCGCCCAAGGACGATATGGGCGTGCAACGCCGGTGTCCCATCATCGTCGGCAATATCCCCGATCAGCGCGGCAATCTCCATCTGTTCAACAAATTTTTTGCTGATGTAGTCGCCTTTTTCAGAATCGAAGTAGGAGAGCGTGGCCGAGGTGCATGCGCCGATTGCCGTCAGGGAAGCGGCATTGATGTGATTGGCTTTGGCAAACGAGGTGATTTCGGCGACAGCCTCGTCACCGTCATCCATCACCAGCAGATAGGTTCGGAGTCCGTGGTCGTCAGAGAGTTGGGTACTTTGCATGGAAATTCCCTTTCGCACGCCACTTCCCTGGAAATGGCCTCGATATCACTCCATTCAAGGGTGGCACAGTTGGCTGGGAGCGACCAAAATTGCGACTCGATCACGCCCTGGAAGACATCCATCAAGGCGGCCAGGTCATCGAAGACGCCACGTACCGTTGCCGAGTCAAGTACCCTCACGACGACACGATCCTTAGTGAAACTGGGGACTGAAGGAACAGCACGTGGCGTTCAATGTGAAAAAACGGGGCAAGCTGACGTACTACTACGATGGTGACCGGCCGGTCCTCTCGGCGTTGGTCACCGAGGAGCAAGCCGATGGCGACCTGAAGATCTACTTCGCCGGGCTGACCGGCGGCTACTCCGCCAAAAGCGTGCTCGGTCTCGACGAGCTGGTCACCATGGATCCCCACAAGGAGATTCCGCTCGTCTTCCAATGCTGGGAGAAATGGCTGCGGGACGCCGGCATCGCAGATTCGCTGAAGCAGATCGATTTCATCGAGGTGCATGCCTTCGGATGCCAGCCGAAGAGCCCGAATCCGCTGGTCGATCCAGTCGGGTTCGCCGCCGAACAGGACCGCCTGCGCGCGGCCTATGCCGACGCCTATGCATCCTTCTTCGCCGACAACCTGCCCGACAACGGCGTCCCATGCCGCTTCACCGTCCATCTCACCGACGTCCCAGACAAAGCCGCCTCGTACGAGTTCTATTCGACAGGGTTGTTCCAGAAGGCATTGCAGCGGTAGGGCATCACCGGAGGTGCCGGTTCGGTTTCCCAATGCGCCGGACCCGTGCCACTTTCTACAAGTGGTGTTGGGCGCGGTTGACCCTTCCACCACCCTTGGCCGTAGCGTCGCCATCGATGGCGACCCGTCGTCCGAAACTCGGTACAACGACCGGCGACCGACTCACCGATTACGAACGTTCAAACCACACCTATGGCGTTCGATCTCTTGACAGGCGAGGCAACGACTCATAAAGTCCTAACTGGTATAGACAACACGACAAGCGGACAACACATTACCCGCAAGGCACCAACTGGCTGGAAATGGTCGATAGCGTCAAGGGCGGACCCGTTCCGCGCTACTACCAACTCAAGGAGTTCATCCGGGAGCGAATTCGCAGCGGCGAATGGGGCTCCGGGATACTCATTCCCTCTGAGCGAGAGCTCTGCGAGCGTCATGGCATCAGCCGCATGACCGCACGCCAGGCGATCACCGAGCTTGTCAACGAAGGTCTCCTCTACCGCGAGCAAGGCAAGGGCACCTACGTTGGGCACCCCAAGATTCCCCAACAGCTCATGTCACTCACCGGGTTTACCGAAGACATGCAGGTGCGCGCGCAACGGCCCGGGGCACGTGTGCTCGAAGCCGTCATGTGGGAGGCGGACGAGACGACCGCCGAAGCGTTGCGCATCAAGGTCGGCCAGCCGGTCTACCGCCTGCGGCGTTTGCGCCTGGCCGATGCCGAACCCCTCGCCATCGAGACGACGACCGTCTGCTTCATCGGCTGCGAGCGATTGCTCGACTATGATCTTGCCTACGATTCGCTCTACCGCATCCTGAGCGAGGTCTTCGACATGCCGCCAGTTGCCGCAGAGCAGGAGATCGAAGCGGGGCTTGTCGGTCCCGGGGAGGGAGGCCTGCTGGAAATTGCCGAGGGCAGTCCCGTCCTGCGTACCCGCCGGGTCACCACCACCCGGCGCGGCCATCCAATCGAATATGCCCAGTCCGTCTATCGCGGGGACAAATATCACTTCTATACCCGCTTGATGCGTGATGTCAGGTAGGCAAAGCGAAAGGAGGAGATCGGCAATTCCAATGAGGGGTACTTCGTCTGAACGAGCGGAATCGATCAATGACAAGGAGTCGAGCAAAATCATGCAGTACGATCGGATCACTGGAAAGAGCATCTCTCGTCGTCGCTTCACACAGGGGATGGCGGCATCGCCGTTAGCGCTTGGTGCACTTGGCGGTCTCAGTCTTGGAAGCGCCAGCGCCCAGGACGAGACGACGGTCAAGTTCTGGACGCACACCCACCCGCCGATGGTCGACCAGAACGAGGCGATGATCGCCGAGTTCGAGACGGCACATCCCGAGATCACCATCGATTACGAGGTGATCCCGAACATGGAGTTCGGCACCAAGATGCTCACCTCCATGGGGACCGGCACCGGCCCGGACATCATCAATATGGACGACGCCGCCATGCGCTCGATCTACATCCCGCGCTCGCTCGTGCAGGAAGTCGATCCGGCTGCCATGGGCTTCGCGTCGCTCGAAGAGCTGCAGGCCAAGTACCTCCCGGGCGCACTCGAGGGCTCGACCATCGATGGCAAGGTCTACGGCGTGCCGAGTGAGTTCAACGTTACCGCGTTCGCCATCAACACCGCTGCCTTCGAAGAGGTCGGACTCGATCCGGCCAACCCGCCCAAGACGTGGGAAGAGGTTGGCGAGATGGGCCAGAAGCTCGTCGTCATGGACGGCGATACGATGACCCGCCGAGGCTTCGACTTCCTCTACCTGCACTCTGGCTGGTATCACAACCAGCTCGGCACCCTGCTGCTGCAGACCGGCGGGCAGATCGTGGCGGACGATGGCACCACCGTCACCATTGCGGACCCGGCTGCGGTCGAGGCGCTGCAGATCTGGTACGACATGGTCTACACGTACAAGATCGCCGATCCCAACGTGGCGTCGCGCGAAGCGACGGTGCCGTACCAGGACTTCCTCGATGGCAAGGTGGCCATGACGCTCATGAATCCCTGGGGGATGGGTTTCATGACTGAGGACACGGTCATCGGCGACAACTGGGCCATCGTGCCGCTGCCGCAGGTGAACCCGGATGCCCCGGTCAATCCGCTCTATGCCTACTACTGGTCGCTCAATTCGCAAACCACCGATGAGGCCGTCAAGAATGCGGCCGGCGAGTTCGTTGGCTACCTCTCGTCCGAGCCCGGCCAGTGGTTGCAGAATGTCGACTTCATCCAGCCGGTGGTCGGCTGGGCTTCCCTGCCGGAAGCCGCCGAGTTCCAGTTCGGCGAGGTCTGGGAGGCCCAGATGGCTCAGGGCAAGTTCCTGCCCGTGACCCCACAGGCTGAGGAAGTCGACAACATCGTGATGCAGGCAATCGAGCTTTCGATCCTTTCCGGCGTCGAGCCGCAGGAAGCGTTCGACGGCGCCAAGTCGCAGATCGAAGCGGCCCTCGCCAGCTAGCAATCGAGCGACCCCGGAGCAGACTGAAATCTGCTCCGGGGTTTGCGCTGGGGAGAGTGTTTTAGGCGCCGACGACGGGAGAGATTCTTCGCGTTGCTCAGAATGACAAAGAGGGGCGTCGATCCCACTCCCTGTCATCCTGACGAAGGAAAGATAGGATCTCCTCGCCGAAGCGAGTGTCACCAGACGACCCGGCTCCACGCTAGTCCCTCATGCCGCCCAGTGTTCGGAAGAACCTGTTCCTGATGAGGGCATCGATCGGATTTCATGGACACGACTCCCGCCAATACGCCGTATCTCTCTCCCGACACGTTCCTGGGTGTCGTCGAGCCATCCCGTCGTCGCGCACGGCTTACGCACGAGCGAAAGCGCAGCCTCTGGGGCATGGCCTTTGCGTTGCCGGCGATGGTCTTCTTCGCGCTGTTTGCGGTTTATCCAATTCTGCGGACCTTCTATCTTTCATTCTTTGAATACAGCGTGGTCGATCCCCCGGTCTATACCGGGGCGGAAAATTACCGGTCGCTTTTTGGTGATGACCGGTTCACGACCTCATTGTTGAATACCTTCAAATATGTTGCCTTCACCTACATTCCGGTGCTCATTCTGGCGTTGCTGCTGGCGCTCGCGTTGAACACGCAAATCAGGGGGCGCGGAATCTTCCGCACCATCTATTTCGTCCCGGTGGTCATGAGCTGGGTGGTGGTCTCGGTCATCTGGAAACTGATCTTCCATCGAAACGGACTGTTCAACACCACGTTTCTCA
The DNA here is from genome assembly GCA_963750275.1 of uncultured Chloroflexia bacterium. Taxonomy (GTDB): domain Bacteria; phylum Chloroflexota; class Chloroflexia; order Thermomicrobiales; family UBA6265; genus JAMLHN01. The sequence goes on from CAVVQC010000006.1 coordinate 315,310, forward strand.
ATCCTGTTGGCATCGGGCCCAAGAACTGGCTCACCGACCTGAGCCTGGCTCCGGACGCCATCGTCATCATGAGTGTCTGGAAAGAGCTCGGGTTCTTCATGGTGATCTTTCTGGCGGGTCTCCAGAATGTCCGTGGCGATCTTATCGAAGCCGCCAAGGTGGACGGCGCAAATGCGCTCCAGGTCTTCCGCTCGATCACCCTGCCGCTCCTGCAGCCGACCATCCTTTTCGCGACGGTCATCGCCATGATTACCGGGTTGCAAGTCTTCATCCCGCAGTTCGTGATGACCAAGGGCGGACCGGTCGACGCCACGCTGGTGCTGACCCTCAACATCTACGAAACCGCATTCGTCTTTCTCGACGGCGGAAAGGCGGCCGCGATGTCGGTCGTGCTCTTCTGCATCATCGCGGTCATCACACTCTCGCAATTCTGGCTCTACCGCTCCCGTGTCTACGATTGACCCCTCGCATGGAGTGTCCATGAGTACCCCTGCCGCCAGCGCAGATCCTGTTTCGCCGCCAAGAATCAAGGCGCGGCTCTCGCACCTCCTGCTCTATCTGGCCCTCATCCTGGGGGCAGTGCTGATCGTGCTGCCCTTCGCCTACATGCTCTCGACGTCGCTCAAACCGTTGAGCGAGGTCTTCGCGACGCCGGTCCGATGGATTCCGTCCGAGATCAAATGGGACAACTTCACCACTGTCTGGCGCGAGCATCCGATTGGGCTCTATTTCAAGAACAGCATCATCGTGGCGGTGAGCGTCACGTTCCTGAACCTGCTCACCTGCTCGCTGGCTGGATATTCGTTCGCCAAGTTCAACTATCCCGGCCGAACGTTGATGTTCGGAGTCGTGCTCGCGACGCTGATGATCCCGCTCGCCTCGATGATCATCCCCTTGTTCATGGTGGTGAAGAATCTCGGTTGGATCGATACCTATTGGGGGCTGATTCTGCCGGCTGGGACCAGCGCATTCGGCATCTTCCTGATGCGCCAGCATATGACCTCCATCCCGAACGACCTGCTCGATGCCGCCCGGCTCGATGGGTGCAGCGAACCGCGTATCTTCCTGGGGCTGATTTTGCCTATGAGCAAGACCGCGCTCTCCTCACTGGCAATCTTCATCTTCATGTGGAACTGGGATAGCTTCTTCTGGCCGCTGCTGGTCACGACGGATGACCAGTACCGCACCCTTCCGCTCGGCATCGCACTGTTCGAAAGTTCGTACGGCACCAACTATCCCCAGCTCATGGCTGTTGCGTTGATGGCGATGTTACCGGTGCTGCTCGTGTTCCTGGTGTTGCAACGCAACTTTATCGAAGCGCTCACCATGTCTGGTGTGAAGGGATGAGAAACAGAATGACAACGACGCAACGACCTGTTGCCGCCGTGCTGGAGCGCTTGCAAGGCGGTCTGGTCGTGTCGTGCCAGGCGCGCGAAGACAATCCGCTGCATGGGCCGATCTTCATGGCCGCCATGGCCGCGGCCGCTGTCGCAGGTGGAGCCACTGGCATCCGGGCCGATGGGGTGGCCGACATCAGCGCCATCCGCGCGGCGATTGGTCCAGAGATTCCTATCATGGGTATCTCCAAGCTCAAGCTGCCTGACGGGGGGCTCTTTATCACGCCGACTGGCGAGAGCGCCGCAGCCATCATTGCCGCTGGCGCTCAGCTCGTGGCGCTCGAAAGCACCACCCGTCCGCGCCCTGGTGGAGAATCGCTGGCGGAGGTCGTCGCCGCGATCCACACCGCCGGCGGTCTTGCCATGGCCGACTGCGGCACGCTGGAGGATGCCCGCGCTGCCGTGGAAGCCGGGGCCGATGCGGTCGGCACCACGATGAGCGGTTACGTTGGCGGACCGAAACAAGCGGGGCCCGACTTTGCACTGATCGAATCGATGGTAGCCGAGCTCCCGGTACCAGTTTTTGCGGAAGGCCGCATCTGGACCCGTGAGGACGCACGCCGGGCGCTCGATCTTGGCGCCTTGTTCGTGGTCGTCGGCACGGCGATCACCAATCCACAAGCCATCACCGAACACTTTCTGGCCGCGATGCATGGATGAACCGTATGCACCGCGCCTTTGTCATCCTGAGGAACGAAGGATCTCCCCGCCGCAGCGGGTGCCGCCCAACAGCGCCCTTCCAAACCTGCGGGTTCCCTCTCACTCAGGCGTATGAGCCCATGGCACTTGGCCTTGGGGCTCGCGGCCGAAGACCAGGGCTTCCGGCGATATCGAGGAGGAGAGATCCTTCACATTGTTTCGTGGAGTGTCCAGTTCAAAAGGTCAGGTTGCTCGAACAGGTCTTTGGGCTGCTCCACCGAGAGGGATTCTTCACTGACGTTCAGAATGACAGGTTGGGGAGCGATGCCTCCACCGGGGAGAATGCGACATTTCGATGCAGACACTATTCAGGATGACAAGTGGAGACGGCTCTGACTGATTGATCGATTACGAGCAGGATCGATCGTAACCGTTTTTTCGTAAAAGCATGGAGATGAACACGGGTGAGCAAAGCATATACACGATATTTCGAGCGAATCGAAGAGCTGCTCGGCGAGCTGGAAGCGCAAGGTCCACAGATCGAGGCAGCCGCGGATCTGATGGCGACCTGCATTGCGGACGGTGGGATCGTGCATGTCTTTGGCAGCGGACACTCGCACATGATGGCGGAAGAAGTCTTCTACCGCGCTGGAGGCCTCTGGGCCTTCAACGCGATGCTCGATATCAACCTGACCACCTTTGGCACGCTCAAAGCCGGGATGGTGGAACGTGCCGAGGGCTATGCCACGGTGGTGCTCGATTCGTTCGATGTCCGTCCGGGTGAGGTGGTCGTCATCGTCAGCAATTCTGGAATCAATCCGGTGCCGATCGAGCTTGCCATGGCGGCCAAAGCGCGCGGCATCACCACCATCGCGATGACCTCAGCCGAGCACTATGGGCAAGCGACCTCTCGCCATTCTTCTGGCAAGAAGCTGGTCGATGTGGTCGATCTGGTGGTCGATAGCCGGGTTCCGGTCGGCGATGGCATCCTCGAGTTCGAGGGTCTCGCCGCCAACGTGGGTGCCTCGTCGACCGTCCTGGGCGCCGCACTCATGAATGCGATCGTTGCTCAGGTTGCGGAGACGATGCTGGAAGGTGGCAATCAGCCGCCGGTCATCGTTAGCATGAACATTCCAAACGGCGACGAGCTGAATCGCGAGCTCAATGCCAAGTATGCGCCGCGCTTACAACTCCTCAAAGGCTAACCCGGTGGACGCGGATCGTTTGTTGCTTGCGATCGATGGCGGTCAAACCGCGACCAAATCCCTCATCGCGCGGATCGATGGCACCGTGCTTGGCAGCGGCCGGGGCGGACCGTCCGATCACTTTCATATCGAGGGTGGGGTCGAAAAGAACCGGCGAGCCATCGTGGGGGCGATCGACGACGTCCTGATCGCAACGGGAAGCGATGCCGCCCAGGTTGTCGCGGTTGGCGTTGGCCACACCGGCGCGCCGACGGGCACGCGTACGCCCGAGGTCGTGGTGGAGATTGTGCGCGAGCGCCTTTCGCCGCAGGAGATTACGGTCGTTCCCGACTATGTGACGAATCTGGCGGGCGCTTCCGGGGGGATGCCGGGCGTGGTGTTGATCGCTGGCGGTGGATCGATCGGCTACGGCGTTACCGCGCAGGGCAACGAAGCGATTGCGGGCGGTTACGGGTTTCTGATCGGTGACGAAGGAAGTGCCTTCCACATCGGCTTGCGCGCCATCGCGGCTGCTTGCCATGGAGACGATCTCCGCGCCCAGCCCACCACGTTGCAGGAGGTTGTTCGTGACCATTTCGAGGTCGAGCGTGTGCGCGAGCTGCCGCGAATCATTTATGCAGCAGGTTTTTCCCGGGAGCGGATATCGTTGCTTGCGCCAAAGGTCGTTCAAACCGCGGAAGCGGGCGATGTAGCCGCTACCGAGATCCTCCAGAACGCTGGGGAAGAGCTTGCTCGCATCGCGCTGGGAGTCGTGCGCCAGTTGTTCGAACCGGGTACGCCGGTTGCGATCTACAAAACCGGAGGCGTGTTCAAGGCAGGTGAGCTCGTGTTGGAGCCGTTCCGGAACCGGCTCCGGCATGAATGGCCCGAAGCCGAACCGCGCGAGCCGCGATTCCCGCCAGCGATCGGCGCGCTGATTCTGGCCGCCCAATCGGTGGGGATCGTCGTCGACGATGCCTGGCTGGATAAGGTCGCCACAACGCTCCCTACGGTGACGGAACGACCAGCATGACCGATGGGTGGAGCGCTGGCGCAGCCCGCGTACCGTTTCCGGTTCCAACAGGCACGCCAATGGCCGGCTATGCCGCCCGCCCGGGTCCGGCCACGGGAATCCTCGATGAGCTGACTGTCGGTGCGCTGTACCTGGAGTCAGACCAGCGCCAGTTCGTTCTGGTCGCCGCCGATATTGCGGCTGTCGATGCTGCGTTGGTGGATGAGATCGCGGCTGCCACGAAACTGGACCGAACCGAGCTCGTCCTCTGCGCCTCGCATACGCATAGCGGACCTGCGGGTGTCATTTCACGCATGCACCCCGGTGAGCGCGACCAGCGGATTCCCGCGCTGCGAGATGCGTTTATCGAGTCGACCGTTGATGCGATCTCCCTGGCGCGCAGTCAGGCGGAACCGGTCCAGCTTCTGTTTGGACAAGCGGAATTCAGGGGGCTCGCGGCAAACCGCAACGATCCGAACGGCCCGTTCGATCCTCGGGTTTCCGTGCTGGCCACGCGAAATCAGTCCGGTCAGCTCACGGCCATGCTGGTGCATTTTGCCTGTCACCCGACCATCCTGAGCGGGGAAAATCAGCTTATTTCCGCTGACTTTCCGGGAGCCATGCGAAGGGCCGTTGAATCAAAGTTGTCCCGGAATGGCTCTGCTCCGGTCGTGCTCTTTGCCAATGGGGCCGCGGGCGATGTCAGCACGCGATTCACACGACTGTCGCAGGATCAGGTCGAGGTCGAGCGAGTCGGGCAGGGACTTGCTAGCAGCGCCATTGCAGCATTGGGGAACGCGCGCTCGGTTGGGCCGGGGATCGGGTCGGATCGAGTCTCGGTGACACTCGACCCTCGTCTGCTGGACGATGTGCCAGGGCAGACATCCGGCGCGATCACTCCCAGCGAGATGCCGCCGGAAGAGTCAGCAGGTGAGCGCCGCATAGCGGAAACTCGCGCGCAGGGTGCGATGCTGCTGAATCGTTTGACCGCCGCTGGAACTGGCGCGGTGCTGAACCAGTTCGAGCTACCTGCCTGGCGGCTGGGCGATCTCAGGCTGGTTGGTATTCCTGGCGAGCTTTTCGCGTCGTTGGGTGCCCGGATCTTGCAACACACCCCGGGACCGGTGCTGGTGCTCGGGTATGCCAACGGATATGTCGGCTATCTGGTCGACGACGCAGCCGAGGAAGCAGGTACCTACGAGGCGTTGGCCAGCCCGTTTGCGCCCGGTTCTGGAAACACCGTCGTTCAGGCAGCAGTGACGGTTATGACGCGAGTCCAGAATTCGGGTGCGGGGGACGCGGCTTAGGCATCGACACGCCTCAGCTCCGGGGCATCAGCAACCAACGCCACCGACACCGTGATCTTGTCACTCAACACCCCAGTGTCTTCAGTGAAGGTGGCCGTGCCGGAGATGCCCGAGCCGTCGAGCGCGTGCACTCCGATGATGAGGCGGTCATGTTGCCAGAACCGGTCGGCTGATTCCACAACTCCACCGACTTCGCCACAGGCCACCACTCCGCCGGTGGCGGCATCATGCACGACGACCGAAACAGTGCGGCCCCCCAGCAGATCGCCGAGATTCAGGTCGTCCAGCACGCCTTCGCCATATTCCACCGGCACCACGCCAAGTGCTCCGGCTGGTTCGGCACCACTCCCCCAGGGAGCGAGGGTGCCAGGACCGGCGCCATCGTAGCCGGTACCGGTGAGCTCGAAGGCCACCTGACCACTCAATTGTGAACAGTCACCCTCATAGATCGAGAAGCGGCTGACTTCCACGATGTCGGACACCAGCGCGGGGGGAATGGTGCGCGCCGTCGAGGAGCCGTCGCTGAGATCGACCGCCACGTCCAGCAGCCGCAAATCGCCATTCGCCACATCACCGATGGCGTAGATGCTATTGACCGTATCGCCCGCGAAGTTCAGCTCGCCCAGATCGAATGTGATGAATTGACTTTCGGTTGGATCGAGGATGACGCGATAGTTGCCCGCGGTCTTCTCCAGATATTCCGAAATCTGTGGGAAGGCCAGATTGCCGAACGCGAGCTCGGCGATGTCGCCGCCAATGAACGCCACATCGACGTTGCCGGCATCTGGCGCCGCGTGAATCGCGCGAATGCGCATGGTGCCAAGTGGTGTGCCTGTTTCGCCTGGCGGTAGCGGGGAGAGATCGACCGAGTTCACCAGTAATTGTGGGGCAGCGAGGGTACCAACCGCGGCCAGCTCGTAGGCAGTCCCAGCGGAAATCACCGTATCGGCTACCGACAGCACTGCGTTCTCGATCGAATCGTTTGCGGGCACGAGGGCGAAGGTATACGTGCCATCGGGAAGTGAAAAGTACCCGCTGACATCATCGAAAGCGAGGCTATCGACCGCCTTCAACCCATTGATATAGATGTCCAAATCTCCGCCATCGGCAATGCCGTTGATGAAGATCAGGCAGCCGTCATCCGGCATACCGATACCAAGCAGCGTTCCGCAGTCAGTGGCTGATACTGGAGAGGCTACGGGCGAAGCTGCCGGATCCAGCGCTTCGGGCGTTGCTGATTGGGCCAGCACACCAGTGACTGAGAAAAGGGCGAGCGTCAACGCCGCCAGAACCCCAAGCAAACTCCCGCGAATCTTCATCTGCGTGCCTTCCCGTGCGTTGTCAAGGAATGGAAAATGTCGCTGCCCTCTGCGAAACCTACTGACGGCGGCGTGCTCGGTTGGAGAACCAGTGAATCAACCAACCGATCGCCAGCCCGATCAGTAAAAAACCGAGCATGACGAGTGAAAGCGGTACCGAGAATGTGCCGAAGACCCAATCGACCTCCACCCGGTCGAAATTGCGGATGATGAAGACGGTGGCAATTACCAAGAGGATGATCAGCACGATCCAGCGAACGATGCGATATCCCGTATTGGCGGTTTCCTTGGCACGCACGGAGACCGGTCGCTTGTCCGGCTCAGGGCTGCCTCCGGCAGGAACGATCTGTGGCGAATAACTTGTTGGCTGGTCGACAGGTGGTTGGTCGGTCATTGGTTGGAGTCCTGTACCTCGTCGTCGTTCGGGTGCGGATGGACATGAGGATGGCGCGCTTGCCAGCCGATCTCATTCTTATATTTGCGGTCACGAATCACCTCGCGAACCGATTCTCCCCGCTCGATCGGGAGATACGCAAGATCGTCGCGTAACACCAGATCGTAGATCGATTCGTCGAACGCGCCCTGCGTGCGCATCAGCTCGTGTTCGATGGCGGCCGCCCGGGCGATCACCTGCGATGCCACCGGAGTCGTGATCATGAGAATACCAGCGATCAGGATGACCCGGGCAATAATCTGCCACTCGTTGGTCACGATCGATGCCATCGCAAAGCTAATAGTGCCAAGGAAGACCGCTTTGCTGGCGGCGTGCATTTTGGTGTAGACGTCCGGCATACGGAGGATGCCGATCACGCCCAGCGTCATGATGACCACGCCGAGCACTACCAGCGTATCGGCCAGATATGGCCCCATATTGCCTAACCGGTCGGAGAGCATTAGAAAATCTCCCCTTCACTGTGATAGCGAGCGGCGGCGATGGTCGCCAGGAACGACAGCAGCGCGAGCACCAGCGCGGCATCGAGGTAATATCCCACCCGCCGCGAGTCGGAGTAAAGAATCAGCAGCGCGATCAGCAGCAGCGTCACCATATCGAGCGCCAGTACGCGCGTCAGTGACGACCGCGCCCGCACCACCATCAACAAGCTGATGCAGAGCAGCACCGCCATCCAGAGTGCCGCGGCGCTAAAGACGATCTCATGCATACGTGCCTCCTTTCCACATCGCTTTTCGGCAGGGGGAACATGGGAAAACGATCGTGCTCACGGAAACACCTTCCGCTGGTACCGGTAGTAGAGATCCTGGATGTCGGCGCGCACCAGGTCGGGGTCGGCGGCATCGATCACATGCACCAGCATCAGATTCCGATCCCAATCGACATCGAGCAGGATCGACCCCGGTGCCAGCGAGATCGTAATCCCGGTGACCACCACACCCAGCTTGCTCCGGTCGCCGATCGGCACTGCCACGATACCTGGATGCTCCAGTTTGCGCAGACCTATTACGATCAACGCCACCCGCACCGATCCGATCAGGATCTCCCAGATGGTAATTCCGGCAAACGGAATGAAATGCAGCATGCGCCAGGGCAGGGACGGAAGCTCGTCCTTCGGTTTACCCGGAATCCCAGGCACCGCCCCATGAAACACCACCAGCATGATCGAACCGAGAATCGCCCCAATGAGCATGTCCCATGGGTCGTAACTGGCCAGGCTCAGACAGAAGACAACTGTTAGCAGCAGAACGACGAGGGCGGCACGAATCATGGTTGTGTCACCGAAAAGCTGTTGCCAGCCTGTTGGCTCACCCAGAGCACCGGCTCAGGCCAGATGCCGATCAGCAGGGTAACCAGCGCCAGTACCACGATGACTGCTCGTACCGAGGACGGGCTGGCACCTACATTCTCCGATTCCGCAAACTCCGGATTCCAGAAGCGGCGTTGATAGATCTGGAACATGTAGACAAAGGAAAGCACGCTGCCAACCACCACCAACGCGATCACCGACCAGTTATTTTCTTCGGCGGCCACCCGGAAAAGCCCGGCTTTACCAAGATAGCCCCCCGCCGGTGGAACCCCGGCCACGCTGAACGCTCCTACTGCGAAGGCGAAGCCCGTTAGCCAACCTCGCAGGTTCTCCGAAAGGAAGAGCAGGGTCTTGTTGATCGAATTGATGATCGCGAAGAGCACGACAGCGGTAAATCCTGCTGGCCCGCCAATGGCCAGCGCGACCAGGATGAACCCTACTTGCCCGATGGACGAATAAGCGAGCACTTCCGCCACTGACCGACGGGAGATTGCCTGCAGCGATCCGTAGATAATCGAGATGACACCCAGTGCGAAGAACATCGGAGCGGCAGTGCGCAGTTCTTCCGGCAACATGCCGCCCCCCCAGCGCAACAGCCCGTAGGTACCGATATTCGCCACTGCGCCGCTCAAAATTGCGGCAACCGCAGGGCGAGTACCGGTGTAGACAGCCGGCAACCAGAAATGGAACGGGAAGATACCGAGCTTGATGCCGAAGGCGGTGAAGATCAACACCGCGCTCAGGATCACCGATTCGGTTTGCAGCAGCGCCACTCGCTCGGCGATACCGGCCATGTCGAGCCGCCCGGTTTGGTGATAGAGCGAGGCGATGCCCATCAGGAAGAACGCCGAACCGAGCAGGTTCACCACGGCGAAAATCGACGCTGCACGCAGTTGGCGTCCTTCTCCGCCATACCCGGTGAGCACATACGATGAGATCATGGCGATCTCGAAGAAGACATAGAAGTTGAAGGCATCCGCGGTCAGGAAGACCCCGGTCAACCCTGCCCCGAGCAGGAGCACCAACGCCGGGAATGACTGCGAGCGTACCCCGTGGCAAACTTCGAAAATTAGCGCGGAGAGCAGCACGCCGAGAGAGAGCAAGGCGAATGTCACGCCCAGCATATCGGCGTTCAATCCGATACCCACACCGGCGTTCCAGTCCCCCGCGACCATGCGCTGGGGGCCCTCGTTGCGGACCTGAACCCCGAGCGCCACCAGCGCCACGATGGCCGCAAACAGGGCGGCAATTGCCAGCCAGCCGACCCGCGTGCGCCGCCCATCGAGAATCGCCAGGCAAACCCCCGCGATCCAGAGAATACCCAACCCAAGGACGATCAGCACCGCATCGTCCTTCCCGGGCAGGCAGCGTGATCGCCGGAGCATCGCCATTCAGGGTGGTCGTCACATCTCACGATCCGATCCCGCCCTCGTGTGATTTCTGCCGGGAGGCAGTAAGAGGTTTTAGCCCAGCATGGGATAGGGGCCCGGATGACGCCGGATTGGAAGGCGTTCATTCCGTCCCCCTCGATTCGTGCTGATCGCTGCCAGCCGCCGGTTGACTGCTTGTGTCCTCATCGTCATCGGCGAGCTCACGATCCTTCAGGACGCCGATCCCCGGCTCGGCGGGAACCTGTGCTTCCTCGAGCTGAACCAGGCGCTCTTCGAAATCGGACAGATGCTCGATATCGACCGAGCGATGCGAGACATAGACCCGGTAGATCAGGCTGATCAACAATGCCGACACCCCGAAGCTGATGACAATGGCCGTGAGCACCATCGCCTGCACCACCGGGTCGCTGATATCTTCTCCCGGCACCAGGGGATAAATCGGCTCGGTCCCGCGGCTAAGCCCCGAAACCATAATGAAGAGATTCACCGAATGCGAGATCAACATCGTGCCGCCCACGACCTTGATGAAGTCGCGTTGCAGCAGCAGATACGATCCAGCCGCGAAGAGCATTCCAATAGCAATAGAAACGATCAGTGTCACATTCGCCGCTCCCGCCGCGTCGCATGTGCCAGCAGATCAAAGATGCCGATGCAGACCCCCATCACCAGCAGGAACACACCGATATCGAAGAGAAACGGAGTGGTCAGCTCGAGTGAGCCAATATGGGTTGCGTGTTTCCCGGGACCAGGGAAGTGCGTCATGATCGGCTGCCCGCGCAGGACCGGAAAGAATGCGGTTGTGAGCGCCAGCAATAATCCGGCCATCGCGATCTGGCGCGCATACCGCACCGGGCGCAATTTCTCGGCCGTTTCCGTGCCATAGGTGACGTATTGCATGATCACAGCCAGCGCGGCGATCACTCCCGCGCTAAAGCCATCGCCTGAATCGGAATATCCTTTGATCAAAATGGCAAATGCAATCATCCAGGTGGGAAGCAGCAACAGGCGCGCCGCCTGCCGGGACATGCTGTTGTTCATTGCGCCCGCCTCCGCCGGATAAAGGTCGCAATGCCCAGGAAGGCTATGCCGATCACCGTGATCTCTCCCATGGTGTCGAGCCCGCGGAAGTCGGCCAGGATGACCGTCACAATTGCGCTGCCGTGAGCTTCTGGAGTGAGCTCGACATATTGCTCGAAGATGCTGTCGATCGGTGTCGGCCGGGAGAGCACGCCCCAGGCCACCAGGAACGTGAGCAACCCGCCAAATGCCGCCAGCACCCAATCACGAATACGGCGATGGTTGCTAATCTCCTGGGGGTCATCGGACGGCACGACATCGGCGTGCTCCACGTTGCGTGGAAGCAGCGCAAGAAAAGCGAAGAAGAGCAACCCAAAAAGGGTTTCCACCAGCACCGCCACCAGGGCTACATCCGGTGCTCGCAGCAATGCAAAGACCACAGACAACGCAAACCCCACTCCGGAAAGTGCCAGCGCCATCGAAAAATGATCCCGCGGGATAGCGGCGGCAATCCCGGCAATGCTGGCCACGACCATCATCATGATCAGCGGGAGGTCGTCCCAGGTGAATCGGCCCACCTGAAATGAGTTGTCGGCATTGGTGAAGATCAGCGTGATGACCACCATCAACGCTGCCGGGGCGAGCACGGTGGCCACGCGGCTGCGGAGGTCACGCACCTCGATCCAGTGGATACGGTCGGAGATATTGTTCAGGTTCAGCACGCCCGCGCGGTAGACGCGTTCCGGACCGAACCTTGCGCCAAATCCCTCGGCCAGATCGACCTTTGTGAACCAATAACGCCGGGTAACGAAGAGCGCGAGCCCGGTACTGATGGCGGCAATCGCCATCCCATTTTCGGTGGTCCATTTCAGGTGATAGGCAGGATGCAACGCGTCGTTACTTTGCAGCGCTACCTGCCCGGCCTTCGAAGCGACCTTGGCGAACGGCGCTGGCCAGATACCCCCGGCAAGCGAGAGCGCCCCGAGCACCGCGATCGGCCCCACGAGTGTGAATGGCACCGGCTCGACCTTGCCATTTTCCGATCCGCCGAAGATCCCCCACCAGAAGCGCGCCAGATAGCAGACCGTCATGGCTGCGCCACCGACCGCGATGAGTTGCATCACCTGGCCACGATGGGCGGCGGCCTCGAAGAAATACTCGTCCTTGAAGAACCCCATTGTCAGCGGCACCGCAGCAATCGAGGCCGCAGCCAATCCACTGGTAATGGCAAGAAGCGGCATCTTGTGCCACAAGCCTCCGGTATCGGAAAGTTCTCGTGCCCCGGTCGCTTCGGTGACCGTACCTGCGGTCAGGAAAAGCGCGCTCTTGCCCAGGCCATGCGCGATGATGCCGAACATGGCTCCGAACACCCCGGCTTTTCCGCCAAGTCCGAACATTGTTACGATATAACCATATTGTGCAATAGTGGAGTAGGCAAGGAGCTGCTTCATATTGTCGCGCGTGAGCGCCAACACCCCGCCAGTCAGCATCGAGGCGATTCCGATGACGAGTAAGCCATCCAGCATCCACTGTCTCAGGGAGACCAGCGGATAGAAGCGGCCGATCAGGAAGACACCGGCCGCCACCATGGCCGCCGAATGCAGATAGGCGGACACCGGGGTGGGTGCGGCCATGGCGCGAGGAAGCCAGAAGTGCAATGGCACTTGCGCGCTCTTCGCGAGGGCCGCGATCACGATCAGCACGATGGCAATATCGAATTCGCGGTTGGGAACGATCGTCTCGATCAGGGTTGGAAGCTGGAACGAGCCGAATTCGGCGTCGAGCATCAACGCGCCGATCAGGAAACCGACCGCGCTGATACCGGTCACGATAAGTGCCATGAACGCGGAGACCCGCGCATCGCGTCGTTGCGCATCGAACCCGATCAGGTAGTACGAGGCGATGGCGGTCAGATCCCAGAAGAGGAAAATGAGCATCAGATCCTGTGCCATCACCAGTCCGGTCATGGCGCCCATGAAGAGCAGGATGAAAGCAAAGAAGCGGGTTTGATCCTGCTCCGGCCGGTGCTCATGATGGAGATGAATGGGGATGTATTCGCTGGAATAGATCACGACCGCCAGCCCGATACCGGTCGCCAGCAGCGCAAAGAGCACCGCAATGCCGTCTGCCTCGAAATGCAACCGCATGTTCCAGGCCGGGGCCCATGTCTTGTCGATGGCCGGTCCGGGGCGGACGGCGTTGTAGAGCGCGGCGAGAAATGCGATGGCGGTGGTGAGAATCGCCACTGGCCGGGTGAGCGATGGGCGCGCAGTACCAAACGCCGCAGTCAGAGGCGCAGCAAAGAGCGCTGCCAGCAAGAGCACAAGCGTGGCGTTCATTCGGTTAGCACGAAGCGCGGTTCACTCGGGGCTCCTCTGCCCGATGGACCTTCCTGACGGTTGATCGATCGAATTGGGTGTCAGCGAATAGCCACCTTGGCGCGGCCAGTTGACGAGGTCTTGATTCGTTTGCGCCCTTCGACCCCACACGACAGCAGGCAACGCGCACCGACGGTACAATCGAGATACCTAAGTTTATCAGTAGTACGTGCCTTGCGGTCACGAGCTCAGGAGCGGTCCTCGCGTCACCGTTCTCGTCTTCGATCCCCGTGGCCGCGTCCTGACGGCCGGTGGCTCTGGCTGTGGACTATCCGTTCGGCGCGATCTCAGCTCCCGCGGGAATGTTGGCGGTGCTGACAACCTTCCAGACCGTGCCGGGATTGCTCTCAGCTTTGCCCGGACCGAGTCCACAATCGCAGGAGAGGGCATAGATCTCCCCATCCTCACCGGCACCCCCACCCAGCAGCAGCAAATAGAGATCGGCCAGCTCCTGGAACTGCCATTGGCCCACAGAATCGCGCGAGAGTCCCAGTATCTTGCCACTGCAATAGTCGACTGCCAGGAAGAAACCTTCGAGGAAAGGAACATCGTCTCCGCGATAGACTCCCAGGCCGGCTACCGCGCAGCCATAGCCCACATGCGGATACTCCGCCACCGGCAGGTCGCCCATCTCCGGGCAAGAACCGGTATTCAGGAAGTTCACGCAGTGCGCCCCTTCCCACATTGGCCAGCCAAAGTTCTGGCCCCCGTTGCTGGACGCGGGAATAAAGTTGATCTCTTCCCATGCCATCTCGCCGACATCGGTGATGTACATATCTCCGGTCTCATGGTCGAACTGCCACGACCAGGGATTTCGCAATCCCAGCGCCCAGGTGACCGGCGCGGCTGCGTAGGTATAACTGGCGTTATAGGGATTGTCGGGTGGGATGGTGTAGTACGCGCCCTGATCGTCGTTCACGATATTGATTCGCAGAATCTTGCCCAGGCTCTGATCCATCTGCTGGGCCGTGAAGAGGTCGTGCACCCCGAAAAATGCGCCGTTGCCGCTGGCGATATAGAGATAACCGTCGTTCGGGCCGAAATGAATCGTGCCGCCATTCAGGATGGGCGTCGGATGCGGAATCTTGATGATATCGACCGCGTAGTCCGGATCTGCCTTGTTGGGGTCGTCGGCGGAAACCCGGTATTGGGAGATGACGAGACCGCCGTTCACGTTGTAGTCGGTATACGCCAGATAGAAAAACCCGTTGTTTTTGTAGTCGGGATGAAACGCAATGCCGATAAGGCCCTGATCCTGATGGACGGAAACCACGATTGGGCCGATGTCGATGAATGGCTCTGGGAGCAGCTCGCCCTCGGCGGTCACGATGCGGACCGTGCCATACCGTTCGCCGATGAAGAGACGGCCGGTGCCGTCGAATGCCGGCGTGATCACGCGCGGACTCTCCAGTCCATCAGTCACTTTTACCAAGGTGACCGAACCTTGACCGGGGAAAAGTCCGTTGGTGATGTGCGCAGGGAGTTGGGTCCCCTCGGGGGGACCGTCCGGAATCTGGGTCGGCGTTGGTTCGACAGCTTCCGGCGACGCAGCGGGAGAGGCTTCCGGGCTCGCGACGGGCGAGGCACCTGGACTCGCAACGGGTGAGGCCGGCAACGGCGTCCCGTCCTGGGCTACTGCGATCTGGACGAACAGCAGTGCCACGAGCGCCAGCGTACCGAGGATGGCAAAACGTTTGTGTGAATACATCGTCACGAATCTTCCACGTTCAATAAGGAGAAGAGTGTCGATCCAGAGCATCGATCCAGCTGTGCCTAATCGTTGCCGTTCGTAACGTTTCCTGTTTTTCAGACAGTACCATATTGTTCACACATGGCTCGATATGTTGATAATTATTTGTTGATTCCGGATTTTATGAGTTGTACTGCACGAATATATGCAATCGTGCCTGCTATGGGGCGCAAATGGCCCAAATAAAGTGTACGGACCCCTTTTTGCTTCCGTCGGGCTCCGATATACTTTATGGAACCCCATAATCCAGGCTCCGTGTGCTTTGGCAGAGCCACCGTTCGCTCGCACGTGAGTGATCCAGCGACGCGACCTCAACCGTATCCACTTCCAAACATGCCAAATCAGCACACGAAGCGATGGAACACAAGTGGGGCAGCGCTGGCACATGCGCTTCCGGCCCGACCGCCAGCGGTCGGGACTCAAGCGAGTCTCGAGGACTCGTGAACGAAACTCTCGTTACCCGATCACGGCCGTTGTGCGCGGCCAGGTGATCTGTTGAGTCTGTAGATGGCGTCCCTTCCCGCAGCGTCACGTGCTCGGTCGCAGGAACTTCAGAGCGAGAAAACGAGATACGCGATTGCCGCAACCGCAATCGTGGTGCTGTTTGCTGCCCTGCAGATTGTCCACATCCTGCGCAAGTTCAACTCGCCCTCAGCCATCGAAGCGCGCGCGGCGATCGCGGGATTGCGCACCCTGGATGGCTATGGTTGGAGCGATGGCTATCTCCGGGTCCTTCCCGGGTCGCTGCTCTGGCCGGTACTGAGTGGAAGCGCTTTCGATCTCTGGGGAACGTCCGGACCGCGGTTGATCGCGCTCTTGCTGGTGGTTTCGGGATGGCTGGCGCTGCTCTCTGCTACCCGAATGCTTTTCGGGGCGAAGGCCGCTTGTTTCACGGCTGCCGCGCTCGCGCTCAGCGCTCCGTTCTGGGTCGTGGGGCATCTTGGGTCGATGGAAGCATTGGCACTGGCGACGGTATGCATCGCGGTATGGGCCATCGTGCAACTTGCTCGGTATGACCATCGGGGATGGCTCCTGCTGGCGACGGCCATGTTGAGTGTGGCGATGCTGGCGCACTACCGGGCGGTCTTCATGCTGATTCCCGCTGCCATGTTGCTGGTTGCTCTGCGTCACCAGCGCGCTCCGATCGATATCGGGTTGATGTGGCTGCTTTCCGGGCTCGTCCTGGTCGTCTACTTCGATGTTGTTTCTGCCCAGATCGTCGGGGTTCTCTCACCGGCGGAGGTCTTCGGACTTTCCGAAGGGGGCGGGGCGTTCGAATCGGCGGACGCGGTACGGGCGGTTCTCGTGGTCTGGGGAGCATTGCCCTTATTGGTCGGCCTGGATGCCTGGTATCGGAACCGCGCGTTGCGGCGGGTCATTGCGGCGTTCGTGGCCGGGCCGGCTATCTGGATAGGTGTGTGGATCCTGAGCGCGCGCGCCAACGCCACGCTGGTCCATCTCGATCTTGCTCTCGCAACGATCCTGCTGTATCCGGTCCTGGGGTTGGCGCTGTCGCAGATCGCCTGGGATCGTGCCCGGTTGACGGTGCTTGGGATCGCCGCGCTCGGCCTGATGCTGCTTTCCGCGCAGCAAACTCAGGCCTTCGACCGGGGGTGGCCCGATTCCTCCGCGCTGGTTGCGGAGCTGGTCGGTTCGATGCAGCCGGGCGATCAGGTGCTCTCGAATGAACGTTGGCCCTACGTGCTCGCGCTGTATGAAGCCAATCGGATCGAAGACCCGGCGGATGTGCTCGACGAAACGTTGCTCTTCGAGAGCGACACCGTATTCGACGTGTGCAGCTTTTCCTGGTTTGTCGACTCGCAATCGGTCAATCCGTGGAGCGCGTTGGTGATGACCAGTATCGGTTCTTGCGGAACGTTCGAGCCGGTGGTGGTGGCCAACTCGCAGGTCGCGTCGCTGAGTGGCGGGCTGCAAGAGCGCGAGGTAACTGTCCAGACGACCGTGCGTCGTAACGTGCATCCGTTCCAGGAAGGCACATGAACGCCTGGAAGATCCGCCTGGCTGGCATCCTGGCTGTGGCAAGCATGATCTGGTGTGGGCCATGGTTGCTGCTGCATCTCAACTACCAGGAGTTCTGGCTCTCGGTTCCCTTTGCGTTTGCTCTATCTCTGACCATGGCGCTCACCGCCGTCACCTTTGTGAACGAATGGCGGCGTACGGTTCCGGAGACGCATCCGGTTCCGCTGGGCAACGAACCGTTCGTGGGTGTGCTGGTGCCAACCATGGGGGAACCCGTGCCGATGGTGTCGCGCACGGTCGAATCGATCTTCGCCCAGTCGTGGCCGGCGAACCGCTTGATCGTCATCGTGAGCGATGACCGCGGCTCAACGGACCTGGAGCAGGACGTGGAGCGGCTACAGAACCGTTTTCCCCAGGGCCGCATCGTCTATCACCGCCCCCCGAAACGGGGTTCGCCTGAGCGGCGGGGCGACGCCAAGGCGGGCAATCTCAACTCTGCGTATGACCGGCTGATCGCGATCGAGCCGAATGTTGGATTCATCGAAACCCGCGATTGCGACGATGAGGTGGTCGAGCCGCTTTTTCTGCGCCAGGTGGTCGGGCTCCTGCTTCGTGACGACGCGCTGGCGTTTGTTCAGACCCGCAAGACGGCCATGGTCTCCGAGGGCGATCCGTTCAACAACCTCGAGCCGATGTTCTATGAAGGGATGTTGCTCGCCCGCCATGCGACCAATGCAGTGTTTCCCTGCGGATCGGGATTGGTCTGGCGGCGCAACGCGCTCGAATCGATTGGACTCTTCCCCACCTGGAGCCTGGTCGAAGATCTGATGTCCGGCATCGAAGCGTTGCGGCTTGGCTGGAAGAGCGCCTATCTCCCGATCGTGGGCGCGCAAGCACAACACGCTCCGGAAGACATTCCCAATGTGTACAAGCAACGGGGTACCTGGGCGCTCGACACCATGCGCATCATGTTCTGGCTCGATTTCAAGGGACTCGGCATCCGGCAGCGTCTGCAATTCGCGCAGATGGCGATTTTCTACCTGCATAGTCTGTCGACCATTCTCTTCATCCTCTGTATCTCGATCACCTTGTTCACGAATATCTATCCCTTCCAGCTTCAGGGATACGAAGCGGCAATCCGCTTTTGGCCACTCGTGGTAGCTACCGAGCTGTTCCTCGTGTCGCTCAAGGGAAACCGTCCCTTCGAATCGGTCTGGCGCTTGCGGGAGATGGCCACCGGGCTGGCCCCGATCTATGCCAAGGCGACGTTGCGGGCGCTGTTCGGCGGTCCGGATGGCGCCTATCGCTATAAGGTGACGCGCAAGACCGACGCGCATCAGTGGTATTGGAAAGAGACGCTTGTTCAGACCGCGCTGGTGCTGTTGCTGGTTACCGGATTGCTCTACCGTCTCGCGAACACTTCGAATTGGAGTGCTTTCGACGCCGGGTTGCTCTATCTCGGGTTGCTCCAGGTCATTCCGATGGCCGGGTTCGTGCGCAAGAGCTGGTTCGGGATCGATCCAGTGCGTGTGCTGAGCGAACGGCGGGCCCCCATGCTCGATCCTTCGCAGGCGAATATGGGCGACTGACCATGCAGGTGATGAACGATCGGCGGCTGTTGATTACCGATCCCGCTGTCGAGGTCTCGCGGGTGTCGCTGCCTGCCTGGGTTTCCTGGTTGGCGCTGACCGCGATCGTGGTCCTCGGTGCGGCTGTTCGGCTGATCCGACTCGACGATCTGAGCCTCTGGCTGGACGAGATCTATGTCGT
The DNA here is from genome assembly GCA_963750275.1 of uncultured Chloroflexia bacterium. Classification (GTDB taxonomy): domain Bacteria; phylum Chloroflexota; class Chloroflexia; order Thermomicrobiales; family UBA6265; genus JAMLHN01. The sequence goes on from CAVVQC010000006.1 coordinate 334,214, forward strand.
CGACTATATCCGCCGGCCCTGGAAGACGGTGCTCGGATTCGATGGCGCGTATGACAACCATCCTCCGCTCTATTTCGCGCTCGTCAAGGCAGTCTCGTTTCTCACCGGTGAAGCGTATGCCGCGCGCGTGGTGAGCGCGCTTGCTGGCAGCTTGACCATCGTGGTGATCTTTTTCCTGACCCGACGATTGGTGGGTACCAACGCCGGGCTGCTGGCCAGCCTGATCCTGGCCCTGGCGCCGTTGCACATCTGGTACTCACGCGAGGGCCGAATGTACGCCCCAGCGGTCTTGTTCGTCGCGCTCTCCTGGTATGCGCTCATCCGCTTCCTGCCGGGGCGCGATCTCCGATGGGGAGTGATCTACGGAGCGACGCTTACGCTGGCGGCCTATACCGATTACAGCGCGTTCTATGGACTGGTCCCGCAGGCGCTGGTGGTCGCGTGGCTGGCCCGCGAGTCGCCGTGGCGTATCGTCCGTGCCTGGATGGTTGTGGTGGGTGTCGCCGCGCTGTTGTTTGCGCCCTGGGCGGCGCAGGTGTTGCGCAGCATCCAGTTCGTCGGAGACGACCGCGTTTTTCTTGCGGTCACCTGGCAAAAGGTCCTCGACTCGTTCTATTCGATCGTGGGGTTGCCGGGCGAGCGCGTCTATTACTGGGGTGTGGTGCAGACACCGTGGGTAGCCTGGCCGGAAATCCGGCCGGTGGCCGTTGCGCTGGTGACGCTGGTGCTCTTTCTGGCGGTCGTCACCCTGAGTGGCCGCTATCGCTCGATGCTGGTACTGGGATCCGCGCTCTGCTTTGGCACGATTGCTGTTACCGCGCTGGCCAGTTATCTGGTTAGCCCGGGCTATGCCGACCGTACCGTGTCTTATGCGGTGATCGGCTGGGCGATGCTGGCGGGGGCTGCGCCGTTTGGCCGGGTACCGAATGGAGTGCGCCCCCTCGCCCTGGGTGCGGTGGCCCTGTTACTGGCCGGCTCGGTGCTGGCGTTGCATGGAGTGGCGCAGGACGCCGACAAAGAGCACTACCAGCAGCTCGCAGTGGCGGCTGGCGAGTTGAGTGAGCTCGGCTATCCACTCGTGGTGGTGGCACGGCCCGAGCACCAGGTGATCGCCGACTCGACCGGTCTGGTGCGTACTGCCATTTCGATCTACGAGCCTGAGGTCCAACTGGGCGACATCGGTGCGACGTCGCATCCTCCGGTCTTCTGGGATGTCGCGACGAACTACCCCTGGGAAACCGAAGGGCTGCTCGAGATGCAGGCAAGGCTGGTGGAGCAGGGATTCGTGTTGGTGCAATCGGACCCATTCCCGCCGGTGATGTCGCTCGATCTCTGGGTGAGCACAGATCTGGTTGGCGACCGGCGGAGCTCGATCTCCACCTGGGCGAGCAAGACCGCGCCAGTGGAAGACGCGCCCGGGTGGTGGATCGAAGCTGGCAGCACATTCGCGGGAGTCGGCGCGGATGGGGAGCCGCAACTTCTGATCTATCCGCTGGAAGATGGCGATGCCGCCGCCGAGTATCGCCAGATTGTCGCCGGGGCGGCGCTTTACCTGGTCCGGCTCGACTACCAGATCGCGCTGCCCGTCGGATCAGGCGAGGTGGAACTCTCCTGTCTCGATCTGGGCGAGAACGTGCTGGCGAATTCGACGGCAGCGCTGGCACCGCCCATCGACCTCGACCAAACGTGGCATCGCGGCCTGGCGGGAATCGCCTGTCCGGCAGGCACCGCCGAGCTGGTAGTTTCCCTGGTCAACAGCGGATTCGGCGATCTGCGCCTGCGCAATCTCTCCCTCGGCGTCGCCTCTCCTGCCCAGCCCGGCTTCATCCTTCCGCCACCCTGGCGCTAGCCGACCGCTGTATTTCGCCCGACGAGGTGCGGAGGAGGGGTTGACCTGGGACCAAGCGCGCTAGTCGAAGACGAGCGTGCCTTGCATCTCTGGGCTATTCGCAGCAGTCACGAACGCGCGCAGCGATTCGACCGAGCTATCGATACGCCAGTCGGTCTCTTTGAGCACGTTGAACCAGACGACGGCCTCGATTGCCGGGAAACGCTCGGGAATCTCGGTCAGGAAGGCGCTGGTTATCCAGGCGGCCTTATCACCCCCGAGCTCGGCTGAGGCGGTTTCGGTGATGATGATGGGGCGCGTCGAAAGCACCTGCAACTCCGCGTAAATTCCCTGGAAGATATCGGAAAACGTGCTCCACCCTGCGACGCCCCACGGCTGCGGGGTATCTCCCCAGTTGAATCCAGTCGCTCCGACGAAATCGACATAGGCATCGCCGGGGAAGACGTCGGCCAGCGCATCGGACTCCCCCCGCGCGGCGCTGTTTGCGCTGGCGAACGGCGACCAGACCCAGTAGACATTTTCCGCGCCGGCCGCTGTGAACCGGTCGCGGAGGTAGATCCAGGTATCGATGAACTGCTGCGCCGTGTTCCCGTTCGCTCTGACGCTCCACGGATACCAGTCGGAATTCATTTCATGTCCGAACCTCAGCAGCACCGGTTTGCCCCATTCGGCCAATCCGTTCGCCCAACTGTCGATATACGTATCGTATGCACCTGAGACGAGGTTACTGAGCGAGAAGGCGGGCTGATCGGCAACTGCGACTCCACCCGCATAGATCGGAACCCAGGCTTCCCAGGTGATCAGCGGAATGCCTCCGCGATCGTCGACATACTGGAGGAGAGAGGGATCGAAGATGCCTGAGTTCGTGCCCCAGTGCGTGTGAAACATCACCACCTCCAGAGGGCGGCCGATCTGTTGGATAGTGGCATCGAGCCGGGTGCGGTCCTCCACCACCTCGACCATCATGCCAAGGGCAATCGCGGGGGAGTCCGCGCGCGCGTCTGAATCCTGAGCGAGGGCGCTGCTCGCTCGCGGGAGACCTCCAGCGACGAGCAGCGACGACAGGGTTCCGACCAGGGTTCTCCGGGAGATGGATGTATCGATCATGGTTGCTTCGAATCCTTGTTCAACTGAGCGCCACATGTTCGCTTGATAAGCGAAACGCGAGGTGTGTCGAGCGGCGCGTACAAAGGGGAGACACATGGGGAGCTATTTAGATTCCACGTTTGGCACAATTGTACCAACTGGATTTCCCCGCGCGCCGGAATCGCCGGATGCAGGGTGAGGAATCTTTCATTGCACGTGTCAGGAAACGACGAAATCATGCAGATCGAATCGAACGAACCGCTGTCTCACCAGGAAGAGCATCACCACCACGCTGCCTCCTATGAAATGGACAAGGCGAAGATCCTTGCCCGCCTGAAACGGTTGGAAGGTCAGGTGCGCGGGGTGCATAAGATGGTGGAAGAGGACAAATATTGTGTCGATGTGCTCACACAAGTCTCGGCCATCGTTGCCGGTCTGCGCGCCACCGGCCTGCTCGTGCTGGAAGACCATATCCGCGGCTGCGTCATCGGCAGCGACCCTGCCGATCAGGAAGCCGTGCTCGACGAACTCATGTCCGCCATCGAACGATTCAATCGGAGTGTTGGCTAAAGCAATGCGCGCCGGAATCTTCAGTCCAGGGGCGTAACCCCACGGCTCTGACAGTCATTGTCGCTGCCTTTCGATCACAGCCGCAATCGCCCGCTCGCTGGCTGGAACGTCCGCGCAAACGCTGTCGCCGACGAAATTGCAGATCGTGCTTCTATGCACCGCAATGGCAATGCGCGGATATAGAGCGGGAACGAATGCGGGTATAGGTGGAGATGGTGATGAACGAGGCAATCAGGAAATGGCAGGCTGCCGTGGAGGAGAATCCCGTCCACCCCGAGCCGCAAGGCGAGTTGGCCAAAGCCCTTTTTGTGGCCGGCAACTATGTGCCAGCGGTCGAGGCTGCATTGCGCGCTTCCGAGCTCGGTTATGGTGACTATGGGGAGATGATCTTGCTCGCTGCCCGCGCCGCCATGCGCGCCGAAGATGCCGAAAGTGGCGCTCAGCTTCTGCATTTCGCGCTCGATCTTCGTTACCGGGATATCGAATCCCTGCGAACCGATCCCGATTTCGCGCCGCTGGCATCGATCCCCCAAATTGCGGAGGCGCTGGGAATCGTGGACCCGGACCTCGACCGTACCGATGGCTGGCGCGCCGATATCGACTATTTCGATCAGGAATATCGTCGACGCGCCGCAAACCCATTTGGCGCCGTTGCTCCCGATGAGTTCGACGGCGCGCTCGCCTGGCTTCGCACGAACGTTCCGGCCTTGAGCGACGCCGAGATCCTGCTCAATCTCGACCGTCTGCTGGTTCCGCTACGAGATGGGCATGCCTATGTCTGCCCCGCGCTCGATCGGAACGATCTGCTGGCCGCGCTGCCGGTCGCCTTCTACCGATTCGAGGAAGGGGTGTTCATCACGCAAGCAACACCCACGTACGCCCAGTTGGCCGGCAGACAGGTTATCGAGATCGAAGGCCGCTCGATGGGCGAGGTCGCCCAGGCAATCGTCCCCACTATCTGCGCCGACAACCCGCACTGGCCAACCGAAATCGTTCCGTTTCGCCTGCGGGAGACCGCATTTTTGCACGCCCTCGGACTGACCACGCATCCCGATCGGGTGACGTTGCGTCTAAAGGGGGAGAACGGCATACAAGAAGAGCACACAATCATCGCGGACCATGAGTTCCCAACCGCGCCCCTCGGCCGGAACTTCCCCTTTCCGGAGAGCTGGGTGTCGCCATTAGACGACGTGCCACAGATTCCCCTCTATTTACGAGATTTTCGTACCCCGTTCTGGTACGAACCGCTTCCCGATCTGAATGCGGTCTATCTGCAAATCAACTCTGTCCGCGACGGCGATGATGAAACCTTCGCCGACTTCGCCACGCGCTTCTTCACCATGCTGGTCGAAACCGAACCCGAGCGGCTCATCATCGACATCCGCATGAACAAGGGTGGCAACACGACCCTCGAATGGCCCTTCCTGTACAAGCTGATTGCCAGCCCGCTAAACCAGCGGGGCAGGCTCTTCGTCATCACCGGGCGGCGCACCTGGTCGGCGGCACAGAACCTCGCTACCTATCTCGATTTCCACACCAAGGCCATCTTCGCGGGCGAACCGACCGGCTCCTCTCCCAATTTCACGGGCGAAAGCGTGGAGTTCCGCCTCCCCTGGTCCGGGACCCGGGTCAACATCTCCGACCTGAACTGGCAAAGTGGCTGGCCCTGGGACCGCCGCCCCTGGATCCCACCCGATCTCTACGCTCCCCCTACCTGGGAGGCATACCGCACCGGACGAGACGTCGCGCTCGACGCCATAGCCCGCGAAATTGCCCAGCCAACGCTGTCGTGAGGTCTGAGATGAATCAGCGTATGCCGGTTGCGGAGTTCGACCTCGCGACACTGCCGTTCGGCGTGACGCACTGCTGGATTCACCTGTTCGATCTGCCAGGGTGGGGACCGGTGGAGGTGCCCATAGTCGTCGTGCGGGGCCGCGAGCCGGGTCCGCTGCTCTTCACCGTTGCCGGTGTCCATGGCAATGAATATGAGGGGATGGAAGCAATCCGGCAGATCATCGACGAGCTCGACCCGTCTAGCATGCGCGGCGATTTCGCTGCCATCCTGACCGCCAATCCATTTGCGTATGCCAGCCGCACGCGGGAGAGTCCAGCATTGGTCGACGGACTCAATCTCGCTCGCGTCTTCCCCGGCAATCCGTCAGGTGAGCCGACGCGCCAGCTCGCCGATGCGCTCTTCACCCTGATCGCGGGCGCGGTCGGACCGGATGATCTGCTGCTCGATCTCCATTCCGGCACCGCCGAGGTCGCCTTTGCCACGACGGTTGGCTACCGCGCCGGGAGCGGTCCCACACGTGACCGATCAGAGGAAGCCGCCCGGCATATGGGACTCCCCTTGCTTTGGGAGATACCCGACTCGCCCGGCCCGCTCAACGCGGAAACCGCCCGGCGCGGCATTCCCACCGTTGGCACGGAAACCACCGGCCGCGCCGGTTGCCGTTCCGCCGATGTCGCCAGCTATCGCCAGGGCCTGCGCAATCTGCTCAGCTATCTGGGTATCTGCCCCACCTGGGAACGTCCCACCCGCGACGATCGCCCCGCTCGTCGCACGATCGACCTTCTTGCCCCTGCAAGTGGCTTCCTGCGCGTTGAAACCGGGCTGCTTGCCGAGGTACAAGCGGGTCAACGCATTGGCATCGTCATCGACCCCTTCGGCGTCGTGCTCGCCGACATTACCAGCCCAATCTCTGGCACCATCTGGGCTACCCGCGAAACCCCGCACATCGATACCGGCGACCTCATCTTCATGCTCGCGGAACGCTAGAGCGATTTTCGGATTGGTCAAACCAGACACCACTCCCTGTCATCCTGAGGAACGAAGGATCTCCGCGCCGCAGCGCGTGCCTCGTGGACGCCAGCCTGTGAGGCGTTTGTCGACCTTTCCGCAGTTTGCGTTAGTAATCCGCTACCGCGCCATCGGGCCAGTACCGGTGCGGCAGCTCGGTGTCACGTGAGAGACGTTTTCGCGCGGCGGCCTCGTCGAACTCCAGTCCCAATCCAGGGCCTTCCGGTCGCGCGACATAGCCATCGACCGCGGTGGGCGCGTTCGGAAACAACTCCTGCAAGCTTGGGAACTCGGGCCATTCCTGGATGCCAAAGTTCGGAATCGCGCAATCGACGTGTAGGCAGGCGATGGCATTGATTGGGGAACTCGCATGATGCAGTGCCGAACGCTGCCCATGGATCTCGGCCGCGGCCAGAATCTTTCGTGCCTCGGTGATACCACCTGCATGCGCCATATCGATGCGCAGATAGTCGATCAGCTCTTCTTCGATCAGCGGTTGGAACTCCCACTTGTGGCTGAACTGTTCGCCGGTCGCCAGCGGAAGGTTGGTCTTCTGGCGCACCAAGCGGAGTGATTGACCGTTGAACGCGCGCACCGGATCTTCATAAAAGAACAGACGACAGGGTTCCATCATATTCGCCAACTGGATCGTTTCGATCGGGCTGAACATGGTGTGCGCATCGAAGAGCAGCTCTACGTGGTTTCCAAGTTCGAGCCGCAAACGCTCCGCAGCCTGAACCGACGCCAGCATCGAACGTGTCGGATCCCACGGATCGCTTGTTGCGGCCGCCAGCGGTGAGAAGCGAAGCACGTTGAATCCCTTCGCTACCCAGGCATGTGCGTCCTCGACCAGTCCATCGATCTCCCGATCGGTGCTTCTGGAGGTGTCATGCGCCAGATGCCGGTAGACCCGCACCTTATCGCGTGTCGCTCCCCCCAGCAGATCATAGACTGGCGCGCCCAGTCGCTTTCCCTTGATGTCCCACAATGCCATGTCGATGCCGGCAATGGCACTCATGATGACCTGGCCGGTTGACCAGAATGTTCCCCGCAGGATTTCGGCAGAGAGATGCTCGATACGCGCCGGATCCTGGCCGATCAGCAAATCGCGGGCATGGTCGATGATTCCAAGTACCCCACGGCTCCGTCCGCCCAGACTCGCTTCGCCAATGCCGGTGATGCCTTCGTCAGTGCGAATGAGCACCACCACGATGGCATAGGGGTAATCGACTCCACCCGAAACCGATAGTGCTTCGACATCCGTAATCTTCACGTTCTCCCTTTCATGACAAGGGAACTGGCCTCCAGGAGGGAGGCCAGTTCCGGTAGTCGCAACGCAACAAGCTCAGGTTCGCTACGCAACCGGGATCAGGCGTCGGTAACGCAAGCCTGGCGCAGCCCAGGGTTGAAGTCGGTGTAGGCCACATACATGCCGGATAGGCGTCGATTGACGACCTGGAATTTCAATGACTGCACCGTGTAGAGGAAGGGATTCTCGGCGAGGACGAGCTCCTGCAACTGGTTGTAGAGATCGAGGCGCTCGGCCTGATCGGATGTTGTCAGCGCCTGGTCGTAGAGCTGATCGAACTCGTCGCTCTTCCAGCCATCACCGTAAAAAATCGGGAAGGTTCCTTCGTCCGACGATCGGAACACTGAGAAATAGCCGCTCGGGTCACCCCGCATGCCGCCGCCGGTCGACGCCCAGCTGAACTCGCTATTGATGCTCTCGACGAACGTTCCGATCTCCTGCGGCACCACCGAGACATCGATATTGATCTCCTTGAGTTGCTCGGCCATGATCTCCGCGATTTGCGTGTACTCACGTGGGGAGGAGATGGCGATCATATCGACCGCGAACCCGTCCTCCAGTCCGGCTTCCGCCATGAGGGCTTTGGCGCCCTCGATATCGACTGCATAATGCTCGGCTAGTACATCCGGCGAAAGCGGCCAGTCGCCGTACCCCGGCGGAATCGGACCGCAAAGCTCCGCAAAGCCTGCATAGACATTGTCGATGATCACCTGGCGATCGATGGCCTTGCTCACCGCCTGGCGAACGCGGATATCTCGCCAGGGCACGTCTTGCGCCATGTTGATATAGATGGTGCGTGGGGAGGAAACGAGACCGCTCAGCACCTCCAGATTCTCATCACCTTCCAGTGTCGTGGCAATATCGGGCCCGAAGGTGCCACCGTCGATCTCTCCCGAGCGCAGCAAGGCGACGCGAGTTTGCGGCTCAGGGACGACTTGCAGCGTCAGGTTCTGGATACATGGGATGCCAGGCTTCCAGTAGTCCTCGAATGCCTCGTATTCCAAACGCTCGTTCGAGATGTATTCGAGCAATCTGAACGGGCCTGTGCCGATGCCCTCACTCAGCAAGTTGATCTCGTCGGCAATTCCTTCCGGAAAGATCGGGGTCATTCGCTGCCAAGCGAGAATGCCGGGGAGCGTCGGGTCCGGTTTCGACATGTCGATGCGCACAGTCATCTCATCGATCACGACCACCTCGGCAACATTTGCCAGATAGGGTGACGGCACAACGGGTTCGAGCGGGTTGAGCGTGAGATCGAGCGAATATTTGACATCGGCCGCGGACATCGGGCGTCCGTCGTGGAACAGCACGTCAGGGCGAAGTTTGAAGGTATAGGACGTGGCATCCGGCGCAGCCTCATAGGATTCGGCGAGCGCAGGCTGAATATTGAGGTCCCGGTCCCATTCCAGCAGTGAGTCATAAATGAACTCTTTGCCCCACATGTTGGACGATGACGAGCTGCCGTAGGGAACGATTGAGACGGGATCGGTGTCGATCGCCCAGATCACCGATCCGGCGGGAGCCGTGTCCTCCTGGCGGGCTGCTCTGACAAGTTGTGGCAGAAGCATCGACGCGGATGCAGTCACTCCGATGGCCGATGCAAGCTGCACGAGCTGACGACGAGATAGAACAGGTGAGGTCATTACGCACGCTCCTTCTCAGTTCAACTGACTCATGGTCGGGGATTGGCGGAGGAATTCCGGCTGATTCATCCTTTCACATGTCTTGGGGGGTAGTTTCAGGAGGTTTCCGGCATCGTATCGCCTGCCTTCCAACCCGTCAACTGGTTTGACAAGCGAATGGACGAGCGGGTCAGTGAGCTGTTGCTCCCGCAAAACGCATCCCGTCATCCCGGCCGAAGTCGAGAGACCTCTTGCTGCATCACGGCTCGCGCCCCCGACGCGAATCTTGATTGCGCTACCGGCGATCGCGGCGTGGATCCAGAATGTCCCGCACCCCATCGCCCACCAGATTGAGTCCCAGCACCAGAAAGAAGATCGCCATCCCCGGAAAGACGGTCAGCCACACAGCATCGCGCAGATAGCGCCGGCCGGCTGCCAGATCTGCCCCCCACGAAGCGGTCGGTGGCTGCGCGCCCAGCCCGAGAAAGCTCAACGCGGTTTCATTGAGAATAGCGAAGGCGAATCCGAGCGAGATCAGCACGATCAACGGACCCAGCGTGTTCGGCAAAATGTTGCGAAAGACGATGCGCATGCTCGACGCGCCTATGGCGTGGGAGGCTTGTACGTAGTCGTTTTCCTTTTCGGAGAGCATCGCCGATCGGCTCACACGGGCGAACTCTGGAATCGCTACCAGCCCAATCGCAATGATGGTGCCACGCAATCCGACCCCGGTAATCGCCAGGATCGCAATTGCCAGCAGGATGACCGGGAACGCGAACATCGCATCCAGCACGCGACTGACAGCGATGTCAATTTGGCCCCCGCGATAGCCGGCCAACAATCCCAATGGGATGCCGATCACGGTCGCAATGGCGACCGAAATCAGCGCAATCGTGAAACTGACGCGCGTGCCGTAGATCACCCGGCTAAAGATGTCGCGTCCTTTGTCGTCCGTACCGAAAAGGTGCTCCCGGCTTGGCTTCTGCAAGAGCGCTTGATAGTCCGGTTTGTCCGGGTTGTAGGGAGCGATTTGTGGAGCAAAGACGGCGCAAATGACGAAGACCCCAATGATCGCCAGGCCGATCGAGAAGGTCTTCCAGCGCAAGGCCGCATCCAGCAACGAAGCTGGATGCCACCAGGGGTGCCGCTCCGGGGCTGGGCCATTCGATGCGATGGAGGCGGCAGTTGCCAGGTCGCTCACCAGTTGCCTCCGCTGGCGCGAATGCGCGGATCGAGCAAGGCGCAGATGATATCCACCACTATATTGATCACTACGAAGGCGACCGCCACCACCAGCGTGACCCCCTGTATCACGGGGAAGTCGCGGTTTCCAATGGCGCTCACGGCGAGATCCCCGATGCCGGGAAGCGCGAAGATGTTCTCCACAACCACCGCGCCACCCAGCAGATAGCCAAACTGGATGCCAAGCACGGTGATGAACGGAATGAGTGAATTGCGCAGGATGTGGTTCCCCAGGATGCTCGGTCCTGAGAGGCCTTTCGCGCGCGCCACCAGCACGTACTCCTGCGAAAGCGTCTGCAGCACACTCGACCGGAGATAGCGGGTCAACGGTCCGGAGAGGAAGACCCCCAGCGTGAGTGCTGGCAGGATCATCGTCTTGAGACTGGCGACCGGATCTTCACGTGGACTGATATATCCCTGCAACGGCACCCATTGCAGCCGCACTCCGAAGATGTACAGCAGCATCATGGCCAGCCAGAACCCCGGTAGCGAGACCCCAACGAATGCCCAGGAGGTACAGGCGACATCGACCCAGGTGTTGCGTCGCAACGCGGAAATCGTGCCCAGCGGTATCGCGATGAGCACTGCGATGAGCATTGCCAGTGAGGTGAGATAGAGCGTGATCGGAAGGGAACGGCTGATCAGCGTCCAGACCGGCTGCCGGCTCAGGATGGAGATACCCAGGTTGCCTTGGAGCAGGTCCCGCAACCAGTAGAGATACCGCAGGAAAACCGGCTGATCGAGTCCGAGGCGCTGACGGACCGCTTCCAGCGCTTCGGGAGTGGCTCCCTGGCCGAGCACCACCGCGGCGGGATCGCCCGGAATCAAATAGGTCACGATGAAGACAATGGCGCTGATGAGAATCAGCACCGGTATGCCAAGGATCAGCCGGCGGATGATGAAACTGAGCATGGTCCTCTGGCGGCGTGGTCAGGAGGGACGAAGGGCGGAGGGTTCCCGAACTCGGGAACCTTCCGCAAAGCAACAGTTATCGGTTCAACCAGACCGTGCGGAAGTCCTGGAAGAAGAGGGGATTGGTGTAGAACCCCTCTACATCCTGCGAAACCGCGTGATAGAGCGGGAACTCTCCCACAATGATGCCGTACCCCATCTCATTCCATCGTTCCTGGAACTGATCGTAATACTGCTTGCGCTCATCCTGATCGAGCGTGGTCCCGCCGTTGGCGATCAGCTCGGTCATGGTTGGGTCTTCGTACCGTCCGATGTTCTGCTCTCCCGGGGGATAGAAGAACCCGAGTGAAAGTGTGTAGGCCGGGTCCATTGCCCGTTGGAAGTGGTAGTCCCACGACATGTCGTAGTCATCGGTCGTGACTATCCGGTCGATCCAGGTGGCCAACTCGAGCTCTTCGACTTTCACGTCGACTCCCAGTTCGGCCATCGCCGCCTGGAACATCTCTGACCCCTGTTTCCACTCGGGGTATCCCTTGGGGAAGACGATGTTGATGTTCAGTTGCTCACCGTCGGCGTTCTTGCCATCGGTGTACCCCGCAGCGGTCAGATACTCGCGTGCCGTGTCCAGGTTGTAGACGAATGCGTCGTCGTTGATCGAGTCGTATGGCCAGAGCGTCTTTGTCCAGGGACTGGTGTTCTTCTCCCCCTGACCACCGAGGAACGCCTGGAAGTAGGTGTCCCGGTCGAGCGCGTACTGCGCGGCCAGCCGGATATTCTGATCGCTCATGGGCAAACGGCTGTTGTTCAGATAGAGGATGTAGCCTGAGTCGCTCATCAACGAGGGGATCGACTTCAGGTTGTCAGCGTTGTCGATCGTCTCCTTGTCCTTCAGCTCCGGAGTGAAGAAGACATCGGCATCGCCCGCCTCCATGACGGCCAGGCTGGTGGCTTTTTCCTTGATCGGCCGGAAGACAATCTCATCCAGGTATGGCTGTCCCTCGATCCAATAGTTGGGGTTTTTGGTGACCGTGATGTGGTCGCCGGGTACCCATTCCTTCCACACGAAGGGACCCGTGCCATTGGGGGCAGAGGCAATCGAGTCTGCCGTCGCAGATTTCGAATAGATCTGGATCGTGCTGAGGTTGAACGGCAGTGCGGCCCATGGCTTGTTGAGCATGAAATGAACCGTGAGCGGGTCGACGATCTCGACTGAATCGATCGGTTCGAGGAACGGGGCGTTCGGCGAACCGGTCTCGGGATTCTTGACGTATTCGACCGTCCATTTGACGTCCTCAGCGGTGAATTCCTCACCGTTGTGGAAGGTGACGCCCTCCTGGAGTTTGAGCTCCATGATCAATTCTTCCGGAAAGCTCCACTCCGACGCCAAGCGCCCCTTGATGGCGAACGAGGGATCGGCGGCGTCGAGATAGGTGAGCGTGTCATAGACGCTGTCCATGATGTTGCGCACCTGCGCCAGCTGGGTGACCAGAATGTCGAGGAAGTTGGGGTCGTCAACGATGATCGCGGTCAAGGTGCCGCCGGTTTTCGGGGTTGGGCTGGCTTCCTGCGCCATGGCCGGGGCGGCGCGCATTGCCAGGGCTCCCGGCACTCCGATACCGAGCGCGGCGGCTGCCGTCATCAACTGGCGGCGGTCGAGCCGTCCACTCATTACGTCCTCGACCAGGGTATCGATCTCTGCTCTGGTTGCCATACGTACGCCCTTTCTCGAATGGATACGGGTAGTCGCGATTGAACCAATGCCGTACCGGGTGCTAGCCCGGGAGACTGTTCAGAATTCCTCCTGTCGGAATCTCTATGCAGTGGGGTCGATGTCTGGCATCATACGGGTGATGCGCCAACACGTCAACTGGTATGACCGGTTGTGCCGCATGATGAGTATGAGTAGGGTTTCGCTTGTGCATATCGAAATCAATCTTCTGCAGGAACGAGCATGGAGTCGGAATTGCTGACCCACACCGCTGGTGAGATTGCGCCTGTCGAGCGGCGCACGCTGGCCGGGGTCGCGATGCAGCGAATCGAGGCCTACGTACGGGAACATCCCCTCGGTCCCGGTGATCTGCTGCCATCCCAGCACGAGCTTGCGCGACAACTTGGCGTCAGCCGCCCGGTCGTGCGCGAAGCCTTGCAGGGCCTGGCCGCGCGGGGTGTGCTGGAAATCCGTCCCGGCAGTGGTGTCTACGTCAGCGACCCGGCAGGAAACCTTTCCGAGCAGGGCCAGCTCGAGATCGAAACCCATCAGGCAGCGCTCGAAGCCCTCGAAGCGCGTATGGTGGTCGAAGTGGAGATGGCGGCGTTGGCTGCGACCCGTGCCACCGACGAGGATTTCGAACGAATGGATGCGGTGCTGGTGCGCTTGAAACGTGCATCATCTCGCCGGCAGCAGACATCGAAGATCACGCTCGATTTCCACCGGGCACTGGCTCGATCGTGTCACAACACCATGCTCTACCGCATGAGCCAATTGATGGCCCGGGCGCAAGTCGCTCAGGGCATTCGCGTCGAGCAAGCCATGCCCGATATCGCTGCTGGGGAATACGAAAGCCATCTCCGTCTGCGCGGCGCCATCGCCAGCCGCGACCCGGGGATTGCACGCGAAGCCATGCGCCAGCATCTTGAAGTCGCTCACGGCTGGGAGGATCAGATCTCGCAGCACCGGCATTCGAACGAAATGGAGAACCAGGGATGACCCACCTGGAAGGCAAGGTTGCGATCGTCACCGGTGCCGGGACGGGTATCGGCGCCTCGATCGCGCATCGGTTCGCCCAGGATGGGGCGTTTGTCTGCGTCACCGGGCGCAAGCAAGCGCAGATCGACGCGGTTGCAACGGACATCACCGCCGCGGGAGGCAGTGCCTTTGCCCGTTTGCTCGATGTGCGCGTCTCAGAGCAGTATGAAACGGTTTTTGACGAACTCATGGAGCGCTTCGGACGCATCGATATCGTGGTCGCCAATGCAGCCCGCGCTGGAACGGCCGCCTATATCGGCCCGCTGGTGGACGTGTCCGACGACGAATGGAACGACATCATCGCCATCAATCTGACCGGGGTCTTCTATGCCGCCCGCGCCGCCGCCAAACGAATGATCCTTCAGGGAAGCGGCAGCATCATCACGATCGGCTCAGTCAATAGCTTCCGCCCGGAAGGGGACGTGCCCGCGTATGCGGCGTCGAAAGGCGGGGTGCTCATGTTGACTCGCAGCCTGGCGCGCGACCTCGCCCCGCATGGCATTCGCGTCAACGGCATTGCCCCGGGCGCGACCGGTACCGAGAATATTCTGGAAGCAATTCGGCGCAAAGGATGGACCAACGAGCAGGTTTCCGCGCGTATTCCGCTCGGTCGGCAGGCAGCGCCTGACGAGATCGCATCGGTGGCGGCATTTCTTGCCTCGGAGGATGCCTCCTATGTCACCGGCGAGATGATCGTGGTCGATGGCGGCATGCTCTGTAACTAGCGAATTGACGGGAGAAGCTCCATGAGGAACGAGTCAATTTACGATCGCATCGGTGTGCGCACTATCATCAACGGGCGTGGTCCCACCACTGCGGTCGGGGGCTCGCTGCTGGAGCCCGAGGTGATGGCCGCCATGGCCGAGGCATCCACTCGCTTCGTCGACATCGAGGAACTGAATCGCGCCGTCGGTCAACGCATCGCCGAGGTCACCGGTGCCGAAGCCGGCTATGTCACCAGCGGATCGGCCGCCGGCATGGTGCTGGCCGCGGCGGCCTGCGTCGCCGGGAGCGACCCTTCCAGAATCGCTGCGCTCCCCGAGAGCGACGGGTTTCCCAACGAGATCGTTTTCCATCGCGCGCATCGCATTCAGTACGACCGGCTCTATCGGGTCGGCGGTGGTCGTCTGGTGCTGATTGGCACCTGGGAAAAGACCGACCCGGCCGAACTGGAGCAAGCCATCACCAATCGCACCGCTGCGGTCGCTTTTCACCGCTCGCAATACAACGGCCCCGGCGCGCTTCCTTTCGAGCGCGTGGTCGAGATTGCGCATGCGCGTGGTATTCCTGTCATCGTCGATGCCGCGTCCACCGTTCCTCCGGTGAACCACCTCCGGGTCTGGATCGAGCGGGGCGCCGATCTGGTGATCTATAGCGGGGGCAAAGGCATCCGTGGCCCAGCGGAGTCCGGGCTCCTCGCGGGACGCGCCGACCTGATCGAAGCCGCCCGTGCCAACGGCAGTCCGCACGCTTCGGTCGGGCGCGGCATGAAAGTCAGCAAAGAATCCATGGTTGGTCTCTGGGTCGCGTTGGAACGGTTCCTCATCCATGACCATGAATCCGACTACCGGCAACATTTCGCCCAGGCCGACAAACTCGTGGCCGCCTTCGAAGGACGCTCCGATGTCCGCCTGACTCGTATCGACGACACCGCCGAATGGCCCACCCCCGTCATCGGCATCTATCCGGTCGACAATTGCTGGTCGGTTCGCGAGGTGCAGCAAGCCCTTATCGACGGCGACCCTGCTATCCATCTCGATCCTCTGCGCGACCGTATCCAGATCAACACCCACTGGCTGGAAGACGATCAGATCGATCCCATCATCCGCCGTCTCACCGATGAGCTCGACGCTTGTCGTCGCTAGACCGATTTCCGGTACTCGTACTAGCCATTGTAGCGAACAAGGCCGTCAGCGCCCGAGCGAACGTCGGTGTGCGGAGCGAGTTGAAATGATTCGATCGGTGTTCAAGAGCGGAAACAGCTTGGTGAGTTGCGCTTCCGGAAGACCAAGTCCTCGATGGAGTTGCAGACATCAAGGTAACGAGTCCCGAAGTCGATGTTGCCTTGAGCGAAAGTGGCAGCGAAATGCGATTGCCATCATCGCCGCCTGGATAAGCCGGTGATCTGTCCGGATTTCGTCCCAAAAGGTTGACGGTTCATCGGGCGCTATCAATGCCGCACTCGAGAGCCCTCATCGCGCAGCGGTTCGAGCCGCTTCTCACCGCCGAAGAATCGCGCGATGTATCTCCATACATCCGATTGATCGAGGATAGCGGAGTCTCCTATTGGGCGTACGATAGACGTCAGGCTCGTTCCAATCGGCTTCCAGCGCCCCGCGAGCTGGACTCGGCATCAGGAGTTCTATCCAACGCTGTGAGCTGCACCGAGAACCGTCGCTCATGCGCTCGATCGTTCAGAATCCACCCGATTTCGTGGATGGGATGACAAGCGCACTCGGGATCTCTGCTGCTGCCATGACACTTGGCCTAAACGGCATGCCTTGACTGCTACACAGCAAGAGTTCGAAGATTTCGCCGTTCTGGTGGCCACCGATCATCCATCGGTTGATGCGATTGCTGCCTGGCTGAGGGAAAAGTGTAGGAGCCAGTTGTTGCCGCGAGGTCAGCTACGAGGATGACGGCGTATACGCCAAACAACTCTCGGCGGCGAGCCAGAAGAGGCGTTCGCGGATCGTGTGCTTGTCCCAGTCACGCCGATCCCAATCGCCCAGCCCGCTGACATCGTCTCCCCCATAGAGGATTTGTCCGACTGGCACGCCGCGGAATGCGCCGACCGCGAAGAGGGCCGAGGCTTCCATTTCCACCATGGCGCACCCTTCGGCCTGGCGTCGCGCAACTCTGGCTCGCGTTTCCCGATAGATCGCGTCGGTGGTCCAGGTCTTGCCCAGTCGGTAGCCGACGCCATTCCGATCCAGTGTCGCCGCAATCGCAGACACCATGTCCGGATCCTGGGCGATCTCGCGCGAGGGCGGCAGGTAGTGAAACGACGTTCCTTCGTCCCGCACGGCGCTGGTTGGAATCATGAGCTGGCCGACATCGATGTCACGATCGAGCACTCCCGCCCCGCCACAGGCCACGACCGTGCGCGCGCCTAGCGCGATGAGCTCCTCCAGCACGAAAACGGCCATCGGCGCGCCGATCCCTGGCTGGATCGCTACGACTGGCACGCCATCGATCTCCACGCGCAGCATCGGGTTCGGACCGGCTTCACTGGTGAGAAAGCCAATGACTTCTGTCGTTTCCCGGTTCCGCAGATCGTGGAGCACATCGTGAAAAAAGCAGATCACCGCGTGCTCCGGGAAATCATCGCGCCGCACCATCACATGATGCGGTTCGAGGATCGCGGAACGGTCTTCGTCGAATTCGAACAGCGGAAGCGAGTCAGTCATGTCGGAAGCATACGTGACCGTCGGCGCTCGCGTGATTAGCTTCCATCCGCCGCGCAGCGCACGATCTGGACCTGATAGTCGACCGCTTTGGAGATGTCCATCGCCTGCTCGCTCACCATGATCTGCCAGGTGTGGAATTCGATCGCCAGCCGGATGGGGAGTTGGACCAGCTCAGCCGCAATCCCTGACATGGTGAAGCCGGTTACCAGCAGATCGAACATCGCCCGGAACCCTTGCTGGTAGTGCGCAACGGTTTCGTGCATCGCAGGAGTCGATGGCGTATCCCGGATGACGGCCGACAGCATCCGTTCGGATTCGGCAAAGTAGCCATACAGCTCAGTGAGTCCTAACGAGAGCCGCGCGAACGGATCGTCGATTGCTTCCCATGCCGGGAAATCGGGAAAGGGATGCAATTCGTTGAAGTGGGCCGAGCATGCCTGAAAGATCTCCCCTTCGGTGGCGAAGTGCCGGTAAACGGTCAACCGTTCCACTCCGGCCCGTTCAGCTATAGCGCTGATCGAGGTGCGTGCCGGCCCCAGTTCCTCGTGGAGTGCCACCGCCGCTTCGACGATCCGTTGCCGGGTCGCCTCCTGACGCGTGGCTCGTGATTTCAGCTCGTACTTTCTGGCCATCTCATGTTTCTGTGAACAGAAGTGTTCACTGATATTGACATTTGGGCGTCCGTCCGCTAGTGTGTCCTGAGTTTCAGTATACAGTTGTGTGTACTGATAAGTTGCGCTCAGGAGGATACTCCCGTGTTGGCATTGAATATCAACGATTTGACCCTCGCTGAAATGGAAACTCCGGCCGATCCCTCATTGGGGGCTCGATATACGTTTCCGATCTACGCGGCCACTGGTTCGGCGGCCACGGCGGTCGTCTACTTCGAGGTAGCGCCAGGAAAGCGCCTCGGGCGACATACCGATAGCTCGGAAGAGGTGCTCTACATCGTCGAGGGCGAAGGCGAAGCAACCGTGGGTGAGGAGCGCATCCCAATCTCGGCAGGGAGTCTGGCGGTCATCCCGGCGCTAATGCCGCATGACATTCGCAATACCGGCTCGGTTCCGATCAAAGTGGTCGGGATTCTTCGCAGGATCGGCGATCGTGCATACCTTCCTGGAACCACTGCTGCCCGGCGCCGAGGTGATGATCATCGCCCACGGCCCTGAGGGCGAGGCGCTCTTTGCAGGCACGCCATTCGCTCCTGCCATGGTGAGCTGAGCCCAGGCTTGTTTCCGAAGTGACGAGAGACTGATCGATCGCAAATTGATAAACGGTACCGATCTTGGCGGGCGAGCCCGGGCTCGCCCACCGCCGGGACCTCCCTCGGTCGTTACGCCTCGGACGTCCACACCCGTTCCAGCATCCGTAGCCAGTTGCCGTGCATGATCTTCTCGATGTCCGCTTCGCTGTACCCGCGGGCGCGCAGCCGGTCGGGGATGCTCTGCAGCTCGTAGATGGTGTCGAGGTCGCGGGGAGTTTGCTCGGTGCCGTAGCCACCATCGAGGTCGGTGCCGATTGCGGCGTGGTTGGCGTTCCCGGCGATCTGGCAAACGTGGTCGATATGATCGACGTAGTCTTCCATGGTGCAAATGTCCGGCGTGCTTTCTCCCCGAATCCAGTTGGGCACCACCATCCAGGCATCGAGCGCCGCCCCGATCACTCCATCTCGCTCGACGATGTGCTGGATCATCTCGTCGGTGAGCTGGCGGTCACCGGGTACCAGGGCGCGGCAGTTGGAATGCGACGCCCAGATCGGTCCCTGGAAGATCTCGACCGCTTCCCAGAACGATTGATCGTTGAGATGGGTGATATCGAGCACCAGGCTGGTCTCGTTCATCTCTTCCAGTAGCGCTTTGCCGCGTTCGGTGAGCCCGCCCAGGCTCTCGGTGCCATGTGCGTATTCACTTGGTCCGTAATGCGCCAGGCTGAGCGCCCGCAGGCCGTCGTTCCACCAGAGACCGAGCTGCTCGAGATCGACGATCGGGTCGGCCCCTTCCATGGTCAGAATCATGCCCAGCGGGGTGTTCTCCGGATCGGCCTTCCATTCCTTCATATGCGCGTCGAGCTGGGGCCAATCGGAAATCATGCGGATGTCGCCTTGCCGCTCCATCTCGCGATAGAAGGCCAGCTCTCCCTGGGCGCGGGCATAGGCAATCTCTTGCGTGCGCACGTCGATCATGTCCTTCCGGCCCGATTTCGTGCGCGCGATCATGGTGCAAAAGCAGAGCGCCATGTTGGTGCGGCGCATCTCGGGGAAGGAGAGGACGTTGCAGCCACGACCTTTTTCGGTCATACCAGCTTCATCTTCCCGGATTCCGGCGACGCTCTTGCGCAGATCGCGATCGAGATAGAACGCGTTCATGGCGATGTCGAGATGACTGTCGATGACGATCACGGTCGTGGGCTCCCTCATACGTGCGTTGATCCGGCCAACTGCCTGTTCGGCAGTCTACCGAAAACCGGGACCGAAGCCCTGAGGCTTGATTTGAACGATCTCATGCTCAGCGATCGCTCCGCTCAGCATTGGACCGTTCTCAGGACTACCGTATGCCACGCAGTCTTGGATCCAGGGCGTCACGCAAACTGTCGCCAAGGAGATTGAAGCCGAGCACGCTGAGCATGATCGCCGCACCGGGAAAGATCAGCAGCCAGGGCGCGATTTCGGCAATGCCGGTGCTCTCACTCAACATTTGCCCCCAGGAGGGTTCCGGGGGTGGAGTGCCCAGGCCGAGGAAACTCAAGCCCGCTTCGGTGAGCAGCGCCCAGGAAAGCGCCAGGCTGATCTGGACGATGATCGGCGCAACGGCGTTCGGCAGGATATGGCGCACAAGGATGCGCCAGTGCCGTATGCCGATGCTATTGGCCGCTTCGACGAATTCGGTCCGTTTCAACGCCAGCACCGGAGCCCGTGCTACCCGGGAAAAGATGGGGGTATAGACCAGCGCGATCGCAAAAATGGTGGTGCGCATACCGGCGCCGAGCACGGTGACCACCAGCAGGGCGAGCAGAATGGCCGGAAACGCGAAAAAGACATCCATGACTCGCATAGCCAGGTTGTCAGTGAAACCGCCGCTGTAGGCGGAAACGACCCCGATGGTTGTGCCGATCGTGCAGGCCAGCAGCACGCTGAGCGACACCACGATCAGGGAATTGGTGCCCCCCTTGATGATCCTGCTGAACACGTCGCGGCCGAGGATATCGGTGCCCATCACATGTGAGCGGCTCGGTCCCTGCAGGCGGTCGACCCGGTTTTGCTCGAGCGGCGAATAGGGGGTCAGGCCCAGCGCTCCCATCAGGGCGATGATGAGGTAGATAGCGACGATGGTGGCGCCGATGGCGCCACTGGCGGTACGCAGCATCTGCCGGAACGGCCGCGGCCGGGCGCCCATCCGTTCCGCCGGCGCGAGACTAACGGTTGTCGTCATAGGAGATTCTCGGGTCGATGGCGGCATAGCCGAGATCGACGAGCAGATTGACAAGCACCACCACACAGGCGATGAAGAGCGTGGCGCCCTGGATCAGCGCATAGTCCCGCTGCGCGATCGCGTTCAGGGTAAGCCGGCCAAGTCCGGGAAGGGCGAAAACCTGCTCGATGATCACCGTGCCGCCGAGCAGGTATCCCAGCTCGATGCCGGTCAGGGTCACGACCGGAATGAGCGCGTTGCGCAGCGCGTGCCGTCGCACCACGACTTCCTCGCGCAGTCCCTTGGCACGAGCGGTGCGCACGTAATCCTGCCCCAGCACTTCGAGCATGGCCGAGCGGGTAGTGCGCATGACAGAGGCGGAAAATGCCAATCCCAACGTCAACGCTGGTAACAGCATCTGCTCGAGATTCTGGAGGGGAGCCACGGTCGGACCGACGTAGTTTCCAGCATTGGGCAGGTAACCGAAGTAGACAGAGAGGACATAGATCATCACGGTTGCGACCAGAAAGTTGGGCGCAGCCAGCCCGATCAGCGCGAAGAACCGCCCGAAGAGATCGGCCGGGGTATTCCGGTAGACCGCGGAGATTACCCCCAGCGGAATGCCAACCGTCACTGCGACCAGCATCGACAACAGGGCGAGCTCCAGGGTCACGGGGAATCGGTCGAGAATCAGGTTCAGCACAGGTTGTCCCAGGCGGACGGAGTAGCCAAAATCACCGTGCAACACATTCGCGAGCCAGGAAAAATATTGCTGTACCGGTGACTTGTCGAGCCCGAAATACGACTCGAGCGAGGCGCGCTGGGCCTGGGTCAGCAAGCCGGATTCGGTGCCCAGCATGGCGGTAATCGCGTCGCCGGGCACCGCCCGGATCGCAACGAAAACGATGATGCTGACGCCAAGCAACGTGGGAATGGCGAGCAGCAATCGCTGGAACAGATAGTTCAGCACGGGTGTGCCCCAAAAAAACCGGGGCGGAGCCAGGCTCCGCCCCGGCGACATGCGCTGGGATCAGCGATTCAGTGAAACCTGTCCGAGGCTATAAAGCGAACCGGTTGGATTCGGCACGAACCCCTCCACGTAGGGTTGCTGTCCCGTATAGAGGAAGCCGGTGTAGAGCCAGATCCAGGGAGAAACTTCAGCGAGGTGGGTCTGGAACTGGTTGAAGATCTCCTCACGGGCGGCAGGATCGATCTCGACCTGCCCCTGTTTCATGAGGTCGTCGAGCGTGTCGTCGATATACCCAGCCACGTTGGCGAACTGCGCGTCCTTCTGGAAGTAGCGAGCGTACATGGTGTACGGGTCCGGGCGACCGCCATTGAGTGCAATGGCCGCATCGAAATCGCCAGCCAGCCAGCGGTCGACATAGACACTCAGCTCGAGCGGTTCGATGGTGACATCGATATTGATGTCGGCGAGCTGCGACTGAATGCTTTCTGCTTCCGAGATTGCGGTCGGCGGCTCACCGGTACCGGCAATGATGGTCATGGAGAAGCCGTCGGCATAGCCCGCCTGCTCCATGAGCGCCTTGGCCTTGTCGAGATCCTTGGTGTAGCAGAAGAGCTCTTCGGTGGGCAGCGCATAGCTTGGCATGGTGAGCGGTCCAGTGACCGTTCCTTCGCCGAGCGCGGCGGTGTCGACCACTTCCTGCCGGTCGATCGCGCAGGAGATGGCCTGACGCACTTCGAGAATACTCAGCGGGTGGACTTCACCGGTCGGAGAGGCGATCGGTGTCCCCGGCCCCGGGATGTCGAAGGCTCGCAACTGCAGCGCGTGGTAGGCGATGTCCGACGCCCGGTTGATGATCACCTCGGACCCCTGGGTGGGCAGGGTTGCGATCAGGGGATCGTTGAACATGGCGAAGTCGATCTCACCGGCGCGCAGGGCGGCCATGATGGTCGATTCGTCCGGAATGATGCGCATCTCGATCCCGTCGATCTTGGGCGCCCCGGCCCACCATTCCGCATTGGCGGAAAGATTGGTCGTCTGGTCGGGACTCCAGTTATCGAGCTTGAAAGGACCGGTGCCGATGGCGTCGGTGGTCGGGTCGCCACTGGCGATGACATCAGAGGAGAGGATGGCGGCGTTGGTGGAGGCCAGCGCGGTCAGCAACGGAACATCGGGAAGCGACAGATTCAGCACGACCGTGTAGTCGTCAGGCGCGTCCATCGAGGTGATGCTCAACAGGTTGGAACGAGTGGCAGAACCAGTCGCCTCATCGAGGATGCGTTCATACGACGCGATCACGTCGGCGGAGGTGAAGTCCGACCCGTCGTGGAATGTGACGCCCTGGCGCAGATGGAAGGTGAGCTGGGTGCCATCTTCGGAGAACTCCCAGCTCTCCGCCAGCACCGGCACGAGCTCGAGATTCTCATCGACGGTCAGCAACGGTTCGTAGATGAGCTCCAGCAGCCGCAGCGATGCAAACGCGGTCTGGGTATGCGGATCGAGCCCGGTGGCATCAATAGCGCGAGCCATGACCAGGGTATTGTCCTGAGCTGCGGTGGGGGCAAGCTGGAGACCGCTCAGCGTGAGCAGTCCAACCATGATCACCATGGCGAGGCGGGGAATTCGCTTCATATGTTTTGTTCCTCCTGCGCGGTTCTTTCAACGACGCGATGAACTATCAATGGTCTCAACGCTGAGCCATCTTCTCTGGGAGTGGTGGCGATTATGACAGATGGGAGAGGTGCTTTCTAAAAAGCACCTCGGAGACCCCTGGGAGGACGAGATCGGGAACCCGACCGATCTCCCGGTAACCATGACGCTGATAGAACTGTTGCGCTCCGGTATTGAAATCGGAAACGAGCAGGAAGAGCTCGCGGCGCTGCTGGGCCACGAGCTTGTGTTCGAGGTTTTCCAGGATGAAGCTGCCGAGACCCTTGCCTGCAGCGGCGGGATCGACTGCGAATCGTTTCAAATAGGGAAACGCCCCGAACATCCCATCGAGCAGACACCAGGCGAACCCGCGGGCCGGAAGATCCGCGTCCGCCACGAGGATCAGGTCGCCGCGCTCCAGTCCCCGCTCGAAATCGGTAGCGATCGTCGCGGGTGAAAGCCGATAACGTTGCCAGAGATCGTCGTTCGCCATCCATTCGGCAATGAGCGGGATATCGGCCAGATCCATTGGCCGGAGCGTAGGGTGGGTCACTGATTGCACCAGGTTTGCCGGATTAGATCGACATAGTTGGCACCGGGGGTGATCTGCCCCAGTACCACCGGGTTTCGCGCCCCGGTGATGGCGGGATGGTTTCCGGCGCGGGCGTGCCAGGTTTCGTAGCCGATAACCGCGCAGAGCAGCGCTTCCTTGTAGTCGCTGTTCTGGCCGATATCTTCCTGGGTCAACACCTCGGCTGGCGCCAGCAGGTCTCGCAGGAGCTCGACCAGCGTCGCGTTATGCCGGCCGCCACCGCCGAGAATGACTTCATCGATGTGGAATGGAGCAAAACGCTGATAGGCGTCGGCGATGCTGCGCGCGGTCAGGGCGGTCATGGTTGCTACGATGTCCGCCAGGGCCAGCCCGCGCGCGTTGCCCTCGGCCAGCAGCTCGGTCGCCATGGCAGAACCGAAAAGCTCCCGGCCGGTGGTCTTGGGAGGCTGGCGTTCGTAGTAGGGATGAGTCAGGAGATGCTGGAGCCATGCCACGTCGACCGTTCCCTGACGAGCAAGCGCGCCGTCTGCATCGAAAGTCTGGCGGCCATCAGTGGCCAGCCGGAGCACATCGTCGATAAGCGCGTTACTTGGACCGGTGTCGAAGGCGATCGGCTCGGAGGTCGAGTCGGAAAGCGGCGGCAGGAAGGTGACATTGCCGATACCGCCCAGGTTCTGCACCGCCCGGCCCTTGGTTGGATGGCGTAAGAGCAGCCAATCGACGTAGCCGGCCAGCGGAGCGCCCTGGCCCCCAGCGGCAATGTCCCGGCTGCGCAGGTCGTTGATGGTGGTGATACCGGTTCGCTCGGCCAGGACCCCTCCCTCGCCAAGTTGAATCGTGGAATGTACGCTGCCGTCTGCCAGGACCTCATGCCAGACCGTTTGCCCATGCGATGCGATCAGATCGATATCGCCCGGGTTGTAGCCTGCCGCTGCAACGATGCGCAGGGCGGCCTGGGCGAAAACCTCTCCAATCTCCGCGTTCAGACGGCAAAGCTCGTCCGTACTGCTGCGAGCCGGTTCGTAGCTGGTCAGGATGCGTGTGCGCAGCTCGGGAGGATAGGGATAGGTGTGACCGGCCACGATCCGGGCCTGCACGCTCGGCGGAGCGCCATCGATCTCGCAGAGGGCCGCATCGATTCCATCCGCCGAGGTACCCGAAATAAGACCAATGACGCGCATGGTATGACTCCTGAATTCGATAGAGGCGGTTATCACTCTGGCTCATGGTAGCGTGAGGACCATTGCCCCGCGATCGTGCGCCGCCGCGCCAACTGGTGCGACAAACAACGGTCTCGACGAGGAAACATTACGGTTGCCCGTGCGATTAGCCCTCGCAGCAACGCTCCATGGAAGACCACGTATCCGGCTCGCGTACCCCGGCAACGACCTGGCGAATCGCCTCGATAACGAGCTCTGGCTGGTCTTGCTGAACGTAATGTCCGCTCGTTTGACCTACCCAGTACCGCGCATCGGGCGCCAGGGTTGCGAGCTGCTCGTTCGCGCCGGTCAGGAATCCTTCCAAACTTTCCGCGGTGAACCCTTCGGGTGGGGCGTCGATTTCGAACGGAACACCATGCGACAGCACCGCCAGCGGGAGCGTACCCAGCGGAGCGGCATCTCGCAGCTCCTGGTTCATGCTTCCGTACGGAATGGTTTCGAGATCGCCATAGCCGGGTATGGGGATGACGGTGTCGGTGCCCAATCCGGAATTGAACGCTACCAGAGACGCCCACTGTTCCGGAGTCATAAGCGCTTCGATGAACTCGTTATAGGCATCGATCAGCACCAGACCGGAAACATCCTCGGGATAGGCGCTGGCATAGAGCCGTGCGATCGCGCCACCCAGGGAATGCGCCGCCAGCACAAAGGGGGTTTCGACGCCAGCCGCGTGCACGAGCGCGTGCAGCTCATCCACCGTTTCTGGTGCGGTACGCGGCTGGGGGACGGCATCGCTGCGACCGATGAGATCTTTATCGCCGAGCGATGTCGCGGTGCCCGGTCGGTCGTACGCGCAGACGCGGGTGAACGCAGCTACCGACGGCATGACCATGGTGCGCGGTGTGGAGGGATTGACCTGGTCGATCGACCAGATGTCGCTGGTGTCGCGATAACCGGTCACCAGTACCACGGTGGGCCCGCCGCTTCCCGCACAGGTGAGATAGAGCGAGCGGTCACCGATGCTGACGAGACCAGAAACATCGGCTTCGGGTGTCGCGTTCTCGGGCGTGGCGCTCTGTGCGCGAGCCGTACCAATTTCTCTCGTCGCTATTCCGACAGCGGCCAAACCTGCGATTGCGCTTCGCAGCGACGCCCGCCGTGACAGGCGTACCCGGTCGAGGGTCTGCAAGAGACCAGCCTGGGCTCGCGAACCGACCGTGCTGGCATCAGCCATGTTGATATTCCTTTCATGACGCGAGGAAAACGTGGAGTCGAATATCCCTATCGGGATTTAGGGGTATTTTGATCGTTCCTCGCACTATAGCAGGGAGATGTATCCCGTCCCTTGCCACTATCACGGTCCGCTGGGCGACCTGTTGCGTCGGGTTCGTCGTGCAGGAATCAGGCAACGGGCGTTGCTGGAACCACCGGGATACGCGCGAACCAGCCCATCTGCTCGATCATCGCCCAGGCCCCGGTGATACCACCGCACCGGAGCGTGAAGAACCGGAGCGCGACGGTCATGACCAATCCGGCGCCTTGTTACGCGGTATTCAGCTCCGCCATCCTGGCCCGAACGAGATCAGCAAGCAACTGCCGATCGATCTCCCAATCTTGCGGAACATGGAACGTCGATTTCAGGACAACGAACGACTGTTCCAACCGCGGCCGGAACGCTTCGAGTACCTGCCCGCTCCAGGGATTCAGCGTGAGATGGTTCTTCGCCGCGCTCAGTCCGAAGACATACTCCTTCCCGAGCTTGATCTGCGGCACGTTCCAGGCGATGACGGCGTTGGTTCCCGGGAATTCCGTAAGAATCGCCTCGACGATGCCACGCGTCGTTTCGGCCTGAACCGCGTCGAGTGAGGCGAGATAGGCCTCGATGGACGCGTACCGGGGTGCGCTCATTGGAGTCCCCTGCTTGCAGTCATGGTTTGGTAGCGGTGGACCAGTGCGGGGCGACGAGTACCGCCTCATCATGCCCTGGCCATGGTGGCGTCGTGCACATGATGAAGCGCAGCGGATCCTCACTGATCGTACGGAACTGGAAGTCGGCTCCCACTGGAATCGTCACAGAAACGCCGGCCCGCAGATGGACGACCTCCTCCTGACGCGCCGTCCTCCGCCAGAGTTCCCCTTCGCCGCCGAGGATGTACCAGATCTCATGCACCGTTTTGTGCTTGATCGCCAGCGACATCCCGCCGGGCGGCAACGTGCCATGGGCCATGCTGGCGTGGTCGTTGCGCAGCAACACTCGAATCTCCGACGTGTCTGGTGCCAGCACCGTGACCTCGGCGGGGAGATGAATCGTTTCGAAGACCAGGTGATCGCGCTTCGACATGGCGCTGCATCCTCACTCAGTAGACTTATCGCATGTTTGGCGGAAGTATCGGTCCAGATTCGCTTCGTGTCTTGCGGTCCACGCGACCATTGATCGAGCACGCCCGCAGTGTGACCATCGATCCCGAAGCGGTGGCGGTCACCGCCACCCTGTTAGCTCGTGCCGAGCTTGCCCCACCGGAGTGGGAAGCCGGCATCCATTTCCGTGACGATACCTGGCGCACCGCCGCCTGGATACTTGTGCTCGACGCGCTCAATTTCTGTTTCTGGAACTGGGCCAGCGATCTCGAAAACCGTTGGATCGTCGACTACGAGGGCACACGCCACGATGGATATTGGGCGCTCGTCGCCGCCTTGCGCAAGGCGGTCGACCGCGGCCAGCCGCTCTGGGAGGCCGACTACCTCCTGAACGCACCGGACGTGGAGCTCAGTGCCATCTTCGAGCCCGGCGAACCAGGCGGTGTTCCGATTCCTCAGCTCGAACGGCGGGTAGCCCACCTGCGCGAAGTCGGCACCGGTCTCCGTGACCTGCCCATCGAGGAGTTGATTGGTAGCGCCAATGGGTCCGCGGTCGCACTGGTCGAATCTGTCCGTCGTCGCTTTCCTTCCTTCGACGATGTCGTCTGGATCGATGGGCAGGAGGTGCGCTTCCTGAAACGCGCCCAGATCCTCATTGCCGATCTGCACGGCGCTTTTGGGGGACGAGGCCTGGGCGCGTTCACCGATCTGCACGAGCTGACCGCTTTTGCCGATTACAAGGTGCCCCAGGTGCTGCGACGATTCGGTGTGCTCCGTTATGCCCCGGAGCTCGAAACGGCTTTGCACGCCCGCCAGCTCATCCCGGCCAATAGCCCATGGGAGCTGGAAATCCGGGCCGCCACTATCTGGGGGTGCGAGCTCATCCGCCAGGCGCTGGCCGCCCAGGGCAAGCCGCTCATGGCGATGGAAATCGACTGGGCCCTCTGGCTCACCGGCCAATCCCTACCGCCCGGTATCGAGCCCTACCATCGCACGCCCACCATCTTCTATTGATCGTTCGATCGTCGCCGAAACAGCTTCAGCAGCGTTGCGAGTTTTCTGAGAAGATGCGAGAACCAACGATATCCCTATCGGTTAGTGATCGGGAAGCAGCTCATGATGGAATCGATTTCCCGGACGATTTTGCCGGTCTTCGCCACTGTGGCGTTGTTGTTGTCGATCCTGGCGATGATGTATGCCATCTCCTGGGTCATCGAATTTCACCTCTAGCGCCGTGGCACGTCCGGACGATACTCCCCTCGATTGATGACGGCACGCGTCCCGTCAGGAATTCAGCATCACAAGCAGAACGAGATCCAGGCTGCTGAATTGTGAGAACGCCTTGTCGATAGTGACGAATTGATAACCTCCAGCCAGAGCAAACGCGGCCAGATGTGCATCAATGCGGAGGAGTGAAAGGAGTGTCGCGAGAGTGCTAACGCCAGCCAAACGTTGCTATCGCATCAGATCATCGTGCGCTTCGACTTCTTGCATCAGCAGAATCTCCGATATCCGCTCTGGCGTCAGTTCTTCGCCCGCCTGGGCTGCATGGGCGACATGGACCAGGGGAAGCTTGACGCGATTGCGAACAACCCCAGGTTCAGTCCTTTCCTCGGCCAACCCTCGCCGAAGTAACTCGGCGATAAGAACCGTGAGCGTTCGGTTTTCCTCGACCGCGCGGAGCTTTACCAATTTCATCAGATCGTCGGGAAGATCAAGCGTTGTTTTCATACTTCCAGAATGCCAGAACTCTGGTTTTCTGGGAGATCGTTGCTCATATGTCTCCGCCATCAGGCGTAGTTCGGGAAGGGAAATCGCACATGGGTGAAGTCATCGGGCAATTACTACCTACGGCGGTCGGCGTGATGCTGAGTCCGCTGCCGATCGTCGGCGTGATTCTCATGCTGCTGTCGACCAAGGCGAAGGTCAACGGGTCGATGTTTCTCATCGGTTGGCTGGCCGGATTGGCGATTGTGGTGGGCGGCGTCGTTGCCTTTGTCAATCCTGATCGGCTCAACCAGAGCAGTGGAGGACCGTCCACGCTCAGCGGGTTGTTGCATCTTGCGCTTGGGGTGCTGTTGCTGCTGCTGGCCGTGAAGCAGCTCAAGGGGCG
The DNA here is from genome assembly GCA_963750275.1 of uncultured Chloroflexia bacterium. Classification (GTDB taxonomy): domain Bacteria; phylum Chloroflexota; class Chloroflexia; order Thermomicrobiales; family UBA6265; genus JAMLHN01. Next base: position 363,971 of record CAVVQC010000006.1, read on the forward strand.
GCCGAAAAAGGGGCAGGAGCCTGAGATGCCCAAGTGGATGGCCAAGATGCAAGACGCGTCGCCCATCTTTGCCTTCGGCATGGGCGCGTTCCTCTCCGGTCTCAATCCCAAGAATCTCATTTTCGACATCGCAGCGGCCGCGTCCATCGTTGCTGCTGATCTCAGCAGCTCGCAGCAGATCGTTGCCGTGCTGGTCTTCATGATCCTTGCGTCGCTCACCATCGGGATCCCGGTCATCTGGTACCTCATCGCCGGCGAAAGCGCCAAAGCCAAGCTGGACACCCTGCGTGGCTACCTGGTGCAGTACAACTGGGTCATCATGTGTGTCCTCTTCCTGATCCTCGGCGTCAAGCTGATCGGCGAGTCGCTCCCGGCCTTTTTCGACTAAGCGCAACGCCAGACCTTGCGTCCCTGCGCTCCGATCGGAGCGCAGGGACGCTTTCCCCTGATTGCTCGACCCAGTTTCACGCGGTCGCAAAGGCTCGCGTGCCCCCCATTGGGGTCGCCCGGATGATCCTCAACTGCCACGGGAAATCCGATCGCTCCCAATGAGCCATACGCACGGTACCCGTCCACGCCGTATGCTTGCGCAGTTTCTGTCGCATTTCCGAAAGGGCATACCGTGCTGGGCCGACCCCTCGCAATCTGGTTTTTAGCGATTGTCGCCGTGATTGCGGGGCTCACGACACTTGTCGTCACCCTGCAATTCCTCGATGTCATCCCCTGGGTGGGCGATGAAGCCACCTTCTGGGGCGGCAAATGGGCGGGCGTTTTCCTCTACGGATTGGAAACCTTTCTCTTCTTCGCGGTTGCGTTCGGTTGGCTTACCCTCAAACCGTGGGCGCCGATCATTACGCTGCTGTTCGCGCTCTTTGGCTTCTTTGTCCCGTTTATGTCGTTTCTGGCCGACACCGACCTGCTCTCGTCCGCACTGGTTCCCATGATCTTCAGCGTGCTGATCGTCCTGCTCTCCATCCGCCCGTCCGTCCGCCTGGCGCTGGCCGAAGCGGCCGCTGCCCAAAGCGGCTCCAAGCCCGCTGCCGCCCCCAAAGGCAAAGCGAAAAAGGGTGCGCCCGCGACGGCCGCCGCGGTTCGACCGAAGGGCTTCCGTTCCGACGACGTCTAGCCGTCGCATCCTGATCCCAGGGACGTCGCCTGGAAGTTTCAGGGGTCAGGCCCCGGACATATGACTCCAGCTTCTCCGCTGGCGTATGATTTGCTGAAATCCCCGGCGTGTTCGCTCGAAAACGCCGGAGCGGTGACTAAAACATACAGAGCTGGGCGAAGAATCCCGGAATTCCCCTGGTGGGATGACGGGAAAGAGTAGCGGGCTCGAACGATATTCGCGTTCGAAGTGAATGAAAGGTCGAGAGGTGCTCGGACGACCAGCTCCCCTCTGGATACTTGCCGTCCTCGGGACGATCGGCGGATTGCTCTGCACCCTTGTGGTCATGCAGTTCATCAACGTGGTGCCCTGGGCAGGTGACGAGGCAACGTATATCGGTGGCCGGTGGACCGGTGTCGTGTTCTACGCCGTAGCCGCGGGATTCTTTTTCGCAACCGCCTATGCCTGGTTGACGGTCAAACCCTGGGCGCATATGGTTTCAATTCTGGCGGGCATCATCGGCTTCTTCGTGCCGTTCATCAGCCATATGGACGGTACCGCCCCAATCTCCAGCGCCGTTGCGCCGATCGTGGTGGCTGTGCCGATGCTCTTCATGGTTTTCCGCCCGTCCACCAATCGGGCTATGGCCATGGCGCTTGCCGATCAGGGGCCCGGCAAAACAGTCAAAGCCCCGGCGCCGCCAAAACCGATGTCCGCTGCCCGCAAACGCGAGCTCGCAGAGGAGCAAAAAAATATGAAAGCCCCTTCGAAGGCTGCCGCTTCCCAAGCCGTTTCCTCAGCTTCAGCTCCAGTGATGTCTGCGGCAACGAACGCTGCTGCGGCAGCAACCGCAACCGTGGCGCAGGTGGCTGCCGCATTACCGAAGCCAGCCTCAGGCACGATACCGAAACGAGCCCCAGCCGCTCAAGCCGCTCCGGTTCGTCCCGTCTTCGCCGGGATGGCGAAATCGGCTGCGGCGATGCTCGGGAAATCGTCGCCCGCGCTGGCTTCCAAAGCCACCGCGCCAAAGCCTGCTGCTCCGGCGCCGGAGCCAATACCCGCCCAATCCAGCGACCCATCCCGCCCGCGGGGCTTCCGCCCCGACGAGGTCTAGCAACAAAAGCGCCAGCCCACCCTGTTTGGTGGACTGGCGTTTTCAGTTCGTCTCGCTACTACCCATGTTTTCGGCAGAGATCAGCGAATCCGGCCTCGGTTCACCCCGCGCTGGAAGTTGCCCCGTGAATACAACGGCTGCTCCCATTCGGTGGCGCGTTTAAGCGACGCCCAGTTTCGCCATCCAGGCGATGGCGTCCGGGGTGCCAGGCTCGAGTACGCTCAGGTGCGTCGCCTCTGGATAGGTGTTGAAGGTGACATCCTCGCCGTTGGCCTTCAATCGGGCGACGAATGTGTGATTCGAGGTTGGCGGAATCACTTCGTCAGCGTCGCCCTGTTGCACAAGGATCGGCACACCCAGTGGCTTCTGTCCAGGGGTGTTCACATCGAAATACGGACCCCATTTCTCGATCACCTCGGGACGGAAGAGTTGATGCGGGGTAAACGTTTTGCAGCAAAGCGCGCCGTACTGCATGCGCAGCGTCTTTGCGGTGATCCCCAACAGCAGCGCCCCGGGAGTTTTCAACGCATCGGCCTCTTCGAGCTCGGGATAGGCGTTCGCCCAACTGGCGACACTGATCATGACCAGGATCGACATGAAGGTCCGCTGTTTGGTTTCCAGCACGACGTCAAGAATTTCGCGTAATTCGGCCGCAGGCGCTACCAGCACGACTCCCGCAATCGTCAGCTCTGGGGCATAACCCGGCGCTTGCTCGACGGCGAAGGCCGCCGCGTGCCCCCCTTGCGAATGCCCCCAGACGATCAGATGGTCCGACACCGGGATGCCCGAAAATCGCCGAATCGCGCGTACGCTGTCGAGCACATTGGCTGCTTCGACCGTCCCGACCAGATAGGAGTATTCGCCCGGAGCGCCCAGCCCCTGGTAATCGGAGAAGGCCACCGCGTACCCAGCATCGAGAAACGGTTTGATGTTGTTCGCATAGACGTACGCGGTTTCGTCCGAGTTCGCGTGGAGGGTCATCGACGGCGCTGCTCCACGCGGCAACCCTGCGGTGCCATGCGACACGGCGACCACGGGCCAGCCACCATCGGGCGGGGTTCCGGCCGGGGCCACCAGCAAACCGGAGACGATGCTCGGCTTCCCGAGGCGGTCGGTGGAGCGATAGAGCATGCGCCATCCCGGCGTGCGCATCGTCCACGGAATCTCCTCGACCCGCACGATCTCACCCGGCTCACCCGTTCCAACCACATTCGGCGGATTGTAAAATGCCGGCGGCTTGGGATACGTCACCTTCTGTTTGAGGGCATTCACCCCCGCAAACCCGGCGGCAATAATCGCCCCGGTTCCAATTTTCTTTGCAAGTGCCATAGAGGTATCGCCTCTTTCTACGTGACCGGACAGCTTTCATTCAATTGTGCCGCAGTTCAGTCGCCGAATGCCTTTCACCAGGCGGAACCCGACCCGAGGCATGTTGCTTCCACACCATTCGTGTCATGCTGGCTGGTGTGTCTACCGAAGCGTGTTGGGTGCGTGGATTCGGGCGCATCACCCCAAGAGGGTCATTCAGGATGCCAGGCAGGTCAGAGGCGCAATTGGTGAGGCTATCTGGTGGAACTGCACGGCAATGACCCGATAAACATTGCTCCATGTGGTGTGCGATTCCGTGCCGTGAGTGTTCCGCCGTGCGCGATGAAGATGTTGCGCGAGATCGTCAATCCGAGACCCGCGCCGCCGGTCTTGCGATTGCGCGATGATTCGCCCCGGAAGAGCGGCGTGAACACGTTGGGCAGGTCTTCGACAGGGATGCCTGGGCCATCGTCAGATACGCTCAAAATCACCGATTCGGAGGTGGAAAGCACCTCGATCCAGATCGTGCTGTTCGGGCCGGAATAGCGGATCGCGTTGTCGATCAGGTTATCGATCGCACGGGTCAGCATGTGCGCGTCGGCCGAAAGCTCGCAAAGGTCCGCGCGGATATCGAGCAGAATCGTGCTGCCCTGCTCGGCGGCGCGCGGTTGCAGGGCTCCCGCCATCCGCTCGACCAATTGCCCGAACGCGAGGGGTGCCCGGTCCGGCTCTTGCGCGAGATATTCCAGCCGGGTGAATTCGAAAAGATCAGTGATCATCCGATCGAGCGCGTCCGCCCGTTCCCGCGCCAGCTCGAAGTAGTACTTCTGCTTTTCCGGGGTGTTCGCCACCCCGGTTTCGATTGCTTCGAACGATCCACGCAGCGCAAAGAGCGGGGTGCGTAGGTCGTGCACGATCGCGCTGATGAACTGCTTGCGCTCGTCCTGCAACTTTGCCTCATGCTCCAGCGATTCCTTCAGCTCGACCGCCATTCCCTCGAAGGCAGCATTGAGCTCCCGCACTTCACGCACGCGTGAGCTGGGAAGCGAAATGTCCAGATTCCCACCCGCCACTTCACTGGCGGCATCGCTGGTTGCGCCCAGCGGCTTGACGACCGAACGACCGAAGAAGAGCGCGATCCCGACGAATGTCAACGCGAGCGCAATGAAATACGAGACTGGCACTGGCCAGTAACGGTCCCCGTGAATCGGTGCCGTTCGTCGTGATGTCCGCGCTGAAGTTGGCGTCATCGGGAGCGATGACGATGAGATCATCACCATATTCGGGCGCGGGTGGGACATGGGCGTCATCTGTCCGAAAGATCACCTTGTCTCCCTCGTAGAACACCACCTGTGTCTGATCGCGTGCCGCCCTGGCATCCAGCTCCTGCTGCCAGACAGGATCGAGCCAAAGCTGCGTATCACGGCGGACCATTTCCACGGTCGATGGCTCTCGATAAGGGACGAACAAGGTAACCCCGATCGCCACCATGCCGGCGACAAGGCCGGGCAGCACCATGAGCACGAGAAGGGCAATGATCAGCCAGCGCCGCAGGGAGATACTGGAAAAGCGTAACCAAGTGAACAGCCGAAACCAGGATTGCGGGCTCAGTATCCAGCGCGTGAATCGATAGCATCGTTTGCTGCACCAGGCGATGGGGCGCCAAATGAACCAGTCCAGCAAGCGGACCGACCATTTGCGCACCGGCCCCGTCGAAGCGTGCATCAGACAGGTCGCCCATCGAAGCGATACCCGGCGCCCCAGACCGTCACGATCAGCTCCGGGTGCGCTGGATCGCGTTCCAGCTTGTCTCGCAAACGGCCGATATGGACGGTAACGGTGTGTTGGTCGCCGTATGAATCCCAGAGCCGCTCGAAAAGGAGATCGCGGCTGAACACCTGGCGCGGATGCTCAGCGAGCAATTTCAACAGGTCGAACTCCCGCGCGGTCAATGAAACCAACCGGCCGTCCCGCCGAACTTCACGGGCCTGCACATCGATGGAAAGACGATCGAAGTCGAGCGTCTGCCGCTCAGGTTGGGCCGCCGGTCGTGCGCGCCGCAGCACCGCCTTCACCCGGGCGACGACCTCAGCCGGAGTGGCCGACTTCACGATGTAATCGTCCGCTCCCAGACCGAGACCGCGGATCTTGTCGCTGTCGTCCATGCGCGCGCTCAGGATCAGCACCGGGATATCACGCTCTTCCCGCACCTTACGCAAGAGGTCGAACCCGGAAAGTCCCGGCATCATCACATCGAGCAACATGCAATCCACTGGCTGTTGTTGCAGCGCGGCCAGTGCCTCGTTGCCGTCGCCCGCAGTAACCACCTGGTACCCCTCGGCCCGCAGGAAATCGCTCATCAGTAAGACGATCTCAGGTTCGTCGTCTACCACAAGGACGGTGGTTCGGTCGTTTGTCACATCAGCTCTCGGTCGGGGGCGAATTCCACGTCGAATTCCATTATCAGAGCGGACTCGCTGCTTTCCAAGGCGATTTCGATCATCTGAGCGAATGGCTATCTGCTGTTGAGCAGTTGTTGAGGTTTCGATCACTTGTCCGTTGAGAAACGCTCCCTAGTATCGAAGACAGGTCATCGAGTCGGATGGCCGTAAGCGAAACATGATGAAGCGAGGCGAAAACCAATGCGACTCAGGAAGCGAAACGAACCAATTGTTCCCATCGACGGTGCCATTATCCAGGCATCCCAGGTGGTGAAAACCTACGACACCGGCTCAGCAAAGGTCGAAGCCCTCAAGCGAATCGACTTTTCCGTTCAACGGGGAGAGATGGTGGCAGTCATGGGGCAGTCCGGTTGCGGCAAGACCACGCTGCTCAACTGCCTGTCCGGTCTGGATAGTGTCGACAGCGGTCAGATCATTCTCGATGGCAACGACCTGGCCCAGATGGGTGACAAGAAGCGAACCACCTACCGCGCCCGCCGCATGGGGTTCATCTTTCAGGTCTACAACCTGCTCCCCGTGTTGAGCGCGGTCGAGAACGTCGAGCTTCCCTTGCTCGTCTCCGGCATCAAGCCTTCCGAAGCGCGACAGCAAAGCCGAGGAAGCGCTCGCTACGGTGGGACTTTCAGACTGGGCGACACATCGTCCGGCCGAGCTGTCCGGCGGGCAACGCCAGCGCGTCACTATCGCGCGCGTCGCTGGTCAACAACCCGGCCATCGTCTGGGCGGACGAACCGACCGGCGCGCTCGATTCCCACACCGCTGATGAAATCGTCGGTCTGCTGCGCGCGCTCAATCTGCAAACCGGTCTGACCACGGTCATCGTCACCCACGACCAAACCGTCGGCGACCGTTGCGACCGGATCGTCCGCATGCGTGACGGTGAGATCGAGCCGGCTACCACCGCCGCCGTGGTACGCGACCGTTTTGCCCCAGTTGGCGTTTCCCGCGACATCTTCCAACCCGTCGAAGCCCTGGCGGTGTAAGCGCACGGTTGTAATGGCGGGCCCTGAGCCCGCCAATCGCGCCGCGCGCGATAACGGAGCTTTTTACAACTCGGCTTCGAAACCCAAGCCATGGTTGTCAGCACCGCAATGGCGGCCTGCGGCCGCTGGCGGGCACAGGTCCCGCTACTACGACGCATCTGTTCATCGATTGGCGGACACAGGTTCCGCCACTACGACGAATCCGTTAAGTGGAGCACTCTCAACATGACTGAACTTTTTGGTATTCCGATGTCGACGATCGTGGTGGCGCTTGCGGCCATGCTCGCTCTTTGTCTGCTTTCGATTGCCTGGGTCTGGACCCGCCGCCGTGTGGTCTTCAATCTGGGTGCGCGCAATATTCCTCGCCGCAAAGCGCAAACCGCCCTTATCGTCTTTGGGCTGATGTTGAGCACGCTGATCGTCACTGCTGCGCTTGGCACCGGAGACACGATCAGCAGTTCGATGACGTCTGAGGTCTATGCGAACCTGGGGACGATCGATCAGTTCGTGGTCGATCCTGCTGATGTTGACCTCTACGGCAATAGCTTCTCTGCCACTATTCCCGCGACCACCTGGACCAACCTGCAGCCAGCCATTGGCGGAGTCGAGTTAGTCGATGGCGCCAGCCCGTTGCTGGAGCGCCGCGTTTCCGCCCGCGAGTTGGCCAGCGGGGTGGGGATGCCCGAGCTGGTTGCGGTCGGGCTCGATCCCGCCACGGTCGATGCCGTCGGTGGTCTGAACGCTCCGAACGGCGACTCCATCGATCTCGCCACTCTGCCCAAGGGGTCGGTTGTGCTCAGCCAATCGACCGCGCATGCGCTCGATGCCGCCGTGGGCGACCAGCTCGAAATCTTCGCGAACGACACGAGCCAAACCTTCACCGTCGCCGCTATCGCCGAGAACAGCTATCTCTCTGGTATGCGCCGTGACGACGATACCGGCCAGGAAGTCACCGGTCTGGCGATGACCCTGCCGGCTTTGCAGCAGCTTTCTGGACTGGATGACCAGATTAGCGCGATCGCCCTCTCCAATCAGGGGGGTGTGCGCAATGGCCTCGACCACGACGCCGCGGTGCAAGCGGCATTGCTGCCAGCGGTTCAACGGGCAGGGCTGGCGATCAATCCGCTCAAGCAGAACTGGCTTGATTCCGCCAATATGATCGCCAGCGTCTTCACTGGACTCTTTCTGGTGGTTGGGCTCTTCTCGATCTCAGCCGGTATTCTGCTCATCCTGCTGATCTTCACCATGCTCGCCGCTGAGCGCCGCGCCGAAATGGGGATGTCGCGCGCAGTCGGCGCGCAGCGCAGCTCGCTGGTGCAGCAGTTCATGAGTGAAGGCACGCTCTACGCGTTGCTTGCCGGGGTGGCTGGTTCCGCCCTCGGGGTGGGTGTTGCCTACGGCATCTCACGGGCGTTCTCTTCGGTGTTCGGAAGCTACGCGCATATCGAAAGCTCAATCTCACCCACCAGCGTGCTCGCCGGATACTGCCTGGGCGTCGTCATCACCTTTCTGGCGGTCGTCATCTCCTCCTGGCGCATCAGCCGGCTCAACATCGTCGCTGCCGTTCGCGACCTGCCCGATGCCAGTCATCGCGGACGCTCCTGGAAAGCCTTCCTCTGGCAGGGACTCCTGGTCGCGGGTGGCGTGCTGCTGACCATGCAGGGCATTTCGTCCGGTTCGGCCATGCCATTCACCACCGGGGTCAGTCTGGTGGTCCTCTCGATTGCGCTCATCCTGCGTCAGGTTGGATTCTCCAGCCGCAAAGTCTTCAATGTCGCGGGCGTCTTTCTGCTCGTCTTCTGGCTCCTGCCTGCCGACCTCTTCTCCCGCATCTTCGGGGAATACGAGGGCGACTTCGAGATGTTCTTCGTCTCGGGCATTTTCCTGGTGATCTCCGCCACGATGGTCATCATGCAAAACGACCGCATGCTGCTTGGATTGGTTTCGCGACTGGGCTCGGTTTTCCGCTCGCGCGGTGCAGCCCTCAAGCTGGGTGTTGCCTACCCTGGCGCGGCTCGCAGTCGCACCGGTATGACCATCGCGATGTTCAGCCTGATCGTCTTCTCGCTGGTCATGATCGCGACCATCAATCTCAACTTCGAGCGTGCCTTCCTGAGCGATTCCGCCAGTGCCGGATGGGATATCGAAGCGCAGGCTGCCAATAGCGTGCCGGTCAACGACCTCGCCGGGCAGCTCGAAACCGGTGGTATGAATCCCGCAGCTATCGCTGGTATCGGCTCCCTGACCCGTGCCGCCGATGGGCAAGCCACGCTTCCCGGGTCCGTCGAATGGCAGGGCCTCGATTTCACCGGTATGAATGCCGATTTCATCTCCGGCACCGACTGGGAGTTCAGCGGACGCGCAGAGGGGTACGCCAGTGACGCCGCTATCCTGGAGGCATTACGCACCGAGCCGGGAGTGGTGTTGGTCGATTCTTCCAGCGCCAGCGGATCGGACAATCCGGAAATGAAGAAGCTATTCGACAGCATCGACGTCAACGATGTGGCCTTCCCGCCGGTTGAATTGCAAGTGCGCAACGAAGGTGGCGCGCCGGAGACCGTGCGCGTGATCGGGGTGATCGCGCCCAAGCTTTCGACCTTCTACGGACTCTACGCCAGCGACGCAACTGCGGCTTCCATGCTCGCCCATCATGCAGTGACTCGCTACGTGGTCAAGCTCACCGACCCAACCCAGGCGTCCCAGACCGCACGCGACATCCAGTCGATCATGCTGCCCGCCGGTGTCAAAGCCATTTCGTTCCAGCAGCAGCTGGCGGACAATCAGAAAGAAAATCGTGGATTTTTCCGCATCCTGGAATCGTTCATGGGTCTCGGGTTGATCGTTGGCATCGCGGCCATCGGCGTCATCTCCTTCCGCAACGTCATCGAACGACGGCAGCAGATTGGCGTCTTGCGGGCCATTGGCTTCCAGCGCGGACTGGTCTCCCTGTCCTTCCTGATCGAAGCGGCCTTCATCGTGGGGCTCGGGGTTATCTCGGGTACCGTGCTCGGACTTGCTCTGGCGCGCAACTTGCTGACCGGTAGCCAGATCGCCGAAGCGGGCGATATCAACTTCCTGGTGCCGTGGAATACGGTCGGTATCGTGCTGGCGCTGGCGGTGGTCGCCTCGCTGATCACGACCTGGCTCCCGGCGCGGCAGGCTTCTCGTATCGTCCCCGCGGAGGCGCTGCGTTACGAATAGCCTTCAGGTACGCGCCGTACCATTGACCGATTCGACTCCGCGCCTACCGTTATCCTGAGCGGAGTCGAAGGATCTCCTCGCCTCAGCGAGTGATGGCCGCACAAAGGACTCGAGATACTCGCTACGAACATTGACGACGGGGAGTCCCGCAAATGGCGGGGCTCCCAATTCGAAACGACCAGGTGTATCGAATGAAACGGTTTGCTCTCTCTGTCACCCGCGGGTTCCTGTTCGCACTTGCGATCGGCTTCTTCGGCGCGCTGGCGCTGACCGCGATTCCCGCATTCGTCCAGGCGCAGGATGCGCCCGCCGCCGACTGCGATTCCGGCCCGAACGTGATCTGCCCCGCCTCCAGTGATCCCAGCGCGCAATATATCGGTTCGGTCACCGCTGTACCGGACGGCGTGGTCATCCTGCTGACGGACGACGGTCTTTCCAAAGCCCGCGATTGCGGCGGTCCTGAAGCGATTGCCGCCATGTCCCAGACGCTATACGACACCATTCTCACCAAAGATAAAGCCGAGTTCCAACTCGACTGGACCAGTCAAGTCCTATTCGATGAGATCTACGGCCATGCCTTTCTTAACTGGCTTTCAGGCGGAATCGGCGATATCCACGAGCGCTCGAACCCCATCAACATTGTCTTTGCCGATTACGGCGGTCCGGGTTCGATGACCGACGATGCCGGCACCGAACAAGCGACCTTCGCTGCCCTCGGCGCTGTACACCGGGCGGCCTGCTAAGCACATGGAGGGTACGAACGTGCTGGAACGGATCGACGCCATTGCCCGACGTGCGCTCGCTGAGTCCGAAGCGCAGGGGATGGCCATTGGGATTGCCACCGGCAATGGTGATCGCATCCTTCGCACCTACGGCTTCGCGAATCGTGACGCGGGAATCCCCGTTGCAAACGAGACCCTGTTCGAAATCGGCTCGATCAGTAAGAGCTTCCTCGCCATCGTCTTCATGCAATTGGTGGCGGAAGGGAAGATCGACCTGCATGCGCCGGTAACCGACTATCTCCCCTGGTTCTCGCTCCGCTCCGATCATGCGCCCATCACCATCCATCATCTGCTCTGCCATACCGCCGGCCTGCCGACCGGTTTTGCCCACCACCCAGACGGTATCCTCGAGCTTTGGGAACTGCGGAACGTACGGGCCGGCGCGCCGGGCGAGTTCTGGCACTACTCAGACGCGGGCTATGGCTTGCTGGGGGTTCTGGTCGAAACGGTGCTGGGGCAACCCTTCGACACTATCCTGACTGAACGGGTGCTGCAACCACTCGGGTTCGAAGCGTCGACTGCCTCCGTGACTTCCGAGCTGCGCCCGTCTCTGGCGGTTGGCTACAAGCGGCAGTTCGATGACCGCCCCTGGCGTAGCGGTGGGTCGGTCTTTCCCGCGACCTGGATGGAAACCTCCTCCGGCGCGGGCAGTATCGTCATGGATGTCTCGGAAATGCTTGGCTATGCCGAATTTCTCCTGCGCACCTGGAATGGTGAGGATTCCCCGGTCCTGACCTCCGCACAACTCCGGGCGATGGTCTACCCATCACTTCTCCCTCCGTCCGCGGTCGAGGAGGGATACGGGTACGGCCTCTCCTGGGGCACGGATGAAGATTCCGAAACCCCAGATCAGGTCGCCACTCTGAGCCACGGCGGCGACATGGTTGGTTACGAATCTGGTCTGATTGTCGACATCGCGAACGGCATCTGCGTCGTGATGTTGGCCAATGGCGCGGTACCCAATTATCAGATGACCAATGACCTGCGGAGACTGGTCGCCGCATCGATCGCCGGTGAACCCCTCCCCGTGCTGCCTGCTGAAACCCTTCGATCCTACGTGGGAGCCGATGCCTGGACCGGCAATTGGCGCTCGTCGCAACGAGCCATAGAGATCGTGCTGGCGGATGATGGGTTGACGCTCATCGACGCCCAGCAACGTATCCCGGTTCAGCGCTATTCCCGCCGTTCGAACTATTACCTCTCGGTGGTCCATCCCGATTGGGATCGCTTTCTCCTGGAAGCCGAGCGTGACGATAGCGACGACGATACCCTCGGCCCCATCGTCAAGCTTCACCACGGTGGGGAGACCTTTGTCCGCGATGGAGCGCCACGTCCCGGGATCTCCGATTGCCCTTCCGAGTGGAATGGGTATATCGGGCTCTATCGCTCCTACAACCCCTGGTATCCGGTCATCCGGATCGTGCTTCGCGAAGGAACGCTCGTCATGATCGACGCCGGTGGCGAGGTGAGCACCCTTGTCCCGGAGGACGACGGCTTCCGGGTTGGGACGCAACCGCCCAACTTCGACTGGCTCCGTTTCGATCCAGTCATCGACGGACAAGCCCAGGGGATCCATTTCGAAACTGGAGCCGTCTACAGCCGCTTCTTTGGTGCGTGATACTCCCCAGCTTTTGCTGAAATCGATGTCCGCACTGGAGAACGAAAAAGCGCCGGGGCTTCTGCCCCGGCGCTTTGGCATTACGTAGGAATGGTCGTTACGCCTTGCGGCCCATGAGGTATGCATACCCCCAGGAAACGACAAAGGCGCCGACAACGCCCAGGATCAAGCTGCCAATCGACCAGTCGATGACAAATTTCCTGTCATCGATCCAACCCCAGACGATACCGCCCAGGACTGCGCCGATAATTCCCAGAATGATGTTGGCAATCCAACCCTGCTGGCTATCGGTGCCGGCAAGCTTGCTTCCAAGCCAACCAACCAACGCGCCGAAAATTACCCAGGAAATCAACCCCATTGAACCCATCCTCCTCTACACGAACTCCACGCCAGCGTAGTTGCTGGTCCGCCCCAGCAGTAGCACCCTTGCGCCATCCCATAATGCTGTGCCCGGCTGGCAACGTCAAGAGGGTAGAACGCAAAAATACGCACATTCTCTGCGTACGAATGCCGCTGCATCCCCTCAAGTATGCCATCGGTGACGCTCTGCGCGCTGAAATCACTTAAGTCGAGGGTGCGCTACCGGCTAATCGGCTTCCATGGCAGCGGGAGCCGTTGGCAAGCGCACCGTGAATTTTGCGCCGCGTCCCTCTTCGCTGACGATCGCAACCGAACCACCGTGCGCTTGCACCAACGATGCAACAATTGCCAAGCCCAATCCGGTGCCGCCACGACTCCGGACACGCCCTGGATCGGCCCGCCAGAAGCGCTCGAAGACACGCTCCTGATCCTCTTTGGAAATGCCCGGACCTTCGTCTGCGACCGAAATATCGACATAGCCCGGTGCCGGCGCTACCACGACGTGCACTGGGGTGTCGGCCGGGGTGTGGATGCGGACATTCGTGAGCAGGTTATCGATCACCTGGCGCAACCGATGGCGATCTCCGATCACCGTCGAGTCGCCGGATTGCTCGATCGTCACCGGGCGGGTGGTGTCGACCACCTGGAAATCAGCGACCGCTTCGGACACGACTTCGCCGATATCGACCGGGGCCATCTCCAGCCCACGCTGCTGGTCCATGCGCGCCAGCAACAGCAGATCGTCCACCAGGCGGCCCATACGTCGCGATTCGGACTCGATGCGGCCCATGGCCATATCGACCGACTCCGGGGTTTTCAGGGCGCCCTGCCGGTAGAGCTCGGCATACCCGCGCAGCGAGGTGAGCGGGGTGCGCAGCTCATGCGCCGCATCGGCAACGAATCGGCGCAAACGATTCTCGTTCTCCTCGCGGATGAGCGCAGCTTGCTCGACCTGGCCGAGCATATCGTTGAGCGCACTGCCCAACCGGCCGAGCTCGGTATGCGGATCGTTCTCCGGCACACGTTGGGTCAAATCGCCGCCGGCGATCTTTTCGGCGGTTCCAATCATCTGGTCCACCGGTGCGAATCCATGACGGATGACGAGCCAGGAGGCAAGCGCCGCGGCGGCCACCGCAAGGGAGCCAGCAACCAGGATCGTGCGAATCAGCCGCTCGATCGAATTGTCCACTTCCTGCAGGGAACGAGCGGTGATGAGATAGTCACCGTTCTCCCGCATGGTGACCAGCATGCGGTAATCGAACGTGCCGTCTTCTGACGGAACGGTCCGAATGGTGTTCAACATGGCGGTCAGCTCAGCGCTGGGAACCTCGGGCATACGAGGCGGGGAATCCGGATCGTCGCTATATCCACTTGGCTCATTCCAAACGACGTTTCCGTTTGGAGCAAAACAAAACGAAGCGACTGAGCGCTCGTAGATATCTCGCCCGGCATCGCCATCGCTGTCACCCTGGTCGACGATGATGGCGTCGACTCCCTCTGGGGTCGCCTTGGTCCAATCGGCCGGTGCCCATGGAGGGGGCCCATTGCTATCGGGTTTCGCGATCGGCGAACCGCTGACATCGTACTTGGGCTCTTTGTCGTGATCTTCCGGTTTCGGCCCTTTGCGCTGGGCGTTGACGATGACGTCGTCATCCACGTCCTGCACCAGCGCGGCGCGGGTGTCCCGCACGAGCACATAGCCAAGCGAGGCTATGGTGATCAGCAGCACACCCGCGATCGCCAGGGTTAATCTGGTTCGAATTCTCACCACACACCTCCCCAGGTGTCGATGGTTTTGGCATCTGGCAAACGATGCCGGGGCCGGGCCGGTTGCTTAGCGCGCGCCGGCCGGTGCGTTATCTGGCACACGAATCGAATAGCCGAATCCGCGCACCGTGCGGATCAGCTGGGCATCCCGGTCATGCAGCTTGCGCCGCAGGTACGAGACATAGGTTTCTACTGAAGCGGGATCGCCGGCGAAATTGTAATCCCACACATGATCGATGATCTGTGTTTTGGAAACCACGCGCTCGCGATTCAGCATGAGATAGCGCAGCAGGCGGAACTCGGTCGGCGAGAGATTGATCTCCTCGTTCCCGCGCCAGACGCGGAACGAGTCTTCGTCGAGCACTACATCGCCCACCTTGAGACGAGATTGCTCGACCTCCGGAGCACTGGTGCGTCGCAACACCGCCCCGATGCGCAGGAGAAGCTCTTCCAGGCTGAACGGTTTGGTCAGGTAGTCATCCCCGCCGCGCGAGAAGCCAGCTCGCAAATCGGACGCGTCATCACGCGCGGTCAGGAAGATGACGGGGGTGAGATCGCCGCCACTGCGGATCTTGCGGCAGACCTCGAAGCCATCGAGATCGGGGAGGTTGACATCGAGCACGATGAGATCGGGCGCATTGGATGCCGCGCGCAGCGCTTCCAGACCGCTGGCGGCGCTTTCGACCTGGTATCCGGTAAAGCGCAGCGCGGTGGTGAGCAGCTCGCGAATCGGTTCTTCGTCATCGACGATCAGGATGCGCTTGGTGGTCGTTTGGTCAGGAGTCATGGTCTGCATGGATTTGGTCTTTCAGCGAATGGTCGATCGAAACGGGTTGCAAAATGGCGTTCAGGCCGCGGGGGGAGGTGATTCAACAACCGTCGTCGGGATTGGAGTGCCGCCGATCGTGCCGAAGCTCGGCATCTCGACTGGTGAGACGGGAATGCGGGTCGGTTCGGTTTGCCAGGGGAGCTTATCCGTCTGGCTCAACCCATAGACCCCGAAGCCGCCAATGACGATCATTGGTATGAGAACGATAATCGCGATTGCGGCGAGAAACCTCTTACGATTCTTTTTCATCAATGACATCTCCGCCTGCGCTGTGAGCTGCTCGCGCCCGATCAAAGGCACGAGCAGCAAGGGCAGTCTCGCTTAGGCGGCCGAATTGGCGGCGACCAGGTCGATCTCGAGCTGAACGACATCATCGATCGAGAGCACTGAGCCTACGATCGGTTTCTCGATGGCGAAGTCCGCCATATCGAACTCGGTCTTGGCCGTGCCGGTCATCGTGTCGCCATCCCTGGAGGCGGTCACTTCCCAGGCCATGCTCCTGGTCACGCCATGGAGGGTGAAGTTGCCAACCAGGGTAAAGGTCGTCTCCTCGCCGTCCGCCGGCATGGTGAAGTCCTGAACTTCGGTCACGACGAACTCGGCCAGTGGGTACTGATCGCTCTGCAGGGTATTGCCACGCAGGTAGTTGTCGCGCTTGGACGAATCGCTCACGAAGGTGCGCACATCGACATAGATCGTCGAGCAGGCAATCGGGTTGCCATCGGCATCGAAGAGGAAGGCGCCCTGAATGGTATTCGTGGCACCAATTGCCGTGTTGGCGCCGATATTGGCGAGCTCTTCCTGAGCGATGTAACGGGCTTCCGACTGGGCCGGATCGACCACGTAGATCGAGGCCGCGCCGAGAGAGGCGGGATCGGTCTCGATCGCGGAGCAGTCGATGGTGGCCGGCTCAGTGTCCAGTACCCCGAACGCTGCTGGAGACTGGGCCGAGGCCGCACCCGGAAGAATAGATGACCGCGGCGCCAGCCAGCGCGAGTCCGGTCATGGTCAGACCGGGAGCCCGGCGAGTCAGAAGTTCGAAGTTCATTCGTTTACTACCTCCATAGTGCTACCGGCAGGTGGGCGCCTACTCACCGCGAGCGTGCAACCAACCCAGGCTGCCGGCCTTCACAGATAAAATCCGTTGCGCTAGATCGCAGCGTCCGTGGCCACTGCGGTAGCCGTGGCGAGCACGCCGGTTGAAACAGCCTCATCGCCAGTGGCGGGGATGGCGAGATAGTTCCGACTCACCCAGCCCTGCGCTCCGTCGAAATCGACCTGGTACCAGACCATGTCGTCGACCGTCTCCGGGCCACCGATGACCTGTCCCTCGGCAAATCCTTCGAGAACTTGCACGACCTCGGAGGTGCTACCAGAAGCGCTGCGCATGTTGAGTGATTCGGTGTTGACGATGACCGTCGCGCCGGTGGTCAGCGAGCCAGCCGTCGCGGTGTCGGTGAGAAATTCGGCCGCGACCCAACCGGAGTAATCGTCGTATTCGACCTGATACCAGGAGTAATCATCCCCGGTGACCGGACCGTCGACAACGGTGGCCCAGGTTCCGTTTTGCAGCGTCGTGACGATCTCGGCATCGACCGAGGCATCGGCGCGCATGTTCAATGAATCCGCGTTCACGACCACCGTTTGCCCGGAGGTAAAGGCCGCGGAGGCGGCATCCTGTGCGGCAACGCGAACGAGCCCCGTCTCCATCGAAACGATCCCGGTGCCCCCGAGGGCGATGGTCAATGCCGTAGCGACAACTGAGACGCCCTTGATCAACGAGCGGGTATGCATGGTCGTCCCCTTTCCTTTCAGTGTTGAGCGGAGCGGTTCGGCCTCTGGGAGGGAGAAGGCCGAACCGCCGGTTCCGTGTTCGTGCGACCGGCTCTCCGATCGATCTGGAACTATCCTAGGACCCCTCTCTGTGGGTGCCCTGCGGCTTTCCTGAGAATAACCTTGGAATTCTGAGAGCCCTTGATGAGGCAGGGCACGTCACTCCTGGAGAAGACCTTGCCGTCTGAGTTAGTAGCGGGTACCGTGCGCCTTCGACCATTGAGCTCGATCGAATGCCCTGGGACGCAGCGATGAACATCAACAGTGAATTGCAGGATTGGACCGCCTTTTATGCCGCCGTAGCGGGGGTTGCCGGGGTGCTGGTCGGCTTGCTGTTCGTGGCGCTGGCGTTGAGCCCGGCGATCATGAAGGACACCTCACCTCCAGGTTTGCGGATCTGGTGCTCGGAGACCTTTCACAGCCTGGTGCTGATGCTCACCTTCGCGCTCTTGTTTTTGATTCCCGATCCATCGGGGATAGGCATTGGCATCCCCATCGCGCTTGTTTCACTTTTTGGGTTGCGTCAAATCCGCGGCGACATACGCTTGTTGCATGACGATCCGGATCCTCAGTGGTCGTCGCCGCATGCCGGGGTGAAGCGATTTGGATACATGATCGCCGCGGAGCTTGCCGCGCTCGTGATCGGCGTCAGTCTGATGCTCAACCGCAGCGAGCTGATCGATTGGATGGTGCTTCCGATTTTCCTGCTGCTCGTCAACGCTGCCATCAACTGCTGGAACATCTTGAAAGAAATCGGCAATTTGTCAGGAGACTGACGCATCGATTTCTCACGTATCCGATGCGTGATGGTTCAATACACAACGCCCCGAAACTGATCGATCGAAGGAGCCTGACGTTGACCGAGCAAACCGCAACCGTGACCATCGATGTCGCCGATTTCCGTCAGGGACTGCTGGCGATCTGGGACGAGATCTTCGACGCCAAGGACGAGAACGGCCCTATGTGGATCCTGGACAAGGGCACCTCGATGTTCGAGACCCTGGCCGGTATCAGCGCCGAAGAAGCGTCAGTTCCCGTTTCCGCGCAATCAGCCAATCTGGCCGCGCAGGTGAACCACACTGCCTATTACATCCAACAGTTGCGTGAAGGGCTGGCTACCAATTGGTCCAATAACGCCGACTGGGAGGGCTCCTGGAACGTGGGCGCGGTCGATGAGGCCCAATGGCAGGAGCTGATCGAAACGCTGCGGGGGGAATACGATTGGCTCAAGCAGACCGCTCAGGTGAACACCGACTGGAGCGCGGCTATGATCGGCGGCACCTTCGCCATGGTTGCGCATGCCGCCTACCACCTGGGCGAGATCCGGCAGGGAATGGGAGTCATCCAGAGCCGCGAAGATTGATCGGAGCTTTCGCCGTGCGATGACTGCATCGACCTGAAAAACGTCGAGTGGCGAGCGAAGTGCGTTACTCGGTCGTTGAGGTCGGAGCCGTGACGAGTGGTTGCAAGCTGAGCTCGGGCGCGCTTTCCAGGGCGACGCCGATGAGCGGTTCGTTCTCGATGACACCACCTGGTTCGATATCCGGCGCCGGCCAGTGGCGAGCGGTGCGATTGACCCAGAGGATGACGGGGATCAGGCAGAGACCGAGCACGATGGCCACTTCGAAGGTGAGGGTGTTCCGCCACGCGTAGAGCACCCCGCCAATGATGGGGCCGAACGACGAGGCGAGACCGCCCGCCATCTCGACGATGGCGAACCCGCGCGCCCGGTAGCGGGCGGGGGCGTTGACACCGAGTGAGGCGTTGAGCATCGCCCAGGCGGAGAAAAAGCCGCCGCGCATCAGATAGGCAAACAGAACCACCGGCAGGAGCGCACTGGCACTGAAAAGAATGAGGGCGACGACGATGGCACCCAACGCGATGGCAACCGCCAGGAACGGCTCTTTCTGGAGCTTGCGTGTGCGGGCGACGGCAATGCCAAACAGCGCGGAGCCAACCGCGCCCAGAGCCGCGAAGGTGGCAATGGAGGCGGGCTGGTAGCCACGCACGTCTTCCAGAAAGGTCGGGATGAAGGAAACGCCAAGGGAGCAGGTGAAGACGATCCCCAGCAGGAGCAACGTGATCGTGCGAATCCGGTAATCGGATATCGCTTCGCGATAGCCGGCTTGTTGCGAGAGATCTCGTGCCCTGAGTGAGGACGGTTCCTCGATCTTGCGCAGCCAGAAGAACGACAGTGCGGTCAACACTGCCGCCAGCGCAAAGGCTGCGCGCATTCCGGCGACCGCCACCAGCACCCCGGAGAGGATGGGCCCGATAGCGAGCGCGATCGAGGGCCCAACGGTGAAGATGAGCGCGAACGACCGCATCCGCTGCTCACCGGCTTCGGCGGCGACCAGGGTTTGCAACAGGGGAAAGACGAGCTCGCCAATCGCGACCCCGATAACCATGATGAGCAACTGTTGCCAGCGGGTGGCCAGCGCCGCGGCCATCAGACCAGCGAACGCGGCGACGCGCGCCACCATGATGGTGCGCCGGTAGCCAAACTTGTTGGCGATATTGGCCGACGGAAAGAGGACGAACAGGCGCAGAATGCCGTTCGCCCCCAGCAGTAATCCGACGATGGCAATGGGCGCGCCGAGCTTTTCGATCCAGAGCGGCAGGATGCCGAGATAGGCGCCATATGCCGACTCGATCAGGATGAGCGCCCAGAAAATGGGCACGACAGATGGGGGAAGCCCTAATTGCGGGCGCCGAAGGCGAAGCACGGTGAGTCCTGACGATCGCCGGACACCTTCCCGGCCAATCAGGAACTATACGAGGTCCGCGGTATTCCTCTGGCTTGTCATATCCAAACGGAACTCACGTTATGGTCCCCAGCAACGGATCGTACGGCCAGGTTCCGTATCCCCTTCCGTTCCTCTGGTAGGAGGATCGTCTCCTTCGATGTAGAAGTCGATGATATAAGCCAGTGAATTCTCCCCTCGCCCTCTATCGTATGAGGCGTTCTCCATCTCGGGGAGCATGATGAAGTCCAATTCTGGCCCATTATCAGAGTCGAACTCGCTTGAACATTGTCTGCCAGCTTGCGGCCCCCCGATAGTCGACAGAAAGAACCCAGGCCGGGGCCACAATTCAGCACCCACAGGATTTGGCGTTGGATTCGCTTCATCCCAAAATGGAGCTGCCGCAGAATCGCAATAAGTGTCTGACCGCCCGCTGGAAACTCGGGCATCTGTACGGGCAAATCGCCGCACTTTCCACGCCCCGGCAAGTTCAAGGGAGGTCTGGAGCATCCAGGTCGAGTACCGCAACGACCGCCACACGAGCGGCCGAGGCGCAGGCACCCAAGCCGATTGCTTTCATTTGATCGAAGAGGAAAATGCCAAGCCCTGATTCGATTTCATGAGACCTGCTATCGTCATCCCGGACTGTCAGGCTGACACAACCGTCCCACACAATTCCCAGATATCCCGTGCCGAGCCCCTCGGGAACGCTATATGTTTCTTCGTCACCTGCCTTTTCACTGCTTCCTTCGTTTCTTGCAAGCCGCAATTCCCATGCTTGTAATCGGTAGCGATCAGCAGCTTCGACAATAAAAGGAACTGTTGCCTCCAACGCCAGAGGATATTCGAAGAGAGACATGTAGACTCCTTTGCCGAGGTTACGGCGGATTGCTGTCGAGGCTTCAAAAGAATTGTGGGCTGCGGTCATCATAGCAAACTGAGAATCGAACGAGGCTGCCGGCATCAAAGTGCGAAAGTACTTACGAGCTCAAGCAGCCCAGGCGGAGCAACAACGAGCCAGTTCGAGCGCATTTCATACAGACGGCCACGCTCCCAATGCTTCATGAACTCGCGGGAACCGAGGGTTGTCTCCAGCTTGTCGCGGGCGCTGGAAACCTCATCGGCCCAATGGGCCGCGGTTGGAGCGTTCGAGAGCGCCCGCAGGTGGTGGGCCGCACCCAAAGCCTCCGCTCCCCGCGCGGCATCGCTTGAGTTCGCACAGACAGAAGCAAGCATTTCGAGGGTATCCGCGATGTAGAGTCGATCTCCACGGGTACGAGCTCCGACAAGAGCTTCATCCGCCAACAACGATGCCAGAGCCACATTTCCGCGTTTGAGTTCCACTGAAGCCCGGCCGACCCGCGCGAAACACACGCCATCGAACAGCTCATCCCGGAGCGATAGTGCTTCGGCTTCCTCGAAGAGCGCGGCCGCCTCGTCGAGTTCGCCCATGCTGCGCAAGACATATGCTCGGTACGCCTTCTCAAAGGTCAGCCCGGTTTCATCCTGCAGACGTTCCTGTTCTTCACGAACCTGATCCAGAAACGCCAATGCTTCTTCGAACTTCCCCTGGTTGAGCGCCCAAACGGAAAGATTGACCAGTGATGCGGCGACGCCCCTGGAGACGCCCAAAGCCCGGCATCGTCCGAGCGCCTCGATCTGGAAGTCGTGCTCTTCTTTCGCTCGGCCCTGCATTCCCGAAACCATGCCGAGAAACGAGAGCGACTGTGCGATACCCAGCTCGTGGTTCGCGATGCGAGAGAGATCCAGTGCTCGCAGGTAAAGTGCTTCGGCAGCGGGTAACTCCCCCCGTTCGACGCAGAGGTTCCCGAGTGCAGCAACGCCCGGGCACGCAAAGTTGGATCCACCTCTGCGGCAAGCGTCAACGCGCTCGCCAACCAGCGCTGGCCTTCTTCCATTAGCCCCCGGGCCGACCAGTAGTACCAAAGATTGATCGAGAGATCGACTGCTGGCTCGGCGTTGCCCATGTCGAGACTCTCTTGCAACGCTGCTCTGAGGTTCGAGATTTCACGATCGATGATCGAAAGCCATCGATGTTGTTGTGTCCCCCTTTGGATAAACGCTGATGCCTCGGTAGAAAGATTGACGAAGAATTCAGTATGCGCGGAACGAGCAGCTTGAAAGCCGTCGCTTTGCTCGAGCTGTTCCAGCCCGTATTCCTGAATGGTTTCCAGCATCGAATAGCGGGGTTCGCCGTCGTCGGTTTCGGACAGGCGGACGAGGCTTTTGTCGCGCAGGGAGCCGAGGATTTCCATGGTGGCGACGTCGTCCAGCCCGGTGACCGCCTGGGCGCCGGCCTGGGACCAGCCGCCCTGGAAGACCGAGAGCGCGCGGAAGGCGGATTGCTCCTCCGGAGGCAGGAGGGCGTAGCTCCATTCGATCGCGCCGCGCAGGGTCTGGTGGCGTTCGGGAAGATCGCGACTGGTCGAGGTGAGTAGTGAAAGTCGCGACGAAAGCCTGGCGCGCAAGGCATCGGGGCTGAGCACGGAAACCCGCGCAGCCGCCAGCTCCAGCGCAAGCGGAATACCATCGACCCGGCGACAGATCTCGTAGACCGATTCCTGATTGGCGGCGGTCATCTCGAACGAGGGGCGGATCTGCTGGGCCCGCTCGATGAAGAGCTGCACCGCAGGGCCGGCATCGTCGTTCTTCTCGACCGGCAAGGGACCGATATCGATGCGTTGCTCGCCGCGCAGCTCGAGCGGCACCCGGCTGGTGGCGAGCACGCGAAGTCCGGGCGTGTTCGACAACAACCCGGTCATGAAGCGCGCCACGCCATCCACGATCTGCTCGCAGTTGTCGAGCACGAGCAGCAGCTCTCGATCGCCAATGCTTTCGGCAATCGCCCGTTGGGTATCGATGCCGGGTTCGACGCGCACCCCAAGCACACTCGCAGTGGCCATGGGCGTGAGTGCCGCGTCACGAATACCGGACAGATCGACAAACCAGACTCCGCCGGGGAATGCATCGATGAGCTGGGTGGCGGCGTGCAGGGCGAGCCGGGTCTTCCCGATTCCCCCTGGCCCGAGTAGCGTGATCAGGCGGGCGGGTGAATCGAGCAGTAACCGGCGAATCTCCGCCAGCTCGGCTTCCCGGTCGAGGCAGGTATTGAGCGCCACTGGCAGATTGTGAGCAATGGTGTCCAGCGTTTCCAGCGGTGGGAACGCGTTCTTGAGTCCGGCAATTTCCAACTGGTAGATGCGATTCACACCCGGAACATCGCGCAGGCGGCGCTCGCCCAGATCGCGCAGGCTCACCCCGGCAATGGGGGTGCGTTCGATCTCGTTCGCGATCGAATGGGTCAGGAGCACCTGACCACCATGCCCGGCACGCAGCAACCGCGAGATGCGGTTGAGCACCAGTCCGGTAAAGTCGCCATCGCGCTCTACCGCTTCGCCGGCCTGCAGGGCTATGCGCACGGTCAGCGGCTGCGTGAGACCAAGGGTCTGCCAGTTGGTTGCGGAGAGTTCACGTTGCGCGGCAATCGCGGCGCGGACACTATCGAGTGGTGTATCGAACACCGCGCAGACGGCATCGCCAATTGTCTTGAAGATACGACCGGCGTTGGATGCCACCACGCGTTGCAGGATCGCGTCGTGCACCGTCAGCGCAGCCGGCATCGCCTTCGGATGCAGCTCCCACAGGCGGGAACTGCCCTCGATATCGGTAAAGAAGAAGGTACGCCGAAGCGGTACCAGCTCGTCAGACGAGTGGGCGACCGAAACGGTCTCGTTGACGTCGATGTCAGACCTCCGATGAGTTGATATTTCCCGATTGTACACGCGGTTCGCGGATGGAACGCTGCAGCAGAAGCTCACGCTGGTGGACACAATCCCGTTCCCTTCCGAACCCGTCGTGTTCGTGCCCCATCTGTGATGGGACTGCGCGTTTTCCCTGTCGGTCAGACGCTGCTTCTATGCTTGCTTACGGCGTAGCCGATCTGCCTCCGGGAGCAAGAATACGAATGACCGAATCGAATGGTGATCTCGCCGTCTCGGGCGAAGAACGTGCTGCCGAGGCGGGATTGCGGTATGTCCACGATGACACGCCGGGTATCCGCCGGGTGAAGGCCGGCAAGGGGTTTCGCTATCTGGATTCGGCAGGAAAACCCGTGCGCGCATACGTAAGGCGCGCATCGAGGCGCTGGTCATTCCTCCCGCCTGGACCGATGTCTGGATCGCGCCCACGGGAAACGCACATATCCAGGCGACCGGTCGCGATCAGCGCGGCCGCAAGCAATATCGCTATCACGACGATTGGACCGCGCTTCAGGCCGAATCGAAATACAGCCGGCTGGCGGATTTCGGACACCATCTCCCAAAGATCCGGCGGCAGATGGATGCCGATCTCCGCAAGCACGGTATGCCAAAAGCCAAGATCGTGGCGGTGGCATTGCAACTCCTCGATTCCACCCATATTCGCGTGGGCAATGAGGAGTACGCGCGCGACAATGCGTCGTTCGGGTTGACAACCTTACGGAGTCAGCACGCCGAAATAAACGGCGCCACGATCCGCCTGACCTTCAATGGCAAGAGCGGCAAGGAATGGTGCGTCGACTATCGCGACCGGCGCACGGCTACGGTGGTGCGCATGTGCCAGGAGCTGCCGGGGCAACGGCTCTTCCAATTCGAGGACGAGGACGGGACGCTGCGGCCGATCGATTCGGACGATATCAACGCCTGGCTGCGCGAGGTGACCGGTGGTGGATATACCGCCAAGGACTTCCGTACCTGTGCACCAGGCCTGTAGTGTTTATTAGTGTGTTGGGATGGTTGAAAGACAGCTTCCTGTCCACATGCAAGCTTGCTGCAGTCTTGCATCTGCCTGTAGTGTTTATTGGTGTGTTGGGATGGTTGAAAGACAGCTTCCTGTCCACATGCAAGCTTGCTGCAGTCTTGCATCTGCCTGTAGTGTTTATTGGTGTGTTGGGATGGTTGAAAGACAGCTTCCTGTCCACATGCAAGCTTGCTGCAGTCTTGCATCTGCCTGTAGTGTTTATTAGTGTGTTGGGATGGTTGAAAGACAGCTTCCTGTCCACATGCAAGCTTGCTGCAGTCTTGCATCTGCCTGTAGTGTTTATTGGTGTGTTGGGATGGTTGAAAGACAGCTTCCTGTCCACATGCAAGCTTGCTGCAGTCTTGCATCTGCCTGTAGTGTTTATTGGTGTGTTGGGATGGTTGAAAGACAGCTTCCTGTCCACATGCAAGCTTGCTGCAGTCTTGCATCTGCCTGTAGTGTTTATTGGTGTGTTGGGATGGTTGAAAGACAGCTTCCTGTCCACATGCAAGCTTGCTGCAGTCTTGCATCTGCCTGTAGTGTTTATTAGTGTGTTGGGATGGTTGAAAGACAGCTTCCTGTCCACATGCAAGCTTGCTGCAGTCTTGCATCTGCCTGTAGTGTTTATTGGTGTGTTGGGATGGTTGAAAGACAGCTTCCTGTCCACATGCAAGCTTGCTGCAGTCTTGCATCTACCTGTAGTGTTTATTGGTGTGTTGGGATGGTTGAAAGACAGCTTCCTGTCCACATGCAAGCTTGCTGCAGTCTTGCATCTGCCTGTAGTGTTTATTGGTGTGTTGGGATGGTTGAAAGACAGCTTCCTGTCCACATGCAAGCTTGCTGCAGTCTTGCATCTGCTTGTAGTGTTTATTGGTGTGTTGGGATGGTTGAAAGACAGCTTCCTGTCCACATGCAAGCTTGCTGCAGTCTTGCATCTGCCTGTAGTGTTTATTGGTGTGTTGGGATGGTTGAAAGACAGCTTCCTGTCCACATGCAAGCTTGCTGCAGTCTTGCATCTGCCTGTAGTGTTTATTGGTGTGTTGGGATGGTTGAAAGACAGCTTCCTGTCCACATGCAAGCTTGCTGCAGTCTTGCATCTGCCTGTAGTGTTTATTGGTGTGTTGGGATGGTTGAAAGACAGCTTCCTGTCCACATGCAAGCTTGCTGCAGTCTTGCATCTACCTGTAGTGTTTATTGGTGTGTTGGGATGGTTGAAAGACAGCTTCCTGTCCACATGCAAGCTTGCTGCAGTCTTGCATCTGCCTGTAGTGTTTATTGGTGTGTTGGGATGGTTGAAAGACAGCTTCCTGTCCACATGCAAGCTTGCTGCAGTCTTGCATCTGCCTGTAGTGTTTATTAGTGTGTTGGGATGGTTGAAAGACAGCTTCCTGTCCACATGCAAGCTTGCTGCAGTCTTGCATCTGCCTGTAGTGTTTATTGGTGTGTTGGGATGGTTGAAAGACAGCTTCCTGTCCACATGCAAGCTTGCTGCAGTCTTGCATCTGCCTGTAGTGTATATTGGTGTGTTGGGATGGTTGAAAGACAGCTTCCTGTCCACATGCAAGCTTGCTGCAGTCTTGCATCTGCCTGTAGTGTTTATTGGTGTGTTGGGATGGTTGAAAGACAGCTTCCTGTCCACATGCAAGCTTGCTGCAGTCTTGCATCTACCTGTAGTGTTTATTGGTGTGTTGGGATGGTTGAAAGACAGCTTCCTGTCCACATGCAAGCTTGCTGCAGTCTTGCATCTGCCTGTAGTGTTTATTGGTGTGTTGGGATGGTTGAAAGACAGCTTCCTGTCCACATGCAAGCTTGCTGCAGTCTTGCATCTGCCTGTAGTGTTTATTGGTGTGTTGGGATGGTTGAAAGACAGCTTCCTGTCCACATGCAAGCTTGCTGCAGTCTTGCATCTGCCTGTAGTGTTTATTGGTGTGTTGGGATGGTTGAAAGACAGCTTCCTGTCCACATGCAAGCTTGCTGCA